>CAYSKK010000026.1:0-2445 GCA_964431635.1 uncultured Chthoniobacter sp. | reverse complement strand
CCAATGAAGTGTATGGACTAAGCCCATTTGTCGCACTTCAAAGTTGAAACTATTCGCCCCGGCCACTCACGCCGAAGCTATCATGGCCGTCGCAAATAGCCTCCCGGAAAGCACGGTGGGGCGCGAAAAAGGAATGGTCACTTGCCCGATCTGTGAGGGGATCATCCTGCACAAGCAAATCCGCGCCACAGGCACGTTCGGCGGCTCCGTCGAGGTGACTGCCAAATGTCCGCAATGTCGTCGCGACGTGCTCTTCGGCTACGTCGATCTGTGGCACGTCAAAGACGATGTCGCGGGGGAGATCGCGGACGAATGCGACGACGACTCAAGCGACCCGTTCACACGGACGATGCCCCGCCTCGGTCCGGCCAACAGTGTAATCAACAAACCCGGTTCGGATTAACTCATGGGCCTCATTGATCAATTCCGAATCCAGGCAAGCTGCCGGGAGCTGCAAAAACGAACGATCTCAACCTATGAGTTTTGGATCCGGAAGTTTTTTGCAGACACGGGTCGCAGGCCCGCGTCGGAATGGACCGGTGAAATGGTGTCTTCATGGCTGCACCGCTTGGACCGGGAGAACTATTCCAGCGTCTCTCGTAAGCAGGCTCTCTGCGCTCTCGTTTTCGTGTTTCGGCACGTCCTCATGTCGAACGTGGAAAACCTCGGGCTTCCCAAGCCGCCGCGTGAAAAATTCCATCTCCGCACAATCCCAAGCCGAGAGGAACTTGGCCGGATCTTCTCCGGCCTGCGCGGCCAGCCGCGCCTCATGGCCGCGCTCATGTATGGATCCGGGCTCCGCGTAGAGGAAACCTGCAAGCTGCGCGTCCAGGACATCGACTTCGACGCCAGAACGATCAGGATTCACGGGGGGAAGGGGAATAAAGACCGCCTCTGCCTGCTCCCTGATATTTTGCTTCCGCATCTTCAACGCCAGATTGCCTGGCGGGCAGCTCTCCACGATCAGGACCTCGCCGCCGGAGCCGGGATTGTCGAATTGCCAGGGAGACTCGACAGAAAATATCCCGGTGCGCAGCGCGAGCTGCGCTGGCAGTTCCTGTTCCCGAGCCAATCAATCCGCGATCAGCGCAGGTGGCATGCCGTCCCAGAGGGAGTTCAAAAAGCCATGCGGGCCGCCGTGCGGGCTGCCGGAATCACGAAACGAGTCACCCCGCACACGCTGCGGCATGCGTTCGCCACCCATGCCCTGCGCGCCGGAAACGACATTCGCACGATCCAAGATCTGCTTGGCCACGAGCACGTCGAGACCACGATGATTTACCTCCACGGAG
The DNA here is from genome assembly GCA_964431635.1 of uncultured Chthoniobacter sp. GTDB lineage: Bacteria > Verrucomicrobiota > Verrucomicrobiia > Chthoniobacterales > Terrimicrobiaceae > QYQL01. The sequence goes on along the minus strand of CAYSKK010000026.1, from coordinate 1,153 downwards.
ACATGGCACGCGGAGTCTCCCCGCTCGATCTGCCGCCGCCGAACTCAATCCGCCCCGTGGCGCTATGCTGAAATAGTAAAAAACCATGTCGATTTCCCTTCACTTCCGGCGGCACCAGAGCAATCACACTGGACATGAAAACACCCGCCAAAAAAACCAGCAAGGCCACCATCGAATTCATGGGGAAAATCGACCGCTCAAGGCGGCTCATGGCTGCCATCGAAAAACATCTGGAGGATCACTTGGGAGTTTCTCCCGAAGAGGTGAATTGGGCTCATGCGGGCGATGCAGGCCGGCTGGCTGGAAAGCTGGAGGAGATCGCCGAGATCTTCCAGCTCGCCAAAAAGTAGATCCCTACAGCTCACCGGATTCCATCCGGATGCCATTTGACAGCAGGCCAGAAATGGCTATGCTTCACCGAAGCATCCGACAAACAAGCGCATCGCGCCGTCTAGTCGAATGTCATTAAAGCGTCCACAAAACCGGCCATCACCTGGCCAGGCGGGAAATCAAAGCTCCTCAAGTATATCCTTCCAAGGATCCGCGAGCACACCTGCTACATCGAGCCATTCGCCGGCGGCCTCGCCGTCCTCCTTGCAAAAAAGCCGTCGCGCTTCGAAGTCCTCAACGACATCAACGGCGACCTCGTCACCTTCTACCGGTGCGTCCGATTCCACGCCGACACCCTCCTCACGGAACTCGAATTTGTCCTCAACAGCCGGCGCGAGTTTTTCGACTTCGCCGGCCAGCCCGGCCTCACCGACATCCAGAAGGCGGCGCGGTGGTTTTTCCGGAACAAAAACTGTTTCCGTGGGGCAAGTCTCGGGACGTTCGGAACCTCACCAGAAGGCGGGGCATCCAGCGGATCCCGCAGCGCCCGGATGGAGGCCATCAGGCTCCTCAACCTCCGGCTCGACCGCGTCACCGTCGAAAACCTCGACTGGCAGCGCTGCCTGGACCTCTACGACCGCAAGGAGAGCTTCTTCTTCCTCGATCCCCCCTATACGTCCTGCCAGGCCGGGATGTATGCGGCCTGGTCCATTGTCGATGTCCACAAGCTCCGGAATCGGCTCGAAACCCTCAAGGGGAGGTGGTTGCTCACCCTCAACGACGACCCGGCCATCCGGAGGATCTTCGGCGACTGTGAGATCAC
>CAYSKK010000025.1:0-6023 GCA_964431635.1 uncultured Chthoniobacter sp. | reverse complement strand
AGCGTCGGAATAAGAATAGGTGAGGTTTCCAGAGCCGGTCGAGAGCCAGCGCATATCGCCAATGGATCCGCTCGACGTCGTCCCGGTCGCAAATTCGTCGAATGCGTAAATGTAAGCCGAGCGAATGCTGAGCATGTCGATCGTCGTGTCGAGCAGGACGGTTCCGGTTGCATTTGGCAGTGTGAGTGTCCTGTCCGCTGTCGGGTCCGTGACGGAAAAAGTCGTCTCATAGCTGTCGTCCGTTGCTCCCTCGAAGGATAGTGTCTTAGAAGGTCCGATCTCGATGTCGTTCTGCCTATTCGGGAGGTCGGCGGCAACGAGCGCACGGAATGTCGGGGCCGTCGCATTTCCGGTGGTCGGACCGGCGAGGACGGTATTGACCGTCTGGTTTGCGAGCGTGGCCGTGCCGTTGCCGTTCGTGAGCGTCACTGGGCTGTTGTGGAGCACCCCGCTCATGTTGAGAGTGATCGTCGGGAGGTCGGCAGCAACCAAGGCTCGGAATGTCGGTGTCGTCGCATTTCCGGTGGTCGGCCCCGCTAGCACCGTGTTGACCGTCTGGTTGGCAAGCGTGGCTGTGCCGGTGCCGTTGGTCAACGTCACCGGGCTGTTGTGGAGCACCCCGCTCATTGTGATGGTGATGTTGGGCAGACGAGATGCAGAGAGCGTTCCGCTCGTGATCTGCGTCGCGTTGAGCGACAGCGCGGTGGCGTTGAACGACAGTGTTGCGCCAGTCGTGAGGTTGCCGGAGATTTGCAAAGGCGAGTTCGCCGTGAGTTCGAGGGATGGCGCGCCGGAGAGATCGGAATAATTCCCCGAGAACAAGGGGGGCTTGTCAGGAATGTCACTCCACGACGTGATATACCCTGCATCGTTGCTGAATGCTGATACATCCCACGGGAAATCCCCGATGTCGCTCGTGCTCACCCCGCCCGGCTGGAGAGCGGAATCTGCCAACGCACCTTGGGCGGCGGTGGCGTAGTTGGTCGAGGCCTCGGAAATCTGGTTGGTGACGTAGCCGAGGGTGGCGGCGTTGCTGCTGTTGGTGGGATCTGCAAGGCCTGTGATCTGGTATCCGCCGGCACTGACGTCGGACTGGAATACCAGGTTTTTGATCGGGGTGGCGGCGATGAGGCTCCCGGCGACCAGGAGACCGATAATGGAGAAGACGATTCTTTCGGTGGTTTTCATTTTCAGCGGAAAAAGACGGTGGCCTTGTAGCCTGCTTCGGAGGGTGCGGCGGTGAGGTAGGCGCGGAGGGTTGTGGCGTTAACGGGAAATGCGGAAATGATGCTGATGTTGTCGGCAGCGTCACCCGGCTTCTGGATCCCAAAGGGGATGCACATGGCGGGTGCGGTGGCCAGGCCAAGGGCGGTGATGTCGAAGTCAACGGTGTCGGATCCGATCTCGACTTCGGCAGTTGAAAGGTTCGTCGTGAGAAGCAGCATTGCCGGGAGCGGATAGCTCGGCGTGCCTGGCGTTGGATCGGCCTCACCATCGTAGACTTGCCGGAGCACGGATCCATCGAACTGGTAAGTGAGCCGTTGGGTATTATCTGCATTCTGGAGCTCGATGTCGCACTTTACGGCCAGGCTGGTGGATGTTCCGGAGAGCGCGGCGATGTCGCCCTGGATAAATTGAAGTGTCGCCCGGCTCTCTTTGTTTGAGAGCCCGGAGACGAGCGGGTTCCCGGCATTGGTATCCAGGTTGAGATAGAGATTGATGACGCGGGAAAAACTCACGGGATTGATTGTCTGGGAAAAGGGTTTCCGGTGCTAACCGTGGTGGGGATGGTGGTTAGTTCATGTCGATGCTGGCATTGAGGCGAAAGCGCATCCGGTAGGCATCGAGTGGCAGCCCCTCCGGCGTTACCTCGGGCTGAGTTCCCAGATAGAGCAGGCATTCATCGGTAACGCCCTCTGGGAACCTGTAACGCAGGAGCAGGGTCCGGATTTCGCTCAGGCGTGTGAGCAGCGATCCGATCTTTTCCAGCGCCATGAATGTGGCGAGGTTGACCGGTTGGATCTGGAACTCGGCTGCTGTGATCTTCTCCGGGAAGAACGCTTCGAGCACATCCGCCGGGGTGTTTTTTCCAGCGGAGCGGACGGCAGCGGCCTGGGAGGCGTTGAAGCCTTTTGATGCCTTTCCCATGACTGGTTAGGAGCCGGAGATCTGCGAGTATTTGACAGCGGTAACGGCGAACTTCATGACGCCACCCTGCTCCCAAATCTTTTCGCATTCCTCGACGATGCAGGAAGCGATCCCGCCGACCGTGATGAAATCTCCCCGCGACAGACTGGGCGCCGCGGTCTGGACGATCATCTCGAACGAGCATTCGTTGCGGTCGTCAAAATAGATCGCTGTGACAGTGAATCCGTTGTTGTCCTTGACCAGGAATTTCTCGCCGGTGGTCTTCGCGTTTCCGCGTGTGATGATCCCGGAGGCGTAGACTGCTCCGGATCCCCAGATGACTGTGTTGTCGCCTTTGATTGTCGGTGAGCTTGGCATTTTTTAAGCGGTGTTTTTTCCGGTTGAGGAATGGAGTTTGGAAGGTTGAGAAACGATGGATACGGCAGGCGCGGCTTGCTGGATCTCAGGTGTGAGCGGCTCCTTGCCGGCGGCGATGGCTTTCAGCTTCTCGCGAATCTCATTGGCTGGCTTGGCGAATGGGTTCGCCTTGTCATCGATCCCGCGCCGCTGGTAGAGCTTCGCTAGGGCGAGCTGTCGGGCGGCATGGACGACGATGGCCGGAAGCGGATTCTGGAACGGGACCGCGAACTTCTGTCCGAGGATTCCGTCGATCTCACCGGATACCGACTTGAGGACTTTGTCCCAGAGGCCGGCATCCGCGATTCCGTCGTTGTCGTCGTCCAGCGCCTGGGTGAGGAGGTTCGGAGGAAGATCCGCATCCAGGTCGCCGATGAGAACGTAGTCAGCCATCGCAGTGCTTAGGCTGCCGCTGTGCCGCTGGAGCCGTAGGCGAGCTCGCTGAGGCCGTAGCCGGCATTGTAGATGCCATAGGCCTGGTAGCGGAACTCGTGCTCGTGGAAGACCGTGTCGCTGTCGAGGCGGTCGAGAGCCGTGAGCGATACATCCTTCACCTTCTGGAAGATGAGCGGCCGGACAGGGAGCGGCAGCGGCTGCTACTCCGTTTGTCGAAGTCATCGAGACAGCCACCGGGACCACAGAGGCCAGGTGCGTGTCGATCCAGACGCCGTCGCTGTCCACCTGGACGACGCGGCCGGCATTCACTTTGTAGGTGCCTCCGGCTTCGCAGACGGTTTTGTCGTCTTCGACAAAGGCGGGCTTTCCGATGTCATTCGCATCCACGGCATCCGTGGCGGAATTTGCAAAGCGGAAGATGCCGCGCTTGACCTGGACGCTTTCCGCGCCCGCAGTCGACCCGCAGGTTTTCTCTTCCTCGGCGCGGCCGATCACGCGGAGGCCGGAGGCATCGGAAGCGGGAACGGCGCGGCCGTTGGAGTCAACGGCGACCAGCGTGCCAGCGTAGATGGTGGTGGATGCTGCGATGGGGAGCGAGACGATGTTCCGGCTGAGTTCCGGCGTGTCGATGGATTGTGTGGCGGCCATGGTGATTTAGATGGTGAGTGGGTTTTGGTGAGAGTGGATCAGGCAGCCTGGTTGTGTTTGTTCCAGGCCTCTTTGGAGATGCCGAGGTTTTCGCGGATCTCGTCGGCGACGGGATCGTTGTTGATGCCGGAGGAGAACTCCTTCACGGCACCGGTGCGCTGTTCGAGCGGAACGGTGACGGGGAGTTTGTCGATCATCGCGGAGAGGATCTTGACCGGTGTTTCGCTGATTTCCTCGGCAGAGAGGGGAATGACCTTTCCGGACGCGGTGGCTGAGCGGATGAGATTGTCGCGCTCGTTTTTCTCCGAGGCGGCAGTGAAAGTTTTGAGCGTGCCTTCGACGACTTCCAGGCGGGCGGACATCGCCTTCACGTCATCCGGCACCTCTGCGACTTCGGTTTTTCCGAATGCTTCGGCGGCGGCGGTGATTTGATCGTCGGTGGCATCCTCGGAAAGGCCGAGGATCTTGATGAGGAGTGCTTTTGGGTTCATGGTAGATGAAATGGTTTCCGTGATGGAGTTGAGAGCGTCCGCTGAGAAAAGGGTCACTCCGTCGATCTCGCCCTGGCGGACGAGCCCCGCGGAATGGATGAGAATGACCTCGCCGAGTTTGTTGGTGACGAGAGCGGGGGAGAGATCGGGATAGTGTCCGCCGGCGGCGAACTCTTTACCTTCGGCTGTCCACTCGATGTTGGTGAGGTAAATGCCCTCGCCGTCGATCACTTCGAGAGATGCAAAAGCGGCGACCTTGGCGGGTTCGCCTTTATAGAACTTCGAGCTTTCGACCGTGGAATGTTGGAAGTCGAGCGCGACGCGGTCTCGCTTCACGGCCTTTTGGTTGGAGAGGAGATTTTCCAGCGTGGTGGCGTTGCAGATAACAAGACCCTGATTGGTTTTGTTCTCGCCCCAGGGAACGATGAGCAGGCGCGAGGGCAGATCCTTTCCGGCCTCGATTTTCGAGGGGCTTGAGAGTGCCAGGAGTTTTGCGCCGTTGCGGATCACGAGGCGCACTATGCCCCCGGCCCGCAGAATCATCCAACCGTGGTGGGGATGGTGGGGGAAGTTTTGAAATGGGTGCTACTTCGGGAGCAATGCAGCGATCTTGCGCCTGGCCGTCGCCTCGATTTTCTCGCTCGCGCTTGGGATCATTCGACCGGACAGGAACGGGAAGAACGGGCGGGCCGGGATGTTCCGTTTCGCGCTTCCAAACTGGTGGGTTGCCGCATAGGGGCGATCCGATCCGACATGGACCTCTTTCGATGTGAGCTGGACAATCGCAATGCTCTGGTAGAGGGCTCCTGTCCTTTTCAACCGGGAGGCCGAACCATCTTTTTTGGGAGGCCAGGAAGCGGCACGTAGCGCGGAGTCGTTGAATGCCCGCTTGGTGAGCGAGACGAGCTGCGTGCCCATGGCCTCCAGCACGGGGGTCGGATCCTGGATTGTGCGGATGTCATTTCCCGCCCGAAGCGCATGGGTGGCGAAAGCGTGGCGAAGGGTGTGCGGGGTGACCCGCTTTGTGATGCCAGCGGCCTTCACAGCTCCACGCATTGCCTTTTGCACTCCCTCCGGAACAGCATGCCACCGGCGCTGATTCTGGATGCACTGGCTGGGGAAGAGATATTGCCATCCCAGATCCCTGGAGGCATTTTTATATTTGATTGTCAGCCGGCCCGGAAGCTCGACCACGCCGGCCCCGGCAGCAAGATCCTGATCGTGCAATGCCGCCCGCCACGCGATTTGACGTTGCAAGTGTGGCACCAACACTACCGGCATAAGACAGAGACGATCTTTGTCACCCTTCCCTCCATGGATTCCAATCGTGAGCGCATCGAAATCGATATCTTTCACCCGGAGCTTGCATGTCTCCTCAACGCGCAGGCCTGCCCCATACATGAGCGCCGCCATGAGACGTGGTTGACCTTTGAGCCCAGCAAAGATCCTGGCAAGCTCCTCGCGGCTCGGGATTGTGCGAAGGTGGAACTTCTCACGGGGAGGTTTCGGAAGCCCAAGATTTGGAAGATCCGCTTTCAGCACATGCCGAAAGACAAACACCAAGGCGCACAGTGCCTGCTTTCTTGAGATCGAGGAATAGTTTTGACGATCCAACCCATGGAGCCATTGAGAGACCATCGCCCCATTCCATTCGGAAGCGGCCTTTCGCCCGGTCTCGTTGAAAAATTTCCTGATCCAGAACTCATAAGTTCCTATCGTTCTCTTTTGAAGCTCCCGGCAGCTCGCCTGGACGCGAAATTGATCAATGAGTCCCATAAAATTAATCCGAACTCGGTTTGTTGATTACACTGTTCTGCCTACAGGCACGATTTCAGCTCGATTGAGGTTTCCACGGCCTGATCGAATCCCATTCCGAACGTAGGGCCGAAGACGTTAGACACTCTCTGGAAGATCAAGGGGAAAATAAGGGAAAGTTTACGGCGA
>CAYSKK010000024.1:0-7280 GCA_964431635.1 uncultured Chthoniobacter sp. | reverse complement strand
TTTCGGCCTGCTCGACTCTATTTCGGCCTTCCCTCGAACCGCGCGGCAAGACTCAGGGCGAGGCAATCGCAGAGCCCGCAGAGAAAAACAGTTTTCGGGTTTAAACCCAATTCTGTTGCTCTACCGTGGCATGGCCGTCCCGGCCATGAAGGATTTTCTATTCATCGGAGGGACGCCGATGCCACATTTCACTGCAAAGGGAACAGGATTGGGGTTAAACCGCCCCCTCATCGCGGCCCGGCAGGATTTGGACCACCAGCGCCGTCGCGTTGTCTTTTGCCGAGCGGCTCAGCGCTTCGCGCACCAGGTGATCGGCGGCATTGCCGCCCTCATCAAGAACCGCGGGAAGTTGATCGTTGAAAAAGCCGTCCGTCACCCCGTCGGTGCAGAGCAGAAACCGGTCGCCGGGCTCGCATCCCACCGCGCCGACCTGCGGGTTGACGAACTGGTGGCCGGCCCCGAGCGCGGCCTGGAGCACATTTTTTCTCGGATGGTTTTTTGCCTCGCGCTCGTTGAGCTGCCCGTTGCGGAAGAGCCAGCCGACATGGGTGTCGTCGTTGGTCAGTTGCTTGATCCCGCCGCATGCCGGGAGGTAGTAGATCCTGCTGTCGCCGATGTGGCCGAAATACATCCACTGCCCGCTGAACCAGCAGAGGCTGAGCGTGGCCCCCATCCCGGCGCACTCCTCATAGCAGTCCCCAAGGTAAATGAGCGCCTTGTGGATTTCGCCGAACAGCTCCTCAACCACCTCGATGTAGCCGGATTCGATGCCGGACGCATTCAGCCGGAAGAGCGGGGGGAAAAGCCTGGTGATCTTCTCCACCGTGATCCGGCTCGCGAACTCGCCCGCCATGGCCCCGCCCATCCCGTCGCTCACCGCAAAAACAAAATCCGCCCGCCCGCCTCCGGCGTCGCCGATTTTTCCGAGGTAATGCGCGCCCTCGGCATCCACCGCGAGCCCGAGAAACGAATCCTCGTTGTTCTTCCGCACGCGCCCCCGGTCGGTGTGCCCGGACCATGCAAAATGAAAAGCCGTTTCTTCAGCCCTCATGCTTTTCATCGATGATGGTGGCGAACTCGAAATCGATCAGGCAAAACCGTCCGTCCGACTGACGGTAGGTCACGTTGCGCATCTCGGCGTCATCGTGGCGGACCCCGTATGCGAGGAGCTCGTCAAAAAGTTCCCGGCAGCGCGCGTCGTCGAGGTGTTCGACCCGGGTTCCGCAATTGGTGGTGATGATCTTGAGGCTTTCCGGATCGGACTCGAGCAGGCGCGGGACAAACGGGCACCCCCGCTCCTCCAGATATTTCAGCACCTTCACCTCGGTCGCAAACCGCTCCTCCGCCTTCGGCCCGCGGAACTGCTTGTGGACGCGCCCGTCATAACCCAACCGCACGGTGGCGCGCAGCGTGTCCTTGACCTGATTCATGCCTCCCAAGATGCCTCGTGTAAAATCCCGCGCAAGCCGGGATTTTCCGGCGCGTTTTCCCGGAGCCCCCGTTCCCGGAACCCGGCGGGATCACCACGTCGCATTCCCCTCCAGAACCTCGCACCGGAGGTTGGGAATTTCGCCGAAGTGCCTCCGGTTTCGTGTGAGCAGGGGCTTGTTTTCCGCCAGGGCTGCAGCCGCAATCCAAAGGTCGTTCTGCCCGATCGCACGGTAGACCGGAGAACCCTGCAGTTCGGCGCAAATCCGGGCATACATGGCGGGCTCCGGATTCATCAGCGGCTGCCCCAATGTCAGAAACTCGCTCACCATTGCGGCCGGATGCCCCGCCCTCAAGGCCCCATGCCAGAACTCCCCGAGCACAACCCACGGGATTCCCAACGAAATCGAGGGATGCGAGGCCGCGTAGCCGGTCGCCCACGGCTGACGCCGCCAAAGCCCCATAAGAAACGTGGTGTCCGCTACAGCATCCATGGCTCGCTCTTCTCCTCCGAACGCTCCTCAATCGCCGACTCCATGACTCTGTTCCCCTCCAACCGGTCGGTCTGATGAATCTCCGTGTAGTTCACGAAAGCGGCCAGCGTCCCGGACGCCGGAATCACCCGCTTGACCACCTGGGAAAATGACTCGTTCCCCTTCCGCTTCCATGCCTTCAAGCGGGCGTAGGCCTCGTCATCCAGCGTGATTGTTTTCATGTATTCGTGTATACACGAATGCTAGCACGAATCAAGATAAGTTTTAATTGATTCCGATAAGATTGTGTGAGTAAAAATCGGATGAGAGGCGCGATGCCGGCCAAGCACAGGCATCCCAATGACTTGGCAGGAAAATGTGGCATCGCCACCCTGCCGATGAATCGAAAATCTATCATGGCCGGGACGGCCATACCACGTTAAGCCTGAAAATGGTGGACGAAATAGACAAATCCCGGAAGGGAAACGTCTGGTTTACAACCCCGGCATGATGGACCCGCGACACATGGAATCTCTCTACGATGAGTTTGCCCCGGCGGTTTATGCCTTCGCACTCCAACTGACCCGCGACCCGGAAGCTTCAAAAGACATCCTGCAGGATGTTTTTCTCCGGCTGTCGAGGCGTCCGCGTTTCACGATCCTCAATCCCCGGTCGTTTTTGCTTCGCTGCACTTATCGTGCCTATGTGGATCTCGTCCGGCGCGAATCGTCCCGGCAGCGCGCGATGACAGAATTCGCCTCGGAGGCGTTTGTCGGCTTTCAGGTGGAAGAGGCTGGAGATGAGCGACTGGCGACTTTGCTGGCGAAGGTGGCCTCGCTTCCGGAGGAGCAGCGCGCCGTGCTGCACCTGAAGGTCTGGGAGCAGCGGACGTTCCGGCAGATCGCCGGCATCCTGGGCATTCCCGCCAACACCGCCGCCAGCCGGTTTCGCTACGCGTTAGACAAATTGCGCGATGCCATGCGTCTGGAAATCGAAACATGAGCACCGACGAAATCGAATCCCTTCTCCGCCGCGCCCGGCTGCCGGAATTGCCGCCGGATTGGAAGCGCCAGATTCTCGGAGCTGCCGTCCGCCCACAGACCCGAACAGTTGTTCCTCGCCTCTGCTGGGGTGCGCTCGCGGCATGCTGGGGCCTGATTTTTCTTCTCCACTTCACGACTCCCGACGTGCCGCAAGGCGGCATGCCTTTCAACTACGACGCCTATGCGATGCGCGAGTCCCTCATCCGGCGGTTTGTCTCGACGGGAGAGTTGGACCCTCCCGCCGCAGAGCCGCTCCACATCGAATCCATCTTCCGCCTTCCCAAGCCACAGTCCGCACCCGCTCCTCCCACCACCTGATTCGCCCGTCCGAACCATGAAAAAATTCCTCATCTTTTTATTGGCCGTTCCGGTCACCGCCGTCGCCATGTTCTACGCATGGACCAACTGGAGCGGTGCCCGCGAACTGCGCAAAAACCTCGCGCAGCTTGAGGCAAAAAATGAATCGCTCTGCATCGAGGATCTCATTCCCCCGCTGGTGCCGGATGATCAGAATGTTGCCGCGGCCCCCATCTTCAAGGAATTCTTTGCGTCGGAAAAAGACTCACGGCTGGGTAAACTGAACTTGCCATGGAAAACGTCCGGCCACCCCGCTCCCGGCGAAAACCGCCTGGTCACGATGGCAAAAGCGATTGATCCGGCTTTTTCCGGGAATGAAGCGGAGGCCGGGCGCATGGTCTTGGGGGCACTGGCTCCGCTCGACCCGGTTCTGGAGGAACTGAGCGAGGCCCTGCGCCGTCCCGGCGTCTCCTGGCCGCTGGATTACTCCAAGGGGCTTGAAATGCCTTTCCCTCACCTCACCAAAGTGCTCGCTGTCGCCCGTGTGCTTCGGGTCCGCGCCCTGGCGGAGCTGGCCACTGGCGCGCAGGGAAAAGCCCTTGAGGACACAAAAACCCTCTTCGCCCTCGCCCGCGCGTCCTCGTCTCCTCACTTCCTGATCTGCGAGCTCGTTCAGTATGCCACCTTGAACTTGACTTGCGATGTGATTGGGGAGGGCCTTCGCTCCGGAGCCTGGGACGACCCGGCCTTGACGGCATTCTCCGGGATTCTTGCCCCGCAAAATCCGGGGCGGCAACTGGCTGATGCCTTCCGTATCGAGCGGGCGATGACACAGCAGGTGAATTGGAGCGATCCCAATTTTTTAAAAATTGTTAACCAACCTGGCTCGAATTCGGAAACGCAAAGCCTCAAGAGTCGGCTGGTATATTTTCTATGGTCGCTCCGGCCCGCTGGTTGGGCCAACAAGGACAAGGCGCTTCACCTGTTCCTCGCGCAGCGGATGATCGAATCTCTCGGGGATGGAAGCCGCATTTCCCCGAAGCAATATGCGGGCATTGAGGCAATCCTAAACAAAGCCGGCCTCTGGGAGCGTTTCACGAAACCTCTGGCCTACATCAGCCTCCCCAGTGAGTTGGATAGCGAGAAGACGGCCGCGTTCACCGCAACGCTTCTGGCCTGCACGCGAACCGCCTGCGCCATCGAACGCTACCGGCTTGCCAACAACAGGCTTCCCGCCGGACTGGACGATCTCGTGCCCGCTTTCCTTCCCGAGGTGCCCATGGATCCCATCTCCGGCGGCAAGCTCACCTACAAACCGTCGCAGGACGGATCTTTCGTCGTTTATGGCATCGGGTGGAACGAAATTGACGACGGGGGAGCCGTTCTCCCTGACAAAGGGAGACACAAATTGGCAGCCGACTGGGGACTTCATGTGACAAAGCTCTGAGCCACCCCGGGGAGAGGCTCAGCCCGCCAGCAATGTCCCCCATCAAGCTACTTCAGCGCCTTGTTCCACTCGGCGATCCTGGCCTTCTCGGCCTCGAAGAGCGCGTCGGGAGAATCGAGGATCTCGATTTTCAGGATCTTGTCGCCTTGCACGATCGCGTTCACGACGTCCTGGCCCTTGGTGACCTCGCCGAAGACGGTGTGCTTGCCATCGAGGTGGGGGGTCGGAAGGTGGGTGATGAAAAACTGGCTGCCATTTGTCCCGGGGCCGCGGTTCGCCATCGAGAAGATGCCGGCCTTGTCGTGCTTGAGGCCGGTTTTCACCTCGTCCTCGAACGTGTAGCCCGGGCCGCCCGCGCCGGTGCCGGTCGGGTCGCCGCCCTGAATCATGAAATTCGGGATCACACGGTGGAACGTGATGCCATCGTAATACCCGCGCTTGGCGAGATTGAGGTAGTTGGCAACGGTGACGGGAGCCTTCGAGGCGAACAGAGTGCCTTCGATGTCCCCCTTGCTGGTTTTAACAATGATGCGGATGTCGTCCATGGAATGTGCGTTCGTCGCGGAGATGGCGGCAAATGTCAAAAGTAAAAGCAGGGTTTTCATCGGCGGAAAATGTGGCACGATTCACGGCATGGCGCAATCCACAGTAAAGATCGGCGTCGTGCAGAACGCCTGCACGGCGGACACGGCGGCAAACACCGCAGCCGCGGAGCGCGGGATCCGCGAGGCCGCCGCGCGCGGCGCGAACATCGTCTGCCTCCAGGAGCTCTTCCGCTCGCTCTACTTCTGCCAGGTCGAGGACCACAAATATTTTGACCTCGCCGAGGAAATCCCGGGCCCCGGCACTGAGCCGCTCCAGTCGCTCGCCGGGGAGCTCGGCGTCGTCCTCATCGCCTCGCTCTTCGAGCGCCGCGCGCCCGGCCTCTACCACAATACCGCGGCCATCATCGACGCCGACGGATCGTTTCTCGGGAAATACCGGAAGATGCACATCCCGGACGACCCGCTCTTCTACGAGAAATTCTATTTTACGCCCGGCGACCTCGGGTTCCGCGCGTGGGACACAAAGTTTGGAAAGCTCGGCGTCTGCGTCTGCTGGGATCAATGGTATCCGGAGGCCGCGCGTCTCACCGCCCTGCAGGGCGCGCAGATCCTTTTCTATCCGACCGCGATCGGATGGCATCCGAAGGAAAAGGCAAAATACGGCGCGCGCCAGCACTCGTCGTGGGAAACCGTCCAGCGCGGACACGCGGTCGCGAACGGCTGCTACGTGGTCGCAGCAAACCGGATCGGCCACGAGGCGCCGGACGGAGGCGACGGGATCGAATTCTGGGGGCAGAGCTTCGTCTGCGATCCGTCCGGACAGATCCTCGCGAAGGCGGCCTGCGACAGGGAGGAAGTCCTCGTCGTCGAGGCCGACCTCGATTCGGTGGACACCCAGCGCACCCACTGGCCGTTCCTGCGCGACCGCCGGATCGATGCCTACGGCGACATCACCAAGCGGTTCATCGACTGAATGAGCCGCTGGATTTCTGCCGGACTTCTTGCGGAATTCGAGGCTGCCGGGACCTCCGCGCACCGGCTGTTCACCTCGCCCCATGCCTGGGTTGAGCGGCTCGGACGCGATGTTCTGATCTCCTTCAAACACGACGCCGCGCGCGACGAAGCCCTCGCCGGGCTCCGCGAATGGGAGACGCAAACGGGATTCCAAAGCGCCCGCGTGTTTTCCCGCTTTCTTCCAAAACAGAACGCGGAGCGCGTGGCACCGGTCCTCGTGGCTGGTGATCCGGCGGACCCGCTCGATGCCGTGGTCACCGAGCACGGGATCCGCTACGGGATCGACTTCGGCGCGGGATATTCCGCAGGGCTCTTCATCGACCAGCGGGCGAACCGGGCCCGCGCACGCCAGCTCGCTCCCGGACGGACACTCAACACATTTGCCTACACGTGTTCGTTCTCCGTGGTCGCCGCGATGGCAGGCTCCCAAACCCTGAGCATCGACCTCTCGAAAAAGTCGCTCGACCGCGGACGGAAGAATTTTGAACTCAACGGAGTTCCCCTGGAGGGCCACCGGTTTCTGGCGGATGATGTGCTCGAGGTGCTGCCGCGGCTGGAGCGGCGCGGTGAAAAATTCGACCTCATCATTCTGGATCCTCCGACATTCTCGCTCGGGAATCGCGGGCGCCGCTGGAAGGTCGAGGAGCAGATGGAGGATCTCCTTCGTCTGGCTCTGGACCTGTCCGCCCCCGGGGCGTCGCTTCTCGTCTCCACCAACTGCACAAAACTCGACCGGCCCGCGCTGGAGAGGATGGTCCGCTTCGTCCTCAAAACAGCCCGGCTCGGCGGAGAGATTTCCAGCGAACCCCAGCTCCCGGATTTTCCGGCCGGCTCAGGTGCGGAGACCCTCTGGCTACGGATCAGATGATCACAAGGATGCGCTTCAATCTCCCCGAATCAAGCGCACAAAGATTTCCCGGCATCAGCCCCCAAAGCGGCAAGGGGTTTACCCCTTGTCTCCACCTCGCCCTCGCCGCTCCCCTCCTCCGCCGCCCCTCCCCGGTCAGATTTCCGGTTCATCCGCAAAAAGTGT
>CAYSKK010000023.1:0-12063 GCA_964431635.1 uncultured Chthoniobacter sp. | reverse complement strand
CTTGGGGGCTCCTCTTCGCGCCATGCCAACCGGCACAAGGATGATGGCGGGGGTTGTCGGTTTCGTCGAGTGCTTCTTCAAGCCAAGAATACGGTGGTTGCATTGATGGATCAGACAACACTGCTCGATGTGTTGCAAAGAGCGCCGGTCACTTCATCCGAAGTGTGCGGTCTCAATGGTGAGGGGATTTGAAGTAAGTCCTCCGAAATACCGCCGGGATCCAAACCCAAATCAGCGGAGCTTTTGCAGGCGTTTCAAAGGGTCTATTTTTAACAACGATCATTTATATCGTTTTTCGTTGACTTTGATCTTAATTACCATCAACATGGTCGTATATGAATCCTGAAGCAACGCCATTCCAGCGAGAACTGAACCAGTTTGAGGAGCGGGTATTGCGGGCGATTCGCGAACTTTCCTATGGAGTCGTGGAGGTGGTTGTTCATGAAAGGAAGATCACCGAGATCCGACAAACGAGAAGAATTCGCGAGGTGCGGGAGGACAATTTGCCGACCGGTTAACCGGAGGAGGAAGGAAATATTCAGCGGAATAACGACTGTATGTATAGAGTTTACCGCATTTAACAAAACAGAAATCATGTTGAACAAAATCGCAAAGGGACTGGTCTTGAGTGCGCTGGTCGGAACAATTGCAGTCGCCAAAGCAGAAAATCATTTTTCTGATTGGTGGGAGGGAAAATACGCAACCGGGAACTGGTTTGGCGTTCGGGACACTTTGGTGGACCGCGGGGTTGCATTGAGCGGGGAATGGAAAGCGAACTTCCTTTGGAATGCAGATGGCGGGGTCCAGCAACGGTTCGGATATGATGACGAGTGGAAATTCCGGGTGTTGCTGGATGCGTCCAAGCTCACGGGATGGGAGCCCCTCGAAGGGCTGACACTCTTTTCTGACGTACGGTATCGGGGCGGGGCGGGAGTAAACAAATGGGTGGGTGCCACTGGAAATTTTGCGCCGAGCACATTTCAGACCGGACGTCTTTGGAGGTTTCAGAATGCGTATGCCACCTATACGACTCCCGAGCTGTTCGGGGTGAAGCAGTTGCTGACGGTGTCCGGGGGATGGCAGAACCCGACCGACCATTTCATCAGGCAACCGCTGAACAAGTTTTTCCTGAACAACACATTCACATCCGGTCGGGGGCTGAGTGCCAATGGAATTCCATGGGGCGGGAGCTATGCCGCATGGGGTGGGTATTTGAACGTGAAGCCGGTGGATTGGTATTACGCGCAGGCCGGGCTCTACCTGGCGATTCCGCAGGGCACGGCGATAAACAATCATGGACTCGACTTTGCGGGCTACCGGATCAATCCCGATCTCAACGGCCTCTACTTTCTCGCAGAAACCGGGGTGACACCGAAGATCGGTTCCGCAAAGCTGCCGGGGCGTTACGCTGCGGGCTTCATTTATTGGGGCGTTGAGAACCGTTCGTTTTTCGGGCAGAACTACGATGAGAAGGTGGCGGTTTACTGGCAGGCCGACCAGATGCTCTTCCGGGAACCCTCCGGAGAATCCGGTGTCCTGTCCGGCAAAGGCCCGTCGGACGGCAAGAAGTCGGCCGACTCAAAATCGAAACTCAGCGACCAGGGGCTTTCGCTCTTCTCACTCGTGAATTTCGCCCCGAAATTCAACAACAACATCCCGTTCTATTTCCAGACCGGGATGGTCTACAAAGGGCTCATTCCGGGTCGCGACGACGATCAGGCGGGAGTGGCTCTGGCTTACGGTGATTACAGCTACGACAAGCAGATTACGGATGAAAAAAAGGGGCGTCCAGTCCAGACGTACGAAGGGGTTCTTGAGGTCGACTACCGAGTGCAGGTCGGCAAGTGGGCGTATTTCCAGCCATCGCTCCAATACATCATCCGGCCGGGTGCCAACGGCCTTCTCGCGAATGCGACCGTTATCGGCTTCCAGACCGGCGTCACTTTTTGAACACCAACAACCACACTATGAAAATTCTGATCGCAATCCTTGCAATCGCCACGGCCCTGTCCGCCAGCGCGAAATCCATCGAACTCCTGAACGTCTCGTATGATCCGACGCGTGAGCTTTATACCGGGTTCAACGCGGCGTTTGCATCGTACTGGAAGGAAAAAACCGGAGACGACGTCGAAATCAACCAGTCCCACGGGGGATCGGGCAAGCAGGCACGCTCGATCATTGATGGAATCGAGGCGGATGTCGCCACGTTGGCCCTGGCCTACGACATTGACGAACTGGCTGCCAAAGGAGGTCTGATCCCGCCGGACTGGCAGAAACGGCTTCCTCACAACAGCGCTCCCTACACCTCGACAATCGTGTTCGTCGTCCGCAAGGGAAACCCGAAAGGCATCAGGGACTGGGGCGATCTTGTGAAAGACGGCGTGCAGGTCATCACCCCCAACCCGAAAACCTCGGGAGGAGCCAGATGGAATTTCCTCGCTGCCTGGGCGTGGGCGTTGAAGAACGGTGGCGAGCCGAAGGAGTTTGTCGGGAAACTTTTTCGAAATGTCCCCGTGCTCGACTCTGGAGCACGCGGCTCCACGATCACGTTCTCCGAACGGGGGATCGGCGATGTGTTCCTCTCCTGGGAAAATGAGGCCCATCTGATCCAAAAAGAAAAGCCGGGTGAGTTCGAAATCATCGCTCCGTCACTCAGCATTCTGGCGGAACCCCCGGTTACGGTGGTGGACAAGGTCGTCGACCGGCGGGGCACACGCGGGGTGGCCACCGCCTACCTTGAATTCCTATACTCGGATATCGGACAGGACATCGCGGGAAAAAATTTCTACCGCCCGGTTTCGGATGTGGCCCGGGCAAAATATGCGGCCCAATTCCCGGACATCGAACTTATCACGATCGACGGTCAGTTCGGCGGATGGGCGGCTGCCCAGAAGGAGTTTTTCTCCGACGGCGGAGTCTTCGACCAGATCTACCAACCATTAAACAACTGAAGCTTATGCCCATCCACACCAACATCATTGGAACAGTCGGCCGCACACCGCTCATCAAGCTCAACCGTATCGCCGCCGGATCCCCGGCGACCATCGCGCTCAAGGGGGAATTCTCCAACCCTCTCGGCAGCGTGAAGGATCGCATTGGCGCGGCAATGATCGAGGCGGCGGAAAAAGACGGCCAACTCACGCCATCGACCACGATCATCGAGCCGACATCAGGCAACACCGGCATTGCACTCGCTTTTGTCGCCGCAGCCAAGGGTTACAAGCTCATCCTCACGATGCCCGAGAGCATGAGCGTCGAACGACGGACTCTGCTGGCTCTTCTCGGCGCAAAACTTGTCCTCACCCCCGCGACCGAGGGCATGAAGGGAGCCATTGCAAAAGCCAAACAACTCCGCGCCGAGACCCCCGGTTCGTGGATTCCGCAACAGTTCGACAACCCGGCAAATCCGGATGTCCACCGGCGCACCACAGCCGAGGAAATCTGGAGCGACACGGTCGGCAGGGTGGACATCCTCGTCTCCGCCGTGGGAACGGGCGGAACGATCACCGGCGTGAGCGAAGTCATCAAGTCCCGTCACAAAGACTTTCTTGCCATCGCAGTGGAGCCTGCCTCTTCCCCGGTCATCTCGCAGACCCTGGCCGGCGAACCGGTCAAGCCCGGCCCGCACAAGATCCAGGGAACCGGGGCCGGGTTTGTTCCCAAAAACCTGAACCTCGGGATTCTGGACGGTGTGGTGAAAGTGACGGATGACGATGCGATCGCTACAGCCCGCCGCCTGGCCTTGGAGGAAGGGATTCTCGCAGGCATCTCCACCGGAGCCAATGTCTGGGCCGCTCTCCAAGTCGCGGCACGGCCGGAGAACAAAGGAAAATTGATCGTCACCATCGGCTGCAGCACCGGCGAACGTTACCTCAGCACCGTCCTCGCGGAAGAAGCCCGTCAAGCCGCCTCATAGACTTGCCATGACACTCGTAAAACCCACACCGGATCGGAGGAATCTGCGCCGGAACATCCACACGCTTCTGGCACCGCTGGAAAAGATCTCTGAAAAATCGGATGGCCTCTTCAGCGCACATCTCGGGTATCAGGACACACGGGGGGGATCCGGGATGATCCCACGGTTTCTTTTCACCGGGCCGGGCGATCGGAAAAGCTTTCTCCGTGTCGGGATCTTTGCCGGGGTTCATGGGGACGAGGCGGGCGGCGTTGAGGCGGCGGTGGAATTGCTCCGCCGCCTCCATGATGACCCGCAACCCGCCCTGGGATACGAGCTTTTTGTCTATCCGGTCTGCAACCCGTGGGGCTACACACGGGATGCCCGTTGGCTCAGGAGCGGAGCAGACATGAACCGCGAGTTTTGGCGCGGCAGCGATGAGATCGAGGTTCTTCTCCTCGAGGGGCAGCTCATGAATCTGGCTTTTGACGGCGTCGTTTCTCTCCATGGGGACGACTCCTCGAACGGACTCTATGGATTCGTCAAGGGGCACCAGCTCACACGGCATGTGCTCGAACCGGGTCTCGAGGCCGCTTCAAAATTCCTGCCCCGCAATTTCGACAGGAGCATCGACAATTTTCATGCCAACGAGGGAATCATCGTGGACGGCTACACTGGGATCCTCGGAGCTCCGCCCACGCAGAAACCGCGCCCGTTTGAAATCGTTCTGGAAACTCCCAATCACGCTCCCGCCGATCTCCAGATCGAAGCCCATGTCGGCGCCGTTCTCACCATGCTTAACCGCTTCCGGGCCATGATCTCCGAAGCGCAGAATATATGAGGAAAAATGCCCTCCCCGGGTTCGGACTCACACTGGGATTTTCCCTGGTTTATCTGAGCCTGATTGTGCTTGTCCCCTTTTCCGCGCTGTTTCTGAAAACGTCCTCCGGAGGATGGCATCATTTCTGGGAAACGGTCACGGCTCCCCGTGTTGTGGCTTCGTATTGGGCAAGTTTTGGAATCTCGTTTTTTGCCGCACTCGTGAACGGTGTCTTCGGGGTGGTTGCGGCATGGGTTCTCGTGCGATACCGGTTTCCGGGCCGGAGGATTTTGGATGCCATGGTGGACTTGCCGTTCGCGTTGCCGACGGCGGTTGCAGGCATTGCGCTGACCGCTCTCTATGCGCCCAACGACTGGATCGGGCGATACCTGAAGCCACTGGGGATACAGGTTGCGTTCACGCAGTTCGGAATTTTTGTGGCGCTGACTTTCATCGGACTGCCCTTCGTGGTCCGCACGGTGCAGCCGGTGATCCAGGATCTGGCGCTCGAAGTGGAAGAGGCTGCCGCCTGTCTGGGCGCGAACCGCTGGCACACATTCCGGCGTGTGATCTTTCCCGCCCTGCTCCCGTCGATTCTCACCGGGGTCACCCTGTCCTACGGGCGGGCCGTCGGAGAATTCGGCTCGGTGGTTTTCATTTCCGGCAACCTTCCGTTCAAAACCGAAATCACTCCGCTGATGATCATCACGAAGCTTGAGCAATACGATTATTCCGGCGCGGCGGCGATCGGGTTCGTCATGCTTGCCGCCTCGTTCTTCATCCTGATCGTGAGCAACGCCCTGCAATCCTGGAACAACAGGAGGCACGGGATTTTCTGATATGGCCGGCGCATCCACCATCCGGCTCAGAAGTCCGGCTCCGCACCGGGCCACGGCAGAATCGTCGCCCATAAAGGCTGCTCTCATAGGAATCACACTGGTTTTCTTCGGCCTCTTTCTTCTCCTTCCGCTCGTCGTGGTTTTTCAGGGCGCATTTTCAAAAGGTGCGGCTGTCTTTCTCCGCACATTCCAAGATCCCTGCACCCGGAGCGCAATACGGCTCACTTTGCTGGTTGCGTCAATCGCCGTGCCGTTGAACACGATCTTCGGACTTGCTGCAGCATGGAGCCTGACGCGCTTCCGGTTCCGGGGACGCTCATTTCTGATCACCTTGATTGACCTCCCGTTGTGGGTTTCACCGGTTGTTGGAGGCTTGATTTATGTTTTGCTGTTCGGTGCACAGGGATGGTTCGGACCCTGGCTGATCGATCACGACATCCGGATCATCTTCGCCGTCCCGGGAATCGTGCTGGCCACGGTCTTCGTCACGTTTCCCTTCGTTGCCCGCGGGCTCATTCCGCTTATGGAAGCGCAGGGGGTCAGGGAGGAAGAGGCGGCTCTCACCCTCGGCGCCAATGGCTGGCAGATTCTCCGGCGCATCACGCTGCCCAAGATCAAATGGGGACTCCTCTATGGGATCATTCTCTGCAACGCCCGGGCCATGGGAGAATTTGGAGCCGTCTCGGTTGTTTCCGGCCATATCCGGGGAAAGACGAACACCATGCCTCTCCACATCGAGATCCTTTACAACGAATACCAGTTCGCAGCCGCTTTCGCTGTCGCCTCGCTTCTTGCCTTGCTGGCGCTTGCCACCCTGTTCCTGAAAACCTACGCCGAATGGCGGGCTGAAAAGCAGCTCCGTGAGGCAGCCGAGCCCTTATGAGCATCACCATATCCAATGTTTCCAAATCCTTCTCCCGCTACCCCGCTCTCAACAATGTGAGCGTGGAAATCGATAGCGGAGAACTCATCGCTCTCCTCGGACCCAGCGGATCGGGAAAAACCACCCTGCTGCGCGTCATTGCCGGACTCGAGTTTCCCGACAATGGAGGGACCGTTGGCTTCGGCGGCCGCGACGTAACCGGGCTCTCTGCCTACAAGCGCCGGGCGGGATTCGTCTTCCAGCACTACGCTCTCTTCGCCCACATGAATGTTTTTGAAAATATTGCCTTTGCGTTCCGTGTGCTCCCGCGAAGAAAACGTCCCTCTGAGGTTGATGTCCGGTGCCGCGTGAATGAACTCCTTGAGGCTGTTCAACTGACAGGATACGAAAAGCGACTGCCCCAGCAGCTTTCCGGCGGCCAGCGCCAGCGGGTTGCCTTCGCACGCGCCCTGGCCATTGAGCCCGAGGTGCTGCTTCTGGACGAACCCTTCGGCGCTCTCGACGCCCGCGTGCGCAAAGACCTCCGGCGGTGGCTCCGTGAATTCCATGAACGTATCCAACTCACCACCATCTTCGTGACCCACGATCAGGACGAAGCATTCGAGGTGGCCGACCGTGTGGTTCTCATTGACAGGGGAGTCATTCAGCAATCCGGGACGCCAAATGAGGTGCGCTCAACTCCGGCCAATCATTTCGTCCGGAATTTCCTGGGCTTGCCTTCCCCTTTCGCGGTCAGGTAACGACGATCAATCGCTCATTGGCTGCGGATACATGGAGGCGACCGGTTGCCCTCGGCTGCGCCCCGCGATCCCCGCCCGGGCGAATCGCCAATGCGGTCACTCTTCCGAAGTAGGGCTGGTTCCTGGAGATTTGTCCGCAATTGCTTCCGCGACTGCAGGGATGAGGCGCCAAAATCTTTGACAGTCATCATCTTCGACCCCGTTGAGATAGTGCGCCTTAACCACGCCTTCGCTGTTTCCCATCTCATAGGCAGTTTCGCTGATGGATTTTGTGAGGGCGTAGTAGTGTGATCCAAAGGTATGGCGGAGGGCGTTTTGTGGCCATTTCTTGAACTCGGGAAGTGCAGTTCTCCAAACCGGCGTGAAATAGCCGAGCCAGCAGTTTTCCCGATTCTTGGTTTCGGGGTTAATGCCAAAGACTCTCATTTCTGGATTCCCACGCCTCCCTGCCAGCCATTGGGTCAGGGCAGGATGAATCTTTATAGTGCGGTATCGGCCAGTTTTAGCAAAGGCAGCCAAGACATTGATCTGTTTTTTTGTGACTTGAGCCCAGGTCAAACGAAAACACTCAGTATTCCGGATCCCTGAAAATATCTTCATTGCGAGCATCGGGATCAAAGCGGGCTGCATTTCCGAGGCTGTGTAAAGTAGTCTTGCGACCTGCTCGTAGTTAAGGAACCCGACTCTTTCGATCACCCGTTTGGTGGGATTAACCCCAATTAACGGGCTTTTTTCCGGGCGAATCCATCCGTGTGATATGCCATCGTTGACCAGTATGGACGCGTAGCGGAGTCGCTTCTCCATCTGCGCTGGTGATGGAGGAACCTTCTTGCCCCGCGGCCCCATTTTGACCTTCAAGGCGCGCTGCATGTCCACCTTGCGAAGTTCGTTGAGGTGCTTCGATTTGAAATAACGAAAAAAGGAATTCAGATATTTTTCAAGATCATCCACATGCCGACCGGAATTATTGGCTGCGGATTTTTCGTGCACCAATCTCTTGATGGCACTCGATACCAATGGTGTTCGTGCCGTTGGTTCGACATGCTCGATCCATGCGAGAGCGGCGTCCAGGAGGCTCGCTCGTCCGGCAAGCTTGGCCAGCGCAACCCTGGCATCGGCGACCAAGTCCGCAGTCAGGTCAAGCCGTTTGGCTTCTTCACGGAACTCCCTCTGAGATTTCTCGCGCTTATCGATTTCGCCCTCCAACCAAGCCACCCCTTCCGCATGCACACTGAACCCCCGTCGGCGAGGGTGCCCGTCAAATTTCTTCCCGATGCAGGCCCTCCAGATTTTATTGGCCCCGGCTCCCTCCTGCCGAAGTGAAATTCCCGCCGGCCACTTTCGTGCTGCCATATGCCTCAAATTTGCCAGTTTTTACCAGTTGGTCAATTTTTCTATGTATTTGGGGCGGACTGTAAATCCGCTGGCTTACGCCTTCAGTGGTTCGAATCCACTCCTGCCCATATTTTCCGCAAAGCGGAAAACACAAGGCAATCCGTGGATGAGAACGCCGTTCGACCGCCTGCGAGAGATCGCATTCTTCCACTGGGAAGCCAAACTTGCAGAGCCCCGGCTCCGCCGGGGATCATCCACCCGTTCCATCTAAAAATCTGATAGAGAATGGGCTGGCTGGCTTTTTGACATCCGATCATCGGAGGGCCGCCCCCAAAGTTTTTAATTTCCCCAGATGCCGGATCTTGCAGCCCGGGCCGTGCGCTCGATGGTTTTTAACTTTTGCTCGAAATGCTCCTTTGTCGTCTTTGGCGGCCAGGGGGCGGGCATCCCATGGGCGCGGGCAAGACCCGCCTCAAGAAGCGCCTCGTGAAGGAGACGCCCGTCCGCGCCAATGATGATCGCATAATACCGGTTCTTCGCGCTCGCGCCCGCGGCATCCTCGCGAAGCGTCATCACCCGGAACGGTTCGGAAAGAAATTTTTCCGAGAAGGCGGCGGCTTTCTTCCCCCATTCCTTGAGGGCGGATTCCGGAATCCCGAACGCCTTCGCCTGCTCGCGCAGCCGCTCCGGCTCCCGATCGTCGGTCTCCGCGCAGTCCACCCCATAGAGCCGCCAGTTTGTCTTCGAAGCCCGCTTCCCTCCCGCCTTCAGCCCGCTCACCTGGCTGAAGCTGTCCCCGTCGCGGTAGGCCCCGGAGGTCAGGCGGCAACCGTCATACTCCACCCAATCTTTTGCATGCGAACACGACAGGGAAAGGAAAAGGGTCGCGGCTGCGATGAGGCGGACACTGGAACCGGGTTTCATAGTTCTCACGGTTGCATCCACTCCGACTTCTTCACCTTTTCAAGCTCGGCCACAAACGCGGGATCCGCCATGAGCTTGTCGAAGATCAGGCGTCCGACCGCCCGCGAGGCGATGGTGTCGGTCTGGTAATGCACCCCGGCGACCACCCGGTCCCAGCCGACCACCGCACCGCAGCTCATGAGCTTGTGCCTTTTTGAAGGATCCAGCTGCGCGAGCACGAGCGCCGTGAGCCATCCGCGCAGGGCGTGCCCGCTCGGATACGAAAAGCTTCTCTCGCGGCCGACGTAGGAAATGACCCCGTCCTTCTCATGCGCGTCCACCGGACGCTTGCGGGCATACCAGGCTTTCAACCCGTCTTTGACGGATTCCCCGGTGTCCCTGACCTTGTCGAGCAGCGCCTTCGTCAGGGGATATTTTTTCGCGGTGAACCCCGGCCCGAGCACCTCGCTGAAGATTTCGAACGGATCCAGCCGCGCAGTCATCCTCGTGTGGGCGATCTGCTCCGGAGTCGCGCACGCCTGCACGGCGAGCACATATTCCAGATCGCTCAAATCCGCCGCATCCCCCTCCTTCGGTGGCGGCGGAATCCGCTCCACAAAATATGCCAAAGGAGGCATCGGCCACGCAGGGGCTTCCTTCGCGGGGCAGAGAGTGGTCGCGAGGAGGAGGGCAAACGCAAGCTTCGCAAAGGTTTTCATGGGCTGAAAATTAATCTTGAAACAGGAGGGGAACCACTGAAAACAACGCGAATCGCAATGGGATTGAAACCTGATCAGGATCAGCGGTTGGTTTGCGGAGCGCCATCAGCGGCGAGCGCGGCGGCCCTTTCAAAGGCGGCGTTGAAACGCAACAGCTCGGGGCGCTCAGGCCGCTCGGCGGAAGGATGAACAACGGCTGTCAAGTTGTCCCCCGGCTTTGCAATCAGGCCGGATTGCAGCCGTTGAGTCTCTCCCTTCGAATTCTGAAAATATATCCCCAAATCCACCGCTCCCGGAGAAAAAAACAACTCACGGATTTCCCCGAAGGGAATGGGCATTGGTTTTTCATTTTTTATTCCGATGGCAATCGGGAATTTCCCGACTGCGTTCACGAGCTGCATTCGGCACCCGTCTTTTTTATCGCCCGCCTCGGGCACGGGGTATTCCTCGACAACCCGAACGTCGAGCTTGGCGGAATCCGCATCCAGCTGACCAAGCACCACCAGTGTGTACCCCCCCCGGCCTTCAAATTTGCAGGAACCCGGACCAGGGGCCCGGAATCGTCGCCCCGGCGGAACACTTCGATGAAATCCCTTCCGGTGAAGGAGATCTTTCCCGTTGGACCGCGCTCGCCGAGACGTATGTCTTTTCCGATCGTCTGATCTTTGAATTTCAGGTCGAGACCTGTGCGCCAGCGCTCGTTTTGCGACGTGTCGCAAGCATTCATGATTTTGACAAATGCATCCCTTGGCTTTTCGGGGTCTCCGCCGTCCTTGGTTTCCTGCGCCAGGTTCGCCCCTGTCGCGGCTGCCAAGGCTGTCAGACAACAGAGAAGTCGGATTGTCATTTGTGGTTCAGTAGTTGATTGTGTGCAGGCGCAAGATATTCCAACCGGTCGGTGCGACCGGAACGAGCGGGTCCCCGCCCGGGGGATAGACCGGCTGGATTTGCACTGTCATTTCTCGCGACGCTCCGGCCCTGACGCTGAAACGATCCGTTCCGGATGCGCCACTCTCGAAGCTGCCGGCCTGCGC
Source organism: uncultured Chthoniobacter sp. (assembly GCA_964431635.1). Classification (GTDB taxonomy): domain Bacteria; phylum Verrucomicrobiota; class Verrucomicrobiia; order Chthoniobacterales; family Terrimicrobiaceae; genus QYQL01. Next base: position 895 of record CAYSKK010000023.1, on the reverse strand, counting down.
CCTCACGAATATCGTAAATGCGAGGCTTTGCGTCGTGAGAAGATTCGCAGAACGGCTCAGGAATTCCTCGCGGCCGGCATCGGACACCCCCGACATGGAAATTCCGGCCAGAGCATTTGTTGAGCTGTGAAACAAGGGAGACCGGGAAAGATCGCCCACCGAAACAAAAAAGCCGTTCGCGGGGTTCGTTGCAAAACTTTGAAGCGAAGAAAGCGTGCTGGTGACGTTCAGATTTGCACCGGAGAGCGCGGTTGAGGCCCGGTTGGTTGCAGACGACTCAAACACGAATTGCTCCAGCATCGAGCGGAAGGCAAGGCCCGCCGGATCCCGGACGATGCTGTTCGGATTCACGCGTCCGGCGGATGTGGCGTCGGTTCGAAAAACATCCATGAGCAGAAATGCGTTCTTCACGTAATTCGTCGAAGTCACATCGTCCGACCCGCGTCCCCCGAGCCAGTTTTTGTAGTCGGCACTTGTCGAGTTTGCGCGGTTGTTGGTTGCCGAGTCGGACTGTCCGATCCGCAGGGTCGCTCCCTGCGAACGGAAGCCGTTGATGTCGTGGCGCACCGGATCATAGATCGATCCCAGCTCGCCCAGCGAGGCCATGGGCCTGCTGGCGACAAAGTGGTTTCCCGCCGGATCCGAAGTAAACTCATACCACCATTGGCGCCAGCGCTGGACTCCTGTCTGATCAACTTGATTCGTCGATTTATAATTATCCAGGCCAAGTGTCTGCTGGGACGAATTCGAGGTGAGGGAATTCCCATAGCCACTCCCTCCGTCCTTCCAGCATGCGGAGGTATTGTTGAAGCCGATGCGGGATGTCTCCGTGTTCGAGCGCTTGGATTCAAGAGGTAAGTGCGACAGAAAGAGGGATGAAATACCACCAACTGAC
>CAYSKK010000022.1:0-17285 GCA_964431635.1 uncultured Chthoniobacter sp. | reverse complement strand
TTTCCCGGGAGAGCGATTTTGGTTTTCTTGAGGAGGAAGTGATCGGGCCGATCCGTTCGCCGGAGGGGCGGCGCCATTTTTGGCTCTGGCTCACCAAGCGCCCGGACCGCATGGCCCGATTCGGAGAGCGGATTGGCGGTTTTCCGGACAACGTCTGCGCGATGACCACGGTCACGGGTCCCGATCGTCTTGACCGGGTGGATCAACTGCGGAGCGTTCCGGCGAGCGTCCGGGGGCTTTCTCTTGAACCCCTGTGGGAGCGAATCCCACCACAGAAGCTCAACCTGCGCGGAATCTCTTGGGTGATCGCCGGCGGGGAGAGCGGGCGCAAAGACTTCGTCCGGCCTTTTGATCTGTCCTGGGCTCGGGAGCTTCGGAACCACTGCCGGGAAAAGAACGTGGCGTTTTTCTTAAAACAGCTCGGACGTCGTCCGGTTTCCGATGGCGGGGAGATTCAACTCCGCGACACCCATGGCGGCGACTGGAGCGAGTGGCCGAAGGATCTGCGGGTGCGGGAGATGCCGGAGGCGTTCAGGCGCTATCAGCGTGCTTGAATTTGGGTCCGGGCCAAGGACAATCGGAAAACATCCTCATAAATAACTCTCAGAGCGGAACCGTGTCACCTGATCAAACTTTTTTGCTCCGGGCCTCGCGCTCGGCTTTCGCGATCTCCGCCGACCACTTTAGGGCCATTTCCCCAGCGACGAATTTCGCGAACGGTGCAATGTCGCGATTTACGGAAGCCTCCTCCAGGGACTCCATGTATTGGCTCCGTCGACCGACTCTCAAGATCGTCCACGGGTAGCCGCCGGAGGCGAGCATGGCGTTCATGAGGAAGCGGGCGATGCGCCCGTTTCCATCGGGGAATGGGTGGACAAACACGAAGACGAAATGTCCGAGCACCGCACGGACGGCGGCCGATGGCTCTTCGCGCAGCGCCGCGTAGAATGCCTCCATGCTGTCCACAACCGCGCGCCCGTGATGCGGGGGCACATGCCGGGATCCCCTCAAAAAAACCGGGCGCTCGCGGTAACCCGAGAGGTCGGCCGCAGTCATTCTGCCGACCTGGACGAACGGCCGGTGGAGTTCGGAATACCAGTATGCCAGGTCACGCGAAACGACTTCGGCGGGCGGTTCTCCGGCAAAAATCCGCCGGATGCTTTCCATGACCGACGCATGGGCGAGACTGTAGCCTTTTGCGGCAAGCCGGTTGTTTTCCTCCCGTCCGTTTTTGTCATCTGACTCTCCGCCGGCTGCAATCCGGGCGATCAGTTCCGGCGTCACCTGGAACCCCTCGATGGAAAGCGAGTGGTAGGCGTCGTAGGCATACAGTTCCTTGGCGCGCTCGAACCATGCGGATGTGGCGGAATTTTTCTCTGCCGACGGGAAATGATCCAGAACCGGCCCGCGCATCTGCTGCCACAGGAGTCTGATCCGATCGGCATGTGGGCTCACGATCGGCACGGTCACCGGAATCAGCGGGGTATTATCGGGGAATGGATTGACCGCGCGCCTCCAGCCGGTGAGGGAAATCAAGCCCCTCACTTGATCGGCGGCCGTGGTCAGGCCGATGGCTTCGAGTCCGCCGAGGATTCGTTCCGAGCCAGCCTCGGTATCGACTTCCAGAATTCCCGCCGCCAATTCCGCCGCCGGAGTCGTCCTCAGCAAAACCTCTGCCTGCGCGCGGTTCGTTTGGAAATACGTTGGGGTGACCCTCGCCAAGGCGTGTCCCGGCGGCATCAGGCGCAGGCCTCGCACGAGCACCGGGGTGGCCGGGAGACGTGCCTTGTAAGTGAGCAGAGAGGTCGTGATTCCCGTTTCGGCGAAACTCAACGTGGTCACGTTGTTGCCCCCGGACTCCAAGATCGCCGTCACCTGAATCGGAGTTGCCGTTTCTCCGCTCAGCAGGTCGAGCGAGATTTCCGGGCTCAGGCAATACGGACCACGGTCTTCCAAGTAGAGGCCAAGAAACGACCAGAAGTTGGCGTGCCAAAGTGCGGTTTCGCCCTTCGGGGCATCGGGAGGCACCAAGAAATACCAGCCTCTCATAATCTCCAGCAGGCACCCCTGCCGGATGAGAAAAGTCCGCATGGCTGGCGGTAGATCCTTTCCGCGCACGACCTGCTCGCGCGATGCCTTCATCGCGAGGTCGAGCGCCTTGGCCAGCCGAGCATGGGTCTTCATTTTCTCTTGGATAGACTATCTATGTTCTTATTGTTTATGCAACTGATGTTTTTATTGAATACGCTTATTTTATATTACAGCCGTGTTCTGACCGGGCTCGTAAATCCAGATTCCGATACTCAGGGCTCGGCAGTGTGCCAAGAATGGGAATTGAGGCAAGACATGCAAATTCCACCATAAAATGCATAAAACGATAGTTGCATATGTATTGGCAGATCATTGAGGTTCGCCGATGTGCATCGGCCGATGGGATTGGAGCTGTTCGTGGCGGTCGCTCCAGTCGGGCATGAGAAAGCCGAGGCTGCGGTAAAAAGCCTTTCCGTGTTTTCTGTGGCGGAGGTGGCAGACCTCGTGCGCGATGACAAATTCGATGAGGTTGAGAGGTTCCGAGGCGAGCAGCCAATGCAGAAGGATTGTGCGTGGGGCGATGCAGCTTCCCCACCGGCCTCGCAGATCAAGGATCCGGAAACTGGGGGACGGAACACGCATGGCCCTTGCGAATTTTTCGATGATGGGGGGGAGTCGTGGCGCGAGATGACTGCGGAACCATTCGCGGAAAAGTCGGCGGCCATGACTGAGCGATGCCTTGTCGTCTGATGCTGCGAGAAGCGTGAGTTCGAAAGTCCCGGCATGGAATCGGAGCCCGATGTCGTTTTTGTTACGCGAGCGAAGCACTTTGAGCTGATATTGGCGACCGAGGTATCGGATCGCCTCCCCGGAAATGAGTTTTCTGGGCCAGACCTTTTTCTGATGCACGCCATCGTCCAGTTTGGTGACGACCCATGCCCCCTTGCGCAGGACATGGGGACGGATGTTGACTGCCCGCATTCCCCGTGGCGCAGATACGGTGACAGCCCCTGCGGATACCGTGATAGCAATTGTCTGGCGATCCCCGCTGCGGCGGATGCGATAGGGGATGATTGTTTCGCCGAAAAGAACGGAGTCGTGGGTCATCGCGGAAAATGGACCCGGGCAAGCTCCATGATCGCGAGCGCGGTGGATTCGACTTGGTCCGATGGGAACCCGTATTGGAGGCGGAGCTTGCGTTTGACCGCTTGACGCATTTCCCGCTGGACCTCCTCTTTGCGCGTCCAATCAATGACGGCCAGGTCGCGGAGCAGCGCGACCATGTCATTGGCGAGTTTGTCGGTTTCTATGGGCAGATCCTCGCGAGCGGCATGGGATTCTCCGGTGGAATCCGGGCCTTCCGCCGCCTTTTGGAGAAGCCGAAAGAAGGGGAGAACGTCTGCCGTCACCCCGAGATTGCGCGCTTCTTCATCAACGGCGACGAGGTCATCCGACAATTCCATGAGCATCTGGAATTCCTTCACATCGTCGATCCTGCCCTCGCGGTATTCCTTGATGATCCGCTCCAGGCGTTCCCGAAGGGTTTCGTAGCGGATGGGGTCCTCGCGAAGCCGGACATGAATCGTGTTTTTTATGGCGTGCCGCATGCGGAGCGCCTTTGACCGGTCGGACTGAAGTTTCTGGAGTTCCTTGGAGAAATTTTTGTCGAGCAGGCTGACCGCTTCGAGGAGGACACGCACATCCTCGCCCTTGACATGCCGGTCGATAAGCGCCCGGACTTTTTCCGAACAATCGGGGAGGATAATGTCCTGTTCACAGAAGGCGGTGCGGGCTTCGAGCCTGATGCGGCGGAGCCATCCGAAGTCTGCCAGAAATCCGAGAGCGCGGGGATCCGGAAGCAGGCGCTCGAGAGCTTGGTAGAACGACCGGTAGCGCCCATGGAAAACAGCGCGGCGATCCTCCGGTTCGATCGCTTGGAGCCATGGCTCGATATTGCCGCGTGCCAAGCCTGAAGGGAAGCACGCCATCGTGTCTGCGAGCCGCTGTTTCAGTGCCTCGAAAGCGTGTTCGTCGGAGCGGCGATCCATGATCGCTTCGATGGGAAGGTCGTCATGGAGGGCTTTGAGCGCTTTGTCGAGAAATCCGGCGACGCCCCAGTAATCCACTACCAGCCCCCAGGCCTTGTTGAGTTCCGGGAGAGGCCGGTTGACGCGTGAAATCGCCTGGAGAAGCCCGTGTTCCTGGAGCGGTCTGTCGAGGTAGAGAACCCGCTCAATCGGGGCGTCGAAACCCGTGAGGTATTTGTCCACAACGATCAGGATCGCGAGTTTTCCGGACGAGTCTTTGAACTCTTCGATAATGGCGGGTTCGTTGGCAAAGGCATCTTTGAGTTTCCAGAGCTCGGTTGCGCCTTTCGGGGGATCAGAAATCAGGATGGCCACACGGCCCGGAAGCAGGCGATTGAGCGCTCCAAAATACCTGGCGGCGGCACGCTGGGAACAGGCCGCAACCTGGGCCTTGAAGCCGTCCGCCTGGAAATTTTCCCGGTAGTGCTCGAAGATGTCGAACGCGATGGTCTCGATGCGGTCGGTCGCTTCGCCAAGCTTGCGCGAGGTCACTTCGCGGCGTTTGAGTTCCTCCCGTTGTTTGTCCGTCAAATCGGCGAACTCGGCATCAAATATAGGGTCGATCTGGCGGCCCCAGACGGCGAGCTCGGGCAAGCGGCTTTCGTAGAGGATCGGAACCGTCGCCCCGTCCGCCACCGCCTGGGGCATCGTGTAGCGGTGGAGGTAGCCGCCAAATTTTTGGAGCGTCTTGGGGATCGGTGTTCCGGTGAAGGCGATGAGGCAGGCATCGGGGAGCGCTTCGCGGAGCCGGGCGTGAAGGACCCCGTATTCGGTGCGGTGCGCTTCGTCGATGAGGGCAATCACGCGCCCGCCACGCGCGATGGGGTTGCGGGGGGAGGATGCCGCCTCCACCGCGCTCTCGCCACGGTCATCTTGGAATTTTTGGATGGTGGTGAGGATCGTTTGCCCTGGCGGGCCAGCGAGGAGATCCCGCAAGTGGGCCACGCTCCGGGCGGGGACGGGGTTTTCGAACCCGCAGTTCCTGAGAGTGGCGGTGATCTGCCGGTCGAGGTCCACCCGGTCCGTCACGATGAGCAGCGTGGGGTTTTCCAGAGCGGTGCAACGTCGGAGCTTGAGTGCGAGCCACAGCATGGTCAGGCTTTTTCCGCTGCCTTGGGTATGCCAGACAACGCCACCGCGATCCTTCAACTCGCTCGCCCCGTCAGCCAGCACGCGCGCGAGGGTGTCGTTGACCGCCTCCCATTGCTGCCACCGGGCGAGCTTCTTTACGAGGCGTCCGCCGGCCCGTTCAAACGCGACGAACGTCCGCAGGTGATCGAGGAGGTTTTTGCGGTGAAGCAACCCGGCGAGAAGTTGGTCCTGCGACGTGACTGCGCGGCCGATGTGGCGCTCCAGTTCGGGTTTGGTAAACGGGCGGAGGCTCTTCCATCGCGTGTAGTTGCGCACGTCCGCTCCGACTGCGCCGAAGATGGCGTCGTGCCTGGCCGCACCGATGCAGAAGTGGACGGTGGAAAAAAGCCGTCCGGCTCCTCCGCCGGTTTGCTGGTAGTGTCGAAGGTCGGCGGCAGCGGAGGCAAGGGCGTTCGCGTCATCCGATGCCTTGCACTCGATGACCGCCAGCGGGAGGCCGTTCACATAAACGGTGATGTCCATCCGGCACATTCCTGTCGCGCCAGCGAGAGAAAGCTCCGAAACCGCCAGCCAGGCATTGTTCGCCGGCCGGTCGAAATCAAAAAAGCGGACGCTTCGCCGCACCGGGAGTTGCCCCGACACCGGAGATGATTCCTCGACGGCAGCCCATCGGCTGAGCAACGCGTGAGCGGCCTCGTTGGCCTCGATCGGGTCTGGACTGGAGACGATGGCCGCACGGAGCTGGGCGACAGCCTGCGCCGCCCCGCGTTCGGAAAGCCCGGGGTTGACTCTCTGCAGCGCCCGGAGCAACCGGCCTTCCAGCCACGGCTCGGCATCCGAGCCCCGCTCCTCGCGGAGGCTCGCGCCCGTGACAATTTCATAGCCCAGCACATCGCGCAGGAGATCGAGAGCGGGTTGGTGGACTTGGTCGCGTTCGGGCATTTTATGGGTTCAGGCTGAACGCAACCGTGACGAGTAGTTCGGCGAAATCTGGATCATCCGAAGAATATGACTTCTGGGTGTTTTACGAGTAGCCATGTCAAGTGCTCGAATGTGCCGCCGCTTTCTCGATGCTTTTCTCCTATGGCAGGCTGAAACTCGATTCGCTTCTGAATGGGATCGGAAAAATTCCCGGCATATCTTGATTTTAACGCTGTTCCCGCTGCCTCTGTTTCTACAGCAAACAGGATTGGGTCAAAAACAAAGATTTTGTTCAGGTCACGGTTCGGGCCAAGAGCAGCTTTCAAGAAATACTGCATGTAGATATCCGTTTGCGGGAGGCTGTAGCCGCAGATGATGAGGTTTTTGCAGTGCCGCATAGCCTGCATCGCGCAGGCCCAAGCGCCTGTCCCGACTGTTTCCGTTGCTTTGTTAAAAATCGGAGGAAGAATCAAAGGGTCCTCGAGGGCCAAGGCGAGCCGCTCGCCTGCGGGAGGAAGCTCCTGCTTTATCCGCCGCGGTTTGGGAAAATTGCATGAGCCGTGCAGTTTCAAGAGGTTCACATCGAGTGCATCGTGCTCCCAATCCTTCTCAGAGCATTCTTCGAGAATGAGACCGCGTTCCTGGCTCGGAATTCCGTCGCTTTGCTCCTGCTTCCAAAAATCGGCGAATCTGTGTTTCAGAAAAATGGGGGCCATGCAGTCGGTATGATAATCGATACAGATTCCCTTTCCCGGAAACCTCTCCCGTCCGGCATAGTGAGTTCCAATGACAGAATACAGCAGAGACCGTTCGAGAATCAGATCGTAATTGAATGTGATGATCGGGGGCAAAAGAGAACCGGTTTTTGCGGCCCATGCAATAAGCCCACGCCAGAAACTCGGATACACACTAGGAAGCACGAAGAGCGGATTGCGGATCGTGTCGCCCGCGCGGATGTCCGCATCCGGGAAACCATGCAGGAGCATGTTGAGTTTGCAGATCGCCCAGGTGACGCGGTTTTTTTCCTGGCCGGTGAGAGTCAAGTTCCTCGGATCGGCTGGCCGGAGTAGCCAAGGAGTCAGTTTGTCGATGCCGCGTTTCATCGACAGGGTTATTTCCTGCCAAACGCCGAGAAAAAAAAGTGCGAGTTTTGGAAATTTTGGAAAAAGTTCCGCTGGCGGTGCAGAGGAGCCGACGATCGAAGACTCCCACATAAAGAGCCTTTTAGTTACATATATTTAGTTACACGAAAATTTCAGGAATTTTCATGTTCTGTAAATCGCTCCATAAGATCATCTTAGGAGTGGAGCCTAGGGGATTCGAACCCCTGACCTCCTCAATGCCATTGAGGCGCTCTACCAACTGAGCTAAGACCCCGCGAGGGAGGGCAATTGTATCGGGTTCCGGGTGCGGATCAACCCAAATCTCGGCGGGGTCATTTTTCGTCGAACCGGTTGACTCCCTCCCATCCCGGCCCGGCGGAGCCGGCTTGTTCGCTGGCGATTCTGGTTTTGAGCAGCCGGGATGCCTGATCGGAGGCGGGGAGCGGCTCGAGCAGCCGGGATGCCGCGCTGAAATCCCGCCGCAGGAAGGCTTCGAAGGCGGCCGGGTAATTTTCCGCAAGGAGCAGGGCGGCAGCGGACGCATGGGCGCGAAATCCGAGAAGTTCGTAGATGTCGAGGGGCGCGCTGCGTCCGGCGACGGCCACGCGATCAAGGCGGCGCCAGAGGAATTCCGCATCCCCCGCCTCCTCGCGGAATGTCGAGCTGGCGATGATCCGGGTGGCGTAGGTCTTGTTGAGCCCCTCCAGGCGGCTGGCGAGGTTCACGCAGTCGCCGATCGCAGTGTAGGTGAAGCGGGTCTCTGTTCCGACATTCCCGACGAGGCATTCCCCGCAGTGCAGGCCGACCCGGACGGTAAACCTGTCGTCCCGCGACCCCATGGCGGAGATCCCTTGGAGAGCAGCGCGGCAGGCGGCGGCGGCGGGGGTTTCAATCCGCTTCGGAGCATTGAAAATCGCCATCATCCCGTCGCCGAGAAACTTGTCGATCACCCCGTCGCTGCCGTCGATCGCGCCGCCGAAATCCTCGAAGTAACCGGTGAGGATTTCGACCGCCTTTTCCGGGGCGATATTTTCGGCATAGGAGGTGAACCCGGCCAGGTCGCAAAACATGATCGCGATGTTGCGCCGTTCTCCGCCGAGCGCCGCCACGCCGCCGCCCTGCACAAGATCCCGGACGAGGTCCACCGGGACGTAGTGGGAGAACGATCTCAGGCCGGTGCGCATGAGTTCGATCGAGTCGGAGAGGACCCGGATTTCACGGACCGTCGAGCGGGGCATCGGGTTCTGGGTCAGATCGAAGCGTCCGATCCGCGCCACGGCCGAAGCCAGGCTCTTCAGAGGGGTGGCGATCCTGTCCGCGAGAAGAAATCCGGCAACCAGCGAGAGGGTCAGCGCCACGAGCGCGGTGAGAATACCGCGATAAATGATGTCCAGAAGCGGTCCGAATGCCTGGCTCCTGCTGAAAATGATGGCGCTGACGCAATCGAGGTTGCCGGGAACCGATGCGCTGCGGACTCCGGCGATATACTGTTCTCCATTGACCGCGAAATAGGTGACGAAATGACCTCCTTTGCGGTGGATTTCCTGCCAGGCATCCTGGCCCTCGATCTTCTCGCGGATATGCTCGACGATCGGGTCCGAGTTGAGGTCTTTCGGCGAGGCAAGGATGTTTCCCCGGATCGAAAAGACAAGCGTGTCGCCCTGGTATTGCTGCTTGAGGGCTTCGAGGTAATCCGTGACGTCCTTGAGGAGGAAATCCACGGTAACGACGCCGAGCAGGGTGCCGTCCGCCGAGCGGACCGCCTCGCTGACGCTGAGCCCGTGCCCCTCACCGGCAAACACATACGGTGGCGACCATGTCAGCCCGTCGTGGTCCCGGGCGAGTTGAAACCAGATCCGCTCCCTCGCATCGAAAGACTTGGGAACGGAGTCCCGCATAAACGGAACCAGCCCGCCATCTTGGTCCGGTTTCCACTCCCGCCAGCCGCCCTCGCCGGGAGAAGAGACCACGAGTACCGGTTGACCGTGGTCCATCCAGGTTCCGGCAAGGCTCCCGTCCGCATACCCGAAATACATCCCCTTGATCCCCTCCTCGAATTCCAGAGCCTCGGAAAAATTTTGCGCGACCTGCAGGGGGTCCGATACCTGAAACGTTCCGTTGCGGACCCTTTTTGCAAAGGTGTGCAGGAGGCGGTCCGACGGCTCGAAGAGGTCCTCGACCCGGCCGGTCACGGCGTCCAGGGTCGTTTCGATCTGGTGTCCGAGAAGCGTGCGGATGACGGTTCCGAGCCCGTTTGCGCCGAACCACGTGGTGCTGATGCTCGAGGCGAGAATGAGGCCGAGGATGACGGTGAGGAGGATGCTTCGGAACGAGACGGTGCGCCCGGAGCGGGGCGAGGCGTTACCGGGCATGAGTGGAGGTTCGCTGCTCATCGGGGGGAGGATTTCCGGTCGGCTTTGGCCGCGCCCGGCTTCGGGATCCGGGGGATGATTTTCGGACGCCATGCCGGGTCGGAGACGGTGCCGGTCGAAATGTATTCGAGCAATTTGCTGACGGGATAGAAGACGAGTCCCGGGATCCCCCGGGCGTTGAGGCGCATGCTCATGTCGAGCCGGCTCGTCATGAAGTGGATGTCGCCGGATCCATACATGCTGAAGCCGGCGCCCTCGATGACGAGGTTTTTCGTGTTGATGATCTCATTCGCCGCGGTGAAGTCGGCGGTCGCGAGCCGGGCGGTCTGGTATCCCACGCCGGGGAGGAGGGAGCCGAGGATTTCGGAGAACGGGCCGAGAACGGGAATCGCGAAGACGTTGCCGTCCTCGACGCGGATGTTCCCCGAGCCGCGCATGAGATTCTCCTGCCCCATGCGCGCGGAGAATTTGTAGCTGCCGCTCATGACGCCCTTCGAAGTGTCGTAGTTAAAATAGAGCTTGGTGAGCTGCGCAAAGTTCACCCGGCTGAGCTGCGCGTCCGCGCTGAACGTCGGGTCCGAGGCATCGATCGAAACAATCGCCTTCAGATTCAACTCTCCCCCCATGAGGGCCGCGCGGCGGATGTCGGCATTCACCTTCGTCCCGATGACATTCACTTTGGCGGAGGTTTTTCCGAAGCTGAGCGTCCGCCCGAGCAGGTCGTAGTCGAGCCCGGCGGCGGATTCGATCCCGATCGCAAGATTGTTTTTTGTGGCATCCTTCAGGTGGACTTTGCCCTCCACGGTGGCGGAGGGCGGAGAGTGGAAGCGATACGGCTTCACCGCCTCGGCAATTTTCGGATCGATCCACATGAGGACGTCGTAGGGAACCAGGGTGGATCGGATGCCGCGGAGCCTCGCTTCCTGGAGCCCCACATCGTAGGCGAATGTGCCGGTGCCGCGGCCGCTTCCCATGGCGACGCGGAAGTTTTTGTAGGTGACGCAGCGGTCGCCGATCTCGAAGTCGGCCTCGGCGCTGTCGAGCCAGGACCCGCGCATGGCGGTGCGGCCGAGCTTGAGGTGACCTTTTCCCCGAAGGCTCGCAAAATCGGGCCTGGGGCCCCGGAGGGACACCGAGACATCCGGCGGCGCGGCGAATTCCATCCGCTCGATGAACTCGCGCGTCTTCTGGTCGAAGAGCCCGAGGAGGGAGGTCGGCGGGATGGTGGTGCGCGCATCGACCCGGAAGTCCTCGGGAGACAGCCAGACCTGTCCGGTGAGGTCGCCTTTTCCGACGGAAACCCGGATCTCGCGCGCGTAGAGCACTCCATCTTTCCATGCAAATTCGCACCCGGCATCGCGGAAATCGATATCCTTGAACGACACGGCCCGGGCGTGGAGCGAACCCGTCACGTCAACGGACGGCTTGGCCGGTCCGGTTTCGATAACAAACCGCACATTGAGCTCCGGGGCCTGCTTGAAGACCAGCTGGCGGAGGACGTCGCCTGTTTTTCCGGCTGCGCGCAGGAACGGTCCCGGATCAAGAGTGGACAGGATGGAGCCCTCGATCACGCCGGTTCCGCGCGACCAGTCGAGCGATGCCTCGAGCGAGCCCGCCCTGTCGGTGACAGCCGCCCGCTCGATCTGGAGGGTCCCGTTTGCGAACTCCCCGTGCAAATCCAGACTCTGCAGCGCCCAGCCATCGCTCCGGATCTCACCGGATTTCAGCGTCAGTCCGTCGACACGCAGGGAGTCGGGAATGGCGAGGTCAGCCTCGATTGTCGCGCGCAGAAGAGGAGGTCCGCCGGGGTAGCGGATCCGCGCCAGTTCGCCGAGGATCTGTTTTGCGATATTTTTTTCATCGCCGCCGGAACCGCCGGCCGGAACACGGGCCTTTGGTTGAAAGGAGGTGGGGTTGAGGAACTGACCGGTGAGCTCGACCCGGATTCCCTCAATGAGGCCTTCAAACCGGCTCAGCCGGAGCCTGTCGCCGAGGAGAACCACCTCGGCGTGAACCTGCCTGAGATCCAGGCGGGGGGCATCCTCCGCATTTTCCACAGGGATCGAAACCCCCGCATTTTCCAGCGAGAGCTTGTCCACGGCGACCTTTCCGTGTGCCAGCTCGCTCAGGTTGACTGAGAGCGAAATGTCGCTGACTTTTGCGATCAGCCGGCCGCCGGCCGTGCGGTCGCGGATCGTAACATCCTCCGCCAGCAGGCCGGAAAACGGATCGAGGGCGAGCCGGCCGACCGAGACCTCCAGGGCATTTGTGCTCAGGGCCGATGCGAGGGCCTCCTTCGCCCCGAATCCGATCCCCACCTCGCGCAGGTAGAGCACGGCGGACGGAATCCCCAGAAAGACGACCATCAGCACAAGCCGGATGGCATTCTTTCCCAGAAAATGGATCGCCGGATGGACTCTCATCGAAGCAGTTTCAAAGCAGGTGCAGCGGATCCACGTCCACGGCGACAAAAACATCTTCCGGCATCGGAAGGGAGTCCAGCACGGAGCGTATCAGCCTTGCAAGCTGCATTGATGACGGGCCGCGGACGGAGACCTGAAAGCGATAATACGTTTTCGCTTTTTCCAGCGGTGCGGGGACCCCGTCGCCGACCGCGATCCCGGCCGGCGCGGCGGCCTTGAGTTTTCGCGCGAGCGTCTGCGCCGAAAATTCGACCCGCTCGAACATCGTCCCGCGCAGGGTGATCAGGACCATTTTTCCGAATGGCGGATAGTGGAACTGGCGGCGGAAGTCCATCTCCTGCTCCATGAACCCCTCGTAGTCGTGGTGCCTTGCGAACTGGATTGAGGGGCTGAACGGGGTGAACGTCTGCACCAGCACCTCGCCTTCCATTTCCCCGCGGCCGGCCCGCCCGGCGACCTGGGTGAGCAGCTGGAACGTGCGCTCGCCGGCGCGGAAGTCCGGCATGTGGAGACCGAGGTCGGCATTGACGATTCCGACGAGCGTGACGTTCGGAAAGTGAAGGCCCTTGGCGATCATCTGGGTCCCGACCAGGATGTCAATTTTCCCCTCCTTGAAGGCCCCGAGCGTCTCGCGGTAGGAATCCTTCCGCGTCATCGAATCGGCATCCATCCTCGCAATGCGGGCCTTCGGAAAAATCCTGGTGACCGCCTCCTCGACCTTCTGCGTGCCCACGCCGGCGTGCCGGATGCCGGGGTCGCCGCATTTCGGGCACACCTTCGGCGCGCGGGACGAGTGGCCGCAGATGTGGCAGACGATCCGGCCGGCCGCCCGGTGGTAGGTCAGGGAGACGCTGCAATCCGGACATTCGCAGACGTGCCCGCAGGCCTCGCAGAGCATCGAGGTGGAAAACCCGCGCCGGTTCAAAAAAAGGATCGTCTGCTCGCCCCTGGCGATCCGGCCTTCGATCGCCTCCCTGAGCGGGGCCGAGAGGATCCCTCCCTCGGGCGTCCTGCGCGCCTGCTGTCGCAGGTCGAGCACGCGCACGACCGGCATCCGCTTGTCATCCACCCGCTGGCTGAGCCGCACGAGCCGGTATTTTCCCGTCTGCGCATTGTGCCAGCTTTCGAGCGAGGGGGTCGCGCTGCCGAGCAGGACGGCCGCGTCCTCGCGATGTCCGCGCAGGACCGCCATGTCGCGGGCGTTGTAGCGCGGCGCCTCGTCCTGCTTGTAGGAACTCTCGTGCTCCTCATCCACGATGATGATGCCGAGGTTTTCCAGCGGTGCGAAGATCGAGCTGCGCGCGCCGATCACGACCCGCGCGCCGCCGCTGTGGATCTTGTGCCACTCGTCGTGACGCTCGCCATCCGAGAGGTGGCTGTGCAGGACGGCGATCTTCTCCTGCATGTCGGCAAAACGGGACTTGAAACGCTCGACCGTCTGCGGGGTCAGGGCGATTTCCGGGACGAGGACGAGCGCCGTGCGCCCGCAGTCCACCGCCTTGCGGATCGCCTGCAGGTAGATCTCGGTTTTTCCCGAGCCGGTGACCCCGAAGAGCAGGATGGGAGTGCCGGGGGTTCCCATCGCCTCTTCCACCGCCCGCAACGCCTCCTCCTGCTCGGAATTCAACGTGATGGCTGCGGACGAAACAAATTTCTCCGAATACGGATCGCGCGCGACCACAGCCGACTCGATGACAACGAGCCCGTGTTTCTCCAGCGTCCGGAAAACCCCCTCGGCCACTCCGGCCTGCTCCGCCGCGGCCGTAACAGCCAACGGTCCGCCCGCATCGACCAGGCTGCGCAGGGCGTCGGCCTGGCGGGGAGCCCGCCTGTCCAGAACCGCCAGCTCTTCCGCGGAAATCTCCCGCGCGAGGCGCACCGTGTTCCGCCGCTTTTCCCCGACACGTCCGTCCCGGACGGCGACCGGCAGGACGCTGCACACCGCGGTCTCGACCGGGCAGCAGTAATAATCCGCCATCCAATGCGCCAGCTCGAGGAGCGCCGGACGAATCATCGGCTTCGCGTCGAGGAGTTCGACAATGTCCCGGACGCCACGCACTCCGGACTCCTCCAGCATTTCTATGACTGTCGCGGTGAGAATCCTTGTGCGCACGGGGACCTTCACCCGCGACCCCACCGCCACCTTGCCCTCGAAGGCCTCCGGGACACGGTAGTCCAAAAGCCGCCCGGCGGCCTGATCCGGAAGCACACGCACAAACATTTCCGGATTATTCCCGCGCCGGGACCATTCCACAAGCAGGCAGAAAATGGTTTTGTGTTGTGGTCGTCACGTCGCGTTGGTAAGCAACTTTCCACAGGCGCGACCGGTCCCTGTCAAACGCCAAAATGAACCCCTCATCACCCATTTCCGGGATTCTCCTCGCGGCCTGCGCCGCCGGATTTCTGTTTGCCGGAAACGCTTCCGGCGAGGCGCCTATCCTGCCGACGGCCGACGCCCTGCTCCGCTTCGAATCCGGAGCGGCCGTGCGGGTTGTCGAAAAAGTCCGCGCAAGCCGGCCCGGCACCGTCATTGAAATCTACGCAAAGGTCGGGGACACCGTGAAAAAGGGGCAGGTGCTCGGCCACACGGAGCTTGATGCCGTGAAGCTGAGCCGGGATATCGCCCAGGCGACGATGGAGGCTCAGGGAAACGTCGACGAAAAGTTTTGGCTACAGAAGGCGTGGACGATCCAGCGGGAGGAGGCCGAGGAGGCTGTGAAGAGGCGCCAGGTTCCAAAAACCCGTCTCGATTGGGCGATCAGCATGGAAAAGATGTATGAGGCCCAGTATCGCACGCAGCTGGAGACCGAGGATATCCAGAAGATCCAATACGAATACTTCACCCAGGAATACGAGGCCCGGTTTTTCCGGGCTCCCGTGGAGGGGGTTGTGTCCGAGTTTCTCGTCGCCGTCGGGCAGGGGGTGAATTTCGCGACGCATGTTGCCACGATAAAAAACGACAAGCAGTTCTCCGTGCCGGTGACGCTTCCGGTTTCGCTCGCGGATTCTGCGATGCGGGCCGGCACTCTCCTGGTGAGGTCGCCGAACGGACGGGCGATGATCCGCGCCGTTGTGGACAGCATGATCGACGACCCCGCCGCGCCGGGGGAACGCAAGATTGCGAAGCTCCTCATCAACGAGGCCGATCTGCCTTCCATCCCCGGCCAGAAAACGGAGGGGGTCAAATTTGACGTCTTCGTCCCGAACGATCCAACTCCCTGATGAATTCTGTTTTTTCCCGGAGATCCTTTTTCCGAACAGCAAGGCACACGTTCGCCGTTCTTGTGGCGGGAGCTTTTTTGTGCGGAAGCCTCCGGGCGGATCCCGAGCCGATCACCGTTCTGGATCTCACCGCGCTGAACCAGTCGGACCTGGCAAACCCCGGGCAGGCCGCTCGGGCCTGGGATTCCCTTCACGCTGCCGCTTCGATTCAAGGCATCGTCAACCGCAAGGGGCCGCGGGTTTTTATCGTGCTTGATGAGAAGGTTGACCGGTTCTGGCTGAACGAGTTGATGTCCCCGGGGAACTGGCTGGCCGGGCGTCCCGTCCGCCAGTGTGCGTCGGTTGGCGAGCTGCTGGATCTCTTTTCCCCGGAGCTCAAGGGTGTGGTCACGTATGATGCACGGATCCCGGCGACCTCGAATCTGGCCAGCACGATCGCCGGCGTGGAGGACCGGCTCGCCATCCGCATGGATGCCACTCCGGGTTCCCTTTTTCAGGAGCTGGCTTCCCGCCCTTCGTTTCCCGCCGACCGGATGGACCTTGTTTCCCCCGAGGGAATCCCGGCGTTTGTAACTCAGGGGGTCATCCGAGGCACGCCGCTTCCGAGTACCGGAAGCATGAAAAACGACGCCTATCTCTGGGCGATCAGCCGGTATCTCGAGGTCGGCAAATGCTCCGAAAAGTTCCTTGCAAACTACCTCGACGCGTTCTGGATTTCCCACCCGGTGCCGCCGAACAGCTCGCCGCTCGGTGGAAGCCCGCTCTCGAACAGCGCCGTTCTCAACCACGATTTTTTCATTTCCAAACGGGCGTTTTTCTTCGACCTGCTGCCCTGGCATGATGAGAAGCCGGTGGACGATCCCGGGCAGTGGACGGGGAACGACCGGACGACGCTGCTGAAAATCCTGCGCACCATGTCGCAGCTTTCGCGGAGGGCGATCTTCACCGTGGGCGGAAGCATGCCGTGGAGCTGGAAATACGCGTCCCCCCACGGCAGCTTCGCCGGATCCGGAGGGAAGCACACCCCGGTGCAGACGGATTGGGAATGGACGCGCATCGCCTCGGCTTACAACGGGGCGCTCGACTCGGATCCCTACAGTTTCCCGGGGCTGGCGAACGCCTCATTCTACCAGCATTTTCCGCTGCAGGAAGTGTATCCCCAGGCGCTCCCGCCGCTTGATCCCGCAGGGCTCGTGGCGCGGGGGCTGCTCGACGCAAACCATCAGGTTGTTCCCAGGCGCTATGCGATGTGGTGTGCGGGCGACTACCAGAGCTCGGCCTGGCTGAACCGTTTCATTTGCGAATATTGGAGCGACCCCGCTCGCGGAAAGGTCACCCTGAACTGGGCGATCAACCCCGCCCTCGCCCAGCGGGCTCCCCACGCGATGCACTATTCCCGCACGAAGGCGGGCCCGACGGATTTTTTCATCTCCAGCTTCAGCGGCGCCGGCTACCTCTCGCCCGGGATGTTGACCGCGCCGCGGCTCGACGCATCGATCCCCGACGGATGGGAGGCATGGATCGCCTGGAACAAGCCGTTCTTCCAGAAATTCGATCTGAAGATCGCCGGGGGAATTTTCGAGGGCTTCGCACCCGCGCTGAACCTCCAACAGATTTCGCGCTATGCGAAGTTTGCACCGCAGGGAGTCGGCTGGTCTGCTCCCGACCGGCGCTGGGGCACCGATGGAAACGGATATCCGTTTTGCGCCGCCCGGGACATCGGGTCGATCGGGACTCCTGTTGCCGAAGCAGCCACGACGCTCTCAGGGATCCTCCGTGAAATTCCCCAATCGAAAACCAACTTTCTGATCCTTCGCACCGCGCTGAATTCGCCATCTTGGCACAATGATGTCCAGTCAGCCGTCCTGTCTCGACCGGAATTTTCAGATGTCGTGATGCTCGACGCGGCCACCTTCTTTCACTTGATCCAACTGACTCTCCATCCATTGCCGCCGCCGACTCCGGCACCGACTCCGGCACCGACTCCGGCACCGACTCCGGCACCGACTCCGGCACCGACTCCGGCACCGACTC
>CAYSKK010000021.1:0-19167 GCA_964431635.1 uncultured Chthoniobacter sp. | reverse complement strand
CTTTCCCTTATTTTCCCCTTGATCTTCCAGAGAGTGTCTAACGTCCCCGATGACCGATACCCACTTGCTTCTGGCACCAAAGCCTGCTCCGCAGGCGACGTGCCAGAAGTGCCGCAGGCATGGGTATTCGGTCCATCGGCTCGTTAGCCATGTATTCTTTCGGTTTCAGCGTGGGTATATTCTGACCTTGCTTCTGAATTTGGTTTCTTGTTCATCTGGCGACACCACACAAGGAAATCATCGATGCGAAACGGAATGCGATAAACACGGGCTTCTCCTTCTTGGAGTTCTTTTACGGCTTTCTCCGCGTTCTGCAACCACTCTTGATATGGGTAGTCGAAGGTCTCGGGATCTGCCACATGATCTGGAATGATGTTCCACTCGTCCGGTGAATACCAGGCCACGCCAACCGCCACGGATAGAGGGCGCTCAGAATTGGATTGCTCGCTCATACTGAAAATACGGTAGGGATTGTCTTGGGGTTTTTTTCTGGTCTAACGTAATGTAGAATGATGTGTGGATTTATTGTGAAAACATGATGTCATTCTATTTCGATTATGAATGAGAAGGACTTGATTTTTGCAAGTCGCAGTGAATCAGCAAGATGGGACGAAATGCGGCTTCGTTTTCGGATGGCATTGATGGTGGCGAGAGTGAAGCCGAGGGTGCATGATTACTACCCGGGGTGGGTATTGGGGTATATCAAGCCGACGAGATTTTCGCAGGCCGGGGTCGGCCAAGTGGAGGGATGTTTGCAGAAACTGGCCGGAGTGGGCAAGGAAATCTGCAGGTGAGGCAGGCGGAGGAGGCGCTGAGGGTTTTTATCAGGAGGTGGAGCCGGTGGCGTGGGCGAAGAACTGGCTGCCAGAGTTGCTGAGGAACCTGGAATTTGGAGTGAGGGATGCAAAGAGCCGACCCGGGGATGCGGCGGAGGTTCCGAAGCCTCCGACGGTGGGCGGGGCGAGGAGGTTTGCGAAAAGGGGCCGGTCATTCATATTGACATATTTTTGAAAGGGTCTTGGCCAGTGATCGCCAGTGCCCGACGTGGATGAGTTTTCCCTGAGTCCCATGGTGGTTTTCCTGCACAATTCCCCCATTGTGACAAATCGTCACAATCTGTAACCCTAAAGTGGAAAATAGAACCACGGATTCACACGGATGAACACGGGTCAGAAAAGAGTTCCGCAGATTACTCGGCTCATCTTTTGGGTGAATCCTCCGTTTGCTATAACCTGCTGAAAATCCGTACCTATCCGTGCCATCTGTGGTTTCAACTCTGTTTTTAGGGTAACAGGTTGGTCAGTCCATGAGGACCGGGCGATCCGGCGGGGTGCGGAGGATCCGGAGCGCGAGCCATCCGCCGAGCACGAATGTCGCCAGCGCCTTTGCCCAGAGATTGGTTAGGGGGAAGATCGGCCACCCGTAGTTTTCGGAGCCGAGGACGATGGCGAGCGCGGTGAGCCATGCGGCGAGTCCGAGCCTGCGAAAGACGAGCCCCTCCACAGCGGCCCAGACAGCCACGAACGCACCGAGCATCACGTAGGAATTCGTTTCGGTTCGCGGATTGAAAAGCATCAGGTAGATGGTCGAGAGCAGAAGCACGGTGAACGCCGCACGCACCGCATCCCCGCACTTCGCTGCACGCCAGCACAGCCCGAGCGTGACGAGTCCGGCCAGGGCACGGGTCGCCAGCTGCCATGTGGAGGGAAGATGGATTCCGGCCACGCGCAACATGCCCGCAAAATCGCACCAGGTATGGCGGCCTGGATTGCCGGCGGACTGGAGTTTGGCGACAAACGCACCGTATTCGCCGAGCGCGTAGGAGGGGTTCGGATGGGCGAACGGAATAACAGCCGTCACGACAAGCGCCACAATCATCGGGATCCGAAGTTTTGGGTAAATGGCCGCGCAGAGCAGGATCGGGGCCACGGCGATGGGCTTGAAAACAAGCGTCAGAGCCAGTGCCACTGCTGCCGCCCACCATCGTTCCTTCGACAGGGCAAGCGCGATCAGGATGAAGAGCGCAGCCAGCGGCATGTTGATCTGGCCGTTGCGGGCACTGGCAAATGTGGATGGCAGCACCAGAACGGTCGCAACCAAAAAGACCGCCTCCTTCTGCGCGGGAGCAAGCGTCGAAGCCGCCGCCCAGAGCGCCCAGGCCAGCGAGCTTAGACAAACCAGCCGCCAGAGTGGCTCGCCGATCCGGTCGGGCAAGAGCTCAAACGGGGTGTAAAAAACCGCGTAGTGCGGCAGGTAGAGGTAGTGGTTTTTGCCTTCGTAGAGCGGCTTGCCCGTCCACCAGTTGTCCGTGGCACGCTGGTATTCCAGAGTGGCCGAACGACCGGAAGGATTGACCGCGACCACCGCCGCGATGATCCCGGCATAGACGACCCATATGAGCAGGGCGGCACGCAGGCACCGCGCGGCGGGAAGGCTGCGGACGAAGTCCCAGAGCTGTTCCCACTTCGCTCGCATCGGAGGATGCGGAGCGGCGGCTACCAGCGGAAGTGGGCGAATGCACGGTTGGCCTGGGCCATCTTGTGCATGTCGTCGCGCTTTTTGATCGCGTTCCCCTGGCCGGCGGCTGCGTCCTTGAGCTCGTAAGCCAGCGCATTTTCCATCGGAACTCCCTTGCGGTTTCCGGCAAACGTGACGAGCCAGCGCATCGCGAGGGCGATCTGGCGGTCGGCGGGAACCTCCATCGGAACCTGATAGGTGGCACCACCGACGCGGCGGGATTTCACCTCGAGGCGGGGCTTCACATTCTCGATCGCCTTGTTGAGCGTCTCCAGGGGATCGACGGTGTCGCTGCCCTCACGGCTTTTGTCGATCGCGGTGTAAACGATGCGCTCGGCGATGGACTTCTTCCCGCGGCGCATCACTGCGCTGATCAGGCGGGCGACAACCGGGCTGGCATAGCGGGCGTCTTTTTTGACTTCTTTGTGGATGACTCGGCGTCTGCGGGACATAGTTTTTTAGAATGCGAAATTTGGAATGCGAAACAGTTACTTCTTCTTGCCCTTGGCTCCCTTGGCGTCTTCCTGACCGGGCTTCGGACGCTTGGCACCGTATTTGGAACGGCTGCGGCGGCGTCCGTCCACCCCGAGGCTGTCGAGGGTTCCGCGGACGATGTGGTAGCGGACACCGGGAAGATCCTTCACACGGCCGCCGCGGACGAGCACGATCGAGTGCTCCTGGAGATTGTGTCCCTCGCCGGGGATATAGGCGATGACCTCCTGCCCGTTCGTGAGACGCACCTTCGCAACCTTGCGGAGGGCGGAGTTCGGCTTCTTCGGCGTGCGGGTCATCACTTGAACGCAAACCCCGCGGCGCTGCGGGCAGTTCACCAGAGCGGGCGACTTGGATTTGACGGTGGATTTGCGGCGTCCTTTGCGGACCAGTTGGTTGATTGTGGGCATAGTTCTTCTTCTCGGACCGCCGGAATCTCAGGAGCGGACAGGCGGGCACCACGGTGCCAATACCAACCGCCCCGACGTCATGCGGGAGGTGAGAAACTAAAGGACACGCAGCCCGGCGCAAGACAAAAATCGCTAAAAAATCGAGATCTTTGCGAGGCTTTGCCGGAGGGCGCTCTCAGAGGGACTCGTAAAGGTCACGGGTCTGCCGGGCGATGGCGCTCCAGGAGAAGACATCGAGCGCGCGCTGGCGTCCGGCTTTTCCAAATGCGATGCGTTTTTCGGGATCGGCCATGAGCTCGTTGATGCGGGCGGCAAGGTCTTTGGCAAAACGGGCCGGGTCGAGCGGCTCGAACGGCGTCTCCTGCATCTGCTCGACATTGACGAGGAATCCGGTCTCGCCGTGGCGGACGACCTCGCGGATCCCGCCGACCGCGCTGGCGACGACGGCGGTGCCGCAGGCCATGGCCTCGAGGTTGATGATCCCGAACGGCTCGTAGATCGAGGGGCACACGAAGACCCCCGCGTGGGTATAGAATTCGATCTTCGACTTGTTGTCGAGCATCTCCTCGATCCAGATGACCCCGGGGCGGGTGCGCTGGGCGGCGGCAACCGCCAGCTTCATCTCGGCGGCAATTTCGGGCGTGTCCGGAGCGCCGGCGCACAGGACGACCTGAAACCCGGGGTCGAGGTGCTTGATGGCATTGAGGAGATGGATGATCCCCTTTTGCCGGGTGATTCTTCCGACGAAGAGGATATACGGTTCATGGGTGTTTACTCCGAACCGCTTCAACGCCGCGTGCGATTCAACCGGCTGGTATTCCTCCGGGTCGATCCCGTTGTAGATGATGTGGATTTTGTCCGGATCCACGTCGAAGAGCCGCTCGATATCCCGCCGGGTTTCGTCGGATACGGCGATGACCGCATCGGCCATCTCCAGCGCGGTTTTTTCCACCCAGCAGGTGAAATCATACCCGCCGCCGAGCTGCTCGCGCTTCCAGGGACGCAGCGGCTCGAGGGAATGGACGGTGACGACCAGCGGGATCCCGTAGTTGAGCTTCGCCAGAATCCCGCCGAAATGGGAATACCATGTGTGGCAGTGAACGACATCAGCCCGGATGTCGGTTGTATTGAAATCGAGGCAGCGCTGGAGCGCGCCGAAAACCGGATGAAGCGGCTTCGGGCAGGTGTAGGCATCGGAGACCAGGCCGAACCCCATCGCGGAGAGGTTTGGCTGGACGACGTTCTGGTCGCCAAAGCAGCGGACCTCGACCGGCATGAGCTTTGCGAGCTCACGGCTGAGATATTCGACATGCACGCCCGCTCCGCCGTAAATGCGCGGGGGGTATTCGTTGGTCAGGAGAAGGGCTTTCATGAAAATCAGGCGCCACCGCCGAGAAGCCAGGTCACACGGCCATCGACGGGAGCCACTGCGGCGCTGGGGTAATCCGAGTGCCCGCTGAAAACGCCATCCAGGACAGGTTCCTTGCCCGCGCTGCTCACCAGGAAGCAGACGTGCCGGGCGGCGTTAAGCAGAGGATAAGTGAACGTCAGCCGCCATGTCAAAAACTTCGGGACGTAGTTGGCCACGACCAGACGGTCGGTGACCTGCAGGGCTTCGGTCCCGGGAAAGAGCGAGGCCGTGTGCCCGTCGTCTCCCATGCCCAGCAGGATCAAATCGTGGCGGTAGGGATCGCTGCGGGAAAGAAGCTCCTGCTCGTATTTCAGCGCAGCCCCGGCGGGATCGGCTTCGCCCTCCATCCGGAGGATGTTCGCCGCCGGTATTGCCGCGTGGTCGAACAGCGTGCCCTTCGCCATTTTGAAATTGCTCTGATCGCTGTCCGGCGGCACGCACCGCTCATCGCCGAATGTGATCTCCCACTTGTCCCACGGCAGACCGACCCGCGCCAGCGCCTCGTAAACCGGCCGCGGCGTGTTCCCGCCGCTGAGGGCGATGCGGAAGATCCCGCGGGCTGCGATGGCGGATTGCGATTCGCGCTCGACGAGGGCGACAGCATCCCGGACGAATGAGGTGGAGTGAATGATTTCCCGGTTCATGGCATCATCAAACGCACCGGAATTGAAAAATGCAACAACCCGCATGCGGAATGGAAATCCGCGAGCTCGATCGCCGTCAGTGAGGCCTTCCGGATTTTCAGAACGGACGGATCGGTGAGGCCGAGAAAGTGCCCGATGACATGGCTGAAATCCGGCTCGTGGCCGACCAGGAGGATATGTTCTTTGCCGGAATGGGTTTCGAGCCCGCGGATGCAATCCTCCGGCTCCATCCCGCAGGCCATCCACGGTGCCTCGATGATCTCCACGCCCAGCGAGGAGCCCACGATCTCGGCGGTCTGGCGCGCGCGGACCACGGGGCTCGTCAGGATCAGGTCGGGGATCAGGCGGCTCCGCGCCAGGAATTTGCCAACCCTCACCGCCTGCTCAAAGCCCTTGGACGTGAGGCGCCGGTCGAAATCCGATTTCGCCCGGTCCTCGGCTTCGGCGTGTCTGAGAAAGCTGGCCAGCATGGAGGATTACATGGACATGCCGCCATCAACCGCCAGCACCTGCCCGGTGATGAACGATGCCTCCGGGCTTGCGAGGAACGCGACGGCCGCCGCGATGTCATCACCGGCGCCGAACTTCGAAAGCGGGATCTGCGAGAGCGCCCCCTTGCGAACCTCCTCGCCGAGAACCGAGGTCATGTCGGTCTCAATGAATCCCGGCGCGATGACATTGACGGTAATGCCGCGGCTCGCAAGCTCGCGGGCGATGCTCTTGCTCATGCCGATGAGCCCGGCCTTGCTGGCCGCGTAGTTCGCCTGCCCGGCCAGCCCCATGAGCCCGCTCACCGAGCTGATGTTGATGATGCGCCCGGACCGCTGCTTGACCATCGCGCGCATGACGGCGCGGGAAAAATTGAACGCCCCCTTGAGGTTGGTCTGCAGAACGACATCCCAGTCGTCGCTCGACATCCTCATCGCCAGGGTGTCCCGGGTGATCCCCGCATTGTTGACCAGGACGTCGCAGCGCCCGAAATCCGCCAGGATCTGCTCGCCGGTCTTTTGCACCGCATCGAAATCCGCCACGTCGACCGCATAGGGCCGGGCCGTATCCGCAGCCACGGAGTTGATCGCGTCGGCCGTCCGCACGGAATTCGACTCGGTGCGGCTCACGACCGCAATCTTCGCCCCCTCGGCGGCAAGGCGTTTCGCAATGGCTTCCCCGATCCCGCGACCGGCTCCGGTGACGATGGCTACCTGATTCTCAAATCGTTTCATAAGCACGCCAAGAGGACACCGCCGGAGCACGGATGAAAATCTCTTTTTTCAAAACCGCGGGATTTTTGGTCGGGCGGGGCATGCGCCCGAATGCCTCAGAGAATCCCGCCAACGAAGCTGTCCCGGTCGAACGGGGCGAAATCTCCCGGCTTTTCCCCCGTTCCGATGAAGCGGGTCGGGATGCCGAGTTCGTGCTGGATGGCGACCGCGACCCCGCCCTTTCCGCTTCCGTCGAGCTTGGTGAGGACGATCCCGGTCAGGCCGATCGCCTGGTGGAATTCCTTCGCCTGAACGAGCGCGTTCGAGCCGGTGGTCGCGTCCACAACGAGCCACTTTTCGTGCGGTGCATCGGGGTCGTGCTTGGCAAGCGTGCGGCTGACCTTGGAGAGCTCCTGCATGAGGTTGCTCTTCGTATGGAGGCGGCCGGCTGTATCGCAGATGAGGAACTCGACATTCTTTTTGTGGGCGCTTGTCCAGGCATCGTAGCAGAGGGCCGCCGAGTCGCCCTGATACTGGCTTTTGATGACATCGACGCCCAGGCGTTCGCCCCAGACGCCGAGCTGTTCGATCGCGGCGGCCCGGAACGTGTCCGCCGCCACAAGCAGGCAGGAGTGGCGGTTGGATGTGAACCAGTGAGCAAGCTTGGCCGAGGAGGTGGTTTTCCCGGTGCCGTTGACCCCGACCACAAGAATCGCCTTCGGCTTTGATGGCAGCGGCCGGAGCGGCGCATTGGCCCGCGGAATCACATTGAGAATCTCTTCGCGGGCGACCTCGGCGGCGGTTTCGCCGGTCACCCCGCCCCCCCGCGCACGCAGGGCCTCGATGATCTTCAGGGTCATCGGGACGCCGAGGTCCGCACGGATGAGCGCCTCCTCAAGCTCGTCCCAGTCCACCGGACGCGCGGTGAACTTCGCCACAAACGATTTCAGAAACCCCAGAGCCATCGATCAGGGCTTGCGGCGTGCGCGGCGGATGTTGTCCAGGATCCCGTTGACGAATTTCCCCGACTCGGCCGTGCTGAATTTTTTTGCGATCTCGATCGCCTCGTTGATCGCGACGGCCGGGGGGATGTCGTCGCAAAACAGAATCTCCTGGCAGGCGATGCGCAGGATGTTGCGGTCCACCGCGGACAGGCGCGAAAACTCGTAGTTGCGGGAGTGGCTGCCAATCGCCTCGTCGATCTCCTTCCGGTGAGCCATCCACCCCCGGAGCAGGGACTCGCAAAACCTCCGCGCGCTGGGGCTCAGCCCGCGGAGCTGGAAAAATTCTTCGAGGAGGGCGTCGCTCTCGTCCGCCTGCAACTCGCGCTGGTAAAGGTATTGGACCGCTGCTTCGCGGGCATCGCGCCGGACTCCCATGGTTTTATTTGATGTCCCTGAGGGTGCGCGCGGCGGCCACCGCAGCACGGGCGGCCTCGACTCCCCGGTTGAGTTCCTGATTTAGGCACCTGGCCCGGGCCTGCACTTCGTTTTCGACAAGAAGGACCTCATGAATGACAGGCACCCGTTGGGCGAGGGAAATATTCATGAGGGCGGTGGTCACGGTCTGGGCGACCAGCATGGCATGGGCGGTCTCCCCCTGGAAAAGAACCCCCAGCGCGATGATCGCCTGATAGCGTTCCAGCTCCGCGAGCGACTGGACCATCAGCGGAATCTCGAAGGATCCGGGGGTGGAAACCAGGTTCACCGTGGCCCCGGGCTCGAGAACGCTGATCTCCGTGTAGGCGTTGTCCACGAGGGACTGAGTGTATTGCGCGTTATACTGGCTCGCCACGATGGCAAACGAAAGCGTCGCCTTCGGGGCGAGACGCGGACGCATCGGGACGGACTTCGACATGCACACGATGTTCGCGATTTTCAGGGATCAGGCAACAACAACCTCTCCGAAAACTGCCAATAATATTTCTGGCGTTTCCTCTATCCTCCCCCTGTTCTCTGTGTTTCAAATAGTATTTCAACATGATCGAACGCTACAGCCTGCCCGAAATGCGGTCCGTCTGGACCGAACAACGCAAACTCGAAATCTGGCTCGAAATCGAGACCCTCGCCTGCGAGGCGATGGCCGACCTCGGCTCGATCCCGCGCGAGGACGCGGCGGAGATCCGCGCCAAGGGATCCTTCGACATCGACAACGTCCGGGAAATCGAAAAGCGGACGAACCACGATGTCATCGCATTCCTCGAGGATGTCGCCTCGCGGGTCGGCCCCGCCGCCCGCTGGATCCACCAGGGGCTCACGTCATCGGACCTGCTCGACACGACGCTCGCGGTCCAGATGCTGGAGTCCACCACCATCCTCGAGCGCGATCTTCTCGCGCTGAGGGAGGCGGTCGCGAAGCGTGCCATTGAGCACAAGTTCACCCCGATGATCGGCCGCAGCCACGGAATCCACGCGGAGCCGATCACGTTCGGACTCAAGCTCGCGCTCATGTATGACGAGTTCACCCGCGCGCTCGAAAGGCTCGGTCAGACAAAGGAGCGGATCCGGATCGGAAAGATCTCCGGGGCGGTGGGAACCCACGCACACCTGGATCCAAAGGTCGAGGCGTCGGTTTGTGAAAAGCTCGGCCTGAAGCCCTCTCCGCTTTCGACGCAGGTCATCCAGCGCGACCGGCACGCGGAATTCATGACGACCCTGGCGCTCATCGCATCGAGCATCGACCGCTGGGCAACGGAATTCCGCCATCTCCAGCGCACCGAGGTCCTGGAGGTCGAGGAGTATTTCAGCGCCGGCCAAAAGGGGAGTTCCGCGATGCCGCACAAGCGGAACCCGATCACCGGCGAGCGACTCAGCGGGATCGCGCGCGTGATCCGGGGCAACGCGGTCGCCGCACTCGAGAACGTCGCCCTCTGGCACGAGCGGGACATCAGCCACAGTTCGGTCGAGAGGATCATCCTGCCCGACAGTTGCACGCTGGTGGATTACATGCTCGTCACCCTCACCAAGCTGGTCGCAAACCTGCTGGTCTATCCCGAAAACATGAAGCGCAACATGGAGCTCACCGGGGGGCTCTACGCCAGCCAGTCCGCCCTCCTCATGCTCACGGAGCGCGGCCTGGACCGGAAGGATGCGTATGAGGCGGTTCAGCGCGCCGCGATGAAGACGTGGAAAGACGGCGGCGGGCTCGCGAAGAACCTCGCGGAGGAGCCCACCGTCTCCAAGCACCTCACCACGGCGGACATCGAACACGCCTGCATGCCCGAGCGGCATTTCCGGTTCGTCGAGGACAAATTCCGCGCGGTCGGCATCGACGGATGAACGTGCTTCCTCCCCGGTTTGCCGAGGGGATCATCCGCAGCGAGCGCCGGAGGATCCTCCTCTTCCTGGGGCTCCTCGGGATTTTCGGCGCATTCGTCTGCGCATTTTTCATCTCTCCGGAATGGGTCGGGCATGCGGTGGCGGTCGCCCTGCATGCGCCACTTCTTGCCGCCGCTCCGGCAATCCTGACCCTCATCGGGCTGCTGATGGCTTTCGAGCTGATCGCCTACCGCAGACTGTGCCATCTGGAGAAGACGGGGGGCAGTCCGGGAACCTCGTTCCGCCTGCTGCAGGCGGCACTGGAAGTGAGTTGGGTGACCGGCCTTCTTCTGCTCTCGGCTCATGCGATCGGGGCGATGCAGACGTTCGCCGGACCGGTCATCCTGTTTTATTTCCCGGCCATCGCACTCTCCGCCTTGAACCTGGATTTCCGCCTGAGCCTGTGGAGCGGCTTCGTTGCCGCCGCCGGATTCGGGCTGATCGTCATGCTCTATCTGCCATCCGCGGCCCCGGTGGAGGGCCTGCCCCTGCTCACATCCCGGCACCAGTATGGAATCCGGGTGCTGGTCCTGCTGGCATCCGGGGCGGCCTCGGCATTCGTCGCCTCATGGCTCAGGCGGCAGCTCTTTGCGACGCTGGCAAATGCCCGCGAGCGCGATCTGGCCATCGCCATTTTCGGCCAGCATGTGTCGCCGCAGGTGGCCGACCGGCTGCTCCACCAGCCCGCCCGGTCGCTTGGCGAGGAAAGGGATGTCTGCGTCATGTTTCTGGACATCCGCAACTTCAGCGTCATGGCTTCCCAACGGTCGGCAGGCGATGTCATGGAGTATCTGAACCGTCTTTTCGGCGGGCTCATCACCTGCGTGAATGCACACAAGGGGATCGTAAACAAGTTCCTTGGTGACGGCTTCATGGCTGTGTTCGGGGCTCCCGAGGGCGACGAAAACCTCTGTGCGAATGCCGTCCGCTGCGCCTGCGGATTGCTGGAAGAGGTCGAGCGCATGAACCGATCCGGGGAAATCCCTCCCACGCGAGTGGGCATTGGTCTGCACCTCGGCCCGGCGGTCACCGGAATCGTCGGATCGGATATCCGGAAAGAATACACGGTCATCGGCGATTCGGTGAATCTGGCCGCCCGCATCGAACAGGCCACAAAGCCTCTCAACTGCTCGCTTCTCGTCTCGGAGGCCGTCTGGAACGCCCTGCCGGAAAACTCATTCCAAGCGGAGGACATGGGACCGGTCGAGCTGAAGGGGCAGGCGAAGCCGGCAAGGCTTTTCAAGCTCGCCTGAATTTCCAGCGGACCGCCAGCGGAGGTTGTTTTTCGTCCGGCACTTCAATTTCGCTGCAGGTCATGCGCAGGCCCCCGCGGCGCAGTGCGGGCATTCCCCCTCGGATGGCGGGGTCGCGCCGCGCACTTCCGGACTGTCCCGAACCTCGACGAGCAGGGTTGAATTCCTTCGCAGGACCGCTACCTTGGCACCCTGTGACTGATTCCATCACCATGCGGGAACTCCTCGACGCCTACCCGGGTGCGCAACGCGCAATGTTCCGCCATTTCCACATCGGCGGCTGCGCAAGCTGCGGGTTCGCTCCGGAGGAAAAGCTTTCCGATGTCTGCGCCCGCAACGATGGGGTTTCCCCGGAGGATGTCTTGGCAAAGGTGAGGGAATCCCATGAGCAGGACGAAAAAATCCTCATCGCTCCGGCTCTGGCAGCCGAGGCGGTTCGATCGGGCGGCGCCAGGCTCCTCGACATCCGGACCCGCGAGGAATTCGAAGCCGTCCGCATCGAGGGGGCCGAACTTTTCAGTCAGGATCTCCTCCAGACGATCATGGGCGGATGGCCGAAAGAAACCCCTCTCATCGTTTATGACCACACCGGCACGCGATGCCTGGATGCCGCCGCATATTTTTCCGGACACGGATTCCTGAACGTCCGCGCGCTCAAGGGCGGCATTGACGCATGGAGCCTTGAAGTCAACCCCTCGCTTCCGCGATACTCGGTCGAATGAGCGACAAAATCGAAGAGGCGATCCGCAATCCGCAAAACCTGGGCGAAATGTCGGGCGCGGACGCCGTCGGCACAGCCGGCAGCAGCGATTGCGGCGACATGCTGCGCATGTGGATCAAGTTCCGCGAGGACGGCGGCCGCAAGGTCATCGACAAGGCGACCTTCCAGTCGTTCGGATGCCAGACAGCGATCGCAGTGGCCAGCATGGCAACCGAGATGATCAAGGGCAAAACGCCGGGCGAGGCGCTCGCCATATCGGGGGCCGATCTTTCCGCCCCGCTCGGCCCCCTGCCCCCGATGAAAATCCACTGCGCCCAGCTCGTCGAGGGAGCCTTGAAAAACGCCCTCACGGGAGAACCCTCCGGCGCGGCCCGACAGGTCGGCCCCACGCTCTCGGACAGTTTTCACCAACCCGCAAAAGTCACCATCAAACTCCATTCCTGATCCCATGTCATCCCAGCGAGAAATCACCCTTCCACGCGATTGCGACGCCATCCAGATTCCCAGCGGCCACCCGCTCGTGCTGCCAGCCGGCATGTCGGTCGTCATTACCCAGTCGCTCGGCGGAACGTTCACCGTCGCGACTCCGGGCGGCCTCGCCCGCATCGAGCTAAAGGATGCCGATGCGCTCGGGATCAGCCCCGAGGAGGCCACCGCGAAAATCAAGGTCGAGGGCACAACCGACCAGGCGGTCTGGGACCAGCTCAAGACCGTGTTCGACCCGGAGATCCCGGTCAACATCGTGGATCTCGGCCTTGTCTACGACTGCCAGATCACAAAAAGGGACGACGGTTCGGCTTCGGTCAACGTCAAGATGACGCTGACCGCTCCCGGCTGCGGAATGGGGCCGACGATCGCCGCCGACGCCCGCGGAAAAATTCTCTCCCTCGAAGGCGTGGGTGAAGCCGAGGTCGATCTCGTCTGGGATCCGCCATGGAATCAGGCCATGATCAGCGAGGCCGGAAAAATGAAGCTCGGCATCCTCTAGCACCGGCCATGGGGTTCCTTGATTTTTTCCGGACTCCTGAATTCCATATCGGGGACTTCCTCATGCCGTGGGGCATGGTGATCAGCGCGCTCGGATTCCTGGCCGCGTGGCTCTTCGTGCTTGAGCTTGAGCGCCGGACGTGGACCCGCTACATCTGGCACGTGCCCCTCTTTTTTGTCGCGCTCGCAGTCCTCTTCGGCTGTGTGATCGGTCTGGTTCTCGCCCCATGAAATCGCCCCCCTCGAAATACGCGGTCACCACGGTGGTCATCGTGCTCGCAGCCGCCGCGGCTCTTGCCATGTATCATCGCTACGTCACACGCCCCTGGACGCGCGATGCCCAGGTCCGCGCGAATGTCGTCGGCGTCGCCTGCCGCGTCGGAGGACCGATCATCAATATCCCGGTCAAAGACAACCAGCAGGTGAAAAAAGGCGACCTCCTCTTCGAAATCGATCCCGCCACCTACATTGCCGACGTCAACACTTGGACCGGCAAACTCCAGCAGGCGCAGGCAAAAGCCATCCAGACCAAGCAGGAACTCGACCGCCAGACCGTCCTCTACCAGACCAAGGTCACCGACATCCGCGATCTGGAAAATGCGCAGGATGCCTACATCGGCGCCCAGGCGGATGTCGCCGCAGCCCAGGCCTCGCTCGACTACGCCAAGCTCAGCCTCAGCTACACAAAAATCCTCGCACCGGTGGACGGCTACCTCACCAACGTCGTGACCTCGCCCGGACAATACGTCACCGCCGGCCAGCAGATCCTCGCCCTCGTGGACTCCTCCTCCTTCTGGATCGCCGCCTATTTCAAGGAAACCCAGCTTCTTCACGTCGCTGAAAATGCCCCCGCAAAAATCCGCCTCATGGGGCATGACAACCAGCCCTTCGACGGAATCGTCGAGAGCGTGGCATGGGGGATTTTCGTCCCGGACGGCTCGACCGTCCAGCTTCTCCCCGACGTCAGCCAGACGATCGATTGGGTGCGCCTCCCGAACCGCTTCCCCGTCCGCGTTCAGGTCACCGGAAAACCGCCGGTCCCCCTCCGCATCGGCCAGACCGCTTCGGTCTCCCTCTCACCCCCCTGAGCCTTTTCCAGCAGGCCATCAGATCCCGTCGCCGTGGAACCCCATGACCTCGGAAGCCGCGACCGGAGGACCCGCGAGCACATCCGCCAGCGTCGTCTGATCCATCAATTCCGCCACCATGTTCCTCGCCCGCAGCAGCACACGCCGGAACCGGCAGACCGGCTCCTGCGAACAACGCCGGTAGTCAGTCACCGAAACGCACGCAATCGGCGCAAGGTAGCCGTCGAAACATCTCACGACCTCGCCCATCGTGATTTTTGCCGGATCCTTTTTCAAAAGATACCCGCCGCGTTTTCCCGGCACGCTCTTCACCCAGCCCCTCTCCTTCAGGTCGAGCATGATGTGCTCGAGGAAGCGCTTCGGCACATCATTCCTGCGGGCCAGCTCCCCGATCGGAATCGGACTGCTCCCGTGGTGCTCGACAAGGGTGAACAGCGCCCGCAGGGCGTAGTCCGTTCGCATGGAAAGCTGCATAGACGATTAAACTAGACGGGATTCGCAGCTTTTCAAGCATACCATTCCCCTCTCAGGACCCGGCTTGATAGAACTTTGAGTATCGCGATCGGAATACTCAAAAGCTTTCCCGGGCGGACTTACAAGGTCTTTTCAAAAATCGCCCACTCCCGCTCGCGTTCGCCGCCAACAACCTCGCAATTCTTCAGGATCTCCGTGTTGTTGTCCTCCATCCAGCCCAGCGTGGCATCATGGTAGCGCTCCTGCGCGCGGACGAACTGCTCGTAGATGAGCCAGGCATGCAGCCCCCGGTCCCGGCATTCCGGCACCACCCCCAGCACGGTCTGCCGGCACGAGCGGATTTTTTGCGTTTTCATCAGCAGGAAGATATGCGGGAGCCGGAGCCAGTGCGGCGTCCGCTTCACCGCGGCGAGGATCTCGTTGAAATTCGGCAGTGTGATCGCGACTCCGGCATCCTTCCCGTCCATCTCCGCAATCAGCAGCAGGGCCGGATCCGCAATCGCCCGGATGTCGTCCGCCGCAGCCAGCAGATCCTCCATCGAGATCGGCACGAACCCCCAGTTGCGCTCGAGCGTCGCATTGTAAACCTTCCGGACGATTTCCAGTTCCTCCGGCAACCGGCTGATGTCCATCGTCCGCATCTTGAGTCGCGAGCGCGACGTGACCCTCGCGACAATCTTCCCGAGGCGCTCCGGCTTGGGAAGCCGGTGCATGGGAAGATTCAAGCCGTGCAAAATCCGGGCCAGGGAAAATCCCTCCCCTTTGAGCAATTCAATGTAATACTCCGGATTCCACGTCAACCCGATGCAGGGCGGAAGATCGAACCGGCTCATAAGCAGCCCGCACTCGTCATTGATGCTCGGATTGTAGGGACCCCGGATCCTGTCCATTCCCGCCTCGCGCAGAGTCTCCTCCACCTGCCGGATCAGCGCATGCGCCGTCCGGGGATCATTCTCACACTCGAAAAATCCGAAAAATCCGGTCCTGTCCCCGTAGAGACTGTTGTGGGAACGGTTGATGATCGCCGCCACCCGTCCGACCGGCTTCCCGTCCCTCTCCGCGACAAACGGGATGATCTCCCCGTGCCGGGTGTGAAATGCCGACTCCGGCCCGAGGTATTTCGCGATGCTACCGGGAAACGGCGGGACGAACGCCGGATCCGTTCCGTGTAGAATCTCCGCCGTCCTCTCGAACTTCACCCTCTCCCGTCGACTCCGGCAGGCGGAAATCGAACACGTTTTTTCTGCGCGTGGGATTGACGTAGGCTGGGTCATCGAAGGTTCCTAGTTCGCGCGCAAGTTTCTCAAAAATCTCAAGCACGCGATCGAGATCAGAGTCAGTGTGAGTGGCCATGAAGCTCGTGCGGACGATCGCCTCGCCGTAACGAACCGCCGGGTAGATCGCGGGCGTGGCAAAGATCCCCTCCTCAAAAAGCCGCTGCGTGAAGATGAACGCCTTCGCCTCGCTTCCGATCAGGATCGGCACGATCGGGGTCTGCGTCGTCCCGATCTTGAAGCCGATGCGCTTGAAGCCCTCGTGCATCTTGCGCGTGTTTTTCCAAAGCTGCTCCATCCGCTCGGGCTCCTCCTGCATCAGCTCGAGGGCCTTCAGAACCGCTCCGGCCACCGCCGGCGCCAGGGCGGCCGTGAAGATCAGACACCTTGCGCGGTGCTTGAGAAACTCGATCATCTGCGCGTCCCCCGCAATGAATCCGCCCATCGAACCGAGAGATTTTGAAAACGTGCCCATCACGATGTCCACGTCGCCATTGAGCCCGAAATGGTGAACTGTGCCGCGACCTTTCGGACCGAGGACGCCCAGCGAGTGCGCCTCGTCCACGTAAAGAAATGCGCCGTGCTCCTTCGCCGCGCTGACAACGGCGGGCAGATCCGCGATGTCCCCGGACATGCTGAAGACCCCGTCCATCACCACCAGCCGCCCCGCATCTTCCGGAAGCCGCTTGAGCCGGTTCCGGAGCGAGGTGGCGGAATTGTGACGGTAGGGAATCAGTTTCGCCTCGGCGAACTGGCACCCGTCGATGATGCTCGCGTGGTTCTCCCGGTCGCAGAGGATCGCATCGCCCTCCTCGGTCAACGACGCCAGCGCGCCCTGATTCGCAAAAAATCCCGTCGAAAAAAGCACGACCGATTCGCGCTGAAGGAACGCGGCAAGCGCCTCCTCCAGCTCGACATGCAGCTTGATCGTCCCGTTCAGCAGGCGCGACCCGGTGCAGCCGGCACCATAAAGCCTGGTTGCCTCACACGCCGCCTCGATGACGCGCGGATCCTGGGCCAGCCCCAGGTAGTTGTTCGAGCCGATCATGATTTTCGGCTGCCCCTCGCAGACCACGTAGTTTCCGTGGGGCTCTTCGATACAGCGGAAATAGGGATAGAACCCTTGGGCGCGCGCATCGGCGCTGTCGCGGTAATCCCGGCATTTTTGGTATAAGTCTCGTGCCACAGCAGGCTGTTTCCTTAAAAGTTCAGGTTTGCAGGATTGATCTCAAAGTAAATGATTTTTCAAGCCCCGCGCGCATCTCTGCTCCGCGGGTCCGTCCAGTTGTTTACCCGCGCCTCCCTGCCTCGTCGGCGTCCCTGCGGGAACGGGATTCCAGAGCATCCGCGCAATTGCCCCAATGTAAAGAACAACACCACAAAATTTTACAGACCGGCTGTCGTGCCCGGCTCCGTTTTCCTGCCTCCCATCCGATTTTCCGCCGCGCTCGCCGCTGAAAAATCCCATCGACTTGAGGAATCGCCGGAGAGAGGATTCAGTGCTCGATGGCCCTGTTGAAAGATAATGCCCTGGACCGGTTGAAAGCCGCCCGGAAAACCGGAAGGCTCGCCCACGCCTATCTGCTCACCGGGCCCGTCGGCTCGGGAAAAGAATGGCTCGCCATGCAGATGGCGGGCGAGGTTCTTGAGACGCCCGCCCCGTCCGCGCACCCGGATTTTCACAGCGTCGCTCCCGAATCGAAATCCCGCCGCATCGTCATCGAGCAGATGCGGGCCATGGAGCAGACGCTCCAGATGAAACCCATGCGCGGCCACACGAAGGTCGCCGTCATTCACGACGCCGACCGGCTCCAGCCCCAGGCCGCGAATGCCTTCCTCAAGACCCTCGAGGAGCCTCCCCCGGGCTGTCACATCTTCCTCCTGACCACCCTTCCCGACGCCATCCTCGAGACCATCATCTCCCGCTGCATCGCCGTCCCCCTGCGGGCCGCCTCCGGCGCACAGACGGACACCGGAGGCCCCCTCGCAGCCGCGCTCACGGCAGCCCTTCTCAAACCCGGCGGACCGGACATCGCCGCCGCCATGCGCTTCACCCGCACCTTCCAGCAGACCACGGCAGCCGTCCGCGAGCAGCTCACCCGCGAGCTCGAGGCCGAGCTCAAGCAGCAGGTCAAGCACTACCGCGAATCCGCCAGCGCAAAATGGGAGGAAAACCGGGAGGACCAGATCAAAGCCCAGGCCGAATCCGCCGTCGTCCGCGAACGCGAAAAGCTCCTGCAGTCGGCGGGCGAAGTCCTCGCCGCCGCGTTGCGCCACCACCATCTTCCCGCCGAATCTTCCTCTCCCGACACCGCCAGAATCGCACAGGCCAATCCCCCGGCTGTCCTGCTCAAACGCCTCGCCGCCCTCGAGCGGACCCGCGACCTTCTCGCCCGCGGCGTGCAGGAAGCGCTTGCCCTCGAAAGCGGATTTCTGGAAATGATCGCACCGCACTCATGAAACGTCTCGTCATCAAACTCGGCACCGGCGTCCTCTCCCGCTCCGGCGGACGCGCCCTCGACACCGCCCAATTCCGCCGCATCGCGCGCGAAGTCGCGGCCCTCCGCAAAAACGGAACTTCCTGCATTCTTGTCAGCAGCGCTGCCATCGCCGCCGGGGTCCGCGTGCTCGGCCTCACAGGACGTCCCGACGATCTCCCCGGAAAACAGGCCTGCGCCGCAGCCGGGCAGCCCGAACTCATGCGCCTCTACGCTGCCTCCTTCCGGACCCACCGCCTCCACGTCGCCCAGCTCCTCCTCACCCACGGCGACATCGACAGCCGGATGCACCGCTCCAACGCCCGGAACACCCTCGACCGGCTCCTCTCCGCCGGCTCGGTCATCCCCGTCATCAACGAAAATGACTCCGTCGCCGTCGAGGAGCTCCGGTTCGGAGACAACGACCGCCTCTCCGCCGAAGTCGCCCAGCTCATCCGCGCTGACCACCTCGTCATCCTCACCAGCGTGGACGGACTCCAGGACGCCGCCGGACGCCGCGTCCCCGAAGTCAGGGACATCTCCGCCGTCACCTCCCTCATCCGCCCCGACAAGGGCGAGGAATCCGTCGGCGGCATGAAAACCAAACTCGAGGCCGTCCGGCTCGCCGTTTCCTCCGGCATCCCCTGCACCATCCTCGACGGACGCAAGCCCGGCCAGATCGCCGGCGCACTCGCCGGCAAGGATGTCGGAACAAAGTTTCCCGTCCCTTCAAAAAAGAAACGCTGACCCCGGCGGAAAACGGGGCGCCCATTGCAAACGGGATGGGTATTTTACTCTTCGCTCTGATCGAGCGGCAAAACCGTCTGGCTGCCTCGCATAGATTCGAACTATGACAAAATGATCCAGAATCATTTGTGCTACCGTTACACCACGAGGCAA
>CAYSKK010000020.1:0-36034 GCA_964431635.1 uncultured Chthoniobacter sp. | reverse complement strand
CCAATGAAGTGTATGGACTAAGCCCATTTGTCGCACTTCAAAGTTGAAACTATTGCGGACATCGCCCCTGCTAAGCCGAGCTTCGGTATCCGAGTTGCTCGGGGTGTTGCGATTATAAGTCGAAGAGTCGGCCAGGAAGGTGCTCTCCCACTCGGGATTGTTCGAATTCCGTCCGATGCTCTTGCCTCCGGCGTCCGAGAAAATCCGCAGCGAGTAATCCACAAGGCCGTTTTGATTTCCAAACGCCAACCGCTCCGTTTGGTCTGAATAGGTGGCACCGGAACTTTTTGCATTCTGAAGCCCGTAGAAGTTTCCGGTGATCGCCGCCGTGGTGACCAAGTAGTCCTCATGGTCCGGACCCGTCGGCGAAGCCTTGCCGGCCGCGTTAACGAGCTCCCACTGTCCGGGTCCTGATCCGGCGGTGATCACGTAGCGGTTCGAGGAGGGTCCGATGAAATCCGTTTGAGAGTCCCTCCATGGGGGCCCGTCCGTCGTCAGGACGGCAAAGCCGCCGGCGGGAATGGAAAACGTTGAGGGCAGGCGGATTTTGATGTCCGCCAGGCGGAGGACCGAAGGAGATCCGGCGGGCAGGGAGTTGTTCCACGAAGTCCGGTTGGACAGCATCACGAACGGATCGGGACCGAGGTCGGTATAGGTGATCGCGTGTCCGGTCGGGTTGTGAAGTTCAACGTAGTGGGCAAAACGAAGCGTCACGCTGACCGGCGTGGACGAAGCGGTGCTGGTCGGGGACAGGGGAGCAATCACGCGGACAATCCGGAAATACTCCGACAGGAACGGGCCTCCTTCCTTTCCGAAAGCAACCGGCAGGTCGCTGTCCAGCGTGCTGTTATACGGGATGAAGTCCGGAGAATTGGCAGCATAGGCGGTTCCGTCGGCCTGGATGATGGTGGCGACGTTATTGGTATCAACCGAATCGCGGATGTTTGCCGCGATTTTCGTGATATAAGCCGATTGATCCTGCAATGAGGGAGTGGTGGAAGCTCCTCCATCGGCGGAATAATAGCGGAGTCCGAACGAAGGGAGACTGTTTGTGATGGCGTCCCGAATGGCAAATGTCTCCTTTTCAATTTGGGACACGCTGTTTGAGGAAGAAACCACCTCGTTCAGGTTCAAGCGGCGTTTGCCATCCGGCGAGCGGTCATCGTGGAGGGAATACGTGGTCAGGTAAGGGCGCATTTTCTGCCAGGTTGTGGGAGCGATCCCGCTGTTTGACGCCGTAAGCGGATACTGGACGAAGGCGGGATTCGTGAATCCGTTCGTGAATGTTTTGAGCGAGAGGAGATTTGCAATGTCCGCGGTCGTGGCTCCGACAGGAGGGTTTGTGAAAACGAGGAGCGAGAGATCCGACAGATTGGTCCCGTTGCTTCTTGTGTGCGTGCCACCCGCATTCGCGGCCTGGCCTGCAAAACGCAGATCCAGCTTGCTGCACTCGTCATCAATCCAGAATGCGTATCGCCCGACCACCCGGCCATCCGCATCCCGGACATATGTCCAGTTGACCGGAAGCGGGAGCGGAGTCGTTCCGCTCATCAACCCCACCATGC
This sequence comes from uncultured Chthoniobacter sp., assembly GCA_964431635.1. Classification (GTDB taxonomy): domain Bacteria; phylum Verrucomicrobiota; class Verrucomicrobiia; order Chthoniobacterales; family Terrimicrobiaceae; genus QYQL01. The sequence goes on along the minus strand of CAYSKK010000020.1, from coordinate 34,469 downwards.
CGTTTGTTTGGGAGGGAAATGGCGAATTCATCTGTGAGACAACGTCTGATGCAGCGCTCAGGGAGTGGGTGACAGGATTCCCCTCCTTGTCCAAATCGGAAACGCTCAGCGAACTTGCGATTTGCCCTGCTGCAGGATTTTCAAAATAGGAAAAGTTCCCGGCGGCGCTTGAGAACAGTGGAATCCGTGTCGTGACAAGCGCGGCTCCTCGAACCTCACGCTTGCCAAGAAAAAGATAAGGGTTTCCGGAAGCGTCGCGATCCCAGATGGCTGCAAGCGGTCCGTTGGTTGTGGTTATTAACAATCTCTGGAGGGCTTCATCGCTTGCGGCATCCACAAGCAGTCTCGCTTGAAGAACATTTTTCGCGCTCCGCGCCACGTTGCGCTCCACGCTCATGCTCTGCAGAAAGGCGACGACGATGGTGGAAAGGACGACGAGGACGAGGAGGGTGGTTATCAGAGAAGAGGCCCGTTGAGAAAGCGGAAACCGGAAAGCGGAAAGCGGAAGGGGGAGCGCAGCTGGGGTTGCGATCTGCTTTCCGGTCTCCACTCTCCGCTCTCCCATTTCTTTGTCGTTTCTGTTCATTCTGTCCAAATCCTCATTGCGGGCGGGTGAGTTTGATCCGGGTGGTGAACGTTTGCTCGACGGGGACGATGATGTTCGAGTAGCGGGCGCTGTTGGTGGCGGTCCATGCGGAAAAGTCGGCCACCGTGGTGCCGAGCTTTTTCGAGGCATCCTGATTGACGGCGGAGATGCTGATCTCGAGCAGGTCCGGAAGGGAGTTTGTTGTGAAGTTAACCAGCGAGTTATTGGTCCCGAGCGAGAATGCGCGCACAGTGAACCGGGTGATGTTTCGGGCCAGGAGCTCGACACGTGGGTCCGTGGTGACCAGGTTGTCCGGGAAGAGGGTGCTGCCGTTTGTCAGACGGGAAAATGTCGGGTCGCTGCTCAGGATGTAGCGGTAGATGTTCAGCGTGTTGACCGGAGAGTTGCTGGAGCTGGAGCTTTGGCCGAAGGCCAGGAAATACCCGACCTGGCAGACGTCGCTTTTGTTGGATGCGGTGTCCTGGGCTTTGGAGGGCAGGGCAGCCAGAAAGAACAGGGCGGCTCCCTGGTTGGTGGCGAGGGTTCCCATGGAGGAAAGCTTGGCAAACGCCGGGGCGTTCAGGAGGAACTGGCCGGAGTTGGTCGGGCCGGCGAGCGCGTTCTGGAGGTCGCGCGACATGATGCCGAGGGCGGCACGGGCCTCGCGGTAGGAATCCACACGGCTCTCGCTCTCCCGCCAGAGCTTGGTGGCACCGTCCACCATGTTCAGCAGCAGGACAAGAAGGATCGACATCAGCGTCATCGCCACCAGCAGCTCAAGGATCGTAAAGGCTCTTTTTGACAGGATTACAGGATTTTCAGGATGGACAGAAGGGGATTTGTAGATCCGGTGTTTGCGTTTGATCTGCAGGGATGGAGAGCCGAAATTAAGAAGCAAACCAATATTCAGGCCCGTTGCTTGAAGATAGTTGACGAGTTGGCTTTCATGCGCCGGGTGGAGGTCCTGCACGGCCTTGAGCTCGATAATAATCACCTTCTCGACCAAAATGTCCGCAATAAAATCTCCCGCCAACTCATCACGGTAATAAACGGGAATGCGAACACCTGCCACTGCGTCCAACCCCGCAAGATGCAACTCGATCAACAGGGCCGACTGGTAAACCGACTCCAGAAACCCGGCGCCCAATGTTCGATGAACCTCCATGGCACACCCGATGATCTTTTTCGTTAGTTCTTCCTGTAGCATCCTGAAAATCCTGTAATCCTGTCAAAAAACTCAGTAGCTCATCAGAGTAACGAAGGTGAATTTTGAGCGGTTGGTCGAGGGGGCTGCGGCCGGGGCCTCGATGGTGGCTTGAACGCGGGAGAGGTTCGCGATGCCGGTGTTGGTATCGATGGAGACATTTGCAAGAAATGCGGCATCCGGAAAACTGCCGGCGAACGAACCCGGCGAAATCTGGTCGGTCCGTCCATTGCCGTCGGCATCGTAGGAGAGGACAATGTTTGCATTCACGGCGAGGCTGAAATTGGTGATGAGGTCGGCGGCGTTGGCGACGGACGGCCCGCGCACGAGAAGGCGGTTGGTTCCGGGCATCGTCCGCAGATCGGAGAAGATCTGCTGCGCGATGAGGGTGGCGCGGGTCTCCCGCTGGCTTTCCAGCGCGGATTTCAGGGCGACGGGGAAGAGGCCCATGATGCCCACCAGGGCAAACGCAATCACCCCGAGAGCCAGCACCACCTCGACAAGGGAAAACCCGCGCGAAAGCGCTTGGTAAGACGGGAGAAGTCGAACGTTTGGCGCAGGGGCGCAAAACCCGCGCGATAGCGCTTGGTGAACAGGGAAAGTCGAATGTTTGACCCCGGGAGGGCAAAACCCGCACTTTTTTGACAGAATTAACACAATTTACAGAATTTCTACTGAAGCAAGAAAGTGGTTTGACGCTCAGGAACCAGTGGTGGTGATGTCAAGCTGGACGCGGCCGGTGTAGCGGGAAAGGGAGAGGACCTCGAATCCGCCCCCGCTCCCCTGGCTGTTCTTTTTTATGCTGATGGCCTGCTCGCTGCCGCCTTCCCCGCGCGTGCCTTCGCTGAGGTAAAGCTTCCGGTCGTTCGGCGACGATCCGGAGGGGTAATCCACGCCGCCCGTTTCGTTGAACGTGACGACATTGATCGCTTCTCCCGAAGACGGCTGCGGGGATGGGGAAAGCCGGGAAAAAAAGCTGCTGTCCAGCGGTGCCTGGCTGAGAATATTCGCGGCGCCGGGATTGTGAAGCAGCACCCCCCTGGGAAGCTTCGTCCATTTCGTCAGGCGCTCGAGAGGAGAGGTTGGCTGGCCGTCTGCCGGATCCCGGACAACCATCACGGCATCGGACTCGGGAAAGTTCCGGCGATAAAGGAGAACATGGACCGGACGACCGCCCTCGATCGCAGCGACACGGGCCTGCTCAAAGGTGTTCATGAGGATGTTCACGGCTCCGCGGCGGCCGGCCGTGCTGGAAAATCCGGCAATGGCGGGCAGCATGAGCGCCGCCATCACGGCGACCACCGCGACCACGACGAGCATCTCCAGCAGGCTGAAGCCGCCCCACCCCCTCCTGCGCGCGGGTTCTTTCATTGGGAAAACGTCATCATCCTCCTTCACACGTGCCAAAAGCAGATTTGCAACAATTTTGTAACACACGCGTCATGGTGGGAATTCGATATTTTCCAGGATCTTGAAAGCGGTTTCCCGGCGATACGTGTATGGACAATGCACAGACATTCACAAAAGCACGTTGAATGCCAGGAATCCTCGGCTGGACACCCCGCGAGTTAAAGCCTAAAAAGGTATTCCACCCATGAACTCTGCAATCCAATCGTATCTCGGGGACCAGGCGGAATTCCTCCTCGGTCACACATCGAAGACCATCTCGAAGGACCTTCTGCACCTGCCCGGACCGGATTTTGTGGACCGGGTTTTTGCGACAACCGACAGGAACCAGCGGGTCTTGAACAACCTCCACCGGATGTATCAGTCCGGCCGGCTCGCAGGGACCGGATACCTCTCGATCCTTCCCGTGGATCAGGGGATCGAGCATTCCGCCGGCGCAAGCTTCGCAAAAAATCCGCTGTATTTCGACCCGGAGAATATTGTCAAGCTGGCGATTGAGGGCGGGTGCAATGCGGTCGCCTCCACGTTCGGCGTCCTCGGGGCCGTGTCGCGGAAATACGCGCACAAGATCCCTTTCCTCGTGAAGATCAACCACAACGAGCTGCTCACCTACCCGAATGCCTTCAAGGAAATTTCCTTCGGAAAAATCCGGGAGGCCTACGACATGGGAGCCGCCGCAGTCGGGGCCACGATCTATTTCGGATCCGATGACGCCAGCCGCGAGATCATCGAGATCGCGGAGGCATTCGCGCTCGCCCACGAGCTCGGCATGGCCACCGTCCTCTGGTGCTACCTGCGCAACTCCGCGTTCAATATCAAGGGGGACAAGGATTACCATGTCTCGGCCGACCTCACCGGCCAGGCGAACCACCTCGGCTGCACGATCCAGGCCGATATCATCAAGCAGAAGCTCCCGGAGAACAACGGCGGCTACAAGGCGCTGAACACCGGCTCCTCGAGCTACGGCAAGCTCGACGAGCGCATCTACACCGAGCTCACCACCGACCATCCGATCGACCTCTGCCGCTACCAGGTGGCCAACTGCTACATGGGCCGCGCGGGCCTCATCAACAGCGGCGGCGCATCCGGCAAGCGCGACTTCGAGGATGCCGTCTTCACCGCCGTCGTCAACAAGCGCGCCGGCGGCACGGGCCTCATCTCCGGACGCAAGGCGTTCCAGCGCCCGATGCAGGAGGGTGCCAAGCTTCTCCATGCGATTCAGGACGTCTATCTGGACAAGGACGTCACGATCGCCTAACCGCGCCCCGGGGCGTGAAAATGAACCGGCTGGCTGACAGCGGTTGGCCGGTCTTTGATTTGGCGAGAAATCCCTTGCTTTCGGGTCAACGTGCCCTAGCTTCCAGAGCGAGGCCCTTCAGGGGCATGGTAGGTTGCTAGTTGTGTTTCTTTCGGCGAAAGCCGCAAATTTCCCAGTGGCGATTTGAAATCCGGTCATCGGAAACAGCCGCAATAGACGAGTCCTCGAAACACAAATAATATGTCAACCAAACTCTACGTCGGGAATCTTTCCTTCGACACCACAGAATCCGATCTCAACGATCTCTTCACCCAGGTCGGGGCCGTCCGCGAGACAGCCCTCATCACCGACAAGGCGACCGGCCGCTCGCGCGGGTTCGCATTTGTCACCATGGCCGACACGGCAGGCGCCACAGCGGCGGCTTCCAAGTTCAACGGCATGGACCTCCACGGGAGAAACCTCACCGTCAACGAAGCCAAGGACCGCGAACCCGGTGCAGGTGGCGGCGGAGACCGCCGTCCCGCCCGTCGATACTAAATTCCTTCAGCAAAAACGCCCCGGGTTGCTCCGGGGCGTTTTTTTGTGCCTTCATCAGAGCACCTCATGCGCCGATTCCTTGCGCTCCCCGGGGAGCCACCGTATGATGAGGCTGGTTTCCATGAAAAACTGCCCCTTCCTTGATTCCGTCAGGTCCGTTCTCACCACCGGAAAGTGCAACAGCGAGGGCTGCCCGCTCGGGAAAATTCCTCCGATCGGACATGTGATCATTGCCGGTTCGCTTGTTCTGGTTCTAACGGTTCTCATCGGTGCTTTGGTCTCAAGACCGCAGCGGGATTGATGGAATCTTTTTCCTTAACGCAAAAGTCGATGCGCGCGCGCCCGGCCATGGTTTTTGTTTCGATGCTGGTCCTTTGCTCGTGCGGGAAACCCGCCCTGGAAAAGACGGCCGCCGTCCCGCCTGTTCCTGTTCAGGTGGTCGCGGTCGAGAGCCGGGATGTGCCGGTCGAGATGAAGGCGATCGGGGCCGTGGAACCGGTTTCCACCGTCCAGCTCAAGTCCAAGGTGCAGGGGGAAATCCTTGAGGTCCATTTCGCCGACGGCGCCCAGGTGGAAGCCGGACAGTTGCTCTTCAGTATCGACCCCCGCCCGTTTCAGGCCGCCTTGAAGCGCGCCGAGGCCAACCTCTCCATCGCCCGCTTTGCCGCCGACAATGCCACGGAACAGGCGGAACGATATACCTCGCTCATCAAAAGCGGCGTGGCTTCCAAGGAGCAAACCTCCAAAATCCTCTCCACTGCGGAGGCCGAAAAATCGGGCTTTGCGGCGCGCCAGGCGGATGTGGACGAAGCCCGGCTTTCCATCGAATGGTCGGAGGTTCGCTCCCCGATCTCCGGACGCGCCGGAGCCGCCCTGCTGAAGGCCGGCAACATCGTCCGTCCGAATGTGGACACCCTCACTGTCATCAACCAGATGCAGCCGATCTACGTGGTCTTCTCCCTGCCCGAAAACTCGCTTGCGGATGTCCGCCAGTGGATGAACGAGGGCAAGCCGGCGGTGAGCGCCTTCGACCCGGATTCCGGAAAACTTCTGGGCACGGGCGGGCTCACTTTTATTGACAACAAGGTGGACCGCACTTCCGGGATGATCACGTTCAAGGCGACCTTCCCAAACACCGGGGAGAGCCTCTGGCCGGGCCAGTTTGTCGATGTCACCGTCAAGCTCGCCGAGGAGAAGGCCTCCGCCGTGATCCCGGCGACCGCAGTCATGGAGGGCCAGCGCGGAGCGCAGGTTTTCGTCGTCAAGGGGGACACTGCCGAGCTGCGCGAAGTCGCGGTCGGACGCTCGTTCGGCGGACAAACCGTGATTAAAGACGGGCTCCAGCCCGGGGAGCTCGTCATTACGACCGGCCAGCTCCGGGTTGCTCCGGGCGGAAAAGTCGCCGTCAAATCCCCCGCTGCGAGTCCCGAAAGGAAATGAGCCCGACCGACCTCTTTGTCCGGAGGCCGGTCGCGACATCGCTCGTCATGGCCGCGATCCTGGGCACCGGCCTGCTCGCGTATTTCCAACTCCCGGTCAGCGATCTGCCGAGCGTGGATTTCCCGACGATCACTATCTCCGCCGGGCTCCCCGGCGCCAGCCCGGAGACGATGGCCTCGTCGGTCGCCCTCCCGCTGGAAAAAAAGTTTTCGACGATCGCCGGCATCGAGTCGATGACCTCGACGAGCGCGCTCGGCTCGACAAGCATCACCCTGCAGTTCGACCTTTCGCGCGACATCGATGCGGCTGCACAAGACGTCCAGGCCGCGATCTCGCAGGCCCAGCGCGATCTGCCGACGGACATGCCCTCCCCGCCATCCTTCCGCAAGGTCAATCCCGCCGAGCAACCGATTCTTCTGCTCGCGGCCTATTCCGATTCCCTGCCCTACAGCAAGGTGGACGAATATGCCGACACGCTGGTCGCGCAGCGGCTCTCCACCGTGCTTGGCGTGGCCCAGATCGACGTCTTCGGCTCGCAAAAATATGCCGTGCGGGTGAAGGTCGATCCGCGCGAGCTCGCCTCCCGGGGGATCGGCTTTGGCGAGGTCGAGAAGGCGATCCAGGAGGCGAATTCCAACGCTGCGACCGGGCAGCTCGACACCGGGGCAAAGGCGCGCACGGTCGAGGCCACCGGACAGCTCGCCCGGGCAGAGGACTTCCGGGAGCTCATCGTGAGCTACCACGACGGGTATCCCGTCCGCCTCAGGCAGATCGCCACCGTGCTCAACGGCGTCGAGAACGAGAAGAATCTCGGCTGGTTCAACAACACGCGCGGCATGGTCCTTGCCGTCCAGCGCCAGCCGGACGCGAACACGGTCGCCGTCATCGACCGCATCCGCGAGCTGCTCCCCGCATGCAAATCTCAGCTTCCCGGCGGCATGAAGCTCGACATCCTCTACGACCGCTCGCAGTCGATCCGCGAATCCCTCCGCGATGTCCAGCTCACGCTCCTGCTCGCGGTGGTCCTCGTCGTCGCGGTCATCTTTGTTTTTCTCCGGAACGTGCGCGCGACGCTCATCCCGAGCGCCGCCATTCCGCTCTCCATCATCGGCACCTTCGGGGTGATGTATCTCCTGGGCTTCAGCGTGAACAACTTCTCGCTCATGGCCCTGATCCTGGCGGTCGGGTTTGTTGTCGATGACGCGATCGTCGTGCTGGAAAACATCGTCCGCCACATCGAACGCGGGGAGACGCCGGTGCAGGCGGCGCTGAAGGGCGGCCGGGAAATCGGGTTCACCATCCTTTCGATGACGCTCTCCCTCGCAGCGGTTTTCATCCCCGTGCTTTTCATGGGCGGCATCCTCGGCCGCCTGCTCAACGAGTTCGCGGTCACGATCGCCGCCGCCATCCTCATTTCCGGCTTCATCTCGCTGTCCCTGACGCCGATGCTCTGCAGCAGGTTTCTCAAGCAGGCCCACAGCGCATCCGCGAATCTGGTCTTCCGGGTGTCCGAGTCCTTCTTTGCGGCGCTGCTTGCGGTTTACGAAAAAACCCTGCGCGCGGCGATACGCCATCATCTGGCGATCAGCGCCGCCGCACTTGCGATGGCTGCCGCCGCAGTCTGGCTGTTCGGCGCGGTCCCGAAAGGGTTTCTTCCCAACGAGGACACCAACCGGATCATGATCACCACGGAGGCCGAGGAGGGGGTCGCGTTTGACAAGCTTGTCGAACTCCAGCAGCAGGCCGCGGGGATCGTGGCCAAAAGCCCGTATTTAACCGGCTTCATGTCCCGGATCGGTGGCGGCTCGGGCGCGTCGTCGGGAAACACCGGCCGGCTGTTCCTTTCCCTCAAGCCCCGCAACCAGCGCCCGCCGATCGACGATATTGTGCGTCAGCTCCGCAAGGACCTCTCCGGCATCCCGGGCCTGAAAGTGTTCCCGCAAAATCCCCCCACGATCCGGATTGGCGGAATGATGACGAAGAGCCTGTATCAGTTCACCATCTTCGGCCCCGAACTCGACGATCTCTACGCCGCCGCAGCGGTCATGGAGAAACGCATGCGCGATGTGCCGGGGGTTGTGGATGTCACCACCGACCTCCAGATCACCAGCCCGCAGGTCCTTGTGGACATCAACCGCGACAGGGCATCCACGCTCGGGGTCAGCGCCGCCGAGATCGAGCGCACACTCGGAAGCGCCTATGGGACGAGGCAGATCTCCACCATCTACACGCCAAACAACCAATACCGGGTCATCATCGAGGCCGACGACAATTTCAAGCGCGAAGCCGCCGACCTCTCACGCCTCTACGTCCGCTCGGATACGGGAAAACTCGTCGCCCTGGACGCCATTGCCAAATTCAAAAGTCAGGTCGGCCCGCTCACAGTCCAGCATCTCGGCCAGCTCCCCGCAGTCACCCTCTCCTTCGATCTCGCCCGGGGATATTCCCTCAGCGATGTGATCCCGGCAATCCAGGAAATCGCTCACGATGAGCTCGGCGGACAGATCGGCAGCCAGTTTCAGGGGACCGCACAGGCGTTCCAGTCCTCCCTGACCAACCTCGGGCTCCTCCTCCTCATGGCGGTCATCGTCATCTACATCATCCTCGGCATCCTCTACGAAAGCTTCATCCACCCGCTCACCATCCTCTCCGGACTTCCTTCCGCCGGCTTCGGCGCCCTGCTCGTGCTCTGGATCTTCGGGCTCGAGCTCAATGTCTACGGGTTCGTCGGTCTCCTCATGCTCATCGGCATCGTCAAAAAGAACGCCATCATGATGATCGACTTCGCACTGGATGCCCAGCGACGCGACAACAAGCCTCCCGGCGAGGCCATCTTCGAAGCCTGCCTCGTCCGCTTTCGTCCCATCATGATGACCACAATGGCCGCCATGATGGGAACCCTGCCGATCGCTCTCGGCCTCGGCGCGGGTGGCGATGTGCGGCGCCCGCTCGGGCTCACGGTTGTCGGCGGGCTCATCATTTCCCAACTGGTCACGCTCTACCTCACCCCCGTCATCTACCTCTACATGGAACGCCTCAGAAATCCGGCCCGGCGCGGATCCCCACAGCCGGCAGGAGATCTCCCCGCAACAGGATAGCCGCTTTCGAGCGTCGCGATCGCGACGTTTAAAAGCTATTCTCCGATGATTTTGACCAAAATCCGCTTCCGGCGCAGGCCGTCGAATTCGCCGTAGAAAATTTGTTCCCATGGTCCGAAGTCGAGGCGTCCGGCGGTGACGGCCACGACGACCTCCCGGCCCATGATCGAGCGTTTCAGGTGCGCGTCGGCGTTGTCCTCGGCCCCATTGTGGGCGTATTGGGAATGCGGCTTCTCCGGGGCGAGCCCCTCCAGCCATTTTTCAAAATCCCGATGGAGGCCCGACTCGTCGTCGTTGATGAAGACGCTCGCCGTGCCATGCGTTGCCATTTTGCCACCTGTCATTGAAGGGGTTACGGCCCTCTGTGGGACAGTATCAGAGGCAGATAATGGGTTGCCCCGACAAACCGAAAACCATCGGCGAGCACCTGAAAAAGCGCCGAATTGAACTCAGGTTGAAGCAAACGAAAGTGGCTTCCCTCTTGGGTGTTCACCGGGGATCCATTCAGCTTTGGGAACAGGGGCGCGGCGAGCAGGGAGTGAGATCATTCCCGGCCATCATTCGGTTCCTCGGATATGTTCCGTTCGAGTGCAATGGAACACCCGGAGGACGTTTCGCGTTCCTACGCCGATGCTCTGGAAAAACTCAAGAAGAGCTGGCTGCGTTGGCTGGATGTAATCCAAGCTCGATTGGCCGATGGGAGAGTGGATTGCCTGGCAATCCGACAAAATCCGATGCTGCAATTGCTCAAATTTGGGCAGAATTGGAAAGGTTCGGAATTGATCAGACAGTAAGTCGAGCATTCACGTTGGCTGACTAGAGTTGAATCTTGGCCAAAAAGCCCCGGCTCTTCGTTTTAGAACCCCTTGAGACGATCCCAGTTCAGGAAACTGGATAATCCGTCGAGATCGGGGAAAAGGAACTTTCGGCTGATGCCAATGTCGGCAAGTTCGTAGCGTAGTGGACTCTTGCTGCTTTTTGGGATGATCAGACGAACAAAAGAGACATTCGATTTCGGGTCGAAGCTATAGGGCTTGGGAGCGAACTCTTCCACGGGGTTAGGATGGTAGGTGAAGCAACCGGATTGAGCAGCGAGTCGTCGGTCGAAAGGTCGAACGCGAAGGAGTTTCGGTTCTTCAATGGATAACATCTTTGCGCCCTCCAGCTTTATTGGAGCCCCCGGCCTCAGCGCAAAAACGATTCCATCTTCCTTTGGGTTGGATTCCACAGCGAAATAAAGTGCGACGAGAGCATTGGTGCTCCAGTCAAGCAGGCGCGTAGCGAGGCCGTAGTGCTGGGCGAAGGCCAAGCATTCGAATTCGTTGCCTGGAATATCCTTTGTGAAGGCGACGGCCTCTTTTCTCCATTGGTGAAACTTCACCACGTCGAGATCCCTGATCTGAGAAAGCAGCTTCTTGAGATTTGGGTTTGGGCTCTTTGCACGTTGCCCAAGCATCTCCCGGATCTGCTTGTATTTGTCTACCACCTCGTCTCTTCCGGCAGATGGCCTGAGCGGCCACGCAGCACTTTGACCTCGGAATACCCAGAAATTTCCGACAGGCTTTGAGTATTTCCTCAAAGCGAGGAGAAACTCAGCGACGGGAGATGCGGCACTCGCAGGAACAATTATTTCTCGGATATGATCTGACACTCATGCCGAATAGCAGATAATAACCCGATTGGGAATGCGGAAAGATCGAGCGGTGGAGAGCTATTTGCCTATTCTCCAATAATTTTTACGAGCACCCGTTTTCGCCGCCGACCATCGAATTCCCCGTAGAAAATTTGTTCCCAGGGGCCGAAGTCGAGGCTTCCTTTCGTGACAGCAACGACAACTTCCCTTCCCATGATTTGGCGTTTGAGATGAGCATCCGCATTGTCCTCTCCAGTGCGGTTGTGGTGGTAATTTTTGACCGGCTCATGCGGAGCCAGTTTTTCCAGCCACACCTCGAAATCATGGTGAAGATCTCCTTCATCATCGTTTATGAAAACCGCCGCAGTGATATGCATGGCATTCACAAGACAAATGCCCTCTTGGACGCCGCTCTTTCGGACAAGTTCCTCGACTGTACCGGTGATATTGACGAACCCGCGACGCGGTTCGGCACTTCAAACCAGAGATGTTCGGTCAGTGATTTCATTGCAGTGAATTTGACTATTGTGAACCGAAAGCATCAGCGCTCTCAAGTTCTTATACAGGGAGGGGCGTGCGGGGATATTTTTCCAAGTAGGCGTCAACAAACTTCGGCAGTTCGCGCATGATTTGGTCACGGACCTCAACGGGCGAAGAGCACTCGATCACGGGAAGCTCGTTCACCAATACCCACTCTTTGCGGAACGTCATATCTCGGCCTTCAATTCTTGGGTTCATCCCGTTCTCATCGCGGAGCAGGTAAACTCTCGAAAAGAAATGGATAACTTGAACAGGTGCACCGTTGTCGTCGCGTGACACTTCGATGCGAAATTCCAAGCCGGGCGAAACAGTGACAAAATAGGTTTCTGCGAGTTGTTGAAGGCGAGTGATTGTGTTCATTGATGGCAGAGTCTGATTGAGGAGATATGAGTTATCAAGTGCGCCTTTTATAGCTCTCACTCAATTGTAGGAGCGACTGAGCACTGGTGTGGGCTCTGCCGTTGTCGGTAAACCAAGTACGGTCCCCACACATTGATCGATGATGGAGATATCGGAAAGCACCCGTCCAACAATGTTCATGACTGCTGCGTTTGATATGGAAACGTGACCGCCGCATACGCGAATGCCAATCTCCGGGTTTTCCGAAGCAAGAAGGGAGGCTTTGCCCTCCAAATCCTCACCAAGATGATGAACGATACAGTTACGCACCTCAACAAGAAGCGGAATCACATACATATGAGGCACATTAAGATGCTCATGGACCAGATTGCGAAAGACGTTTTCCCTTTTTGGAAACAGGCGGCTAATCGCTTGATTCCAGGTTGACGCGGTTTCGATTTCAGTGACCTTTTTCTTACTCAAATCCAAAACAAGAGCCCACGCCCGAATGAGTGAGGGGTCTCGGTTCAGCGCCAAAGCGATCACTTTCCGCAGATATAGGTGATAAAGGTCGATTGAGCGGGACACAAGAGACTCGTTCACAAACCGCTCCAGGGTCTCCGTATATTTCTTATTTTCTTCCTCGCCGCTCTTTCCAGTAAACGTAATCGGAATCTCTTTGGGTTTCTGCCCAGAACCGAGTTGGTCGATGACTGAACGAAGGTGTTCATGCATCTTTTCAAGTGTGGCTGCCTTTCGTTTTTCCTGTTCGTCGGTTATCCGTTTGTTAAACGCCTTGTTGTCTGAGGTAATCGTCAGGGCGAGGAAATTCAGGTTTGCAATTTCTGTGAGAATCAAACGTCCTGGTTCTGTGAGATTAACCATTGTGTCATCCTGGAATTTACAAAATCCGCAAATGCGGCCAGCCTCTCCCCAAGAGGCTGGTCCGCTTTGCAAATTTTGCGAGAGTTTACTTTTTTTTGGTATCACCATAGCCGGGATTCGGAACACGCTCAACGGTGGTCGTCTTTGGATGACGTTCCGCTTCCTTTACTGGAATAAACTTCCCGTTCCCGGAATCTCGGCCAATTTTGTGAGTTTTATTGCTCATTTTACCTCCTTTTAGCCGACCAAGGTGCAGCTTCCGTTGCACTCGGCCTGTGCCAAGAGATTAACGGTCTTCGCTCTATCTCGAATAGCCTTGGTTGAGCCGATTTCCTTTGCTTTGTTCAACTCATGTAACAGCGGATGGGAGATGTGGAGTGTAACTGCCTTCGCCTTACAGAGTTCCAACCAGTTCATCCCATCGAGGGCTGGATAATGAAGCAGTATATTCGTGTCTGGGAAAACATGAGCGGTTTGAATCACAGTCACGAGCATATCGAATTAGGGTTTGGCTCAGGCTACTTCCTGCATCAGCTCAAGGGGTGTTGATGCTGAAAAGTGATCCGAGCCGAATCCCAGTAAGACGATGAAAGGTCTGAACGGCTTCAAGTTCTGTAAATCCAGAGATGAGGTCGAGCACAACCCGTGCCCTTTCCTGCGTCTCCGGCGATAACTTGCCCGCGCGGTCCTTGAGGGATGGAGGGAACAGTTTCGAATCGCCTTCGTAAAAGATTTCAAAAAGGCTTCGAATGATGCGTTTTTGCCCCTGCTGTTGCCCTGCGAGAGACTCGTCGTCAATGACATAACGCCAAACCAGTTGCTTCATCAAATCGACGCGTGCTCGCATATTTTCGTCGATGTGGAGCCCATTCCTTGTGAGCGATGTCGCCGAGATAAACTGACCAATTGACTGAGAGCCGAAGGAGCGGACGGCGATGGCATAAAATGGTTCGCCATGGAAAGCCTCGGAAACCGGGAGACTTGAGAAGAGCACTTCAGCGGCTTTCTCATAGATTCCGCGCTGATCGCCTGATGGTTTCAACTTTTCCAGCGCATAATTTAAAAATGATTTTTGTTCGTCTTGGTCTCGCGAAAGCCTGCCAAGCGGAATTTTTCCGAGAAGATAGAAATCTTCAACGTCGTGAACGGAATACGCGATATCATCCGCCCAATCCATCAACTCGGCTTCGAGGGATTTTTTATATCTTTTCAATTTGCTGCGAGCGAAAGTGAAGTCTTTCAGTTCGCTCCGGTAAGCTCCCCACTTGTTTCTGCGAGGACCTTCGGTCTCACGCATCCACGGATATTTTAAAATCGCAGCCAAACTCGCACGAGTGAGGTTGAGTCCGCTCTCTTGGTTGTTGCGGCGTTCGATTTTGGTAACGATGCGGAAAGACTGCGCGTTGCCCTCAAAGCCGTCCATTACATCGGCGTCACGAGCGAGCCGGTCGAGTTCATACTCTGCGATGTGACCGAAAGGAGGATGCCCAAGATCGTGAGCCAGACAAGCTGTTTCTACTACATCGGCATCTAAGCCTCCCAGGGCATTGATGACATCTGGAGCCGTCTGCCGGATCAACCGTTCGGCCAGACGACGACCAACTTGAGCAACCTTCAGAACATGAGTCAGTCTATTGTGAACGAGAGCGGTTTCTTGCGGAGAAACAACCTGCGTGATGAGCGCCAATCTCCGAAATGCTGATGAATACAGAATGCGGTCACGATCACGTTGGAATGGTGTCCTCTGACTTCTCGACTCTGTTGGATCCGCGTGAAAACGATCTTCACGCTGAATGGCGACTTTACGGAGGTCCATCGCCAGGACGGCTACAGGTTAAGCTTTCCGCGAAATGACGAGTCAACCACGACCTGCCCGGAAGCTACCAGAGTCCAAAAACTCGGGCGAATATCGCGTTCCATGATATCCGACTTTTTACGGAGTTCTTGCACAACTTGGGCAACACTCAAAGGGGATCTGGCTTCCCGCAAAACCTCGACGACCCCTCTCTCTGCATTGAGAATTTGTGGAGGCATGAGCCAAATTAAAGCGTGCGGATTGACCTTTGCAAGTTCAACAGTAGAAAAATTTGCGGATGATCGCTGAGATCCCATCTTTTTTTGAACGGATGCCATTGTGCAGAATCGCCTCAACAAATCTTCCTTCACAAACTGCATCACCCAATCATGCAGTTTCGAGTCATGAGCCATTTCCCCTGCGGGCTTGTCGATTGCCGCCTGAGATTCCGGTGACAGCAGCGCCAGATTCGATGACCTCCCTTTCTCTTTCGTTGAAGTTCTGACTTCAACCAGAGATTCAAATTCTCCCGAGAAAATATCCCGAAGCCTGGCACGTGCCAACCGCTTTCGTCCCTCCTCGCTCAGAACCTTCAAATACGCGACAAACCGTTTGTCGCTGATTTGCCGGTCTTGGCAGTCACGCCACACGAGCGACTGGCTGACGTCGCACTGTTTGGCAAACGCAGACAGGCTCGGAACTCTTCCTTTATCAACGTCTTGAGAAGGCTCTGGGTATGCAGTAGCACAAAATGACTATGCTGAAAAGTATCGCTATGACAAACGCGAAAATATTTCTTGCCGCAATTCCTATAACGCACAGCTATACCGAAAAGGAATGGTCGCCCCCTGATCGGTCTGCTTCGCGAATTCTTCGAGGAGGTGCGGATTCCCCTTCATCACACTTTCCCATCCGGCAGGCGTGTAGGCATACACCAAGACCCTGCCTTTAACATATCGCTTGTTGAGAAGCCCAGTCGCCCGTCGTAGGTCCATCTCGTCACCACGTTTCCGGCCTGTTCCGCCGGTGGTCATCGTCTTCCGGCGTCCCTGAGGGGTCGTAGATGTATCTTACCGGATAGACCTGCGAAGCGCCGACATTGGTCTTCGAGATCGCTTGATAAAACATTCCGTCACTGTCAGACTTGAACAGTGGAAAAACCCAACTCAGACGAGATCGATAATCTTGAGGATTCTCCCCAAGTCAATTCCCCTTTTTCCAATTCAAGGGTTTCCATCCAGCCCCCTCACCCCACTTTGACCGCAAAGGGACTGGCTTTGTGGGTGGGCATCGCGTTGGGAGTGGCAATTATTGTCGGGGCAGTTATATTTTCTAAGGAGTTGTTCTTCAGCCATTTAAGGACACTTCGGGAGTTTCCGGTGCAGGAGTATTACGAAAATCAGACCTCGCTTGAGGGAACTCGGTTTCGGGCAGATCTGACGATTGCAGGACAGATTGGATGGAAAGAAACCCTTGGCCGCCTGGTGAACTGCACTGTGGGAGATGGAAAATTGCCGGTTGTTGTTCTGGTTCCTCCCAAATTTGATTCAACGTCCATGGAGGCTGGAAGACAATTTCAAGCAGAGCTTCTTGTCACCGAAGGGGGGCTGATTAAGGTGAATTTTCTGAAGCCAAATTGAGAGGATATTCAGTATCGTGCAACCCTGCGGCTGGATTGAGGCCAGAGAAATCGATGTTTTAGCACCCGGGGGCACTCGCTTGCTCTCCGAAGTCTCTTTTGACATACCGAAGGGGGCGTTTGTTGCGGTCATCGGCATGTCAGGATGTGGAAAAAGCACCCTCATACGAACTCTCTCGGGGCTCATCAGTCCACAGAAGGGGGAAGTGCGTTTCGCAGGTCACCCAGTGGGTGAAATAAAGAAACAATATCCACTTGCACTGGGATATATTCCCCAGTTCGGCACATTCCATGCAGAGCTCACCGTCAGGGAGATTCTTGAATACGCCGTTTCGCTCCGACTCCCTCCGACGGTGACTCTCTCCACCCGGACAAACTGGCTGGACCATGTTGTGGAACTTGCGGGGATAGGAAACATTCTTGGTCAGAAGTTTTCCACTTTGTCTGGCGGTCAGATGCGGCGGGTCGCATTGGCTGAGGAATTGGTTGGTGATCCGGCTTTTCTCTTGCTTGATGAATTAACCACGGGACTGGATGTTTTTTCAGACGGAGAAATCATGAGATGGCTTCGGGATCTTGCCCATATTCATGGCAAGACAATCCTGCTTGTGACTCATGGCACGCAGCACCTTGCACTCTGCGACAGGGTCATTTTTCTCCACCAAGGAAGGCTGGCCCATTTTGGGACAGAAGAATCTCTGCTTCACTCGAATAATGTGCAGTCCATTGAGGAATTGTTCGGCATGTTCTCGAATCCAGTGCCAGAGATTCCTCCTCCGGAATTGCCCCCATCCCTCCCATGCAAACCGGAACCGTTGCAAACCGACAGGCCGCCCAATGGCGTGCGGCAGTTTCCAGCACTTCTTGGTCGTCAGATGAAATTACTCCTGAGAGACAAAAGCCAATTGGTTCTCCAAGGCGTTTTGATCGTCACCTTCCCTCTCCTTGTTGCTGTCTTTGCTCTGAACGGGTTGCCCCAGGTGCGAGCCATGGCGTATGAAGCAGCGAATATTGTTCGCTCTCTGGAGCAGAAAATCTATTATCTTCAAAATGCCTTCGAAGCGGCGGCGCTGGTCTCGGGCTTGATCATGTTTCAAGTGATCCTCCTCACACTCATCGGTGCGAACAACGGCGCGAGGGAGATTGCGAGGGAAAGGGAGGTCATTCGCAAAGAGCTTTTTGCGGGTTTGTCCCCGACGGCAAGCGTGGCATCGAAATTCCTTCAACTTCTGCTCTTTTCATTTTTACAAGCCTCTTGGATGGCTTGGTTTGTAAAAACTGCCTGTGGATTTCCAGGTTCCCTTTGGGAGCAATTCCTCATCCTGTTTCTGACGACACTGGCCATGAGTGCCACGTGTCTCGCCATTTCTGCGGCATCGCCCTCGGCCGAGCGGGCCTCCCTGCTGTCCATTTATCTGGTAGGGTTTCAGCTTCCTTTGTCGGGAGCCGCCCTTGCTCTCCCTGACTGGCTTTCCGGTATATGTCGTCCTTTCGTGGCCGCATATTGGGGATGGAGTGGGTATCTGCGAACTTTGGATGACTCAAGATACCTCAGACTGGTCAGTGATTCGACCCGGACTCATGTCGCAGACTATTCCGTAGCCGTGCTGGTTCTCTGTCTGCACATTGTAATCAGTCTTCTCGCTTCCATTTATTCGGTGCGAAATCTTCAGAAAGTGACCCGATGAGACGGTTTTTCATCGGCCTTGCCGTCACGGCTTTCGCATGTGCCGGCCACGCCGTGGAAACCAACAGGGTTTCCTTCCCTGCCCCGGAAGCAATGACACGAGCGGATGTTTGGTTCGCCGATACCGCAAAATATCCCAAAGGCGTCTTGGTTCTCTGTCCGGGAATGAATGGCAGCGGAAAACCCCTTGTCTCAGATCCCCAATGGCAAAACTTCGCAGCCAGAAATCATCTAGCTCTGGCCGGACTTTCGTTTGCATCCCCCCCAGACCAATTGTATGCAGGTTTTGGATACACTTTCCCCGATCAGGGTTCTGGGGAACTCCTTCTTTCCGCTATCAGGAAGCAATACGGTCGCGATTTGCCTCTCCTGCTCTTTGGCTTTTCAAGTGGTGCCTATTTCACAGAGTTGTTTGTCAATTGGCGTCCTGATTCGGTCGTGGCCTGGTGCGCCCATGCAACCGGAAGATATGAAGAGAGTCCCCTGGGCTGGCCGCCAGGAATTGTCTCATGCGGCGAATTGGATGGCTCCAGACTGGGGACCGCCCTTACCCATTTCAAACGAGGCAGAGCTGCCGGGAACCTGCTTCTGTGGGTCGAAGTGAAAGGCAGCGGACACAAGTGGCCTGAAAAACTGAATTCATTTGTCCGGGACTACTTTTCAGCCATTCTCAATCCGGCTGATAATGGAATCTGGATTGATGTGGAAAATGGAAAGGAACTGACAGACAATCTTGCAAGAAAACATCCCAGCCTCTCCGCGTGGCTGCCCTCGAAAAACCTTCTCGAACAATGGATCGAACTCAATTCAGAATAAAGGCGATCGTTCTCTTTTTGACCGTTTTTTGGCTCCCCTTTTCCAGTCGGGCCGACTCGAACTTCTTTCAAGTAAAGAAAATTTCCTTCTATTCAAAAGAGCAAACAAATGGCGTTGGGATTTGGACACCGGAAAATAAGCGGAAAAAGACTCCTGAAGAGTTTGTCCCCTGCCTGGAAGCATTTCTTGAGACCAGAGCCAACACCCGTTCCTCGGATTTGATGATCAAAGCATATTTCTTCGATGCAGAAAAAAAGCAAATCGGCCCTCCCCTGCAACCGGCACCTTCGTTTCATCAGAAAAAGACACGCGCCAACCCCTTTGCCCTGCCGGTAATTTTTCATGAAAATCAGCCGGAGAATGTTTTTTTCAGGATTCCCCAGTCGCTGTTGGAGAAAGGAGTCAAGTGGTCGACCGTTGTTGTGTTTGGGGATTCCAGCGAGGCCACAGCCAAGGTTTTCCCAGATGGCCTTCTCTTGGGATATGAGTTTCCAGAAAGGCAGTTGGTTTCCGCCGCCCCTCCCCCGCGAACTCTCAGAACCCCTGTCCCCGAACCCGTGGTTGAGCAATTGGTTCATACGCGCAATCCCAAACACCCAAAAATCACGCTTTTCCTCAGGTTTCCAAATGGCATCAAAGAAACATCGGAAGTCAAAGGTGTGTTGGCCATATGCATGCTTGCCAACCATGTCAGTGAGATCCGACGCAAACTTGAGGTGAAGAACCCCGCCGACTACGGCGGACTTTTTCAATTCGCCGACCAGAGGAATTTTGCGATTTTGTGCTGGGGAGCCCAAACTCTTTGGAGGCCGGATGCCAGTTACGACGAACTGGAGCGGGAAACGAACAAGGAATTGGACAAGGGGTTCGACGAAGTTGCCGCGGCATGGGAGCGGGGAGTGGGCGAGTTGCATGACAAATATGGAGTCCCGACGCGCGATTTTCTTCTCTGGGGGATTTGCGCATCCGCTCAATGGGCACATCGGCTGGTCCTCCGCAAGCCGGATCATTTTTTGGCGGCTTACATCCATATTCCCAGCAGCTTTGACAAACCCACACCTGATGCCGCCAAGGTTTTGTGGCTCCTGACATCCGGGGAGCTGGATGGAGGGTATCAGCATGGTGTTCGGTGGTATGCGGACTGCCGGGCGGCTGGTTACCCCATCATTTACAAGGCAATCATGAATCTTGGACACGCAGGCAGTCCGATCGCGGACAACCTCGGTCTCAAGTTTTTTGATTATGCACTCTCCCTCAGGGATCAACGCGGGGAAATCGATAAAAAGTGGACTTCTGCCGCAATGAATACCTCCTTGCCAAAACCTTGGCCGGAAGACTTCCGGACGCCTGCCTATGTGGGTGACTATTTGAATCAGGATGTTTTTCCCTTTGATAAAAGAGGCATCGTTCCCGAAGCCCTCCGCGTGCCGCTGCCCACAAAACCCATCGCGGAAGCTTGGAATAAATGAACTTTTACTACGGCGATCTGCTCCGTCTGGATTGGGGGTTGGGAAACCCGAACCGCACAGCCGCCCTCATCGCTTCGCTCATGGTCGCCTGCTGGGCGCTTTCGTATTTTAGAAAATGGGGATTCTGGCTGGCACTTGTCCTTTTTTCTGCTCTGGGAGTTTGCCTGGTCCAAACGTTTTCGCGGGGCGGATTGGTGGGGTTGTTGGCAGGAGGAACAGTTCTTCTCGTTTTTGCGAATCGTCCCTGGCCGAGAACACGAGTGATTTCCGTTCTGGCTGCGCTTGCCCTGCTCATTGGCTGCGCCATTTACCTCAGTGCCCACGAAAGATATGCGTCAAGCTGGCAGGGGGATCCCTCGGTGACAAATCGCTTGGAGCTCTGGAAGAGCGTCCCAAAAATGATCGTAACCGCTCCCAACGGTTGGGAGCTGGGCCAATCTCAGGAAGCTTACATGCAATGGTATCAAGCCCCTGAACGCGAGGAACGCTTCCTGAATCTTGTGAGCCTTCATTTTACCCTGTTGGCAGAATTGGGCTGGCCGTGGCGCATTCTCTATTTGCTTCTCTGCGCAGGAGGATTTGTCCTCACTTTTCCCGGCAAAGGATTTTCTGCCGTGCCATTTGGGATTTGGACAACCACTTTCGTTGCAGGGATCTTTACCCACTTCTCGACCTCATGGCCTGTGTATTTGCCCGCGATTCTTGCGCTCGGGGTGGCCCTTTCAGTGAGGACGCTGAAAAACTCGTGGCCATCTCGTCGCGTGCTTGTGGGAGCGGCGGCTCTGGTTTTGCTCGGAATCGGATGCATTTATGGGCTCGGCAGTTTGCCATCCTCTCCTCTGATTCGAGTCGCCCCCTCAGGAATCATCGTGGGGGAGGGCCTTCCGGAAGTCTGGGTCTGCATCAACCGAAAAGTCCTCGGCAACAGTTACGGAAAGGCGCTCCGAAAATATCTTGCTTCCAGAGGCAACGCTCCGACACTGGAATTTGTTACGGAATTTGGGGACATCCCGCAGCAAGCAACGGTTGTTGTTTGTGGAGAGACCCTGAATGAAGCTGGATTGCAGAAACTTTCTCCGAGGAAATTGATCCTGCTGAACCCCAATCTCACCCCCCAACAATTGGACGCAATCCCTACAGCCGAAAAGCACGTCATTTTTGGTGAATTCTCCCAGTCACCTACCCTCCAGGCATGGAAGGCGAATGCTCAAATCGTCTCCGGTTCAGGAGATTTTCTCCCTTCCTGGCCCCAGTTGGTCTTTGAACACCTGCGTTGATTTGCCCCGTATATCCCTCTATGTTTTCCGACATGACAAAGCATTTTTTGGCTTGTGCGGTGATGGGAACGACGCTGCCTCTTCTTGCCCAGTCCGAGGCTCCAACTTCGCCGCCGCCTCCCCAACAGCCAGCGGCTGCGCAGCCAAGGATCGATTCCGAAGCTCTGGATTATCTCTATAATCGCGGGCCTGCTGAAGGCAGCGCTGCTGGCACCGCCAGCGATGACTACCGCAAGGGGAAATCAACTGCCGAGAACAAGCAATATGCGCTGGATTCTCTGGTCTCCTCGCAAAGCCTCCTCCCCCCCGAGTTCGAAAAATTCCTCAGTGCTCCGGAAGCGGAGCCCGGACAGATCGCCAAATATGAGTCCCTCTACGGCGAGGCGTTGAAGTTCCTCAATGTCAGGAAACCAGTGGAGGCCTGGCAACTGCTTTTTGCGCTGAGCGAATTTCCATGGGACGGCGGCATCAGCAAGCAGATTGCAAACCGCGTGCGGGCGGTCTGGGATACCGATGGCACGGCAAAGGCACTGCTGGAGGAAAACGACAAACTTCAGGGAAAGATCCGCACATCCAACTGGAACGCGGATCTGAGTGCTGATTCCTCCCGGCGGGCTGCGGAAAGCCGTATAAAAGGAAAAGACGGCGACCAAGCCGTTGCCTCTGTGGTCGCCGACACCACCAAGTCGGCTCCGGGAGCTCTTCGCCTTACGGAAGAATATTTCAAATCTCTGGACTCAAAAGCCCGGATCAAACTGAACGAAATCAAGGTGGAAAATATCAAATCGAAGGCCCGCACGGATTTGGTGGAATACATCACCACCCTCTACAAGAGCAAACGCTACGCCCATGCGGTGCTCACTGCCGAATTCTATCAAGCCCTCTTTCTGGACGGGGAGCTTCCTCCCGAAGTGGCCAACCAGGCCACCGCTTCTTTGGAAGCCACAAGGGAAATCGCCAGAGCGGTCGATGTCTTCCGCTTCAAGGTTCAGAACAGGCAAATCGGCACAGCCTCCACGATTTTGGAAAAAGCTTGGGAGACGGGAGACACAACCCCCCAGATGAACGGCTTGGAAAGGGACTTGAAGCTTGCAGTGATCGAACATGCAAACCGTATCCGAAAGATGAGGAATCTCATCGAAGCGCGCGACTTCGATGGCCTTGAAGCCGTTCTCAATGAAATGGAGAGCACGGCAACGGATTTCGACACTACCAAGCCGCGTGCACTCATCCAGGCCATCAAGCTCGACAGCCGAATGCGTCTGGGAAAAGCGAAACTCTATGCCCAGCAGGGCAACCCCCAGAAGGCCATGGAGGAGTTCAAGGCTGCTGCTGAAGCATGGCCAGGGAATCCAGAACTGGACAGGGCCTCTGCGGAATATTTTTCTGTCGAGGACGCCTCGGCAAAAAATATTGTGGACTTCGACCGGGATTTTGCCGCGGGCAACCACCGGGCGGTCGCTGAAAAACAGGTCCAATACCTCGCATTCGTCCAGTCTGACGAAAAGAGAAAAGCCCAGTTCCAGGAGTCCTTGGAGAAGGTCAAAAATGCCGAGACCGCCATCGAAAAAGCAAAAATCCTGGATGGAAACGGAGATTCCGCTGGAGCGTGGGAATCCATCGATCTCGCGCTTTTAAACTGGCCGGAGGATCAGAAACTCAACCAAGCCCTTGCCCTCTATTCCACCAAAGCTCCGGAATTCGTCAGCGCCATCAACAAGGCGAAATCTGCTGAAAATTCCAAGCATCTTGGGGCCAGCATGTCACTCTACGCGTTGGCAAAGAATCGCTACCCCGCCAGCCAAATTGCCACAGACGGACTCAAACGCGTGTCGGATGAAGTGCTCAAGCCAAAGGAGGAGCCGACACCCACTCCGCCCAAGTCTCCCTGACTCAGTGGTGTTTCCACCACTCCGCCCAACCTCCTTCAAAGACCAACACGTTCTTGTAGCCGAGATTTGAGAGCTTGGTGGCAACGATGCTGCTGTCCTCGCAGTTGCGACTGGTGCAGTAAATAATCAGCGTCAGGGCTCCCTTGAGCAGGTTTTCCCTGCCGGGATAGTCGCGGTTGAAATTCACCCTCGATATGTTGACCGCTCCCGGAATGGCTCCCGCTGTGAATGCCTCTGCTGTTCTGGCATCGATGAAGAGCACTCCGGCGGTGTCATGGAGATGCTCGGCTTCGGCGAGGCTGATAAATCGGATGTCTGCAGGACTGGAGACGGCCCTCGCTCCCTCTTCCGTCCATTCCTTTTCGATTTCTCCGTCCGGCTTGTAGCTGAACAGCCTGGAGGACACGAGCTTCTGGTCCTCCGACAGCGTATCCATGCGGAACGCCTTCATGTTGGTCGGCCCGCTCCTCAAATCATACCAGCTCACCACCCGGCTTCCGTCCTGCCGCTTGTAGATGGCGGCTCCTTTGTCCGAATCGTAATAATACCATTCCGTCCGTCCCTTGGAATCCACCCGGTTCAGAAGATCCCGACCGATGTCGGTGGGACGGGTTTCATAGGTGAAGTCGGAATCCGCCAGCAGATCCCCTGTGTCGGTTTTCCACCGGAAGATTTCCTCTGATCCGCCGGGGGATTTCACGGTCATCTTCGTAACCTCACCGGATGCCTGCAATAGGAACTCCTCCCAGCTTCCATCCGGGAAATTCAACTCCCAGCCGGATTTGCTTTTTTGCAGGGAGAATTCTTTTTTCAATGTCGGGAATGACACCCTCATTTTGTCACCCGTGCGAGTCAACTCCGCCAGGCTCCCGCCATCACCCTGCTGCAAGCCCGTCAACTGGCCTGTCTCATCGTATTTCCAAACCAAGGCAGTCCCTCCCGGCATGATGGCTTCCTGAATTTTCCCGTCCTTGTAACGGTAAACCCAGCCGGAGGAGGAGATCTCGATGCCGCTTTCTGTCACAATGCCTTTCGTTCTTCCGTCGTCGGAAATGAAGTCGCTCTTCTTGATCAGGTAGCAACCCCTGCCGCCCAGAGACTGAAAATCTATAAAGTGACTTTGGGGATGATTTGCATGGCTTTCCAGAAGAGGACAATACCAGTGGCCTCCAAACAGAGATTCCTTCGTTTTCGATGTAAATCGCAAACGAAGGGGAAGAGAGATTCCCCCTTCCAATGGGATCCGGGCGACATCCACCCACAGCACGAGTCCCCCATTCCAATCCGCATTTCCGATATAACTGTTCGGATGGTCGAAATCGTCAGATGCATCAAGACATCCCGATGCCAGAATCAAGATCGCCAGCACCAATGGGAATCCGTTCTTACAGCCGTGGATCACCCATCAAGCCTGCATGAAAAACGAATTTTGAAAAGCAATCAGTTGCCGCTCTCTCCATCGACGGAGAGGCTGGAAAACTCTTCTTTCAGGACAGGCATTCCGCCATGCTTCGCTCTTTCGATGCCGTCATGCAAAAGGTTGATCGAGAGAATTGACCTCTCTCTCATACGCTCGTTATCTTCTGCTTCGACATCGTTCAGAAAGTCGCATGCCTACCGAAGTCGTGGCCGATTGTCCCGCCAGCACACGCGCCAGAGGGACCCGAGGCCGGTGAACCGGGACAAGCACTCCGAGGCGGGCATGGTGCTGGTGTGTTGAGTGGGATGTAGGCGAACTTTGGCTCCGCACAGTGTGACGGAAGGTCGCCGTCCAACCGCTCCCCCATCGTGTGGAAGCGCCGGGGAGCGGGGGACGGCGAAAGCCCGTAGCACATTGAGCCGTTCATAGCCGAGAAGCTTTTCTGAATCTCATTTCCCCAAATGGGTTGGCATCGCTAATGCTATTGGTTGGCTCGAGGGTTCATTTCGTGACACTGCGGCGCATCGGAGTTTAGCCAGGGCTGGCGTTCTCCGCCTCGCGCGACAGCGGCCACGGCAACGATTGCAAAATATCAACGTTCAATGCCTGACCCTGCCGCCTTCCTTTTTTCCGTCGCAATGAAATTATCCAGAACATTCACTAAATCACTGGCAACAGCTTTAACATCAGGGTCAGCCGACAAAGATAATTCTTTGATTTTTGATTTTTGAGCAAAAACCGCGTTCAGTGATTCTGCCCTGCTCCACCAGCCATTCGCAACATTGAGACATCCGGAAAGAACCTTCAATCGCGCATAATCCTTACTCAATGAAAGCCCTTCCGGCAAATAGTCGGAAAACAATCGCTGCAAACTTTGCTCCCTTCCAAGGGAGGCTAAAAATAAACCATCCGCATACAAGTCCTGTGCCTCGCTTCTCAAAAGCATTTGCGTCAAACTCTCGAACTGATCTTTCTCCCACTCTGTATACTGGAAATAGGTTAGTCGAGTTTTATTGACCTCCATTAATAGAGAAAGCGCAAGTGCTCCCAGACTCAATCTTTTCTCGGCTGTAGCTCTATCTTGATTTTCGGAACCAGCGATCTCCAAGCTAAGTTTTTCAAGAAGGGAGGCTGTTTCGGTTAGTTGATTCGTATGTTTTACAATCTGCCCCAAATTCTCTTTTAAAACATCTATAGCCTCGACCTTTTCTTCAGTGTTCCCAGATTTCAACTTAACCAATGCTGCATTAATTTCCTCTCTGGCCGTTAACCCGTATACTGAGATGCAGGCGAAATGCATTATAACGACGCAATAAATAAAACGTTTCATTTTTAGGATTTCCTAGATGGGCAGTTTACTCGAGATCGGTTCGAGTGCCCAAGGGGGATTCAACATGAAAATAAAGACCGCCGGAGCGCGGATCTCCGTATTGTGTCTGAATTGCTTTTTGGCCGCTTTCTTTCGCTACGATGTTGGAGAATCGAACTGCTCTACTTTCAGGCTGTTGGTTGACCCGATCCTTGGAATCGGATGGCATGACAACGCCAGTATTTAATGGGTCCGCAACTGCATGCCTGGGGGTTCCAGCTTTAATCCCAGCCTCATACTCTGTTGCATGCTGCAGTTCGTGAGGAACAGTGAGCCACTGCGTGGATTCGGTTATGGCCTCACCTCTTGAATTCGTGGTCCCGAAGATGTTGCCACTCATCATACCGGTATCAAGGCTTACTTGCACTTTGTAGTCTCCTGCTTTTTCGCTTGATTCTACCCTTGTTACACCAGGTTTTCCCGAGCCCGTGTTTGAAAGTCCATTCTCAACAATCGAAGGGCCAATTTCAATTTCGATTTTGCTGTTTTCGAGATAATCCAAAGTCTTTCTGCCCTCCTTGGATTTAGACATTTTATCATAAGATTTTTTGTAGTTGTCCCAGAACTTCACATATTTATCTGCATGCTCACGATCAAGTTTAGCGCTCTGTTGAGGAGTTTCATTCTTGCTCTTCTTCCGTTCGGGCTGCCGATGCTTAATGTATAACCCCTCGGGGTCAAAGTGGGTCCAAACTGTTGACCCTGACGCGTTCCAGTCGTAGAGGGACAGGTTTTCCAGATGCGTTTCAGCGACTTGCAACGCATTTTCCAGAGCCGGTCCGGGGCCGGGTGCAAAATTTTTCCAGACGCGGTTTTGAGGCGCGTGGGCGAACGCTTCCGGCACGCCCGCGAGCAGCAGGGCGAAGCACACAAGGAGGAAGCGGGCCGCGTTCAACACGTCGGGAAGAGTAGCAGCTAAAGGAAGAACATGGCGAGCGCGGATTAACGCACCTCGATGAGTTTGTCCCCGGCCTGGATGCGCAGCTCGACCGCAGGCAGCAATGGAAGGAACCACGCCAGCAACGCCGGATTGGTGGCGTTGCCGATTCGCAGCCAGACCACCACGGGCGGGTTCCCGCTGCAGAGGCAGCGTTCGGCAAAGTCTTCGTCCTTGGTCAGGATCGCCGCATCGTTTTGCAGGGCGTATTGCCAGATCGCCGCGTCCTTGGCTTCCCGCAGGCCGATTTCCCGGACGGCCACGGCATCGCGCCCGGCCTGCCGCAACGCCGCGGCAAGGGAAGGCGGAAGCTGGGCGTCAACGATCAGTTTCACGCCGCTTGCAACACGGCGTGATTGACCTGGGCGGAGGCGTATTGCAGGCAGGCGCGGATGTCCCCGGCTTCCAGATCGGGGAAGTCCTCGAGGATTTGGGCTTCGCTGGCGCCGCCCGCGAGCATTTCCAGCACGTCCTTGACGCGGATGCGCATTCCGCGGATGCACGGGCGGCCGCCGCACTGTTCGGGATCGAATGTGATTCGTTCAAGGTAGTCCATGGGGCAAAAGCTACTCCCTTTCGGATGGCGGCTCAAGCTTGCTTTCCGCGGGATGGGTCATGGCGTGGACGCGCTGCAACTGCACGATGCTGACCTCGGTGTAAATCTGCGTCGTGTTCAGGTTCGCGTGGCCGAGCATTTGCTGGATAAAACGGATGTCGGCCCCGTTCTCCAACATGAGCGTGGCGCAGGTGTGGCGGAACAGGTGGCAGCCGCCGCGCGTGATCCCGGCGCGGCGCACGTAGGCGGCCACCAGCCGGGACAGGTAATCCGGGCTCATGCCCGCATCGCCGTAGCCGGAGAGGAACAGGGTTTGCTCGCGGGGATCGAGGAGCATTTCCGGGCGCACGTCGGCGAGGTATTTTCCGACCCACTGCAACGCCCGTTCGCCGATGGGCACGACGCGGTCCTTTTTGCCTTTGCCCTGCTGGATCATCATCACGCCGCGCTCGGGGTTGATGTCGCCGATCTGGAGCCGCGCCACTTCCATGCGCCGGATGCCTGTCGAATAAAGGACTTCCAAAATGGCGCGGTCTCGGATGCCCAAGGGCTGGGCAATGTCGGGCTGGGAAAGGATGCGCTCGGCCTCGGCCTCACTCAACGCGCCCTTGGGCAACCGGCGCTCGTTGCGGGGCATTTCCAGTTCGGACGCGGGGTTGTGCAGGATGACGTTTTGACGGCACAGCCAGCGGAAGT
Source organism: uncultured Chthoniobacter sp. (assembly GCA_964431635.1). GTDB lineage: Bacteria > Verrucomicrobiota > Verrucomicrobiia > Chthoniobacterales > Terrimicrobiaceae > QYQL01. The sequence goes on along the minus strand of CAYSKK010000020.1, from coordinate 5,989 downwards.
AATCCTTGATGGCCACGAGCCGCCCGCGCTGGGTGGTGAACCCGAGCGGGTTGCCGTTGGCCTTGCGGTGCCGGTGCATCCAGCGCTGGTAATTTTCCAAAATATTGCGCGTCACGTCCTGGGGCCGGAACAGGTCGCGCTCCTGGCACCAGCGGATGAACGCGACGAGCGCGAGCCGCCGCCCGGTGATGGTGTGGGCCGCGTAATTGTGGACGGCGAGATGATCGAGATAGGTTTCATGCAACCGGGCCATGCCCGCCGCGTCAGACTTGTCCAGGCCATCGGCCTGCGGCGCGTGTCCGCCTCGCCGCGCCGGTGCCCTCCACGCGGGCGGATGGCTTTTCCGCCCGTGCGGCTCGCACCGACTACGACGCGACATTGCAGGCAAGCTCCGGCTGTGCGTTTTGAGCGGCTAATGGGGAAGATGCGCCGTTGCGCTTGTGTCCATGCGGGTTTGCGCCGTTTTTGGCGGTGCTTCCATGCCGCGACTTGGGGGCTGCCACGGGGCTGCCGGGGGGCTTCCACTGGCCGTTTGGGTGCTCCCGGTTGCCGTCATAGTCGAGTGGCAACATCGAACCGCGCAACGCGTCGGCGTCGATCAGGCCCATGAGGAACTGCCCTCCGTCGCGGCCTTCCCCGCTGTAAACCAGCTCGTAAACAAAGCCCTGCCCCCGCCCGCTCCGCATCGGCAGCGCGTATTCGAGTTCCACCAGCCGGGCGATGTGTTTCTTGACCTGGAACGCGCTCCACCCGCTGAACGCGCGGGCCTGCCGCTGCGTGAACAGGCACGAACGCTGTTCGATCTTCTTTTCCCGGCACGTCTGGCTGACCATCCCGTGCAGCAGATCGAGGAACCGCCGCGTCTGCGGCGGCATCTCATCGAGGGAGCGGCCCAGCACTTCGCCCGCCAGCCGGTTCGCGGTGGCGATGTCCTCAAGGGTGACTTCGATGTGCTCGACGCCCTCCACCAGGCGGCGGGGCCGCTGGTGCTGGTGCAACAGCGCGAGGGCGCGGATGAGCGTCAGATATTTTTTCTGGTCGCGCCGCAACCGGGTCGATTCATCGGGGAACGTGAGCCATGCGGCGAACGGGTTATGCACGGGCAGCGGCTGCAAAAGCCGCTGCGCGTTCTGGTGCAGCACGCGCAACCGCGCCGCCCGCTGCGCCCGCAGGTGGCCGTGGATGGTTTCCTCCTCACGCTGCAATGCGTGGATGCGCCGCGTCTGCTCGCGCGATTCGTCCACGGTCAAAGTCAGGCAGCGGTTGGCGAGTTCCTCGTCGAGTTCGATGCTCGTCGTCGTGAAGAAGATCATGGCCGGGCCTTGCACATGGTAGGTTTCCGTTTTCAAGCGCCCGTCCTCGTCCTTGCCCGTGCTGGCAATGGTCAACTCGCCTTCGCTTTGCAGCAGTTTCAACGCATACGTGGCTTTTTCCGCCCCCTCCTCCTCGGCGATGGCGAGCACCTTGTGCGCGATGTCGGTTTCGCCCAGATAAAAAAGGGCCTGCCCGGTCATGGCGGAGTATTTCACCCGGTCTTCCTCCGGGATGAATGCCAGCACGGCCTCCATCAGCGTCGTCTTGCCCGCCGCGCTGGTGCTCTGGATGATCACGCCCAACGGCTTCATAAACTTGCGCGACACGGCGGCAAGATAGCCCACCAACTTGTTTGTGTCCTCGCCGACGACCCCGCAGGCGTCGAAGTCGGCAAGGATGCGGTCAAGCAAACGCGGATCGCGAAGCAACGCGAGCGCGGCGGCGCGGTCGGCCTCCTCCATCGCGGGAGCCGACGGCGAAGCCGGGGCAAGCGCACCTTGGATGCGCTGCTCCTGCAACTCTTCCAACTTCAAAAGCAGCTTGCCCAGGTCGCGCTTGATGAGTTCGGCGTCGAGCAACGTTTCTTTCGCAGCCTCGTCAATAAACCCCTGCCGCTGCCTGGCTTGGTAAAGGTCAACCACGTTGACATGATACAGCCCGCCCGCCATCAAGCGCAGGTTCACCTTGAGCACTTCAAACGAGTTGTTCTTGTCCAGCCCGCGCACGCGGTAGGAACGATCTCCCAGGGCAACGGTGATGTCCTCGCCCCTGCGTTCCACCGGCACATCATCGCCTTTCTTTTTAGCCGCCTCTTCCGGTGCCGCGATTTCCGCAGGAAGAGCGGCTAACGCAGCAACTAAGAAAGAGCCGAGGCCCGCGGGGCGGGACGAGACAGACTCCGACTTGTCGGAGCCCGAAGGGCGAGCCATCGAGGACGATGGTGAGTCAACATTGGCGACAGGCGCGGGTTCTTCGATAGGCTGCGGAAGCTGTATCGAAGCGGGTTCCGGGGCTTTTCCTTTTCCCAGCCATTCGGCGGATTGGATGAGCAACCGCAACGACTTTTCCGTGGGGCTGACTTTTCGGGCGTATTCGTTGGCGTCCATCCCTGACGGGAACTTGATCCGCAGGCATTCGATGCCTTTGGCGAGGAACCGGGACGCGTCCCGTTCCGCCGCACGGTCTCCGGCCGGGTCCCGGTCATAGGCCAAATAAATCCGCTCCGTTTTCGCATCAAGCAACGCCTGCCAAAGCTCATCGGTAAAGCCTTCCGTCCCGAAGATGCATGTGACGTTGCGGAACCCCGCACACCAGAACGTCAACGCATCAATGACCGATTCGCACAGGATGATTTCCCTTGATGCCTTCAACACCTCGGCGTTGAAGATGCCGACATGGGGGCCGGGTAGGTAAAGATGATACGCCGTGCCGCTCCGCAGGTTGTCGTTGATTTTCCTCCCGTATATTTCGGCGACGTTCCCGGCTCCGTTCAGGATCGGGAACACGGCGCACCCGTTGAAGTGTTCGTGTCCGCTCTCGGCCCTCAACAACCCGATTTTTTTGAGCCGTTCCCGGATCTCTCCCCCGGCTTTTGTCACGGCGGCGGGCAGCCGCAACCCCAGCGTCCTGTCGGCGAAGCCCAGCCGGAACGCGTCCACCGCCTCCCCGGTGATGCCCCGCTTTTGCAGGTATTCCAAGGCGGCGGGCGTCTGCTTCAACCGCTCGTGGTAGTAATCCACCGCCTGTCGCGTCACCGTGTAATCGTCGGCATCGAACGCGACGGGGCTTTCCAGCTTCGGGACGCTGGAGTGTTTCACGGGACGGTTGGCCCGGAGCAACGCCGACGCCATCTGCCCGTGCGGCCCGCACCCGTGGGTCAGCACCTCGACCGCGTGCCGGAAGCTCAACCCGTCATGCGTCATCACGAAGTCAATGACGGTGCCGCCTTTCCCGCACCCCATGCAGTGCCACAGGTTTTTCGTGGGCGTCACGATGAAGGAGGCCGTTTCCTCTTCATGGAACGGGCACCGCCCAACCATGTCCTTGCTCCCGTGCCGCTTTAACTCGATTCCCTTACTCTGCACCAGGGCCACAAGGTCCACGGCGGATTTGATCCGCTCGATTTCACTTTCCGGAATGCGTGCCATGACTTTATCGCAGCCGGTAAATTTCCGCGCCGTCCAACTCCAACACTTCCCGCCGGTGCTTCCACCGGTATTCCTCGTTGTGCTTGTTGAGAACCCGCTCGACTTCCTCCCACCTCCGGCAACGGTTGATCAGCCAGCCCCACCGCGGCCGCTCCCCGCTCCACTGGCTCAGATCGAAATGGATTTTCCTCAGCCGCCGAACCCGCAACTCCCTCTCGAACTCCGGCCACCGGTCCCGCTCCAGGTGGGCCAGACGTTCCGCGTTTTCGTTCTCCAACACCGTCAAGCCGGAAGTTTCATGATTTGACATGCCGCTTAGATACGGTATTGCCTATAACAATGCAAGCCTTTTCCGTATCTGCTCAAAAACACCGGTATAGTTGGGACATGCCTGGAGGTCGTCCGCCCAAATCCCAACACCGTTCCGAATTCGGCCAGCGTCTCTACGACGCGCGGCAGACCAAGGGGCTGTCGCAAAACCAAGTTGCCGAAGCACTCGGCATCACCCAGCCCAGCTACGCCGATTGGGAACGTAGTGCCGTTTCTCTCAAACCGGAGTATTTGCCAAAACTTGCCGATCTGTTCGGCGTTTCCGTCGATCTTCTACTCGGCATCAAGCCGCAGCCCCGCAATAGTTCCGGTCCAACCGGGAAGCTGCGCCGCATTTTCGAGGAAGCAAGCGAGCTTCCCCGATACCAACAACAGCGCGTCATTGCCATCGTCGAAGACATGCTCGTTGCCCAGCGCTCAAAAGTCGGAACCTGACCGCCGCTATTGGCAACGCTTCCGACTTCTCGGCGGTTTCAATTCAAGCCCGCTTCCCCGGCCTCCAGTCGCCGCTTTTCCCCTTCGCAGATGTTCAGCCCCACCTTGATCAACTCGACGATGACCTTGCTCCTCATCTCCCCTTTGGCGCGGAACTTCTCGATCCGCTGGATCAAATACGTCGGGAAGTAAATATTTACCGGGATGCCGGTTGAACACTTGAGCATCGCACGTTTCCGACGCATCCATTGCCGCTTCTGGATCCGCCGCCGATCCGCTTTGCTTCCCCGTGCCCACTCCCGGCGCTCTTCTTCCCATTTGTTCGCCTTCACGCCTCAAAACATGCCGTTTTGTCCACAAATGACCACGCTTTTTCTATGGGTTTCTGCAAATATAGCATGATTGACAAGCCCTGACTCCGGGCCGGGCGGGCCGCTCCGCGGCCCATCCCGGCTCCGGCGTCAGTTTCCCTCGCTCACATCCCGCATTTCAGAACCCCGGCCGGTTCACGCTTCCGGCTCTCGGCAGTTCCGGCCGCCCGCGCAGATCTCGCTCCCCTTGCTCGGTCTGGAATGCCCACGGTTCGCCTTGCTGCTTTGCCGGTTCCGACGCACACACGGCCCGCCAAAACATGCCGCGCCCTCGGGTGCGGGGTCTGAACAGGGGCTCCGCCCCAGCCCCCGCCGGGGGATGATCCCCCGGACCCGCAAATGATTTCTGAGCGCCACCGCGCGCCCCTCTCGCTCCCAGGGCTCCAAACTACGCAACGCCTCCGCGCGCGCGGTGGCGCGGGCTCGTGGCTTGCCACGGCCCTGCTTCTTTCTTCGCGCGCGCGCCTGCCCACTCGGCCCGCCGATCTTGCGCCAGCCTTGTTGTGAGAGCTTTCCCCAAGGTCGGTTTTCAACGGCTGGGAGGGTTTGTGCCCGTTCACGGTTTCCGCAGTTTCTTTTTAGCGGCTAAAGGAAAAACCTCCCTCTCTTGATCGATCTCTAGCCCGCGCGGCAATGAGCGCATCGACATCAACCTTTCGGCGGCGGGCAAGGCTCTCCTTGGCTCCGGGCCTTGCCTGCCGACGAACACTTGTTCGGCGCGGCCACAGCGACGCAGGAGCGGCGGCCGCGCTCTCCGGGCCAGCATTCCAGCGTGATCAGGCCCGCAGGGTCTGGCGCGATGGATGCGCCCCGCTCCCGCTCGATGCGAGCACCGGCTTGCCGGAGCACAGCATGGAGCGGCTGACATTGGGAGACCGCTGCATGGTGGCGGCTTGCAGGGAGGAACGGAAAGCAAGCCGACACGATGCGGCGGTCAGGGCTTTCGTGACCAAACCGCTTCGCGGCATATTTTGCGGCCTGGCGCGCGACCTGCCCCCCGCTTCGGGGGAGGGCATTACATCGCATAACTCGATGCAACATATCGCGCCACAGCGAAGCGCAGGGAACCGCCCCTGCCGGAGGCCTCCGCTTGCGGAGAGCGGCAGGATCAGGCGGCGCTGTATGGTGCATCTGTTATGCGATGTCATAGCCAGCAGGTCGCGTGACAGGCCGCAGTCGTGTTGCTCCTTCCGAGCAGGCGCGAGGGTGATTTATTCGTAACAGTTGCCGCGCCCGCGCGGGTCTGTTTGCAAGGCGGACTTCACCGGCAGGGCGGGGATGGAAGTTTAATCGCCGAGAGCTGTGGCGCGGCTCGTGCTCTGCTTTTTCGCACAAGGCGTGACACTGCGGCGCATCGGAGTTTAGCCAGGGCTGGCGTTCTCCGCCTCGCGC
>CAYSKK010000019.1:0-42683 GCA_964431635.1 uncultured Chthoniobacter sp. | reverse complement strand
GCGGCTCATTTCATGATCTGTCTTCCCCTATGCACAATGTTTGCGGAAGAACCGGTTTATGAGTTCATCCGCCATGGACAGTTTTCTCGCAGGCAAACCCCATTTTTCAGAGAGAGCAGCGTCACGTCGTCCGTGGGCAGCAACGGCGCGGACAGCGCCGACCCTCCACCGTTTTACGATGGGTCCACCCACCCCGCGTCATCACGGCCGCAGGAAGAGTCCGTCCCGGCGGTGAATCGGTTTCCAAACCGGATCGCCAGCTGAAGGGCGGTCGCCTTCCATTTCACAGACGGCCTCTTCCTCTTTTTGACGCGTTTGCGCAGGGTGAGATAGATCAGCTTCACGGCGGTCTCGTCGTCCGGGAAACATCCCCGGGTTTTGATCGCTTTCGCCAGCTCCGTTCGATGGATTTCCACCAGCCTGGTCAGATAGAGCAGCGCCCTGATTTCCTGCGGCCAGTCAAAAAACGGAACGACCGCATTCCAGTGGCGCTTCCAGCCCGCGGCGATCATCGGAAATTTTTTGCCCCAGGCACTCAGCTCAAACTCCCCGAGCATTTGCAACGCGGTTTCCGCGCATTGCGCCCGGAAGATCTTTTTCAGTTCCCTGTCCATGATCAGCCGCTCTTTTGCAACGCAAAAGCTCAGGCTGTAGCGGGTGAGATGCAGGAAGCACGTCTGGACGTGTGCTTTCGGGAATACCGTTGCGATCGCAGCCGGGAACGCCTCCAGCCCGTCCAGTGCCACGATCAGAATGTCTTCCACTCCCCGGTTTTTCAGGTCGCCCATCACCCGCTGCCAGAACGGCGCCCCTTCGTCCTCCTCCATCCAGATGCCGAGTTTGTCCCGTCTGCCATCACAACCTATCCCGACCGCCACATGCACCATCTTGGATTTCACCGCACCCCCAGCCCGGATCCTCACCGGCAGCGCGTGGCAGAAGACGATGGGATACATCCGGTCCAGATGCCGGCTCTGCCACTCCTCCATCGGCTCGATCGCAGGCTCGATCACCGCACTGATGGCGGTTTCGTCGATATCCACCCGGAGTTGCTCGCGCAGAAAGACCCGGATTTCGCGAACCGTCATTCCACGCCGGAACATCGTGAGGATTTGCCCGTCGACGACTCCGGGGACGGCGTGATGAGGGGCGGGGGCAGCCATGGGCTTGGGGCTATCCTGCACCCCAACCCTGAACGGGCAGGACGCTCCGGTCTGCCCGCAAGAACCTCCGGGGGGTTCCGTCGCATGGGATCGCACGGGTTTCCTGTTGCCAACCAGGGACAGCTCCACGTCCAGATCCTTCGGTCGGGCCATCGTCATCGGATGCCCTTCCTCCCTCATCGCTCTGTTTTCATCGCTGCGGTTTACCGCCTCTGCCTGGCTTCCCCACGGCAAAAAACCCAAATGCGCAGTCATCTGTGGGCTCCAATCAAGCTGTTGGTCCGGCGGCGGCGAGCGATCATTGCACCGCCGGTGAGGGCGAGCGCCGCCATGCCGATCCCGGTCGAAGCCTCGGGGATGACGCTGAACGCGGTGAAGTCGAGTTGCGAACCGTTTATGGCAAATGATCCCGCGAGTCCTTCGCCAAGGCTGGTAAAGCTGAAGTCGCTGGCACTGAACAATGTGGTGCCGGACCAATCCACCAATTTGAAGATGCCGGTGTTCGCGCTGCCGCCGATGACGGAACTGATGCTGATGTCATTGTTGATCGCAAACCCGGTCGTTGCCGAGCCCGGATTGATCTGGCCTCCACTCAGAGCCTGTCTGAAAAAGGACGATGAGTGGATGGCAAGGGAAAATGGCGGACGGCAAGGCGCGGCGACAGAGCGTATCCGCTGCGATACGTGAGGGAGCCGCAACGCAGCCGAATGCCGTTTTCCCGCCGCAAGCCGCCGGTCGGCAATTTTCAGACAGGCTCTCAGGCTGTATCCGGTGGCATTGACGGTCAGTCCGGTGACCGTCTGTGTTCCATACATAGTAACCGCCCCTGCCCCCGTGGCACCGAAAATGGCGGCATTGTTGTCCGCCCAGGCGATATTCCCGCCTCCCGCGCTCCAGTTGGTGTCTGTCGCGTTCCAAGACAGGTTGGAAGCACCATTTGTCCAATTATAGTTGGCGGCATGTGACATCGTGCCGACAAATGCCGCACTGCCTGCAATCAGCAATGTGTAGATATGTTTTTTTATGGTTTGAAAAATACCACGGGCCATAAACCTTTGCCTTCTTGGCAGTGCCTTATTCTTGCCGATTCGTGCCATCTTTCCGCGCCGTTGACTCGAATTGGGAACATGTGTCGTCGGGAACCGAGCGGGAATGAAGGTGGTGCGCTGAAACAGGGCCAGCGGGAGCGTCAGTATTCGAGACGTCTCCTGAAAATAACCAAACCCGGCAGAGATATGAAAAGAAGACTTCCGCGTTGAACACGTCCGCCATGATTTGACGCCTGGGTTTGGAGTTTGTGGCGGCGACCCACTCACGCGGGTGCTGATCCTTCGCGCCCGGTGGCAAATCGGGAATCAGTCCGTAAGCCGCCGAACCGGTGCCGAGCACCCGGCCGGACACCGCGTCCACCACCAGGGCCTTCGTGGATTGCGTGCCACTGTCTATGCCGAGCAGAAGTGTGGCGTGTTACCTCTGAACCTCCTTCTCAGACGGGCACAGTCCACCCTGACCAACATGCTCCAGCAACGGACGAATGGTCACGTCGCGAACAAGCAATTTGCCGCCCTCCACCCAGATACCGAGTTTGTCGCCCTTGGGATTCCAGAAATAATTTGCCAGCGTGTGGCGGCCGTCAACTTCCACGTCCACCACATCGTGCCGGCAAATCACATCGAGCCGCACGGGCTTCTCGAGGTCGCGCAATCCACCGATGGAACGACCGCCGGCGAGAGGGCCGTCACTGCCGCTGTGCGTGCTGTGGGAAAACGATGCCCGTGCAGCGCCAGGATCCAGCTTGAATTCCGTGCCGTCATTTTCGCCGTCGCTTGTGCGCAGGCGCAGGCCGCAAGCTTTCACCGCGCCCTGCGGAACGAGCGTGAGTGTGATGCGGACGTCGTTCGGGAGGTTCGCCAGCAAAATCTGTTGGCGGCCGGATTCCGATTCGATCTGCGTGTTGCGTTCCGATTCCTTCAACGCGATCGGCTGGCCCGTCGGCGGAATCATTTCCGGCACAAACTTTGTGCCGAGCGTGCCGTCGTCGAATTGCACCAGGTCGCGCAGCACGAGGTTGCCGCCAAAACCGGCGTCGGACATCCAACCCGCATAAATCCGGCGGTTGCCGGTGAACGCACCGACCTTCGGCACGGTGAGCGAATCAATGTGGTGATGTTTCTGAAGTGCCCACGGGCCATAGGGCTGGCGCGAGGTCCAGATGTAGCCGTTGCCACCGAGGAAATAATACCAGTCGTTCCATTGGAACCAATTCGGGCAGGTCTTCGGGCGGTAACTCGCGTCCGTCACCAGAAACGGATCGGGCAATTCCTTCCACGTTTTCAAATCTTCGGAAACCAAATGCGCCATCGTCACCTTCTGGCCGCTGGCAACAAGATTTCCTCCGGACAAAACCAGTTTGCCCTCGCGCACCCCGGCTGCGCCCGTGCTGTCGGCAGGTGCGATTCTTCCGGTGCGGTCGGAAGTGTCGCCGTTTTTGAAATCGAACCACACGAGCGGTTTCGGCCCGACGGTTTCGTGCGGACGCAGCTCCGCAATCTGCGCTTCCGTCAATGCCGTGTCATAGATGCGAGCGTCGGCGATCTCACCGAGAAAATGCGCTTTCGGATCGCTGTCCACCGCCGTCAGCCGCAAGCCGAGCAACACCCTCGCACCCGGGGCGAACCGCTGCGGCTCGGCGATGTCGTAGCTGGCGTAACGCTCGCCGTTGCGGTAGAGGGTGACGTTCGTGCCGGAGTAGCTCGCGGCAATCTGCACCAACTCGCCGGGCCCGGCGGTCTCGGCGGCATTCGCTTGCTGGTTGCGCTGCGTGCGCTGCAATTTATCGCTGCCCGCCATCCAGCGACGCGCAGCACATTCGCCCAGCACGAGCGAATCGAACTGCCCGCTTTCGTTCTCCACCGTCAGCACGCCCGCGCCGTGCTGGTCAAAGCTGTCTGCCGTCACCCACGCCACGAGTGTCTTGTCGTTCAATTCCGGCAATGGCTGTCCCAAACCCTTCCCCTCTTTGATCATGTGGAAAACTTTCTTCTCTGGATCGGGATCGGGAAAAATCTCGCAGTCGCCGCCCGGAAGGAACGGATGAGGCTCTTGTTTGGTCCACTTCTCTCCGTCGGGGCTGGTGGCCAGTTGGATGCCGCCGCGGCCGGTGTGGTAATCCGGCGTCGGATAGAACATCCAATACTTGCCGTCGTGAAACACTGCGGCACCCGTGCCGTTCCAGGCCTCCCACTGTTCGGTGATCGGCGCGACGACGGGATGATGCTTCCATGTCACGAGGTCACGCGACGACGCGTGCTCGATTTCCAGCGCACCATGGCCGCCGTCCCATTTGCTGTGCATGTTGCGGCGCAGGTTCAGGTAGAACAGGTGGAACGTGCCATCGTGAAACCACGGGATGCAGTCCCCGGATTTCAGGTTGTGGCTGCTGGGGCGGAAATACTGCATCCTCTCCGGGGGCGCGCCGAGCACGGCGAGTTTGCGCTGCTTCGCCTCCTTTTCACCGCCGCTCAATGCGAAAATCTCCGCATCGCTCAATGCGCGATGCCACAGCGCGGCGTGATCCAACTGCCCATGAAACCCGGAGAGCAATTTCCCGTCCGCCAATTGCGCCGCGCCGAAAAACCGTGGTGCGGTTGCGGCACGCGTCGTGCCAACGGGAAATTCCTCGTCAAGCAACACCCCGTCAATCCAGAGCTGCAATTTCGGTCCGGTGCCGCGCACGATCACGTCGTGCCAGTCCTTTGGCCCGATCAACTCCGCGGGGAACATGACGCGCATCACGGCGTTCTTGGCGTCCGCATACAGAGGCACGGAGTCCGCATCCGGCCCGCTGCGTGGCAGCATGGGCATTTTCTCGAAGGGGACAGGCCGGTTGGTGGCACCCCAGATGAATTCCACAACGCCACGCGAACCGTGGATCGCCCGCGGCCCGTCCGGCCAGCCAAACATCCACTTTGCAGGCGTGGACATTTTGTTGCCGACATAATTGCGGTCTTCGAAAGGCAGCGTCGCGCCGTCCACCCCACGCAAATACAGGCTTGCCGCGCCATCGCCGCCGTAGCTTCCGAAGAGCGGCGCATTCCATTCGCCCTGCGGATCGCGCACGCGCAGCGCGAGCGTGAACTCTGCGCCGGGCGGGTCAAACGCCGGCCCGCCGATTTCGAGATGGCCGCCGTTGAATTGTGCAATTTTCCCGTCGCCGCCGCGCGCGAGTGACGCAGCGCGCTCTTCGCCGGTGAGTTGAATGCCGAGTTTCACGTCGCCTTGTGCCGTCAACGTCTTGTCCTGGCCGTCTAGCTGCCAGACAGCGACGGCATCCTTGAACGGCGTTTCGTCGGCAAGCGCCATGCCGCTGACGGCGACAACCAGAGCGAGCGGTATCAATTTCATGTTTTGTTTCATGTCTTTATCGGATTGGTTTTGAAAATCAGTGACCGACGGGTTTGCCGGCCATCGCGTCTTCCATGTCTTCCAGCGCGATGCCCTTCGTCTCCGGGAAAAATTTCCACACCACGAAGAACTGCAGCACCATCATCGCCGCGAAAAACACGAACGGTATCCCCGCGCCGGCCTCTCCGGCATTCCGGGCAAACACCGGAAACGTCCAGGAGACGACCGCCGCCATGAACCAGTGTGTGAAGCTCCCCAGCGTCTGACCTTTCGCCCTCACCGCGTTCGGAAACACCTCGCTGATATACACCCAGATCACCGCTCCCTGTCCAAACGAGAAAAACACCATGTAAAAAAGGAGCAGCCAGATCAACATCTCCTTGTGCGAGCCGGTATTGAAAACCATCGCAACCCCGCCCAGGGCGATCGCCATTCCCACCGACCCGGCGAGCAGCAGCTTGCGTCGCCCCGCGTGGTCGATGATCAGCATCCCGAACAGGGTGAACACCAGCATCGTCGCCCCGACGGCCACCGACTGCATGTCGCCAGACACCTTGTCGAATCCCGCCATCGAGAAAATTGGGTTCAGGTAATACAGCAGCGCATTGATGCCAGTGAGCTGGTTGAACATCGCGACGCCCCATGCCAGCAGGATGGGGGTCAGGTAGGCCATTCGAAACAACGGCTCCGCCTTCCGCCCGCGCTCGATGTGGATCGAACGCCGGATCGCCTCGAGATGCCCGTCGGTGTCCCGCGTGCCGATTTTTTCCAGCACCCTCCGTGCCTCGTCGTAATGTCCCTTCATCGCCAGCCAGCGCGGGCTGCGCGGGATAAAGAACAGGCAGAACAGGAATCCCGCTGCGGGAAGGGCAACGACGCCCAGCTTCCAGCGCCATTCGGCCATGCCCAGTTCGAACAACCCGAGCAGGTAGTTCGCCACATAGGCCAGCAGGATTCCGAGGATGACGTTGAATTGGAAAAATCCCACCAGCCGCCCGCGCAGGTGCGTCGGTGCGATTTCCACGAGGTAAAGCGGGCCGAGCACCGACGACGCGCCGATGGCGATGCCGCCGATGAGCCGGAAGGTGACGAGCGAGGGGAAATTCCACGCCAGCGCACAGCCCAGCGCCGACACGAAGTAGATTGCCCCGACGACTTTCAGCGAATCGCGCCGCCCGAAGACGTCGCCCGGTTTCCCCGCGATCAGCGAGCCGATGACCGTGCCGATGAGAGCGGAAGCCACCATGAATCCCTGCATGAAACCGTCGAGCTGGAAGACTTCCTTCAATTGCATCTGCGCCCCGGAAATGATGACGGTGTCGAAGCCGAAGAGGAGTCCGCCGAGTGCGGCCACAATAGTGCTGCCGATGAGTGTGATGTTGAGTTTCATGGAGGGCAGTTTGTTCGGGACTTCTGTATCATTGATGCTTCAGGTCTTACCCCTGAGACATCGGTTAAGAAAAATACCACGGGCCAAAAACCTTTGCCTTCCTGGCAGTGCCTTATTCTTGCCGATTCGTGCCATCTTTCCGCGCCGTTGACTCGAATTGGGAACATGTGTCGTCCGGAACCGAGCGGGAAGGAAGGTGACGAGCTGAAACAGGGCCAGCGAGAGCATCCGTATTCGAAACGTCTCTTGGAAAACCCGGCAGAGATATGAACTGAGAAAGGGAATTCAAGAGACTCACACGAAGCCGCAAAGGATTGAAAAAACCGCCAACTCATCCGAAAGGTGATTTGTTTTTCGCAACTTCCTCTCCTTCGTGTCTTTGTGCCTTCGTGTGAGATTCCATTCCGGCTTTTCGGATGAAACAGAAGGAAAGGAAACGCCGTGCGAAGTTCCAAACGCACCGACGCTCAGAGTCCGCAGGAAAGACCGGTTTGAGGGTCATCTGACAACGCAGATACAATCCCGCCCGGACACGGGTTGCTGAGGCGGAAGCAAGCTGTCCGGCAAAGCGCGAATCATTGGGCGAACTGCCAGCCCAGGGATTCGAGGGTTTGTTTGATGAGAGGCTTGGAAACGGGCTTGGGGATTTGGGCACAGAACCCGGCCTCGAGTGCCCTGCCCATGTTTTCTGCGAGGGCGGACGCGCTGACCCCGAGAATGGTGGGGCGAATCGCGGAGGGGGAGTTTCGGATCCTGCGGCAGGTTTCGTAGCCATCGAGCCCGTCCATCTGGTAATCCAGAAGCACAAGAGGATGCTGGCGCTTGCGCCAACTTTCCAAAGCTTCCTCGCCGGATCCGGCCAGATCGCATTCTTGGAATCCGAGGCTTTTCATGATGTGGGCGAGAATCTGGCGGTTGGACTTGATGTCATCGACAATCAGGACCGGGGTTCCCCCCACGGGATGCGGGGAGGCGGCGGTGTGGAAAATTCCGCTGGAGGCCATGGCGTTGCGCCCGTCCTTTTCCAAAATGGCATTCATGAGGTCGGCAAGACCGACGGTGCCCTGTTCGATGAGATTCAAAGCTTCCTGCGTCCGGAGACCGGCTTCGTTTTCCCGGAGCTGCTGGAGACCGCCCTGAAGGAGGTTGAGCGGGGTGCGGATTTCGTGGGAAATGTTTTCCAAGTAGGAGAGGTGGGCTGCCGCAGTGGCGCGACCGGAAACCAGCACATTTTCCAGGCTCTCCCTTTCCAGGGCGAGTTCGGAGATGTCGGTCAGCACGCCGTTGAGTCCCACGGGGTGGCCGGAATGGTTGTAGCAAATCCGGAATGCCCCCCGAATGGTGCGATCCCCCCCCTTTTTGGCGGGAATCCGGAATGTCAGATGAAGATCGTCTTTGCGTTCCTGGATTCCCTGGAGCAGGGACTCGCGCAGGAGGTCCGAGTCCTCCCGGCAGACGACATCCCAGAAAAGTTTTCCCACCGGATCGTCGTGTCCCGTCAGCTCGGCCCAACTGCGGTTGATGCGGCGGATGGTGCCATCCGGAGAACACTGCATCAGCACATCCGTGGTATGATTGGCAAAAAACAAATACGTCTCTTCCGTATCCCGGACCGCGCCGGAAAGGTATTCGATGTGGCGTCGTTGTTCCTGCTCGTAGAGCGAAAGACGCAGGTGGTTCTTCACGCGGGCCCGGATTTCCGCCCCGTCAAACGGTTTCGTGACATAGTCCACACCACCGGCGGCAAACCCGCTCACCTTGTCCCTGGAATCCGAGAGACCAGTCAGAAAAATCACCGGAATGTGGGTCGTCACGGGCGAGGATTTCAAGGCCTTGCAGATGCTGAATCCATCCGCTCCGGGCATGACAACATCCAGAAGGATCAGATCGGGTCGCAACTTCTCCACCAAGGCGAGGGCATCGGTCCCTTGATCACTGGTGTGGATATGGCAGAGGTTTTCCAGGAGGCATTCCAGGATCATCATGCTTTCGACAGAGTCGTCGATGATGAGAACATGGCAGTCGGAAAGGTTTTTCATGGTGTTGGGTTTTTTATTCTTCCTGCGGTTTGTCCGATGAGCCCAATTCCTGCAACTTTTCCTCCAACTGGCGCATGGCGAAGTGCAGGGGAACCAATTCTTCGGACACGTCTTTTCCCTCCCGAAGACCGGCTTCGATCCGGTGGGCGATCGATGATACTTCATTGGCCCCGATGGCGGCGGCCGCCCCCCTCAGGCTGTGGGCCAGCAGGGTGGCATCGGAAATGCTGGCGGCCAGCGCCTGCTCCAACCGCTTTGCCGCATCCAGCCAGTGGTCCTGAAAGCGCGCCACCAGCCGGTGGTAGAGCGCGGTGTTGCCCCCCAGTCTCTGGATGCTGCCGGCTGCGTCCACCACCATGCCCGGCGTGGCAATTCCCACGGGGACCTTGCCCGGCCCCCCCCCCGCCCCCTGGCGTGTCAAAAATACCAGCAGGTGCTTCCTGAGTTCGACGGTATCCACCGGCTTGGTCAGGTAGCTGTCCATTCCCGCCTTCAGTGCTTCCTCACGCGAGGAGTCCATCGCATGCGCCGACATCGCCACGATGTAAATCCTCGCGTTGGAATTGGGCAGCCTCCGGATCGCCCGCGCCGTCGAGAACCCGTCCATCCCCGGCATCTCGATGTCCAGCAGCACGAGATCGAAGTGCTCCTCGAAAAGAATGCTGAATGCCTCGAACCCGTCGGCCACCATCCGCACCTTGCACCCCTCTTCCTTGAGCATTTCCCCGGCCACTTCCAGGTTGATCTCGTTGTCGTCCACCACGAGCACCTTCTTCCCCTTCATCAAATCGCGCACCGATTCCACCGACGGCGCGACGGCTTCCTTCACCTGCTCCTCGGAACCCTCCTCCAGCGGCAGCCCGAACCAGAATGTCGAGCCCACCCCCTCCTGGCTCTCGACTCCGATTTCCCCCCCCATGTTGTTGACCAGCAGCTTGCAAATCGCCAGCCCCAGCCCGGTCCCCCCGAACTTCCGGCTGATCGACCCGTCGGCCTGCTCGAAACTGCGGAACAGCCGGCTCTGCTGCTCGGCGGTCATCCCGATGCCCTGGTCGCTCACCTGGAAATACAGCCCGCTTCCCTTCTCCAATCGCGACACCCGCAGGCTCACCACCCCGGCCTGCGTGAACTTGATCGCGTTCTCGCACAGGTTCACCAAAATCTGCTTGATCCTCCCCTCATCCCCGATGAGCACCCCCGGCAACCCTTCCTCCTGCCGGATCTCGAAATGCACCGGCTTGCCTGTCGTCCGGATCTTGCAAAAATCCAGCACCCCCTCCAGCAGCTCCGCCAACCGGAACGGCCGGTATTCCAACGACATCTTCTTGGCTTCCAATTTGGAAAAATCCAGGATGTCGTTGATCAATCTCAGCAGGTCCCGGGCCGCGGAATGGATTTTCCCAAGGCTCGTCTTCACCGGTCCTTCTTCCAGCCCCCTCCTGGCCAGGTGCGAAAGCCCGATGATCGCATTCATCGGCGTCCGGATCTCATGGCTCATCCGCGCCACGAATTCACTCTTGGCCTGGTTGGCCTCGTCTGCATGCTCAATGGCCGCCTCCAGATCGCTCAATGTTTTCCGCAGCGTGGATTCCACCTCCCTCTGCCCGGACACATCCCTCATGCTCACGCACACCGCATCGCTGAAACTCAGCGGCACCCGGCACGCCAGCACCTCCACGGGAAACGCGCTCCCGCTCCTCACCCGCTTCGCCGTCCATTGAAACGCCCGCGCGTCCCCCTCCCACGCCCGCCCGATTTCCGCCTGCATCAACGGCTCCGCTCCCGTCTCCCCGCAATACAGGGACAGCGGCGTCTCCTGGATCACCGATCGTGCCGTCTCAAACATGTCCTCCACCCGCCGGTTCGCCCAGTTGATCATTCCCTCCGGCCCCACCACGAACACCGCGTCGTTCACCGAGTTCAACACCGCACGCGCCGACTTCTCCGCAAGCACCAGCCGCTCTTCATTGCCCCGGATGATCTCCAACTGCTGTCTCAAAAAGCTCAGCCGCTCCACCAGTTGCTGCATTTCCCGGCTCGTGATCCCCGCCATCTCGATCCCCCGCCTCTCCACAACCGCCGCCCCGATCGCCTGGCCCGTCTTCTCCACGTTTTCCTCCCAAAACCGCTTCCACCTCCCATGGACGACCTCCCCGCGCCCCCAGAGAACCACTCCGGTTCCCAGCCCCAGCACCATGCTGATCAACAAGGGCAGCCGATAGGGATCCTCCTCGCCTCCATCCTGTCTCTCGCTGCTGTTTTCCAAATGCGCCAGCATGTAGAAGGAGGATCCGGGAATGTAGGACAGGCAGTTCAACCCGCCCTCCGATCTCCACCCCCCCAGGGATTGGAACTTCCCCTGAAAATACTTGCTCCCTCCAAGCGGGGTGTTTTTCACCATCTCCGACAAGGTCACACCGGGCTTCACGATCCACTTCCCGAACAAACTCCCCACGGGCATTTCGATCCGCGAGGAAAACACCACGCTGTGCTCCGAATCGAAGATGAAAAAATCCATTCCCGGCGGCTTCTTCACACTGGAGAGATATTCCACCACCTTCTCCACCGAGTAGCTCTCCCCCTGCTGCGCCTGCGCCAGGGCACTCGCTATGAACCGCTCCACCACCTGCCCGGCCCGCGAGCTCTCGTATTTGAGCGTCTGCGTGATCAGCACATGCGTCGAAACCCACCCACACAAAAACACCATCGCTCCCGCTGCCACCGCCACCATCCGGCTCTGCAATCTTTGCTCCTGCAACAAGGAGGTTCCCTGATACGACAGATGCACGGAACTCTTCTTCTCCGCCGCCTGGCCCGCCGAAATCTTCACGGTGGCTTTCCGTGGCAAGGCAACAGAGGGTTTTTTGGAAAAGCTCATGCGAAATCGTCAATGTCCCTTCAAAACTTGTCCATCAAATTTGCCTGAAAATTCCCTGGAAAGGAAACATTGTGGTTTTGCGATCAACAGGCGGTGAACCCGGGTTCAAGGGGAAATGGATTGGTGGGCGGTCATGTTGGTGGACTCCCCCTCGAAGAGCCTGACTCGCGACAGGGCGCGTTCCGCCCAACGACGGCGATCCTCCTTCTTTTTTGTGAGAATCTGATCGATCGTTTCCTCAAGCATGCTGATTCTGGAGGGGGCGATGAGGGAGGTGAGGCTGGGGGTCATGCAGGTCGCTTCCGGCTCGCAGGAAAGAACCGCCACGAGAATGTCGCGGCCGGGACTTGGCCGGTGGCCATCCGGATCTGGTGCAGAAACTGGATGCGCTCATTTCAGATTTTCTGGGTTGGTTGCCAACGGTTCGAAGACTATACATCGCAGATTTCCAATGCGCCTTGATCTCCGTGCCAAATAATATTCTTTCCGTGCCATGCCGTTTCATTCCAGAAAGAAATGGATGCAGCCGGACATCTCTGAAGATCCGCATGAATGCAGGCTGAATCGAAGTTCCGGGATGAGAATAGTATGACGCAGCCCCGGTCCATGTGCTGGCAAATCAACTTGACACAGACATTAGGATATTTATTAGCGAGATCGTGCGAAAAACCTTGCCCTCTGGAAAAAGCAGACAACAAAAACCCTAAAAAGCAATGCCTCTGATCTCCAAAACCAAGTTCGGGGCAGCCATGCTGGCAGCCGCCTTTCTTGCAACATCGGCTTCAGCGCAATCGAAAGGCCGTCCGAACATCATTTTTATTCTTGGTGACGACATCTCCGCCCGGGCACTTTCCTGCTATCAAGGAAACCCAAGCCTTGGTTCCGACAGCCAATCCCGGCTATTCTGCCAAGTAAGCAGCAAGGAAAAAGCCTCGTGAAAGTGGTGCCCCCATTTTTCGATCCCTCGCTACAGGCTTGGCCAAAGACCAGGCCCTGTTCCGCTTGATGTATAGAACCGCACAGTCATCAATCCGTCGGCTCAGGCAGGCCCCTGTCACGGTTGGTTTGAGTTTAGAGCGGTTTACTTGGGCGTGTAGGCTCCGCAACTTTCACGGACGACGAGGCGCGCAGAGAGCAGAAGGCTGCGTGCGGGG
Source organism: uncultured Chthoniobacter sp. (assembly GCA_964431635.1). GTDB lineage: Bacteria > Verrucomicrobiota > Verrucomicrobiia > Chthoniobacterales > Terrimicrobiaceae > QYQL01. The sequence goes on along the minus strand of CAYSKK010000019.1, from coordinate 29,655 downwards.
AGCGTCGGGTTGGCAAGTCGTTCGCGCATGGCTGCAAAAGCGATGATGGCGATGTCGCGGCAGGGTTGTGCCATCGTGGTCAGCGGCACGGTCAATAAACTCGCCACGCGCATATCGTCGAATCCGACGAGTCGGATTTGTTGGGGCACACGTATCCGCAGCCGGGTCAGCGTCCGCAACAATTGTGCGGCGACGTGGTCGCTGGTGCAGAGAATGGCGTCCAGTTGACGGGCGACGGCAAAGGAGCGGACAAATTTTTCATCGGCGGGATCGCCGGCGAGCACAAAATTGCGACCGGTGGCAATGCCGTGTTCGAGCATGGCAACGCGCGCGCCCGCAGTGCGCGCATCCACCGTGGGCGCGGTGCGCGGCAGAGTGACATAAGCGAGCCGCCGGGCGCCAAGCCTGATGAGGTGCGTGGCCAGGGCGTAGCCGCCGGCAAAATTGTCGATGCCGACAAGGTCGAACGCGCTGCGTTCGGGAAAATGCCCGATGTCGCGGTCAATCAGCACGACCGGCACACCGGCTTTGTGCAGCTTGCTGGTGATGTGCTCGTTGGCGGCTTCGCTACCGACGCAGTGCTCGAAAGGGACAAAGAAAACGCCCGCAGCGCGGCGTTCGAGGAACTGCTCGCAGAGCATTTCAGCTTCGCGGATACTCGTCTCCGTCTCAGGATTGTGCGGTTGCGTCGTGCCGCCCCAGAGCAGGCCGAAATTATGGACGCGTGCCAGGCTGCCGAGTTCGCCGCAGATGGATTCAAAGATTTCCGTGTGCCGGAGCGTGGGCACGATGAGGCCAAGCTGGGTGAACGCGGGCGCGGTGGCAATGGCCTCGCCGGGCTGCCGGAGATAAGTGCCAGAACCGGCGCGGCGGGTGATGAACCCCTGCTCCAGCAGGTCGCGCAATGCGCGCCCGACAGTGGGACGCGAGACGCGGAATTTTTTGACGAGTTGCGCTTCGCTGGGCAGGCGCTCGCCGGGACGGTATTTGCCGGAGTTGATTTCGGCGGCAAGCTGGCGGGAAATGGCGTGATGCTTGCGGCAGCCGGTCATAAAGTCAGTCAGTAGCAGATTCCATCTGACATGACAGCATTTTTATACCTGCCATATCTTCCATTTTGGCGGCGCGGTCGCCGGCTGGTAGTTTTACCCCATGCAAGCCAGCATCACTGATCCGAACGGGGCGGGGCCTTTGTCCCCGGCGAAAATCACGCCCGCGTTGCTTGGCGCAACACTGGTCGGCGCGCTCGGCGGCCTGCTGTTCGGCTTTGACACGGCGGTGATATCCGGCTGCCAGCAGGCACTGGTGAAACTTTTTTCCTCACACCCGGACAGCAGGGAATTATGACGGCTTCGGCGATGCTGGGCGCGACCATCGGTTCGCTGGCGGCAGCCAGGCCGGGTGACCGCTTTGGTCGGCGCGACTGTTTGAAAATCGTCGCCGCGTTTTATCTATTGTGTGCCATCGGCTGCGCGTTCGCGTCGTCCCTGTGGATGCTTGTTGCAGCGCGGATTTGCGGCGGGCTGGCAGTGGGCGCGTCGTCCGTGCTTGGGCCGATTTATCTGGCGGAAATCGCTCCGGCGGCGTGGCGCGGACGGCTCGTGGCGTGTTTTCAGGTCAACATCGTCATCGGGGTGCTGGTCGCCTACGGCTCAAACTACCTGCTCGGCGCGATGAATCTGGGCGATGCGGAATGGCGCTGGAAGCTTGGGGTGCAGGGGTTGCCGGCTCTGGCATTTCTGATCTTGTTGTTTTTCATCCCGCGCAGTCCGCGCTGGTTGATGATGGTGAACCGGCGCGAAGAAGCGACGACGGTCTTGCGGCGCATCGGCGTGGCGGACATCAACCGCCAACTGGCGGCGATTGAGGCTTCGTTGCACGAGGACAAACACGACGGCGCAGCGCCGCTGTTTGTAAAATCGCATCTGCGACCGGTGCTCCTGGCTGTTGCGGTGGCGATGTTCAACCAGCTCGGCGGCATCAATGCACTCTGGTATTACGCGGATCAGATTTTTGCGATGGCGGGTTTTGACAAAAATGCGAGCGCGATGCAGACGGTCATTCTCGGTTCGTTCAATCTCGTCGCGACGATTTTTGGCATGCTGATCATTGACAGGGTCGGGCGCAAACCGCTGCTCATCTGGGGCACGGTCGGCGGCGGCGTGAGCCTCGCGTTCGTGACGTGGATTTTCAACGCCAATGTCCATGCGGACTGGTTGGTGTGGTTGCTCGGAGGAATGGTCGTGTGCCACGCGTTCGGTCAGGGCGCGGTGATTTGGGTGTTCATCAGTGAAATTTTTCCGACCGCCGTCCGCAGCAAAGGCCAGACGCTCGGCAGTTTCACGCACTGGTTCATGGCGATGCTGGTTTCAGGCACGTTTCCACTTGTGGCGCGCAATCTCGGCCAGCCAAACGCCGGTCTGCCGTTCGCATTTTTCACCGTGATGATGGTGGTGCAATTGTTCGTGGTCGCACTGTGTTTTCCGGAAACGAAACAAGTCGCGCTCGAGGACATGGAACGAAAATTGAAATCAAAATGAGTGCCGCCCACATCACAACGAACTGGCAGAGCCTCGCCGCACGCGTTGTTCCAGGGCATCGGGTGGCGAGCGGGAAGAACGGCAACCCGCTGTTTCCCGGCGGCACTCTGAAGATGCAGATGCCGTTCTTTCGCGAACGCGGGCTTGACCTCGCGGCGTTTCACGGAGGCACGCTGAACGTGAGCATCGCGCCGCTGCGGTATCGCGTGGTGCAGCCGCGGATCACCTTCCGGGCGGTGAAATGGCACCCAACCGAGCCGGCGGAGGATTTTTCATTCTTCGACGTGCGCCTCCGGCACGCCGGCGCGCCGGCGGTCGACGGGCTGGTTTATTATCCGCATCCTGACACCAAGCCCACGCATTTTCAGAAGCCGGACGTGCTGGAATTCCTGTTGCCGTTCGTCCCCGGCTTGGATTACGGCGCGGAGATTCAATTGGAAATTCCGGCGGAGCAGATGATCGTGAAAAACTCCGGCGCGCAGCACCCCGCCAAATTGACCACCGAAGCCACCCAATGAAAACACAACCGCTCCTCCCTGCCATCATTGCAGCCCTCGTCTTGCAATGTGCTGTTCCGTCCTTTGCTGATTCGCCAACGGCGCTCTACCACGAAAAACACCGGCCGCAGTTCCACATCACGGCACGGCAGTGGGAAGGTGACAATCCGCAGGTCGGGCGGCGCGACGACGGCTGGATCAACGACGTGAACGGCCCGGTGTATTTTGCGGGCGAGTATCACCTCTTCGCCCAGCGTTGGCATTATGCATGGCTGCATTTTGTGTCGAAGGATCTGGTTCACTGGGAGGAACTGCCACCGGCTTTCAAGGAGGAAAAAGGGGCTGGTGAACTGAGCATCTGCCAGTCGGGCACCTGCGTCATCGACAAGGAAAACTGCTCCGGCCTCGCGACGGAAAAAGACCAGCCCGTGATGATCGCGTTCTGGACGGGTGCCAACGTCCAGTGCATCTCCTACAGCAACGACAAGGGGCGCACCTGGATGAAATACGCGAAGAATCCCGTGCTGCGCCACGCCTCGCGCGACCCGAAGGTCTTCTGGCACGAACCGACAAAATCCTGGGCCATGCTGCTGTGCGATGATACGGCGGCACGGGGTAAGGGTCTTCCCGCCGAGGTCTGGACAAGCAAAAGCGTCTATCAAATCTTCACCTCGAAGAACCTGCTCGACTGGACGAAGCAACCGCAGCCCATCCCGAACAGTTTCGAGTGCCCCGATATGCTGCATCTGCCGGTGGACGGCGACAAAGCGCGGATGAAATGGGTCGTGGTGCGCGGCAATGGCTCGGGGCTCATCGGCGAATTCACCGGAACGGAATTCAAGACGGAGGCCGAGGCGGACAACAACCACCGTGGCTTTTACGCGGCGCAGTCGTTTTACAACGAGGCGGAGGCCGACGACCGATGCGTCCACATCGGTTGGATCAGAGGTGGTGTCTATCCAAATATGCCGTTCGATCAGCAACTGACCTTTCCTTGTGAGTTGAGTCTGAAAACGGTGAATGGTAAGATTCAGGTGTTCCGTCGTCCTGCCGCCGAGATCGAAAAGTTGCACACGCGCAAGGTGGATCACAAGTTCGATGGCGCGGTGCTCAGTTCCGGCGACAACCTCCCGCTGCCTCACCAGGGTGAATCCCTGCACCTCAAGATGGTCTTGGAATTTGAGGACCGGCCCATATACAAGGACGGCCCCGATCCGCACGGCGTCATCCAGGGCGGTGAAGGTGTGGCCATCATTCACATTCGTGGAGAACGGCTGGAAGTACGCAGCCGGTCACTTCATGGCGTGGCAGTCAAATCCGTCCCGCCGCTACCGGAGAAGGGCAGCCCATCGACCAGCATAATCACCCTCGATCTGCTCATCGACCGCACCTCCATCGAGGCTTTTGCCAACGGCGGCGAAGCGTCGCTCACGAAAGCGTTCCTGCCGATTGACGACAACCTTTCGCTGCAATGTTTCCGCGGGCCGGTGCGCATCCGATCGTTGGAGATTTACGAGATGGGTTCCATTTGGGAAAAATGAGGCTCGCGAAGTAAAGAGCCCCGGAGCACGCTTCGGGGCATCAAACCCAAAGGGAATGAAAGCGGTCACCCGCTTGACATCGGGAAACCTTGAATGCGCGGTATGGTTATGGAATGTTTTTCCGCCCGCGCATGAAAACCTCCTGGGAAAAGCTTCTGAAACTCCTCCCTGCCTTGATCGGCACCGTCGGTCCGCTTCCGGCGGCCGTCGAACAGCACCCGAATATCCTGGTGATCCTCACCGACCAGCAGCACGCGGGGATGATGAGCTGCACGGGCAACCCGTGGGTGAAAACCCCGAGCATGGACCGCCTGGCGGCCAGCGGCGTCCGCTTCGAGAGAGCCTACTGCTCAAACCCGGTTTGCATTCCCTCCCGGTTCAGCATGTTCACCGGAACGCTCCCCTCAGAGATCGGAATGGAAAGCAACCGCGAGGAGAAAAATGCGATTCCCGACCGGATTCTTGAGAATGCCATGGGAAATATTTTCCGTCGGGCCGGATATGAGACCGCCTACGCGGGAAAAATCCATCTGCCCGGCCAGCCGGGCGTCGTGGGGCGCGTGGAGCCGTATGGGTTCGCGCGCCTCTCTCCGGGGAAAATCGACGGCCGCGCTGACGGGAGAGATGAGGCCGTGGAGGAGTGCATCAGTTTTCTCGGTGAAAAGCATGATCGTCCCTTCCTGCTGGTGGCCTCGCTGATCAACCCGCACGACATCTGCTACATGGCGATCAACGACTTCATGGGGCACATGGGACAACCTGTTCCAAAAGGCGCGCACGAGCCCTATCTCGCGGCCGCACTGAAAACCCCCGACGGAGTCACCGAGGAGGACTTCTACAAGAAATTCTGCCCGCCACTGCCCCCCAACTTCGAAATCCCGGCCGGCGAGCCGGAAGCACTCGGCGGGTTCAAGGGACAGCGCAACTTCCGGACTTACGCGCGGGAACAATGGACCGAAAAAGACTGGCGTCTGCACCGCTGGGCCTACGCGCGCCTGACGGAAAGTGTCGATGCCCAGATCGGCAGGCTGCTGGATTCACTCGAGAAGGCCGGCCTTGATAAAAACACGGTGGTGGTTTTCACAAGCGACCACGGCGAACATGATTCCGCCCACCGGCTCGAACACAAGGACACGTATTATGAAGAGGCGGTTCACGTGCCGTTCATCATCAGCTGGAACGGCCGGACACCGGGCGGAAAAGTGGACCGGGACCACCTGATCTCGACCGGGCTGGATTTGATTCCCACCCTCTGCAACTTTGCAAATATTCCCGTCCCCCCGGAGCTGCGCGGCCGCGGGGCGCGCATGTTCGCCGAAGGCCTCCACGCCTCAAACTGGCGCGACAGTCTCGTCATCGAACACGACAACCTCCGCGTGCTTCACACGGGAAAAACAAAATACGTCATCTACGGGGACGGCGCGAACCGCGAGCAATTCGTGGACCTGGACAGGGATCCGGGAGAGATGCAAAACATGGCGAAGGATCCCGCCTATCGCGACCGGGTCCGCGAGGGCCGGAAGGCTCTGAAGGACTGGTATTCGCAGGCCGGACTGACGCTCGATCCGAAATACATCGTGACGGATTGAAACAGATCAAGCCGGCCCGGCGAGCAGCCCGAGCATCGCCCGGGTTGATTCTGCGAAGGCCTCGCGCCTCGTGGCGTGAATCGCGCTGCCGCAGGCCAGGGAGATGGGGAGCGGCTCGCCGGATGGTGCCTCATCCCAACCGGACTTGACCGCCACGCTCGCACCGCGGGCCATCGCCGTATAAAAATTGACCTTGCAGATCCCGTCTTCGCCAACGGTCCGCAGGCGGTCCCCAAGGCTGCTGGTTCCGTGAAGTGCCTGGACCGGTCCGACCAGCTTCCAGATCCCCTGTGCAATATCGCGACGGTATTCCAACGGAACTCTGGAAAGCGTGCGGTGCTCGGTCCCGAGGTTGGGAACCACAAGATCCACCCCGGTCAGACTGACAAATTCACGAACTCTCGCGGGATCGGAAAGCATCCCCGCTTCGCTGAGTTTCTTCCGCTCGATCTCCGCACGCTCATACACCTTGTCCGGGCAGGCCTCGACCACAACCCGCTTCCCCGCCTCTTTCACATACTCCGCTGTGAGCTCCACGTTCTTTTCAAACTCATGGAGGCTGGCGTCGAACATGATGATCCCCATGGCCTCCTGAAACCAGGGGGATGTCATGAGATGCAGATCGGCTTCCAAAGGTGCCCAACCGTGGTCCAGAAACGGAATCGCCTCCACCCGGTCGAACAACCCGTCCCGGCCCGCATAGACATCCAGCCATCCGAACCATGTCCGGGCGGCGGATTCCAGTGCCTCCGGGCTGTCGCCCATCGCGAGCCGGCCGAGCTGCCGGTGATCCGGATAGGATGCCGTCACCCCGATGCCGACAACAACGCTTGGCATCTCCCGCGCCTCGGCATGGCGCTGGGCTCCGAGAAAAATCCCCTCCATCTCGTCCGGCGTTTCCGCATTGGGACAAAGGATGGGGATCCCGCCTCTCTGATTCAGGCGCTTGAGGACTTCGCTTCTATCTCTGATGATTTTCATGATTCACAGGTTGAGTTATGATGCCGCAATGTTTAGTGGGAAGGGCGTGCCGAATTTGAAAGATGTGGCGAGGGAGGCGGATGTGCATCCCACAACCGCTTCCAGTGTGCTCAATGATGCCTCGGGCAATTCCCGCTTCAGCGCGGAGACGCGCCGGCGCGTCGAGGAGGCCGCCCGGAAGCTCGGCTACGTCCGGAACCGCGCCGCCAGCGGACTTCGAATCCGCAGGAGCCACACGGTTGGACTCGTCGCCGGCAATCTCCAAAATCCCTTTTTTGCGCTGCTCTCCCTGGAGCTGGAAAAACGACTCCACCTTCTCGGCTACGAACTGCTCCTTACCTGCCACGGCGCGGACAATGCGGATGATGAACACCGACTCGCCAGGGCCCTCGTGGAGCGCTCGGTGGACGGACTTCTGATCTGGTCCGAGATGCGCGAGGGCCGGACGGCGAAACTTGTGGCCAAGCCCGGCTGCCCCAAAGTTTTTCTCGGCTACGCCCCCCCGCAGGAGTCCGCTGTCACCATCAATATCAAGGAGGGGATCACCCTGGCCGTGGATCACCTGATCGGAGAGGGATACCACAGGATCGCGTTCTACTCCCCCTCCTACGCCAGATGTTCCGGCCTGCCCAAACCGCGTCCCGATTTGCTCCTGGAGGTCTGCCGCCACCGCCGCGTCCCCAAGCCTCTTCTGTTCTATTACGAGGGAGAAAGCTGGGACCTTCAGGCTGCCGTCCGGGGGGCCGCCGACATCCTGCCGCGGGTCGACGAAGGCACGGGGATGATCGGATACAACGACGTCTGCGCCTTGGCCTGGTTTCTCTCCGCCCGCGAACAACACCGGATGGACCCCGTCATCGGGTTCGACGGAACCCCGCTCGTCAGCGCCATGCCCGGCAGAATCCCGTTCGTCGATCTCCGCCCCGCCCTCATAGCGGAAAAAGCCGTGGAGCTGCTCGTCAGCCTGATGGAGAAAAAAGCCCGCAGGGCACAACGCCTCTCTGTCGCCCCGGTCTTTGTTCAGTCGTAGGAGGAGTTGCATGAAACAGGAAAATTGAATCAAAAATCGGCGTTTGACCTAACGATAGGTTTATTTTTGACTCATCAAATGTCAAGTGTCTCTCCGGTGATCGCAAAACGTCTTCTTCGACAGGGACTCTGCCGGATATTTCTGTGGTTGCTTTCGCTGGTTCCTTGCCTTCACGCGGCCGGCGACGACCGCCGGCTGCTCATGGTCCATCAATGGGGGGAGCAATTGAAGACCCTCGAACAGGCCCGGGCATTCGTAGCGGCCGTCAAACAAAGGCAGATCAACGGCGGCGGCCTGGCTGTTCCCTGGAGCCTCATCGAGAAGTCACCCGGAAAATATGACTTCTCCTGGCTGGATCAGCGGCTGGATCTGTTTGTCGAGGCCGGTCTGTATTTCCATCTGCGGGTGGATTGTTCCCGCTTCTACCAACCCGTCTGGCTCGACGGCCACATGATGCAGACGGACGACGGCCGGACGCTGGTTGTCGATGGCAACATGGGGCCCTACAAGTGCCTCTCGTTCGCCGACCCGGAGGTCGTCAAGGATGTGGCGGCCCTCACCGCCGCAGTGGCGAAACATGTCTGGGAGCGCTACGACAACTCCGCCAAGCACCCGCTGATGCACATTTATCCGATGTTCACCGCCAACGCCGAAACCGAGTATCCCTTTGAAGGCGCGACCGACTACAGCCCACCGGCCCAGGCTGCCTTCCGGCTCTGGCTGACCGAGTCTTTCGGCGATATCACCCGGCTCAATGCCAAGTGGGGCACGCAATTTACGGACTGGAGCCAGATCACCCTCCAACAGGCTCCCGCCTGGGATCTCCAGCGGTTCCGGACCGAAACGCTCGGAAGGCTGATCGACTCCTACGCTTCGGCAGTCCGTGAAGTCTGTCCCGCACCGGTCGGAGCCCAGTTTGGCAGCGTCTGGGACGGGCTTTCGCTCAAGCGCGGCACGCTGGATGTCACCAGACTTGGCCGCAGCCTGGATTGGGTCACATTCGATGATGCCCTTGATTACGACTTCGCCTTTTCCAATGATTACATTCGCGGACTTCTGCCCGGAAAATGGATCGCTGGAGAGACCGGAGGCCCCTGGAGCCTGGAAACAACCGACGCCCGGATGCCGGAATACGCCGTGGCATCCTACGATCACGGGATGAAGGCCATCTACATTGCCAACCTGGATTCGGAAAGGATCGCGGATCCGCGCTGGACATTCTGGCCAAAAGTCCGCTCCGAGTCGGCAAAGCCGCTCGCGCGCCCGGAGGCACGAAAAGCCATCGTCGTCAGTCTGGCCACCCTCTACAACATGCCCAGGAACGCCTCCGCGAAGGATCTCGTTTATGATCTGTATCTCAAACTGAGCCAAGGCCACCGGACTCCCGTCGATTTCATCAACGACACCCTGATCGCCACCCACCCAGGGCGTCTGGCCCGGTATTCCGATGGGCTCTTCGTGCCCGATTCGATGTCGGCCATGACCGACGATCTGCTCAAGGCACTGGCCGCCTCGCCCGTGCCGGTGACGATGGACAGGAACAAAGCCGGGACACTCGATGAATACGGCCGGCCGCGGTGAGATCCCCAAAAAATCCATCCGGTAAATTCTGGAAAATTCGTGTTGACCTATCGATAGGTCAGCTTTTTAATTTCCGGATGCCATACGATGTGATCGCGATCGGCCTGAATGCCGTGGATGTGCTGGTGAGGCTGCCCGAATCGGTGAAGCACGATGACAAGCAGTTTGTGGAGGACCTGATCATCCAGGGCGGTGCGCCCGTCGGGTCCGGGTGTTGCGGGGTGGCGAGGCTCGGGTTCCGGGTCGGCATGGTGGCGCGGCTGGGGAACAACACGCTCAGTTCGATCAGCATCGAGGATTTCCGGTCCAACGGGGTGGACACCGGACTGGTGGTGCGTGATGAGACCTCCCGGCCGGCGATTGCGCTCGTCGAAATCGACCATCGAACGGCGGCGCGCACGGTTTTCATCCAGATGGACAACTACGGATATCTGAGAGCGGAGGACATCCCGGTGGCCGAAATCGCGCAGGCCCGCGTCCTGTTGGTGGACAGCTACGATCTCGACGCCACCGAGGCGGCCCTCGCAGCGGCGGCGGGAACAAACTGCCGGAGCATTCTGGATTTTGAATCAGGTGACCTGCATCGGCTCAGAAAGCTGCTCGGAATGGGAACCGACCCGATCCTTCCGCTGGCAGCCGCAAGAAGTCTAACCGGTCCGCACTCTTGCCGATCTCTGCCCCGGCCAGGTGGTCACCACCGACGGCATCCACGGAAGCTGGGCTTGGGACCGCGCTTCCGGCACAGTCGTCCACCAACCCGCCTTTGTCGTTAAGCCGGTCGACACGACCGGCTGTGGCGACGCCTACCATGTCGGCTACATTGTCGGGCTCCTCGAGGGTTGGCCTTTGGAACTCCGCATGGAGTTCGGCTCGCTCCTCGCCTCCCGCGTGGCTGGAAGCGTGGGCGGGCGAACGGCCCTGCCATGGCGCAAAGAAGCCCCGGGCCTGCTCCGGGCCGACATTTCCGAATCCCTGAAACAGAAACTCTCCACGCTCACATGAAAAGACAACCTCTCACATTCGCCCTGTATTTTGGAAACCGCGGATTTTTTCCGGAAACCCTCATTGCCGGAGCCCGCAAGGAGCTGACCGCCCAGGTCGAAGCCCTTGGCCACAAGGCGCTCCTGCTGGAGGAATCCGCCACACGCTTCGGTGCGGTGGAGACTCCCGATGAGGGCCGGGTCTACGCGCGCTTCCTCGAAGCGAACAAGGGGAAATACGACGGCGTCATCCTCTGCCTTCCGAACTTCGGCGACGAGACGGGGGCAGTCACCGCACTCCAGGACTGCGGCGTTCCGATCCTGATCCAGGCGTATCCCGACGAGCTCGACAAGATGGGATTCAAGGAACGGCGCGACGCCTTTTGCGGAAAATTCTCCGTGATGGATGTTTTTTATCAATACAGCCTCCCCTACACCGTATTTCCGCCGCACACGGTGCATCCCGTCAGCGAAACGTTCCGGATCCAGCTTGAGAAATTTGCCGGCGTCTGCCGGATCGTGGGAAAAATGAAGCGCATGACGGTCGGGGCCATCGGAGCCAGAACGACGGCGTTCAAGACCGTGCGCTTCGATGAACTGACACTCCAGCGCTACGGGATCACCACCGAAACCCTCGACCTCTCCGACGTGTTCCTGAGGGTCAAAAACTTCGATGCCTCGCGCGACGAGTTCAAGGCACGGAAAGACTTTCTGCTCAATTATGCCAATTGCTCGAACGTTCCCTCCCCGGCACAGGACACGATGTCAAAGCTCTCGATCGTCATCGATGACATCATCGCAGAATACCGCATGGATGCGATCTCGTTCCGTTGCTGGATCGAGCTGGAAAAAGAACTGAAAATCGCGCCCTGCCTGTTGATGAGCGAACTCAACAACCGCGGGATTCCGGCGGCCTGCGAGGTGGACATGTGCAACGCGATCACGATGTATGCCCTGCGCCTCGCCGCCGAAAAGCCGGCCACCTGCCTCGACTGGAACAACAATTACGGCGAGGATCCCGACAAGTGCATCCTCTTCCACTGCGGACCCGTCCCGCAGGATCTGATGACGGCGAAGGGTGAGGTCGTGGACCATCCGATGTTTGCCAAAGCCCTCGGCGCGGGATGCGGATGGGGACCGAACGTGGGACGCATCGCCGCCTCCCCGATGACGTATGCCAGCGCGAAGACCGAGGATGGAAAATTCCACTACTACCTCGGCGAGGGCGACATGACGGCCGATCCGATCGCCGAGGGGTTCTTTGGCTGCGCGGGGGTCGCGCACATTCCCGAACTTCAAAAAAAGCTGAACACCATCGGACGCGCAGGATACCGTCACCATGTGAGCATGACGTTCGGACGCGTCGCGGATGCGGTCCGTGAAGCCTTCTCGACCTACCTCGGATACTCTCCAACCGAAATCGAATAAAACCCTCCATTTATGATCCCCCGCCTCCTCCTCTGCCTCGCCATAACAGCCTGCATCCCCCTGGCCTCACGAGCCGATGACATCCGCCTGAATCTGCTGGAGTCACCCGAACGTGTGGGCACATATTACATTGCCGACAAGGAGAACTCCGGCGAGGTCTCCGGCGCACAGCAGGGGCGGGTTTTGTGCATCGATCAAAAGGGGTTTCCGATGCATGTCGGGGACTGGGCGGCAAGTGATTCGCCGGGATACATGGTCAAGTATTTCCTTCTTTTCCACCTTCCGCCAGCGGAGGGAAAGAAGCTCACTCGCGCGACGCTGCGCCTGTTCCTGAGCCAGATCCGGCATGACTCCACAGAAAAGCCGCTCCCCCCGGCCTCGCTCATTCATGCGGAGACCTGGCAGGATGCACTTTGGACGACGGATTCCGAATTCCACGGCCTGCAAACCCTGCATTTCGGGGACCAGGAGGCGTTCTCGAACGCGACTCCCCTCTGCGGACCGGACAGCAAAACCGGTTTTCTCGACATCGATGTGACCAGCATGATCGGGGCGGACTACCAGCGGGACTCTGAGCCCGTGGCTGCATTCCGCATGGAGATGGCCGACCATGAGACACTCGACATCACCGACAACCTCGGCAATTCCTACAATTTTTGGGGCACGATGCCTCAAATCCCCGACCGACTCTCCACGCTCGTGCTGACATTCGAGTAGCCCCCGGCAGGAGCAGATTCACGATGAAAATCCTCCATCTCCTGGGAAGTTGCCTGCTGACGGCCGCGGCGATTGCCAACCCTCCTCCCAACATCCTCCTCATCCTTGCGGACGATCTGGGATATGGCGATCTCAGCTGTCACGGCGGAAAAATTCCCACTCCGAATATCGACTCGATCGCCAGGAACGGGATGTCCTTTGTGGAAGGCTATGCCACCGCCCCGCAATGCGCCCCCTCGCGCGCGGGATTGATCACCGGCCGCTGCCAGCAAAAATTCGGTTTTGAATACAACGGGGACGGCGATCCGAACTACGGGCTTCCTGTGGAGGAACGGACGATGGCGGATTTTCTGCGAGCCGCCGGGTATCATACGGGAGCGATTGGAAAGTGGCACCTCGGAGTCACGGCTCCCTCTCATCCGCTGAAGCGAGGGTTCGACGAGTTTTTCGGATTCCTCGGGGGGGCGAGCCACTATCTGCCGCCGGATGCCCGGTCGATTCCCGGCATCATCCGCAATGAAAAGCCGGAACCGGTCACAGCGTATCTGACAGAGGCATTCGGATCCGAGGCCTCGGCATTTATTGAAAGGAACAAGGACAACCCGTGGTTTCTCTACCTGGCCTTCAATGCCCCGCATGAACCGTGGGAAGCACCGCAAAACTATCTCGACCGGTTTCCGGAAATCCCGGATGCACCGATTTCCTATCCGCGAACCGGGCGGGGATGCCACAGCGAACGGGTCTATGCCGCCATGGTTTCCGCCCTGGACGACGCGGTCGGACGGACGCTCCAAACGTTGAAGGACCACCACATCGACGGGCGAACCGTCGTCGTCTTCCTCAGCGACAACGGGGCACCGCTTTGCGTCACCCAGCCGGCAAGCAACGGCCCGCTGCAGGGGGAGAAGGGTGACGTGCTCGAAGGGGGGATCCGGGTGCCATTCTTCGTGCAATGGACCGAACACATCCCCGCCGGCGTGAAAATCCAGTCTCCGGTCAGCACATTGGATTTGCTGCCCACTTTTCTTGAGCTGGCAGGAAAGCCGGTCCCGGCCGGTTTTACCCCGGATGGGCAGAGCCTGCTGCCCGCTCTAACCACCGGAGAAGAACCCCGGGACGATCGCATTCTCTGCTGGCTGTTCCGCCTCGGCCCGGACAAGGCCCTCCATTCCTGGGGCATCCGGCAGGGCCCGTGGAAATTCTGGCACGGACCGCTTCGAGCGGAGGCGGGCAATCAGTTGTTCGACATGGCAAACAGCCCGAAATCGGGCCTCTTCCATATTCCAAACGACATCCATGAGGACCACGATCTCAGCGGAGCGCAGCCCGAAAAACGCCGGGAGCTGGAAACCAGACTTGGCACATGGATGCAAACCCTCCAGCCGCCGAGATGGGGCAACAGCATGGGCGAAAAATTCCCGCTGCCCTGGAGCCTGTCTGAAAAAGGACGATAGGTGGATGGCAAGGGAAAATGGCGGACGGCAAGGCGCGGCGACAGAGCGTATCCACTGCGATACGTGAGGGAGCCGCAACGCAGACGAACGCCGTTTTCCCGCCGCAAGCCGCCGGACGGCAATTTTCAGACAGGCTCTCAGGGAAGCTTTTCGATCTCCGCATCGAACCGTGCCATCGCCATGTAGGAGATGACGAGGCCGACGCTGGGGACAACGGCGAAGAGGAGCCGCATGTTGAAAATCGGCCGGACCATCGCCTTGTGCGGCATCTCCGCGTCGAACCCGCAGACAACCAGGATGTATCCGGTGAGCAGCAGGGCCGCCGAGGCCCCGACCTTCACCGCAATGCCGTAGAGCGCCGACAACGTCCCCTGGCAGCTCTGGCCGGTTGTCTTTTCGTAGTAGTCGCTGATGTCCCCGAGATAGGCGGGCATCAGCAGCCAGAACCCCACCAGGCACAGCGAGATGCCGAGATCGCTAATCATGCTCAGATAGGGATTGATCGGCGTGATCAGCCACCACATGGACAGGCTGGAAGCCACCCCGGTAAAAATCAGGATATTGAAAATCCGGTCTTTCCCGAAGCGCTTCGCGGCGGCGCCGATCAGCGGGCAGGCCAGCACGGCCGCGATCAGGGTCACCGTCGCCTTGACGGCTCCCACCAGTGAGGCCTGCTTAAGATCTCCTCCGCAGGCATGGAATGCCACGAGGTAAAATCCCAGGTGCCCGACAAGCGTGAACCCGACCATCGTGCTGAGCAGGGCCACCAGGATGCAGCGCGTCGGACGCAGGCGGAGGATTTTGCGGTAGCTCCCCCTGGCGATGGGAGCGGATTCCTTGTGTCCGGCATGGAGATGCAGCCCCTGCCGCAGGGTTGTGACGACAACGATGATTCCGCAAAAGGTGACAAGGAGCCCGAACCCCAGCCCGACCCACCGCATGCCCACAACCGGCGAGGAAAACCAATCCCTCTGACAGAACCAATAGAGCCAGTTGATGAGAATCAGGCTGAGGTTGGCAAAGGCGGTGCGAGCGGTCATCACCCCGATCCGGTCCGGCCCCGCCTCGCTGGCCTCGATCGTGAGTGCTGCGTAGGGGATCGCAAAGAACGAGTAAAACGTGTAGAACAGGAACGCCGTGACGATGAGCCAGATCCCAAGGCTTTCCTTGGAAAGCCCCGAAGGCGCCCACCACATCGCCACAAAAAACAGCAGACTCCCCAGCAGGCCGAAGGCAATGTAGGGCAGACGGCGGCCAAACCGGCTCTTCGTCCGGTCGCTCGCCGTCCCGATCAACGGATCAATAAAAAGCTCCCAGATCCGGGGAAATGCCATCGCAAACCCCACAATCACCGGACTGACTCCCAGTCCGACGTTGAAGATCGGATTGGCCAGGGTGAGAGGCGTGTTCTGGAAGGAATTCTCCACCGCACCACCCGCTCCCAAACCGAGGTGCTTCCACAAACTTCCCGTGGAGGTTTTATCAGGGCGGACTTTGGGTGGTGTCATATCGGGCTGGGGAGGTGTCCGCTCTGTCGGCGTGTTTTTTTATCTGGGCGTCGTGATGTTTTCGCACCACGGGCCGACGATCAAGGCGGGGAGGCCGCCCTGGCTGGAGGCTGGAGAAACGGAGTTCCCCGACACATCGACATCCTTTGATCCGTAGACAAGGATCCCGGCCGGGGCCGCCCGCGGATCCGCCGGTTTTTCGAGATTGTGTTCAGTGGAGTCGAACATCTTGTCGAGGCCGGTGCTTTCGATCGCCCCGGATTTGCTGAACGGCTTTTTGATCGTGTTGTTGGCGATCCGGCCCTTGGAAACATTGCCGAGCACAATGCCGCAACCCCCGCTGTCCTCGATGATGTTGTCCGTGATCGTGACATCCCCGATCACCGGATACGGATCGAATTGCGGCGGGAATTGCCTGCGGGCCATCCATGTTCCGGTCTGGATGGCTCCCACGCCGGGAAATGCGAAGCGCTGGTTCAGGATCTTCCACCCGCAGTGCGTGATCGTATTCCCTCGGATCGTCACGCCCCTGCAGACCGGCCCCTCGAGAAAGAAAAGTTCCGGCTGGACGAGGACAGCGCTGGCACCCGTGCTCTCGAAGCGGTTGTTCTCGATGAGAACATTGTCCGCCTTCACCAGAACCCCGCGCATATGGCCGCGGCGGAGCGTGTTGTTCCGGATCACGGCTCCGCTGCCGCACCGCTCGCTTGAGGAGATGAGCACGAGCTTCCCTTGCGGAAGTGCGATGTCGCGATCCAGCTCCACCTTCAACACCGCCTGCGTGGTTGGCAGGGATCGCATGTTGAGCCGCTGCTTGATGAAAGCCCGCTGCGTTTCCTCAACCGGCTTCGACAGGGATGCTGCAGGAAGGGGCTCCACGGATTTCACAACCGCTTCCGCCAGCAGATTTCCGTGCGGCATTTCATGGAACGACACCCCGGCTCCCGCTGAAAAATCCTGCCCGAACGGCGAAACGACATGGACGGTGCGCGACGACGGGGATTCCAGAACGATGCTGAAAAACCCATGAATGGCGATCGTGTCGTCCACCATGTCGGAGAACTCGCATCCCTCGATCAGCGGACCCTTGCGAACCTGGTAGGAATGGAATCCGTCCGCGCTGCCGGAGAGGAGCCGCGTGGTGCCGGGCTTTCTCATGATCCGGCACCGGCTGTAGTGGTTGCCCCCCTCCCCCTCGACCTCCCAGATCGCGAAGCCGGGAGCCGAAAAAACCGTCACACCGTCGACATGAACCCGGCTGCCATTCCGGACCTCGATCGCGCTGTTCTGCCGGTTATACAGGGAGATCCGGTCACCGACCTGCGCCCCGTCGGGACGGCCGAGCGAATCGAACAAGAATCCGTTGGACGCCCGCGAGAGCTTGTAGGTCCGGTCGCCGGCAGGGACGACATCCGGAAACCCGTCGTGCAGCAGCGACCTCGGCTCGGCGGTCACCGGATCATACACACCGTAGTGCAGACGGCTCTCCTTCGGGAGGCTTTCCAGCGCAGGATAGCCCTCGTCCAGCACGACGGTGATGGATTTCCCGACCGGGTCGATTTCCGTGATCTTCCCCTGGCTGAATGGCAGCGGATCGAAGTCCACGGTCAGCCCGGTGAGCGTCACATCCGTGCACCCGTTCAGCTTGAACGATTGTCCGGTCTTCAAAACGACGGTCACGCCGTCCGCCACGATCGTGCTCTTCCGCAAACCGTCCACGGAAACCGCGCGCACCTTCGTGTCGCAAATGCGATAAATGCCGGGAGGGATCACAAAGCGCGTATTTTCCTTTCCGGCCGCCCCGGCGAGCAGGTCGAGCATGGCCTGGGGATCGCGCACCTCGTCGCATCCCCGTGGCGGGCATCCGGTCAGAAAAAACGCCGCGCCCACGCACAGCAGAATGGAGAGGAGCTTCTTCATGAAACCTTTTCCCAGATCCGTCCGGAATGCGGAGGCATCTCCGGAAACACGACGAGCTCCCCCTTTCCTTCGATCTCCTCCCCGCTCCATCGTTCGCGAAGTTTCCACTTCCGGGAGAGGCCGAGTTTCTTCGCGGGAATTTCCGGACGGAATGCGGCATCGCCGAAATGAAAAATTCCGCAAAGGACGGGTTTTCCCCACGCGACAAGGACCGCTGCATCGGGCGTGCCGAACCAGTCGAGCACGGAGACTTTTCTTCCGTGAGCCGGAAAACATTTCATCAGCATCTCGCGGCGGTCGGCGGGCAGTTCGCTCCAGACCTCGGAAAGGAACGCCATGCCGCCGGTCATCCAGACGAGCCGCGTCCACAAGCCGGCCTCTTCCGGGGTGAGCCCGGGTGCGGTCGTGATGTAGCCGGGGTTCTTGAGAGCGATTTCCTTTTCCAGTTTTTCAAAAAACGCCTGCTCATACACGGGAGAGGAATCGCGAACAACGAGGCAATCCGGGTCGTTCTGCCACCACCTGCCATGCATCCACTGACTCCAGAGCGAGGGAACCGCTGCGGCCCGGATCGAGCAATTTCCGGCCGGCCAGTCGGGCCAGCCGGGATCGAACAGCCAGCGCCCTCCGACATCGCAGGCCACCCGCATGCCATCCACAAGCCCGATGCTCGCGAGCAGCGGCGCTCCACAACCGAGAATATATTTTCCGGGACCGGCCTCGCGGTTGATCGCCTCAAGCCCCCGCCGGTAAGCCTCTATCGAGGTCACCCCGGGATCATGCCGGATGCCCTCCTGCGCTCCGTAATAGAGGAAATCGATTTTGACGTAGTCGAATTTCCATTCGCGAAACACGCGCCGGAATGTGCCCCGAAGCCAGGCGAGCGCCTGCGGATGCGTGCAATCCAGGGAAAAGATATCCGGGTTGTCGGTGGGTTTGGGCGAGGTTTCTCCGGTTTCCGGGTCGCGCTGCCGGACCAGCCAGTCGGAGTGTTCCCGGAAAAGCCGGCTCTCCCTCGCCACGGCAAGCGGTGCAAGCCAAAGGCCCGCACGGAACCCCAGTTCGTGGATCCGCCTGGCGGCCTCCTCCATGCCGGATGGAAATTTATCCGGATGGGCTTCCCAGTCTCCCCATGCCTCGGGAATGTTTGCCGTCGAAGCCCGGTTCCAGCCATCGTCAATCTGCACGGTCCGCAAAGACCCGGCAACCGGCGATGCCGCGAGTTCCGTCGCACAGGAAACGACATCGTCAAATGTTTCCTTGCCGTAAAAGTGATACCAACTGCACCAGCCGCTCTCGGATGGCTTTTTCTTTCGCTTCCCCATCGTTGACGACACCGCTTCGGCATACTGCTCGAGCAGAGCGGAGAGCCCCGGGCCGGTCTGCAACCAAAACGGAGACACCTCAAGCCTGTCTCCCGGAGCCAGCTCGATCCCTTCCCGAAAAATCGTGGCCGTCACCCGCCATGCCCCCTCCGGGGAACAGACGGCTTCCAGCCTCGCGTTCGATGTGGAATGATCGAGGAACCCGGCGACCACCGCAACGGTTCCCCCGCTGTTCGTCCAGCCCATCATCCCGGACGAACGGCATTTTTCCGCGACATCCCGCAACCCGGTCTCACCGTTCATCGCCCACGACACACGAAAAACCTTGTCGAGTTTGGTCACCATGCGAAACGCCAGCCGGATTTCGCTGACCGGAAGGCTTTCCCTCCCGGGATTCGTCACCGAGATCCGACACTCCAAACCGACCGGCGACTTCCGCCACTCGCATCCCGCCACCAGATCGTCCGGACTCGCTCCGACCACTTCCACCCCCTCGTAGAAACACCGCAGCCCAAGCCCCGGCGTCTCACTTGAGAGGGTCAGGTCCGGCAGGGACTCATCTTTCAAGAACATATGCCAGCCAGTGTGCTGGCGGGAAATCCGTCAATCAATGATTAAATTCCAACTGCGGCACGTTATTCCGTGTTCCCTTCGATTCCCAGCCCGGCACGAATGGGGAATTCGAGCCGAGTGAAGCGAGACAGACTGCCGCAGCCAGCCCGAAGGGCGAGTCTTCGAGTCAAATTTGGAATGAGGAGAAATCCCGTGCGTTGCGCGGGGCTGTTCTTGGAGGGCGCTGCGCTGTCAGCGCCGACTTTTTTCAAGTTACGAACGACACGGCGGTCGTTCTTCCAGGGCATCGATGGAATGGGAAACCCGTGGCATGGCCGATTTCGGCCATAAAGGATTTTCGATCATCGGCGGGACGCCGATGCACGCCGATGCCACATTTTTCTGCAATGGGAACAGGATTGTGGAATTGGAAGAAATTCCGCGCGGAGCGCGGCTCGGGGGCGCTGCGCGCCCCACTTCCGGCTTCCTACTTCCGCCTTTTCTTCTCAGTCCTGCCGGCGGCGACGGAAGACAACCGCAGTCGTGAGACCGAAGGCGGCGAGCAGCCATGCGGCCGGTTCGGGAACCACGCTGAACTGCTGCACATAGCCGTCCACCGTGCCTGTCGCAAAGTTAGCTCCGGTGACCGCAAATGTTCCGTGGTCGATCGTCCAAGACGAGCCAACCCCCGAGTTATACTCCGCGAGCGTGTAGTAATTGGTTCCGTTGTAAGCGTGGCTGCCGGCGCCATTTCCAAGCACATAGTAGTTGTATGTGCCGCTGGCTACGATGCTGGAAAAGTCCGCTGTCCCTGCAAAGAAACCGCCGTTGAAAGAATCCCCACCGGTGATGCTGGCAACGCCGAGGTAGATGTCAAAGACGTTTGCCGCCGTCGCCAAAGTCGAAGTGAACGGATCCGATGTGTTGGTGAGATGCAACACATCGTTCACGCTCGCCGTGGCGTTGCTCCATGTCGGGCTGCCTGTGGTCCCAAACTCAAAGCTGAAGTCCAGTCCTCCGCTCAGGTCTGCGGTCGTTGCCGTCAGGATTCCAGGGCTGTTGCCGGGGTTTACCCAGCCAGCGCCGCTGATGGCGCTGACGAGGCCGGAACCGGCAAGCACCGCGCCGCTGTCCACCTGCACACCGGAACTGGTGGCGATACTGCCATTGATGACGAGCGTGCCCACGCTGACCAGGGTCGATCCCGTATAGGTGTTATTGCCAGTGAGCACCCATGTGCCGACACCGGATTTTTTCACACTCGTCTTGTTGAGTGACACATCCGGCTGTTTGAAGGTCAGCGTGGCATTCGCCGTTTGATTGAGTGTTGCTCCTGTGACAATGGAGAGCCTGGTAGAGCTGAGGACGGCCCCAACGGTGACATTGCCGGTAATTCCGGTCCCGGAAACAATGTCGCCCACCATGATCCCCGTCGTGTCAGGGACACTGATTTGCCTGTTTGGGTTTCCGTTCGTTGAGCTGGTGGTCGTACCCGCAGTAGTGGTAATGTCCGAACGGGTCGCGGTGTTTCCGATGATCGACGCGATGGTATTGTTGTCGGTATTGTTTCCCGTTAATTCGAAGATGGTGTTGAGAGCATTCCCCACCAGAAGGTTGCCTGTGTTGCCGAAGACGAGCGCCCCTGTTCCAGAAGAATCGATCTGGCTGGTCACCGTCGCGTTGAGCGTCACCACCGGAGCAGGTCCGCTTCCAGTACTGGTATTGTAGGCGGACTGCGCGCTGCCGATGGTGAACAGCCGGTCCGTCGTTTCCCCGGCCCCGGTGTATTTCAAGGTGCCGGTTGTTGTGCCGCCGCCGATCACAAGGTTGATCGCCGCGTTCGAGGATGCGCCGATGTTACGGGAATCCCCGCCGTTGCCTATGGCGGTCACATCCAGCACACTCGACTGGATGCTGGTGAAGCCCGTGTAGGTATTGTTGCCGGTCAGGAACAAGGTGCCGGTGCTGCCGCTGCTGAGCCTCGTGGTGCCCGCGCCGCTGATGACCCCGGAGAGCTTCAGGTTGTTATCCAGAATGAAGCTCGTTCCCGCGTTGTTGTTGACAATATTGTTCGCCACCCCGTTGCCTCCCGAGAGGTCTGCGGAGGAGCTCATGGATTCCATGGCCGTATTGGCGTTTCCGGCGAAATTGATGGTTCCCGTGCCCGCCGCGTTGACGTGTCCCAGTCTCAAACCGGCGCCGCTGAGGGTAATGTTTCCCGACCACCCCGTGTTGTTGCCGGTGAAGGTATTCGATCCGTTCGTAAAGCCGTTGAAGCTTAAGTTTCCTGTCCCGGACACATTGCCTGTATAAACCATGTCGTTCGAGAGGGCGTTCGTGCCCACGTCGCTCGAGAAAACCAAATCGTTTGCTATCGTGAGACTTTTGGTCGTGTCGATGTCGCCACCGGCAAAGGTGACGACTCCGGTCCCCCAGGCATTGTTATGCGTCGCGCCGATCCAGCCGTTATTCACATTGATCCCGCCGGTGAAGGTGTTGTTCCCGCCAAAAGTGAGTGTCCCAGTACCAAGCTTGGTAATGGCGGTCGCCGTGGCACCATCGGAGATCGAACCATTGACGGTCAGTGTGCCTGCCGAAACCGTAATCTGACGCACCGTTCCGGCCGCCGAACCAAGCGAAACCGCTCCGTTGCCGAGATTCAAATCATTCGTTCCAGTGAAGGTGAAGTCGCTGTTGATGGTTATGGGGTTGTTGTTGGCAAGCGTGAGCGCAGCGCCAGAGGAGTTGTCAATGCTGCCGCCATTAATGGTAAGGGCACCCGTTCCGAGCGCACTAGCGTGTCCGAGCTTCAGCGGGCCAGAAGTCAAGATCACGCCGCCGGTGAAGGTGTTGTTTCCGGATAAGGTCAGAGAACCAAAAGTGGCGATGCCTGCGGTCTTGGTTATTCCAAAACCTCCGCTGATATTTCCGCTGATCGTCAAGTTGTGAGCTCGGGCCGCCGCCGCCCCGCCTGTCGAAATCGTGCTATTCGCAGAAAGGACGATATCCAACGCAATCGTGTCGGAAAGGATCCCTCCTCCAACTCCCGCCCCTGTCGTCGTGATATTCCCCCCCAACGTGATCCGGTTTCCACTCAGCGTGAAGTTGCCCGATGTCGTGTTGTTGTTACCGGTGAAATTGATGGCCGCAAAGCTCGTGTCTGCAGCGAGGTCATTGGTGTTGGCCACATTGTTCAGTCCGATGAATGCAATCGTGTCGCCTGCAACGGGAGCGGTAGCATTTGCGCCCCAGTTCGTGCCTGTTGACCAAGTGGCGTTGGTCGTGCCGCTCCATGTTCTGGTCGCGGCAAAAGCCGAAGGAGCGGAGAGCAGGGCGAGGGCTGTCGCAGAGGCGAGGAGCGGGCGGAGGAAGGTGGGGGGGTTCATATGCATGTTGGGGGCAGATATTTATGGGACGGTAAAAATATCGCAAAATCACGAAGAACAGGCAAGGATTATTTTTTGTTAGCTTAACAAAACGTCCATATCGTTCCCATGGAACAAACCGTGATTTTTCTGACATTTATCAAAAATGGTAAAAAAATCCGCCGATGTTCCAGCAAATGCGAAAATCGGGATGGGAGCGAGGCATCGCGCAAAGCGTGCCAAAAAAAGAAGGGGCGACCGGGGACAACCGGTTTTCGATTTCGGCAGTCGGAAGGCTGGGGCGCAGAGCCGCCTGCGGCGGCAATGTGGAATGGAAAAAGGAATTCAAGAGACTCACACGAAGCCGCAACGGGTTGAAAAAAACCGCCAACTCATCCGAAAGGTGATTTTTTCGCCACTTCCACTCCTTCTTGCACCTTCGTGCCTTCATGTGAGATTCCACTCCGGTTTATAGGTTAGAGCAGTTTAAAAAACACTATAGCCATTGCTCCGTGGCGGCGAAGGCCGTTGCGAGCCGTCGGCGGCTCGGGAAGTATGTTCTCATACGTCCGCTCCGCCGCCACCGACCCGCACCAACCTCCGGCGCTTCCGGATCAGCGACCACATTATTTTTAAAACCGCTCTAAAGGTGCTTACAGGAAAGAAAGCGGACTTTCCCATTTCACATTTATGATGATCGGCGCAGCGGGGAATCACCGGGATCAGTCCCGGTTCTCCTCACGAAACCAGCCGCCCAGCGATTCCACACGGAGTTCGTCCGGGGGGATCACGCCCGCGAGCCGGTTGTCGTTGGTGAGGAACAAATCGCAGCGGCCCACAACCGCGCAGGCGAGTTGAATGGCATCCGGGGGGCGCAATCCCGGGTTCGCAGCCCGCAGCCGGGCAAAACAAACCGCGGCTTCCTGCTCGTAGGGGATGAGTGCCAGCTGCTGCATGGCATTTCGATATTCGTCAACCAGCCTTCCCTGCCGCATCGGGTGCACCAGGATTTCTCCCAGCGTGAGGGTGGATGTCGCCAAGTGATGCCGCCCGCGCTCCATGAATTTCGTCAGGGCAGCCATCTCCCCGGAAAAGGACTTTCTCTCCCAGAGGTAGATGAAGAGATTGGTATCCCAGAAAATTTTCATGTCCAGTCTTTGCGGAGCGACTCGACATACAGGTCTGCGGGCAGGTCCTGCCAAAGCCCGCCCTCAAGCCTGAGAAGCGCGCTGATCGGACTTTCCGGTTCGGCTGATGGATTTTGAATCTCCCTCCTCAATCCCCTCAACACAAGACCACGCAGCGTTGTTTTGCGTGTCAGAGCCACCGTTTTTGCCTTGAGAACCAAATCTTCAGGCAGATCAATCGTTGTTTTCATACATGGAACTGTATACCTGTATGCACGCACGATCAATCTCAAAGATCATCGGAAAATCTGCCGATTGACGCAGATTGGGAAGAGCTTTCAGGAGAAAGAGCCGGACGCCACCGTCCCTCCAAGGGCATCGTCGGAAGTGGAGGAAGCCCGCACGAAGCGCGGCTTGCCGGGGGGCCATCATTCCTCATTCGCGCCGCAGGCATGTGGCATTTCACATTTCGCGGTGGAGGATTCGCCTTCGAAGAGGCGGACATCTGCGAGGACGCGGTCGGCCCAGAGGCGGCGCTCGGAGCCCCTCTTTGTGAGGATTTGATCCAGCGCGTCTTCGATGACGCTGGTTCTCGGGGGGGCGGTGATGGAGGTGAGGCTCGGGGTCAGGAACGCACCTTCCGGCTCGCAGGAGAGGGCGGTGACGAGGACATCACGCCCGGGACACAAGCCGGCTTCCCACAGAGCCCGGTATCCGCCGAGGGCGGCGGGAAGATCCGAAAAAATCACCGAAGCCGGCTTTTTGAACTGGGAAAGCATCTTGCGGGTCTGCGCGATGGAGGCCTCGAGAAAGTTCTCCTCATTGGCTTGGGGAAAGAATTTTCCGCCCGATGCGCCCACGCCGGAGAGCCGCCACGACCAGCGCTCGGCGAGCTGCTGCTGGCGACCCAGGAGAGGCTGGGAGCCGACGAGATGGATTTCGCGGATTCCCTTCGATGCGAGATGAAAGATGAGCAGGTCCACGGCACCGACCGGCATGTTGTCGATGCCCCAGATGTCGAGCTCCGGGAGGTCCTGATAAAGCGTCACGATCTTCTCGCGGGATTTCCGCAGCAGCCGTTCGAGAAGGGGAGGGATACTGACGTGGGGAGGATTGAAGAAAATCGCGTCGTAATTTCCTCTCAGCGCCCTGATGAGTCGCGAGTCGCTCACGCCATCGTAGTCCACAAGCGTCGCACGGCCCCTGCGGCCCGTGACGACGGTGTCCAGCGAGGAAAACCAGAGGAAGCTTGTCGGAGCGGCGGCGGCCGGCACAACGCAAGCCACCTCGAGGGGACGGGTTTGGGCCTTCCCGGAGACCATCCGCCTGCGTCCCTCCAGCTTCAGGATGCCTTTTTTCTCCGCGGCGCAATAGGCGCGGTGGATCGTGAATTTGCTGACACCGAGCTCCGCGGCCAGCTCCCGGGTCGAAGGCAGCGGCTTCCGCGCATATTCCCCCTTGCGGATCCGTTCCAGAATGATTTCCAGCACCTCCGGGGTGCGCTTTGCCGGGCGAGCCATGGGACAAAAGTCTGCATCGGTGCGGCCGCGGATAAAA
Organism: uncultured Chthoniobacter sp.; assembly: GCA_964431635.1. Lineage (GTDB taxonomy): Bacteria > Verrucomicrobiota > Verrucomicrobiia > Chthoniobacterales > Terrimicrobiaceae > QYQL01. Next base: position 3,963 of record CAYSKK010000019.1, on the reverse strand, counting down.
GACCAAAGTGGATCCGCCAGGGCCTGGGAGAGCGATCCAGCTGAAAACCGCAGGAGGTCCGGCTGCCATTTTCTGCAAAGCGAACAGGATCAGGACGAGCCGCGGACGGATGACCATCGCTTCCGCAGATCCCGCCTGCACACGCTGTTTGCGGAAGATCTCAAAAACCCCGGATTTATCCTTCTCCTTCGCGGGCAAAATCCGAATCCGGCTAAAAAGCAACCGGGGCCTGACAGACAAAGTTCTCGCAGATGTCCGCCTCTTCGAAGGCGAATCCTCCATCGCGGCTGCGGAATGGAAAATGTAAAACGGAATGCGGAATGTAAAAGTCCGCTTTCTTCCCTGTAGAGCACCTTTAACCTAAAAACCGGAATGAAATCTCACACGAAAGCACGAAGACACGAAGGAGAGAAAGTTGCGAAAATCACCCTTCGGATGAGTTGGCGGTTTTTTCAACCCGTTGCGGCTTCGTGTAAGTCTCTTGAATTCCATTTTTCATTCTACATTGCCGCCGCAGGCGGCTCTGCGCCCCAGCATTCCGACTTCTGAAATCGAAAAACGGCTCCCCCCGTAGCCCCTTTTTTCTTGGCGTGCTTTGCGCGATCTGATTTTTGCATTTGCTGGAACATAGGCGGATTTTTTTTACCATTTTTGATAAATGCCGGGAAAACCCTGAACTTTCCCCAAGAGCGACTTGGACGTTTTGTTAAACTATTGAAAAATAATTCTTGCTCTTCTCTTGTGAGTTTGCGACGCTTTTAGCGTCTAAAGATATCAACCCCACTCAGGATTCTCCATGAAAACCCCAAACTTCACCCGTTTGCTTGCCGCCGCCTCGGCGCTTCTCGTCGCTTCGAATTTTGCCCAGGCGGAGACCGCCTATTGGAGCACAAGTTGCAGCACCGCAACCCTGTGGTCCGCCACAACCAACTGGAATCTTTCCTCCGACGGATCGGGAGCCAATCCCACGGTTGTTCCCGGTGCCGGCGATCTTGCGTATTTCAACACGACGGGCAACGACCATAACAGCACTGTAACTCTGAACGGAGCTCTCTCCATTGAAGGTCTCCGGTTTACTACCACTGGATCTACGACCATTTACGGGAACACTAATGCCTTGCGAATCATCACAATCGGTGCCAGCGGCATTGATATTCAAGCAGGCGCAGGGAATGTGAGCTTCGGCAACGGTAGCAACAGGCCGACATCCCTTGTTCTCGGCGCGTCGCAGACTTGGAACAACAATTCCGGAAACCTCAATTTGAACTATTCCACCACAACGCCAACCAGCCTTTCTTTGGGAGCATTCACCCTGACCATCGACGGCACGGGAAACGTGAACGTAAACGATCCTGTTTCAGGCTCTGGCTCTGATGCCATCATCAAGAACGGATCCGGCAAGCTCACTCTCAGCGGCAACAACACCTACACCGGCACCACAACCATTGGCGCAGGGATATTGCAGGCGGATGCCGCCGATGTCGCCAGCACCTCCGGGGCTTTGGGCAATGGCGGCAACATCACCTTCACCGGTGGGGCCCTTCAATACACCTCCCTCAGCGCGGCAACCGACTATTCGACCCGATTCAAGAACAGCACCTCGGCCATCACTCTCGACACCAACGGACAGTCGGTCGCTCTCGCCGGCATCATGGACAGCAGCAACAACGGCGGCCTCACCAAGCAGGGCTCCGGTACACTGACCCTCTCGAACAGCAATGCCTACACCGGCACGACCTGGATACAAAACGGCACCATCAGTGTCGCGTCGATCAACACGAATCTCGGAGGAACCGGCGCGATCAAGCTGGGGGAAAACGCGACAACCGGTGCCCTCGTCTTCACCGGAACAAGCAACGAGGCGATCACCCGCAATTTCGATCTTGCTGGAACGACTGGAGGCGGCGTCATCACAAATAACAGCGCCACCAATAATACCCTGACCATCAACGGCACCATCAGTTCCTCAGGCGCGGGCAGCAAGCTCCTCACCTTGAATGGAACGGCCACTGGAACTAATACCGTCAATGCAGTGATCTCGGATAACGGTGGAGCAAATGTCACCTCCGTTGCCATCGGCGGCAGTGGTGTTTATGCGCTCAACGGGAGCAACACCTACTCTGGCGGTACAACCGTAACCGGCGAGGTGAGGGCGGGAAACAACAATGCCTACGGCACGGGCACGGTCACCTTCAGTGGCGCGGGAACGTGGGGAGGTTCTGGCAGTCGCACGATTGCCAACAACATTGTTTACGCGGATGCCACATCCGCCAACAATTTGGGATCGAACAACGTCACCGACTTCACCGGCCAGATGAGCGGTCCCGGCAACTTGAGCGTCAATGGATTTTCAGGCAGCACCGTCCGGTTCTCCGGTGATAATTCCGGATGGACCGGAAACTGGAAATTTAACGGCCCCATCGTTCTTCAACTCAACAACATCCACGCGATGGGTGCGGGAACGACCATCACCTTCAACAGTGGCGCAGCGGCAGGCCGGGGCACGCTGGAATCGCAGGTTGCTTTGACTGGTGCAAACGCCATCACTCAAAACATTGTTCTCGGCACCGACGCCGTTGCCGGCAACGCAACCATTAAGACGACTGCAGACATGCAGGTCACCGGCAACATGTCTGGAACTGTCGATGCCACCTTTGTAAAAGATGGGGCGGCCAAGCTGATCCTTACGGGAACAAACACGTATCTCGGAACCACGACAATATCTGCGGGCACATTGCAAATCGGCGACGGCGGCACCACGGGATCGCTTTCCACAAGCAGTGCGATCACCAACAACGCAGCACTGGCTTTCAACCGCTCCAACACGGTCACGCAGGGGGTGGATTTCGCCACCGTTATCAGTGGAACGGGTAACGTGGTGCAAGACGGAACAGGCAACCTCATCCTTGCGACGGGGAACACTTACTCCGGCAACACCACGGTCAACGGCGGGGGCACCGGATCGATCACCATCGGTGACGACTCCGCGCTGGGCACGGCTCCTGGAGCGGCGACGGCGGCCAGCCTGGTGCTCAACAATGGAGGGCTTGTAACAACAGGCACAATGGTTCTCAACTCCAACCGCGGGATCCTTCTCAGCGGCCCAGGGGGAGAGGTGAATGTCAATGCCGGAACGACAACCTACGGCGGCATCATTGCAGGCACGGGATTCAGAAAATCCGGAACAGGAATCCTGCTCCTCACCGGTGCGAACACCTATACCGGGGCGACCCAGGTGAGCGCGGGCAAGCTTGTGATCAACGGCGACAACAGCGCGGCAACGGGGGCGATGACGGTTGACAACGGAGCAAGCCTCGGCGGTAACGGAACGATCGGCGGAGCCACGACGATCGACGGCACCCACACGCCTGGCAATTCCCCCGGCTTGCAGACGTTCGTCAGCGACCTGACCTATGGCGGCAATGCCACGTTTGTTTTTGAACTGATCTCGAATGCCACAGCCACGCGCGGAACCGACTTTGACGGGGTGGACGTGGGAGGGGCATTGAGCATCACGAGCGGGGCCGCCTTTAACATCACCCTCAATGGGGCAGGAAGCACGACGGACTTCACAAATGTGTTCTGGGCCAGCAACCAGACATGGCTGGTGTTCAGTGGAGCCACAGGAGGATCCGGCAACTTCGTTCTCGGCACGGTCTCCCTCGATAGCCTGGGCCAAAATTACAGTGCCTACGGAAGCTTTAACACGTCCAGAGTGGGAAATGACATCCAACTAAACTGGGTGGCCGTTCCCGAGCCCGCAGCATGGCTGCTCGCTGCCTTCGGTCTCACGACTGCAGTCGTCTTCCGTCGCCGCCGCAGGGATTGATAAGAAAAGCTTCCGCAAACAGGGTGGTGCCGACTGGCGCCACCCTGTTTTTTTGCACTGGAAACCGGGCGAAAAATCGGTTCATCCGCAAAAAGTGTGCTTATGCCGATTTTGACCCGCCAGAGGGATAAAAC
>CAYSKK010000018.1:0-65038 GCA_964431635.1 uncultured Chthoniobacter sp. | reverse complement strand
TTGGGCCGTCAAATTTAAAAAATCAAAACCGACGGAAACGCACAATTCAGCATATTGCTGATTGTCTATTTGTGTTTGCGTTCTGAATTTTGCCGATGACCGGCGAAAATTCGAATCAGATTATCAAAAAGCAAACCCGCTTGGTGACGCGCCCTACAGCGAACTGTATTCACTGTTTCAGCGTTTCAAGGTCACCCTCGGAGATCAATTTCCTGCCAGCCTTTTTGCTGGCGGGAGGGTCACCATATCCGAATGCAAAACTTCGTCAATAGGTTTTTGGAAAATATTTTTTAGCGGGCAGGTTACGGCGAACTGTCTTTTGTCTGGCCCATCCGGAAATCCGCTCTGGATCTTGATTGGATTCGGTCAACAAGAAAATAATGCGATTTTATAAATTTTGAAAAAATTTTGTTTTGCTTCAAAGACCTCGTTTTCGTCCGCCTCGCGGAATGGTTTTTACGGATTCAGGAAATTGCCCCCGGTCAAGGTCGCCGGGGAAATTATTACAATCCCGGTTTACTCCGGTGGCCAGGCGTGGCTAGATGCGTATATGCGACGGAATGACGGCGATATTCAGGCGGGTGGCGGATTCAACCTTCCGGTGGGGTTTCCCCTGCTGAAGGATTCCCTGCGGAACAAGGGCACGGCTTTCAGCGATGAGGAGAGGGACACTCTCGGGTTGCGCGGCCTGCTGCCTCCGCGGGTTTTCCCGATGAGCCAGCAGGTGGAGAGGGCGTTGGGGCAATTGCGCCGGAAAGAGTCGGATCTGGAGAAGTATATCTTTTTGGCCGCCCTCCAGCAGAGGAACGAGACACTGTTTTTTCGCCTCCTCCTCGACCATCTGGAGGAGACGATGCCCATCATCTACACGCCGACCGTCGGGCAGGCCTGCCTGGAATACGGGGGCATTTTCCGGAGCCCGAGAGGCCTTTGGATCAGCATCAAGGACCGTGGCAACGTAGAGGGGGTGCTGCGGCACTGGCCGAACCAGGGGGTCAAGTTGATCGTCGTGACCGACGGGGAGAGAATTCTCGGGCTGGGGGACCTTGGAGCGCTGGGAATGGGGATCCCGATCGGAAAACTGGCCCTCTATACGGCGTGCGCGGGGTTGCATCCGTATTACTGCCTTCCGATCACGCTCGATGTCGGAACAAACAACGGGAAGCTGCTCGAGGATCCGTTTTATATCGGCCTCGGGCAAAAGCGTCCGTCGCCCGGGGATTACGAGTCCTTTCTGGACGAGTTCATCCACGCCAGTCAGAAAGTCTTCCCTGGAAGCCTCATCCAGTTTGAGGATTTTGGGAATCACAACGCCTTTCATCTGCTGGGCAAGTGGAGAGACAGGATCTGCTGTTTCAACGACGACATTCAGGGCACGGCATCGGTGGCGATCGCGGGCCTCTTTGCGGCAACCCGCGAGACCGGGGTGCCGATGAGCTCACAAAAGCTTTTGTTCCTGGGAGCCGGGGAAGCCGGCACGGGAATCGGCGAGCTTTTTGTCAGGGCCCTGCGCGAAGAGGGGATTTCCGAAGAGAAAGCCCGGCAGCAGTGCTGGTTTGTGGACTCGAAGGGGTTGATCGTCAAGGGGCGCGGGGATGTGCTGCCGGCGCACAAAGTTCCCTTCGCACATGAGGCGGCCCCCTGTGCATCCTTGGCGGAAGCCGTTGATCGGATCCGCCCGACCGCGCTCATCGGAGTGGCGGGAACCGGGCGGGCATTTACCCCGGAGATTCTCAGCAGCATGGCAGCGATCAACAAGCGGCCGGTGATTTTTGCTCTCTCGAATCCGACATCCAAGGCCGAGTGCACGGCCGAGGAAGCGTATGCACACACCGAAGGACGGGCGGTTTTTGCGAGCGGAAGCCCCTTCCGGCCGGTCGAATTCGGAGGGCGCAAATTCCACCCCGGGCAGGGCAACAATGTTTATGTTTTCCCGGGGATCGGCCTGGGGGCGCTTGCCTGCGAATCCACGAGGGTGACGGATGCGATGTTCCTCGCCGCCGCGCGGACACTGGCTGCGGAGGTCTCCGGGGATGACTTGTCCCGGGGCAGCGTGTATCCGCCGCTTGCCCGGATCCGCGAGGTTTCCTTGAAAATTGCCACAGCGGTGGCTACGGAAGCCCACGAGCAAGGCTTGGCGCAAGTGCCGAGGCCCGGCGACATCGCAGCCGATATTTCCAAGCGGATGTTCGTTCCGGAATATTGACAGTCCGGAACTGATACCCTGTTCAGCGGCAGTTCGTTCCGGCGGGACCTGTGGCGTGCCCGCAACCGGCGGTCACCCCGTTGTAGGGATTTACTTCGGCGCCTTCCGGGCGGGCCGGAGGTTTCTTTCCGAAATTGAATGAAATATTCGCCCATGTGTCGCCAGGTCTGGCGTCGCGGCCGAGCGTCGCGCTTGGCTCGTATCCACAGTGGACCATGCAGTTTTCGCAACGCGAGTCCCGGGGCGTGTCATTGACGACGCCGTAATTTTCCCACGGTGTTTTTTCCAGCAAATCGCGGTAAGTAGCGTGGTGGGCATCGGTCATGAGGTAGCACGGGCCCTTCCACCCCCGGACGTTGCGGGTCGGGATCGCCCATGCCGAGCAGGTGAGCTCGCGACGGCCCGCCAGAAAATCGAGGTAGATCGGGGTTCCGAAAAACCTGTATTTCTCCCCCCAGGCCCGGATGTTTTTGAACTTCTCCTTCGTCATCGCCCGGGTGAGGAAGAAATTTTCCGGCTCGAGGTGGAGGCGTTTCCTCATGTCGTCCTTGGCGGCGTCGTAGTCATATCCCGGCGAGATCGTGTGTCCGTCCACGCCGAGCCACGACAGGTGGTCGAACATCCTGCCGATTTCCTCCATGTCGGTCTCCTTGTAGACCGTCGTGTTGGTCGCAACCTGATAACCGAGGATTTTCGCCATACGGATGGCGGCGATACACTCCTTGAAGACGCCTTCACGCTCCACGATGAGATCGTGGGTGCGCTCAAGACCGTCGAGATGCACGTTCCAATAGAGGCTGCCCGAAGGCGCGATCCGGGCGCGGGGGGAGGGTTTTGACTCCCTGATCTCACGCGCCTGCGCGGGAGTGAGAAGCTCCTCCGAGACCAGAATATCGAGTTTGCGGGAGGTGGAGGAGGGGCGCGCCGCGAATTCCGCTGCAAGGTATTCCCTCATTTTCTTCCGCATGAACATGCCGTTCGTGCAGATGTAGACGATCCGCTTCTGGGCGAGCAGGCCCTCCACGAGATCCTCGATGTGTGGGTAGATCAACGGTTCGCCGCCACAGATCGAAACCATCGGTGCCTCGCACTCCTTCGCCGCAGCCAAACAGTCGTCCAGCGTCATCACATCCTTGAGGGATGTCGAATACTCCCGGATTCTTCCGCACCCGGTGCAGGTGAGGTTGCAGGTATGGAGCGGCTCCAGTTGCAGAACTGTCGCAAATTTCTCCACCCGCCGGAGCTTCTTCCCGATGATGTGGCCTGCGATACGGGCGGTGAGTGCGAGCGGAAACCTCATAGGCCCCGCATCAGATTCCCATGCCAGGTGCCTGTCAAGCCCCCTGCCGGGGCATTCCCGTGCCGGAGAAAAATCACCCTATCGATCCAGCGAAGCCAGGAACTGCCGGAAAAATCCGGCGCCGGACTCGAGATCCGCAATCGAGATGAACTCGTCGCAGGTGTGCGCCTGGGCGATCGACCCCGGCCCAAGCGCCACGGCCGGGCAGCCGGACTGTGCAAATACGGCCGCGTCACAAAACCACGGGGCTCCCGCCAGTCCCGCCCCGCAGGATTGCAGAGCGCGAATCATCGGGTGGGCCGGATCGGTGAAAAGCGGTGCGGAACCTTGAATGGAAATCTCCATATCGGGCACACGCCTGCGAAGCACTTCGGAGACGAACGTGATGTCCTGTCCCGGGATCGTCCTCATGTCAACGACTGCGGTGCAGGAATCCGGAACGATGTTCACCTTCGAGCCGCCGCTGATGGTTCCGACGCTCAGGGTCGGGTTCCCAAGCACCGGATCATCGAGGGTTTTCAATACGGGAATCACCTCCCGACGCAGGCAGTCCACCGCCTCGCACATCTTGTAAATCGCGTTTTCCCCGCTGTCCGGTTTCGAGGCATGGACGGCGACCCCGCTTGTCCTCAGCGAAAGCCAGGCGGATCCTTTGTGGGTGTGGACCACGTCAAGGCCGGTGGGCTCCCCGGCGATGACAAAATCGAATTTCTCCTGCGCGGCCAGCGCCTTGGCGCCGTGCTGGCCGGCCTCCTCTCCCGCGAGCCCCGCGAACCAGATTTCATAGGGAAAAGCTGCGATCTGCGGAGCCGCCTCTTGCAGCGCCCAGAGCATGGCAGCCATCGGGCCTTTTGTGTCGGTCGCCCCGCGTCCCCACAGCCTGCCGTCACGCACTTCGCCGCTGAACGGGTCGATCGTCATGCCGGTCACGCTGACGGTGTCGGTATGCGGTGCGAAGAGAATCGCGGGCTTCCCAATGCGGTCCGATGGAAACTTCGCCACGATATTCGGACGGCCCGGCAGCACCTCCCGCAACTCGACCGCGGCCCCCGACCGGGAGAGAAACTCCGCAATCCACTTCGCGCACTCCGCCTCCCCGGTGCGGGGCGTACCGGGATCGCCATCCGGATTGACGCTCGGGATGCGGACGAGTTCAGCTGCGATTTCGACGACTGTCATTTGCGCAGATACCACTCGACGAATTTCGGGATCCCCTCGGCAATTTTCGTCTTCGGGGCGTATCCGAGAAGCGAACGGGCTTTTGTAATATCCGCCGAGGTGAGCGGCATGTCGCCCTGCTGTTCCGGCAGGCGCTCGATGACCGCCTTTTTGCCGAGAGCCTTTTCGATCTCCAGAATCAGCTCGGTGAGGGTGATCGTCTGGTTTTCGCCGAGGTTGAAGATGTCGAATGGCTGGCCGTCGTAGGCCAGCGCCCCCATCACGCCCTGAACGATGTCATCCACATACGTGTAGTCCCGCCGCGTGGAGCCGTCCCCGTATTGAGGGATGGACTTTCCCCTGTGAATGGCGTCGGTAAATTTGTGGATCGCCAGATCCGGCCGCTGGCCGGGGCCGTAAACCGTGAAAAACCGGAGGCACACGACCTTGAGCCCGAAGAGGTGCGAGTAGTTCCCGCAAAGGTGCTCGCCGGCCAGCTTCGTGGCCGCATACGGGCTCAGCGTCTGGGGAAGCGGCAGGTCCTCGGAAAACGGCACCTTTTTTGCCAGGCCGTAAACCGACGAGCTCGACGCAAAAAGAAACCTGCCAACTCCGTGCCGGCGGGAGGCCTCGAGCAGGTGGTGCGTGCCGGTGATATTCGTGTCGATGTAGAGCTGCGGGTCCTGGACGGACGGCCTGACGCCCGCGCGCGCGGCAATATGGATCACCACGTCGAATTTCCCCTCGGCAAACAGTTTCTCAACCGCCGCGCGGTCCCGGATGTCCCCCTCGACCACCCGCACGGCACCCGCGAAAGCCGCCACATTCGCCCGCTTGATTGCCGGATCGTAGTAGTCATTGAAATCATCAATGACAGAAACCGTGTGCCCGTCGGCCAGGACGCGCCGGCAAATGTGCGAGCCGATAAACCCGGCCCCGCCGGTCACCAGAATATTCATCGCATGAGGCTAGCGGCCCGAAGAAAGCAGCCGCAAGAACTTTCCCCCGCCGATTCCCGCGATGTTCTTTGACATCACCGTCTGGAGCAGGCACCCGGACTTGCGGATGCCCCTCTCACTCACCCTCACCGGCCGGTTGTTCTGATGCCGCGGAATTCTGCAACGCCTCCGCAAGAGCGCGGGAGATCCTCGTCTGCCCGCACTCAAAGAGAAAGGTGTGGCGCGGGGAGCCGTCGCGGTGGGTGACGGTGACTTTATCGCAGAGGAATCCCGAGCGGTGCTCGACCCGGGCCTCTTTCACATCCACCTCCAGAACCACCGCCCCGCTGAAACTTTTCGCAATAAAGAAAATACTGTCCGGCTCCTCACTGAGGGCGGCGAGCCATCCACGCAGGTTCGGTGTGAGGCGCGGACCTCCTCCGCTCAGGCACGGCACGCTCCACGCAATCTCCGCCTTGCTGGCATGCGCCCGGCGGAGCTGGAGCTCGAAAGGACCGGGCAGACGGCGGCCGGGCGCCGATTCCTTGTCCTCCTCGGGCAATGCGTTGAGCTTTTTCCATGCCAGCCAGAGCTTGGCGCGGATGCCCCGGAGCAGGCGCGGCAGCAGCGCGATCACCGCGACGGCAAAGGCCACCGCCACGGCGAGGGCCACAATGGGATTCCAGACGATCAGCCCGAGCCCCCCAAGAACGATGCCATCCTCCGCAAGGCTCAGACCGATGTTGGACACCGGCTCGGGCGATGCGTTCGCCACAAGCCGCGTGCCGGCCTTGGCCACATGGGATGTCAGTGCCATCCCGCCGGCAACCAGGGCGGCAACAATCTCAAAAACCGGATGCGCATCCCCCAGCGCCGTCACCGCCAGCGCCGCCGCACCCACCGGACGGATGAATGTATGAACCGAATCCCATGCCGTATCCACCCAGGGGATTTTGTCCGCAAAAAACTCGACGAGATAAAGGAACCCCGCCACCCCGATGATGATCGGATCGCCAAGAACCTCCAGCTGATGCAGCGCGGGCGAAAGCGCCACCCAATCCATGTGGATCGCAAGCCCCGTCACAAAAACCGTGAGATAGAGGTTGATCCCCGCGAGGCTGGCCAGCCCCAGCGCAACTCCGAGCAGCTTCAACTCATCCATCCCCCAACTATCAACCGGCACCTCCGGATGTCACGCAAGGATTCCGGAAGCTTTGGTCTGTCACAATCGCGATGCGCTAAAAACCGGGCGGAGAAAAATTTCTCACCAACCTGTTTGACAAGGGGCGGGCGACCCCCCATTCTTTCCGGTTCCTATTTACCGATGAAAACCTATTCTGCAAAATCCGAAGAGGTGAAGCGCGCCTGGTGGGTCATTGACGCCGCAGGCCAGCCTCTTGGGCGCGTGGCCGAGAAGGCCGCCAATCTTCTCCGTGGGAAAAACAAAACGATCTTCACCCCGCACGTGGACACCGGCGATTTTGTCGTCGTCCTGAACGCCTCGAAGGTCACGGTCGGAGGCAAGAAGGATGTCGCGAAGACCTACATGAGCTTCTCCGGCTATGTCGGCGGACACCACACCGAGACCTTCAAGGCCCGCCGCGAGCGGCACCCCGAACTTCTCATCGAGCGCGCGGTGCGCGGGATGATCCCGCACAACAAGCTCGGACGCTCGATCTACACGAAGCTGAAAGTTTACGCCGGATCCGAACATCCGCACGTCGCGCAGAACCCGAAACCCGCCTGATTTTTCCAGAATGAGCACATCGAATCCCATCCTCGCCACCGGCCGCCGAAAGACATCGGTTGCCAGCCTCCGTATGCAATCCGGCTCCGGTGCAATCAAAGTCAACGGCCGCGACTTTGTGGACTACTTTTCCAGCCTTTCGCTTCAGAACCAGATCCTTCGTCCTTTGGAAATCGCGAATGCGGTCCACACCTACGATGTCGTGGTGAAGACGACCGGCGGCGGGATCAACGGACAGGCCGGGGCTCTCCGCTTGGCCCTCAGCCGCGCATTGATTCAAGTGGACGAGGCGCTTCGCGCGCCGCTCAAGCTGGAAGGCCTGCTGACCCGCGACCCGCGGATGAAGGAGCGCAAAAAGCCCGGCCAGCCCGGCGCCCGCAAGCGCTTCCAATTCTCCAAGCGCTGAGTTCTTTCTTCCGCGCCGTGGCTTTTGCAAACCATTCAGTTGGTCATGCGGGTCATCGGCGCGGGATGCAGGTGCTTGGTGCGGACCTCCATGGAATGGGGCTGCTCGCTGCTCTCTTGCTGTCTGCAACCCTGCTTTCCTCCATGCCCGCCCGGGGCGGAGATGTCATCAGGGTCGGCATCCACGACAAGCCGCCGTTTGCTTCGAAGACGGAAACCGGTGACTGGGAGGGGATCGGGGTCAAGCTTTGGAAGGAGGTCGCCCTCCAGACGGGGTTGAAGTATGAATTTGTTGAAACCCCGTATGAGGACATCCTTCCCGCCGTCGCCGACGGAAGGCTCCAGGCCGCCATCGGAGAAATCGAAATCACCGCGGAGGCCGAAAAAACCGTCAACTTCACGCAGCCTTATATCCAATCCTCGACCGGCATCGCTTTGCGCCAGGGTGCCTGGCATCCGGACTGGATGGCCATCTCGCGGGATTTTTTCAACTGGTCGCTCGTGCAGGTGCTGGTGTTGATTTTTGCCGGCCTTTTCTTTGTCAGCTTCCTGATTTGGATTTTTGAGCGCAATCACCATGTCGGGCACTTCCGCGGCGGGCTCAGCGGCTTCGGATCCGCGCTGTGGTTCTCGGCGGCAACCATGACAACGGTCGGGTATGGAGACAAAACCCCTTCCACATTTTGGGGGCGGATCGTCTCGTTCTTCTGGATGCTGGCGGGCGTTTTGCTCGTGGCCAGCTTCACCGCAAGCGTGGCTTCCAGCATCGCCACCGCAAGGATCAGCGACATGATCATGCGGCCGACCGACCTCTTCCGCGTCTCGTGTGGCACACTCGAAGGATCGGTCTCCCAGAAATACCTCCAAAACCACGGCATCCCGTCGCGCGCCTACGAGACGATTGAAGACGCTCTAAGGGCGCTCTCGAAAGGGGAAATCCAAGCGGTGGTCGCCGACCGGATCGCCCTCAATTTTCTCTCGCAAAGAATGGGCATGGAAAACCCGCCTGTTCGTTTCACGGTCTCCAACGTCAGCTTCCAGGAAGTCTTTATCGGCATACCGGTCCATCCGGGGTTTTCCGGATTTGAGGATATCAACGTCGCCGTGCTCAAGACAACATCCTCGCCCGAGTGGCAGGATACGATCCGACGCTGGCTCGGCGGCGGCAGCCAGTAGGGCGGGGCCTGTCTGTTCCGCGGTTTCATCCGTCCCCTTCAGGATTCCGGAATTGTTCGTGGCGCAGGATCACCTCTTCCCATGCGGGATGTTCGGGCGTCGGGAGATCCGCTGGAAAGCGCGCCGTTGACCGTCTCCATTTTGCCAGCCAGTCGGCTCCGAGCAAATCGCGGCCGGCGCGGTCCGCCTGCGGAGTGAAGGCGATCGTCGTCTCGTTCTTGTCGCCGGTGCTCCGTCCGCGCGCCACAAAAAACCCGGCGGCCAGCATGGCGACCCGCGAGGCGGTCGAGCAGGTGTAGGTGAACAGCTCGGTGCTCCTCCCGCGGCAGGCCGCGAAAAGCTTCCGGAATGCGCTCAGCGTCCAGGCCTCCGCATTCGTTTTGCCGGAAAACATGTCGTAAAAAATGAGATCCGGCGGCAGGGGCGCGGCGTCCATCACGTCGAGGAAGTTTCCGGGAACCAGCGTCCAGGAGAGCCCCGGGCGGGTTTTCGATGTCCAAGCGGATTCCTTCAATATCGCCGCAGGTGCGCTGTGGCGCAGGTAGTGGAATTGGTCGTTGTTGCGGAAAGCGAGCTTCAGCGAATCGAGGTCGTTTTCAAAACTGACGATGTGCAGGCCCCGGGCCGCCTCCCTCTCATGGCAGGCGATGGCAGCCATCGCATTGGCTCCGGCTCCGAGGCCAACATCCCAGATCACGAGGGGCTCCGCACCGGATTCACGCAGAAGCCCGGGGAGACGGGATTGCTCGATATAAAGCCGGTTGGCCTCGTCCATCGGAGGGGTTCGCGAGTGCATGATTTCCCCGGAGTGGATGTGCCGGATGCTGGCGAAACCTTCGCGCGCCGTGTGGATTTCGTAGTTTCCCAGAACCTGGCGCTTCGGCTTTTTCGGCGTCTGAACGAGGACCGGATTGTCCATGTCGTCCTCGTGCAGCATGGCGCGCTTCTCCCGGTAGAACGAAAGAAACGTGTCCGAGAAAATGCTCTCGCGGATCTCGCGCATGAGCTGGTGGTAAAAATGGATGTTGTGCTTGCCGAGGAGCTGCCAGCCGAGGGTCTCGCGGGTCTTCGTCAGGTGGTGCAGATACGCACGCGAGTAGCGGCGGCAGGTCGGACACGAACAGGCGGGGTCAAGCGGCTCCCCGGAGAATTTGTAAACCCCGCGGCGCAGTTGCAGGTAGCCGCGCGACGTGAAGACCCCGCCGCGCTGCGCGACCTGCGTCGGGATAATGCAGTCGAACATGTCCACCCCCCGGTGCACCGCCTCCAGAATATCGAGAGGCGTCCCCACTCCCATGAGGTAGCGAGGCTTGTCTGCCGGCAGGAGGCCCGCCGTGAATTCGCAGGTCTCCTCCCGCTCGCTCCGGCCCTCCCCGACAGCCAGCCCGCCGATCGCAAATCCGTCAAAACCCATCTCCGCAAGTCCCAGCGCGCTCTCCCGTCTCAGCTCCGGAAAAAGCGCGCCCTGCACGATCCCGAACATCGCCTGCGGCGAATCCCCGCGCGCCGCGAGGCTTCGCACCGCCCAGCGGCGGGTCAGTTCGAGCGCCGCCCTCGCGACCGCCTCCTCCGCCGTGGAAGGCACGCACTGGTCGAGCGCCATCATGATGTCGCTGCCGATCGCCACCTGCGCGCCGATGCTCACCTCCGGGCTCAACAGGATCGAACGCCCGTCGGTGTAGCTCTGAAAAACCGCCCCCTCCTCGGTCATCGAACGCGAGTGTGGCAAAGAAAATATCTGGTATCCGCCGGAGTCGGTGAGCACCGACCGGTTCCAGCTCATGAACTTGTGGATGCCTCCCATCCTCCGGAAAACCTCCGACCCCGGCCGGAGCAGGAGATGGTAGGTGTTCGCCAAAAGGATCTGCGAACCCGAATCCTCCAGCGTCTGCGGAAGCTGCGCCTTCACGGTCGCCTGCGTCCCCACCGGCATGAACAGCGGCGTCAGCACCTCGTTGTGCAGGGTGCGGAACACCCCCGCGCGCGCCCCGGACCCCGTGGCTCGCGCCTCTAGCCGGAATGGCAGGCGGGAAGTCATCCCGCTTTCTGCCAGATTCCCGGCAGGGTTCAAGGCTTTGCGGTCTGTCACAGGCAGACAGGCTGCCGGCCACATGAAGTGCATCCGGACGCCTGCGCCCAAGATGCTGTGTTTATTTAGAATAATTCTTGATCAGGAACCGCTCGGCTGTAAGTTGCCCGGTCATGACGAAGCAGGCAGCCAACGGATACGAGGAGACGATCAGCCACAGCGGCCATCGCCTGACCCCGCAGCGGCGGGAAGTCTACGACGTGCTGCTGGAGGAGCGGGATCATCCGACAGCGACAGAGCTCTTCCTCCGCGCAAAAAAGCGGATGCCGGCGATCTCGCTTGCCACGGTTTACAATTGCCTGGAGACGCTCGTGGACTGCGGGCTGGCCAAGCAGGTGAACGTGGACCGCGAGGCAACAAGATATTGCCCGAACCTCGAAGATCACGGACACTTCATCTGTGAGCGCTGCGGGAAGGTGACCGATGTGCCTGCCGCGAGACGGGGCCGTCCGGAGAAATCCTGGAACCTGCCCGGGGAATTTGTTGTCACCCACGCTGAATTCACGCTCCGCGGGCTCTGCCCGGACTGCAACACCTGAACTTACCATGTCACTGAAAATCGAAAACCTGCACGCGAAAATCGGAGATCGGGAGATCCTCCGCGGCCTCAATCTCGAAATCCCGAAAGGCGAAGTCCACGCCATCATGGGAAAGAACGGATCGGGCAAAAGCACTCTCGCAAAGGTCATGGCCGGGCATCCGGACTACGAGGTCACCGGTGGTTCGGTCACGCTGGACGGGAAGCCGCTTTTCGAGATGGAGGAGCCGGATGAGCGGGCACGGGCCGGGTTGTTTGTGGCGTTTCAATATCCGATGGAAGTCCCCGGAGTATCGATTGCGAATTTCATCCGGGCGGCCCGGCAGGCCCGGCTTCCCGACGGGGAGGATCTCGACGCGATCGAGTATTATCAGGAGCTCTACGCCAAGATGGACTCGCTGAAGATCCCGCGGAACTTCACGTCCCGCGCGGTCAACGAGGGATTTTCCGGAGGGGAAAAAAAGCGCTGCGAAATCCTCCAGATGGCCATGCTTGAGCCGACATACGCCGTGCTCGACGAGACCGACAGCGGGCTCGACATTGACGCGCTGAAAATTGTTTCCGACGGGGTCAACGCGCTGCGCTCGCCGGAGCGCGGCCTGCTCGTCATCACCCACTACCAGCGGCTCCTGGATTACATCGTTCCCGACGTCGTCCACGTAATGGTCGAGGGCCGGATCGTCACCAGCGGGGACAAGGACCTCGCCCTCAAGCTGGAGGCCGAGGGCTACGACTGGGTCGAAAAAGAACTTCTCGCCACCGCCTGATCCCATGGCAACCGACCTCAACATCGACCGCTCGATCGGAGACTTCAGCTACGACGTCAACTACGAGTTCGACGCCGGACTCGGGCTCACCGAGCGCACGATCGACTACATCTGCGACGTCAAAAAGGACCCGGACTGGATCCGGGAATTCCGCAAGGACGCGCTCCGCAAATTCGAGAAGATGCCGATGCCGACCCACTGGGCCAGCCACGACCTCGACAACATCGTTTTTGAAAACATCCGCTACTACCTCTCGCAGGGGACGACGCCCAAGCGATCGTGGGACGATGTACCGCAGGATGTAAAGCGCACGTTCGAGCGCCTGGGCATCCCCGAACAGGAGAGGAAATTTCTCGCCGGCGTCGAGGCGCAGTTCGACAGCGAGGCCGCATATTCGAACATCAAGGCGGCGGTCGGCGAGCAGGGGGTGATCTTCGTCGGCTCGACGGACGGGCTCCACAAACACCCGGAGATTTTCCGGAAGTGGTTCGGAAAGGTGATCCCGACGGGCGACAACAAGTTCAGCGCCCTGAACAGCGCGGTGTTCAGCGGCGGATCGTTCATTTACATCCCGCCGGGAGTGAAGGTGAAGCACCCGCTCCAGGCATATTTCCGGATCAACGCGGAGAACTTCGGGCAGTTCGAAAGGACGCTGATCATCGCGGACGAGGGGAGCGAGGTCATGTATATGGAGGGCTGCACCGCCCCGAAATTCGAGACCTCGACGCTCCACAGCGCGGTCGTCGAGCTCGTGGCCATGAAGGGCGCGAAGATCCAATACATCACGGTCCAGAACTGGTCGCCGAACGTCTTCAACCTCGTCACCAAGCGCGGGCTGGCGCACGAGGAGGCCGAAATCAAATGGATCGACTGCAACATCGGCTCGCGCCTGACGATGAAATATCCGGGCGTGATCATGAAGGGCCGCAAGGCCCGCGGCGAGGTCATCTCCATCGCCCTCGCGGGCGACGGGCAGCACCAGGATACCGGAGCCAAGATGGTCCATGCGGCCGATGACACGACGAGCAACATCGTCTCCAAGAGCATCAGCCTCGGCAAAGGACGCGCCACCTACCGCGGGCTCGTCCAGGTCGGTCGCCACCTCAAGGGCTGCAAGAACAACACCGAGTGCGACGCCCTCCTCATCAACACCGAGAGCCGCACGGACACCTATCCGGCCATCACCGTGCGCGGGAAGGAAAACGCCTGCCAGCACGAGGCCTCGGTGAGCAAGATCAGCGCCGAGCAGATCTTCTACATGCAGCAGCGCGGGATCCCGAAGGCCGCCGCAATGAGCCTTGCGGTCAATGGATTCGTAAACGACCTCGTCCAGCAGTTCCCGATGGAATACTCGGTCGAGCTCAAGCGCCTCATCGACCTCGAAATGGAGGGATCGGTCGGTTGACCTCCGGCCGGAATTTCTGCGAACATGAGCACAACATTTATGGAAAAGGATCTGGAGACGTCGGCATGGCCGGATTGGTTCGACCGGGAGGCCGCGCTCCGCGACTACGAGACGACCCCCGCGCCGGTGCGCAAGGACGAGTCATGGAGATTTGCCAGCATCGGTGCCCTCGATCTTTCTGAGTTCGTTCCAGCAACTCCCGTCACGAACGAGGGCCGGATCATCGTCGCCTCAAGCGGGCTCAAAAAGGTTTCCGCCCGTCTTGTCTTCGGCAACAACTCCCTCCTTCACGAGGAGAGGTCGGCGCTTCCGGAAGGAGTCGTCCTCACGACGCTGGATGCCGCCACGCGGGACCACGAGGCGCTGTTCAAAAAGTATTTCATGGCGCAGCCGGTGGAACTCGGTTCGCACAAGTTTGCCGCGCTGCACAGGGCCCGCGTTTCGACCGGAGCGTTCCTCTACGTTCCTCCGAATACCGAGGTGGAACTCCCGATCGAGATTTTCCACTGGGTCGAAGGCGCGCTCGCATCGGTCTTTCCCCACACGCTTGTCATCTGCGGCGAAAACAGCCGCGTCACCGTGGTGGACCGCTTCCAGAGCGCCGACGGAAAAAGGGCTTTCGCCTGCGGGGTCAACGACCTTCACCTCGGACCGGGCGCAAGGCTCACCTACGTCGCCGTGCAGGATTGGTCCCGCGACTCACTCGCATTCCACCTGAATTCGACGATCGTGGAAAGCGATGCGACCTGCACCGCTCTCACAGCCAACTTCGGCGGAGGGTTCGTCCGCGGCGAGAGCCTCAGCCGGCTCGTCGGGGAGCGCGGCCGGAGCGAAATGTATTCGATCAATCCCGTCGAGGGAAAGAGGGAGATCGACCAGCGGACGCTTCAGGACCATGTCGCCCCGGACGCCACCAGCGACCTGCTCTACCTGAATTCGCTGGACGATACCGCCCGCACCATTTTTGCCGGCCTGATCAAGGTTCAGCCCGGTGCAAAAGGAACGGATGCCTACCAAAAGGTCCGCAACCTCATCCTCAGCGACGAGGCCGACCCGAATTCGATGCCCGGCCTCGAAATTCTCAATGACGAGGTCCGCTGCTCGCACGGCGCAACGAACGGCCCGGTCAGCGAGGAGGAGCTTTTCTACATGCAGGCCCGCGGAATCAGCCGCGACGCGGGACGCCGGCTCATCGTCAAAGGATTTTTTGCCTCGCTGCTTGAGAAAATTCAATCTCCTGCGCTTCGGGAACACCTCGAAACTCTCCTGGCGAAACGATTGGCAGTGGATTAAGCCCGACGGCGTATCGCTCTGCGGCGAACCAGAATGGCGCGCCACGCGTAAACCGCCACGGCCAGCGGGACCAGCGCAATCAGCGGCCACCAGACGGCAAGGAGATTTGGAGGCGGAGCGACGTCCAGCAGGAGGCTTTCGGTAAAATCGGACGTCCCGTGCGTAACGCGAAGCGTCAGTTGCCAGCGCCCGGATTCCGGGAGAGGCAGGTAGGCACCGCTCAGAAGCCTGTTGGCCGAGTGGACGTTTGATGCAGCAATCCAGCTTCCGGGTGGAGACGACGAGCACCACGCCGGCAGGCGCACCTGATCGGGTGAGGGAGCGCTCACCTTTTGCAGGGAAAATCCGATCGTGGCATCGGCCACCGGTCGGTTGGAGGGAATCTCCTGAACAAGCACGGTGACATCAAGCGGACCTGCACGGACGGGCACTGGCGTGGCAAACACCGTGACGCGCAGGGAGTCCTTTTCAAACTGCCCGACCGCCACGCCTCCATCCGCAAACAAACAGAGCGGAGTCAACAGAATCAGGATGGCCGTGAACAACGCTCTCATGGCATGACAATCGTTCCGCGCAAATCGACCGGCTGGAATGCCAGCCAGACCCCGGCCGCATAAAGCGCGATTGCAAGCAGTGCCCATGGGAAAAAAAACGGGAACGCCCGCACGGAGATGCCCCGGGATTTTCTCCACAGAATCCAGAGGGAAAAGAGCAGGCCGGCATCCAGGAAAAGCAACTGGAGCCCAGTGAGCCCGTCAAAGGCGAATGTGGGGACATTCCAATCCGGCGCGGCCGGAGTCAGTCCGAAATCGCGGACGATCCTCACAACGATCGGCCAGGGCGAAAGAATTCCGGAAAAAATATGGGAGGCCACATGCGAAAGCCACATGGCAAATCCCAGGGGAGCGAGCGCAATCGGGAACCCGTTGGTGATCCCGCGGACATGGCTCCCGTCTGCCAGTCCCGAAAGCCGCCCGCAAACCCACGCAAGCGAAACGGGGAGGATTACGACTGCCAATACATAAACAATCCCCCAGGCGAACCCGGCAGCATGGGATCCCAAAACACGGGCGACGCTTTCCTGCAAATCCCTCACCGGAGTCACCATCGTGGCTGCATTGACAAATGCGGCGAAGACAAAGACGAGCACGAGCGCCGCCATGTCGGGACGTTGTGCAAACCGGCCAACGGACGACCGGCGGGGGTCGGCGACAAGGTCGCGGCCCGGGGCGGCAGCCAGGATCCCGACGTTGTCGTGCGGGCAGGCCTTCACGCAATCAAGACAGAATGTGCAGTCCATGTTGCCGGATTTTGTCGGCTGAAAAAGCTCGAGCTCGCATCCGCGCTGGGAGCTGTTCCCACGGAGGCAGTCGTGCGTTTTACACGTCGCGCAGACTCCGGCTTCGCGAACGCGGACCTCCAGCGGCGAAACCAGCGACGCGATGAAGTTGAACTGGCCGATCGGGCACACGTATTTGCAGAAACTCGCGTTCTTGAAAATGCCGTCCACCAGAACCGCTCCCGCAAAATAAAAGATGATGATCCAGGCCGTCCACCAGGGGCTGCTCCAGAGGTTGAAGAACTCGTAGGACCAAAAAAATCCCGCCAGCACGCCGACGGCCAGCCACTTGGAGCGGAACGCACGCGGCCAGGTGCGGGCTGATGGAAATATCCTCCTCCCGAGGTCGCGGGCAAACGTGAACGGACACGCCATGCAAAACAGATTTCCCATGGCAAGAAGTGCAATGGCCGACAACGCTCCCCAATGCACCCACGGCAGCACTCCCGCCAGATTCATCGGACTCACCTGGGGCCCGAGCAATCCGTCCAGCATGACCGCCACCGCAAGAAGGAGGACGGTCAATTGCAGGAGCGGCCGGAAAAGCTTCCAGCGCATCACCCGGCCGATCACCGGAACCAGCAGGAGGTCGAACCTCCGGCGGGCCTCGATGCGCGCTTGCCGGACCGGCCGCTCGCGGACTGCGCCCTGACGTTGCAGTGAAAGATATCTGAGTGCAATGAACCCCGCCGGAACAAGAAATGCCATCGAACCCGACACCCACATGAACGCCCCGGCACCGGCCTGATCGTCCAGCGCGGAAAGCCCGGAAACCCTCGGCGCCGATGCATAGGTGGGATAAACGACCCGTCCACAAAATGAAAGAAACGCGGAGAGCGCGGTGTTTTGGAGATCCGCCGCAAGCAGATACGGAATCATCGCCCACCTCGGGAGCGCGGGCCGCGACGGCCACGGCTGGACCACCGGCCACCAGAACAACAGCGCGGTCCCCAGAAAACAGGCGTGCTCGAACTGATGCCATCCCTGCGAACTCAAGGCCAGTTCGTATGCCGCCGGAATATGCCAGGCCAGGTTGGATATGATAAAGAGGGGACCCGCGAAAAACGGATGCACGAGGAAACGCCCGAGGCGGTGCAACGACGGCGAGGTGAAAAAAGGCCCCAGCCCGTCCCGAACGAACGGCCTTGGCAGGCCTGTCAGCAGTGGCAGCATCGGAAATCCCAGCAGGATCAGCGGGGGGGCCACCATCGTCAGCAACAGGTGCTGCGCCATGTGGACGATGAGAAGCCACCCGGCGAATGCATCGAGCGGCGACGCCAGCGCGAAAAAAACCACGCCCAGACCGGCCAGATACGAGAACAGCCGCTCCACCGGAAACCGCGAGGGCAACTGTCCGCGCAAGCGCCGCCAGCCGCGGATGTAAACGAGCGCCGCAAGCGTCAGTCCAACGACAGGCACCGGCTCGAACCGCCAGGAGAGGACAAGAGATTCCGACGTCAAGAAACCTCTCCTCCGTGCATTGTCAGACTCCCTGGTGTCATGGTCTCCATTCAACCTTCCTGTAAACGATACGCGAAGGGAAAATATTATTGCACCACCGTTGAGGGGACAAGGGCCAGCTTGCCAGACCGCGGGCCCCGGACTACCCTGGGTCAGCACGAAGGACGTGACGATATGAAGCCCAAACCATTCTATCTCGGCGGGGGACATGTTGTTTCAACAGCAAGCCACGCCGTGCGCAACCCGTGGACCGGGGCTCATCTCGCTGATGTCTGCCTCGCCGATGCCGGGCAGGTGGAAGCTGCGGTGGCCTCCGCCCACGCCACGTTTGGAACTTCCCGGAAAACCTCCGCGGATTCCCGTGCGGTCGTGCTGGAAAACATCTGCCGTCTCATCGCGGAACGCAGGGCGGACTTTGTTTCCACGATCGTCGCGGAGTCGGGGAAGCCGGTGACCTTCGCCGAGGCGGAAACCGAACGTGCGCGCCTCACATTCCGCTTCGCCGCCGCGCTCGCGCTGGCGGACGATGGGCATGGGATTGCGGTGGATGCCAGCTCGCCGGGAGCCGGCCACTTTGGGCTCGTGAAGCGCTTCCCGATCGGGGTGATCCTCGGCATCACTCCTTTCAATTTCCCGCTGAATCTCGTCGCCCATAAAGTGGCTCCCTGCCTGGCCACCGGCAACACGATGGTTCTCAAGCCGGCCCTGAAAACTCCTCTCACCAGCCTCCTGCTCGCGGAGGTCCTCGATGCCGCAGGCGTCCCTCCCGGACAGGTCAACATCGTCCCCTTCAACCATGAGCACATCCCCCCGCTCCTCACCGATCCGCGGATCAAGATGGTCAGCTTCACCGGCAGCGCCGCAGTCGGCTGGCGGATCAAGGCGGCCGCGGCCCGGAAAAAGGTTGCCCTCGAGCTCGGCGGCAATGCCGCGGTTGTCGTCGAACCTGACTGCGATTGGAAGACCGCCATTCCCAAAATCGCCGCGGCCGCCTTCGGATATGCGGGCCAGTCGTGCATCAGCGTGCAGCGCATCCTCGTGCACGCCTCCATTTATGATACATTCCGCAACACTCTGATTTCCCACGTCACGGACCACATCCGGGCAGGGGACCCCTTGGAAAAAACCACGGTCGTCGGTCCGATGATCGATGCGGCCGCACGCGAGAAAGTCCTCGGCTGGATCCGCGATGCGGAGCGCCGGGGGGCCCGTCTCCTGACCCCGCTGACTGTTGAAGGCGACTCGCTGCTTGGACCGGTCCTTTTGGAAAACGTTCCCGCCGACTGCCCGGCATCCTGCGAGGAAGCCTTCGCCCCGCTGGCAGTCCTGCAATCCTACAACACGTTCCCCGAGGCGCTTGCCATGGTCAACAATTCGGCATTCGGACTCCAGGCCGGGGTCTTCACCAGCGACCTGCGCAAGGCTCTGTCAGCATTTGAGGAACTCGAAGTCGGCGGAGTCATGATCAACCAGGTTCCCACCTTCCGCGTCGAAAACATGCCCTACGGCGGAGTCAAGGAAAGCGGATTCGGCCGCGAGGGCATCCGCTACGCGATGGAGGAAATGACCGAACCCCGCTGCCTCGTCATAAACCGGAACTGATCCGCTGTGGAACAATCCAAAGAGACCTGAATTTTTTCTTGCCAAACTGTATTACATATATACAACACTAAGACATGTTCATCTCCCTGCATCCTTCGAGCGGCGTGCCGGTTTACCGGCAGGTGCTGCAGCAGGTGCGGGAGCGGATCCTGAGTGGACAGTTGGCTCGCGGGGAACAACTGCCTTCGGTTCGCGAGCTTTCGGCGATGGTGGGGATCAATCCCCTGACTGCCGCGAAGGTCTATCAATTTCTTGAGGCCGAGGGTCTCGTGGAGACCAGGAGAGGGCAGGGAACCTTCGTGGCTGGTGTGACAAGGAAGATGTCCGCCGCGTCCCGCCGGGCCGAGATCGAACCGGCGCTCCGGCAACTTGTGGCGGAGGCGATCCATCTCGGGATCGGCGAAGAGGAACTCCAGCGTCTCGTTGCGACGACTTTTGAATCCATCAAATCAGGAGAAAAACTATGAACACAGAGGCGATTGTTGTGGAGAAGTTGACGCGGGGATACGGAGGTCCGCCCGTGCTGCGCGGACTGGATCTCCGGGTGCCCAAGGGGAGCATTTACGGTTTCCTCGGACGCAATGGCTCGGGGAAAACCACGGCTCTCAAGACTCTTGCGGGCTTGACCCGTCCGGATTCGGGATCCGTGCGGGTGCTGGATGGCAACCCGTGGACATTCGGTGCCGGCGAGCGGCAGCGCATGGGATACCTCTCCGAGAAGCAATCGCTTCCTCCGATGTTCCGGGTGTCGAAACTTGTCCGGTTTTGCGCTCAGTTGTATCCGGCCTGGGATCATTCCTTGTGCGACGGATTGCTTGGCCGATTCCAGATTCCCCTGCGCAGCCGGGTTCACAAGCTTTCGCTCGGACAGCAACGCCTGCTTGCGTTTGTCCTGGCACTGGCCCCGCGCCCGGATGTGTTGCTGCTCGACGAACCGGCCGCGAACCTTGATGTGGTGGCGCGCCGGGAGTTTCTTGATCAGATCCTGGAGCTGATCCGGGACGGAAAAAGCTCCGTTCTTTTCTCGACCCACATCCTCAGCGATGTCGAGCGGGTTGCCGACCGGGTCGGGATTCTCTCCGACGGCGTGCTCGTTGTGGATGAGCCGTTGGATGACCTCAAGGAATCCATCCGCCAGCTTCGGCTCTTTGGTTTTTCGGGTCCTCTGCCCAAGGAAATTCCGAGAGCGATTCGTCTGCGACAGGACCGCAACGAACTCCTCGCCATTCTTCGACTGGACGGTCCCGATGCCGCTGCACAGCTCGCCAAACGCCTTGGCTGCCAGATCGAGGAAAACCCGCTTTCGCTCGAAGACCTGTTCATTGAACTCACCAGAAACTCCCGATGAAACCACTCCCGCAATTTTTTGCCCTCCTGCGATTCCATGCCTGCGCCTCCCCGTGGATATGGGTCTTCCCGATTGCATTTGGCATGCAGCCCATCATTCATTTTTGGGGGGCTGGGAACAATTGGGGAAATCTCACCATCGCCCTTCTTGGGTCCAATATGATGTGGATCACTCCCATATTGTTCGCTGCCACGGTATTCATCCCGGAACTGTTTGTCGGCATGCAGGGCACAACCCCGCAAACACACCCGATGGCACAAGGGTTTTCCGCGGAATTCCTTCTGACCCGCGCTGTGGACCGGCCGGTGATCTTCCGCTCACGGGTCGTGTTCTACTGGATCCTTGCCCTGATTCCGGTGCTGGTTCTGCTCGCTCTGGCGGCATGGAGACCATCCATATCGATCGAAATTCCGCTCAAGTCTCCGGGTTCCGGAGCCATGTATTTGCAAAGCCTGCCAGGTGCCTTCGTCGCAAAAACCACAAAAACCACTGAGGTCATTACTTCTCCAACCGGGCGGCTTGCCATTGCCGGAACTCTGGCGCTCGTCTCTGTCTTGTTCACCGCATTCGGGCAGGGTTTTGTGTTTGCAATCAGTCGGTTCAAGTTCAAACGGTGGATTTTTTACACGGTCTTTATTGGTGGAATCGTCAGTCCCATATTGCTGATGTTTGCCAATCAAGAACGTTCCTTCGAAAATCTGATATTCCTCATCCTGAATCACCCCGTCGCGGCGGTTGGGCTCACGGGACTCTTTGTGGGTGCGGCCTGGTTATTCAGCTCAGCCCGGGCGAAGATGATCGAATACCCCTGACATGCCTGAAATAAATTGGCCTGCTTTATGCTTCTCATACGTCAGGAGGTTACAAACGTATGGAAATTCAAGAGCACATGCATCACGCCTATGCCAGACGCTTGGCCGGCAGGGTCGCAAAGTATCTCAAGGACCGGTATGGAGCCCGCAAGGTGATGATGTTCGGTTCACTCGTGACGGGCTTTTTCAACCCGGATTTTTCTTCGATCAAGGTCGGGTTTGAAGGGGCCCGCGAAAACTTGGATGCCGACGCGATTGCCGACGCCGTGGCCGACTGTCGGTTCCATTTCGGGTATCGCGATCCGGACGGCCTGCACCGGCTTCAAGTGGTCAGCCTGAAGGAGGTCAGCCCGCAACAGCGCGATAATATCCTTCGCGAGGCGGAAGAAATCTAGAACGTGTGGATGAAGAGCCCGGAGCGGAGCTTCGGCTCGAACCACGTGCTCTTGGGCGGCATGATCTGTCCCGCATCCGCGATGTCCATGAGCTGATCCACAGTGACGGGATACATCGAGAACGCCACGGCAGCCCGGCCGCTCGTGACACGCTCCTCAAGTTCCTTCGTCCCGCGGATTCCCCCCACAAAATCGATGCGCTTGCTGGTGCGTGGATCGTCGATGCCGAGCACCGGCGACAGCAGGCGGTCCTGGAGAACGCTGACATCGAGGCGCGAGACCGGATCGGCGTCCGCATCCGCTTTCCAGGAAAGCCCGATCCAGCGGCCTTGAAAAAACATGCTGACCTGGCCGGGAGAGGCAGGTGATGCGGGAGCGGATTCGTTGACGTCGAAAACTTCGCGGACTTTTGCCAGAAACTCCTCCGGGGTGAGCCCGTTGAGATCATTCACCACCCGGTTGTAAGGAAGAATTTTCAGCTGGTCGGCAGGGAAGAGGACGCAGAGGAACCAGTTGTATTCTTCCGTTCCGTCGTGGTTCGGGTTCGCCGCCCGCCGTTCGCGTCCGACCCGCGCGGCGCTTGCGCTACGATGATGACCGTCGGCCACATAGGCGAGCGGGACTTTGGAAAACTCCCTCGAAAGCGAACCGCTCCCGCTCATCCGCCAGAGGGAATGCCGGATCCCGTCGGGTGCCACAAAATCCACAACCGGAGGCAGCGCGGTTTCCGCCGCCACCAGGGCGTCGATTTCCGGACGCCCGCGGTAGGTCAGAAAAACCGGGCCGGTATCCGCACCCAGCGTCCCGATCAGCCGCGTCCGGTCGTCCTCCTTGTCCTTCCGTGTCTTTTCGTGCTTGCGGATGATGTCGTTTTCGTAGTCCTCGATGTGACAAACCGCCGCAACACCGGTCTGGATGTGCTCCCCCATTTGCTGGCGATAGAGATAGATTACCGGCGAAGCTTCGCGCACCAGCGCGCCTGAAGCGACCAGCGCATCCAGATTGCTTTTCGCAGTCGCATACACGATGTCCGAATACGGGTCGGTTTCCGGCGGAAGACCGATCTCCGCGCGATCGACATGCATCAGGCTGTTCGGATTGCCGGCGGTCAGCGCCGCCGCCTCCTCGCGGTTCACCACATCATACGGCACGCAGGCCACGTCGGCCGCCAACTCGGGTTTCGGGCTCAGCCCCTGGAATGCTCGGACTCTCAACATTCCGGCCTGTCTATCAGCGCTCCGCACGCCACGCAAGCCGCCGCATCCACTCAACCGATTATTGATGCGGCCGCATCAATAATCGGGAAAAGAAATTTCTAGCGGGAAGGAAAATATGCCTGTTCAGCGGCATTTTGAAGCATTTGCCCAAGGGATCTTCCCCCCATTTCGACAAATTATTGATGCGGCCGCATTAAAGATTCGGTGAGGACAACAAGGCGGGCAGTTCGTGAAGACCGGTGATCGTGTGGTTGGGGGTCACTTCGGCGTATTCCTCCGAACCGGGGACCTTGAGCCAGATGGCGAGGGCAATTCCCGCCCTTTTCGCGCCAGCGATGTCGCGGGCGAGGCTGTTGCCGACCATGGCCGCCCCGCCGGCAGTCACTCCCAGCGAATCGAGGAGGATGCGGAAGATCTCCGGTCCCGGCTTGCCGACTCCATGTTCGCCTGAAATTGCCACCGCATCAAAAAACGGAGCAAGGCCAGAGGCGGCGATTTTTTCGCGCTGGAGATCCGGGGCTCCATTGGTCAGGAGTCCGATCCTGAAAGAGGGCTTGAGGCGGGCCAGGGTTTCCCTGGCATCCGGCATGAGACGCTGAAGCTTGCGCCGGGAGTCTGCAAAATGCACGGCGAGAAATCCATCGTTCCCGGGAAGGCCCTGCTCACGGAGAGCCGCATCGAAAAGAGCGGTCCGGAAATCCATGGACCAGACACGCAGCGCGGTGAGATCGGAGGATGGGCCCGCGAATTCCCCCCACAGGCACTCTTCGGCCGTGATCCCGATGTTGTTACAATAGTCGAGAACCGGGTTGGCGAGCCAGAGGGCCTGCGAAATCCGCCTGGCATCGATCACGAACCGGCCGGAGTCGGCGCCATGAAGTTTCGCAGCGAGCCTCGCTGTCTCCTCCATGGCGGATTTCGAGATCTCCTCGTCCACGATCAGCGTGTCGTCGAGATCGAAGAGGATCGCTTCCACGTTTCTCAGGGCAGGGGAAACTTCGCGGTGAAGGCGGTGACTTTTTTTCTCAGCGCAGCGAGCGCGGCATCGTCGTTCCGGACCTCGAGTGCCGAGTGAATGAAATCCGCCACCTGCATCATATCTTCCTCGCCGAGCCCGCGCGTCGTCATCGCCGGGGTGCCGACCCGGATGCCGCCGGTTTTGCTGATCGGCTCGGTGTCGAACGGGATGGCATTCTTGTTCACGGTGATCGCCGCCTTGTCGAGGGTCGTCTGGGCTTCGACCCCGTTGATTCCACGCGGGCGAAGATCCACAAGCATCACATGGTTGTCGGTGCCGCCGGAGACGATCCGGTAGCCGAGCCGGCCGAGCTGGGCGGAGAGCGCCTTTGCGTTGCTGACGACCTGCCTGGAATAATCTTTGAACTCCGGCTTGAGTGCCTCGAGCAGGCAGACGGCTTTCGCCGCGATGACATGCATGAGCGGTCCTCCCTGCACTCCCGGGAAAGTCTGGGAATCCACCTTCTTCGCAAACTCCTCCTTGCAGAGGATCAGCCCGGCCCTCGGGCCACGCAAACTCTTGTGTGTGGTGGTGGTGACGAAATGCGCGTGAGGCACCGGCGAGGGATGCGCCCCGCCCGCCACGAGACCGGCGATATGGGCCATGTCAACAAAGAGGTATGCGCCGACAGAATCCGCGATCGACCGCATCCGGGCGAAATCAATTGTCCTGGGATAGGCGGAAGCCCCGGCCGTGATCATCTTCGGCTTGACCTCCGCCGCCTGACGCTCGAGGGCGTCGTAGTCGATCATCTCGGTTTCCTGGCTCACCCCGTAGTGGTGGACCTCGTAAAGTTTTCCCGAAAAATTCGCCTTGTGGCCATGGGTGAGGTGGCCACCGTGGGCGAGGTCCATGGTCAGGATCCGGTCGCCCGGCGTGAGGACGCTGAAATAGACCGCCATGTTGGCCTGGCTCCCGCTGTGCGGCTGGACGTTGACATGGTCGGCGCCAAAAAGTTCTTTCGCCCGCCCGATCGCGAGTGTTTCCACGACATCCACAAATTCGCAGCCTCCATACCAGCGACGTCCGGGGTAGCCCTCCGCGTATTTGTTCGTGAGGCAGGAGCCCTGGGCCTCCATCACCGCGCGGCTGGTGAAATTCTCGGAGGCGATGAGCTCGATGTGTTCGAACTGCCGCCCGTGCTCATGGGCGATGGCTTCTGCGATCTGTGGATCCGTCGCGGCGAGGGCGGGGAATTCGGTGGATGGTGTCGTCATGGGTGATGCGTTGATCTTTTGTAATAGGGATGGGAGGGCGCGGGCAATCGTGTCCTTGCATTTTTCGTAAACCGACCGGCCCTGGCCGATCGGATCCGGCACGTCCGGGCTCCCCGGCTCGTCGCCGAGAACGAGGGCTGCCTTGTCCATGGCCTCGGGAAAAAACAGGTCCAGGATCCGCAGGTGGTCGCGGGTCATCACGAAGATGTGCGTCGCGCGGTCCAGCAATTCCTCGGTGACCGGCTGGCTGCGGAATTTCGAGATGTCGATCCCGTCGGCCGCGAGCACCCGCACGGCATCGGTGCTCGGAGGCTGTCCGGAGGCAGCGCTGAGACCGGCGGATGCCACGGTGATCCCTTTGACCCCCTCGGTCATTTTGCGGAAAAGCCCCTCGGCCATCGGACTGCGGCAGATGTTGCCGGTGCAGACAAAAAGGACATGTCGGCGCTGAGAATTCATCGAGCGACCACACTAGAGCGACAGCGGCTCAAGTCAACCGCATGCATCCGCCCTCCCGCCTCCAGCTGCCTTCAAGCGGGAGCAGCCTTTCCCCACTCAAAACCAGCCCGCCCGGAACCGGGTTACACCGGTGCCTCGTGGTGGTGGAACTGGAGCTCGTAGAGATTACGGTAGAGGACCGAGCTTTCAAGGAGCTGGTGGTGCGTGCCGGTGGCGACGATCCGCCCGTGATCCATGACGACGATGCAGTCGGATTTGAGGATCGTGGAGAGCCGGTGGGCGATGGCGATGACGGTGCGGCCCTCGGAGAGGCGTTCGAGGGCGGCCTGGATCATGCGCTCGGATTCGGAATCGAGAGCGGAGGTGGCCTCGTCGAGGAGCAGGACCGGAGCGTTCTTGAGAAGGGCGCGGGCAATGGCGAGCCGCTGCTGCTGCCCGCCCGAGAGAAGGCATCCCTTGTCCCCGACTACCGTCTCGTATCCGTCCGGCTGGGCGAGGATGAAGTCGTGTGCGTAGGCGGATTGCGAAGCGGCGATGATCTGCTCACGCGTGGCGTCAAGCCGGCCATACCGGATGTTCTCGTAGATCGTGTCGTGGAAAAGGAACGTCTCCTGCGTGACGACGCCGATCTGCTCGCGGAGTGACCTCTGGGCGACGTCGCGGATGTCGTGCCCGTCCACCCGGATGAGGCCTTTTTGGGGATCGTAGAAGCGAAGGACGAGCGAGAGCAGGGTGCTCTTTCCGGCGCCGCTGGAGCCGACCAGCGCGTATTTTTTTCCGGGCTCGACCGTGAGCGTGATGTCCTCGACGGCGGCCTTGTCCACGCCGTAGGAAAAGCTCATGCACTCGAACTCGATCCGTCCGGTGCACCGGCTCAGGACGACCGCATCCGGCTTGTCCTGGATGTCGGACTGCATCTTCAGCAGGTCGAAGATGTTCGTTGCCGAAGCCATGCACTTCTGCATGAGCATCGGGATTTTGCTCAGCGACTTCACCGGGTTGTAGAGCAGGAAAATTCCCGCGCAGAGGGCGGCGAATTTCATGAAGCTGATGTGGAAGAAATACACGTAGAGCATGGCCAGGACGACGCCGAAGGCCGACACCGACTCGATGAGCGGCTGCACGATGTCGGTGCTCTTCCGCACGCGCAGGCTGTTCCGGCACTGGATTTCGCTCGACTCGGAAAATTGCGCGCTCTGGTAATCCTCCCGCGCGAACGACTTGATGACGCGGATGCCGGCGAACGTCTCCTGAAGGATGACCGACATCTGGCCGGCCTCGTTCTCCTCCGCCCGCCCGGCCTGCCGGACTTTTTTGCCGAAGATGACGACCGGGACGATGCAGATCGGAAAGAGGACAAGCGTCGAGAGGCTGAATTTCCAGTCCATCGAGACGAGGACGGCGACTCCGGTGATCACGGCGATCGGGTCCTTGATGATGTCGCCGGAAATCGAGGTCAGGGCGTTCTGGGCCATGCGGGTGTCGTTCATGACGCGGGAGATGAGCTTGCCGGCCTTCGAACGGTTGAAGAAGCCAAGCGACTGGGAAATCAGGTGGGAAAAGAGCTGGGTGCGGATGTCCCGGAGCATGCGGAGGCTCACCCAGGCGAGGCAGTAGGAGTTCAGGTAGGAAAAGATCCCGCGCGTCACCATGACCGCAGGAATCAGCATGCTGATCCAAAACACACTCTCGATGCCGGGCCCCGTGTCGGTCCCGGACTTCATGAGATCGGTCGGATTGAGCGCCTGCCCGGCCGGCATGATCACCTCTCCCGCCTTTTTGATGACCAGCGGGATGACGCCGTTGAGAACGCCTGCGAGAACCCCAAAAACGAGCCCCATGGCGAAGCGCTTCCGGTAGGGCTTCAGGTATTGGGCAAGCCGCAGGTAGGGAGCCCAGAAAGCGGGCAGCAACTGGAAAAACGGGATTTTTTTCTTGGACATCTAAGAGAAATGGAAAAATGAAAAATGCAGAATGGAGGATGGCGTGTTCAACGGGCGAATCCTCCGTGGAATTGCGAAAAATACCAGTCTGTGAGTTCTTTTCCGCCGAAGAGCCAGATCGCGGCCCCGAGGGCAAGGTAGGGGCCGTAGGGGAGGATGGCTTTCGCCTTGTCCCTCGCGATGAGGATGCCGGTCACGCCGAAGAGGCAGCCGATGATCGAGGAGGAGAAAATCGTGAAGAGGACGGCCTGCCATCCGAGAAAGGCGCCGATGCAGGCGAGGAATTTGACATCGCCGAATCCCATCGCCTCGCGCGGGATCACGACCGAGGCGAGCTTTCCGGAGATCCGGTCGAGCTGGTCGAGATCGAGCTTCTCGCCTCCCGCCTCCACACGGTCGTAATGAAACCGGAGAGGCCCCGGGGGAAGCACGCGCCCGTCGCACACGACCGGGCCGTCGGGATTGAGGACAAGCTGGTCGCTTTCGCGGTTGAAGATGTCCTCCCACCGGTTGGTTTCGCCGCCGATGTGAAGATCGGCGCGGTCGCCGTCCCGGACCCAGCAGAATTCCTCCGCCTTCTCGAACCGGAGTTTCTTTTTTCCGAAAGCTAGCTTGCCGCCCTCGACGACGAGCCAGAGGAGACCCGCCCCCGTCGCGGCACCGGCGAGCGAGAGCCCCCCCGAGACGAGGATGGAGGACGTTCCCATGAGGCCGGGCAGAACCAGGCAGCAGAGGAACCCGGCCGCAGTGCCGCCGAGCGTGATCTCATCGGGGATGATGAAGTGCCCGATGTCGATGAACGTGGCAGCGATGAGCAGCGAAATAAAAATCCAGTAGGCCGGGGCCAGGGGCAGGCCGAAACGCGCCGCGAGCGCCCAGAAACACGCCGCCGTGAGCAATTCCACAAATACATAGCGTGCCGAAATCCGCGATCCGCAGCCCGAGCAATTTCCCCAGAGCGAGACCCAGCTCACCACCGGGATGTTCTCATACCACGGGATCAGCTTGTTGCAGGACGGACAGAACGAGCGCTTCGGATTCGACAGGCTGATTCCCCGCGGCATGCGGTGGATGCAGGCGTTGAGGAACGATCCCACAATCGCTCCCAACACCGCGGAAAATGCCGCGAAGAGAGTCATTCCTTCTCCAGCCCGGGCTCGACGAGCTCGCAGAGCACATGGAGCAAAAACTTCTGAGCCTCCTGGATCCGCGCGGTGACGGTTCCCGGGACGATGATCTCAAGGTCGGCGGAGCCTTTTGTGAAGCCTCCCCCCTTGCCGAGGAACACGATCGTCTTCATCCCGGCACGCCGGGCCTCCTCGACGGCCGAAAGGACATTCCGTGACTTTCCGCTCGTCGTCAGCGCGATCAGGATGTCGCCCGGGCGTCCATAGGCGCGGACCTGACGCGAAAAAATGTCCTGAAACGCGTAGTCGTTCCCGATGGCGGTCAGCAACCCCCCGTCGGCCGTGAGAGCAATGCCGGGGTAGGGGCGGCGGTCGCCGGAAAACCGGCAGGTGAATTCCGTGGCGATGTGCGCGCTATCCGCCGCGCTCCCGCCGTTCCCGCAGAAAAGCAGCTTCCCTCCAGCCTTGAGGCAGCCGAGCACCATCGCGGCCGCCGCGTTGATTTCCGGCTCAAGCGGGGCGAGCGACCGGAACGTCTCGACCGCGTCGTGGAGCGACTGGCCGAACGGGGTCACGGGGTTGGCTGGGACAGACATAAGCGGGGATCGGTTGACACCATGGCTTTCAGACGCGGCCACTCGGTCATATCCATGGATGAAAAAAGGTTCAGGTAGGCCCGGACCGCCGGTGCCGGAAATTTGGAAAACAATTCCTCCACCGCACGCTCCACGTCCTGCGCCGGCGGCTCTGCTGGAAGGGTCTCGATGAGCCCCTTGCCGTCGTGGGGAATCTTCAGGAAATCAAGAAAATCGCAGACCATCTGCCCGTGCGCACCCATGATCCATGCCTGCAGGATCTCCGCGGCCAGATCCGAGTTGGCCGGCTTTCCCAGGGCGTCCTTGATCCAGAGGTTGCGCTCTTCCCGGGGCTTGCGCTCCACAAAGACCGGACGCAGCTTGCGCCGCGTCGCCAGAAGCCCAGCCATGGTCTTGTAGGCGGCCCGGTCATTTTCCTGCAGCCACGCAAGAACCTCCGTGGACTCCCCGGCGGAAAACCGGGCGAACAATTCGTGGGATGTCATGAACAGGGCAGGCTATCAGAAACCAAGTCCGCCACGTCAAGCTTCGTGCGCGCCCTGAAATGCAAATGGAATCCGCAAAAACACGGCCGGTCAGGTCGGACAACACGACATATGCTTGCTTTTTTCGCGAAATAACGAAATATTGAAATGTCATATGAAGCCTCGGCCATCTGCCTACCAAGTCTTTCGTGCGCTGGCTCATCCCGCCCGCGTGCAAGTTGTGCGGGAGTTGAGCGGGGGAGGCGAGAAGTGTGTGTGCGAGCTGGTGGAAGCCTGTGGGCTGGGCTGGAGCACGGTTTCCCGTCATCTCTCCGTGCTGCGGGAAGCGGGAGTGATCGCCGACGAAAAGCGCGGTCTGCAAGTGTTTTACCGCCTGACTCTGGGATGCGTGTCCCGCTTCGTTGACTGCCTCGACCACCCGGGACGCGACCCTCAAAGGACCTCCTTCTGCAAATAGCCGTTTTTTTGCCGAACTGCTTCGCATGATGACGAAATATGAAACCGCTCAACGGGCCCGGCTCACCCAAACCGCCTGACTGTTGCTGGGCCAAGCCGGGCGGTGAGTCCGGGGCGGGCGGGCAAAAGTCCGGCATGATCCGTTCTGTGCTGGCGGGTCTGGTCGGCGTGGCGCTTTGGTGGCTGGTGTATCGCCATCTCGCGCTGTTTGCGGACTGGCTGACCTACTCCATTCTGGCGATGGAGCGCGGCACGCATCTGGCATCGAGCATGGAGTTCTTTTTCTATGAATCGCCGAAGGTCTTGATGCTGCTCGTGCTGGTTGTATTCGGGGTGGGGATCGCGCGGTCGTTTTTCACGCCGGAACGGACGCGGAGAATTCTTTCCGGCGAACGCGAGTCCGTTGGCCATGTCCTTGCGGCCCTGCTAGGCATCGTCACTCCGTTTTGCTCGTGTTCTGCGGTGCCGCTTTTCATCGGATTCGTGACGGCAGGCGTTCCGCTTGGCGTCACATTTTCATTCCTCATCTCCGCCCCGATGGTGAACGAAGTCGCGCTTGTGCTGCTGTTCGGGATGTTCGGATGGAAGGTGGCCTGTCTGTATTTGGGCACGGGGCTTCTCATCGCCATCGTTGCCGGATGGGCGATCGGGCGGATGCGGATGGAAAAGCACGTCGAGGAGTGGGTGTTCGACACCAAAACCGGATGCGGAACCACCGAGGAGGCGCCGGACTGGTCCGCCCGCGTCCGACTCGGATGGGATGCCGTGAAAGAAATCGTGGGCCATGTGTGGCTGTATGTTTTGATTGGCATCGCCGTCGGCGCGGGGATCCATGGCTTCGTGCCGGAAAACTTCATGGCATCGATCATGGGAAGGGGGGCCTGGTGGTCTGTTCCGCTGGCGGTGATTCTCGGGGTGCCGATGTATTCCAACGCGGCCGGGATCATCCCCATTGTGCAGGCTCTGCTTGGCAAAGGAGCCGCGCTCGGGACCGTGCTGGCTTTCATGATGTCCGTCATCGCCCTCTCCCTGCCCGAGGCGATCATTCTGCGCAAAGTCCTCAAACCCCGCCTCATCGCCGCATTCTTCGGCATCGTGGCCCTGAGCATCATGGCTGTCGGCTGCCTTTTCAACCTGCTGATGTAGGAAAAATACCATATGAAAAAACTCCAAATCCTCGGAACCGGCTGCGCGAAGTGCAACGCCCTTGCGGAAGCCGCAAAAATTGCCGCCGATGACCTCGGCCTCGCATACGAAATCGAAAAGGTCACGGACATCAAATCCATCATGTCGTTCGGTGTGATGGTGACTCCGGCCCTGGCAATCGATGGCACGGTGAAAGTCGCGGGAAAAGTCCCGGGCCATGCCGAACTCAAGACGCTCCTGGGAGCGACCAACTGAAACCAGCACATGAACATCAAAGCGCCCGCGCTAATCCTCACGGTGGTGGCCGCACTTCTTGCCGTCGCAGGAGCCCGGGAAAACGGGGAGGACTCCCGCGCCGGCATTCCAACGGCTCCCTCACAAGCCCGGACTTCCGGAAACATCGCCGATTCCTCAAGTGCTGGAAGGCTGCCGCGCCTGGTGGATCTCGGAGCCTCGAAATGCGTGCCGTGCAAAATGATGGCTCCCATCCTCGAAGACCTCAAAAAGGAATACGAGGGCCGGGTGGCCGTGGAGTTCATTGACGTCTCGAAAAACCCGGAGGCCGGCAAAGAATACGGCGTCCGGATGATACCAACACAGATCTTTTATGGAGCGAACGGGAAAGAGTCTTTCCGCCACGAGGGCTTCTTCGGCAAGGAAGACATCCTGTCAAAATGGAAGGAGCTGGGAGTGGACCTGCGTGCCAGTCCGCGATAGACCGCCATGGAACAGATCTTCACCACCCTTTCCCGGGCAGTTGATGGCTCCCCAGGCTGGGCCATCTCAGCAGCTCTCGCCTGGGGGGTGCTCAGCATCATCCTGAGCCCCTGCCATCTCGCCAGCATCCCGCTCATTGTCGGATTCATCAGCGAGCAGGGAAATGTCCCCGCGAGGCGGGCGTTTGCGATTTCCACACTTTTCGCCGTGGGGATTCTGGTGACTATCGCCGCTATCGGCGTCGCGACGGCGGCGGCCGGACGCATGATGGGTGACGTGGGGCCATATGGAAACTACTTCGTGGCGGTCATATTCTTTGTGGTCGGGTTGCACTTGCTGGGAGCCATTCCGATGCCATGGTCCGGATCCGGACAAGTCGGAATGAAGCGCAGGGGCCTCGTTGCGGCATTCGTCCTTGGTCTGGTATTCGGAATCGCGCTCGGCCCCTGCACGTTCGCCTATATGGCCCCCGTGCTGGCTGTGGCGTTCAAAGTCGGCTCGACCAGCATTTTCTATGGCGCGATTCTCCTGCTCGCTTATGGGATCGGGCATTGCGCGGTCATCGTCGCCGCGGGAACGTCAACTGAGCTCGTTCAACACTTTTTGAACTGGAACGAAAGGTCCCGGGGCATAGCCGTCGTGAAGTTCCTCTGCGGCATCCTGGTCATCCTCGGCGGGGTTTATATGATTTTCACAGCGGGCTGAAATTCGACCCGCTTGACTCTGCTCTTCAGAAAGGGGTTGCGCCCCGCGTTGCGGGCGCGGAGAATCTCCCCCGGATGAAATTTGCGCCCACTCTCCTCCTTGCGGCACTTCTTCTTTCCGGATGTTCGCGTCCGGCTCCTTCGGCATCTGCGCCGACTCCCCAGCCTCCGGTGGAGGAGAAACAAACCCCGGTGCCGCCAGCTGTGACGGTGGACCCCGGTGTATTTCCCGGCACCTGGGTTGCAGCGGACGAGCAGGGGCAGGAATTTGAGATCGTGGTGTTTCCGGATGGCCAGGCGGTCAGCACCTGGGTGAAGGGAACCAACGGGGTCCGTGGGGAGCGGGGATTCTGGCGCACCGACGGGGGGCGGCTCCTGATATTTTTTCAGGACGGCTGGACAGATGTCATTGTGGCGCAGGGCACGGGATTCCTCCACCGCGGGTTTGAGCCCGGTGCGGACCTCACGGGAAAATGGAAAAACGAGGCACCGGCGCGGAAGCTGGATGGCGACAGCTTCGCCGGGATCTGGCAGCTGAACAAGGAACCGGACGGGGAGTATCTGTATGTCGCCCTGCAGTCCTCGGGACGCGCGTTCAGCACGATCTCAGGAGGAACGGAGGGCAAGTGGGAGCTGACCAAGGACGGGGCTCTGTGCACCTGGCCGGACGGTTGGAACGACCTGATTTATCCCGCCAGCGAGGGGTATCAAAAGCGGTCGTGGGTGGGGACTGCCGAGCAAAATGCAACTCCGCCCGACATCTCGCCCGCGGTCCGGGTCGGGAGCGGAAAATTTTCCATCACCCCGTGAGCGGCTGGTTCGTATAGATCCGGATGACAACATTATTTCTGTTGTGCGGGTCCGCGGCGATTGCGATGGCGATGATGGTCGCGGTCTGGGTTTTCGCGAAGCGGATGGACAATGCCGGGATCGTGGACATCTGGTGGTCGTTCGGATTCGCGCCGGTGGCGGTCTTCTGCGGGATTTTCGGGAGCGGTCATCCTCTGAGGAACGGCCTGATCGCGGCGATGGTCTGCGCCTGGAGCGTCCGCTTGGGAACTCATCTCTACAAAAGGGTGATGGCTCACCATCCGGAGGAGGATCCCAGATATGCGGAGCTCAGGATCCAGTTTCCCAAACACACCTGGCTGATGTTCTTCGGATTTTTCCAGCTCCAAGCGGTTCTGATCGCGCTGCTGAGCCTTCCGGTCGCCCTTGCGTGCGCCGATCCGGACGGGACGATCGGGGCCTTTGAGCTGGCCGGAGTGCTCGTCTGGCTCGTCGCGCTCGGAGGCGAATCCGTGGCCGATGCGCAGCTTGCGTTCTTCCGTGCGCAGCCCGCCAACCGGGGCAGGGTTTGCGAGTTCGGGCTTTGGAAATATTCGCGTCATCCGAACTACTTTTTCGAATGGCTGGTCTGGGTCGCGTATTTCGTCTTCGCACTCGGGTCCCCATGGGGATGGACCGGCGCGTTGAGTCCGCTGCTGATGCTGTATTTTCTCACCTGCGTGACCGGCATCCCGCCCTCCGAGGCTCATTCGCTCAAATCCCGCGGCGACGCCTACCGGGACTACCAGCGGCGGACGAGCGCGTTCATCCCCTGGTTTCCAAAAACATCATGATCTCGCTCGACGACCTCCTCGCCCGCAACCTCCTCCCCGATGCCGCAATCCGGATCGGCATCCGCAATCTGCTCGCAAAAAAAATCCGTGAGGAGACGCGGGAGGGCGCGGTCGAACAGGCGGAGGCGCTGGCCGCATTCATCAGGGATCTCAAGGAGAGCCCGATCGCGATCAAGACCGGGGATGCCAACGAACAGCACTACGAGGTCCCGACGGAGTTCTTCCGCCTCACCCTCGGACCCCGGATGAAATACAGCAGCGGCTACTGGCCGGGCGAGGGCACGACATTTGCAGAATCGGAGGAGGCGATGCTGGAGCTCACCTGCGGTCGTGCGGAGCTTGCCGACAACCAGGACGTGCTCGAGCTCGGCTGCGGCTGGGGAAGCCTGACACTTTGGATGGCGGAACATTATCCGCACTCCCGGATCACCGGCGTGTCGAACTCCGCGACGCAAAAGGTCCACATCGAAGCCGAGGCGGCGAAGCGCGGCCTCGGGAACATCCGGATCCTCACCGCCGACATGAACTCGTTCGAGGCGGAGGCGGAGGGATTCGACCGCGTCGTCTCGGTCGAGATGTTCGAGCACATGAAGAACTACCAGCGGCTCATGCGGAAGATCGCCGGATGGCTCCGCCCGGGAGGGAGACTCTTCGTTCACATCTTCACCCACCGCGAATTCGCCTACCACTTCGAGGGCGGCGACCCGTCCGACTGGATCACCCGCTATTTTTTCTCCGGAGGAACCATGCCTTCGGACGACCTTCTGCTCTATTTCCAGGACGACCTTTCGATCGAGCGTCACTGGCGGGTGAATGGAACCCACTACCAGCGGACCTCCGAGGCCTGGTTGCAAAACATGGATTCCAATGAAAAGGCGATCACTCCGATTCTTGAGAAAACCTACGGAGCGGACCAGGCGGCAAAGTGGCGCGCCTACTGGAGGATCTTCTTCATGTCATGCGCCGAGCTGTGGGGCTACCGGGGCGGCAACGAGTGGCTGGTGAGCCACTACCTGTTCCGCAAGCCAGCAGAAACCCGGGCAGGGCGGGTGTGATCAAATGTGGGTGAGGATCTCCGTGGAAGGCAGACCTCCGGGCTGCCCGATGGAAGATGGCGCGGCGGGCTGGAGACGTCCCGCCCTACCAGATGCTGGTTGCATCCGCACCCACTGCTTTTCATCACACCCGCGCAGGGCGCTGAAGGCTTTTGATCCTCGACAGGCGGCGGCGGGGAAGGGTAAGCAGATTTCATGGACATTTTGAGTGTGCTCTTCGTTCCGGAGGTCTTTCTGGTCTGGACGTCGCTGGCCAAGACGATCGGGCTTCTGGCCGTGATCCTCGGGCTCGTTTCCTACACGGTTTACGCCGAGCGGAAGGTCTGCGCCCTGATCCAGGACCGCGTGGGGCCGAACCGCGTGGGGATTCCGCTCACCCTGCTCGGGTTCAAGAAGGACATTCCCTTTTTCGGACTCGGGCAGCCGATCGCCGACGCGATGAAGCTCCTCCTGAAGGAAAATTTCATGCCGGCGAGCGTGAACAAGTTTTACTACTACATCGCGCCGAAGCTCTCAATGATCCCACCGATCCTGGTGCTGGCCGTGCTGCCGTTCGGCTCGTCGCTGTTCGGGGTTCCGATGGTGATCGCCAATGTGAACATCGGCGTGCTCTACGTCTTCGCGGTATCCTCGCTGGGGGTTTACGGGATCGTGCTGGCCGGGTGGGCATCGAATTCCAAATACCCGTTTCTGGGCGGCATCCGGTCGAGTTCGCAGATGATCTCCTACGAGCTGGCGCTCGGGCTTTCGGTCATCCCGGTCTTCATGATCTGCCAGACCCTGAGCCTTCCCGACATTGTGAACTGGCAGGTCAAGAACGGCTGGCTGGTCGCGCCGTGGTGGCCGAAGGGGCTCGACTGGCGGATGATTCTCTCGGGCGATTGGAATGCGGTTCTTGGAACCTTCGCCGCCGGCTGGTCGCTCCAGCGCTTCCTGATCTCGATCCCGATGATCATCTCGTTTGTGATCTTTCTCATTGCGATGTTCGCCGAGACGAACCGCCTGCCCTTCGACCTTCCGGAAGCCGAACAGGAACTCGTCGGCGGCTACCATACCGAATATTCCTCGATGGGATTCGCCCTCTTTTTCCTCGGCGAATATGCGGCGATGATCGCGGGCTCGGGCGTGATCGTGACGCTCTTCCTCGGAGGCTGGAGCCTGCCGCTTGTCCCGGACGGTTCGCTGCCGGGGCTCGCGGGCGCGCTCTTCGGGCTGGTCAATATCGGCGTGTTTTTTGCGAAGGTTTGCGCCATCCTTCTCTTCTTCATCTGGATCCGGTGGACTCTCCCGCGCTTCCGCTACGACCAGCTCATGAAGCTCGGTTGGTATTTTTTCTTCGAGCTCGCCCTGGTGAACATCTTCGTCACGGCCTTCATCATTGCCTACATCCGCTGACATGAAGGTCCTCCGTCCCAAAGACAAGGGCTACAAAAAGTCCGTCGCCTCCGCTCTCA
Source organism: uncultured Chthoniobacter sp. (assembly GCA_964431635.1). Classification (GTDB taxonomy): domain Bacteria; phylum Verrucomicrobiota; class Verrucomicrobiia; order Chthoniobacterales; family Terrimicrobiaceae; genus QYQL01. The sequence goes on along the minus strand of CAYSKK010000018.1, from coordinate 27,843 downwards.
ACCGCCGGATGATCCCCGACCCCAAGGTGCGCGGCGTCGTGGCGAAAATTCTTTCCGATGTCGAAGCCAAGGGAGACGCGGCGCTCGTGCGCTACACAAAGAAGTTTGGAGGCCCGTCCCTGACTCCCTCGCAAATCCCCGTCGCGCCGGCGGAAACCGCGCACGCGATCGCCGAACTCGATCCAGACGTTCGCCGGGCGATCTCGGCGGCCCGCGCAAACGTGCGGAACTTCGCCCGCCGCAGCCTGCGGAAAAGCTGGTTCATGAAAAACCGCCAGGGCGCAGTGGTTGGGGAACGGTTCGACCCGTTCCAGCGCGTCGGCATCTATGTTCCTGGCGGGACCGCCCCGCTGGTGTCCTCCGCCATCATGACCTGCACTCTGGCCGCTGCGGCCGGGGTTCCGGAAATTGTTGCCGTCACTCCCGCGGGAAAATCCGGCGGCGTCCATCCGGCCCTCCTAGCGGCGCTCGCCGAATGCGGTGCCACGGAGATCTATCGTGTCGGGGGCGCCCAGGCGATTGCAGCCCTGGCCTGCGGGACAAAAACGATCCGGCCGGTTCAGAAAATTTTCGGTCCCGGGAATGCCTTTGTGGTGGAGGCCAAGCGCCAGGTTTTCGGACGGGTGGCAGTGGATCTTCTGCCGGGCCCGAGCGAGGTGCTCGTCATCGCCGACAAGACGGCGAATCCAAAGTGGATCGCAGCCGATCTTCTCGCCCAATCCGAGCACGGCCACGGCAGCCAGTCGATCCTCGTGACCGACTCTCCGAAAATCCTCTCCGCCGTGGAGAAGGCACTCGGCAAGCAGACAAAGCTCTCGCAGCGCCCGAAGGCGCTCGCCGACGCGCTGAAAAATGCAACCCTTGTCCTCGTTCCCGACATGGATGCGGCGGTCAAGCTTGCGAATGATTATGCCGCCGAGCACGTCTCGATCGCGACCGCGCGGCCGGGTGAAATCGCGCTGCGACTCACCACCACCGGGGCCATCTTCCTCGGCGGGCTTTCTCCGGTCGTGGGCGGCGACTTCCTTGCCGGCCCAAGCCATGAACTCCCAACCGGAGGCGCGGGCAAGTCGTTTGCCGGCCTCACAGCCGACCAGTTCCAGCGCCGCACGAGCATCGTCATGTTCGACGAGCCCTCCCTGCGGGCCTCGCTGCCCTACCTCGAAACGTTCAGCGCCATCGAGGGCCTCGACGCACACGGCCGGTCGGCCGGCATCCGGCTGGAAAAATGATCTGGCGGATCCGCGGCCGCGATCACGACCTCTCGCGGCGCGGCTGGATCATGGGCATCCTGAATGCCACGCCGGATTCGTTTTCCGACGGGGGCAAATTTCTCTCCCCGGAAGCTGCAATCGCACACGGCCTGGAGATGGTTTCCGAGGGAGCCGACCTCATTGATGTCGGCGGCGAATCCACGCGGCCGGGCTCGCAGGCCGTTCCGGAAGACGAAGAGCTCCGCCGGGTGATCCCGGTCATCCGCGGGCTAAATGGAAACGCCCTGCTCTCGATTGATACGACGAAGGCTGGCGTGGCTGCTGGCGCTCTCGAGGCCGGAGCGGATGTTGTGAACGATGTCAGCGGACTGCGCGGCGACCCGGCGATGGCCGGCGTGGTGGCCCGCAGCGGGGCGGGGGTCGTGATCATGCACATGCAGGGAAACCCGCAGACCATGCAGCAGAACCCCCGCTACGAGGATGTCATCGCAGAAGTCGGGGATTTTTTTCGACAGGCTCTCCAGCGGGCGGTAGAATGCGGGATTGACCCGATGAGCATCGCCCTCGACCCAGGAATCGGATTTGGAAAGACCCCGGAACACAACCTGCGGCTGCTCGCCGGGCTGTCGGCGTTCATGGAATTCCAGCGCCCTCTCCTGATCGGGGTCTCCCGGAAATCCTTTCTCGGCCGGATTGCCGGAACTCCGGAGGAGCGGCTCTGGGCGGGCGTCGCCCTCACCGGCCTCTGCCGCGAGCGCGGGGCCTCGATCTTCCGCGTGCATGATGTCCAACCCCACAGGGAGGCGCTCCGGATGACGGAAGCGATTCTGGGCAGTGTTTGAGTCCATCGGAAAATTCCTTCGGGAGAACTGGACCTCGGGCGTCGAGATCCTGATCCTCGCGGTCGTCCTCTACTACATCTACCTCTATTTGCGCGGTACCCACGGGGCGCGCATCCTCATGGGACTGGCTCTGGTCTTCCTCACCCTGACCCTCGTCTCCCAGTTGCTCAACCTCATCGTCATCGGTTGGATCCTGAAAAGCTTTTCCGTTTTTCTGGCCATCGCACTCGTGGTCATTTTCCAGCCCGAGCTGAGGCGGGCGCTGACCGAGCTCGGAAGCCACAGGTTTTTTACGTCGGTGTTCGAGGAGCGCGAGACGATCGAGGAGATCACCGACACCGTCTTCGAACTCGCCAGCAAAGGCTTCGGCGCGCTGATTGCCATCGAGCGTGAGCTCAGCCTCAAGGCGCTCTCCGACACGGGCGTCCTGATCGACAGCGAGTATTCCAAGGAGCTTGTCCTCACAATTTTCCAGCCGAAGACGGTGCTGCACGACGGCGGGCTCATCATGCGCGGGGACCGGATTGTTTCCGCCGCGTGCATTTTTCCGCTGACCCAGCGGGAGGATCTCGACCGGAACCTCGGCCTGCGCCACCGCGCGGGGCTCGGGCTCAGCGAGGAGTCCGACGCCGTCGCGATCATTGTCTCCGAGGAGACCGGGCAGGTTTCGATTTGCCACAGCGGCCTGATCGAGCGCAATCTGAGCGTGGAAAAGTTCCGGCGGCGCCTGAGCCAGCTTCTTCTGCAAGAAAAGTATGAAAGAGATCATCCTCAACAACTGGAGAGCGAAGGTCGCGTGCCTGATCCTGGCCACGGCCCTGTGGTATCTCATCCGGCAGAACGTGGAGCGGGCAAGCACCCGGTTTGAATTTCCGCGCGACCGCGCGAACGAAGCCGCCAGGTTCCTCCCGCCTCCGGCCGACCTCCCGAGGACGGACGAACCTCCGAAGCCGGCAGATTCTCCCAAACCCTCGCCCACCCCGAAATCCTCCAGTTCCAAGAAAACCAAATCATCATGAGCGAGCATCAGCGAAAACTATTCGGAACCGACGGCATCCGCGGGGTGGCAAACATCGAGCCCGTCACAGCGGAGACCGCGCTCAAACTCGGACGCGCGGCGGCCCACGTGTTTTCCGAGCTCGGCGCGCCGGGACACCCGGCTGGAGCCAAGCGGAAAGTCGTGCTCGGAAAAGACACCCGCCTCTCCGGCTACATGCTGGAAAATGCGATGGTCGCCGGGCTCACCTCGCTCGGCGTGGATGTCCTCGTCATCGGCCCGCTCCCGACTCCGGGCGTGGCGTTCATCACCCGCTCGCTGCGCGCGGACGCGGGGATCGTCCTCTCCGCATCCCACAATCCCTACGAGGACAACGGCATCAAATTTTTCCGGCACGACGGATACAAGCTCGACGATGAGATCGAGGCCCGGATCGAGGGGCTCGTCTTCAGCGGGGAAATCGAAAGCATCCGTCCGACCGCGACAAAAATCGGCAAGGCATTCCGCATCGACGACGCGCTCGGACGCTACGTCGAATTCGCGAAGCAAAGCTTCCCGCGGGGAAGGACGCTCGAGTCGCTGAAAGTCGCGCTGGATTGCGCGAACGGTGCCGCCTACAAATCCTCGCCCTGCATCCTCCGCGAGCTCGGCGCCGATGTGAAGGTCTTCCACAACCAGCCCAGCGGAACAAACATCAATGCGGACTGCGGAAGCACCCATCCTGGCGAGATCCAGCGTCTGGTCCGGGAATCCGGCGCGCATGTGGGCATCACCCACGACGGCGACGCCGACCGCGTCCTCCTCTGCGACGAGAACGGCGAACTCGTGGACGGCGACGAAATCATGGCGATCGCGGCGGTGGATTTCCTCCGGCGCGGGTGCCTTGAGGGCAACACCCTCGTCGCCACGATCATGAGCAATTTCGGCCTGGATGAGACGCTTGCCACGCACGGCGGCCGCGTCCTGCGCACAAAGGTCGGAGACCGCTATGTCATCGAGGCCATGCTGCGCGACGGGCACAACGTCGGCGGCGAGCAGAGCGGACACATGATCTTCCGCGACTTCGCCACCACCGGCGACGGGATCGTCAGTGCGCTCCAGATCCTCCGCGTCATGGTCGATTCCGGAAAACCGCTCAGCGAACTCAAAAAGGTTTTGAAAAAATACCCGCAGGCCCAGCGCAACCTCCGCGTCCGCGAAAAGCCGCCGGTCGATTCGCTCAAACACGTCCCCGGGCTCCTCGCCGCCGCGGAAGCCGCCCTCGCCGGCAAGGGACGCGTCCTCCTGCGCTACAGCGGCACCGAACCGAAAATCCGCCTCCTCATTGAGGGCCGCGAACAGGAAGTCATCGACTCGCACGCCGACAAAATCGCGGACGCCATCCAAAATTCCATCGGGGCCTGACATTCCCGGACACTGGCAATCTCCGGAAAATCCCCTTTCAAGCCGAAAACGGGTTTTCTCTGAGGGCTCTGCGCCTTTGCGTGAGGAATCGCCGGATCCGGGTTCAAAATTGTGTCGATATGAAGGGCAGACCCCTTTTCTGTTGGCGCACGTGATCTATCGACTCGAAGCGTGTTTACCACCTTCGGCTGTGATTGCGTAAACAAGCTCGCCAAGCGTGCGAACGGCATCTTGAAGTCTTGGCCCCCAGACCATCGCGCAGTTCAATCGCACACAATCTTGGAACTCTTCGTGTGTAGAAAATATCGGGCCGGGACAGATGCTGATGCCCCGCTTGATGGCGGCGTCACGCAGAACAAGTGAATTCACACCCGGCGGGAGCCCCACCCAGAGCGAATAGCCTCCCCTTGGGCGGCTCAGCGATGTTCCCTCGGGAAAACACGACGCAATGCTATTGGAGAGGCGGGCCGCATTTGCGGAAAGTGATTTGCTGAAACGGCGCAGATGGCGGTCAAAGCCGCCTGAGTGGAGGTAGTCGGCAGCCGCCTTTGCTGTGGCATGGGGCGTGGCAATGCTGGTGATCCATTTCAACCGGCGGACATTCTCCGTAAAACGCCCGCCGGCAACCCATCCCACACGAAGGGAGGGGGAAAGACATTTTGAAAGGGACGAGCACAGCAGGGTGTTTCTCGAATCCCCAAATCCCTTCAGCGGCTTGGGGCGCACTCCCTCAAAACCAAGCTCGCCGTAAATATCGTCCTCAATGACCGGCACGCGATGCCGTTCGGCAATTTCAGTGAGCGCAAGCCTTTCCTTATCACCCAGACACGCGCCGTGCGGGTTGCTGAAGCTGGGAATGAGAATGGCAGCAGCCACACGATAGCGCGTCACAGCCTGCTCAAAGGCATGCAAATCAATGCCGGTGTCACAAGTCGACAGGACACTGATCGCCTTCATTCCGAGGCTTTCGATCATTTGTAAAATGCCGAAGTAGGTTGGCGATTCCACCAGGATGGTGTCCCCCGGCGACGCGACCGAACGCACGGCAAGATTCAACGCCTCCATACCCCCGTTGGTTATCACCAACTCATCGACAGGCACGCTGCATCCGGCCCGCCCCAGACGCAGTGCGATTTCTTTTCGCAGCGAAAGGTCCGTTTCGCAGCGTGGGTATTCGCCAAAACCCTTCGCATGCAGCCGGGCAGCACGCGCCACGCAGCGCGCCACCTCTTCAGCAGGCAATAATGCCGGATCGGGAACGCCGGCACCCAGTGGCACTGCACCCGGGAATCGGATGTCTTCAAAGACCCTCGCAACATCTTCAGAAATTTTCAGCTTTTGAGGCCGGAGCTGCACCGGGGATGCCGTTGGGAGAGGAAGTTGGTGGATGGGTTGCACATAAAATCCAGACCGAGGTTTGGCCCGGATCAGAGATTTCGCCTCCAGATTGCTCAGGGCTTGAACGGCCGTTGCAACACTGACTCTGTGAGTGCGGCAGATTTCACGAACAGAGGGGACCCGGTCGCCAGACCCCAGCGCCCCGCCGGTGATGAGGGACTCGATGCGGGCTTCAACGACTTCATATGCGAATGGTTGGCGTTCCGGCATGAGACACAGTTACAGCGCTTGGCATTGTGACACCAGCACAGCATTTTGTTTCATGGATCTGTATCGGTCTGATTTCTGCCTGGCTGTGCCTGTTGTCCCGGCCTCGATCCGAATAGTCTGTTTCAAGAATCACTGAAAAACACATCCGCCATGAATGCTTGCCAAGGATTTCAAATCATCACGCCAGAAGACCTGCTCTGGAGACCATCCAACCTGATGAAGATCCCCAATGCGGATTACCTTGAGAGAACAGGAAGCGAAAATCTTGGTGCGCGGTTATGGCGATTGCCTGCAAAAAGCGCAAACACCCTGCACAAGCACATTCGGTCTGAGGAGTTCTATTTCGTTCTCGAAGGCACCGGACGCATGCGGGTGGGTGAAGAAACCCTGACTGTTCCGAAGTATGGCGGCGTGCTGGTTGGTCCTGAAATGTTGCGTCAAGTCTTTAACGACACAGAGGAAGAGGTGCTTTGGCTCATCATCGGCGGACCCGAAGAACTGGAATTTCTGCAAGGCTCGAAGTCTACAGGCATCGATCTCTCCCTCATTTACCCAACTGACCCAACGCAGCTGCCGGAGGAGCTGAAAGGTGTTGAGTGGCCTCCGAAGCATTGAATGGAATAGCCTTGCCGAACTGTGCACTACGTCCTGATCATCCACGAAGTCGCTGATTACCCCGCCTGGAAAAAAGTCTTTGATGGCGCCGCAAGCATCCGAAGGGAAGCGGGTGAGCGTTCCTATCAGGTTCTGAAATACGAAACCCAGCCGGACAAGATCGTTCATTTCTCTTCGTGGACTTCAATTGCCCATGCCAAAGCATTCTTTGAATCGCCGCGTCTTGTTGAAATCAGAAAGCAGGGCGGGGTCAAAGCACCGGAATTCATCTATCTTGAACAATTGGAACGCGGCACCTTATGAACCGGGCCGACTATTTCCAAGAGAAGCCCGACATGATTGGCAAGCTGCGTGCGATCACCAAAGATCAGCAGCATTTCCAATTGGATGCCAAGCTTCGAGTGCTGGTCGAACTCAGGGTTTCGCAAATCAATGGCTGTGTTTACTGCACGGATCTGCACTCCAGGGAGGCCCGGGGCATCGGAGAAAACCAACAACGATTGGATTCATTGCCTGTCTGGCATGAATCGCCCTTCTTTGATCAACGTGAAAAAGCGGCCCTGGCATGGGCGGAATCACTGACTCTGATTCCAGAATCACAGGCCAGCGACGAAGACTATAAGGCTGTCTGCCGCTTCTTCACCGACACGGAGTTGACAGAACTCAGCATCGTGGTGTCGCTTGCGAATTTTTGGAATCGCATGGCAGGAGGATTTCGCCGTTTGCCGGATGGAACCGGTTCTTCATTGGATGCCGTATGAACATCGAAAGCAATTGGGCCGATGCTTTTGCGAGGGAATGGATAGAAGCATGGAACACCCATGATTTGCCACGCATTTTGTCCCACTATACCGATGACTTTGAGATGACTTCTCCGTTCATTGCCCGGATGGCCGGGGAGAAATCAGGGACTTTGGTCGGCAAACACCAAGTTGAAGCGTACTGGCGTGCGGCATTGGAGAAACTGCCGGATTTGCAGTTTCATCTGGTGCAGGTGCTGGCCAGCACAGGGAGCGTCGTGATTTTTTACCAAACCAATTTTGGGCGAATGGCGGCAGAGGTTCTTTTCATTAACCGGACCGGCCGGGTTTATCGCGGGATTGCGCATTATGCGCAGGCTCAAAACGGGAAACGAGAGCGGCTTTTTGACCACGTCGACATGCGCGTTAGAAACCTTGCCGAGGCAAAGCTCTTTTACGATCAGTTAATGCCCGCGCTCGGCTTTCACAACAGCTACGGGACAACGCTTGGCATTGCCTTCGAATCGGCGTCAGCGCACCCGAAACCGGAGTTCTTTGGTATAATCGAAGACCTGGACCACCGTCCGTCTGCTACACGAATCGCATTCTGGGCAGACTCCACCCAGGCAGTGGATCGTGTCGCGGAGCTTTTGAAGCTTTCAGGTGCGCGGAACATCGAGGGGCCGATCTTCTGTCCGGAGTACTCGCCTTCCTACTACGCCGTATTTTTCGACGACCCGAGTGGAAACCATTTCGAGGTATGCTGCCGCATCGAATTATGAGGCTGCGCAGCCCGTTTGAGCGAATTGCGGGTTGTCTCTGGCTTGCCCGTTTGACTGACAAGGCAAGGTTGAAGAGCCAAGGCGAATTGCCTTCGGATTACATGATGCTGCTCGGTCATCCTCGCGGTATTGACGGCTGTTTTCTGAGGCATTTTGAATTGGAGAAGGAAACCACCCTCGAATGCCTGGCGAGTCTGTCGGACGACAGCACCGTGGAACATTGGTTCCAATCTCAGCCCGGGGTTGGAAATTCAAGCATCCGTAGCTGGAATCACTTGGCACCCAACTTGGGAAAATCAGGCTGGCCGGGAGAAGAGAATATGCCCCTTGTAAGGGAACGGTTTTTCGCGGGAGTGCAGAAAGCAAAACATGCCAAATCATTTTTCGAACTGATACTGATCGACGAGGAGTTGCCTGAAACGCCGCGAAAAGATTCCCTCTCAGCATAATCAAGATTTTCCCATGATCACCCTCTGCCAGTTGCCGCACAGCCCCGCTTGCAATACGATTTCAAGATCTCCCAATAGTGAGATGACCACGAACTGCCCGAAAAGGGAATATTTCCGCAGGATGAAAACCAAAGCCACTGGCTACCGCACCCTAACAATATGCATATACCACTGAATCAGAAATCTACGCTGACTGATATCGAAAGACGATTTGATAGTGATGTTGAACGCTTTTCCGACATCGACACCGGGCAAATTGCGACAATTGATGCCCCGTTAGCAATGGAGTTGATTACTTTGGCTGCTATTGCGGCAACGCCAAAAATTACGAAGATCCTCGACATTGGATGCGGTGCTGGCAACAACTCAATTAAACTGCTTCGAACTTACCCGGGCAGTTTTGATTGTGATCTGAATGATCTCAGTTTGCCCATGCTTGAACGCGCCAAGCAAAGAGTATCAAAGGAATCGGATGGAAAGGTGACTGTTATTCAAGGTGATTTTCGCACAGTAGACCTTCCGGATGAAAGTTATGATGTTATATTGGCTGCCGCTGTGCTCCACCATCTTCGTGATGATCAAGACTGGATCAGTGCATTTGCCAGGATTTTCCACTTGCTCAAGCCTGGCGGCTCCCTGTGGGTTACAGACATAGTGACACACGAGAACCCCGCTGTTCAGGAGTTGATGTGGCGACGCTATGGAAGTTACCTTGAGGCGACAGGGGGAGAAGATTATCAAAAAACGGTTTTTTCCTATATCGAAAAAGAAGATTCCCCGCGTCCCGTAACGTATCAGTTGGACTTGATGAGACTGGTTGGATTTACGCATGTTGACATTTTGCACAAGAATTCCTGCTTTTCTGCCTATGGCGGAAAAAAAGAGAACTGACCGGTTGGTCCACTTAACTTCTGCCCGTCGTCACGCCGGTCCGGGTTGTAAAATATCATGTCGCTTCTCTAGCTTTCATCCGCCATTTCGGCATGCCTCACGTTCTTGATCTCCGCAGTCCTTACAGCAAAGTTGGTCGCCTTGTATATTTCGGTCGAATGCTGGATAAAATTCGTTTGCACGCAACCGGAATACTTCCCGAAGACTATGTCCTCAATCTGGGTGACGGGCAGTTCTACACCCTTGATGGTCGCTGCTGCCGTTTTCTTCGCGTTTCATATGCAGATGTTCGCGAATGCACTCTCTCTGGTGGCACGGACGAAGAAATTCTGGCTTGGGCTCATGCGAATGGAATCTCTCGTACCGACGAAGAATGCCATATGTGGAATCGGTTTATTTTGAAGCTGGGCTGGCGTGATGAGCGTTCCGCCGTCCTCGCCGAACGAATTAACAATCCAACTTTTCGAGGCAAGACTATAGAAACTCTTGTTGATCATATCGAATATGATGAAGGGCGGGATCCTGTCGCAGATCGCGCGTGGGAAGGTGTTTGATTATCAATTTCAGAAAGAACTACGGAATCCATCAAGGAATACGAAACCGGGTTCCCGTGACTGAGTATTAGCCGCCCACGGATCCCACACCACCGAGAAAGGGGGCATTCATATTGACATCTTCTTTTGGCGCTCGCCACGTCCTTTGACGTCTCAGGCTTGCCCGGGAGCATCGAACCCGACGACCTGGTCGAGAATGATGTCGGCGAATCCGGGGTCCGTGCCGATTGCGCGGCCGTAATATAGCCGGCGGCTGCGAAGGGGAGGGAAATCGTCCGCCTTGCCGGATTCCTGTGCGATGCCGAGGAGGGCGGGGATATCCTGCCGGCTGTGAAGGCCGTCGGAGATGAAGAACGGAATGACGACGACATTCGGCCGGGTGGTGAACGTGTGCCACTCTGAGATCAGCGGAGCCTCCTCCATGTAGGCGGGCAGGACCTCGGCATAAACTCCGGCTTCGGCGATCAGACGGACCTGCCACCGCACGGCCGCCGCCGAGTTTTCGTCGCGACCGGTCCCGTGGCCGACGATCACGAGGCTGGTTTCGGAGGGCGGAGCATCCGGCGCAACCGCGCGGGCCTCCGCCATGAGGAGGGCGGTCATGCGGGGATGGTTTCCCGCGGGCTCGCAGTAGCGGATCGTGCGCGATCCGCGCCGAGTGACCGGGCCTTCGAGCCCCATTTCCCGGGGGATCACGGTTTTGGTAAAATACCCCTCGCTGATGAAGTTCGGCACCACAAAAACCTCCGCGCTTTCCACCATGCCCAGCACATCGCGGTAGTGGGGCTCTTCCTTCCAAAAGCAGCAGGCCACCTCGGAAAAAATCCCCCGTCGGCGGATCTCCTCCGCATGGGCGCGGGTGGGCGCGCTGGAATCCGGGTTTTTTGTCGAGCCGTGTCCGGCGATGACCAGCGCCGAGTTTTTTAACCCGGAATCGGTTTTTCTCTGCGGGCTCTGCGCCTTTGCGTGAGGAATCGCCGGGGTTTTTAATTCTGTCATTCGAGAAGCTCCGCGCAGACCCTGGCCGCGTCGAAGTATTTCTCGGCGAACGCCCGGGCGGCCCGGCAGTGGTGCGGGTAGTCCGCCGCCATCGCGGCGAGCGCGGTCGCGGCCTGTTCCGGAGTGTCGAAGGCCATGACCCCGTCTCCCGCAGGCAGATGATCGGTCCAGCCGGTGTCCTGGATGACGACCGGCTTTCCGGCCGCAAGGTAGCAGGCGCTCCGGCAACTGAACCACCCGCTCCGCGAACGGACATATCCATTTTTTGCGATGCTCCACTCGCCTTTCGAGTTGGAGAGAAAATCGTGGTAGCTCGCGTAATCCGGGATGTGGACATCGGGCTCGATGATCGTCCACCCCTTCTCTTCGAGCATGTCGGTCGGCCGGTTCTGTCCGACCCCCTGGCCCATCGCAAGGACGAATTTCTCGCTCGTGAGCGAGGGAAGATCGACGAAGCGCTCGAACTCGATGTCCTTCTGTCCGTAGGCCCGGCCCCCGAATTCCTTGGGCGCGTAGCTCGCCCAGTTCATCACGGTCGTCCAGGCACCGGCTGCGATATGGGCCGCTCCGGCAGGCATCAGCGGGCTTTGCCACCAGTCGAGCGCGACCGGCTGGACGGTCGGCCGCCACTCCAGCCCGCAGGCCGGCACATGGCAGCCGGGGTTTCCGATGTTGAGCCCGAACGAATAGTGCCGCTCGTGGGCGGCGATGCGCCGCGCGAATTCCGACGAGGGGTCGGCGGAGAGGCTGATGTGAGTGAACATAGGATCGCCGTCGAGGAAGAGCTTGAGCGGGATGGCGGCGGTCGGCTCGCGGAGCCAGCAGGCACCGGAGACGTTCGCAAGGACATCGGCCGAGGACAGGATGCGTTCGGCCTCAACAGGATCGCTGACCCCGTGGTAGGTGCCGTCCGCCCCGTTGCGGTAGATCCACCGGTCTCCGAGGTCGAACTCGCGCATGACGCGCGCGAGGTATCCGGTGTTGTGGGAGCAGTTCGCGCTCGGCTCCTGCTTCACGGGATCGTAGGCCCATGTGCCGGTGTCCTCCAAATACCAGACGTCATGCCCGAGCGCGAGGAACCCGAGCACATACTGCATGTAATCCCATGTGACCCCGCCGAAGGCGTATTGGCCGATCAAGCCGGTGACAATGATCCTCATCGTTGGAAACTTAGCAGGACGGCACCGCGCAAACGAGAATTGATTTGAAGGTCACGACTTCAGGTCGCGCCGCTCGAAGACCGCGAGCGCAAGGACGACGAGGGTGGCGTTGATGGCGAAAAGCCACGCGTAGTCGCCGGCCATCTTTTCCCATGGGATGCAGTATTCGAAGACATGAACCCACGTGGCCATGTGGACGGTGAGAAACAGGGGTTTCAGGGACTCGAAGAACGGGACATTCCTCAGGATCATGTCCATGAACAGGAACGACAGCGTCCCGATCGTTGCGGCGGCGGGCTTCATGTCGAGGCACGAGAGGAAAAACCCGATCGAGGGAATGGTCAGCAGCGAGAGGGACAGCAGAAAAACCCCGGCGAAATAGCGGGCGAGGCCGGGGCCGAATTCATGCAGCGCAAAAATGCGCTCCATCGGCGCGAAAACAAAAAGCCCGCCTGCCCCGCCGTGGATGAACCCGACGATCAGCGCGGTCAGCGCGACGAACCAGATCAGGATGAAGGAATACACCAGAACCGCGGCGAGCTTGAGAGTCAGGATCCGCCGGCGGGAAACCGGTCGGCACAGCATCATCCGCATGGTTCCGTCTTCGACCTCCTTGCTCACCACGTCACCGGCCACCAGGGCCAGATACAGCGAGCCGAGCAGAAAGACCGACCAGAGGAGGACGAGGAAGGCGAGCGTGAGCCCGGAGAGGTAATCCTCCGCGGGATATCCCGCGTCCTCGATCACGCGGGAGATCGAGCGGCGGACGTGGTCAAGGTTCAGAAGCAGGAGGATCAGGATTTCGACGCCCAGGAATGCCGCGAATCCGATATAGGTCCGCTTGCGCGCGAAAAGCTTCAGCAGCTCGCCGCGAAATTGTTGGAGGAACATCATCCGATCCTTTCCAGATAAAAGTCCTCGAGTGTGCGGGCCGCCTTGCGGAACCCCCTCACCCCCACGCCCGCCCGGACGAGCGTGCCGACGACTTCGGCGGGATCGAGATGGTCCGGAATATCAAGGGTGCCGTCGGGGTGGACCGCGACGCCGAGCGCAGCGAGCGGGCCCGGACATTTTTCGGCATCGGAGGTCTCAAGAACCCAGCGCGTCCGGCCGGTGTCCTGCCATCTCCCGCAGAATGCGAGCGATCCGCGGTGCAGGATGGCGACGCGGTCGCAGAGCTGCTCGACCTCGTGGAGAAGATGCGAGGAAAGGATGACGGTCAGGCCGTGGCGGGTCCTCAGATCCCGGATCAGGGAGCGCATCTCGTGGATGCCGGCCGGGTCGAGCCCCTCGGTGGGTTCGTCCAGAATGATCAGCTCCGGATCGGGAAGGAGGGCCTGCGCGAGCGCGAGCCGCTGGCGCATCCCGTGGCTATACGTCCGCACCGGGTCGTGGATGCGATCCTCCAATCCGACAAGCCGGATCACTTCTTCCATTCGCAACCGCGGAACCGGACCGCTCAACGAAACAAAAAACCGCAGGTTTTTCCATCCGCTCACGTAATCGTAGAATGCCGGGGTTTCAAAAATCGCGCCCACCCTGGCGAGCGCGAGCGGGCGCTCGTCCGCCACGTCGTGCCCGTTGATCGTGACCCGCCCGGAATCCGCGTGGACATGCCCGAGCGCGATTCCGAATGTCGTGCTCTTGCCGGCCCCGTTGTGCCCGAGGAGCCCGAAAATTTCGCCCCGGCCGACCTCGAAGGAAACGCAATCCACCGCAGGACGCCCGCGGAATTTTTTGCAGATCGAGTCGAATCGGATCATGGATCGGTAAAAAGCCGGAGATCCCTGTCGGCATGGCCGTCCGCGAACAGGTGGTTGACCTTGTTTTCCGAATATCGGTGCCAGCCGTCCTTGTCCAGGAGGACGGGGATTTTTGAAAGGTCGGAGACGAGCGAAAGGAAGTTCAGGTTCGCGACCGGCTGGCCGCTCAGCACGCTGTTCCAGTAGTAGCTGGTGCCGGATTTTTTCGCCTGTTCGGGATCCGCCGGGCAGGCAAATATCCTGCCGTCGCCGGTGTAGGCGGCGAGCGTGTTGTCGATCACCGGGATGTCCTCGTTGAGGCTCTTCCGGCCCGCCGCCAGAGCAGGCATCGTCATGTTGTTGTCGGCAAGGTATCCATTGAGCGCGATCCCGATCCCCCGGAGGTTGCCCAGGCATTTCGCCGAATCGGCACGGGACATTCCATAGCCCGCGGCAGGGACCACGATGGCGGCCAGCACCGCCACAATCGCGATGACGACCAGCAGCTCCAGGATGGTGAATCCCCGCAGGCTCATCGCGCGGTTTTCTGGATGTTCCTCTGCAGCTCCTCAAGCACCGGTGCAAAATCGAGCTTCACGTCGGAATTGGCCTCTTCATAAAAGCTCGAAATCCCCTGCTCGAGGATCTTTTTGACATCCGCCTCATCGATCCGGTCGGCCGACTGCGGGCTGTTCTTCTGGATGTCATCCAAAACCTTCTTCACCAGCCGCTGGCGCTTTTCGAGAGTCATCTTATTGAGCGCCGACATCATCTGCCGAAACCCCTCGGGCAGGGTCAGGTCGAGAAACCGGCTTCTCTCCGCGGGCGTCAGCCCCTCGAAAAATTTCCGCAGGACCGCCCCCTCGCGCAGCTCCCGGCGCTGATCGAAATCCAGGCGGTTGAGCTGGGCGGCGGTTTTTTCCAGGATGGCCGCCCGCCCCGGCTCCGCCATTCCCTCAAGCGGATGGGACTCGATATACGCCCTCAGCTTCTCCGGCGACGGGCTCGCCGAACGCGAGGCCCAGATCACAACTCCCGCCACGCACCAGATGCCCGCAAGGATCAAAATCGTCCGCAGAGGAATCTTCACCCCCATGCTCTACCACACTCACACCCCCGCGGCAAAGGATCACTCCCCGCCGCCCTCAGCTTCTCCGGCGCAGCAATACCTTCAATCGTTTTGTGGTCTGCCCGCGGTCAATCCCGCCCGACGCCACATCCAGCGTCAGAGCCTCCCACTGCTCAACGTCGAGTTTCTCTTCAGCCAGCAGCCCGTTTTCGGCCAAAAACACCAGGCAGGTCGCCAACGCTGTCCGCTTGTTGCCATCTACGAACGGATGGTTCCGGCACAAATAAAACAAATAGGCTGCCGCGATTTCCACCGGATCTGTGAAGAGAGGTTCGCCCATCATGGTGGCCTGTGGTGCGGCGACTGCAGATTCCAGCAGGGCCTCGTCGCGCAGACCCGCGCCCCCGCCATGCGCGGCCAGTACCTCGGCCTGAATGGCTTTCACAGCCTCCACCGTGGGATGAGCCAAACGGCGCTTCATGCCAGCCGGCGGAACAGCTCCGGGTTCTTCCCGATCAGCCGTCTCGCCGCAGCGGCCGCCCTGTCCGGCTTGATGGCCGGGCTTACCGGCGTGAGCGCGATCGTGCCGCCTTCATGCACGCTCACCGTCACCTGATCCCCCACCTTCAGGTGCGCCAAATCCATGAGCGCAGCGTCCAGGATCAACCCCTGCGAATTCCCGATTTTGCTGATGGTCTTCACCATGATGTAAAACTATGTTTTACATCGCCTCCCGTCAAGCCGGCCGTGCTCAGGAGCGGGCTCCTGATACCAGAAGATTCCATCCGAGAGAAGGGCGGAGCCTGCTCTTTGGTCCGGATTTGGAGGCTTTTCTCCCGCAGTTTTCCCGGCCTTTGTCCACCGCTTGTTTGCTTTAGCTCAAGGATTCGCAGGATTGTTCATTGACGCTCGGCGGGGGGGATTCTTTAATGGCGCCCCTTCCGAACAAAAACACAACACACACACTTATGATCAAAATCGGCATCAACGGATTCGGTCGCATCGGACGCATGGTCTTCCGCGCGGCGGTCAAGAACTTCAGTAAAGACATTCAGGTGGTCGGCATCAACGACCTTCTCGAGCCCCAGTATCTGGCCTACATGCTCAAGTATGACTCGGTCCACGGCCGGTTCGACGGCGAGGTCTCGGTGGACGGCAACAACCTGGTTGTCAACGGCAACAAGATCCGCCTCACCGCGGTCAAGGATCCTTCCACCCTCAAGTGGGATGAGGTCGGTGCCGAGGTCGTGGTGGAATCCACCGGACTGTTCCTCGACAAGGCGACCGCCGAGGCCCACCTCAAGGCCGGCGCGAAGAAGGTCATCCTCTCGGCTCCTTCCAAGGACGAGACCCCGATGTTCGTCTACGGCGTGAACGACAAGAGCTACGCCGGCGAAGCGATCATCTCGAACGCGAGCTGCACCACCAACTGCCTCGCCCCGCTGGCCAAGGTCATCAACGACACGTTCGGCATCAAGCGCGGCCTCATGACGACCGTGCACGCGGCGACCGCCACGCAGAAGACGGTGGACGGCCCGAGCAACAAGGACTGGCGCGGCGGACGCGGCATCCTCGAAAACATCATCCCGTCCTCGACCGGCGCTGCGAAGGCGGTGGGCAAGGTCATTCCCGCGCTGAACAAGAAGCTCACCGGCATGGCATTCCGCGTGCCCACATCCGACGTCTCGGTGGTCGATCTCACGGTCGAGCTCGAGAAGCCGGCCAGCTACGAGGAGATCTGCAAGGCGATCAAGGCCGCCTCGGAAGGCCCTCTCAAGGGCGTCCTCGGCTACACCGACGAGAAGGTCGTCAGCACGGATTTCCGCGGCGAGACCCAAACCTCGGTCTTCGACGCCGAAGCCGGCATCGCGCTGGATCCCACATTCGTCAAGCTTGTCGCGTGGTATGACAACGAATGGGGCTATTCCAACAAAGTCCTCGAGATGGCCCGCGTCATCTCCAAGTAAACAAATTCGGGAATGAGAAATGCCCGCCCGGCAAATGCTGTGCTTGAAAAAAGCCATGCGTTTGCCCTGGCGGGAATCCCGCTCTCCCGAAAGCTCCCCGCAAAACGGGAGTTCCCACTATTCATAAGTCCCATGGGCCCTATCCGTCCCATGGGACTTATGCGTTTTACCCACAAAAATCGTTTCCCATGAAAAAATCCATCAAAGACATCTCGCTCGCCGGAAAGCGCGTCCTCATGCGCGTGGACTTCAACGTGCCGCAGGACAAGGCGACCGGCGCGATCACGAACCCGCAGCGGATCGCCGCCGCGATCCCGACGATCCAATACGCGCTCGACCAGGGGGCCTCGGTGATCCTCATGAGCCACCTCGGACGCCCGGACGGCGAGCGTGTGGAAAAGTTCTCGCTGAAGCCGGTCGCCGACAAGCTGTCCGAGCTGCTCGGCAAGCCGGTGAAGTTCCTCTCCGACTGCGTCGGTCCCGAAGTCGAGGCCGCCTGCTCGGCGATCAAGCCGGGCGAAATCATCCTGCTCGAAAACCTGCGCTTCCACCTTGAGGAGGAGGGCAAGCGGAAGAACACGGACGGGACATCCACAAAAGCCGATCCGGCAAAAGTCGCGGAGTTCCGTGCGAGCCTCACGAAGCTCGGCGACGTGTTTGTCAGTGACGCATTCGGGACCGCGCACCGCGCGCACTCCTCGGTTGTCGGCGTGGCCCTTCCGGACAAGGTCGCGGGATTCCTGATGCAGAAGGAGCTCGATGCCTTCGCGGCGGTCCTCGACCACCCGAAGCGCCCGCTCCTCGCCATCCTCGGCGGGGCGAAGGTCGCCGACAAGATCCCGCTCATCAGCAACCTGCTCGACAAGGCGGATGAAATCATCATCGGCGGCGGGATGGCCTACACGTTCAAAAAGGTCATCGGCGACATGCCGATCGGCAACAGCCTCTTCGATCCCGAGGGCGCGAAGATCGTCGCCGACCTCATGGCCAAGGCGAAGGAAAAAGGCGTCCAGATTCACCTCCCGGTGGATTTCATCTGCGCCGACAAATTTGCACCGGATGCGGAGATCCGCGAATCCGACGACAAGGCGGGGATCCCGGACGGCTGGATGGGGCTCGATGTCGGCCCGAAGAGCCGCGCTATTTTTGCAGAGGTCATCGCCCGCGCAAAAACGATCATCTGGAACGGCCCTGCGGGCGTTTTCGAGTTCGACCGCTTTGCCGAGGGCACAAAGAGCATGGCCGACTCCATTGCGAAGGCGACGGCCGGCGGCGCGATCAGCGTCGTGGGCGGGGGAGACACGGCTACTGCGGCCAAGAAGTTCAAGGTCGCCGACAAGGTGAGCCACTGCTCGACCGGAGGCGGGGCCTCCCTCGAACTCCTCGAGGGCAAGTCGCTCCCCGGCGTCGCCGCTCTCGACGAGAAATAAACCCCGGCCTTCCGCCGGACGTGGAAGAAAAACCCCGCGCTTGCAAGGGCGCGGGGCTTTTTCTTTACTACCCGCCTCATGTCTTCGGAATCCTCCTACTCGCGCAAAAACCCGTTTTTGGGAACCGTTGCGGTCAACCGCCGGCTGACCGGGGAGGGATCGAACAAGGATACCCGACACATGGAAATTTCGCTGGAGGGATCCGGCTTGCGCTACGAGGTGGGCGATTCGCTGGGGGTTTTCCCATCGAATGATCCCGGGCTGGTGGAGGCGCTCCTGAAGCGGCTGGGATTTTCCGGTGGAGAGGAATGCGATGCCGAAGGGATTTCCCTCCCGATGAGGGAGGCCCTGACCCGCCACTTCTCGATCATCAGCCCCTCCAGACAACTCCTCCAGGCCGTCGTGGAAAAAGACAGCTCGGCTGCCTTTCTGGCGCCGATTCTGGACCCGGCATCGAGGCCGCATCTCGAGAAATTCCTCAGGGGTCGCGACATCCTCGATGTGCTCGAGGAATTTCCGGCGGTGGAATTTTCCCCGGCGGAATTTGCCGGCGTCCTGCGCAAGCTGCAGCCCAGGCTTTACTCGATCTCCTCGTCACAAAAGGCGGTCGGCGACTCCGTGCATCTCACGGTGGCCGTCGTGCGATACGCTGTCGGGCACAGCCCGCGGCCGCGCGGAGGGGTTTGCTCGACATTCCTTGCGGAAAGATCGGGTGCTGGCGTTCCCGTCTTTGTGCACAGCGCGAAACATTTCCGTATGCCGGAGAACCCGGAGACGCCGCTCATCATGGTCGGGCCCGGCACCGGGATCGCCCCGTTCCGCGCATTTCTCCAGGAACGCCAGGCCACCGGAGCCGCCGGGTTTTCGTGGCTGATCTTCGGCGAGCAGCATGCGGCGACCGACTTTTTGTATCGCGACGAGCTCGAAGCCGCACGGGCCGGCGGATCCCTCACCAAGCTGACCACGGCCTTCTCGCGGGATCAGGATCACAAGGTTTATGTCCAGCACCGCATGGAGGAGGAGGGCGCGGAGCTCTTTGCGCAGCTCGAGCGGGGCGCCTGCTTCTACGTCTGCGGAGATGCCGCCCGCATGGCCCGCGACGTGGACGCCGCCCTCCACCGCGTGATCGAGGTCCACGGCGGCAGGACGCCGGATCAGGCGAATGACTATGTGGACGCGCTGAAGAAGGACAAGCGCTACCGGAAGGACGTTTACTGATGTCCGGAAAAAATGCGCGGCCCGAACCGGCTGCGGACGCCACAAAATCTTCCGTTCCGCTCTGGAATCCCTTGCTTTTCTCCCGCCATCCGGAGACGAAGAACGCATGAAAAACCCGCTTCAACACGTCCATTTCCTGGGCATCTGCGGCACGGCGATGGGATCGGTTGCCGCGGCGATGCAGGACCGGGGATTCCGGGTGACCGGACAGGACGACAAAGTTTATCCGCCGATGTCCACATTTCTGGCCTCGAAGGGCGTCGTGATCACTCCCGGCTTCAGCCCGGACGACATCCCGCCGGCGGATGTCATCGTTGTCGGGAATGCCATGACGCGCGGGAATCCGGCCGTCGAGGCGGTCCTCAACCGCAAGCTCTACTACCTTTCGCTCCCGGAGGTGCTGAAGCAGTTTTTCCTCCGCGGGCGCCACAACCTCGTCGTCACCGGCACGCATGGAAAAACGACCACCACCTCGCTGCTCGCATGGATCTTCGAGCATGCGGGGCTCGCCCCCGGCTACCTGATCGGCGGGATCCCTGCGAACCTCGGCCAGGGTGCCTGCCTGCGGGAATCGAAGCACTTCATCATCGAGGGCGACGAATACGACACGGCCTTCTTCGACAAGCGGTCGAAATTCGTCCACTACCTCCCGGAACTCGTGATCGTAAACAACATCGAGTTCGACCATGCGGACATCTACCACAACCTCGACGAGATCAAGACGAGCTTCCGGCGGCTTTTGAACATCGTCCCCTCGGAAGGCATGGTCCTCCTGAACGGCGATGATGCCAACTGCCTGGATGTCGCGAAGACGTGCCCGGCACCGGTCATCGAGGTCGGATTTTCTCCCAACGCCGGAAACCGGATCAGGAATGTCGCCCACGGGACCGATGGCTCGTCGTTCGAACTCTTCGGCGAAAAATTCGAAATCCCGATGTCGGGGGATTTCAACATCCGCAATGCCGCGATGGCCGCCTCCGCAGCCCATTACTACGGAATTTCCCCGTCACAAATCCGTGAAGCCCTCGCCTTGTTCCAGGGCATCAAGCGCCGCCAGGAAGTGCGCGGAATCGCGCACGGGATCACGATCATCGACGACTTCGGCCACCACCCGACCGCGATCCGCGAAACCCTGTCCGGACTCCGCGCGAAATTCGGCGCGGCCCGGATCTGGGCGGTCTTCGAGCCGCGCTCGAACACGACCCGACGTGCGGTTTTTCAGAACGATCTCCCGGCGGCCTTTGCCGGGGCGGACGGCGTCTTCATCGCAAATGTCGCCCGCCTCGACCAGCTCCCGGAGAACGAGCGGCTCAACCCGGAAAAGGTGGTCGCCGACATTGCCGCCACCGGCAAGCCGGCCTTTTACGAACCGACCGCCGACGACATCGTCGAGCGCCTCAAGCCGCTCGCGCAATCCGGCGACGTGGTCGCCGTCTTCTCAAACGGCGGGTTCGACGGCATCCATCAAAAGCTTCTCGAACGGCTCTGAAACTGAACGGATAGCGAAACGTTTCCTCAACCTGAGAAACAGCAGTTCATCTCACCACAAAGAACACAAAGGCCACAAAGAAAGAAATCTGCGAACGCAGCACTCCGGTTCCTGCCATCAGGAATCCGCCTCTCTTTGTGTTCTTTGCGCTCTTTGTGGTAAAATTCATTTGCCTGGTGCCTCGGCGATGTGCCTCTACCGGGTTTTGGCAGGGATGGCTCGCCGCACCATCCGTCTATTCCACCCGGTTCAGTGATGGTGTGTCAGGCAGCCGGCTGGACGCTGGAGGAACGCCGCTCCGGGAGCGCCGAAAGGATTTTTTCCACCGCGGCCGCAGCCGTAATGCCGTGCTTTTCGCGGAGGAGCGGAACGGTGCCGTGCTCGACAAACTGATCCGGCCATCCCACGCGGACAACCGGGGTCATGATGCGCTGCGAGGCGAGGTGTTCCATGACGGATGCTCCGAATCCTCCGGCGAGTACATGGTCCTCCATCGTGCAGACCACCTCGCAGCCGCGGGCAAAAAACTCGATGGTCGTCGTGTCGAGCGGCTTGATCCAGCGGGCGTTGATGACCGCCGTGGAAACCCCCTGCGCCTCAAGCGCCGCAGCGGCCTCGATGGCCAGCTCGCACATGTTCCCGAGCGCGATGATCGCCGCGCGGGACCCGTGCCGGAGCACCTCGGATTTTCCAATCTCAAGAATCTGCGGGCTCTTCTTCGGCATGGCCCCGGTTCCCGCCCCGCGCGGATACCGGATCGCGATCGGTCCCTCATGGTAATTCACCATCGTCCACAGCATGTCGGCGAATTCCTCCTCATCCCTCGGCTGCATCTGAACCAGGCCGGGCACCGGCCGGAGGAATGCGATGTCGAAGAGTCCGTGGTGGGTCGGACCGTCATCGCCGGACAACCCGGCGCGGTCCATGCAGAGCGCAACGTTAAGATTTTGCAGCGCCATGTCGTGGATGATCATGTCGTAGGCCCGCTGCATGAAGGTGCTGTAGATCGCAAGGAACGGCTTCATCCCCTGCACCGCGAGCCCGCAGGCAAAGAGCGCGGCGTGCTCCTCGGCGATGCCGACATCGAAAAACCTGTCCGGATGGCGCTTCGCGAAACCCACGAGCCCTGTGCCGGTCGGCATCGCGGCGGTGATGGCCACGATCTTGTTGTTGTGGTCGGCGAAATTTGCCAGCGTCGACCCGAGAAGCTCGGAATACGTCGGCGTCGGCGAGGCGACGGTCTCCCCGGTGTCGAGATGGAATTTTCCGAGCCCGTGAAATTTGTCCGGCCGTTCCAGCGCGGGGGCATAGCCTTTTCCCTTCTGCGTGAGGATATGGAGGATGACCGGCTCGTTCTGCGATTTGAGAAACTCGAAGGTCTCGGTGAGAAGCCCGACATCGTGGCCATCAATCGGCCCGTAATACCGGATGCCGAGGTCCTCGAAAATCACGCTCGGCGCAAGAAGGTTCTTGAGCCCGACCTCCGCCTTGTGGGCGAGCTTGCGGGCCTGCTTTCCGGCGATCCACTCGACGAACTTCCCCGCCTTTTCGTGCAGGTGGGCGTAGCCGGGATTCGTTACGATCCGGTTGAGATACTCCGCGACCGCCCCCACATTTTTTGCGATCGACCACTCGTTGTCGTTGAGGACGATGATCAGGCGCTTCGTGGTGGAAGCGACGTTGTTCAGCGCCTCGAAGCTCGCCCCGCAGGTGAATGCGGCATCCCCCGCGACGCAGACCACATGCTCATCCCCGCCGAGCATGTCGCGGGCGGATGCCATGCCGAGGGCGGCGGACAGCGCCGTGCCGGCATGCCCGGCACCGTAGCTGTCGTGTTCGCTCTCGGTCCGCAGCAGAAACCCGTTGAGCCCGCCGTATTGGCGGATCGTGGGAAAGCGCTCGCGCCGCCCAGTGAGCAGCTTGTGAACATACCCCTGGTGGCTCACATCGAACAAAAACTTGTCTTGGGGAGTATTGAAGACCCGGTGGAGGGCGATCGTGAGCTCCACGACTCCGAGATTCGGACCGAGGTGTCCGCCGGTCGTTGATAAAACACGGATCAGTTCCCCGCGAACCTCCTCCGCAAGCTTCGGCAGGGCCTCCGGAGGCAAAGCCTTCACGTCGGCAGGCGAGGAAATCCGCGCCAGCAATGAGGGAGCGTCCGCCATCATGCCTCCGGATCCGCAAAATCCGCGAGCCCCACGGCGCCGCGC
Source organism: uncultured Chthoniobacter sp. (assembly GCA_964431635.1). Lineage (GTDB taxonomy): Bacteria > Verrucomicrobiota > Verrucomicrobiia > Chthoniobacterales > Terrimicrobiaceae > QYQL01. The sequence continues at coordinate 4,460 of CAYSKK010000018.1, read as the reverse complement.
GCATCGCGCGTGATGATCTGGATCCTCTTCTCGGCCGCATCCAGCTTCTCCTGGCAGAACTTCACCAGCCCGACCCCCTCCTCGTAGCGGACAATCAGCGTCTCCAGCGGAAGATTGCCCTCCTCCATCTCGGACACGATCTCGGAGACCCGCTGCATCGCCGTCTCCAAGGTCGGCTTTTCAGTTTTTTGCGCCATGCTTGACTGCGGATTATCATTCCATTTCCCGCCGGATGGCAATAGCGAACACACCCCGTAATCGCCGAGGGTGTAATCCCGCTGCCGTTTCGCTGGCCTTCCCACTTCCGCCTTCCCACCTCCCACTTCGGGTCCACCCACTTTCGATCGCGCCGTTTCGTTCGGCCCCTCCACCTCAAAACACCCAATGGGCGATGGATTCGGCCAGCGGGAACGCCTCCAGGGGAAGGACATCGAACTCGACAGTCCCAAGACCGGAATTTATAGAAATGAAACGATCTTTGAAGATGAAAAGGCAGCCGCCAGTTCAACGAGCGCATGCAGATCGCCGAAATTCTGTATCGGAAGATCTGGCAGAAATCGAATTCCACCCCCGCGATCCGATCCCAATTCGAGCCAATATTGGAACGGGCTGAATTCAGCCTAATTCAATAGGAACTCAATCAAGCATAATTTACGTTCGGCATAAAACAATGCTTCCCTCCAAACTGAGCAGGCGATTCTACGAAGTGACTCACCTCATCGTAGTTGTTTTGATCACTCTCTCGGTCGCACCTGCAATCGTCATCGGAATCACGCGTATCTACACGACACCACAGGCATCATGGTTTATGGCGATTTCAGTATGTTCTTGGATTGCTCTCATAATGACCACTTTGATCCTCAATATTACAAGCATGCCCTACCACCGCCTTGCTCTATATGGCATGCTCATGACTGTTGTCATCTACTTCATACTGGGGTTTATGCTTCCAGCTGTCGCATGAGATTTCTTGCTATGCCTGCAGCGCTTCTTCTAATACTCTTGGGAGCGGGTGCGTCCCTTCAAGCTCGTTCTGTCCAGACGTGGAGCTACGAGGACCTTGTTAAAGCATCCGATCTCGCGGCCATTTTGGAACCGGTTTCCACGGAGCCAACACAGGATATCTTTCCAGGTCCACTCCATGGAGAAGCGAAGTCCGACTTCGTTGGACAAGTCACAACGTTCAAGGTCCTTGCTACTCTGAAGGGAAAAACGGAATCGCAAATCAAAGTTCTCCATTTTGCTTACTCGTCAGACAAGCTGGTGATTGTCAACGGTGCACGGTTCGCTCAATTTGTTTCCGGTCCGCTTCAATTCAAAAAGCAAGTGCTACAGAACAGACAGGAGATTGGAGGGGTTGCGGAGCAACCTGTGTGGCTCGCCTTTTTGAAGAAGATGGAGGACGGGAGACTTGAACCGGTCACACCTCACTACGATTCTACAGATTCCTTTCGAGAACTCCACCGGGCCTCCTTCTTTACCTCATAAAAACAAAATAATGCTGTTCGACATTCCTCCAGCCTGGGCAAGTCTGCTTCTTGTTGCATTTCTCATCAGCAGCGTGATTTTTGTTGCCAACATTCATCTGAGCACAACCAGGCTGTGTTTACTGCTGGGAGTATCAATTGTTTCTGGAGCTCTGTCGCCGGCGGTAAGCAGTATTCTTGGGCCAGGTCCTGGAACGTCTTCTACCGGGGAACTTGTTTATGGAAGTGATGGCAAGTTGATGTATTCTACTCAGTCCCTTCACTACTGGTCAACTGTGACGGCCACGCAAGATGCCATTATGATCTTGGGTGGCTTTGTCGGAGGAATTGCTTTTTTACTTCTGATTTACAGGATGATCGCCTGCTATATTGAAAACGTGACTCTTCTTATTGACAAGTATTCGGAACCGGCCAGTCGATCTAATCCCTGTCCTTTCGGAGCGTTCGGTAAAGACATGAGAGCTTTTTTACTGCTTCTGCTTTTCTACATCTGCGCTTGCTCTCTCGCTCATGCAGGCGGAAGCATTTCATGGGATGAGGTGAGGAATCGCATCTGCAAGTCTGACACAGAACTTGTGAAATGCATCGAAGCGCATTTCAAAGTGAATAGAGTGGGAGGAGGAATGCGACTTGGGCATCAGTTTGGTGACCAAGTCGGAACAAGAATTCCTCCGTATGATTTTGATGCAATTCTCATTTCTACCGGAGACAAGTATCATCTTGAGATTTCGGAATCTGACGATTTTGAGTTCACAGGAAGATACAAATTTGTCTGGCAAGTGTTGTCCCAGAAATGAACAAGAAGAAACCGAGCAGACCAGTCCGGCAAATCTCCGTCCCTCCGGCACTTCTGTCATTCCTCCTGCTTTTTCCGCTTCGCGGGCAGGAGTCACGCCAGAAGCAAGTGGTCATGGGTCATCGGGGACGTTCGGAAAAATAATGCGCAGCCTCAAACAATACGCATCATTGATTCTCGCTCTCATATTCCTGGGCGCGGGATCAGGCGGTTTGGCAGACCAAAAGGCAACGCGCACATTATGGCCATTTGCTTCTGTGACGCGCCAAGGCGGTGACATTGTGGCAACGCTCGATCAGGAAGCCGGAGATTACATTTTGCCTGGTGTTCCTGGCCAGCATTCCGCTGGTCCCGGTAACTCAATTGTAATAAAATCCGCTTCACACGTTGAACTATCCACTCATATGGGCAGCTTTGTTGTGAACATCACCACACGTCACAATCACCTTGGTCTTCTCGTTGTCAATACTTACAGAACAAGTTCAATGAGCGGGGAATATCATGTTGAAAGATCGTTTATCAGAGCAAAATGACCAGAACAAGAAATAGGCCGAACAGATCCGAGCAGCCAATCGCTGGCCGTCAGGTGTTTCGAGCGAGGCCCACCGTGGCTACGCGCTCAGGCACAGGACCCGCTGTCAGCAGAGCAGGACGAGCGCCTTCGCTCCCAACCTTTGCAACCCGCCCGCCTGCCAACGATTGCTGACGGGAGACAAGGAAAAGAATATGCGCTTTGTCTTCACACTAGTTTTGATTCAAGTTGTCTCAAGTGCATTGTGGGCGGTTGGCTTCGTTTTGGCTTTTCTTGGGATGGAGCTGCATTTTCCGATTTCGCTCTGGGCAGGATCTATTGTATGGACCTTGCAAAACATATTGATGTTTCCCGCTTATCTGTGGACCGTTTATGCATTGCCAGGCTCTATTGTATTTCCCCTTACAAGGCCCGCAGATCTATCCGTAATTTCTGGCATTATGTATGGTGTTTTATCTCCATTCCCCTCGTTGCCCACAGCAATATGGAGTCTATTTCTAGCCTGCATTGCGACATTCTTTAACCGCACATTTGGAAAGCAAAAATATTCCTGACGAGTCGTTTCCGTCTTTGCTGTCCCCCTAATTGTCTGCAAAATTCTTCGCCGAGTTTTCTAGTCAGAGCCAAGAGATCATATTCCAGAAAGATGAACGGAACAGAAATGAGGTGTAGCAAGCCTTCGTATCTCCTCTGGAAAGTTGGCCGTCTGCTCGCTCTCGGGCTATTGGGAATTATCGGCGCACTCATGGTGCTGATCATTCTTTTCCAATCCGCACAATCGAATCATCGCGGAATTGATGATCGTGAGAAAGCAGAATTGAAGTCGATTTTTTCGCGGGCAATTGCAGAGGGTTCTATATTTGATCCCCCCGCTGATCAGGAATCATTTTCCGTAACATCGAGACATGGCAATGATCCTTATATCATCTCCTACACCAATTCAACGGGCGAGAGGGTGGGTTTCTTTGCTTCCAAGAATTTTCCCTACGGGGGGCTTTGGACCTTCAAGGATTTGGCACGTAAGCAACCCGATTGGTATCGACTTACCAATGAATAACGTCCAAACGGCATGCTTCATTCTTAGAGCACTCTGGACGGCCGGATTCACCATGCTGGTGCTGGCTATGCTTGGGGGATTTGTGCTGCCTTGTGTTTCGTTTGATGCAGACGTTGCGCTGATGCCGTTAATTTCTTTATCCGGCTTTTCAGGACTGATGATAGCCGTCGCATCTTCGCTATTTCTCTGGAAGATGCACGCGAGTGACACCGCCTTTCGAATTGTCATCCTGAGCGCGACGACACTTCTTTTTCTGCTGGGACAGGCTCTTCCCGCGGTAAGATAAATGAAATCGTTACTCTTGAGTATCATCACATGGACGATTGCCCTCGCGCACAACTATGGGCAAACGGGTCCCGCGATTGGTAATTCGCCGATGCAAACAGAATACAAGGAGGGGAAACTGATTTCGGCAAAAGGATTTCCTCCTTATACTGAAATAAAAGATCCATACACTGGCCACCTCTGGATTGTTCAACCGGATGGATCAGTTAAGGCCGAATCGGATCTGCCACGCGTCGAAGGAACGTTGATGTGAGCTTCCCCCCGTAGTTGGGCCAGAGCTGGGTTGAGATGGGAGCCCGAAAA
>CAYSKK010000017.1:0-75914 GCA_964431635.1 uncultured Chthoniobacter sp. | reverse complement strand
CAGATCCGGACCCAGTTCACCCCAATTCCCTCGGATAATTGATAAAATCCCTCGAACCGCGCGGCACCATACATCAATCCTGAAAATCTTGTCAATCCTGTCAAAACTCTTCAACCGCAGGATCCGGTTTTAACCGCGGATTCATGCGAGTTCGGAATTGGGAATGCGGAAGTATGAAATCGGGAAGATTGGGCGCACGCGCCCTCGCGTCTTCGCGGGAGATTCCTATTTTTAGTTGAGGGAATCCAGAGCGGCCTGAACCTCGGCGGCGTGCTCCTTGGTCTTTGCCTTGGGGGAAGTCCACACGATTTTCCCGTCTTTGATCAGAAACGACTGGCGCTGGCTGAGCGGCAGGCCGACGATCCCGGGAACCCCGAATGCCTCGGAAACCTTGCCATCCTTGTCAGCGATCAGCGTGAACGGGAGTTTGTATTTTTCCTGGAACTTTTTCTGAGCCTCCGGGGTGTCCCGGCTGACACCGAGGATCTGGAGATTTTCCCCATGGAGATCGGCGAACGAATCGCGGAGCGAGCAGGCCTGGGCGGTGCAGCCCGGCGTGTCGGCCTTCGGGTAGAAATACACGAGCGTCGTTCCCTTGGCATAGACGTCCTGAAAAACGACGGGGACCCCGTCCTGGTCGGGAGCGGTCACACAAGGAGCGGGAGCACCCACTTCAAGGGCGCTGAGGCGGGCGGCAAAGAGGGAAAACATGATCAATACGGTTGCACGGAGTGTCATCCACAGACCATATTCCGAACCTGCCACCCCGCAACCGGACATTTGAAAAAAACATCCCTCATTTTCGCATCTCTTGCAGCCGGATTTTTTCAGGCCCTGCCGAAAGCATTTGACCTTGCCGGGGCGGTCTTCGCCACCGGACGGGGAGCCTTGGGAGGCTCCTGGAGCGACCGCCTTGTGGCTCTGGCCTCGCGAACCGGGAGTTGGGGATTCACGGAAGTGATCCGCGCCACGGCAGCTGCCATCCCATGGGTTTTGGGATTCCTTGTGCTGTTTGCTCTTGCCGGACGGGCTCCGGCCCGGTGGAAAACGCCGGCCTTCACCGTGGTCTGGACCGCTTGGCTCGCGGCATCGGCAGCCGGGATCTGGAACGGATGGGATGCCTGGCAAAATCAAGTGAAAAATCCCCGGCTCGCGGCACCGGTCGCCCTGGTGGAAACCACGGCAGGCCACTCCCGGCGGGTTTTTGTGAATCCCTCGGCCCTGATATCGGTCGCTGCGGTGAACCCGGCACTCATCGACCCGTCCACCCCGCCGGTCGAACTGGCGACACTTGTCCAATCTCCGACAAAATGGCGGGCCGAGCACCGGAACAATCCGTTTTCAGCCGTTCTCCTCGCAGGCAACCTGACCGAGGCGAAACCTTTGATTCGCCACCTGCTCGAATCACCGGACTGGCATCTCGCCCGCGTGGACAATCAAGGCATTGTGTTTCTCCCCGGCGGACAGGCTGATCACCTCGAGCCGGAGATCCCTCCATTTGAATCTCCACAGGAACGGGCGACCTACCTCTCACAGTATGCCATCTGTCTTGACGCCGCCGGACAAAAAACCGCCGCCAACGCGCGCATGGATGAGGCCCTTGAAATTTCTGGAAATGATTTTTCGATTCTGGTGCGGGCCGCCTCGCTGGCCGCCTTCCAAAACCGGTGGGAGCGGGCGCGATCGCTGGCGGTGAAAGCTGACAAGGCCCGGCCGGGAAGTTTTGAAGCAGAATACCTTCTCGCCTGGTCACTGCTGGAAACGCGGGCCTTCGGCAAGGCGTTTGATCTCACCACCCGGCTGGCCCGCAGCCACCCGCAGGACATCACGATCCTCATGCTCCATGCGCGCGCCGCGCGTGCCTCCAAGGATTTCACAACCGAGACTGCCACCTTGGAAAAAATCCTGCCCCTGACCAAAAACGACCCCGCCTCCACGAGCCGGATCCACCTTTTCCTCGGCCAATCGTGGGCCCAGCGCGGATTTCCCGACCAGGCAATGGCCCACTACAAACTGGCTTTGGACGGAGACCTGAGCCCGGCAGAGACCCGGGATATCCGCGAGGCGATGAAAACGATCGAGGAAAAGCGGCTGAAAACCGGGACTCGGTAACCCCCCGGACAAGCACCGAGGCATCTGGAGGGACCGGCTCTGTCCGGTCCGTTGCTATCCACGGACGACACGGCGGTCGTCCCTCCAGCAACACAACCGGAGAGCAAGCCTCGGGGGTTCAGAGCAAAAAAGAAGGCACAGGCGAGTTCCGAATTGCGCCTTCAGGATCATTTCCAATCCAGCGAGCGCAGGCGCGAGGCGGCTTCCTCCGCGTTCGCCCGGCTGTTGAACGCCGAGATGCGGAAGTAGCCCTCTCCGGCGGGTCCGAACCCGCTGCCCGGAGTGACAACCACATTGGCCCCGCCGAGCACCCTGTCGAAGATCTCCCAGCTTGACATGCCCTGCGGTCCGCGGACCCAGATGTAGGGGGCATTCGCGCCGCCGTAAACCGACAGCCCGCAGTCCCGGGCCGCCTTGAGCAGAATGGAGGCGTTCTCCATGTAATGCGCGATCAGGGACTGGACCTCCGCTTTCCCTTCCGGCGAGTAAAGGGCTTCGGCTGCGCGCTGGGTCACGTATCCGACCCCGTTGAACTTCGTGCTGAACCGGCGGTTCCAGAGCGGATGCAGCGGGGCTTTTTCTCCGGAGGATGTCGCGCAGGTCAGTTCCTTCGGCACGACGGTAAACGCGCACCTCACGCCGGTGAATCCGCCGTTTTTGGAAAAGCTGCGGAATTCGATTGCGCATTTCCGCGCGCCGGGGATCTCGTAGATCGAGTGCGGAATGGAGGGATCCTTGATGTAGGCCTCGTAGGCGGCATCGAAAAGGATCACCGCATCGTTCGCCAGCGCGTAATCGACCCATGCGGCGAGTTGTTCGCGGGAGGCAGTGGCTCCGGTCGGATTGTTCGGGTAGCAAAGGTAAATCAGATCCACCTTCTCGTCGGGAACCGCCGCCACAAATCCGTTTGCCGCGGTGCAGGGCAGGTAGACAAGCCCCTCATAGAGGCCGGTGTCGCTCCCCGCTCCGGTGTGCCCGGCCATGACATTCGTGTCCACATAGACGGGATAGACCGGATCCATCACGGCGATCCGGTTGTCATGGCCGAAGATGTCCAGGATGTTCCCGCAGTCGCACTTCGACCCGTCGGAGACAAAGATCTCGTCGTCCGCGAGCCCGATCCCCCGCGCGCGGTAGTCGTTCTCGGCGATGGCGTGGCGCAGGAACTCGTATCCCTGCTCGGGGCCGTAGCCGTGAAACGAGTCCCGTGAGCCCATTTCATCCACCGCCCGGTGCATCGCCGCGCGGACCGAGGCGGGCAGTGGTTCGGTGACGTCACCAATCCCGCAGCGGATCAGGCGCGCAGCCCCGCCGGGGTTGGCATCGGAAAACGCTTTCACCCGGCGGTTGATTTCCGGAAACAGGTAGCCGGCTTTGAGCTTGAGGTAGTTGGAGTTGAGTCGGGCCATGGAAAAAAGAAAACGCCCGGCACGATGGCACCGGGCGTTTCCTGAGTGAAGTCTAAGCGATCGCCTTGTCGTAGTTCTTTTGAGCGGCCGCCCAGGAGACGGTATTCCACCAGGCCTTGAGGTAATCCGCCCGGCGGTTCTGGTAGTTCAGATAATAGGCGTGCTCCCACACGTCGCATCCGATGACCGGGGTGCCCGGGCATTCGGCGACACCCTTCATGAGCGGGTTGTCCTGGTTGGGAGTCGAGCAGATGCAGAGCGACTTGTCGGCCTTCACGCAGAGCCAGACCCAGCCGCTGCCGAAACGCCCCAGACCCGCCGCCTCGAATTTCGCCTGAAAATCCGCGAAGCTGCCGAAAGATTTTTCGATGGCTGCCGCGAGAGAACCCGTCGGGGCTCCCCCCGCTCCGGGCCCCATGAGCGTCCAGAAAAAGCTGTGGTTCCAGTGTCCGCCGCCGTTGTTGCGCACAGCTCCCCGGATGGCATCCGGAACGGATGCCAGATCCCCGATGAGGGCATCGAGGGACTTCGCTGCAAGATCGGGAGCGCTCTCAAGGGCTTTGTTGAGATTCGCCACGTAGGCCGCATGATGTTTGTCGTGATGGATCTCCATCGTGCGGGCGTCGATGTTCGGTTCAAGCGCCGTGGCGGCGTAGGGAAGTGCGGGTAATTCGAATGGCATGAGTTATTGTGTTTGGCTATCGGCAAGCTAGTTCGCTCCGGCCCGCTTTCAAGTGCGATATTGGAGAAATTTAAAAAACGATCCCCCGCGATCGCTGCCGTGGATGTTTCAAAGCAGGTTGAGATTTCCGGCGATCCCATGCAGACTGGCACCATGCCAGACGAACCCTCATCGTGGAAGAGCCGGTCTCCCGGAACCGGCCAGGAGGTTCATCCGCTTCGCGGCCGGCGAACAATCCATCCAATGGAAAACGCAACATGACAAAAGGATTTCTGGACAAGCTGATCGAGCGGGTCCGCCTGGTCCAACCCGGCGAGGTGCAGAACTATCTCGTCGAAATCGCCCGGGAAAAAGGGTTTCTGGAGACGATCTTCAACACGATTCTCGAGGGGGTCATCGTCACCGATCCGAAGGGGCACATCATTTACCTCAACCGCGCGGCCTGCGGGTTCTTCGGCATCGACGCGGACAAGAACATCGGACGCCCGCTCGGAGAGGTTGTCCGGGGGCTCGATTGGGACGCGCTGAACGGTCCGGGAGGAGAACTCGTCAACCGCGATCTCGAGGTTTTTTATCCGGAAAACCGGTTCCTGAATTTTTATGTGGTCCCGCTGATGAGCGACGGGGCGGATGGAGGGAAGCCGGAGATCGCCGGAGGCGCGATCATCCTGCGAGACATCACGCAGAGCCGCCGCGCCACGCAGGAGACAATCGAGAGCGAGCGGTTCTCCGCCCTGACGCTCCTTGCGGCCGGGGTCGCCCACGAGATCGGAAACCCGCTCAACTCGCTCGACATCCACCTGCAGCTCATGCAGCGGCAAATCCGCAAACTCCCGGCCAAGTCAAAGGCGGCCCTGGAGCAATCCGTCTCAGTGGCACGGGGGGAGGTTGCAAGGCTCGACCACATCATCACCCAGTTCCTCAGGGCGATCCGGCCTCAGCCGCTCGATCTCAGCCCGGCAAATATCAACACCATCGTCGAGGAAACCCTCTCGTTCCTTGCGGCCGAAATCGAGAACCGGGACGTCCTCGTCGAAACCGAGCTCGACAAGCACCTCCCGCCTCTCAACCTCGACCGGGATCAGATCAAGCAGGCGTTCTACAACGTCAGCCGCAACGCGTTCCAGGCGATGAACTCGGGGGGAATCCTGCGCATCCGCACCTATCCGGACGAGTCCCACGTCAATATCTCCTTCGCCGATACCGGGGGCGGCATTTCGCCCGAGCACATCTCGCGGATTTTCGAACCGTATTTCACGACGAAATCCGGCGGCAACGGCCTCGGACTCCTGATCGTTCGCCGGATCGTCCGCGCCCATGGCGGAGAGGTCGTGATCGAGAGCGCGCCCGGCCGCGGCCTCACCCTCACAATCCGGCTTCCGCGCGCGGACCGCAGGGTCCGGTTTTTGAAGCAGGGGAACCCGGAATCCGAGTGATGCCCGGCACCTGGGAAACCGCGATCCTCTTCGCAACCGCGTGTCTCGCGGGCGTGATGAATTCCGTCGCCGGCGGGGGAACCATCCTGACATTCCCCGCTCTTCTGGCGTTCGGCATGCCATCGATCCAGGCCAATGCGACCAGCACCCTGGCCCTGCTCGTGGGAATCGTCGGCAGCCTTTACGGCTACCGGAGCCACCTGCCCGCCGCGCGGCGCTGGCTCAAGGCCTTCGCACCGGTCAGCATCGCCGGCGGGCTGCTTGGCGCATGGCTTCTCACACGCACGAACGAAAGGTTTTTCGACCAGCTGGTCCCCTTCCTGATCCTCTTCGCAACCGTCTTGTTCCTTGCAAACAATCTCGTCCGGCATCTGGCGGGAATCGAGGCCTCGTCAGCGGGCGGATCCGCCGCGGGAACCCTGGGCGCGGTGGCCCTGCAATTCGGAGTGGCGGTTTACGGAGGGTATTTCGGAGCGGGCATCGGCATCCTGATGCTGGCCACCATGGGGCTCCTCGGCCTTCACCACATCCACGAGATGAACGCCATCAAGACGATTCTCGCGGCGCTGATCAACATCGTCGCCACCGCCTACTTTATTCTCGCCGGCCTCATCGTCTGGCCCCAGGCGCTCATCATGACCACCGGGGCGACCATCGGATACTTTCTGGGCTCCCACTTCGCGCAGAAAATCCCGCAGAACCATGTCCGGAGGCTCGTCGGCATCATCGGCATCTCGCTTTCGTCCGTCTTTTTCTGGCGGGAGTTTTTTGCGCGCTGAGGCCGCCCGATCAGCCGGCCTGAAGTTCGCTGAGGATGGCGAGCGTGCTGCTTGTGCCGATGCGCGTGCAGCCGAGTTCGAGCACCCGCCTGGCGCGTTCCAGATTGCGGACCCCTCCCGAGGCCTTCACCCCGACATGCGCCGGGGAATGACGACGCATGAGGATCAGGTCGTGGTCGGTCGCCCCGTGCTGGTCGTAGCCTCCATCCTTCCCCTTCACAAATGCGAACCCGGTCGATGTCTTGACAAAATCCACCGCCAGCTCCCCGCACAGTTCGCACAGTCGGATCTTGTGATCATCATCGACAAGGTAATCGGTCTCGAAGATCACCTTCAAAATTCCGCCGGCTTCGCGGACGACGGCGAGGGATTCGGAAATGTCGCGCCGGACGAACTCCCAGTCGGAGGAGAGGACTTTCCCGGCATTGACCACCATGTCGATCTCCCTCGCCCCGTCCCGCAGGGCAAGCCGGGCCTCGTGGGCTTTGACCTCGGGCAACTGTCCGCCATGGGGAAATCCAACAACCGTGCAGACCGCGATCCCGCCGCAGACATCCGCCGCCATCCCAACGGCATGAGGCCTCACGCACACACTGGCAATGGGGATCTCCCGGACCGACTCCAAAGCGGACCGGGTTTCGGAATCCGTAAGAGTGGGGGCAAGGACCGCGTGGTCGATGGATCCGAGAATGGCTGCGCCTTTTGCGTCGAGAGGTTTTTTCATGGGATATCAGTTCTCCGGTTTGCTCTCCCAGAGGAAGTTTTCAAGGCGGATTTTGTTGATCTTGGCATCCGCCTCCTTGCTGCGGGGACCATTCGCGGCGGAAATCAGTTCATAAACCCGGATGGCCTGATCCCAGCGCTTCGCCGACTCCAAAAGACGTGCGGCCGCGAATCCGGCCTTGTAAAACCAGAAAAACTCCTCGGAACCGGAATCCTTGAGAGCGTCGTAGTAGGATGAGACGGCGGAGTCGGGGTCGCCAAGCGTTTCATACGCGGCCCCGATCCTCACCAGCGCCTGCCTTCTCCACGAGGGAGACAGCGTCGTGTCTCCGGCGATCCCCTCCAGAATCTTGAGAGCGGATGAGGTCGATGCCCCATCGGAATTGGCGAGAAGAGTTTTCGCCTTCTCCATGAGCGCTGCCGTTTTCGTCTCAGAATCCGGATTGGCAGCCAGAATGCTGTCGAAAATCACGATCGCCTCGCTCCTCTTGCCCAAAGCCGCCTGAAGGATGGCTTGCTCAAGCCTTGCACGCAGGGAAAGCGGACCGTTCGCGGCGGCCACCTGCTCGTAAAGAATCATCGCGTCGTTCGCGGACGCCGGAGTCTGAAGACGGGAAGCCGCCTGCGCGGCAAGAAAAAGCGCGGGCATCTCCTGCGAGGATCCGGGAAATTTTCCCGCCAAAGATTCCAGCTGAATCCTCGCGCCGGCGAAGTCCCCTTTCCGGAAATAGAGTTCTCCCAGCTTCATGCGAACCTCCGCCTCCGAAGGGGAGCCCGCGTGGGTGGCGAGGAAGTTTTCAGCGGCCTTGATCGCAGCCTCCCCATCTCCCCCGTCATCCGCAAGAAACACCGAGAGCGCATCCGCCCGCGCTGATTCCGCGGAATCTCCGGTCGATATGCGGCGCAGCTCGCTCCCGGCGCCTGCCTTGTCATCGTGTTGATATTTCCACTCCGCGAGGGCGAGTGCGGCGGAACACGGGATGCCCGCATCGGTTCCCGCACCCAGCTCTTGAAGAATCCCCACAGCCCCGGGATCGCCCTGCCTGGCCAGCAAGAACGCCTGCTGGATTTTGACGAGATCCACCTTCGGGCTGCCGGGAAATTTCTCCTTGAGGAGTTCAAATGCCTCCAATGGTTTTTCGCCGGCAAGAAGCTCGCAGAGAGAGGCGTTGAAGAGTGCGGATTCCGAGAGGGGAGCGCTTGCGGAAGCCGAGAGGGGAGCGCTTGCGGAAGCCGACAGGAAAGCTTTTGCCGCCTCTTGGGGCTGGTTCTCCGCGGCAAGCGCCAGCCCCCGAAGATAATCCGCCTCCCCGGACACTGAAAGGGGCGGCAAAATGGCCAGAACCTCGGATCCCCTCCCCTGCTTCAGCCGGAGCCTGGCCAGATCGAGCACGGCCATTTCCCCGGTCGCGCCTGTGACGGAATCGCCTGCAGCCAATTGGAGCAACTTCTCCGCCCGGTCATCCCTGCCGAGGCGGGCCTCGGATTTCGCAAGATAGTATGCAGCAAGCCGCTTGCGGGATGACGGATCCTCATCGTTTGCCCAGCGCTTGAGTTCATTCGATGTTGATGCGGGCTGGGATGAATACAGCCTGTCCAGAACCGCGAAGAGCCCCGGCAGTCCGGAGACATCCGGGTTCTTTGAAAGAAAATCCTCCAAGAGGGTTTCCGCGGTGGAATATTGTCCGCTGCGGATCAGCGCTTCCGCCTGCCCGGTCACGGCGGCGACCGCCATATCCTCATCTGCCGGAACCAGCGCATCGAAGAGCCGGATCGCACCCGCATCATCACCTGACAGAGCCAGGCTCCGGGCGGTGAGGAAATCGCGTCTGGCCAAGTCGGCGCTGCCGGTTGGACGCATCGCATCCAGAACCGCGCGGGCCTCGGCGGCACGCTTGAGATCGAGAAACGCCTCTGCGTTTTCGAACCCGGCGAGGGTGCCAAGAGTCCCCGCCCACTCCTGCGGGTTCTTCAAGACTTCCAGCGCGGCCGCGGCGTCTCCCGTGGCCCTCAACATTCTTGCTTCACCCAGCCTGGCCTGGGGAAAGAGCTTCGAGTCCTCTTCTGCGGCGCGGTAGGCGGACAGGGCTTCGGCGCTGCGGCCCAGAGCGGCGAACGCCTGGGCGAGCCAGAAATCCGACTCGGCGACCCGGGGACTTGCTTTCAAAATCCCGACGGCTTTCTCCGGACGGTTGTCCTCGACATAAGCACGTGCCAGCAGGATGGAAGATTCCGCACCGGGGGCCGCCGCGCCCGCCGCCTCCAGCTTCCGGATGGCAACCCCGGGAAGCCCGTCCGCCAACGCCGAACGGGCCGCAGCAATCTGGTCGACATTCAAGGCGAGAAGGAAACAAACGGAATAAATCATCATGATCGGAAATAGCGTGCAAGATAACGTCCCGTGTGGCTTGCCGTCGAGCGCGCGACATTCTCCGGGGTTCCTTCCGCGACAATCCCCCCCCCTTCCGCGCCCCCCTCGGGGCCGAGATCAACAATCCAGTCGGCGCACTTCACGACCTCAAGGTTGTGCTCGATCACGATGAGGGTGTTCCGGGAATCCCGCAGCTTCATCAGCACCTCGAGCAGCTTGTGGATATCGGCGAAATGGAGGCCGGTTGTCGGTTCGTCGAGCAGATAGACCGTGCGGCCGGTCGCACGCTTCGAAAGCTCGGCGGAAAGCTTGATCCGCTGCGCCTCACCGCCGGACAGCGTGGTCGCGGACTGCCCGAGGCGAAGGTAGCCGAGCCCGACATCCTGCAGCGTCTCCAGCTTCTTGCAGAGCGCGGGAACGTTGCGAAAAAACCTCGCGGCATCATCCACCGTCATATCCAGAACATCCGCGATGTTTTTTCCCTTGTAGGTGACTTCAAGCGTTTCCCGGTTGTAGCGCCTCCCCCGGCAGACTTCGCACTCAACATAGACGTCTGCCAGAAAGTGCATTTCGATTTTGATGAAGCCGTCCCCCTGGCAGTGTTCGCAGCGCCCTCCCTTGGCATTGAAGGAAAACCGGCTCTCATCGTAGCCCCGGACGCGTGAGGCAGGCAATTCGCTGAAGAGATCGCGAATCGGCCCGAGCGCCCCGGTATAGGTCGCCGGATTTGACCGGGGGGTCCGGCCAACCGGGCTTTGATCGATCACCACCACTTTGTCGAACTGCTCCATGCCGGAGATGGAACGGTGTTTGCCCGGACGCGACTTGGCGCGGTTGAGATCCCGCTCCAAGGCGGGACGTAGGATGTCGTTCACCAGAGTCGATTTTCCGCTTCCTGAAACTCCGGTCACACATGTCAGACATCCTGCCGGAAAGGAAACAGTCACATCCCGCAAATTGTTCTCGGAGGCACCGTGGACGCGCAGCCAGCCATCTCCGACATCGCCGGGAGCCGCGCCGGTCTGCCGCGGGGAAACCCGGGCGCGGGGCACGGGGATCCGGATCGTCCCCTTCAAATACTGTGCGGTGAGTGACTCCTCGCTTTTCAAAACTTCCTCCAGCGTCCCCTCCGCGACCACCCTCCCCCCGCGCGGTCCGGCTCCGGGTCCGAGATCCATGATGTGATCCGCCGCACGGATCGTATCCTCATCGTGCTCAACGACGATGACGGAATTCCCGAGATCGCGCAAATCCCGCAGCGTCTGGATGAGGCGGTCGTTGTCCCGCTGATGAAGCCCGATGCTCGGCTCGTCGAGAACATACATGACTCCGGAAAGCCCGGAGCCGATCTGGGTGGCCAGCCGGATCCTCTGCGCCTCGCCGCCGGACAGGGTCCCACTCTCCCGGTTGAGCTGAAGATACCCAAGGCCGACCTGGCACAGAAACTGGAGCCTCTGGCGGATTTCGCGCAGGACATCCTTGACGATCTCCTCCTCGGAAGGCGGCAGATCCAGGCAGCGCAGGAGAGATTCGGCATCGGAGATTGGCAGGGCGCAGAGCGTCTCGATCCCGAATTCCCTGCCCTGCGAGTCGGAGATCGTCACGGCAAGAATTTCCGGCCGGAGACGGGCTCCTCCACAAGTGCGGCAAACCCTGCGGTTTTGAAAGGCGCGGAGCCGCTTTTTTGAAAACTCGCTCAACGTGGTTTCATAAAGCCTCTCCGCCTGCGCGAGGATTCCCTCAAACGGCTTTGCGATCACCTTCCCCGAACCCGTTTTCAGTGGAACCGCCCGGTCGCCCGACCCATAAAGCACAAGATCACGAAAGCCGGCGGGCAGATCGCCCCACGCCCTGTCCGGGGGAACCGGAGTGTCGGCAATCAGAGCGGCGAGAAGCGCGCTGTAGTAGGCTTTCATCCGCTTGTTGGCCGATTTCCACGGCCTGATGGCCCCCTGGGCCAGCGTCTTTTCCGGGTCCACCATCAGGTCGGGATCAAAATACAGTTCGGTCCCGATTCCGTGGCAGGCCGGACACGCGCCAAGATGGCTGTTGAAGGAAAAATGTTTCGGGGTCAGCCTCGGCATCGTGAATCCCGTCTCCGGATCGCAGTAGTCGGTGGAAAATTTCTCCTCGACCCATTCCGGGTTCCCGGGCTCCTGACGGCTGACCGAGATCTTCCCGCCCCCCCAGCGCAGGGCCGTTTCGATGGAATCGGCGAGCCGCTGGGACAGCCCCTCGCGAACCACCAAACGATCCACAACCGCCTCGATGGTATGGCGGACCGCCTTGTCGAGCTTCACGGAATCCGGCTTCGACAGTTCCAGCACCTCGCCATCCACACGCACACGCACAAACCCCTCGCGCCGGGCCTTCTCCAGCACATCGCGAAACTCGCCCTTCTGCCCGCTGACCAGGGGAGCCAGAACCAAAAACTTCGTGCCCCCGGGCCAGCGGACAATGGCATCCGCAATCTCCTGCGGAGTCTGGCGGGAAACGACATGGCCGGTGGAGGGATCGTGCGGAATGCCGACGGCGGAATACAGAAGCCGGAGGTAGTCGTAAATCTCAGTGGTCGTGGCGATCGTGGAGCGCGGATTGGCGCCGGATGACCTCTGCTCGATGGCGATCGCAGGAGAGAGCCCCTCGATGTAATCCACATCGGGCTTCTGCATCTGATCGAGAAACTGCCGGGCATAGGCGGAAAGACTCTCCACATATTTCCGCTGCCCCTCCGCAAAGAGCGTGTCGAATGCAAGAGACGACTTGCCGGAACCGCTCAGGCCCGTGATGACGACAAATCTGTCCCTCGGAATCCTGACATCAAGATTCTTGAGATTATGCTGCCGGGCCCCTTTGATCCGGATGTATCGCTGCGTTTCTGGCGGCATTGAAGTTGACGAACAAACGGCACCGGCGCCGTTCAACGGGCAAGCTTCAGAATCCCCCTGGCCGTCTGACCGGGATCGGAAAATTTTCCGGCAGCCAGGGTATTTCCCCCGGAATCGACGCCCAGCGCGGCCACGAATCCGCTCAACGCAGCGGCCTGCTTCGGGCCTTCGGCGACGGATCCGTCCGCATTGAGCAGGGCAATCCCGCGGCGGGGCTTTCCATAAAAAGTCGTGAAATTGCCGCCCACGACAATACTGCCATCCGGCCGGAGCGCGAGAGCGGCAACGGAACCATTGGTGGCAACCCCTCCTTCCTGCTCCCCGAAACCAGCATCGGCTGTTCCGTCGGCATGAAACTTGACCAGATCGGAGCGATGGAGATTCCCCGCCGTGTTGAAATCTCCGCCTGCCAAAATGCCCCCGTCGGGAAGCACGATCACTGCGGCAACAACTCCGTTCGGTCCCATGGCGGCCTGGGAGATGAATTCCTTGTCCAGCGACCCGTCGGGATTCAGCCGGGCCAGGTTCTGTCTCTGGACGCCGTTGACAGCGGTGAAGAGTCCGCCAATCACCGCCTTCCCATCTTTCTGAACGGCGATGCAGAGAACCTCTCCGTTCACCCCTTCGCCCGATCCGAATCCGGTATCCGGCTCCCCGCGGACGGGCAGACAAACCAAGAGGAGCAGCAGGGGGAGTATCAGGAGTTTCATGCCGCCTTCAATGCACCTCCGGAGAGCGGAAAAATCAAGTTAGAGTTCGAATCGCACCTGGAAAATCCTCGAGCGCTCCGGGCTGAACTCGGCCGCGGTGCCATCGGGCAGGCCGGCGACAAAGAGACCGGTGGGCGACGTGGTGTAGTGCGTGACCTTGTTCAAATTCACAATCGTCGATCCGTTGACACGGAAAAAATGCTCGCGGTCGAGCCCGACCTCGATGTCTTGAAGGTTGTGGGGAACCACAACGCTGTGGTTGCCGAAAAAGATCCGTGTCGAACCGCTCTCCTCGGTCAGGTGGGAAAAGTCGAGGACATGGACCATGTGGATGCCATTCCGGTCGCGTAGAAGGACCCTGCTCTCCGATCCCTGAATGTAGTCGCCCGGCTGCACCTCGGACTTCGGAGGGGCGTCGGCAATGGCCTTCATTTGCAGATACGCCCGGCGCAGGCGCTGCTGATCGACCGGCTTCAGGAGACAGCCGATCACTCCGTAGCCGAAAGCATCCAGCGCCATCATGGCATGAGCGGTCACGAGAACCACGGGAGGTGCCGGAGAACCGATCCGCTCAAGCATCTGAATGCCGCTCATTCCGGGAAGCTCAATATCCAGAAAAATCCCGTCGAACTTTTGCGGATTATCGCTTTTCCGGTTGCCGATCATCTCCAGCGCCTCCATGGCGGTTTGAACTCCGATAATTTCCAGAGAAGGATCAATTTCCAGAAGCGAATCACGGAGATCTTCCAACGCGACTGCTTCGTCTTCAACCACAAGGACAGTTTTCATAGAGAGGAGTGCAACAAGTATGCAACAAACCGGCAGGCTTGCACAGTATTAATCGTCATCAAAAGAGGGATTTTCACAAAAGGAGTTTTATGCGGCGGAAGCAACCAGA
This sequence comes from uncultured Chthoniobacter sp., assembly GCA_964431635.1. Classification (GTDB taxonomy): domain Bacteria; phylum Verrucomicrobiota; class Verrucomicrobiia; order Chthoniobacterales; family Terrimicrobiaceae; genus QYQL01. The sequence goes on along the minus strand of CAYSKK010000017.1, from coordinate 61,906 downwards.
AAAGGATCCGTTTCGGATCGGAGAAACCGCTCGTCGAGAGGAAGCAAGGCGATCGCTTCGACGCGGGGCCCGGGAATCTCGTGGATTTCAAAGCCCCCGCGGCCATCCGTGGCAAGAAGGATGCGCTCCCGGACGTTCTCCAGGCCCAACCCGCCGTAGGTGGGAGCCGAGTCCGGTGTCTCATGGACGAGCGGACCGTCATTGACGATAAAAACCAGGAGCGAACTCTTGTCCGGAGACCGGCTGATAAAAATGTCGATCTCTCCGCCTTTCTCCAGTTTGGAGATGCCGTGCTTCACCGAGTTCTCAACGAGAGTCAGAATCAGCATGCCCGGGATCTTTTGCCCGAGAAGTTCCGGGGGACATTCAATCCGGTAGCGGATCCGGTCGCCGAAGCGGATCGCCTCGACCTCAAGGTAATCGCGAACAATCTCCAGCTCTTTTTCCACCGACTGGAGCTTGGCATCGCGGCCGGCAAGAACCTCCCGAAGGAGGCTTCCCAGCGAGGTGATCATGGATTTCGCCTTCGTGTCCTGCCTGCCGATCAGGGCGCGGACGCTGTTCAGGGCATTGAAAAGAAAATGGGGGTTGATCTGCGTCCGAAGGGTGCGGAGCTGCGCCTCGGTCTCGATTGCGGCGATCCGGTGCTGGACAGCTTCACGCTCATGGGTGGTGTCGCGCATCACCCCGGCCACGGATGCGACCTGGTCGTCCGCCGTGCGGCGCAGCGGCTTGGCATCGAGTTGAACATAAACCCACCGGCCTTCGGCATCACGCATCCGGCAGGTTTGGCTCCAATGGGAAATCTCTGCGGATGTGAGAAGGCGGAAGTTTTCCTCAAACTCGGCCAGATCGTCGGGATGGACAAGCCTTCGGACGATCGAGTCCGGAACGATCTTCGTCGTCCCGATACCGAATTTTTCCTTCCAGGAGGGCGTGTGGCACGACCACCCTGCGGGACTCCAGTCCCACACGCACAAATCCGCAGAAGACATCGCAAGGGCGAACTTCAAGCGCAAAGTGCCCAACTCGTCGTGAAAGGCACCAACCATCAGGCAGGCGAGGCTGGAGAGAAAAGCGAATCCAATCGTTGCCACCTGAAGCTCATCCGTCTGAGAAAGCAGGCGGATCTCAGCCAGACGGGCCGGGATCATCGCCGCAAAAGCAGGGACCATGAAGATAAACATCGCCTGAAACAGCGTCGCCGTCCGCAGCCCGAAACGAACCGCCACAAGAAGGGAAAGAACCAGGGAGGTCCCCATCGCGATGAACCGGGTGCCGCTCTGCAGATCCTGAATGTTCACAAGGCTCCAGATCACGGTGCCAAGGACGAGGAAATAGGCGAGCAGCTCATAGCGTCCCTTCATCGTCGGGGGCCGGAAATCCTGCCGGCGCAGGGCAAAAAGGAAAAACGGACAAAACACGAGCGTGCCGAACGCATTCGCATGGACGTAACCCAGAAAGCCGGGAGCCATCTGCGAGACGGACAGAATTCCGCTCAGATGAAGCACAATCACACCATAAATCCCCCCGAGAATGGGACCGGGGATGCATCCGTAGGCGACAAATTTCCCGAAATCGCGCAGGCTTGAAAACGAAAGATCGATGCGAACCATCCGGGCCAGGAGCACCCAGCTGAGGATCAACTCCAGCACGTATCCTGCCGGGCCGGCGTAAAGGAAGAGGACTGGCTCTCCGTTGAGCAGGTTGCTGGCAAGGGTGCCGAGATAAACAGCGGGAGCGGTTCTCTCCAGCCCGTAGAGAAGAGCCAGGGCCAGGCTGAATCCCGCCGAAGGCCAGATCGGGCTGATGAGGCCGCCGGAGACCCGCGTAAACCAACCTCCCATTTGGGAAAGCAGAAACACGCCGAAAATCATCCACCCGAGCTGGAACAGAAACTGCGGCAGCCCCGTTGCCTCGGGCGGGCGCGACGAGCTCATCAGTCCTTTGGGCTGTGCGTCCATTGTTGTCGACGTATATAGGGCAGGCTCCACTCCAGCACAAGAAAAGCGTGAAGGTGGCGCGGGTCAAGCCACACCACCTTCATCTGGATGGATTTTCGCCATCCCCGCCTCCCGTCCCCGGCCTCACCCCGGAAATTGCAAGGGCGGCGGGGGCTCTCCCTCCCCCACCGCCCTGCATTTTCCCCCTTTGGCCCTTTGGATGGGTTACACGGCCTTCTCGCCGGTCTCGTCGGTGCGGATCCTGATCGCCTCCTCAACCGGGGAGACGAACACTTTTCCGTCCCCGATCTTGCCGGTTTTGGCGGCTTTCACGATCGCGGCGAGCGCGCTCTCCAGAGAGGCGTCCGCAAGCACGACTTCAATTTTGATCTTCGGCAGGAAATCAACCGTGTATTCACTGCCGCGATAGATTTCCGTGTGGCCCTTCTGCCGTCCGAACCCCTTGACCTCGCTCACCGTCATTCCCTCGATCCCGAGGTCGGCGAGCGCGTCTTTGACTTCTTCGAGCTTGAACGGCTTGATGATGGCTTCGACTTTTTTCATGATGCTTTTTATCAGGTGTTACGTTGTGTGTGTTACGCCACGTTATTCGAGCAGATAGCCTTCCTCGCCGTGGTCCGTGGTGTCCAGGCCCTGGCTCTCAGCCTCCGTCGAGGGGCGCAATCCGATGGTGAACTTGATCAGGAGCGCAATCACTGTCGTTGCGACAACCGAAAGCACCACCGTAACGAGTGCGGCCTTAACCTGGTTCATAACCAAGCCATTCTTGAGCCCCTCGACGACCGGGTTCGCCTCGGCACTGGCGAAGATGCCTGTCAGGATGGCTCCCATTGTTCCGCCAACACCATGGACGCCGAAGGTGTCCAGCGCGTCGTCGTAGCCGAACATTTTCTTCATGTAGACCACCGCGAAGAACGGCACAATGCCTGCGAGGACTGCCATGATCATTGCGCTGGCAGGAGTCACAAATCCTGCGGCGGGCGTGATGACGACCAGGCCGGCCACAATGCCCGAACAGAAGCCAAGCACGCTGGGCTTTCCTTTGAAAATCCACTCTGCAACGGCCCAGACAAAACCGGCCGTGGCGGCACACAGAAGTGTCGTCGTGAAGGCGTTCGAGGCAATCGCATCGGCTCCGAGCGCGGAGCCCGCGTTGAACCCGAACCACCCGACGAAGAGCATTCCGGTGCCAACCATGCAGAGCACCATCGAGTGCGGAGGCATCGGCTCCTTGCCAAAGCCCAGGCGGGGTCCGAGGATGATGCAGAGGATCAGAGCGGACCAGCCGGAACTCATATGCACCACGGTGCCGCCAGCAAAGTCGATTGCCTTGATGCCGGCGGCAGCATTGAGCGGACCGCACATGAACCCGTTTGCAGCCCAAACCATGTGGGCCAGCGGGAAGTAAACGGCAAACATCCAGATCGCGGTGAAGATCAGCACGGCGGAAAACTTCATGCGCTCCGCGGTGGCTCCAAAGATGAGAGCCGGGGTGATAATGGCGAACGTGAGCTGGAACATTGCCCAGATGTAGTCCGAAATCCAGTAGTATCCGGCCCCGACATTACCGGGTTTCATTCCGTTGAAACACGCCTGCGCAAGGTCGCCGAGAAAGGCGTTGCCCCCGGAGAATGACAAGCTGTATCCGACGAGAAACCAAAGAATGGTGACAAGCCCGGCGATTCCCAGGCACATGGCCAGGATCGAAAGCACATTCTTCGAGCGAACAAGACCGCCGTAGAATAGAGCCAGTCCGGGAAGCGTCATGAACAAAACCAGGGCGGTGCTGATCATCTGCCATGCATTGTGCCCGGGACCCGGACCGGCAATCTTGGACGCAACGCCTTCCGTTCGGGCGGCATTGTTCACATAAGCCTCCAGATCTGCGATCCGCTGCTCGGTCGTCGGCTCCGCGGCTGCCGGGGCAGCGGAAGCCGCCGGGGCAGCAGCCGGGGTGGTGGCGTCTTGCGCAAACGCCAGGTTCGGGGTGGCAAACGACCCGGCTGCAAGGAGCGCAGCAGCCAGAGTCGCCAGTATCGGTTTGGTTCTGAACATGGATTTATGTGTTTTGTTGGACGAGCCAAAGGACTCGCAAAACACCTCAAGCAATCCCCGTGCCAACTTGAAAATCGACAGGCACTCCCTGCGTCAGCTCAGAAGACGGCCGTTTTTAGGCAGAGGAGGAGGATAAAGAACGACAGCCGGGGCACGGAATATGCCGGGGTGCCCCGGCTTACAGCGACAGGTAGCGCCGGCGGCGTGCCTCGGGAAATTTCTCGATCGCATAGCGCAGCATCGTCCTTGGCATATGCCGGACACGAGACTCCAGAAACTCCTCGAGCGCGGCCGGATCCCGCTTGCCGGCTTCACGCAGCATCCAGCCGCACGCCTTGTGCATCAAATCCTCCGAATCCCGCAAGAGCAGTCCGGCCAGGGAAAATGTTTCCGCCAAATCCCCATTCCGGATAAACGCATACGTCGAAACGATGGCGATCCTCCTTTCCCAAAGACTGCCGGAGCGGACCAGCCGGCGCAGGACCGGACGAGGGCGGTCCAGAAGCCAGTCACCGACAATCTTGTAGGAGGAAAGATCCACAAGATCCCAGTTGTTGATCCACCGGGTGTTCGAGAGATAAAAATCAAAGATCCGCTTTTTCGTGCGGTTGTCCCCGCGCTCGTATCTCCGCACCAGAATCAACAAGGCGAGCACCCTTTCCTCGTGCCATGGTGATTCCAGAAGGCTCGCGACATCCCCGCCGTCATCGAGCTTTGCCACGGCACGGATGTCCGGAACCCGGACGCCCAGAAACCTGTCCCCTTCCCCATACTGGCCGGGGCCGGTCTTGAAAAAACACAAGGTGGATTCCGCCCGTCCGGGACGGACCGCCTTGCGAAGCTGGCGTTGGAGTGACGTCATGGCGCGAAGCCGAAGCGATTCCTCCCGCCGGTGCAAGCGCGTTCTCGCGACGCTTGTCAGAAAATCCGCTTCCCGTTAATGATAAGCCGACTTGAAGCCCATCGAATCGCTTTTCCTGATTTCCGGCAGCGGCGACTATCCGCGCCTCGTCATCGAGTCCGCCCGCGCGGCCGGGGTGAACCGGATTGTGCTCGCCGCCTTCGAGAACGAAACCCCTCCGGAGATCGCCGGGCTTGCGGACGAAGTCCACTGGATGAAGGTCGGCCAGCTCGGCAGGTTGCTCGGAGCCGCTAAGAAATCCGGGGCAAAAGAGGCCCTCATGGCCGGGCAGATCGCCCCGGGCAACCTTTTCGATCTGCGTCCGGACCTGCGTGCCCTGGTCCTGCTCGCGCGATTGAAGGAGCGGAACGCGGAGACCCTGTTCGGCGCGGTCGCCTCCGAGCTTGAGACCGTCGGGATCCGCCTTCTTCCCGCCACGGAATTTCTTGATGACCACATGGCGGGCAAAGGCCACCTTGCCGGACCGCGGCTCAAGGCCCGCCAGGTCGCCGACCTCGAATTCGGATTCCGGATCGCCAAGGAAACCAGCCGCCTCGACATCGGCCAGACCGTCATCGTGAAAAACGGAACCGTGCTTGCGGTCGAGGCGTTCGAGGGAACGAACGAGGCGATCCGGAGGGGCGGGGAACTCGGACGCGGAGGGTCCTGCATGGTCAAGGTCTCGAAACCCGGACAGGACATGCGGTTCGACGTGCCGGTCGTGGGGACAAAAACGCTTGAGACGGCGGCGGCCGCCAAGATCCATGCCGTCGGCGTGGAGGCGGGGGCAACACTCCTGCTCGACCGGCCGAGGGTCACGGAGGCGGCGGCAGCGCGTTCCATTTCGATATACGGATTATGAAAACCATTCGCACAGGAGTTGTCGGGGTCGGACACATGGGCATCAATCACGCACGGATCTACAGCGAGATGGAGGGCTCGAAGCTGTCCGCTGTTTATGACTCCGATCCTGCAACGGCCGCCGCCGTCGCCGCAAAGTATCAAACGAAGGCGGCCTCATCGCTGGAGGAATTCTCCTCCCTCGTCGATGCCGCGACGATCTGCACGCCCACCGTCACCCATTACGAAATCGGCAAAGCCCTTCTCGCGCAGGGAAGGCACCTGCTCATCGAAAAGCCGATCGCCGACACCCCGGCCCATGCCCGGGAACTGGCCGGGCTCGCCGCCGCGAATTCCTGCGTGCTGCAGGTCGGCCATGTCGAACGCTTCAACCCGGTTCTCCATGCGCTTGAAGCGCAGCTTCAAAACCCGCGGTTTCTGGAGGTCACCCGGCTTTCCCCCTACCCCAACCGCAGCACCGACATCGGGGTGGTGCTCGACCTGATGATCCACGACATCGAGATCATCCTGCACCTCGTCCGCTCGCCGATCTCCTCGATGGACCCGGTCGGAATCTCGGTCCTCGGGCGCGGCGAGGACATCGCGAACGTCCGCTTCCGCTTCGAAAACGGGTGCGTCGCCAACCTCACCGCCAGCCGGATCAGCCAGGACCGCGTGCGCAAGATCCGCGTCTTCCAGGAAAATGCCTACCTCTCGCTCGATTACAAAAACCAGTCGGGTTACCTCCTGCGCCTCGCCCGGGAGGATGAAAAGGAAACCTCCGGCATCGGAAAACTCATCGGCCTCGCAACTGATTCGAAGATCGTCACCGACTTCAGCGGACACCGCATCGTCCGCGAGCCGGTTGCAGTCGAGCAGGGCGAGCCGTTGAAGATCGAGCTGGAATCATTTGTCCGCTGCGCCCGGGAGGGCCTCAAGCCGCGCGTCACCGGACAGGCTGCGGCGGACGCCCTCGACATCGCCCTCGAAATCACCCGGCAGATCGGGGAAGCGGATCCGCGGAAGCAATCGGCCTGAAAGCCGGAAAATATGCACGGTGTAGGGTTCGAACCTACGACCCCCTCAGTGTCAGTGAGGTGCGCTACCACTGCGCCAACCGTGCTGGAAAGAAGCGGAAGCCTATCGAAATCCCGAAGGTGTGCAAGTAAAGAAAATCCCCTCCCGTGCAGCGCGGATTTCCGGCGCTTGGTCGCCTGACCACGCAAAATACGTGGTCAACGTCCGCTCTTCCCAAATCCTTTGTCTCGGGTGACAGGAGGAAAATCATCGGTTCGGAATGGAGCGGCCGGCAGGCCGGCTTCGTTGCCGAGGTTGCAGGTCGGATTGTCGGCCCATCCATAGCGGACAGCGACAGGCTCAGGGACTTTGTCCGACCAGACGAGAACGGAGTCCCCGTCAATTTTTGCGTCCGCCCAGACCCACTTGCGATCGGCTCCGCAGATGGCAAACCCCTCCAGTTCACTGCCGGGAGAGTTGCGCACCAGGGGAGCCGTCTCACCGGTCAATGTTCTCACATCGTATCGCGCGGGCAGCGGGTGAGCGGCAAGTCCGCCATCGGCATGCAGAAAATGCACGAGGGCGGTTTTTCCCTGTATCCTCATGGATTGGAAAACCGGACCGCTGAAAACGACGCTTTTTCCATAGACCTGAGCCAGTGCGAGCTTCGCCAGGCGTTCCCCCGCGTCTGTTTTGTTTCGCGGATGGATGTCCCCCGCCTCGCCGGCATCGATCAACACTGCCTGTCCGGTCCCGGGCAGCGAGAGCGCCAGAGATTGCGCCTCTCGAAGCTCCGCCCACGCACTTTCGGAAGGCTCCGGATTTTTCGGCAGATAGCCCGGCAGCTGGCAATAAAGGAATGGCAGGCCCGGCCATTGCTTTCGCCAGTCCTTGATCAGAAGCGGCAGCGCCTTCCGATACTGACAGGCGCGTTCCGCATTGCTTTCCCCCTGATACCAGAGGCATCCCGCCAGCCGGAACGGCGCGAGTGGCGCGATGATGCTGTCGAAGAGTTCGGCCCCCGCCGCTCCGGTCACAATTCCCGGAGCTTCCGGAAGGGATCCCAGGGCTGTCGCCGGAGGCAGGGAAAATTCCCCTTTTGCCAGCCAGGATCCCGAGAGCTGGATCGGACCCACCCAGAACGAACTGCTGAGAAACGCCGGAACGGCAGACGGGGCAAAAATCCGGATCGCGATGACCGCCTTGCCGGGCTTTATCAATGCGGGAGGGATGACGTAATAATGGTGGTAGTCCGTTCCCGGAAACTTCTCCGGCGGCGTCTCCGCAATCATTTCTCCGTTCCAATAAACCGTGTCGAAACCGTTCATGACCCCGAGTTGCATTTTCACCGTTTCGTCGGCGAGAGATGCGGGGATTTCGATTTCCTTTCTCACCCAGACTGCCCCGAACTCCGGCAGTCCCGCCCCCTCGACCCGGCCGGGCAGCGTGACCGGCACCCAGCCGTCCGTTGAAGCCTCCGGAGAGGCAAACAAGCCCGGGGCGGCGCAGCCCGGATCCTTGCGTCCGTTGGTTTGCAGCCAATCCGCCAAAGCGCGCTGATACGCGGCGATCTTCTCCGGATAGGCCGCCTTCTTGCTGGCGAGCAGCTCATGTCCCTCCGCGATTTCAGGATCTTCGGCCAGAGCCTCCCTGCTCATCCATGCTTCGATCTCCGTGCCGCTTCGCGCCGCGTTGATGATGCCCACCGGACGGTGAATCTCCGCCCTCAGCGACTTTGCAAAATAGTAGCCCACAGCGGAAAAAATGCCCGCAGTCGAGGGGTCGGAGACCGACCATTTCCCTCCCACCCCGTCGCGCGAGGAGCCCTCAACGTGGAACTCTCTCAGAAGAGGATCCGATGCGCCGGCGATTTCCCGGGCGGAATCCTTCGTGTTTTTCAACATCGCCGCCATGTTCGACTGGCCCGAGGCCAGCCAGACCTCGCCGATCACGACATCGCGGACCACCACCTTGTTGCTCCCTTCCACAACCATTTCGTGAGGCCCGTCACCACAGCTCAAAAGGTCCAGGGCCAGCCTCCACTTCCCATCCGCCCCCGCGACGGTTTCAGCGAAAACTCCGCTCAGCGAAACTCTGATTTTCTCCCCTTCCCCGGCCCGGCCCCAGACCGGAGTGGACGGGGATCTCTGCAGGACCATGTGGTCTGAAAACAGGGCGGGCATTCCCACCCCGGCCCAACCCGCCACCGGGGCAAGGGTCACACAAACAGCAAGCGCCAGCCTCAGCGCGGCCCGGCTCATTTCGGCCACTGGCCGTCCGGCATGTCGCGAGGGACAAGCTTTGCAGGATCGAGGACCACATGTTTGATCTTCTCCCGGCGATACGTGTAGGTGATATGCACCAGCCCGTCGCGGGTTTGAATCACGGCAGGGTAGCTGAATTCCCCCCGCTCCTTCTCAAGGACAAGCGCTGCCTGCCAGGTCTTTCCATCACTGGAGATGGCGACGTTCAGGGGCGACCGCGGGCCGCTCTTTTTTCCCTCGCTGTTACCGGAGTGGTTGTAGACCAGAAGTTGGTGTCCATCCGCAAGCGTGACGGCATCGGTGCCGGCATTGTTGTTCGGCAGGCCCGCAAGCGACATCTTCCCCCAGGTGGATCCGCCGTCCCCGGACCAGATTTCAAAAATCCTGCCCTGCTGAGTGCGGCCCAGTGCCCGGAGCCGGTTGCCAGGATAAAACAAAATGCTCGGCTGGATCGCAGAGATTTCGACGCCATCGTTGACGGCTCCGGTCTTCGTCCAAGAGGCCCCGAGATCCGGAGTGCGTTCAAAATGCACCCGCCACCCCTGATCCTCGGTGCTGGACGGACAAAGGATCTCGCCATTGGCAAGCTGCACCGGCTTGTTTTTGATGGGACCGGAAAAACCATCGGGCAGGCGGCGGGGCTTGGACCATGTCTTCCCCCCATCACCGCTGGTCATCATCATTCCCCACCAGTTTCTTGGTGACGGGCCCACTTTGTAGAAAAGCAGCAGCGGGCCGGCCTTTGGTTGGAAAAGAACCGGGTTCCATGCCGGGAATCTCCCCCCATCGGGCTGTCGGCCATCGGCCACTTCCACAGGAGGAATCCACCGACCGTCCACCTGGCGGGAAAGCCAGATGCCGACATCGGGTTTCCCCTCCTTCGTGCCGCCAAACCACGCTGCAACCAGGCCGTTTGCCGTTTCGGCAATCGTGGATGCATGGCACTGCGCATGCGGCGCCTGATCGGTGAGAAACTCCGATGTCACAAGTCCGGGCATCCGGTCGGAAGCGGATTTGGTGCAGGCGAAAACGAGTACCAGCACAAGAGCATACAGGGGGATTTTTTTCATGTTTCGAACTCGACAGGCATGGGAACCGGGGATCAGCGCCGCAGGTTGGAAATACCTCTCTTCAAGCCTGCAAGAGCGGCGGTCTGTGCCTTGGCAGGGTTCCCTCCGTCAAAGGGACTTTTCCTTCAGCAGTTGAAAGTCGCCCTTGGCATTCCGGTAAAATCCGCGGATCAGGACGTTCTCTGTCCCGCTCAGTGCCTTGTGGTGCTCCATCTCTTCCAGGTCGTTTTTGCTCCATCCTTTGGCGATCACGCGGCCCGAGCGGTCGATGACCTGGTCGGCGGGCTTGGTCAGCTTCGCATAGTCCGCATCCGACAGCCGTATGGCATTCAGATCCTTGAGGTTGAACATCGAGATCCACCACGCCCCGAAGGCATCCGGTGCAGTCGGGGGAGCCGTCTCGAACGTGATATCTCCTGCTGCAGCTTTCCCGCCCTTGAGGTCGATACCATAAAGAGCCTTGAGCTCCTCACGATTCGTAAGAAAGCCGGCGAGATACGCGCGGAGGACTTTCTGGAGCTTCTCGTCGTTCTTGCGACTCCCGTAGATGCCGAGCTCCACACCGCAGGGATCGTTCGGATCGCCATAGATATTCAGCTCGATGTCGCGGTTCACCCGGAACGATTTATACGGAACATTGCGGAGATCGCCGACGGAAATGGTCGTTGCGGGGATTTCCACAAGAGACTTGATCTCGTCGTGCGTGCGCAGATCGTTGGCCATCACGCGCCAGGACGGCAGGTCCCCCCGGCGGGTGATGTCCGTGAAAAGCACCCCGATGTCCGCCTCGTCGCGAATGCGCACGATCTCGCTTTTCGGATAGGAATTCTCGCTGAATTCCTCCTGCAGGAGAACCGAATCAACCGAATTTTTGAGGATCAGGCCCCGAATCGTCCGCCCATCCTTGAGGACGATGCTGTCCGGCGCACGAAACGAGTCGTCAGCCGCCCTGGCGGAAAAAGAAAGGAGGAGGACAGAGGCCGCTAGAAATCGAAGCTTCATGATTGAAGAATGTTCGCGCGGCATCTAACTATCAAGCATTGGTTATGAACAAATCTCTCCTCCTCGCCCCGGCTGCCATCCTTATCCTGTCCGGGTGCGTCATGGCTCCGAAATCATACCGGCAGCCACCCGTGGTCAAAAAGCCGGATACCGGAAAGTTCTGGTGGGGCTGCTCGACCGCGAGCTTCCAGAATGAGGACCGCGGAGTGAAGGCCGGATCGCCGGAGGATTTCAAGACCGACTGGGACATCTTCGCGGAGGAGGGCCACATCCCGCCGCGCGGGGATGACGCCACATTTTCATGGACCCACTTCGACAAGGATGTCGCGGCCTTGAAGAAACTCGGGGTGAACCACTACCGGTTCGGAATCGAATGGGGCCGCGTCGAGCCGAAGCCGGGGGTCTTCAACGAAGCCGCCATCCGCCAATACGTGCAGATGGCGAAGAAGCTCCGCGCCGCCGGCATCGAGCCGGTCGTCACGCTCTGGCACTTCACCTTCCCCGCCTGGCTTTACGACTCGAAGCACAAGGCCCAATCGGGTTTCCTCCATCCCGATGTCGAGACCGCATGGAAAGCCTACGTGACCCGGATGGTCGCAGCCCTCTCGCCGTATGTGCGCACCTACGTTCCGCAAAACGAGCCCAACGGGGCCCTCTACATCGGATACTTCGGCGGCCACTGGCCTCCCGGACTCCTGCTCACGCCCGGCGCGCTCAAGAAGGCGAACAACGTCGCCGTGAACATGTTCCGCGAAGCCGCGGGAATCATCCGCTCCCAGCGGCCCGACGCGCTCATCATGGGGATCTATTCGATCCCGAACTGGCGGCGAAACTTCATCCAGGACCCGACCCAGTTCGTCTACAACATGATGATGCACCAGAACTGGGACCACCTCGACCGCGTCGCCGATGTCACCGACCTCATCGGAGTGAACTACTACTACTCGCAGGACGCCTCGGCCACGCGGTTCATCTTCCGCCCGGTCGGCGAGCGCGGATCGAACTACACCCAGAATGGCTGGGAGATCAACCCGGAGGGTTTCCACACCGTCCTCACCACCGTTTACAAGCGTTACGGCAAGCCGATCGTCGTCTCGGAGAACGGAATCGGAACCCAGAGCGAACAGAAAAAAATCCGCTACTTCCGCGAGCATGTGAACCAGATGCGGCGGGCGATGAACGACGGGGTGGACATCCGGGGATACTTTCCGTGGACGCTGATCGACAACTACGAGTGGGCCGAGGGCTACGCCGCGAATTTCGGCCTCACGCACGTGGATAAAAAAACGATGTCGCTGGTGATCGAACCCTCGGGCGAGTGGTTCACCCGGTTCATCAAGGCCAACCCGGAACCGTAGCCGGCCCGCCGATTCCCGGCACCGCACCCATGCGATGACCTCATCGTATCCGGATTCCCGCACAGTCGCGCTCGCGCTCTTCTGCGCTCTATGCGCGTCCTGCGCCACCAAGCCCAACGACCCGCGCCAATCCCGGACCGACCGGGCTGCAGCCCTGCAAAAATCGGCCGGGCTGTCCTCGCAGGATCCGCAGCGTTTCGTGGTGTCCAATCTCCAGGCTGCGGAACTGACCGCTGGGGACCCCTCCCCTCGCGCCAGGGCGATCTATGAAAAAGCCACTGTCTCCGTGGCGGATTGGATCGTCTCCAGCGGAGCGCGCCGCCCCGTCTCGGAGTATTTTTTTGGGGGAACAGGGTATTCCCTGGCCGTGCCCTCCGGCGGCGCTCGAGGGATGATCCCCCCCTCCGCGCTGGCATCCTTCAAGCCGGCTTCGGAAGTCCCCCGGACGCTGTTAAAAACCTGGGAGTCCCGTCCCGGTGCCGGTGTTCCCCTCGCCGCCCGTTGGCGCCCGCCAAACGGGACTGCCGCAAGGTTCATGTCTCCGCGTGGATTTACTGCACCGGTGACAGCGCTGCTGGAATTTCCCGCCGGACGGGATTCGAAGGCCCCGCAGCCCGCAAAGATGGTGTTCCTCGATCCGACAGTCCTTGATTCGGTTCCCGGCACCAACGCTCCGCTCGCTGCGGACTTCAGCGCCCCTCTGGTGGACCGCACACGGGATGTCCGTGAGTTTCTCGTCGCCGTCCAGGGGCTCATCAACCCGGAAGTCCGGGATGCCAGCCTGTATTTCATGGAGCCGTATGATCCTCACAAGATTCCGGTGGTGCTGGTGCACGGGCTCCTGTCGCATCCCCGGATGTGGCGCGATGTCATCAACGAACTGACTGCCGACCCGGCGATCTCATCCCGTTACCAGTTCTGGGTTTTTTATTACCCGACCTCCTGGCCGATCGTCTATTCAGCCATGAGGCTGAGAGAGGATCTCGCTGCCGCGGACAGGGCCGTAGGCAGGCAAAACCACATCGTCCTCATCGGGCACAGCATGGGCGGTCTCCTCGCGCGCATGCAGGCGGTCTCGCCGGGGGATGCGCTCGTCCGCATGCAGATCCCTCCGGATCACAGGGCAAAATTCGACCGCCTCCCGAAGGATCACCTCGCAAAAAAGACAATGCTTTTCGAGGCGAACCCCGCCGTCCAACGGATCATCTTCATTGCCACGCCGCACCGCGGAAGCAAGGTCGCCGACTGGTCGCTGACGACGTGGTTCACCAAATTTCTCCGCCTTCCAACCAGACTCACCACGGCGGCAGTCGACCTCATCCCGACGCTCGTCATGTCGCCGGAAAAATATTCCAGCATCTCGCGGCTCTCCCCCTCGAACCCTCTCTACAAGGTCCTAGAGGGGCTGCCCATCAGGGCACCTCACCACTCGATCATCGGCGACCGGGGACGCGGCGACACTCCGAACAGTTCGGATGGGGTCGTCGCCTACTGGAGCTCCCACCTCGGCGGCGCGGAGTCAGAGCTTGTCGTCCCCGACGACCACGGAGCCTTTGACGACCCCGCCGCGATTGCCGAAATCAAAAGGATTCTGAAAAAGAATCACCCGACGCGCGGCTTGTAAATCAGAAGCCGGAGGCCGTTCAGACAGACGAGAACCGTGCTGCCCTCGTGTCCGACCACGCCCATGGGCAGAGGGAGGTTGATCCCGAAGGCGGCAATGAGAAGCAGGATGATCACTCCCGACGCAAAGGCCAGGTTCTGCCAGAGAACGCGCTTCGCGTGGCGGGCGATGCCCAGCAGGAGCGGGATATTTTCCAGCTTGTCGCCCATGAGAACGACGTCGGCTGTCTCCATCGCGATGTCCGTCCCCGCCGCCCCCATGGCTACTCCGAGATCGGCGGTCGCAAGAGCAGGCGCGTCGTTGACCCCGTCCCCGATCATCATGACGCGGCCCTGCTTTTTCAGTTCGCGGATCGCCTCGACTTTTCCCTCCGGAAGAAGTTCGGCTCGCACCTCGTCAACTCCCGCCTCCTCCGCAATCGCATGGGCGACCGCGCTCTGGTCGCCGGTGAGCATCACCACCTTTTTCACGCCGAGCTTGTGGAGGCTCGCGGCGATGTCGCGGGCCTCGTGGCGGATCGTGTCCGCAAGCGCGAGCACCGCGAGTGCGGTGACGGAATCCCCGGCCCGGGAGCCGACCCACACGCAGGTCTTTCCCTTCTGGGAAAGTGGAGCGGAATGTGCCGCTATGGGCTCCATTCCAACCGCCCGGAGCTCCCGAAACAGCCGCTCACTCCCAACGACAATCCGGGTTCCTCCGACAGTGGCCTCGGCCCCTTTACCTGCGGTGGATTGAAAATCCGTGGCCTCAGGAAACACGAGCTTCTGGGCTCTCGCGCTCTTGACGATCGCGGTGGCCAGAGGGTGCTCGGATTTTGATTCCAAAGCCGCCACCGCCGCAAGGAGCCCCCTGAGATCCTCCGGCACGGGAACGTCCAGCTTGTGCGCGCCCCGGGAGTCCACGATTTCGGTGACCGCCGGCCGGCCCACCGTCAGCGTTCCCGTCTTGTCGAAAGCGACAATGTCGATCAGGGCGGTCCGCTCGAGATGAGATCCCCCCTTGATGAGAATGCCGCGCCGGGCCGCGCCCCCGATGGCGGAAAGAACCGTCGCGGGCGTGCTGATCACCAGAGCGCACGGCGAGGCCACCACCATCACGGTCATCGCCCGGTAAAAAGCCTCCGCAAACGGTTGATGCCAGACGAGCCACGGGATGAACCACACAATCGCAGTGAACACGATCACCCCGGTCGCATAGTATTGCTCGGCCTGCTCCAGAAACCGCTGCGTCCCGGATTTCTCGGCTTGCGCCTCCTCGACCAGCTTGACCATCCGGGCAAGGGTCGAATCCTCCGCCCGTTTGCCCACCGAGATCTCCAGCCCGCCGCTCTGGTTGAGGGTTCCGGCGAAAAGCGGCGCGCCGACCGTCTTGGAAACCGGCATCGACTCTCCCGTGAGGCTGGATTCGTCAATATGGCTGCTGCCTTCGGTGATCGTGCCGTCCACCGGCACATGCTCGCCCGGCCGCACGACGACGACGTCACCGACCACCAGCGACTCGACGCGCACAAGTTCCGTCCCTCCGTTCCGCTTCACCAGCGCCTTGTCGGGACGCAGCTTGAGAAGCGAGTGGATCGCTTTCTGCGTGCGCTGGAGGGCGTAGCTTTGCAAAACGTTCGAGAACGAAAACAGAAAGAGCAGCAGCGCCCCCTCAAACGGCTGCCCGACAATCCCCGCACCAATCGCCGCCAGGACCATGAGCACATCCACGTCCAGCACCTTTTCCCTCAGCGAGGCAAACGCCGAGCGCACACCCTGCTGCCCGCAGAAAAGGTAGGCGCCAGCGTAGAGAACATAGGTGAGCGTTGTATCCAGACCGAACGTCCGGTGCACGGCCAGCGACGCGATCAGAAAAACAAAACCCAGCGCACATGAGATCTCCTCGTTGAGTTCCCCGGCGCGGACTTTCATCCAAAACGTCGTCTCCGCGTCTGTCTCCGGAGCCTCGTAGGGCTTCACCTTCGCACCGGTGGCCTTCACCCCGCGCATCACAGCCTCCTCGTCGGATACCGAGTCGTCGAAGGTCAGGCACAGGATTTTTCCGAGATACGTCGCGGTCGCCTTGCGGACGCCCGGAATCTTTTCCATCTTGCGCTCCAGCCGGATCGCGCACGCCTCGCAGGCCGCCCCGTCGAGCCGGAGCGTGCGCTTCTGCAGGGCGGGACCGGGAACATGGTGCTCGGCAATCCGCCGGACTTCCTCTTCGCTGAGCTTGGCGGGATCGTATTCGATTTCGAATGCCGTGCGTCCGGGCAGCGGTTGGACCCCGACAACACCGGTGTGTCCGGCGAGGGATTCCGTGGCTTGCTTGAGGTCTTCGTCAACAGTCGGCTTCATTCGGGCTCATTGAGTAAATGGTATCCATGTCAGACGCACGGCAAAAACCCGTCCGTTGTCCCGTGCGGCAAACCGGTGGCCGGCCATGCTGGCGGTCAGTGCGCGAACAAGCCGGAGCCCGATGCCCAGACCGCCCGGAGCGCGGGCTCCGGCAGCATAGCTGTTGGCGAGGAAAAAGACCGTCCGTGATCCTGATCTGCGGACACGGAGCCGCGCGCGAGAGGAGCCGTAGCGGCAGGCATTGCCGAGGAGGTTGTGCAGGATCTGGAGAAGATAGTCGCCGTCGGAATGCACCACCATCCCCCGAGACGCATCCCATTCGAAGTCAATCCGCGACTGTCCGGCGAGAACCTCATAGGGTTCCCTCAGATTCTCCAAAGTGCCCGAGAGATCCACCGGCATGGATCGGGCTTCGAGGCGACCCGCCTCCGCACGCGCCGCGAGCAGCGATCGGTCCACGAATTTTGTCAGGCGGGAAAGCTCCTCCTGCAGCTCCTCCGAAAGTTCCGGCGGAAGCTCCGCCGCAGAGTGCTCGATCCGCATGCGGAGCAGGGTCAGCGGGGTTCTCAGCTCATGGGCGACACGCGAGGAATAGGCGGCCATTTCGTCATAGGCGTTTCCAACCCGGAGCAGCAGGGAGTTGATCTGGCCGACCAGCTCCGACAGCACCGGATCACGTTCGGGCACGGGAATTCCGGTTTTCAACGTGGCCGGAGTCATCTCCGCCAAGGCCCGGTTGATCAGCTTCACCGGACGGATCGAACGGTTCGCAAGCAGAAACCCCACCCCGAGAGCCAGTCCGAGCGAGGGAACTCCGACCCAGATCCAAACCTGGATCAACTCGCCGAGAATGTCCTGTACCTCGGCGTCCGTGTAGCTGCCGTGGAGCGACCAGTCGGGGAATTTCGGGTGGCTGCGGTCCCATTTTTCGAGGCGGAGCTCGTGGTCGAGGTGGTGGTGCGCGGTCACGATGAGGATGCCGACGAGAAAAACCAGCGCCAGCCCGAACCAGACTGCCATGCGGAATCGGAAGTTCACGGCGGATCGAGCCTCAGAGCGTATCCGATTCCGCGCACCGTGTGGATGAGCGGGGGCAATCCGGGAAGATCCACTTTTTTGCGGAGATAATTCACGTAAACATTCAGCACATTGGTCCCGGAATCGAAATGCCTGTCCCAGACCCGCTCCGCGAGGGAGGTCTTTGTCACGCTGCGCGGCGAGGCCTCCGCGAGCACCTCAAGGAGGGCGAATTCCCGGTTCGTCAGCACGATCTCCTCTCCCGCGCGGCGGGCCATCCGGCTGCGCAGGTCGATTTCAAGATCTCCGATCCTCAGCAGGCTGCTCATGTCCGGGCGGCGGCGGCGCAGGACGGCGCGAAGCCTGGCCAGAAGTTCCTCGGTCGAGAACGGTTTCACAAGATAATCGTCGGCGCCGGCATCCAGCCCCCCCACCTTGTCGCGCAGATCGCCGCGCGCCGTGGCAAGGATCACGGGAAATGTCTTTCCCGCCTTGCGCAGCGAGCGCGTGACCGTCACGCCGTCCGCGCCGGGCATGGAAATATCGATGACGGCGGCATCGTAGTCATGCTCACGTCCGAGCCACAGAGCCTCCTGTCCGTCGCCGGTCTCATCCACGGCATAACCGCCCTGCACGAGGGCCTGCTTCAAGTGGCGTCGCAATTTGGTGTCGTCCTCCGCGATGAGAATCCGCATCAAAAACGATTCTAAGCGCTGGCTCGCGAGGTTTCCAGCGGCATTGAAGGATCAATCGTCATCATGCTTGCGGATCTTCCCCTGCTCTCCGGCCGGCGGCACTCCCCCCCCGGCAGATGGCGAGGCGACGGTGTTCACCCCGACCCCCAGCTTGTAAACCACCTGCCCGCCGTAGTGTCCGGCCTGCGCCACGGACAGGGCGGCAGCAAGGGCCGCGACCGCCGCGGCGGATCCAACAATTCTTCCTGCGGCGGGCTTCCTGACGAGCGCAGCCGAGACCACCGCCAGCACTGCCGCGATCAGGCCGGCGTTGCGTGCGCGTTCCCCCCATTCCTCATGCTCATCGAGAATGCTCTCCCCGTTTTCCGCAAGTTCACCGGCCATCTCCTCGTCTTTTCCGCCAGTGACGGTCGCCACGACGGCACCACACGCCCCGAGCAGCAGGACAACGGCGGCCAGCAATGGAAGGTGATGCCTCCTGAAAAATACAGCAACGACAGCCAGGGGAGCCCCGAGGAGCAGGAGCACAATCGGGAAGTGAACGACAGCCGGATGGAGAGGATCGGGAAGCATTACTTGATCTGTTTGAATTCGTCCCGTCCGTTCCGGCACACCGGACATTTCTTCTCCGGCAGCGCCGTGAGTGTCGCCCCGCAAACCTGGCAGACAAAGTAGTCCTGGGGCGGATTGTGCCCGAGTTGGTCGAGGGCGGCCTGATAGAGCAGGGCGTGCTCTTTTTCCACCGCAAGGGCAAACTGGAGGGTCCGGATCGCGGCCTTCGCGTTGTCGGCTTTCGCCACGGCAATGAACTCGGGGTACATCGTGTCGCGCTCGTGACTTTCACCTTTGATCGCCGCCTTGAGATTTTCCGCGGTCGTGCCGGGCTTCACCTCGTCGAGCTTGAAACTCTCGACGGTGCCCCCGAGCTCGATGATCGCCTTCTTGTGATTGTCCCGATGAATCGCCTCCGCGGCGGAAGCCGCCCGGAAAAGCTTCGCGACCTGCGGCAGCCCCTCCTGATCGGCCTGCCTGGAAAATGCCGCGTAGCGGTTCGCAGCATTCGACTCGCCCTGGAATGCGGCATTGAGGTTCTTGATGGTTTGCGGAGGGGGCGTGGATGCTGCAAATGCCGGAACCGCAAGCACTGCAACCGCCCATGTGGTGAGAAGGAGTTTTTTCATAGCAGGCCCACCATCACACGGAATCATTAGAATCCCCCGGGCGTGAGTATTAGAAATTTCAAATGGAACCCCATGTCGCGAATCCATTTTGATTTGATTTCGGGGCATCCCCGGAGTAGCGCCCCGTCAGTAACTGCCAGTTACATCACTCATAAAATCAATATCATTATCTTTTTTTCGACCCTGATAATTCTTGAAATTCCCCTCCTTCCGCGTGCGGAGGCGGCCCTCAAAGAGAAAAAGCCGCGCCCATGTCGTCATGTTCACCCGAATTTGACCGGAGGACAAATTTCAGCAGGATCGGACATTCTGAGCCGGCGGTCCGGAGCGTCGGATCAATGCGGCGCCATTCCGGATTTCGGACAGCTTTTGGGAAGAAAGAGCGCGAGTGGGATGATGCAGAGCGTGCCGATCGCCATGAAGAGAAAGACATCCACATAAGCCAGCATCGCGGCCTGCCGGAGAACCGACTGGTAGATGCTGCCGAGGGCCTTGAGCGTCCCATCCGGCCCCCCTCCGAACGCCTGGCTGAGATGCCCGATGGCACTTGAGGTTTCGGTGCTGTAAGCGGAGACGTGCTCGCCGAGCCGGGATTGATGGAACTGCGACCGCTGGGCGACGATCGTGCTTGTAATCGCGATGCCCACGCTGCCCCCGAGGTTGCGGGCAAGGTTGATCAGCGCCGCAGCATTGCCGCTCTTGCCGGGAGGCAAATTCGCATAGGCGGCCTGGGTGATCGGAATGAAAAGGAACGCCAGCCCGACGGTCTGGAAAATCCGGGCCCAGACCGCGTGCTCGAACGGAATCTCAAGGTTGAACCCGGTCATGTGGAAAAGCGAAGCAGCCTCCATCAGAAGCCCGGCGATCACGAGGTTCCGTCCGGGAAACCTGCGCACGAAAAATCCCCCGACCAGGGGCATCATGACAATCATCGCGACCCCTCCCGCGGTCAGCGCGAGGCCAGCCTGGCTCGCCGTGTAGCCGAGCAGTTGCTCCAGAAACTGCGGCAGGAGGGCGGTGCTGCCGAAGAGGACGAATCCCAGGGAAAACATCGTCACAAAAGCCGCGAGAAAGCTCGGAACCTTGAGCAGAGGGATGTCCACAATCGGATCGTGCCGCCGCAGCTCCCACCAGACAAGCGCGGCAAGGGAGACAGCGGACGTCACCGCCATCCCGGTGATCATCCCCGAGGCAAACCAGTCCTCGCGCTGGCCGCGGTCCACAAAATATTCGAGGCAGCCAATCCCGACCACGGAAAGGCCGAACCCCACGGCATCGACACGGAAGCCGTTTTGAAAAAGCCGCTCGCGCTCGATGAGGGTGGAGGGCGGCTCGGTCACCAGCCAGGCCGTGAGAAGGAACGACACGATTCCGACCGGGATATTGATCAGAAAAACCCAGTGCCAGCTATAGTTGTCGGTGATCCACCCGCCGAGCGTGGGCCCGATGGCCGGAGCAAAAACGACGGCCAGGCCGTAGATCGCAAACGCCATGCCTCGTTTGGCCGGCGGAAACAGCTCGGCGATCATCGCTTGCACCACCGGAGCCATGCCAGCCCCGCCGACACCCTGCAGAATGCGAAAAATGATCAACTGGTCGAGCCGGGAAGCCAGCCCGCACAGCAGGGAACTCACCGTGAAGATCGACACGCAGATCAGGTAGAAGCGCTTCAGCCCGAAAACAGTTCCCAGCCACCCGCTGATCGGCATCATCACTGCGTTCGCCACCAGGTAGGTCGTGAGGACCCATGTGCTTTCATCCAGCCCCGCCCCGAGCCCGCCCGCAATGTGCCCCAGCGAAACATTCGCCACGCTCGTGTCCAGAACCTCCATGAACGTGGCCATGGCGAGCACGACCGTCACAATCCATGGGCTGACACGATGCTTCATCGGGACGGCTCAGGGACGGACCTGTATGGATGGAACGACCGACATGCCCGGCGCAAGGATCGGATTGCCCGCCGGCAGATCCAGCGTGATCTTCACCGGAATCCGCTGGACGACCTTCACGTAGTTGCCGGCGGCATTTTCCGGCGGGAGCAGGCTGAACCGTGACCCCGTGCCCGCCTGGATGCTGTCCACCATTCCCTGAAGGCGCAGGTCCGGATATGAATCCACCCTCACCTCGACACGCTGCCCCGGACGCACCCGCGCCAGCTGGGTCTCCTTGAAATTCGCGACAACCCAAACCTCCGGAGAGACCACTGCCATCAGGGCGTTGCCGGGCTGGACAAAGTTGCCCGGCTCCACATTTTTCCGCGTCACGCGTCCGTCGCCGGGAGCGTGGATCCTGGTGTTTTCCATGCGGAGCCGGGCCGTGTCGAGGAGCGCGAGGGACTGCTCCACCCACGCTTGCGCGGAAGCCACGGCCGCCTCGGCGACCTTCACTCCGGACTCCGCGGCAATTTCCTTCTGCTGTTTGCTCGCCAGAACGGCTTTTGTCGAAAGCTCTCCGGCCAACATCTGGTCGAACTCCCTCTGTGCGATGGCCCCGCTCTTGCGAAGGCTCTTGCTGCGGACGAGTTCCTGTCCGGCATTGTCCGCGTGCGCCCTGGCCTCGTTCACATCCGCAATGGCCTGAGAAAATCCGGCCTGCTCAGCGGACAGCCGCGCCCGGGCCTCCGCCAGTTTCGCCTCCGCGGAATCCAGATTCGCCTGCGCCTGGTTCAGAAGCGCCTGCGTATCGCGGGGGTCCAACTCCACGAGCAGATCCCCCTCTTTGATCATCTGGTTGTCCTCCACGAGAACCCGCAGCACCTTCTCGGAAATCTTCGGGCTGACCTGCATGACATGCCCCTCGATGAATGCATCGTCCGTCGAGACCCTCCCCCGGAATTTCCAGAAGGTCAACACTCCAAAGATCAGGGCTGCCAGGATCGCCAGCCCGGCAATCCCGCGAAAAATCATCTGCATTTTTTCTTTCATGACAATGCGGCCGGAGACCGGATCGGCGAGGATCTTTTGAGCTGCTTCAGGCCTCCGAGGGAAAACGCGGTGATATGGTCGGCCAGCTTGCCGAGGTGGTCCTCGTCACCGAGCAAATCCGGATACAGGTGCAAAATGACGGGACGGTTCTGACGGTAAAAGACGCACTGGGCAACAATGCTCGCGCTCGCGCGGTCGATTTCCTCACCGGTCAACCGGCCTCCCGCCAACTCCTTCAAAATCCCGCCCAGCAACTCCACTTTCGGACGGAATTCCCCGTCCAGCAAGCTGCGGAGCATCCTCGTCGGTGCCGTCATCTCCCGGGCCATCAGCCGGCTGTGCCACGCAGGCCGGAGGGGATCGAGCAAATGCCTGAGCATCCCCTCGATAAAATCCCTCAGGCGGCTCTCGGGCGGTCCGGAACTTTCGGAACCCCATGAGGCTTCGATGGCACAGCGCTGCGCATGCATCAATACCGCGTAATACAGCTCCTCCTTGTCACGGAAATAGTAGTTCACCGCCGCAAGGTTCATCCCTGCCCGCTTCGTGATTTCCCGGACCGTTGCCGCCTTGAAACCCGCTTCCCCAAAGACCTCCCCCGCCGCCTCAATCAACTTCTCCCGGCCGCTTGATTTACCCTGCGCACTCATCGGAAAATCTTACCGCGATAAAACATGCGTTTCAAACATTTGTTTTATTTTTATTCCGATGGCACTTGGATAAGTCGGATGGCCCTCCTCAGGGAATCGGGGTCGCGGCTGCTCGAAATCGGAAACCCGGTTTGCGACGGAGGGAAATCCGTGTAGGTTGCAGGCATGAAATACCTCCTCCTCTCTGCGCTGACCCTTGCCTTCACATTCACAGCCTCAGCCGCCGCCCCCAAAAAAGCATGTGCGGATTGCTGCAAAGGCAAATGTGAGGAATGCTGCAAAGGCGAGTGCAAGTCCTGCTGCAAGTAGCATCGTAAATTGAAAATCCCGGGAGCCAGCATTGGGATCGCTGGGAGAATTCGCATAGCCGCCCGGAGCAGGGTCTGCACCGCTCTCGCGACCGCCTGGTTGCTGATGCCTGCAGGAGCGCTCGCAGACAAGCCTTCCGACTGGTCGGCATCCCCGTGGCCCGAAGCCGACCGGATGTTCCGCCACGACCCCTTTTGGACCGGCGGCGATGGAGCCTATTCCATTGCGCTTGGCGGAGGGCGCATCCTCTGGCTCTTCGGCGACAGCATCATCGATCCCTCGGGGCACCATTCACGGAAATCCGCCGGCGTCAAAATGATCGCCAACTCGATTGCGATCCAGAACGGGAGCAACCCGTCCACCGCGACAATCCAGTTTTACTGGAAGACCGCACCGGATGGGAAGCCGGCCGCATTTTTTCCCGACGCCGGAAAAGACCGGTTCTGGCCCGGACACGGGATCCGCATCCGGGACCGTCTCCTCCTCTTTCTGATGAAGGTCAGAACCACGACGTCCGGCCTGGGGTTCGAGGTGTGCGATTGGAAAGCCGTGCTGGTCAGCAACCCCGACGACGACCCGGGTGAATGGAAAATGTCGTGGATCGAAACTCCGTCAAACAAACTCCATGCGATCGTCGGATCGGCTGGAGTCTTCCGCGACGGCGGATTCGTTTATGCCCATGCCTCGCAGGAACCGGGAGGCGGGCGGGCGTATCTCGTTCGGTGGCGGGAAAGCGAAGCCCACGACGGAAATTTTTCCGGCGCGGAATGGTGGAACGGAAAGGAATGGACCGGGAGGGAACCCGCGGGCGACAACCTGTCCGCCGCGGTTCTCAAAAATGCGGGCAGCGAGTTCACGGTCCACCGCGATGCACCATCCGGGAAATTCCTGCAGCTTCAGTGCCTCGGCTTCGGACCGGCCGATCTCACGATGCGAAGCGCCGGCCAGCCCGCCGGACCGTGGTCGGATGCGGCCGTGATTTTTCGTCCGCCGGAATTTGAAAAACCGCGCATCATGATCTACCAGGGGAAAGCGCATCCCGAATTGACCGGAGCCGGTCTCGTGCTCACGTATTCCACGAACAGCTTTGATTTCGGAAACCTCATGAACGACGCGGAGATTTACTATCCGCGGTTTGTCCGGCTCGAACGTCCTGCGGAATGATTCCGGGGAGTTCCGCCGCAATCACAGACCCGGATACCGGCAGGAATTCGCAAATCCAAAAGGAATGACGTCGCCAGGGGCTTCATGGATGCCCCGGCCTTCCGCCTCATTTTTCTATTTTCCACAGCGAAACCGGGAGATAAGACTTGCCCCATGAAAATCCTCGTCACGGGCTCGTCAGGACTTATCGGTTCGGAGGTCGCCCTGTTTCTCGCGGAACGCGGTTGTGCGATCCATGGAGTTGACAACAACCAGCGGGCCGTTTTCTTCGGCCCGCAGGGCGACACACGATGGAATCAAAGCCGCCTCGCGGCAGCCATTCCCGGCTATACCCACCACGAGATTGATATCCGCGACCGGCAGGCGGTTCTGGATCTGCTGGCCTCCGTCCGGCCCGATGCCATTGTCCACACCGCCGCACAGCCGAGCCATGACCGGGCGGCCGCCATTCCGTTCGACGATTTTGATACGAATGCCGTCGGCACGATCAACCTTCTGGAGGCCGCCCGGCGGAACTGCCCGGAGGCTCCCTTCGCACACATGTCCACCAACAAGGTGTATGGGGACCGTCCGAATTCCATTGCCCTGAGCGAACGGGATACCCGCTGGGATTACGCCGATCCCGCATACGAAAACGGCATCGCCGAGGATTTTTCGATCGATCAGAGCAAGCACTCGCTCTTCGGGGCATCCAAAGTGGCGGCGGACGTGATGGTTCAGGAATACGGCCGGTATTTCCAAATGCCGACCTGCTGCCTGCGGGGCGGCTGCCTGACCGGCCCGAACCACTCGGGAGTCGAACTCCACGGATTCCTCAGCTACCTGGTCAAGTGCAACCTCGAAGGACGCGAATACAAGGTTTTCGGCTACAAAGGGAAGCAGGTTCGCGACAACATCCACAGCGAGGATGTCGCCCGCTTCATCTGGGAGTTCATCAACGCTCCGCGCGTGGCGGAGGTCTACAACATCGGGGGAGGAAAAGGAAACTCCTGCTCGATCCTCGAAGCGTTTTCTCTCGCGGAAAAATTCAGCGGAAAGAAGCAGGTGTATTCCTATGTGGAGGAGAACCGCATCGGCGACCATATCTGCTACTACAGCGACCTCCGCAAAATGCGCGCGCACTACCCCGCATGGGACATCACTGTCAGCCTTGAGGAAACGGTCCGCCAGATCGTCGAGGCGTGGAAAAAAAGAATGTGAGCCCCATGGCGCGCAGGGAGACACATGTGATGAATGATGCGAATGCTCAACCTGTCACGGAGCAGTTGCGGACGATGTCTTTGGAACTCAGTTCATTTTTGTGTCCTCCTGTGCCTCTTGTGGCAGATTTATGAAAATCCTCGTCACCAGCATTTGAGGGTTCGCAGGGTCGGAGATCGCCCGCAGCCTGCTCGATCACCGGGAGGGAATTTCGCTGGCCGGCCTGGACAACCTCAGCCGCAAGGGCAGCGAGACAAACGTGGAGCCGTTGAGGAAACTCGGCGTGGATTTGAGGATCGGCGATGTCCGCGACCGCGCGTTTCTTGAGGCTCTTCCGCGTGCCGATTGGATTCTGGATTGCGCCGCCAACCCGAGCGTTCTCGCCGGAGTGGACGGTTCCAGAAGCCGCGATCTCGTCGATCAAAACCTCTACGGAACAGTGAACCTTCTGGAGCTCTGCAAAATGTGGAGCGCCGGGTTCACGCTGCTGAAAATCCGGGTTGGCTCGACCTGGTCGCCTGATTTTTCCAAAAAAAAGCACCGGGGTTTCGGCCCCGGTGCTTTTTGAAAAGTTGAGTTTTGTGGAATTAACGACGGCGGAAATCTCCGCCGCCACCGCTGCGTCCGCCGCCACCGCTGCGTCCGCCACCGCCACCACGGCGGTCATCGCGGAATTCGCGGCGCGGGCCGTCGAAACGTCCGCCGCCACCGCCCGGAGGACGGTCTTCGCGGGGACGGGCTTCGTTGACAGTCAGCGCGCGTCCGTCGAGTTCTTTTCCGTGAAAGGCTTCGACCGCGGCTTGCGCCTCGGCGTCGGAACCCATCGTGACGAATGCAAACCCGCGGGAGCGGCCGGTGAATTTATCCTGCATCAGCATGACTTCGGAAACGGAGCCGCACTGCGAGAACAGGTCTTGAATGGCGATCTCGGTCGTGTTGAACGACAGATTGCCGACGTATAGTTTGTTACCCATGGTATTTATGAACGCATTGGGATCGGAGACTGTTCCCGGTTTCCGGGTTTCAAACCGCCGCCGGAATCTTCCGCACGGTGTTCACCAAATCACGACCTCATCTGCTAGTTGCGCTTATTGACCGTTTTTTTCATTTTGGCAAATGATTTCTTTCCGGTGATTGACGTGAGGCCCTGTTTTTTTGAGAGTCCCACCAGATGCTTTGCCTTCGGACACTCCTGATTTGTATTTTTCTCGCGGCGCTCCCGGGTCTGTCCGGGGCCGCCGACCAGGAGATCCGCGTCCCGTTCAACTTCCAATGGGGGGAATCCGCACAGCGGCTGGAGGAAAGCCTGGCCAAGGTCCAGGCCCGGGTCGTCGAGAGGAAAACCGTCGGGAAGCGGAACGTCCTCGTGGTCGAGGGGATCCCGCAAAAGCTTCTGCAGCGCGCCCTGTTCTATTTCGATTCCGACTCGCTGAACGAGATCGAGCTCCACTACGGCGACAAGTCGTGGGACTCGGTGCAATACGCCCAGTTTTTCGACCAGACCCGGAGGAACATCGAGATGAAATACGGCATGGGCCGGGTCATCGCCCGCCAGAAAACCCGTGAGGGGGAGATCCTCCAGACGCTCATCGGCTACCAGTGGGTCCAGGCCTCGACCTCGCTCCAGCTTTTCCTCTACACCGCAGAGAAGGGCGCGGAGAGCCTCCGCGTGCTGAGCCTGCACTACAAAGGGCTCTGATCGGGTGAAAGCCGGATGGTTCGTTCGCGGGGACTGGGACGGTTTTGTCGGACTCTTCATTGACAACCTCCTGCAGCTTCTTCTGATTGCCACGCTGTGCCCGCTGGCCTGCGGGATCCCGGTCACCATGGTCGTCGCAGTCCTCCTGCCAGGCGCGGCGGTATCGATCCTCGCGGGGAACCTCTTTTATTCCTGGCAGGCCTGGCGGCTCGCGCAAAAAACCGGCCGGAGCGACGTCACGGCCCTGCCTTACGGCATCAATACCGTGAGCCTGATCGCGTTCATCTTTTTCATCATGGCCCCGGTCTGGCAGGCGACAAGGGACCCGCTCAAGGTCTGGGAGGCCGGGGTGTTCGCCTGTCTTCTCAGCGGGCTCTTCGAACTGGCAGGCGCGTTCTGCGCGGATCCCCTGCGGAGGAGTGCTCCGCGCGCGGCGCTGCTCTCGGCCCTGGCGGGGATCGCGCTGACATTCATCTCCATGGGCTTCGCCTTCCGCATCTTCGCGTCGCCCGCCGTCGCGCTTCTGCCGGTGCTTCTCATCGTCATCGCGTATGCCGGGCGGATCCGGCTCGGGATTCCGGCAGGCCTGCTGGCCATCGCCATCGGCGTCGCCGCCGCCTGGGCCCTGAGAGGTTTCGGGATCTCCGCGTTCACTCCGCCCGGGGATCCCGTGCCATTCGGATTCCATCCGCCTCACCCCGACATGACCGCCATCGGCGCGCTTCTCTCCGGCGGAAACCTTTGGGGCTTTCTCTCCGTCATCATCCCGATGGCGCTTTTCAATTTGCTGGGCTCTCTTCAGACCCTCGAAAGCGCGGAGGCGGCCGGGGACCGCTATGAGACAATGCCCTCGCTCGCCGTCAACGGAGCCGGCAGCATCCTGGCAGCGATTTTCGGCAGCGCCTTTCCGACCACCCTTTATATCGGACATCCCGGGTGGAAGGCGATGGGAGCACGGATCGGCTACTCGGCACTCAACGGTTTGCTGATCACCATACTCTGCCTCTCGGGAGCCGTCACCGCCGTGCTGCATGTCGTGCCGCTCGAAGCGACTCTCGGGATTCTGATCTGGATCGGCCTTGTCATGACGGCCCAGGCGTTTCAGGAGACGCCGCGCGAGCATGCGGTGGCGGTGGCCATGGGCCTGCTGCCATCGTTGGCGGCCTGGGCATGGCTTCTCATCGAGACGACCCTCCGCGTCGCAGGGGTGCCGTTGGAAAAAGCCATACCGGGCTTCGGAAACGACCTCGCCATCTCCGGAGTGCTTGCGATGAACCAGGGATTCCTCATCACCAGCATGGCGCTCGCCGCGATCGTCGCTTTCGCCATCGACAGGAAATTCCTTGCCTCGGCCGTCACCTGCTTTCTCTGCGCCGCGCTCTCGTCGGTCGGCCTCATCCACGCCTTCAAAATCTCCTCGGGAGCGGTCCTTCCGGACTTCGGTCTGCTGAAAGCCCCCGGGTTCACGACAGCGTATGCCGCCACGGGATGCTGCCTTCTCGTCCTCCATGCGATGAAACGCTTTGACGCGAAGAACGGAATCCCCCACGGTTGATCCGTGCAACCCGACCAGATCGCCGTCCAGCTTTATACCGTCCGCGACTTTTGCAAATCCTCATCCGAACTGGCCCGAACCGCCGGCAGGCTGCGCGCCATCGGATACGAAACCGCGGAAGTTGCCGGGGTGGCGGCAGACATCTCCCCGGAGGAGATCCGGAGAATCCTCGCCGATGCGGGCCTCGCGATCTGCTCGGCCCATGAGAGCAGCGACCTCATCCGCTCGACCCCGCTCGCTGTCGTCGAGCGGCTGAAAGCCATGGAAGTCGCCCATGCGGTCTACCCCTACCCCGCCGGCGTGGATTTCTCCGATGCCGCGGCGGTGAAGGCGATGGTTTCTGATCTCGACGCCGCCGGCGCCGTCCTTCGCGAACACGGCTGCTCGCTCAGCTACCACAACCACGCGATCGAATTTTCCCGGATCGGCAACGAGACGCTCATGGATTACATCGCACGCGCCACCTCGCCGGAGACACTGCAATTTGAACTCGACACCTACTGGGTCCAGTTCGGCGGATGCGATCCCGCCGGGTGGTGCAGGAAAGCCTCCGGTCGCATTTCCCTCCTCCACTGCAAGGACTACGGGTTCAGCACCGGAAACCAGCCGTTCTTCGCGGAAATCGGATACGGCAATCTGGATTTTCCGGCCATCATCCCTGCTGCAGAATCGGCCGGCTGCAAGTGGTTTGTCGTCGAGCAGGACACCTGTCCCGGAGACCCGTTCGTCTCCCTGGAAAAGAGCTATAAAACCATGCGTGAATGTCTCTGCTCCTGACTGCATTTCCGACACTCCGTTTCACAAAAATCCAGGCATCAGCGGCACGAGCCGCGGCCATTGTATCCGCCGTAGCCCCTGTATCCGTAGCCGCCACAACCCCGGTTCCATCCGTATCCCGCTCCCGGCCAGCATCCACCCCAGCCGCCGCCCCAGCCCAAACCGATGACCGCGGGCGGCGCATACCAGGCAGGTGACACATAGGGGCCCGAATAGTAAGCCGGATACCCTGTGTAGTAGCCTGCGTAATCAGCCGGCGCGCTCAGCCCCATGCTGATCAAAAGCGCCGGGTTGATCGTGCCGGTCGGGGTCAGGCGGTGATCGCGCTGGTAGCTGCGGATTGCCCGGCTCGTCGCCGGCCCGACGCTTCCATCAATCGGACCCTGATAGTAGCCCTGCTTCGAAAGCACAATTTGGACCGAGGACTCCACGGATTGCGACTGGTAGGGGGCAAGTTCCATCGCGCAGCCTGCCATGACGGCGCAAAGCAAAATGACGGCACCCGGACGGACGGTTCGAGCGAGCAGGGAACGCATGGGACAAACTACCTCATCCGCACAGTCTGACAAGGGGACTTCACCGGTGAAACGCCGATGGAGTTTGATGAAAAGTAGAGAGGCAAGAGTCGCGCAGCTGGGCAGGGAGCACAGGCGATGCTTCACTTCGTTTCGGTTGTGCTCCCTGCACCAAACATTCGTCTTTCCCTTGTTATGATGCGCTATCGCTCTGGTTTTCCGCCTGTGTCTGGCTCTGATTCCTCTGCGAGGGCCAGTCTCCAAACGGGCGGGACGCCCGTTCCCCCTAGTTCACCCACCTTTGATCACACCCGTGAGAAAGAATGCGGCAACTTCGCGAGAAAAAACGTGTTCCAAATTTTATGAAAACGATCCTGACACTCTGCCTGCTGGCACTTGCGGGTCACGCCGGCGCGGCAGGATACGATCCGCTGCAGCTTTCGGGCACCGGCACAAAGCCCCTCGATCTCGTCGCCGGGGACGCAAAACGGGGCCTTCCCCTTCTTGTCGTCCTTCCGAAAACGACCGCTCCGGCACCCGTCATCCTTTTCAGCCACGGACTTGGAGGATCAAACAAGAGCTGTTCCTACCTCGGCGAGCAATGGGCGGGGCGAGGGTATGCCGTCGTGTTCGTCCAGCATCCGGGCAGCGATGAATCCATCCTGAAAGGGCCGGAGGATCCGATGACGGCGATGAGGAAAGCTGCGACCGTAAAGAACCTGACCCTCCGGATCGGAGACATCCATACCGTGCTGGACCAACTCGGGGCATGGAATTCCCAGCCCTCTCACCCGCTGAACGACCGGCTCGACCTGAAGAAGATCGGGATGGCCGGACACTCGTTTGGCGCCATGACCACCCAGGCCGTAAGCGGACAGACGTTCCCGTGGGTCGGAACAAAATTCACTGATCCCCGCATCAAAGCCGCGCTGTGCCTGAGCCCGAGCGTCCCGGAAAGAGGCCCGGCCGCGAAGGCGTTTGAATCCGTCAAGATCCCGTGGATGCTGATGACCGGGACGAACGATATTGCCTTCCTTGGACCGCAGGAAATCTCCGCCCGCCTTGGGGTGTTCCCCGCGCTGCCGCCGGGTGGAAAATACGAGGTGGTTCTCAACGGTGCCGAGCACCTCGCTTTCACCGATCGCGCGGTTCCGGGTACGAGGAGAAACCCGCTCCATCACAAAAGCATCCGCGCCCTCTCGACCGCATTCTGGGACGCTTTTCTCAAAGGTGACCCTGCGGCAAAGGCGTGGCTGGATGGCGGGGGCCCGAAGAATGCCCTCTCACCTGCGGATACGTTCCAGAAAAAATAGACAGGGATCAGGCCCGGTCCACGCTGTATTTTCCGGCGCCGATCACGACGAGGGCAAGGCATACGATGCCGATTTCAGCGGGATGGTTCCACTCCGCGAAATCTCCCTTGCCGACATGATACATCATCACCGTGGCCACTCCCATGGTGAAGGCCATCGCCAGGGCTGCCCATCGGGTGAGAAAACCAACCGCAAGAAGAGCGCCGCCGAGGGTTTCGCTCATGGCGGCAAGAAAGCCCCAGAAAACAGGCCAGAAGGAAACGCCCAGAAATGCCATCGCCCCGCCGATCTTCTCCCATGCGGCCTGACCGCCGGCCAGCTTCGGCCAGCCGTGAAAGACCATCATGATCCCGATCCCCGCGCGCAGGATGAAAATCCCCACGTCGCGGTATTGGCCAAGCCAGGAAAGATTCATGGGTGGCCCGGAGGGAAAAATTACTTCATCAGAAGCACCGCGCGCGCCCGCTTGATTTCGCTGGTGATCTTGCGGTGGAGGCGTGCGGACATGCCGGTCACGCGGCGGGGAAGGATCTTGCCGCTCTCGGTGACGAATCGCTTGAGGAGGTCGGGGTTCTTGTAATCGATGGCCTCAAGGTTGAGGTCCACGCGGCGGCGCGGCATCGATTTGTTCGCCTTGCGGAAATTGGTACGGCGCTGAGGTGTTTTCGGCTGCATATCAGGTTATTTGATTTCGCGGTGGAGCGTGTGACGCTTGAGGTGCGGGTTGTATTTTTTCTTCTCGAGGCGGTTCGGTGTGCGCGGGCTCTTCTTGTTGCGCGTGGTGATGTAGCGCGAGGCGGGTTTGCCCTCGGCTTTCGCCTCGGTGCACTCAAGGGTGATGTTTTCCTGTGGCATGATCTCTATTCTTTGCTGTCGTTCGATGAATCGTCGTCGTCGTCCCCGCCCTCGTCGTCGCCGAGACCAAAGAGCGAAGTCACCGGCTGGCGGACCCGGCTGAACCGGTTGCGCTTTTCGATCTCCGCCTGGCACTCGACCGTGTAGCGGGTGAAGGGCAGGGCTTCCAGACGTGGATGAGGGATGGATTTCCCGGACATTTCACAGATGCCGTAGGATCCGGTTTCGATCCGCTTGAGCGCCTGGTCGATTTCGTAAAGGGAATCCTGCTCCTGCGAGAGGAGGCTGAGAGCAAAGTCGCGGTCGTAGGCGTCGCTGCCTGCATCCGCCTGGTGCATTCCAAACGCGGAAGCCTCGCTGCCCTCGGCACGCGAGCGCAGGCTGTCCTTCGCCACGCCATTCATGGAATCCAGAAGCGTATCCTTGAGAACGAGAAGGCGGTCGCGCTGCTTGGCGAGAAATCCGGTCAACTTCATCAGAGGTCTGGGCGGCGTCTTGGCCACCTGTTTCGACACGGCTGCCTTTTTCGCAGGAGAGACAGGACGGGTCACCTTGGCGACTTTTACCGGCGCGGCTTTTTTCTTCGGAGCAGCCTTTTGGGCGGAAGCTTTCGGGGCGGGCTTTTTCACTGCCTTTGCAGGGAGCTTTTTCAAGGCTTTCTTGGGCGCAGGTTTTGCCTTGGAAGCCGTTGACTTGGGGGATTTCTTGGATTTTGTCGCCATGGAAAAGCTGGAATGTGGAGAAAGGGGGCGATATGTATCGTCTGGATGGCCCCCATGCAAGGGGATTCTTACAAAAAAACCATCGGAAGCGTCGTCACTGGTCCTGTCCCTGTTTGCCCACGAGGATAATCGAGGTCCACTCGCGAACGGAATACTGTTTTTGACGGCCCAGGACTTTTTCTGCTCCCGGGACAGAGATGTCATCAGGAGCCGGGAGCCCGGTGTCCGAAAACAGATGCCATGACATCCCCTTGGGAAGAACGGGGAGGGTGAATTCGAGCGGCTTGCAAAACATGTTCATCGCCACGTAGAGAAAATGAGGCGGCCCCCCGGCGGCTTCTCCGTGCCGGCCGCAGAGCATGAAAGCCAGCGAGCGGCTGGAAGCGGTCCAATCCGGCCTCCAGGGAAGCACCCCATGCCAGCTGATGTCCGGATACCCGCTTCCGACCTGGTCACGCCCGGTGAGAAATTCCGGTTGGCGCAGCGCGGGGTTGGCCTTCCGGAATGCGATCATCCCCTTGGTAAACCGCAGGATCGCCTGCCCGTCCGCATCGAGATCCCAGTTCATCCAGTTCCAATCCTCGTCGTGGCAATACGCGTTGTTGTTCCCCCGCTGGGTGCGCCCGCATTCGTCGCCCATGTAGATCATCGGAACCCCCTGGCTTGTCAGGAGCAGGAGCATGGCATTTTTGCACTGCCGGAGCCGGAGCTCGCGGATCTCAGAGTCATCGGTCTCCCCTTCCGCTCCGCAGTTCCAGCTGTGGTTGTCATTCCCGCCGTCGTTGTTGTTCTCCCCGTTTTCGAGGTTGTGCTTCTCGTTATATGAAAAAAGATCCCGGAGGGTGAACCCGTCGTGGCAGGTGATGAAGTTGACCGAAGCGGTGGGCTTGCGGCCCGCCGCGGCATACAGGTCGGGCGATCCCATGACGCGCTGGACCATTTCCCCCACCATCCCCGGCTCTCCCTTGAGGAACCTCCGCGCGCAGTCACGGAACTTGCCGTTCCACTCCATCCATCGGCCGTAGGAGGGGAAATTTCCGACCTGATAGAGTCCGCCGGCATCCCAGGCTTCGGCGATGAGGTCACAGCCGGCAAGCACCGGATCATAAGCAAGAGACTCCAGAAGCGGAGGATTCAGCAGGGGTGCCCCGCTGGAATCGCGGCCGAGCACGGAGGCGAGGTCGAACCGGAAGCCGTCGATGTGGAACTCCGCGGCCCAATACCTCAGGCAGTTGATCACAAATCCACGCACGGCCGGATGGTTGCAGTTCACGGTATTCCCGCAGCCGGTGTAGTTGGAAAACCGCCCTTTGGCATCGAGCATGTAGTAGGTCTTGTTGTCGATGCCCCGGAACGAGATCACCGGGCCGTCCGCACCGCCCTCGGCGGTGTGGTTGAAGACGACATCGAGCACGACCTCGACCCCTTGCGCGTGCAGGGTCTTCATCATGTGCTTGAACTCATGCACCTGCCTTCCCAGTTCGGCACTGGCGGCGTAGCTGCACTTCGGGGCAAAGAACCCCACGGTGCTGTAGCCCCAGTAGTTGCAGAGCGGTTCTCCCGTGGCCGGATTCGTGCGGGTGTTCTCGCATTCATCAAATTCAAAAACCGGCATCAGCTCGATGCAGTTGATTCCCAGCTCGGAAAAGTAGGCGGCCTTTTCCCGGAGCCCCTCGAACGTGCCGGGATGCTGAACGCCCGAACTCGGATGTCGCGTGAACCCGCGCACATGCATCTCGTAGATGATGAGCTCGCTCTCGGGGCTCCGCAGCGGCCGGCTGTGCTCCCAGTAAAACTCCTCGTGCGGAATTCGCCCGCGGTGGACCGGCGGCATCACGGTCGGACGGCCCATCCAGACCTCGCGGCCCGCGATTTTCCGGGCATGCGGATCAAGCACGATGTTTTTCGGGTCGAAGTAGTGCCCCTCACGCGGGTCGCAGGGGCCTTCGAACCGGAATCCGTAGTCGAATTTCTCGTAATCCAGATCATCCACCGTCATCGCCCACACCTGGCCGAGCCGGCACTCCGGGGGAAACGGGATCTCCGCCATCGGCTCCGCAGCCCCCCGCTCGAAAAGCACCAGGGTGCAGCCGGTGGCGTGCGCGCTGAAAATCGAAAAATTGACGCCGTGCGGGACATGGCTGGCACCGAACGGAAGCGGATGCCCGTAACGCAGCTTGAACTCGCCGTGGAAATGCGTGGGATTGGGACGTTCGTCCATATTTCCCGGAGCCTATGTCGTCCGGAGAAAACCGCAAGACGGGGCTTAACGCTTGAGCTTGCCGTGCATTCCGGCGACATTTTTCCACCACATGTCCGGATGTTACGCCGTTTTCCACAAGCAGCTCGGTGACCTGGTTCTTCTGGAGCCGGCACTATCCCGCCTGCGCGACCATCACGGGGCTCCCGTTCGTCTGATGACCCGCAACGGGCACGCCGATCTCGTGCGGCTGATGCCCGGCGTCGAGGTGGTGCGCGGCATCGCCCTCACCCCTTCCTCCTCCCTCTACTGCTTCGATCCTCTCAACAAATCCGCCCTGCGCTCGCTGGTCGCTCCCGTTGCCCGGCGCCACCTCATCCCGCCGGAGCGCTCGGAGCTCCAGTGGTATCACCGCTTCCTGTTCCCCAGCCCCACAAACCCGGAGCTCGGGGATTCCTACGTCGCGGAATTCTTCTGGAACCACACACCCGTGCCATGCAACCACGGATTCCGTCCGCCCGTTCTCTCACCGCCCCCTTCCGACTGGGCACCGCAGGGATTTCTCCCGCACGATTTTGTCCTGGTGAATCCGACCGCCGGGTGGAGGAAAAAAATGTGGACCGTCGAGGGGTGGAGCGCATTGCTGCACTCCATCGGGAAGCAGAATTTCATCCTGACAAATGCCGGGGCCGACTGGCAGGCGGACCACTGTCGGGCGATCTCCGAATCCACCGGAGCCAGCATTCAATCGACCAGCATGAAGCAGTTCCTCTGGCTCTGCGCGAACGCGCGCATGGTGCTGACGGTCGATGGTGCGGCGTCACACCTTGCGGCGGCATTCGGGGTTCCCTGCTTCACCCTCTTCGGCCCGACCAGCATCGCCAACTGGCACCGTCCGGCTCCGGGTCACGCCGCCTATCAGGCCCCGCCGGATTCCGACGGAGTCCGACGCCTCAGAAAAGCCCACCCGGCACCGGTCCTCGAAGCTCTGGGCGGATTTCTTGACCGCCTCCCGCAGAAGGGCGACCGCTGAGCATTGCGCTGGAATGTCGCGATTGCGGCCGTTTACGCCTGCGCGAGAAGAAATTTCGCGATGGCGCGGGAGGCGGAAGGCTTCTGGAGAGAGGCGAGATTTTTTTTCCAGGCGTGCCAGACCGCGCCGTCATTGGCAAAAGCTCCGGTCACTTGGTTGAGGATCTGCTCGGGGGAGTTGGCGGCGAGCGCCCCGATGCCGGTCTGCTCGATCAGCGCAATGTTGCCCTCCTCCTGCCCGGGCACGATGTGACTCACAAGAAAAGGAATCCGCGAGGCAATCGCCTCCTGCACCGTCGCGCCACCGGCTTTGCCAATGAAAAGATGGTGCGATGCCATGAGCCGGGGCATTTCATCGGTCCACCCGGTGAGTGTCCCCGCGCGGGGAAGCCTCGCGGCCGCGATGGCATCGTAGGTGGCTTTCCTGCGGCCGGTGACGACATCGACGACCACGTTGTCCAACCGGGCGAGCAGCTCCAACGTCGCCACCGCCCGCGCGGATGTCCCCCCCGGGAAAAAAAGAACCTTCCACGGATGCGCTGCCGTGATCGGATGCAACGTCTCAAAAACCAGTCCGACCGGAAACCCGAGCACATGGATCTTTTCCGGGGGCACCCCGTCGCGGCGGAGCACCCCGGCGGTTTGCTCGTCCGCCACGATCGAACCGTCGCAGGGGCAGCGATACCACGCGGAATTGATCTGCGTGGAATCGGTGATCATGGTAAAAAACGGCACCTTCATCGAAGGGTCGGACTTCCGGATCTTCGCATTCAGAAATGAGAAGACCGGATACGTCGAGGCGATCACATCCGGACGAAACTCCCGGATCATCCCGCGCACGGCATTCGTCAGCTCGGCAAGCATTGGTCCCATGCCCTCGACGACTCCCTTTTTGCTCAGGACCTCGAAAACGACCTTCCAGGCCCGCGGATACCGGTTGATCGCCATCGTATAGCCCGACTGCATGAGACGGTTGACGAGCGGATTCGTGCGGGTGTAGGGGTCCGCGACCAGAACCTCCGCCTGACCCGGACACTCGGCCAGAATCGCGTCGCGAATGTTCCGCGCAGCCGTGTTGTGACCTTCCCCCATACTGGCGGTGAGGATGAGAATGCGAACCGGTTTTTTGGATTCTGAGCTCAAGACTGGGAGGAACCTTGATGGAAATGGCGGGCCAAATCAAGACCGGGAACGCATCGGCCCCTTCCGGGGGTGTGATCAAAAGGGGATGCGGATGCAAACAGGACTTGGTAGGGCGGGACGTCCCCGGCCCGCCGCGCCTTCTTCCTTCGGGCAGCCCGGAGGTCTGCCCCTACCTTCCACGCAGATCCTCACCCGCATTTGCCCCCTTCCGGATCATTCCGAAAGAGGGGATTGGCGGATCTCGTTCGCTCCGGTATCCCTATGGTAGAAACGACACGCCCAACCGCATCCCCGATGGCGGGCCCCTTGCGAAATGAATCTGAAATCCCTCGCCCAGCACCTCAACCTCTCCGCAAGCACGGTGTCACGCGTGCTGGCAGGTCGCGGAGACGAGATCCGGATTGCGAAAAAAACCCAGAATCGAATCCTCTCCGCAGCCAGGGCGCTGGATGCCCGACCCAACGAACTGGCCCGAAGTCTGCGGGTCCAAAGATCCCGCGCCATCGGCCTGCTGATCCCTGATGTTTCCAATCCCTTTTTTGCCTCCCTCGCACGCAGCGTCGAAGAGCATGCCAGAAAGGCGGGCTACGCCGTGCTCCTTGCCGACGCCCGTGAATCGGTGGCGGAGGAGCAGGAATGCGTCCGCCTGCTGTCGAACCGCGGGATCGACGGCCTCATCGTGGCCCCGGTCGGCGGCCCATGCGGCCATCTCGAAGCCTTGCACGCCAATGGCCTGCCGATGATCCAGGTGGACCGGATTGCCGCTTCCCTGGACGTGACTTCCGTTTCTGCAGGAAATTTCAAAGGCTCTCAAAATGCGGTGCGCCATCTCGTGAAGCGCGGCCACCGCACCATCGCATGCCTGCAGGGAAAGCCGACGAACTCCGCAAACGCCGAACGCGTGTCCGGCTACCGAACCGCCCTCTCCAATTCCGGCATCAAGTTCCGGAAGGAATGGCTGGCCGGCGGCGATTACTCCCCGGAAATTGGACAGACCGGCACGGCACGCCTGCTCGGGCTGTCTCCGAGGCCCACCGCCATTCTGGCGCTGGGAAATTTACTGGGCCTCGGCGCGCTGGTCACCATCCGGAACCGGAAACTCAAAATTCCGGATGACATGGCTTTGGTGGCATTCGATGACGCTCCCTGGGCCCCTCTGCTGTCGCCTTCCCTGAGCGTTGTCCGTCAGCCTGTCGAGGAGCTCGGACTCCGGGCCTGCCGGGAGCTTTTGTCGGCTCTGGCCGGTCCGGTCCGGTCGGGGAAAAAAATCGTGCTGCGGACCCGCCTGATCGTGCGAGACTCTTCGTAGCGCGCCGTCCGGAATCGAAAACGCAGTGGAAACTTTTCCTTTGCGCCCCCTTGGGGGGCATGGCACAATCGATTGAGCTTCACAGATTCACTCCTTTCCTCCCTATTTTATGAAACCGACGTCCCCTGTTTCATACCGTCGCACGGCTCCGGATGCGTGTTCTTCCCGGGACGGAAATCATCGAGGGAGTCAAAACCGGAGGCGGCGACAAGTCTCCTCCCTTCCGGAGGGAGGGGAGATCTGGGGGCATCGGATTGAAAAATTCACCTATGCGGAATTCTCAAGCGGCCTGCCGCTGTCCGTGGTGCGCAGCTTTCGGCAGAGACCCCGGGAGGTTCACCGGCACGATTTCAGCGAGATTGTTGTTGTGACCCGGGGGGTGGGGATTCATGTCTCCCAATACGCCCGCTGGCCGGTGCAGGCGGGGGATGTGTTTGTCATCGGGGGACGGCAGGCCCACTATTACGATGAGGTGCATGATTTGGACCTTGTGAACGTGTTGTTCCAAAGGGATCGCATCGATTTGGATCTTCATGACGTCGGGATGCTGCCGGGGTTTCATGCCTTGTTCGGGATTCCCGACATGCGTTCGCGGCAGGAATTTCGGAGCCGTTTCCGTCTGCAGGCGCGGGATCTGACGCGGATCCAGACCTACATTGATGCCTTGGAACGCGAGCTGGCTTCTCCGAATCCGGCGAAGACCTATTTTTCCAATGCGTATTTCATGCTGATAGTGGGGGCGCTTTCGCGTCTTTATTCCCAGCAGGGCAACTTCGACTCGCTGGCGGTGTTGAGCATCGCCAAAGTCATCATCCACATCGAAAAGCACTTCGGCGAACAGCTCAGTCTCGCCCTGTTGGCGGAAGTGGGAGGCATGACCGAGCGGAGTCTGCTTCGAATTTTTCACCGGGCAACAGGGAGTTCGCCGAACAGCTACCTTCTGAAGGTTCGAATCAATCGTGCGGCTGCGGAGCTGCACCATCCGGAGAAACAGATCACCCGGATCGCTTTCGAGGTGGGATTCAACGACAGTAATTATTTCACGAGACAGTTCAAGCAGCACATGGGGATCACGCCGCTGGAATACCGTCGGGAGATCATGAGCGGGCCGATTCCGGCCAAGACATTACTCTGACCGATTGGGAGATCTCCGGGCGAAGAAACGTGCGTCTTGATCCTTTGCGACGGGATTTCCAAGCTGTTAGCGGCAGGTGTCGCGCAATGGACGACGGGCCATTTTGTGCTGCTTTTTGTCGGCATTGTTAAGGCTGCCCGGAGGTGGAGATGGTTTTTTGATGTGCGTTATGAAAACTCAACCCCTTGCATCCCCTTTGGCGGTTTGTGCGGCCCTGACCTTGTTGGTCACCGGTGCCGTTCAGGCCACTGTCATCTATCAAGACAACTTTGACGGAGCTTCCGGCTCCCTCTTGCAGGGACGTTCACCCAATCTGGTGAATACAACCGGCAACACCTATACGACACTTGCCCCCACAAGCCAATTGCAGGTGAATGGCTCGGGGTGGCTGGGAACGACCGGAACAGGCGGAGTGGCCTGGCTGGCCCTGCCGACGATCTCGTCGGGAGATGTCATCACCCTGACTGTCAGCATGAGGCCCGCTTCGACGACATCAAATTTCATTGCCGTGGGCTTTTCCGATGGCACGAGCGATTTGATCACAAAGGGAACGGCTTGGGCACTGCTCCGGGGCAGTGGAAACGCCAACCAAGGGCAGGTGCTTGTTCGTTCGGGAAATGGAACGAGCGGGGTTTTGTATAATCCCGGAACGCAGGAACCGGATTGGGGGGGGGCTTCACCCTCCACAATGACCCTCATTTACAATACGGGAACGGGAAATTTGCAGGCCAGGCTCGGTGCAACGACTTTGTTCAACGGCATCATCGATTACAATGGCGTGACTGACACCCCGGCTCCGTTGTCCGCCCTGACCCATGTCTCAATCCAGTGGTTGAGCGAGAACTCGCTGTCCAGCGGAACTCCCGGCTATGTCGACAGCTTGCAGGTGGATGTGGTTCCGGAACCTGCCAGTGTGGCCCTGCTCCTGGCTGGCGGGGTTGCCGCGGGAGTTCTCCGCTGGAGGAAGAACCGGCGCGCAAATGCTCTTTCTCTGCTGAATAATCCGGGGGAGTGATTGCGAGGGGCGGGGGCGTCGTGGCAACCCCGCCGTTCAGTCGTTATACTCCATGCCAACAAGATCTCCGGAGCAAGGACTTTGTCTTTTGTAGCTGACCGGGTATGTTCCCATCTGCGATTCCAAACTATGAGCCTCTGTCGATTAGTGCTTTGCCTGGTCCTTATGTTGGGGGACGTGCTCGCGGCGGAAGTTGAAGTGGCGAACCCGCGTCTGAAATTCCGGGCGGATCCATCGAAAAACCTGCTGACCATCGGGGACGCCAGGACCGGCCGCCTCTGGACGGCGAGCTTTGATCAGTGCGCCGGTTCCAGCGGAATCGACGAATGGCAGCACCTCAAGGATCCCGATTACGGGAAATTTGTTCTCCGTGAAGCGCGCCAAACCTCCCCGTCCACAGCCAGGCTGACAGTGGAGGATTCCGGGAACAGGCGGACGTATTTTCTGGATGCGGAATTGAAGGCGGACGGCGTGACTTTTGAGCTGTCCTCGGAAAACATGGGGGTTCCGGTGTCATGCATCGGTCTGCCACCGTTGTTTTCCACCGGCCTGGAGGATGGATATCTGGTCTTTTGCGACCGTTCCTGCGGAGTCTTCAAAAGCCAGTCGGATTTCGACGGCTATGCGGATTGGATCCTGGGCACCTATGAAAACACCTCCTGCCTGAACATGCCGTGGGTCGGGGTGGTCGACCGGAAAAAGGGCGACGGAATGCTCGTCCTCTTTGAAACCCCGCTCGATTCGGCAATGCATCTCAAGAAGCAAGATAACCGGATCTGGCCGCAGCCCCTGTGGAAAGGCAGCATGGGGCATCTGGGCTACCGCCGCCGCGTCTCCCTGCGGTTCTCGGAAGGCGGCGGGTATGTCGCCCTGGCAGGAATGTATCGGGACTATCAGAAGGAACAGGGGAAACTCAAAACCCTCAAAGAGAAAATTTCCGAGCGTCCGAACGTCGCCCGCCTGGCCGGGGCCCCTCCGGTGTGGGGGGACGGAGATGTGTTTGAGTTTCTTCGCGACGCCCGGAACCTCGGCGTGACGCGGGCGACCTTCGGCAACGCGGAACGCGGAGGAAGGGGACGGCCGGACATGGAGGAACTGGATCGCATGGGATACCTTTCCCTGCGTTACGACAGCTATTCGGACATCCTCGAGGGCAAGACATGGTTCCAGCAGGACGATGTCAAAAAAACAGCATACATGCTCCAGCCGGAAGGCCCGCTTCTCAAGGGCTGGTGCACGCTGGAGGGGCTTCAATATTTTTCGAGATCCTCCGCCCATGCGCTCAAGGCGGCACAGACCTACAGCGGGGAACTGATCGAAGCCCCGGGATTCAACGCCCATTTCATCGATGTGATGTGCGCCATGGACCTGATGGAGGACTACCATCCGGATCACACGTTTCCGCGCTCCCGGGATGTGGAGTTCAAGCGGGACGTGTTGAAATACTACGACGGCAAATCGCTGGTCCTGGGAACAGAACACGGAAATGACTGGGCGGTTGACCTGATCGACTACACGGAAGGTTCGCTCAGCGGATCCCTCTGGTGGACCGCTGGAAACAACAAGACCGGCTGGAACCCGGGGCATTTGCAGCGTCCGGCATCGCGGAACGACTTCAGTCCGCTCTACCTGAAATACGGGGTCAACCCGGCCAACCGGATTCCGCTCTGGCAGCTGACATACAACGATTGCGTTGCCTCGACCTGGTATTGGGGGGATTCCCCGGGATGGTTTTACGAACTGGCTCCGGAGATCACCGACCAGAAGGACCTTGTGACCATTCTTTACGGGGCGTTGCCTCTGTTCTGGAGGGACAACTATCGAGGTTACGACTGGAGCAAAAACAAAGCCCGGTGGATGGAATCCTATTATCTGACCGTCAAATTCAATGAAGCGGTTTTCGGCCAGCAGATGGTCTCGCATGAATTTCTGACGGAGGACCGCCAGGTGCAGAAAACCATATTCAAAAACGGCGGGGTGGCAGTGGTCAATTTCAGCTCCGCCCCGTATGAAATGGAGCAGGACGGGAAAACCCTTCCTCCGAATGGCTTCTACGCAAAAGCCCCGGGGATCGAGGAGGGGCGCCTCGTTCAAAACGGGAGCGCCGTCACGTTTGTGAAATCGAAGGACCTGATTTACTGGAAATCCGACCGGGAGGTCCCGGGGGAAGACCTCTCGGTCGCTGGAAAGCTGGTGCTGTTCCGCTTGGATGAGAATCGCTGGAACCTTCTGTTCACGCCGGAGAGAGCGGATGACAGGCTGGATGCCGGAAAGCTGGAAAAGGCGCTTGGCTGGAGGGAATTCGAGGCCCGCCCGCTGTCACCGACATGGGAGCCGGGAGAGCCGGTCAAGGCTTCCGGAAATCACGAACTGCTTTTATCCGGGGGAGCTTACGCACTGATGAAGAAGACCCCCGACAGCCATTGACTTCGTCGCAACCTTAAAAAATTTATGATGAAACCCACATGCCTCGGAGTCGCGGCGTTGATGACGATCACCGGCATCGGCCTCTGCGGAGAGCCCCCCGGAAAGCCATCACCCCGGACGCCGCCAAACGTGGTCTTCATCCTGGCGGACGACCTGGGATGGATGGACACAGCAGTGTATCAACGAAGGCAGGAGGCCGGAGCCTATTACGAAACGCCCAACATCGACCGGCTGGCGGAACAGGGAATGTTGTTCACCCAGGCCTATGTTTCCCCCATGTGCAGTCCGACGAGAGCCCTGCTTTTAACCGGCGTGCACAATGCGGAATCGGGCATCCTCAAGGCGACGTATGAATGCGAACACGACGCCAATTACGATGAGATCGTGGCGCCGCGATACAAAAAAGAATTTGCGGTTCTTCCCGCGACGAACCGGATGTTTCTCGACGGCGGCTGCGTGACATTCGCCGAAGTGCTCAACAAGACCGGCTAC
The DNA here is from genome assembly GCA_964431635.1 of uncultured Chthoniobacter sp. Classification (GTDB taxonomy): domain Bacteria; phylum Verrucomicrobiota; class Verrucomicrobiia; order Chthoniobacterales; family Terrimicrobiaceae; genus QYQL01. Next base: position 18,146 of record CAYSKK010000017.1, on the reverse strand, counting down.
ACCTGCGGCTTTCTTGGGAAGTGGCACGTCGGGTATCACAACAAGATTCCGTCCGCCACTCCGGAAGCCCAGGGGTTCCAGACGATCGCCTACTACGACACCGGCGGCTCGCCGTATCTGAACTGGCGGCCCGCATGGGAAGCCGTGGGGAAACCCATGGAGGAGCCGGAGGATCAGTATTTGACCGTTGCGGAAAGCCATGCCGCCTGCAGGTTCATCGAACAAAACAAAGCCAACCGGTTTCTCCTGTATTACTGCACCGGTGGAGTGCACTCCCCCTTTCAGGATGATCCGAAAACCGGATACCGGGAGCACTTTGAGAAAAAAGGAAGGCAGGGCTGGCTCGATGACCGCTCGGCCCCCTTCCCTGTGTATGCGGCCATGGTGAAAAGCCTGGATGACGCGGTCGGCGGGATTTTGAAAAAGCTGGAGGACACACGGGGGCCCGACGGCACGCCGCTCTCGGAAAACACACTGGTGATTTTCCTTTCCGACAACGGGGGGATCAACCGGTATCAGTTCGCCCCGGAGGGAAGTGAACTGAGCAACAAGGTCATCACTTCCAACTTCCCTCTTCGCGGGGCAAAAGGAAATCTCTACGAGGGAGGAATCCGGGTGCCATTGATCGTGCGCTGGCCGGGACGGGTGAAGCCGGGGACCGTTTGCGATGTTCCTGTTGACTGCTGCGATATCCCCTCGCTTCTGCTGGAGGCTGGAGGACTGGAAATGAAGAACGGCGCGGGCTCGTTGCTGTCCCTGCTCCGGGACCCGAGCGATGCCGCCGGATACGGACGGGACACCATCTTTTTCCATTTTCCGTTCTGGTGGCCGTATGCCGAGGTGGGATCTCCACTGCCGGAGGACCCGCCGATGTCCGCTGTCCGCAAGGGGAATTTCAAACTCATCTACTATTACACGGGAAAAGTGGAGCTTTACGACCTCGCATCAGACTCCGGAGAGCGGCATGACCTTTCGAAGGGATTCCCGGAAAAAACCGGGGAGCTGAGACGGACCCTTGAGGCGTGGTTGAAAAGCCGCGTGGCTCCGAGGTATATCCCCGCGAAAAATCCGAACTTCGACCAGTCTGCCACTCCCTATGGTGAATTCCGCGATCCCATGGGGCTGTGGAATACCGATCGCCCGCAACCATGAACAGCAGGCCCGTTTTTCACCGGCAGGAAACCTGTGCAAGTGCTCCGGATTCTCCCTCCCGATGCTGACAGGCTCCCATCCTCAATCACGCACCGCCCGGCCGGTTGCGGTCGTCCTGGACACCGACATGGGCAATGACATCGATGACGCACTCGCACTGGTGATGCTGCACTCGCTGCAGGACGCCGGCGAGTGCGACATTCTGGGCGTCACCCTGTGCAAGGACAACCCGTGGGCGGCCACCTACACGGGGTTGCTCAACAGATTCTGTGGCCGCCCGCAGATTCCCCTGGGGGCTGTGCGGAACGGCCCGACGAAGGATGAGGGAAAATTTATCCGCCAAATATCGGAACCCCTCGGCGAGGGCTGTCCGCCGAAGGAGCCGGAAAACGCCATTCCGCTTCTCCGCCGCCTGCTCGCACCCCGTGCGGACCACTCGGTCGTCATCATCACGATCGGCTTTCTCACCAATCTCTCCCGTCTGATGGATTCACCGCCGGATGACATCTCTCCGATGGATGGCATGGAGTTGCTTTCGAAAAAGGTTCGGCACGTTTGCTCAATGGCGGGATGCTTCCGTCCGGGGAAGACCATCGGTGACGATTCCGGAAATCCGGAATTTAACATCCGCACCGACATCGCCGCGGCGCGCAACTTTTTTGACCGGTTTCCCGGGCCCGTGACATTCAGCGGGTTTGAAGTCGGCGCATCGATTTTGTTTCCCGGTGACGTCATGGAAGCGGCGCGGGAGGAGAACCCCAGCGATCCCGTGGCGGGTGCCTATGCAGCATTTCTTCCGATGCCCTACGACCGCCCCTCATGGGACCAAAGCGCCGTATTGCATGCTGTCCGCCCCGACCACTCCTATTTCGATGTTTCCGAACCCGGACGCGTGAATGTGGATCCGGACGGGCGGACGTCCTTCCATCCGGACTGTCAGGGCAGGCACCGGTATCTCATCCTCCGCGAGGAGAGGATCCCCCGCATCACTCGGGACATGCTGGCGCTTTGCTCCAGAAAGCCCCCCGCAGGCTCGCCGCCCCGGGCTTCGGAAGCTTCTGCTTAACAATTATGAAACGCTTACTCGTCGTTGGCAGTTCGAATCTTGATTTGACCATTTACTGCGACCGCCTGCCCGGACCGGGAGAAACCCTGCTGGGAAGAGATTTTTCCTCCGGAATCGGCGGGAAAGGTGCCAACCAGGCCGCTGCGGCCAGCCGCGCGGGGGCGGAAGTGATTTTTCTGAGCGCGATCGGGAAGGATGCGTCCGGGGAGCAAATCCGCGCCTTCTTCTCGAACGAGCGCATCGAAACCCTTTGGGTCAACCCCGCGAAGGCAATCCCTACCGGAACAGCCATGATTCTTGTTGATAAGAATGGAAGCAACAGCATCGTTGTCGCGCCGGGAGCAAACGCCGCCATGGTGCCAGACGATGTGGCTTCCGCCCCGTTCCACGGCTGCAGCCATGTTCTCCTGTCTCTGGAAATCCCCTTGCCGGTCGTGATGGAAACGGCCCAAAGGGCCCGGGAGGCGGGATGCGTCGTCATTCTGAATCCCGCTCCCGCATCTACGCTCCCGGATGCCCTTCTCTGCTGCGTCAACATTCTGGTGCCCAACGAGCACGAGGTCGGGATCCTGGCCTCCACAGGCCGGGCCGAACCGGCGCATGAAGCGGCTGCCGGAAGATTTTTCAACCTCGGCGGGGAAGCTCTCATCATCACCCTGGGTGCGGCGGGAGCGAAAATCATGCAACCGTCGCAAGATGAGCTGGTGCCCGGATTCCCTGTCCCGGCAGTCGATACGGTCGGTGCGGGAGATTGTTTTTGCGGGGTGCTGGCCGCATCGCTTGCCGCAGGAAAGAATCTGACGGAAGCGGTCTGCTTTGCCAACAAGGCGGCTTCGCTTTCCGTGCAAGAGCGGGGAGCCATACCGTCGTTTCCCCCGAAGGAGGCGATTTTTTCCGGGCCGGCTGGAAATGACCGGATCGAAGTCCGCTCTTGCCTCCCCTGAAGTTTTCCAGTTTACCCAACTACTCCCCTCCTCTTCCATGTCCACTTCTGCCGCCCCCCGTGTTTCCACCGCTCGAATTCTTGGTTATGCCCTTGGAGAGGGCGCGACCTCGATCACCATCAATGGCATCTCGAACTTTGCCATGCTCTATTATACCCAGGTCCTCGGCCTGGGAGCTGTCGCGGCCGGGATCGCCCTGAGCATCAGCCTGATCGTCGATGCGGTCGTCGATCCGGTGATGGGCCACATCACCGACAACACCCGGACGCGCTACGGGGCCCGCCTGCCCTACATCCTCTGGGGAGGCATTGCGCTGGCGATCACATTCCTTCTCGTCTGGCTTCTCCCGGGGTGGACCAAATCCGCCCTCTTTGTCTGCGTGTTGGGAACAAACCTGGCAGTCCGGCTCGCCATGACGGTCTTCGGCATCCCCTACAACGCACTGGGCTTTGAAATCTGCCCCGAATATGAGGACCGCTCCCGGCTGCAGGGAATCCGCATGGCGTTCAACCAGGCGGTCAACCTGCTCTTCGGAGCGCTGGCATGGTCCATGTTCTTTCGCGACCAGACCGGGCCGGGTGGCACCCGCATCGACGGAACCACCATAGCAGGAAACTACATGAACATGGGAATCGTGTTGGCCGTGTTTGCATTGATTCTTGTTTTGCTGTGCGTCGCCGCCACCCGGTTTTCCGGGAAAGACAACCGGGGGGCGCATCTCGAGGGCAACACGATCGGCGCGTTCTGGAAGGACCTCACCGGGATCCTTTGCGACCGGGTGGCCTGGTATGTGTTCGGCTTTTTCTCCATCGCGCAGTTCGCGATGCTGGTGGTCTCCCAGATCCAGATGTTCACCTACGTGTTTTTCATGAAGCTGCCCGCGGATGCAAAGACGATGGTGCACGGCGGGGGAATGGTCGCGTTTGGCATCGGCGCCATCCTTCAATCGTGGCTGACCCAGCGGATGGACAAGAAAACCACCGGGTATATCGGAATGATTGCCTCCTTCGCGGGTGGACTCTCGCTGTTTGTGATATTCATGGGTGGGCTTTTAAAACCGGAAAGCTCGTTTTCTCTGGGCGGGCTGGCCATCCCGATCGGCTTCATCGCCTTCGCGTTCGGACAGGCGCTCTGGTGGGGCGGATGCGGGATTATGACCCCCCTCGCCATGTCGATGGTCGCGGATCTTTCCGAGATCAATTTCCTCAAAACCGGAGTCCTGAAGGACGGAAGCTATGGCGCATTTTTCACCTTCATTCTCAAGGCGTGCATGTCGGTGGGCCTGCTGGTGACCGGCTGGGTCGTGGACTGGGCGGGAATCGTCTCCGGAGCCGCAACCCAGACACCCGAAGCGGCTTTCAATATTGCCGTCATCACTTTTCTCTCAGGCCCGGCGCTGGTGGTTGCTTCGTTTCTCATCCTGCGCAAATATCCGGTGGACCGTTTGTATTTGAAAAATCTTGAGGGGAAATTGTCACAGGAACGCTCCGGGAACACGACCGGATAACCGTCCGATCCTGGGAAGACCTTTGAACGCGAAAACAGCAGCAGAAGCCCGCGAATCACTCGAGTTCCCGACAATGGGTGGTGAACATCTGGCCTGACTGGATCATGCTATTTTTTGGCGGGAAGATAAAGGCACGGAAAGCGGTCCCAGCCCATGGTGGGGCAAATGCAACTCTTCCGACAGGCAGTCAGTCTTTCCAGGAGAGATTTCCGGCGGATCAGGACCAGTGGATTTACCATGATGGAGTTGCTGGTGGTCATTGCAGTTGTTGCCATTTTGGCGGCGCTCATCCTGGTTTCCTCCGGTTCCACAGTCAGGCGGAGCAGGCAAATGCAGTCGTTGGTCAACATGAAGACCATCACGGCTGCCTTGTTGGCGTATGCCTCCGAGAACAACATGCGGATCCCCTCGCACACCGGCAATCCGGATCCTCCCACCTGGGATTCCGTCATTCTTCCTTACCTGGGGTTCCAACATGCTGCGGGATACACAGCCGGTCCGGTGACCGATGGATCGCCGTATTCGATTTTGCAGTTATATCGGTGTCCTTTGGATGATCGCAAAAGCGGCCCCGGATTTTTTCCGCGGAGTTATGCCATCTCCGGAGTGGCAATCAATCCGGTCGGAGGCCCTCCTCCGCAGCCGGCACCCTTCAGCGGGGGAAGAAGCGACCGCCCTCTGGGCGAGGGCATCAGTCTTTTGGAGGTCAGAACACCTGCAGCATTTGTTCTTTTGTGTCGGATTCCCAAAGCCTGGGAGGTGGCAAACAACGTCGTTGGGGAACGGGACAAGGTGGCAAACAACGGGGCACCTTCCCGAAACTTGACCGACCCCCACTGGAAAATTTTCGATGGAAGGACCCCCTACGGATTCCTGGATGGGCATATCGAACTTTGCACTCCGTCGCAGGCCCTTGTTTATGATCCGCGGTTTTGGACGTATGACAAATAGGCCGCCGATTTTCGGAGCCCGGAGACTTCTGGACAATTGATTCGAAACAACAGGTACTTCTGATGAAACTGCCAACATCCAGCTTATGAACAAAACAACCCCATTCATTGCTTTTTCCCTTTGTGCCCTTGCATCACTGTCTGTCCCTCTTGAAGGACGTGGAGAGATTGTTTACCGGGACGACTTTGATGGCCCGGCCGGTTCCCTGATCGAGAAACGCTCTCCCGTTCCGGTCAATAAGACGGGCAATGTCTACGCGGTTGTCGGCTCGCCGACTCAACTGCAGGTGGATGGTTCGGGGTGTGCAGTGACTACCGGGGAAGGAGGGATCATGCATATCGCCCTGCCGGATATTGCGGCAGGGGATGTCTTGACCCTGACGGCAAGGATCCGCCCCGCATCACTGAGTGGAAATTGGATGGGCGTGGGTTTTACGGATGGCACGAGCGATTTGGTGACAAGCGGAGCGGCTTGGGCCCTGCTCAATGGAAGTGGAGCACCCAACCAGGGTGTGGTTGTGGTTCGTTCGGGGCTGGGAGAAAATGGCATTCTCTACAAGTCATCTGCGCGGGAAGCGGCTTGGGATGATGCGGCTGCCTCCACCTTGGTCCTTGTCTACCATACCGCCACGGGAAATTTGAAGGTTTCCCTGGGGACGGATACCCTGTTTGACGGGCCGGTTGCTTTTGATGATGTCGCAGCGACTCCCGCCCCGGTTTCCGGGCTTTCGCATGTGACGATCCAATGGTTTGCACAGAATCAACTCTCCAGTCCTGATCCCGGTTTTTTGGACAGCCTGCAGGTGGAAATCAGTCCCGCCTCGGCTGAAACCCACTGAAAACCGGCTGTCACGCCCGCTGCAGGAATCGGCGGCAAAACCTTCCGGCACGGACGGCCTCCCTGAAAAAACTGGCATCCGCCAGGTTTCCGGCGTATTGGTTTTCCATGACTCCTCCGCTTTTTGCCTTTTCCATGCCCGGGACGCCGGAAATTATTTTCATCCTGCTGATCGTCCTGATCCTGTTTGGCGCGAAAAAGCTCCCTGAGCTGGCGCGCGGGATCGGCCAGAGCCTCGGGGAATTCAAAAAAGCCCGTGAGGAATTTGAGCGCGAAGTGCACAAGTCCGCGGCCGAGGTCGAGGTCAAGGAAGCCCCGGACAAACAGCCCCACAATCCGGCCTGAATCGGAATTTCAACCCGGGGAGCACGCATCCCGACGTGGGGTATTACGGCAGCAGAACGGCTTGGGGCAGGATCCTTTTCGCCTCCTCGGCGCTTCTCATCCTTTCCGTCTCCCTGCAGGCGAAAGACGTCGTGGTCGCATCCTACAACCTTCAGAATTACCTGAAGATGGAGCGCCGGGTGGATGGAAAAACCGTCCCTGATGCGCCGAAGCCGGAAAAGGAGACCGCCGCAGCCATCGAGGTGATCAAACAGATCCAGCCTGACATCCTCGGCGTCGTGGAAATGGGCGATGAGACGATGCTGGATGACTTTCAGAAGAGGCTCAAATCGGCAGGCATGGACTACCCTCATCGCGAGTGGGTCAAGGGGGCCGACCCGGAGCGTCATCTCGCGCTCCTGAGCAAATATCCGATCATTTCCCGCAATTCCCTGGATGATGTGCCGTTCGAACTGAATGGAAGCAGACAGCGGATCAGCCGTGGCATCCTCGATGTCACCGTTCAGCTCTCGGCCTCCTACAACCTCCGCCTCGTGGGAGCACATCTGAAATCCCGCAGGCAGGTTCCGGAATTTGACGAGCGGGCAATGCGGACGAAAGAAGCCGCTCTCTTCCGGAAGCATGTGGATGGAATCCTGACCGCGGATCCCGACGCGAACCTCCTGCTCTTTGGTGACCTCAACGACACAAAAAACGAGCAGCCCATCAAGGAACTCATCGGCGCGGCGGGATCCCCCCTCCGCATGCGCGATCTTTTTCTCACCGACCGCCAGGGCCTGCTGTGGACTCATTTCTGGTCCGCGGCCGACATCTATTCGCGGATTGACTATCTGCTCGTGAGCAGCGGACTCTGGCCGGAGATCGTCATGGACCGGAGCGGAATCAGCAATGCGCGGAACTGGTATCAAGCCAGCGACCACCGCGCCATCCACACCACAATCCGGGTCCCCGAAAAATGAAAATCCTCCTGCTCGCCGCACTCCTTTTCACACCGATCTGCGCACGGGCGGGCGTGGAGGAGGAATGGGCGGCCATCGTCGCGCTCGACAGCGGACCGGCCAAAAAGCCGTCCAGCCGCGAGGAAGCCCAACTGCTGGCGCGCACCCACTTCGCAAAACACCAGGCGCTCATCGAAAAATTCCTCTCTGCCCACCCTGGCGACCCGCACACCTTCGACGCCCGCCTCCGCCTCGCGGCCATCCTCGCGGCCAGGGGAAAGATGGACAACGTCCAAAAGGAAGTGGACGAGGCGATGAGAATGCTCGCCGCACTGGAAAAAACCCCGGGCGTCCCGGTGGAAAAGCACGCCGACGCCGGCTTCCGGCGTGTCTCGCTTTTCATGCAGAGCATGATCGGCCGGGAGTCCGAAATGCGCGGATCGATCGTCGATTCCGCCAGGAACTTCGTTGTAAAATACCCGGGAGACCGGCGCGGGCCGCGCTTGCTGGCCGAGGCGGCGACGATTTGTGACAACGACCCGGCCCTCAAGCGCGAGCTCCTCAACGAGGCAAAAGCCCTCTCCAAGGAAGAGGCCCTGAACCACCGGATCGCGGATGACCTCGTCCGGCTCAACCTGCTCGACAAGCCGCTGCACCTGAAGTTCCCCACCGTGCAGGGCGGCCAGTTCGACACGGCCGCGCAGAAGGGCAATGTTGTCGTCCTCATCTTCTGGTCGGCCGAGTCGCCGCACAGCCTGATGTGGATGCAGGCCTTCCGCCGCACGGTGGACCAGCTTCCAAAGGCCAACCTCCGCATCGCTACGGTCAGCCTCGACACGAACAAATCCGAACTCGCCCGCCGCATGAAGGAATTCCAGATGGAATCCTGGCCGACAAACTACGACGGCAGGGGCTGGGACAACTCCATCGCCCGCCCGCTCGGGATCAACGCCCTCCCCACCGTCTTCATTCTCGACAAGGAAGGGATCCTCCGCGCCCTCAACGCCCGCGACAACCACGACCTCTGGATCCGCAGGCTTTTGCGGGAATAGACCGGGTTATCCCCCGCGATGGCGCAAAGACGCAAAGCGGACGCAAGAAGCACAAACAGTTTCCCCATGCTTCGCGGCTCCGCGCCTTCGCGGGAGGAATCGCCGGAACCGGGAATAAAAGAAAATCTCCGCGCGGAGTCCGTTTCCCTCAGCGCGAGATCTCGAGCATCCGGCGCACAGACCCCTCGGCCTTCGCCCGGATCTCTTCGGGGATTGTGATCTCCGGCCTCAGGTCGGCGAGGCAGTCGCGAAGCTTCTCCAGCGTGTTGAGCTTCATGTAGCGGCAGTCGGCGCACGAGCAGAGTTCGGTCGGACCGGGAATAAAGATTTTGCCCGGCAGCTCCCGGCGCAGGCGGTGGAGCATCCCGCTCTCCGTCACGATGACAAATTCCTTCGCCCCGCTGTGCCGGCAGTAGCCGATCATTTTTTCCGTCGAACAGACCTCGTCGGCCAGCAGGCGGACGGCGTGCGTGCATTCCGGATGCGCAACGACTTTTGCACCGGGATATTCCGCCCGGATCCGGTCGATGCTGTCCCGCGTAAACTCCACATGGACATAGCAATTCCCCCGCCACAAGTCCATCGGACGTCCGGTTTTCTCCATCACCCAGGCACCGAGGTTCTGGTCGGGAACGAAGAGGATGTTTCTGTCCTTCGGCGTGGCCTCCACGATTTTGACCGCATTCCCGCTGGTGCAAATGACATCGGCGAGCGCCTTCACTCCTGCACTGCAGTTGATGTAGGCGATGACGTAATAATCCTTCTCCCGGTGTTCATCGAGATAGGCCGCCAGCTTGTCCGCCGGGCACGAATCCGAGAGCGAACACCCGGCGTCCATGTCCGGGATCACCACGGTCTTCTCCGGGCTCACGATCTTTGCGGTCTCGCCCATGAAATGGACCCCGCAGAACGCGATGACATCCGCCCCGGTCTCGGCGGCCTTGTAGCTCAGCCCGAGAGAATCGCCGACAAAGTCCGCCAGTTCCTGGATGTCGGCAGTCTGGTAGTTGTGGGCAAGGATCACGGCATTCCGCTCGCGCTTGAGTTCGAGAATTTCAGAAACAAGATCAATGGACGCTGCTGCCATGTTTGCAGCATGGACGAACGCCTCGCCGCGATCAAGTATTCAACCCGGAGTCCGGGGAATGCGAGTTGTCAGGCGTCATGGGATCTGCTGTTCTCTAGGGAGGAGTGAATTTCATTCGATCGGCTTTTCTTTTGCTGCCCGGGCTGGTTGCGTCCGGCGTGTGCGGGTTGTTTCTTGCGGGCTGCCGTCCGCCTCAGGGCCCTGCATACGAAGGCTATGTGGTCGGGGAATACGTGCTGGTTGCATCGCCGTCGGCGGGACGTCTGCTGAGGCTTCCGGTCGAGCGGGGTGCGCGGGTGGATGCGGGAGCAGAGCTGTTTGCGCTGGACCCCCGGCCCGAGCAGGACGAGCTGACGGCCGCTTCTTTCACACTCGCGGAGGCGGTTGCCACGCAGGAGGATTTGAGCAAGGGCCAGCGTCCGACAGAGATCGACACACTCGAACACGAGCAGAAGGCGGCTTTTGCCGCGCAGACCTACACGGATATCCAACTCAAGCGCTCTAAGGAGCTGTATCGCACAAAAGTGGTGGCCGAACAAAACCTGAACCTCTACCAGAGCGCCGACATCGCCCTGATGGAGATAGCGGCCGCCCTTGAGGCCTCGATCCAGACCGCACACCTTGGAGGCCGCGAGGATCAGGTCGCGGCTGCGCGGGCCCGGGCCGACAATGCCCGCGCGCAATTGGCCAAGGCGCAGTGGACGCTCGACCAGAAAGTCCAGCGCGCCCCGGAAAAGGCGCTTGTTTTTGACACGCTCTTCCGGCCGGGGGAATGGGTTCCGGCCGGGCAGCCGGTGGTGAGCCTCCTTCCGCCCGGGAGGATCCGGGTCCGGTATTTCGTTCCGGAGACGGCTCTGGCTTCGCTCAAGACCGGCGACGAGATCACGGTGACAAGAGACGGAGCCCCGCCGGTGACCGGCCGGATCTCGTTCATCTCGCCGACCGCCGAATATTCGCCACCTGTGATTTTCAGCCGGGAGAGCCGGGAAAAACTGGTTTTCATGGTGGAGGCCTCGTTCGCTCCGGAGATGGCCGCCGGGCTGCATCCGGGTCAACCGGTCCAGGTCGGCAGTGCCTCCCGATGAACGGAAGCCCGGCGATCGACGTGCGAGGGGTCACCAAGAGCTTCGACGGAAAGGTCGTCGTGGACAACGTGGCTCTCCGGGTCGGACAGGGGGAAATCTACGGCTTTCTCGGCCCGAACGGCAGCGGAAAGACCACGTTCATCCGCATGCTTTGCGGGCTGCTGAAAGCCGACGGCGGCGAGGGCACCTGCCTCGGATACGATTTTCTCACCGGAAGCCGGGAGATCAAAAACCGCGTCGGCTATATGACCCAGAGGTTCAGCTTCTATGAAGATCTGACCGTTCAGGAGAACCTCGATTTTGTGGCGAGGGTTTACGACCTGCCGGACCGGAAGACCGCAGTGGAAAAAGTCCTGGAGGGTCACGGTTTGAGCGGCCGCCGTCACCAGCTCGCGGGCGGGCTCTCCGGCGGATGGAAGCAGCGGCTCGCGCTGGCGGCCTGCATGCTGCACAGCCCGAAACTCCTCCTCCTCGACGAGCCGACAGCCGGGGTCGATCCGAAGGCGCGCCGGGATTTTTGGGAGTCCATCCACGGGCTGGCTGCGGAAGGGCTCACCGTCCTCATCACCACGCATTACATGGATGAGGCCGAGCGCTGCCACCGGATCGGCTACCTTTCCTACGGACGCCTTCTCACCACCGGCACGGTGCCGGAGGTCGTGGCCGGCTCCGGCCTGCACACGTGGGCGGCAAGCGGGACGGACCTTCAGAGCATCGTCGCGCGGCTCACCGGAAAGCCCGGCGTCGAGCAGCTCGTGCCATTTGGGACCACGCTCCACATCAGCGGCACCGACCCGGAGAAACTCGAGGAAGCCATTCGCCCGGAGCGGGTGTCCGGCATCGTGTGGCAGAAGATCCCGTCGAGCCTCGAGGACGTCTTCATCCACCTCATGGAATCCTCCCGCGACAATTTTTCATGAGCGGCTTCCATCGTCTCTGGGCGGTCGTCATCAAGGAGTTCATCCAGATGCGGAGGGACCGGCTGACATTCGGCATGATGATAGGGGTTCCCCTCCTCCAGCTCACGCTCTTCGGGTTTGCCATCAACTCCAACCCGAAGAACCTGCCGACCGCGATCGTGCTCGGCGACAACAGCCCCTGCGTGCAGACCCTGCTCCAGGGGATGCGGAACAGCGGATATTTCAACATTCGCGGACAGCTCGACGAGTCGGCCGCGCGTGAGGCGCTCATGTTCGGGAGCGTTCAGTTTGTCCTCACGATCCCGCCGGATTTTTCCCGCTCATTCCTGCGCGGCGAACGTCCGGAGATTTTGCTGGAAGCCGATGCGACGGATCCGGCGGCCACGAGCAACGCGATCTCAACCGTCCAGGAGCTGGTCCGCACGGTCTGGGACCGCGATCTGACCGGTCCCCTCGCCGGGCTCGCCGGAAAACCCGGTCCGGTAAACCTCATCGTGCACGCCAACTTCAACCCGGAGGAAATCACCCAATACAACATTGTGCCCGGCCTGATGGGCGTGGTGCTGACAATGACGATGGTGATGATCACGGCTCTCGCCATCACCCGCGAGCGCGAGCGCGGAACGATGGAAAACCTGCTGTCGATGCCCGCGCAGCCGATCGAGGTCATGGTCGGAAAAATCCTGCCCTACATCCTGGTCGGCTACATCCAGGTCGCGCTCATTCTGGCTGCGGCTGCCGCGGTTTTCCATGTGCCGATGATGGGAAGCCTGCCCCTGCTGCTCGGGGCGTCGTTCATTTTCATCGCAGCCAACCTCGCGGTGGGGGTGACATTTTCCAGCGTGGCCACGAACCAGCTCCAGGCCATGCAGATGTCGTTTTTCTTTTTCCTGCCATCGCTCCTGCTCTCCGGGTTCATGTTTCCGTTCAGGGGTATGCCCGTCTGGGCGCAGTATCTCGGCGAGGTCTTTCCCCTCACTCACTATCTGCGGATCGTGCGGGGGATCCTCCTGAAGGGCAACGGGGCAAGCCCGACTCTCGTTGAGCTGTGCCCGATCACCCTCTTTCTCGTGGTCGCTCTCGCGGTCGGTGTCGGCCGCTACCGGCGGACCCTCGACTGATCAGCCTGCCGCGAGCAGGGCGACCCCCTCTTCGAGAGTCGCGGCATTCGAGATCGAGACGACCGGTGTTCCCTTGCGGATGCGGCCGACGAGCCCGGCAATGACGCCTCCGGGACCGAGTTCGAGAAAATTCGTGATGTGCAGGTGGTCGATCATGTATTCGATGCTCTGCGACCAGCAGACGCTGCCGGTGACCTGGTCGGCCAGCGTGCGGCGGATGTTTTCCGCATCGCTGACCGCAGTGGCATCGACATTGCAGACGACCGGAACGCGCGGCTGGGCCATCGGCGTCTCCTCCAGCGCCACCTTGAGCGTCTGATAGGCGGACTCCATGAGCCTCGAGTGAAACGCGCCGGCAACGGTCAGCTCGACCGCCTTGCGCGCGCCGTATTCCTTCGCCAAACCGACAGCCATCGCGACTTTGGAAGACTCTCCGGAGAGAACGATCTGTCCGGGGGAATTGAGATTCGCCACATCCACGTCGGCGGCAGATGCCAGGTCACGAACGCGATCCTCATCTCCTCCGATGATCGCAGCCATTCCACCCTCGGTCGAGTCGCAGGCCTCCTGCATCGCGCGCGCCCGCTTGTCCACGAGTCGCAGGCCGGTCGCAAAATCAAATGTCCCCGCCGCCGCATGCGCGGTGAACTCCCCAAGCGAAAGTCCGGCCGCCGCATGGAAATCCAGCGCAGGAAACTTCTCCTTCACCACCGCGAGGCACGCCAGACCGTGGACGTAGAGCGCCGGCTGACAGACGGCGGTTTTCGTCAGTTCCTCGGCCGGTCCCTCAAAGGCAAATTGCGAAAGCGGATACCCAAGGATTTCATCCGCCTGCTTGAAAAGCGCGGCGGCGGAAGGATATTCGGCGCAGAGATCCTTGCCCATGCCAACCGACTGGGCACCCTGACCGGAAAAAAGGAGAGCGAGTTTTTTTGTCATATTCGGGAAAAAGCCGCGGACATCTGCCGCAGCGCCCGACGAATGTGCCCCACGGGACAGGCCTTCCGCAAGCTCGTTTGCAACGGATTTATGGCTGACATCGCCGCTGCGGGGCCAATGCCGCGGAAAAGCACAAAACGGACAGCCTCAGCGGAGCGCTTCGACCGGCCCCCTATTCGTCCTTTCCGGACCTCTCTTTGTTGGCCTTCTTGCCATCGTCGTTTTTGTCCTCAGGCTTCTCGTTTTCTTTTTCCGGGTGTTTTCCCTTGGGGTCCTCCTGGGATTCATTGCTTTCGGAAGATTTTTCCGTCTTCCCTTCGCATTTGTCGTCCGCCTTCAACGGGACTCCAAATAAAACGGCGAAAGCAGCGCAGAGGATGAGGCCGTTTTTCATACAGGGGCAGAATCCCACGAATCCGAACAGCGTCAAGGGGGCTTCCGGCAGGGCTCGACTTTATCGCCGCGTCGTCTAAACTGGATCAACGTTTTCGTTCACCGGGAGGCACACGACGATGAAAGACCGCACGCGATTTTCCAGTCAACTGACCCGCAGGGATTTCCTCCGTGTCGGGGCAACCGGAGCCACGGGGCTCGCGCTGTCCGGTCTGGGCGGGTTTGCAGGAAGCGCGCGGGCCGCGGGCCTCACCGGCAAGCTGCCGTTGCGCCGTTACGGTCGCACCGGGATGGAGATCAGCGCGCTGGTGGGCGCCTCCGACTGGAGCCCGGACGTGATCCCGCTGGCGGTCGAGATGGGGGTCAACTACTGGCACAAGGCACACCGCTGGACGTCCGAGACCATGCCGGATGCCATCAAGAGCCAGCCGCGCGAAGCCTACGCGCTCGAAATCGTCGTGGACCGGGTGGATGGCAACCATGAGCGCGGTCGGATTGACGAGGAGCAACACTACCAGTTTGTGAAGCAATCCGTCGCGCGATCCGGAGTCGGCTACTACGACGTGTTCAAATTCCACTTCGGCTACCATTCGCTGGAGGAGGCGAAGACGGACAGGGGGATGATCCGCGCCTTCGAGCGGCTGAAAAGAGAGGGACTGGTCAGGCACCTGGCGATTTCCCAGCACCACTATAAAAACATCGGAGGGGATATGGCCTACGACATCCTCGACTACCTCATCGAAAACTCCCCCTACGAGGCTGCCCAATTTTTCTACACCTACGGCGACAAGAAGGAGGTGGATGACGTCCTCGCCCTCGCCAGCAAAAAGGACTTTGGAACGATTGCCATGAAGACCATGGGCGGCGTGGGGCGCGCCGCAGAGGACCAAAAAATCCAGGCACTGCTGGCCGAACCGCGCTTCAAAGGGAGCACCCCGGCAACGGCGATGGTGAAGTGGCTGATGTCCAACCCGAACCTCACGGCGGCCGCCATCGCGACAAAAAGCTTCGACCAGCTGCAGGAGAACTTTGACGCCGCAAAACAGGGCGTCATGACTTCAAGCGACCACGAGGCCCTCAACCTGCTCGCAACCTACAACAAGGGGCTCACCTGCCTGCTCTGCTCCGACTGCGTCTCCCGCTGCCCCGAACACATCGCCATCGCTGACATCTTCCGCTACGAACGCTACGCGCTCGACTACCACGAACTGGCACGCGCGCGCACCGAATATCAAACCCTCACAAAAAACGGCACCGCCTGCATGGCCTGCGGAGATTGCATGCCCGCCTGCAAAGCGGATATCAATATCGTGGCCAAACTGAAAGACGTCCACAACCTGCTCGGATAAGCCCGCCACGCATGGACATAAAAAAGCGCGACCGCCAACCGGCAACAATTTCCCGAACTCAAATTTACATTCAGCTTCAACTTGTTTAGAATAAGCTCCTCATGGAGGGGTGGTAGAGTGGTCTATTGCGCCGGTCTTGAAACCCTTTGAGACGTTTTCAGATTCTCCATAAACAGGCTGCATATTAAGTGTTTACAGCATTCTCAACATTGTCTCAACAAGGCGTTTTTAGGCATTTTAGCGGCTTTTGTTGGCAAGTAATGGCAAGTAACATTGTGGTGCGGGCGGGGCGCGGCTTGAATGCGGGCAGGAATTAAAATCCATTAAAATTTGGCACCGGCACGGCAAGGCTCCCCCTAGACGGTCAAAGGGTCAGGAATCGGCCCACAAGCGCAAGAAACAGGCAATTTTTGGGCATTGCGGGGACGCTGAATAAACTTCAAAAAAGTATCGTGGTGGGATTGATTCAAAGGTCATGCGCATTTCATGCAACGGGGTTGACCTTGGGGAGTTTGAGGAAAGCCAGATTCCATCTCTCATCAAAAGCGGGACAATAAACGGGGAAGCATTTTACTGGCGGGAGGGGATGCAGGAATGGAAACCGATTTCTGAACTGTTTGAGATTGTCCATGAGGATCAGCCGCCGATTGCGCCCGAGCCAGCCAGCAAAAAGAAGAATGCCCCGACAAAGGCGCAAATCACTTTCTTGCAGAAACGGGAAGTTGATGCCGCCAGCCTGTCTAGGGTTGAAGCGCAAATCCTGATTGATGAAATCAAAAACAATGAGGCGGAACAGAAAGAGCAGAAAAAGCAATTAAGAGAAGCGGCAAGGGCAGAACAGCAGAGGATATGGAATCAGCCCACAGCAAAACAACTGGCATATTTAGATTACCATTGCGTCCCGTATAAAAAAGAAATCACCAAGCAAGAGGCAACGGATTTAATATCTATAACAATCAAGAAATATCCTGATTCTGATTGGAATGATATTAAGCACATTGTTAGACCGGATTTGTATGAGTATTTTGAACGCGAGGGATCGGCTAAAAGAGAATATGATTTTGCTGTAAGTGAACTTGCAAGGTTGCAGTCAGAGGAAAATGCCGATCAGGATGAAATAGATAGTGCTGCCGATAACGTCAAAGATGCAAAAGATGCCTTAAATGATGAAAAAGAGTCTTTAGAAGATGAATTGTTTTACTGGTCGGATTCATTGGATGACGGCGCATTCCCAAATACATATGAGGATATAAATGACTTCATGGAGGTTTTTAAAAAGCCTTCTAAAACACAATTAAAAGCAATCCGCAGCGCATTTGAGAAACAATATAAGATTCACTTTGATAAGGTTTCAAAAGAGCAATTCTTCCTCATTTACAAAAAGCTTTACCCTGATTGCATTAAAAAAGGAAAATCCTGCAAGTTCAGTGTTGATGATATAGTTGTTTCCTCAACTTATTCAGGAATAAAGGGCGGAAAATCTGCAAAATTGCCATCCAACAAAGATTCAAAAGGTTGTTTCGGGACAATCGTAAAAACCTGTAAGATTATCTTATACATATTTGTGGGACTTGTTCTTTTCTCCGTTGCTTTTTCATTGCTGTTTAAACCGCATTGAATCTGTTGGCGGCGCAATTTCGATCTTGAGTGAAACACCAAAGGGGGCTTTATTTCCTCAAACAGCCCTCACCATGCAAGAAATCAAGTTTCTAGTTCAAGGTTCCGCCCCTGATCCTTATGAAGTGCATTTTATTCAGAGAGAAGGACACAACCTTTCCGCCTATTGCACATGCCCCGCAGGGATGATTGGAAAATCCTGCAAGCACAGGGTAAATATCCTGCTTGGCATTGATAAGGGGGTTGTGAGCGATAACCGTCAAGACGTTGCGACCGTTTCATCTTGGCTCACGGGTTCCGATATTCAAGACGCTATGAATGCGGTAATCAATCTGGAAGCGGAGGCAGACCGCATCAAAGAGGAGATAACCAAGGCAAAGAAAGCCCTTGGTCGGGCAATGATGAATTAGCGGCGCATATGGCGGCGCGAGGGCAAAAAAAACCGCCAGAACTTGAAGTCCTAGCGGGGAAAACTCATTATGGATATACGTCTGTTTTATTAACGCATTTTCAAAACCTCCGCAGGGTCAAAGCGGATGCACTTCTTTGAAATTCTTACCGTGGGGATTTTCCCGTCACGGGATAGGCGATAAAGGCTTGTGACTTTCAATTGCGTGAAGTCTGCCAGTTGTTCAATTGTTAATAGCTGTTTGGGTTTAGATTTCATATTTTATTCAAAATTGTCACTGTTGGTGGGGATTTTTATACGTAAAAGCTTCGTCCTCCTCACAAATAACTGCGGCTTGATTTCACTTCCAAAAAGAATCCTTACAGTTGTTTTGTATTTGTGAGCTTCCCCCCGGGATTTAGGCCGCAGCGGAGTTAAGAGAGGGATGGTTGTTG
>CAYSKK010000016.1:0-82951 GCA_964431635.1 uncultured Chthoniobacter sp. | reverse complement strand
CCTTGATCTCAGCCCACAAAACCACTACCAACAACCATCCCTCTCTTAACTCCGCCGAGGCCTAAATCCCGGGGGGAAGCTCAGATGCTGCATGAAGAACATTTGGTTTTTACGTCACCAGGAGCCACGGAAAAATTTGAGTCCACAAAAGCCCCCAGCATAAAGATTGTCAGCTTTAAGCCCAAGTCCGCGATAAAGAACGGCAAAGAAAGAAATGTGTCCGAGATGGTCATCGAAATCTACGATGGCGTCAAACTGACGCTTGTTGAGGATGCTACTGTGCCAATAATAAAGATTGTCGATGGCGACTATGTGCAATGGAAGTTAAGGAAAAACTGAAGCTGCGACGCTGCAGTTAACCCTCCTGATCCGAAAAAGAGGACTTTCATGGCCCGCGTCAGTCCAATCCATGTTTCCTCTGCGCCATTTTTTCCCTCGCAAAACTCAAATCTATTATCGACCTCCTCCTCGCCGAGAAACCACTTCCGCCGAAAAATCGCGATCAGCTCGGCGGGAATTGGGGAGTCCACAGGGACTGCCATATCGAGCCGGATTGGATTCTGATCTACACGATTCTTGACGATGAAATTCGGCTCGAACGAACCGGGACCCACTCGGATCTGTTTTAAATTGCTGTGTAGAAAAGACGTTGAGGCATGGGCAATGCTTCACTTCGTTTCGGTTGTGCCCTGCACCAAACATTCGTCTTTCCCTCTTCACGATGCGCTGTCGCGCTGCTTTTCTGCCCATGGGTCGCCAAGGTTCTTCGCATGGGCAAGATGCCCATGCCACGGGATTTGGTCCAAACGAGGACGCCAAAGGCGCTGTTTTCTACCGAGCATTTTCAGATGGTCCGGGTCCCCATACCCTCTAGGAATCAGGTCCTAGCGCCTTGAGATATCGCGATGGATCAACTCCGCTGTCGTCGTTCGCGGATGACTTCCAGTTCGAGAACGGCGTGGAGGTCCTTGGGGCGGCCCATCGCGCGCTTGGCAATAATGAGCGCATCCAGAGTCAGCACGCGGATCTCCATGCCTCCCATGGCGACCGGTTCGCTGTTCTTCAAGCACTCCTCAAACGGACCGATCCCCTTGATTTCGCCGAGGAGGTCGATCTGGCCGAGGTCCGTCGCGAGATATAGATTCCTCAGCGTACCGCTCTCCGCCTGTTCGCGAGTGAAAGGCAGGCGGGCGGGCGTCATCCGGTGGACGGGGTGGAGATCCTCCAGAGCCTGCCATGCCCGGGAGAGGTTTTCCGGCGACATGTCGCAGGCCACGTCCACGTCGCGGGTCATCAAAGCCGCGCCTTGCAGAATGGTGGCTAATCCCCCTGCCACAACGAAGCCGACCTGATAATCAGAAAGCCGTTTAGTAATTCGGGTGAGTTCGCTCATGTGCGGCAATCAACTGCTCGGCCTCTGTTAAAATCCTGTCGTTTTGCAAAATCCTCTGCTCGGGAGTCAGCCGCAGGTTTTCCTCGATGAGAGAAAGATCGATCCCAAAATCAGCCGCCCGCTCGGATGGCGTTCGTCCATCATCGGTCCGCCAGAACAGGGCGAGCATCTTTGCGATCGAATCGGGGTTCATGGGTTTCAGATCGGAACGAAAAATCGCCAGATTGTAATTATGGATTTCCCCCGGAAGAAACTCAAGTGCGGTCAGACAAAATCCGGTTCCGAAGCCGTGGCGGGCAGGAGGCCGCATTCGATGAGCAGGCAGCGGAATGTCCTGATGGCGAGTTTTTCGGGTTCGCCGATGATGTAGAGGATCGAACGGGTGAGGTAGTCGAGGGCGGCGACGGGATCGGGCTCGAGGGCGGCGATTTCCGGCCGTGCGGCGAGACCGGATTGGGCGGCGGCCCGGAGTATGCCGGCTGTTTCGGGCGGGGCATTTCCCGCGAGCGTCCACGCCGCGAAGACAAATGGCAGCCCGGTCCA
The DNA here is from genome assembly GCA_964431635.1 of uncultured Chthoniobacter sp. Taxonomy (GTDB): domain Bacteria; phylum Verrucomicrobiota; class Verrucomicrobiia; order Chthoniobacterales; family Terrimicrobiaceae; genus QYQL01. The sequence goes on along the minus strand of CAYSKK010000016.1, from coordinate 81,015 downwards.
TTCCGTCCACTCCCGGCCGAGGTCGCAGATGGTCCAGGATGCATCTGCGGCGCGCTGGAACTCCATGGCGGCATCTCCGATGATGAGCCTCGCGGCATCCGGATCCGCGGAATTCTCCACCAGCTTCGGGGCAAGGAAGTGGCGCTTCGCAAGGAGCACCCGCAGCAGATTCACAGACGTGCGGGAAGCCGGATCGAGCACGATCTCCTTGATGTCCCCGAGCGGCTGCCGGTGTGCGACGATGACGCTGTAGACCGGGCCGAGCGAGCAGATCCCGAAACCGTCAACGATCCGGGTGCCCGGCAACCGGAGGGATTCGTAAATCGGGATCAGCGCCGCGTCATACCGGCCTCCGGCAAAATCGTCTGCAAGGAGCGAGGGCACCTCAAGCTCGGCACGGATCCCGTGGAGCAGGGGCCGTGCATTCAGGTAGGGAACGCAACCGAGACGGGGAGCTCTCACGCGGCGGGTTCCATCCGGCGGTAGAAGCTGTCGCGCTGCACCGGAATGCGGCCGGCCTCGCGGATCGCCCGCACGAGGCTGTCCGTCGTCTGTTGCTGCGGGGTCAGCGCTCCGGCCATGTGAAAGATTTTTTCCTCGAAAATCGTGCCGTGGAGGTCGTCCACGCCGAAGGAAAGCGAGATCTGCGCGAGCGGGAGTCCGAGGCTGACCCAGTAGCCGGTGATGTGGTCGAAGTTGTCGAGGTAGATCCGGCTGATCGCGAGATTGCTAATCTCTTCGTGCGCGGTCGCGTGCGGGATCCCCTGAAGAACCGGCCTGGCACCTTCCGGCTCGAAGGCAAACGGAACAAACCCGGTGAACCCGCGGGTTTCGTCCTGAAGTTCGCGCAGCCGCCGCAGGTGATCCACCCGGTGGGTAGCGGTTTCAATGTGTCCGTAGAGCATCGTTGCCGTGCTGCGGCCGCCGAGCTGATGCCATGTCCGGTGCACCTCCGCCCATTCCTCCGCGGTTTCCTTGCCCCGGCAGATTTTGTCACGGATTTCCGGATCGAAGATTTCGGCCCCTCCGCCGGTGATCGCCCCCAGCCCGTTTTCGCGGAGCAAAACCAGGGTTTCGCGGACCGGCATTTTGAAAATCCGGTCGGCAAGGTGCCGAATCTCGACGGCGGTGAAGGCCTTGATCACGAGCACCGGATCCAGGGCTTTCAACTCGCGAAGAAGATCCAGATACCACTCTCCGGGAAGGGTCGGATGCAGGCCGCCGACCATATGGATCTCCGTGATCCCGAGCTTCAGCGCATCCCGGACGGACGCCACGATTTCGGCGGCGGTCATCTCGAAGGCGTGGTCCTCGCGCTTCTTCGCGCCGAATGCACAGAACTGGCAGGAGAGCAGGCAGACGTTCGAGTAATTGATGTAGCGGTTGTGGATGTAGGTGGCGACGTTTCCGTTGATCCGCTCGCGGACGACATTCGCCATCGCACCGATGCCATTGAGGTCGCGGCTCGCATAAAGCTCCAGCGCGTCGGCATCGGAAATCCTCCGGCCCGCGAGCACTTTTTCCGCGATCGGGCGCAGGGAAGGGTCGAGAAGGCGAAGGTTCATCGTGGATTCCATCCCAGATTACGGCCTGTTTGGGCAAGACGGATTCCATTTCCTGCGCGAAATCCTCCCGGCCAGCTGGCGGCACGTCTATTCACTGGTTCCCGCCCGGCAGCCTTGGACCGCCCTTGTCGAACCATTCGAGAAATTTCTCCAGGGCAGCCTCCGAGCTGAGGATGGGAAATCCCCCCGCTTCGGCCACCTCCCTGGCATCCTCCGCCTCGAAGATCCTTGCAACGACAGGCACTTTTCCCGCAAAGCGCACGATCTTCACCACATCGGCGGGGCTCGGGAGGGTGGCCACGATCAGTCGGGCTTCCTGCACGCCTGCCCGGCGGAGGAGCCGCGGATCGCATCCGTCGCCCCGCAGACAGGCGATCCGGTTGCGCTCACAGCCCGCGATGACGCTGGCGTCATCATCAATCACCAGCACCTGGTGGCCGGCATCCTTGAGTTCCTTGACCACCCACATGCCCGCGCTGCCGAATCCGATGACCACCGCGTGGTTTTGAAATCCGAAAAACCCATCGCTCGCCTGACGGCCGGGATGCCAGTGGAGAAGCTTCCATGTCACCCGGTCGGTTGCCAGGAATGGCGTGAGGATCATGGTCAGCGCGCAGGTCAGCGCGATCACCGAATAGCTCTCGATACCGAGATGACCGCCAGTCACGCCGACCAGCCCGAGAACCAGGGAAAGCTCGCTGGTCTGCGCAAGAAGCAGTCCGCTCTCGATGGCGCTGCGGGAGGAAAGCCCCTGCCACTCCGCGAGCAAAGTCACGACCGGAGGCGTGATCAGAAGCACCAGCAGCGCAAACCCCAGCGCCTGCAGCACAATCCATGGCGAGGTGAAGACGGCAAGCGAGCCAAGCGTCGCAAAAAATATTGCCTGAAAAAACTCCGCGAGCGAGCCGAGCAATCCCCGGACCAGCCCGTTGATCGGGGCGACAGACAAGACAAAGCCCGCAAGAAAGGCGCCCGCAATGAGGGGGATCCCAAGGGCATGTGCGGCTGCGAGGAACGTGAAAAGCAGAGCCAGCGAAATCATGAGAAGCGTTTCCTCGTCAGGCCGCAGCGTGCGCTCGATCCACGGAAAAACCCGGAAGTGGAGAGCCGCAGCGGCCGCAGCAAGTGCGACCACACTCCCCGAGGCCTGCGCCATCGCCCAGGGCCCATCCCCCAGACGCCCCAGCACGACCATCACCAGGATCAGCATCATGTCCTGGACAAGGAGCACCCCCGTGACCAGCCGCCCGAAAGGCTCGAACATCTGCTGCCGGGTCTTGAGCTGTTTCACGACGATGAGCGTCGAGCTCGCCGCAGTCGCGAATGCCATGTAGAGGCCGGCGACCGTCCCGTAGCCCAGCCACCGTGCCACGGCGAACGCCGCGAGCCCGACCAAGGCAAACTGGCCGATGGCAACCCACAAGACGGGCCGCGCCTGACGGAAAAACCGGCGGGGGTTCAGCTCGATGCCCGCCGCAAAAACAAGAAATGCGAGCCCGAACTCCAGGATGAAATCCGTCGCAACCCCTTCCGGCTTGAGTCCGGTGAGGGAAACCGCGAAGCCAAGCACGAGCAGGAGGGGGATGACGGGCAGTCGGAACCGCTGGGAGAGTCCATATCCCACGGCGGCAGTCGCCAGAAGCACAGCCATGCCGTTCATGGCGGATTTCCTCCGAGAAGGCCCTGCTCGCGCAGAAGGGCGGACTGGTATTTGATCACATCCACCTTCGGAAGCATGAAGTAGGCGACGTCGTGGGCGAGCAGGTTTTCCATGACCGAGAGATCCACGGCATGGATGCTGCAGGGGATGCCCGCCTCCTTGCAACGATAGGCAATGAGGTCGTTGGTGTCCTCGATCCGGAGGGCGCTGACAACGAGTTTCGCGTGCGCCAGTCCCTGCTCCTCGAGGACCGCCCGGTATTCGATGTTCGCGTGCAGCGTCCGGCAGGGCAGCCCGCGCAATTTTCTCGGGTCGGTGTCGATGGCAAGAACAACTTCCCCGCGGCGGTGGAGCGCTTCCGCAATCCGCCGCCCGAGCGTATTCATGCCGATGATCAGCACATGGTTCCTGAGGGCGCCGGGTTCCGGCTCGTCCTCCTTCTGAGAAGCCCTCAAAACGCGCAGCAATCCGATCCGGTGACAGAACAGGTAAAGCTGTTCGCAGTAGAGAAGCATGTAGGACGAAACCGCAATCGTCACGATGCCGACGAGGGCGGTGATGGCCGTGGCCTGCGCGCCAACCAGCCCGGCAGCCGCTCCCATCGCGACAAATAGAAAGGAAAACTCGCCGATCTGGGCGACCGCGACGCCGGTTTTGAACGACGTTCTTTCTCCGAAACCGAACCGGGCGACGGCCAGCATCGAAATCCCCGCCTTTCCCAGGAGGACAAACAGCGACAGCACGGCAGCGGGCAGCCACGCATTGGCGATTTCTCCCGGCGCCATCGACACCCCGAGCGAGACGAAGAAAATCGCGACAAAGAGGCTCATGAGCGGCTTGATCCGGTGTTGCAGGTCGTGCGTGTAGGGCATCTGCGCCAGGCCGAGCCCTGCAAGGAAGGCGCCAAGCTCGATCGAGAGGTGAAAGAAATGGGCGGCGGCCACCACGAGAAAACACCATCCGAGGCTCCAGATAAACAGCGTTCCGGGAGAAGAGGATGCCCATGCGAACGGCCTGGGCAAAAGATACCGCGCGATCACCATTCCCCCGCCCACAAGGATCACCATTCCTCCCACGGCAAAGGAAAGTCCTTTCCAAGCCGCATCCATCCCCTGCCCCTTGGAGAATCCGGCGAGGAGCGTCAGCGCGACGATGACCACAAGATCCTGCACGAGCGAAAATCCCACGGTGATCCTCCCGTAAAGCGAATCCAGCTCGTCCTTGTCGGACAGAACCTTCACGAGCACAACGGTGCTGCTGATCGCCAGCGCAAAGGCGAGGCAGAGCGACTCGACGGCCGCGAAGCCCAGCAGGCGGCAGATGAGGTATCCGCCTGCCACCGTGAAGGCCACCTGCCCGAGGCCGGCCGCGACCGCCACCTTCCCGACTTCCCGAATCCTGTCGATGCTCAGCTCCAGCCCGACGAGAAAAAGCAGCAGCACAATTCCCATCCCGGAAATTTCCTCGATGGCGGGCGACAACCGGATCAACCCGGTCACCGGACCGAGGAGCAGGCCCGCCACGAGATAGGCAACGATCGAAGGAAGCCGGATCATGCGGGCTAGAATCCCGAGGCACGCAGCCCCGAAGATCATCAGCCCCAGATTTTGAATGAGCCCGGATTCCAGCATGAAAGACAGCCTAGCAGAATTCCCGCGAGCGCATCAGCGGGATTTTTTTGCGTTGTTTGCCGGGCCCAAAAAATCATCCGTTCGAGTCTTTCTTTTTGGACAGATTCAGGCTTTTGGAGGATTCGCGTTCATTCGCTTCATGCGCGGGCGAAGTCCGGATTGATCAAGCTGCCACCGGTCGCACATCCCTGCGGGAAAGTCATTTCGGAGCGATCCCCGCAGCCGCGCCCGCGAGCGCCACCACAAGAACGGCCGTTCCGAAAACAACCCCGCAAAATAGGAGAAATACCAGCCCGATCGCGACCACCGGCCGCCAAACGTCGGTGCGATGGGCCTCCTTGAGCGCAATCGCCGTGTAAAATATCCAGGCGATCGTCGAGATCCACCCACCGCACAGCGGGATCATCTGGATCACCGAAGTCGCCCCGCCCGCGTAACAGAGCGACCGCAGCGTGGTCTCAAACGGCTTGTTCGCCCCACCCACAACCTTCAGTGCCGCATGCAGGAGCCCGGAGGAAACAAAGATCCCAACCAGCAGGATCGCCGGCATCAACACAATCGCTGCCACGAAAATCCATGGCAGCATCTCCCGGGCAATGGCGGGCCCTCCCTCTTGGACAAACATGTCCGGATTGACCAGTGCCGCCGCCAGCTGGACCAGGATCGCCACCGCGCTCGTCAGCCAAGAGACAAGCAGATAAAATTTCAACGGTCTGCCGAAGCCGCCGGTCGCGGGCATCGCCCGAAATGTCTCCCCCGGCTGACCGAGAATTTCCTTCACCGATTCGAGCACCGAAGGAAAAAACGGCCGGGGCTCCGGGCGCTCCCACGTCGGAAGAACTTCCAGCCCGGCTGTTGCCGGAAGAGGATCCTCTTCCGCAGCCAGGTCCTCAAACGTCGAAAGCGGCTGCCAGGAATCCATCCCCTGGCGCCAGGCCAGATCGTCCGGAAGAAATTTCCCGCTCCGCAGCCCGTCGCTCACTTCCTGTTCGGTAAACTGTCCGATCGACTGGCGGTTGCGGTTGATATGAATCACAGACCCACTGCCTACACGATGCCGCCAAGCCCGGTCAATCGCGGAGCCGTCTTCTTCCCTCCGCCCTCAAGGAGCCACCCCCTCTGGCAGCGTTTTCGCATCGCGATCGCGCCACCGGAAAGCCGGATGCTCCGATTTTCAATCGTCAGGATTGACACCCCCGGCGGAGTTGCTAGTTTCTTCCTCCCGCCAATTTTAGAAATCAAAGCCATGGCCCACACCGAAATCATTCTTACCGCCAATATCCCGTCGCTCGGCGCGGAAGCCGATATTGTCAAAGTCCGCCGCGGATATGCCCGCAATTTTCTCCTTCCCCATGGCAAGGCGCTGGAGGTGACGAAGAGCTCGCTGCGCCAGATCAACCACCTGAAGGCGAAGCGCGCGGAGCGCGAGGCCCGGGAGGTCACGGCCGCCGAGGAGCTTGCCACCAAGATCAACAGGCTGAAATTGGTTTTCACGCTCGAGACCGGGGAGACCGGCAAGGCATTCGGCTCGGTGACGGCCAAGGACATCCACGACCGGATCGTTGCCGACCTCAAGCTGGAAGATCTTCCCAAGCACGCCGTCGTCCTCGACAAGGCGATCAAGGAGACCGGCGACCATGAGGTGGCCGTCAAGCTTCACCCGGATGTCACGGCGACCCTCCACCTCAAAGTGGCGGCACCCGTGGTTGAGAAAAGGGCGGAGGAAGAGGAATCCGCGGATTCCGACAGGAAGCCACGCCGTCGCACCACCACGAAGGCCTGATGCCCTCCGATTCTCCGGCTCGCGCTGAGGAGAATCCCGCTGCAGCCAACGGGACCGGCTCGACCAAGGGACGGGGCCGGAAGGGCAGTTACCCCCAAAAGCCGGCGAGTTATTTGCCGGATATTCACCGGGCTCTGCCGCAGAGCCTCGATGCGGAAAAGGGCCTGCTCGGTTCCATCCTCCTGTCGGGCAACGTGCTCGACGACACGATCGCCCAGATCACCGGCGACCATTTCCACCTCCCCTCCCACCAGAAGATTTTTGAACTTCTGGTCGAGATGCGCAATGCCGGGCGGCCGATCGACCTGATTTCGGTCACCCAGCTCCTCGAGGACAGAAAGCTGCTGGACGAGGTGGGAGGCGCCTCGGTCGTCACCGACCTGCTGACCTTTGTGCCGACGGCGGCGAACGCCGACTACTACCGCGAGATCCTCCGCGAGAAGTATCTGCTGAGAAAGGTGATCACCGTCTGCACCGAATACGCGGCCCGTTCCTACGAGGAGCAGGGAGACGTCAAGACCCTGCTCGACGAGGTGGAAGCCAATGTCCTCAACATCGGCGACGAGCGGTTCAAATCCGCAATGCCGACGATGAAGGAGATGGTCAACGAGGCGATCACCAGCATTGAGCAGCTTGTGAAAAACAAGGGCGGCATCACCGGCCTCTCGACCGGGTTCCGCGCTCTGGACAACATGACGAGCGGGCTGCACGCCGGCGAAATGTTCGTCATCGCGGCGCGCCCCTCGATGGGCAAGACCGCGCTCGCGATGAACATTGCCGAGCATGTGGCGCTCGATGCCGAGAAGCCGGTTGCCGTCTTCAGCCTGGAAATGAGCTCCCAGCAGCTCGTCCAGCGGCTGCTCTGCTCCCGCGCCCGCGTGGATTCCAAAAAGCTCCGCGACGGGTTTATCGGAAAGCAGGAAATGAGCAGCATCGGCTCTGCAGCGGGGCTTCTATCCAAGGCGAAGATCTTCGTGGATGACACGCCCGGGCTCAGCATTCTCGAGCTGCGCGCGAAGGCCCGGCGGTTGAAAAACCGCGAGGGCATCGAGCTCGTCGTCATCGACTACCTCCAGCTCCTCCGCTCCCCCTCGCGCCGGGCGCAGGACAACCGGCAGATCGAGATCATGGAAATTTCCTCCGGGGTCAAGGCGCTCGCCAAGGAGCTGAAAATCCCGGTCATCGTCCTCGCGCAGTTGAACCGCAATCCCGAATCTCGCACGGGCGATGCCAAGGGACGCCCGCGCTTGAGCGACCTGCGCGAGTCCGGAAGCATCGAGCAGGATGCCGACGTCGTCGGACTTCTCGTGCGCGAAAAATATTACGCCGAGGACGAGGAGGCCCGCAAGGAGGCCGAAGGCAAGGCGACGCTCATCATCGCCAAGCAGCGCAATGGCCCGACCGGCGATGTCGCGCTCACATTCCTCGAAGATTACACCCGGTTCGAGGAACGCGCCGAGGAGCGCCGCGAGGAGTAGGCTCAGGGCTTTCTGCCGCAGTGGCAGCCGGCGCAGGCGTTTTGATCCGCGCGCTGGCGCGATTTTCGCACGGCTCGCACGGTGAGATAGGCCAGGGCGGCGACAATGGCAATAGCGATGGTGAGGGGCTCGATCACAGGCGGCTTCCAATCTGGTAGATGAGGACGGCGGCGATCCATGCGAGGGTGGTCATGGTCGCGAACGACCCGGCAGCCCAGCCCCAGCTCAGCTCCTTGGCGACGATGGCCACGGTCGCGCCGCACTGCATGCAGAGGGCGAAGAAGACCATGAGGCCCAGAACGACCGGCAGGGAATAGACCGGCTGTCCGACCCTCGGGCCGTCGTGCCATTTTTCCTGGGCGATGATCGAGCGCAGGGAGCCTTCGTCCACATCGGCACCCAGGTTGTAGATGATTCCCATCGTCGCGATCATGACCTCGCGCGCGGGGAAGCTGGAGAGAATGCCGACCGTAATTTTCCAGTCGAAGCCGGCGAGGTCGAAGACCGGCTGGACGACCTTTCCGAATTGCCCGAGGTAGCTCTGCTCGATGTAGGCTCCGGCAATCCGGTGGGAAAGCTTCAGCGAAAGCTCGGAGTCCGGATTGGCGAGCGCGGCGGCAACTCCGGCGGCCGGCATTGTGGCCGACTGGGCGGCGACAAATGTCTCCCGCGCATCATCCGCGACGGCTTCGGATCTCGGAAAATACAGCAGCGCCCAGATGATCACGGAAAACGCAAGGATCACGGTGCCCGCCCGGAAGACGAATTCCCGGCCGCGTTCCCACATCCGGATAAAAACATTCCGGAAGGTGGGGACCCGGTAGTCAGGCATCTCCAGAATGAATGGCTGGGCCTTGATTTTCAAAATGCACCGGTTCATGAACCACGCCAGCGGCATGGCGACGGCCGCGCCGACAAAGTGCATCGCGAAAAGCGTCCACCCGGCGACAATCGGTCCGTAGGCCGGCTCGACGAATGCGCCGATGAGCAGGACATAGACCGGCAGCCGCGCGGAGCAGCTCATGAAGGGGGTCATGAGGATCGTAGTGATGCGGGCCTTCGGGTCCTCGAGCGTGCGGGCCGCCATCACGCCCGGAATCGCACACGCGTAGCCGGAGAGAAGCGGCACGAAGCTTTTTCCATTGAGCCCGCACCAGCTGAAGAGCTTGTCCATGAGGAACGCCGCGCGCGCAAGGTATCCGGTATCCTCAAGCACCGCAATGAACAGGAACAGAAGCAGGATCTGCGGCAGAAAAATCAGGACGCCACCGACTCCCGCAATGATGCCGTCGGTGACGAGGCTCTGAATCATGGGCGTTCCCGCGAGCAGCGGGGAGACCGCTCCCTGCACGAGCGAGGTTCCGGCATCAATGAGATCCATCAGCGGTTCGGCCCATGCGTAGAGGCTCTGGAAAACCACATACATCACCGCAAAGAAGATCAGCGTGCCCCAGAACCGGTTGAGAAGAAGCGCATCCACGGAATTGCGCGTCCGGGCAACCCGTCCGTCACCTCCGATCACCCCGTCGAGCAGCGCCTCCAAGTGCCGGTAATGCAGGACCGCCTCCGCCGAAGCGGGATTCATTCCGTGCGAGCGGATGATTTCGCGGGCGGCCGCGAGAAGGCCGGGCAGCCTGTCCTTGTGCCCGATCTTTTCCGCAAATGCGCTGTCGGTATCGAAAATCATCCGCAGCGCCTCGGGGCCGGTGACGTCCTCCCCCGCCTGGCCGAGTCCATTGCAGACGAGGTCGCGGGATTCCTCGATGAACTCCGGCCAGAGGATGCGCGGGATCTGCCGGGGATCGGTGAGGGCGTGCCCGACGGCTTTTTTTAATTCCTCGAGCCCGCTGCCGCGCTTGGCGACGGTCGGGATCACGGGGACCCCGAGGCGGTCGGCGAGGAGCTCATGGTTGATCACGAGTCCGTTCCTTTTGGCAGCATCCCATTGATTGAGGGCAATCACCATCGGGATCCCGAGCTCGGCGGCCTCGGAGACAAGGAGCATGTTCCTCTTGATGTTGGTGGCATCCACGACGCAGACGATGAGGTCCGGAGCCTGATGTCCGAAGCGACCGCCCAGAGCGTCCATGACAACGCGCTCGTCCGGCGAGGAAGCCGCAAGGCTGTAGGTTCCCGGAAGATCGATCAACTCGATCTGGCATCCCGCCACCACCATGGCTCCGGTCTTTTTTTCCACGGTGATCCCGGGGTAGTTCGCAATGTGCTGGCGAAGCCCGGTCAGGCGGTTGAAAATCGTGGACTTCCCGGTGTTCGGATTGCCGAGCAGGGCAATTCGGACCGGGCGTGCGGGAGAGGCGGTCATTTCATCTCCTTCACTTCAATGAGATTCGCCTCCGCCCGCCGGACGCTGATCTCCTGTCCCTCCATCTCGATCGAGATCGGATCCCCGAGCGGCGCGACACGCGAGACCCGGACCTCGCGTCCCGGGAGAAAGCCCAGCGCGGCCAGCCGTCCCGCACGCCCGCAGTCGCCCGCGACAGACACGATCTCGAGCGGCTTGCGATGGTGGATTTTTCCGAGCGTCTTCATGTCAAAATATAACCGATGCACGACCCCCGACAACGAACGCATTGTTGAGGTCGTTGGCTCCGCCGGGATTGATGATGTATTGCAGATCCGGTTGGACGACGAGCCAGCGGGTGATCTGCGCCTGATAAGTGAATTCGAGAACCATCTCGGCGCCGGCCGGCTCAGAACCGTCGGCCGCGAGCGAGTTGCGGGCCCCGTTGCTGAGTTGCGCATATCCGAATCCGATTCCGACCGTATCATTGTCCCTCGTCGGGATGAGCCCCTTGTAGCTCAGTCCGGTATCGAAGTAGAGGCTGGTGAAATTCCGGTCCGCCGGGGCGAACGAGACGCGTCCAAACCAGCCGAGGCCCTGATCGGGCTTTGAGACACGGACCGGTGACTTGAAGCTTTTGCCGTCCTTGTCGCAACACTCCGCCTCTCCAGACTCACGGAAAAGCATCTGGTCCAAAATCGCGTAAAACCCCGAATTCCCCGAACCCGTGCTCTCCGCGAGCGCATCGGCGGATGAGCCGCTCTGAAACCAGGCCCCCGCCTTGAACTGGCCGGGCAACCCGGTCTCCTCCTCGCGGTGGTTCCAGCGAAACTGAGCCTCGTTAAGGAACGTGTAGCCGGTCTCCGCATCCAGCCTCCAGCGGAAGCCGTGGCGGTTGACATTTTGCTCAAAGACATTCCCTTGAAAAACCGCGCTCTGAAACGTGAACCAATCCACCGGATTCAGCGCCAACCGCGCTCCGAGCGTCCCCATCGGGTATGCCGGGCCACCGCTCGGGATGTTCATATAGGCCGCGGCCGGCCATCCGAACGTCCCGTTGATAAAGAGTCCGGAGTAGTCGGAGATCAGGAATTCCGCGTCCGCCGCCAACTGGCCGGCACGCAGGGAAATTTTATCGTCCACCAGGTTTTGCTGGAACCAGAGCTCGAACATCCGAAGCGTGTTGGAGCCTGCGATATTTGAAACCGTCAGGAAATTTCCTGTCAGGTCCTCGCTCGCGTCGCGCCCGCTGAGCCACAGCCAGGTTGTTTTCACTTTCGCACCCTTCCATCCCGATGTTTTCTCAAGGTCCACCTCCGCACCGAAATTCATCAGGCCCGTGTAAACCGACCCCGTCTTGATTCCGCCGGTCGTGTTCCCCCAGACTTCCACCGTGTAGCCGCCGAAGATCTCAATGCCACAGTCGCAGAGCATCGGCCGCGCTCCCATCCATTCGCCCGTCACTTGATCGCGCTCCAGAATGGATGCGGCCTGATCAGCCGCCACCACCCGGCTTCCTGCCAAAACAACCGCCAAAATAATCGATGTCCACACCTTCATCGCGCCGAACCCTGACGCAATCCGTCTAACCCGTCAAGAATAAAATGAGATCGAGTCTCATTATCTTGTTTTTGTCAGTTCTTTCTGTTCATCGCTGCAGTGAACCAATCAATCTGGGGGGCGGGTTTTGAGCCATGGCGTTGGACATCACGTGTCCCACCCTCGTTCCGCCGTTCTCCGGGTTTGCTCCGGACGAGATCCACGTTGGTTTTCATGGAAAGGGCAATGCGCTTGCGGGCGAGGTCGACCTCCTGGACTGTGACTTGGACGCGCTGGCCAACCTTGACGACGTCGGCGGGATTTTTGACGAACTGGTCGGAGAGCTGGCTGATGTGGACAAGCCCGTCCTGGTGGACGCCGATATCGACGAAGGCGCCGAAGGCGGTGACATTCGTGACGATGCCGGGGAGTTTCATCCCGGGCTGGAGCTGCTCCATTTTGTCGACCCCTTCTGCAAAGGAAAAGACCTCGAACTTCTGGCGCGGGTCACGGCCGGGTTTTGCGAGTTCCTGGAGGATGTCGTTGAGAGTCGGGAGCCCGATCTCGTCGGTCACATATTTTTTCGGGACAATTTTGTCGCGGGCCGCCTTGTCACGGAGGAGGTCCGCCACCGAGCAGCCGAGATCTTTGGCGATGGCGTCAACCAGCGTGTAGCGTTCCGGATGGACGGCGCTCGCGTCGAGCGGATGCGCGCCGTCGCGGATTCGGAGGAAGCCCGCCGCCTGCTCGAAAGCCTTCGGGCCGAGACCGGCGACCTTGAGAAGTTCCTGACGGGATTGGAACGGGCCGTTCTTGTCGCGGTGTTCGACGATGCTGGCAGCCGTGCGGGCGTTCAATCCGGACACGTAACCGAGAAGGTGCTTGCTGGACGTGTTGAGTTCGACTCCCACGCTGTTCACGCACGAGACGACCGTGTCATCGAGCGAGCGGCGCAGGGCATTCTGGTCCACGTCGTGCTGGTATTGTCCGACGCCTATGGATTTCGGGTCGAGCTTGACGAGTTCCGCGAGCGGGTCCATGAGCCGGCGGCCGATCGAGATGGCCCCGCGGACGGTGAGATCCAGATCCGGAAATTCCTCGCGCGCCACCTCGGACGCCGAGTAAATCGACGCGCCGGATTCATTGACGACGACCACCGGGATCGCGCCCGGAAGCCGGCATTTTTTGACGAAGGCCTCCGTCTCGCGCGAGGCGGTGCCGTTGCCGATCGCGATCGCTTCGATCTGATATTTCTTTGTAACCGAGTGAAGGAATTCCGCCGCCTCGAGCTGCTCGCGCGCGCTTTTTTCCGGGTAAATCACATCGTGGTAAAGCAGCTTTCCCTGGCGGTCCATGATCGCAACCTTGCATCCGGTGCGGAATCCCGGGTCGATCGCCATCGTGGTTTTGCGACCGAGCGGCGAGGCGAGAAGCAGCTCGCGAAGATTTTCCGTGAACACGCGGATCGCCTCCTCGTCGGCTTTCTTTTTGAAAAACATCCGGGCCTCCGCCTCCATGGCAAATCCCAGCAGGCGTTTGTAGGAATCCTCCACCGCAAGCCTCACCTGCAGGGAAGCCGGGGAATTTCCCCGCACGAATTGTGAGACTAGAATCGCGACTGCCTCATCCTCGGGCGGAGTGAGCTGGGAAAAGAGAAACCCTTCCGCCTCTCCGCGGCGGATTGCGAGAATCCGGTGCGACGGCGCGGCGGACGCAGGCTCGCTCCAGTCAAAGTAGTCCTTGAATTTCGCTCCCTCCTCTTCCTTGCCGAATGCCACCTTGGATTTGATGACCCCTTTGGCAAGGTAGAGCGCGCGGAGCTTCGCGCGTGCGTCCGCATCGTCGCTGATCCTCTCGGCGAGGATGTCGCGCGCGCCAGCCAGCGCGGCCGCAACATCCGGAACCTCCTTTTCCAAATCCACAAATGCCGCCGCCTCTTTTTCCGGATCCGCTGCGGCATCCTGCGCCCATAAAACCTCTGACAGCGGCTCCAGTCCGCGCTCTTTGGCAATCGTCGCCCTGGTCCGCTTTTTCGGGCGGAAGGGCAGGTAAATATCCTCCAGAGTGGAAAGCGTCTCCGCCGCGCCGATTTTTGCCTTCAGCTCGTCGGTGAGCAGCTTGCGCTCTTCCAAGGACGAGAGAACAGACTCCCGCCGCTTGTCGAGCTCGCCAAGCTGCTCAATCCGGTCGCGGATCGCCGTGATTTGAACCTCGTCCAACTCGCCGGTCCGCTCCTTGCGATACCGGGCGATGAACGGCACTGTCGCCCCCTCCTCCAGCAAGACCGCAACGGCGGCGACCTGCCGGGGCTGAAGGCTCAGTTCCTTGGTGATTTTGACAATGTGATTCTCGATCATATGCGGCGGAAAATCGCGAGATGATGCTCGTTCAGCAGGACGAGTCAATCATACGCTCGGAAGCTTTTTAATATCGCGATAGCGATGCGCAATCGCGTTTTTATTTGCCTCGTAAAGAAATCTGCGCGATTGCCCATGCGGCGTGTTCGGAGATGACCGGATCGTCATCCTGGCGGGCTTTTTCAAGTGCTGGAAGATCAGTTGTTGTGCCGATATTTCCGAGAGCGGTGCAGACGTTCCGCAGAAACCCCTGGCGTCCGGCGCGGCGGATGGGAGAGCCTTCGAACAGTTTTTTGAACGCCTGTTCGTCCAGCGCAAGATATTCTTGAAGAGACAATTGTGATGATTTTCTAGCAGCGAAATCCGCCTCGCGCGATGTGGTTGCAAATCGATTCCATGGACAGGCATCCAGACAATCGTCACATCCAAAAATCCGGTTGCCAAGGAGCGGACGGATCCATTCCGGAAGCGGTCCCTTGTGTTCAATCGTCCAGTAGGAGATGCACCGCCGGGCGTCCACTTTGTGGGGGACCACGATTGCACGGGTGGGGCAGGCAGCGATGCACCGTGTGCATTTTCCGCACCGGTCGGGCATCGGGATTCCCTCTTCCAACTTGAGAGTCGTCATCACTGCGGCCAAAAAGAACCAAGTCCCAAGCTTTGGATTCAGGGCGAGGGTGCTTTTCCCATGCCACGAAATTCCAGCCAGCGCGGAAAAATCCCGTTCAAGGATCGGCCCGGTGTCGACGAAGCATTTTTGCCGCCCTCCTTCCTCAGCCAGCGCCCGGTCGAATTTTCGGAGCCGTTTTCTGATGAGATGATGGTAGTCCCGACCGCGGGCGTAGCGGGCGATCCGTCCGCGGACGCCCCCTTCAACCATCGGAACATCGGGGTGATAGTAATTCATCGCAAGTGCAATGATCGAGCAAGCCCCAGGCAGAACAAGTCGCGGATCACAGCGCTGATCCGGATTCCGCGCGAGCCAATCCATCGTCGCATGGCATCCCTCCCCGACCCAATCAAGAAACTCCTCCACATGCGGGGCACGCACAGCCGGAGCCACACCGACTGCGTCAAACCCAGCTTCCCGGGAAATTTCCTCCAGTCTCTCTTGAGTCATTTGTTCAGGATGATCAGGACTATGAACGCCTCTTCGACGAAATGCACGCCCAACCGATTCTTTTCATGCATAAAGTTCCACGTGGAACATTGTGTGTCGGAAGGGGTCGTCTGGCAGAAACAGTTCCACGTGGAACAGTCGCCATGCCGGACGCGGGGGATTTTTCATTTTAGCGTTTCCGAGACGCGCTTGTCCCGCTATAGTGCGGGAAATGAAAGACACGCAAAGCGAGCCGGACAACCGGCGGATGCCAATTGATCGGGTGGGGGTCAAGTCGCTGCGCTATCCCATTCAAGTCCGGGACAAGGACCATGCAATCCAAAGCACGGTCGCCACTGTTCAGTTGACGGTGGACCTTCCGCATCTTTTCAAAGGCACCCATATGAGCCGGTTTATCGAGGTTCTGGGGTCACATGGGCCGGTAATTCATGTGGCAAACATCCGGGATATTCTCGAGCAACTCACGAAGCGGCTTGGAAGCGATTGCGCTCACTTGGATTTCGACTTTCCGTTTTTCCTCGAGAAAAAGGCTCCGGTATCAGGCGCGCCGGGCTTGATGGATTATTCTGCAAAGTTCCAGGCAACCCTGGAGCGTGGAAAAATGGATTTTGTGGTCGTGGTCGTGGTGCCGGTGACGACCTTGTGTCCTTGCTCCAAAGCCATCAGCAAAGTGGGTGCCCACAACCAGCGCGGGCACGTGACTTTGGCTGTTCGCTGTCGGAAGCCCATGTGGTTGGAAGACATGATTCGCCTAGTGGAAGACACCGCGAGTTCCGAACTTTACAGTCTGCTCAAGCGTCCGGATGAAAAAGCCGTCACCGAACGCGCCTATGAGAACCCGGTTTTTGTCGAGGACCTGGTCCGTGACATTGCGGTGAAATGCGAGGAGGATTCCAATATTCTCTGGTATCGAGTCGAGGCGGAGAACTTCGAGTCCATCCACAATCACAACGCCTACGCCCTGATCGAGAAGCGGAATCGCGAATAGCCGTCTATTCCGTCCGGCACTCGCAAGTCCAGAGGGACGCGCCGAAGCGAGCCTTGGCGCGCGCTGCAAGAGAGGTCGCCTTGCCCTGCAACACAGCAAAGATCGTCGACCCCGAGCCTGACATCATCGCGGCTTGCACTTCCGGCTGCCCGAGCAACCAGTCCTTCATGACCGGCAAAAGGAGATGCTTGCCGAACACTGGTACCTCAAGATCATTGAGGAGTTCTACCCCCGCGACGGTCTGCGCATGGTGTGGGACATTTGATGTCCTATGCCTGTAGGCCCATGCTGTGGAAACCGGAAAGGGAGGCTTCAGGAGCAGGAGACTCAGGCGGACGGGGTGGGGAACCTCCTCCATGATTTCTCCTCGTCCCCGGCACCAGGCCGCGCGATTTCGGATAAAAAACGGGATGTCTGAACCGATTTCAGCCGCCATCTTTGCCAGCGTCGGATCACCCAGACCGGTGTGATGAAGGTTGTTCAGGGCTTTGAATACTGCTGCCGCGTCACTGCTGCCGCCTCCGAGCCCGGCGCCGTGGGGAATTCGTTTCCGGAGAACGATCCTCGTCCTGAACGTCAATCCGGTGTGCCTGGCAAACACCTCCGCCGCGCGCCACACCAGATTGCCGGAATCGGTGGGAACGTCCGGCTCATCGCACTGAACCTCGATCCCTGTTCCGGGGAAAACGGAAACATCCAGCTCGTCGGACAACGAGATCGGAACCATCAATGTTTCGATGTTGTGAAACCCATCCGGACGTTTCCCCAGAACCCGGAGCACGAGGTTGACTTTGGCGTTGGCCTGAATTGTCATGCGTCCATCATTCTCTGCCAATGTCTGTTTCCGCCAAAGAAAAAATCATCGTTGCCGTGGACGCCCCCGACGCCGGCTCGGCCCTCAAGATCATCGAGCAGCTTTCCGGCGAGGACTGCGTCTTCAAGATCGGCCTCCAGCTTTTCACCGCCGTTGGCCCGGCTCTCGTCAAAGACGTTCTGGCATCGGGTGCCCGCGTTTTTCTGGATCTGAAATTCCACGATATCCCGAACACCGCGAAAGAAGCCGTCCGTTCCGCAGTATCCCTTGGTGTGGACATGACAACCATCCACCTCGCAGGCGGTCCCTCCATGGTCTCGGAATCTGTCAACGCCGCCAAGGATTCCAAAACTCTGGTTTTGGGAGTCACCGTCCTGACAAGCATGGACGACACGGACCTTGATACCGTCGGCGTGGCGAGACCCACAGCGGACCAGGTTCTCCGCCTGGCGGAGATGGGGTCCCGTTGCGGCCTGCGCGGCGTTGTGGCCAGCCCGCACGAAATCACCATGCTCCGCGAGAAGTTCGGACAAAGCCTGGTCATCGTCACTCCGGGCGTCAGGCCGGCCGGCAGCGATGTTGCCGACCAGAGACGCGTCATGACCCCCGGTGAAGCGGTGCGGTGCGGTGCCGACTTTCTGGTCATCGGACGCCCGATCACCGGCGCGCCCTCGCCCAGAGACGCCTTCCTCCGGATCGCTGACGAGATCGCTGGCGTGCTTTGAGCGTGTTTGTTCACATTTAGATTAAGAAGAGAAGGAATGCGTCCTGTTTCTTCTTCTTCTTAAGGGTGTGAACAACCGGGCGGGCGGGTGTTCCTCGCTTTTACCGTGGGCGTTCCACGGCGAAAAGGGTGTGTGAACAACATCGGGGCGCAGAAAATGAGGATCCAATAAAAAGCCCGTAAAGGGAAGTTTTTGGCCAGCCTCCCCCGGCGCTCACAAATTGTTCACAAACTTTTCGCACAACCAGAAGCCATTAGACAAAGAGGTCCGTGTCTGTTGTGTGAGGGTGGGGTTTCAGATTTTCCGGATGCCCATGGCGGTCGCTCAGGCTTTCCAGACTCATGCGAACCAATTCCCCCATGCTCTCGCAGCTTTCAAAACGGGAGCTCTTGTAGTGGTCCGCAAGCTCGGCGCGCAGGTGGTGGACATTCCGTTCCGGGGCAAGATCCTCAGTCACCATGTTGTCGAGGAGAAGCCGCAGGCGGTCGTGGATGCTGTTCATCCGGCGGATGATAAGGGCCTGCTCCTCACGCTGGTATTGCATGGCCGTTTGCAGATTCAGGTGCCTGGTGCAGTAGAGCACCAGCGGACGGTTCTCCTTGAAAAACTGGGGGAGGTAGAACTTCTTGCGCTCGTTGTGGCTTTGCTGGTCGAAATCCATCGCCCGGATCCGGATCTGGACCTCCTCGACATCCGGCGTCATATCCATGACGAAATTGCAGGCGCGCATGTCCCCGAGAAGCCGGATGAAGCAGCGCTCGTTGAACTTCACCAGTTCTTTTGCCAGGCGGATGATCTTGACCTGCGGGTTGTGGAGCCACTCACTGACAAAAAGGTCCCCGGGAATCCCCGCCACATGTTCCTCGACGAGCGTGTTTCCACAGGTGAGATAATGCATCCGGTGGGGCGAAAGAAGATGCTCGAGCTCGAGCCCGTAGATGCGCGAGGAATCCGCCCGCTTGATATAGAAGTAATCCTGATTGTCGTTGTAGGAATTGACGATTCGGACCCGGAACGGCTGGGTGTTTCCGAACGAGCAATAATCCACCCGGTCCACATACAGGTGGTCGAGCGCCGAGCGGTCTCCGCCGCTTTTCAACAGCGCATAGATCTCCTTGAGAGACTGGTGGATGCGCGGCATCTCAAACGAATGATAACCCACGGTCTGCCACAGGGTGTCACGGCCCTGCTTGTCAATCAACGGGCCGCTCACCGTGAAATAAAAAAGGTCCGAATAGGTGAGCGGCAGCGGAATCTCCCGGTTGCAGCGGGCGAGATATTCCCGCAGCCCCGGCTGCACGGGATAGAGCGGCTTTTTATAAATCGTCGGCATGGAGCTTGGGGATCCAACCGCAAAAATCCGCGAAGACAAAAGTTGCGTGGAGTCCCGACCTTGTGAAAAATAGCAGGAACAGCCAGCGAGTCACACCTCTGGTTGCCGGGGTTCCCGATCTGGCAGACGCAAACATTGCGCTTTTTAATGGACAGGATGGCGGGCCTCATCAAGAACAAAGCCCCGCATGCAAAACATTCCGGCAAAAATTCAAAATATCATCCTCCGGATCTCCTGTGCGCTCCTCCTGACCTCGTGTGCGTCGGTCAGCGTGAAAGATGTCGCGCGGCTGGAACCCGACTCCCCGTCCCGCCTTCCGGAAAAAGTCTTTGTCGCGCCGTTTTCTTTCACTTCTTCGGAAACCCGCGTGGACCGCAAGGGCGCGGAGCTGGAGAACTTCAAATTCCAGCTCCGGGAGCTCATGACCAGAAACCTGGTGTTGAGGCTGCCAAAATACGTGGGGCCAGCGGCCGCCGTCGCCTCGAATGCGCCGCTCCCCCGGGGAAACTTCTGGCTGATTCGCGGAAACTTCGACCGCGTTTACCAGGGCAGCCGGCTTTTGCGGTCGGTTGTCGGGCTCGGAGCCGGAGCGACGCTTATGGAGACGACCGTTGTCATTTACGATCTCTCCGGCCCCCTCCCGCGGCCGTTTCTCAGGATTGTCACAACGGGCGGATCAAACATTTCTCCGGGGATCGGGGGGATGGCGACGTTCTTTGTATCCGGCCCCATGGCCCTCACTTCCATTTTCAATGTGGTGGACGGCATTCGCAGCGGGATCACATTCGACACGATCCGCACGACCCGAGAGGTCAACGCCGCCCTCTCGGAGTATCTCTACCAGCGCGGCGCGATCCCCTATAAACAAGCCGCCGGACCGAAACGCCTTGGAAAATTCCCAAACCGCATCGGCCCGCCGGACCGCGCAAAACTCAAGGGCTCGGTCACGGTTGTTCCGGCCGGGTGAGTCCCTGCTGCCCGCCTGCTGGGACGGTGTAGCTGTGCGCCACAATCCCGGCCCCGCCGGCGGATGGAGTGCGGACATAGTCGACCTCGGTTCCGGCTGGAGAAACCGTCACCCGCATGTGACCCGATCCCCCGAGAATTATTCCGTCCGCGTATCCGTATTCCGCCGCGGAGCGCGGCGGCTTGTCGTCTTTTACCGCAGAGCCCGGCTGAGGAACCTCCTGATACACGATGCCGTCAAGTTCCTGCCTGGCGTAAAAGTGGTCGTGACCGTGAAAGACGATCGAGACGTGATTTTCAACGAGAAGCCGGTGAATCGGCTCCGGCCAATCCGGACGGTTCCGCCTGAAGCCGTCGCTGCCATCTGCGCTCAAGCCTCCCCACTCGTAGAATGGTGCCGCCTCTGCTCCCCCGCGGCATTGCTCGTCCGCGCCACCGACCAGATGGTGGATGAAGACGAATTTGAATTTTGCATGGCTGCCCTCCAGCGTGCGCTTGAGCCACTGGTATTGCTCCAGGCCGAGCGTGCGTTTCCAGTTGTCTCCCCGGCCCCGTTGTTTTTGGGTGAACCAGAAAGGATCCAGCACAACAAACAGGGCGTCCCCCCATTCCCACGCGTAGTAATCCTGCAGCAGCCCGGCTTCCGGATGAGGGGTTGCGTCGCCCGTGTAGAATGCGTCCGGAACGGGATTCGGGAAAAACCGTTTGCGCGTCAGGTTTGACCAGACAGCAAGCTCTTCAGACCCCGGTGCCCGCCCGCCCGGGGTTTCTCCGTCATGGTTTCCGAGCACAAAGAACAACGGCGAGGACTGGCAAATCCCGCCAAGGTAGAACCGCTGGGCGAGATATTGCTTTGCGGCCGCATCGCGGTCCGGATGCTTCTCGGTCATGAACGTGTCTCCGAGATCGATGTGGAAATCCGGTTTGTCGGCCAGCGCGCCGGCGAGGGTCCGCTGGTAAATGGCGGGATCGGTATGCTCATCCAAATGGGAATCCGCCGTGACGGTAAAGGCGAAGGTGCTTCCCGGCGCGCGCGCCGTGTGGAAGAAAAGCTCGCCGCTGCGCGATTTTGCGGAGTGGAATTCGTAGAAATATTCCGTGTTTCCCTGAAGGTCGGACAGGACAATTTCCTTCGGCTCACCGGCCTTGAATGAGATTACGGGTGTCTGGTGGTCGGGTTTTCCCCGCTCCGCGCCATAGGCGATAGTCCCATCGGAATCCTCATAGCAAAGCACGCTGACCGTGACCGAGTCAGCGGTGGGCCGGCCGAGGATCAGATCGAACGGGTGGGCCGGGACGTCATTGCAGCACGATGCTTGAACGGGCTGCCGAGAGCCGCCTTTCCGGTTTCCCCCGTCTGCCTCCGCGACGCAAGCCGCGCAGAGGAGAGCAGTCGCAATCCATCTTGTCATCGCGGCACCTTCCTCTTTCCACCGTGTCTTGTCTCAGCGGGCTTGTTGGGATCGTAATCCGGATTCGAGGTTGGAATTCCGGCATGGACGGCCGCGAGATAGACGGTGAGGAGGCTGTCCAGCTCCGCTGATTTTTCCGGCATCTCCTGCGCGAGATCGTGGTGTTCTCCGGGATCCCGCGCAATGTTGAAAAGCCGGAGCGCTCCGGTTTCGTAGGCGCGGATCAGCTTGAAGTCGCCCAGCCAGATCGCGGACGCCGGCCCGATGGCATCCTTGTCGTAGTGGGGAAAGTGGACCACAAACTCTTTCCGGGGCCGCTCCACCGCCTCCGGATTTCCGCCTTCGACGACAGGGACCAGGCTTCCTCCCTCAATGCCCTCCGGCAGAGGCTTCTGGATTTTTGCCAGCGCGGCAATTGTCGGGAAGAGATCTTCCCCGACAGCGCGGACACGGGAGCAGGATCCCGCCTTGATTCCCGGCCCGCTGATGATCAGCGGCACGCGAAGACCCCCTTCCGAAACCGTGCCTTTTCCGCCTGCAAATGGCGGGTTCTTTCCCGGCGTCCCATGGTCGGTGGTGAAAATGACATAGGTGTTCCCGGCAATCCCCAACTCCTCAATTTTCTTGAGGACCTGCCCGAGCGCAATATCGAGATCAAGGTCGGCTGCCGCCTCGTCGGCCTGGCGGTCGTCCAGATTTGCTCCCCAGGCCTTCACCGCTGCGAGCGCCTCCGGGCTGGCGTCGCCGCCCTGGCGCGATGCGTAGTGCGACATCTGGAGGTAAAACGGTTTTCCCGCCTTGACCTGCCGGGCCATGAAGTCCATCCCGCGTTCGGTCATCCCGTAGAGTTGTTTGGGGTGGGGATTTTCCACCTCGTCCGGCCCCCCGTTGTTCGTCGCACCGTCGCTTTCATCAAACCCGTGGCGGCCCGGGCTGACGCGGCCGACATGCCACTTGCCAAAGTGGGCGGTCGCATAGCCGGCCCCCTTCAGCAACTCCTCAATCGTCGTTTCTCCATCCGGCAGCTCCATCAGGGCCTGCGGAGAAATCATGCGTTGGTTTGCGTGTTCATCCGTCTTGCCCTCGCCGACAAATGTCATCTGCAGTTGCGCCGGGCTTTTTCCCGTGAGGATCGACGCGCGGGAGGGGGTGCAGCGCGGGGACGGCGCATAGAAGTCGGCGAACCGCATCCCGCCCGCCGCCAGCTTTTCAAAATTCGGCGTGCGGATGAACCGGCTCTTCGACTCCGGCACTTTGTCATCCATCTGGACAGATGTGCTGCTCCAGCCGTGGCCCTCGCCGAGGATGAAGACAAAATTCGGCGGCGCGGCGGCATGGATCGCCGCCGGCAGGACCGCCACCAGGGCGCAGAGCAACAGATGGCGTTTCATATTTGGTTAATTCCCGCGCCGGCCATCGCGATTGCCCCCGCCTTCTCCCGGCTGCTTGTCGCCGGGCGGGCGCTGCTTTGGCTGGACATCGAGCCCCTGCGCGGCCCGCTGCGTGATGGTGCCCCCGGGTGTGAGTTCGCGGCCTTTGAATGCCGGATGATCCGCGCCGTATCGGAAGGCGCGGAATGCGGAATTTGCCATCGGCAGCGCATCGCCCAGCACGCTCACCGCGCCATCGCGCGTAACCGGGTTGATGTATTCCCACGCGAGTTTTCCGTCGGGCGAAATTTCAAAGAAATGGCCCTCGGTATCCGAGCAGATGAACGTTCCGCCGTTCGGAAGCCGCTGTCCGCTTGATCCGATGTGGCTGAAGAACCCGTGGCTGTTGACGGACCGGTAGTTCCAGACGATCTGCCTGGAAACTTCGCGGGGCTGGTTGTGAGTGTCGTGGTCGTAGGTCTCGCGCAGATATCCCGCATCGGGCGGATTCACGTATTTGCCGGTGTCGCGCCCGCCGGCGTCGAGGAAGGGGTTGATCTCGAGGATCGAGGACTGCGGAGTGCGCTGGTAAAGATACTGCCCGTTGTTGAAGACCATGATGTGGCCGGCGCCCGGAAGGTCCGCGGGAATCCACTGTGCATCATGCGCGCCGCCCATCTGCTTGTGGCCGGATGTTGCCGAGTCCCAGTTTTCCAGAACACGCGGGGGGTCTCCCTGTCCGTATCGGGCCGGATCGCCAAAGCGGTAGAGGAAATCGCCCGCCGGGCCCGCGGCCTTGGCAATCCCCGCTTCCGGATCTCCGGCGACGAATGTTCCATCGTGATCGATGACGTAGAGCTCGCCCTGGACGGAATTGATGACGATGTGTCCGGACTCCGGATTGTAATCGAGCGAGTTGCAGTGCAGCCAGTCGCGCTTGAGCGGACGTCCCGGCATGTTGATGTTGATCCGGCCGGGGTGGTCGGCAACCGTTTTTCCCGCGCCCGCGAAATTCGCCTTCGACGGATCGATGTCCTGCACGACGTGATCGAAGAATCCCCATTCCCAGACGACGGTCCCCTGCATGTCCACCTCGACAATGGCGTCCATCTGCCCTTCGCGATAGGGGCCGTTCTTCGGGTCGGCCCCGGCGGCGAGCGCCTGCTCGTTGCTGACCGCCTTGTTGGCGATGTAGAGCGTGGTCGGCGCGTTGAGCTGCTTGTTGAAGATTCGCACCCAATCGTGATGCGGTGAGTAGCCCTCCCGCTTTTCGGTGTATTCCCAGACCGTTTTTCCGTCCCAGTCCACCTCTTTGAATCCCTGAAAGCCACTGGGGTCGTCTTTTGAAGCGTCCAGAATGTTCCCGTTGTCGAGCAGGTGAGGATTCGTCCCGAGCGGCCACGTGTGGACCACGCGGCCTTCCATGTCCAGCAGGTAGGTCCTGCTTCCGACGCCGAAGAGCGTGTAGCCGCTGAAAGCTTTTTCCCTGTCATGGAAAAGAAGTTCGGTCGGCCCCTGCAGGCGCTCGTAGGCGAAGGCGGATGTGGACAAGGCGACGAGCAGAATCAGGATATGGTTGCACGGGCTTTTCACTGTTCAGAAGTCCTGCCTCCCCTCACGGGGCGGACATGGTTAAAAATCCGAATGACGTCTCCCTGGGGTCCGCGCCCGTGTGGAAACATCGCGGGATCCCCTGATTTCGGATCGCTCCGTTGTGCTCCTGCGCCGTGGACATCGCCGAAGTGGAATCCCCCGCCATTTGGCGGCGGCTGGCGCCCCCCATCCGGGCCTCCGGTCGGAGGACCGGGCATCGCGCCCGGCGGGTGAGGGGAAAGCCATCCGGAGGCCCGCCCGAAGGCGATATACATTGCGGCCTCGCCGCCGCGGAATCCTTCGTGCGTTGTCGCGCTCCAGAAAAAGGGAAAGTCCGCCTTCCCGTCCTCGTTCGTGATTTTCGAGCAGCTGAAAACCGGATCGATCGCGGCCGAGCGGGTCGTGTCCGGCGACCGGGTGTAGTCCACGATGCTTTGCAGCTCCTTGATGTCCGGCATCCGCCAGTCGTCATGGCCGAGGAAATGTTCCGCGTTCTTCTGTTGGACCCACGCGAGGGCGTCCTTCCAGTTCATTCCCTTTCCGCTGTCCTCCCTCGACCATGTCAGACCGGTTGCCCGGTCGGTGATCGTTCCGTCGCCGTTGTCGTGGAAATCGTTTTTCCCGTATGCCGGGTTGCCGCGGACGCATTGCACGAAGAACGTTTTTTCCGCGCCTCCCGGCATCTTCAGGTCGTAGCCCTTGATCCGGCCATCGGCAAAGTTGACGCCGAAAACCTTGTCCACCCCGCGCGCGCCCTTGCCGACATACTTTGTCGAAGACGCATATTGCGAGTCGATGACCCGTTCGCCCGCCTTCTGGTCGCCGTAGGCAAACCCGAAAGTCGCCGTGTCGATGAACGGCCTCAACCCGGTGGCATCCATCGGCCCGCTGGGATCGATGCCGCGCGCGTCGAAGAGAGAATACAGTTCTTTGATCGAAGGCAGCCGCCAGTCGCTGAAGCCTCCGGATTTTGCGGCGTTGAGTTTTGCGGGAAGCTCCTGAGCCTTCGACCACGTCAGCTTGTCCCCGGAGGTGACAGAGCCATCGCCATTGGTATCGGGGCTCCGCTGCCACGTCAGGCCGGTGGTTTTGTCAAGGACGGTGGAGCCGCTGATGGTGTAGCTGAATGGATGCCCGGGAAATTGCGCATCCTGGCCGTAAAACTGCTGACCGGTCTGCGGCGGTGCAATGGAGCATTTTTCGTCGAAGCATTTGGTCTGGCCGGTATCGACGACGACATATGCCGGCCCTGCGGCGAGTACCGTTCTGGCGAAGAGGATGAAAGGAAGGAATTTCATGGTATGTGCCTCCGGGGATCGTTTTCTCGCGGGCGGCCCCCGCCGCGTTCTTCCGCCGGGGCGTCCGCCTTGTCGAGACCAGTTTTCTCCGAGGCGGGAAGCTCGATGACGCCCTTCGGTGTCAGGTCCCGTCCAGCCAGCCCCGGATAGCCGGGTGCGTAGCGGTGAACTTTGAAAACCGCGTTCCAGAGGTGACCGCGCACATCCTTGCCGGGCAGTTCCCCCTGCGCGAGGATCCCGCCGTGCACCATCGGGTTCACGTATTGCCAGACGGTTTCGCCGCCCGGCGTGACCTCAAAAAGATTTCCGATCACGCCCGCGCAGATGAGCGTGTTTCCGTTCGGCAGGCGGTGGGCGCCCGAGATTTCCGATGAAAAGAACTTGTCCCTGTCCTCATAGTGCCACACCGGTTTCTCCGGACCATACGCCTTGCCGGATTCCAGGACATAGCGGCCGTTGGCATCCAGCGGAGGGACAATTTCCTCGATGCTCGACCAGCCGCGCTCGTATCCGTTGTTGAAGATCGTGATGTGGCCGGCACCGGGAGATCCCTCGGGAATCCACTCCGCGTCATGTTGCTGGATCAACTGCCGGTCGGCCGCAGTGCCGCGCTTGTAGGCGGCGGGGTTTCCCCACCGGTAAATCAGGTCTCCGCCCTTGCCCTGCCTGCCGCCGGCGTGGCCGGAGGCCTCGGCTGTCGACGTGCTGTGGTCGAGGAGCCAGATTTCGTTGCATCCCCGGACGCTCAGCGCGATCTGGTCGAGCTTCGGGTTGTAGGCGATCGAGTTCATGTGGTTCCAGAATGCGGGCACGGGACGCCCGTTGCAGGCGACGTCAACCAGCTCCGGATGCGCGGCGACGTCGCCGAAATTCTTCTTCGCACGATCAGAGTCCTGAATCAGATGGTCCCAGACATGCCACTCCCAGACGATTTTTCCGCCCTTCGGATACGTCGGCTGGACCTCGATGATCGAGTCGGGGAAGAGCTGCCGGTCGCGCAGCATCTCCGGCGTGAACCCGGCCGCGAGGCACTCGTCGATGGATTTCTTTTCGACGACGAGCATCAGGATGTTGCCGTTCGGCAGGGGAGCGATGTCGTGGTGCGAGAGGTGCTGGTCGTCTGAATACTCAAACTCCCAGACAAGGTTTCCATCCCAGTCGAATTCCTCCACCCGCCCGCCCTCGCCGCCGCTGGTGAAGCCCTTGTTCTTTGTGAAGCAGCAGTGGAGCAGGTTGCCGTTCGGCTTCAAATAAACCGACTGCCCGGGCTCGTAATCGCTTTTCCACTGGTGGACGACCTGGCCCTGGTTGTTCATCAGGTAGATGACGTTGTTGTGCTTCGGGGCGAAGAGCGTGTAGCCCGCAAAGGCCTTGGGTGTGTTCAGGAACAATCCGACCGTCCGGCCGGGATCCGGCGAGGCGGGGGTCTTGTTTTCCGCCATCTCCGGTTTTCCCTGGCTCCCGTTCTGTTGGACATTTTGTGTCCTGCGTTCTTCATTTTTCTGCGGGCGGTTTTCCTCCTGCCCCGTGGCTCCCTCCGGCCGCGAATAGACAACCTTGAGTTCCGCCGTGGCCAGCGTCCGGTCTTTCATGGCCTCCAGAAGCACATCGCGGCTGACCTGCGCCGGAGGAACTTTGATGTCCGGCGGCGATGACAGGGCGTAGATGGTGTAGATATAGGTCTTTTCCCCGGGCCCTTTGGAATGGGGCGGAGCGTAGCCGACGCGGTCGTTGATGCTGTTGTTTCCCAACGTCCCGACATTTTGGACGTTGCGCGGGAGGCTTCGGGTCTCTGCCGGAATATTGTAGAGAACCCAATACCATTTCGGAGTGCCGTTCTGACCGGGAATGTGATGCATGATGACCGCGAAGCTTCCCGTTCCGGGCGGGGCTCCCTTCCATTCGAGCGGAAGTGTCGCGCTCTCTCCGTCTCCGGTGAAGTCCCTCGGCAGGGTTCCGCCGTCCGCCACTTCCGGACTGCCGAGCACGAATCCGCCTTCTTGTGCGGGCTTCCGACGGTTGGAATCGCCGCCTGGACGGGCCGGTTTTCCGGCTTCTTCCTTCACCGGTGTCGGCTTGTTTACCGGACGGCTTTCTGCGGCGACCGGCAGCGCCACGCGGAAGCCCAGATGGTAATACGGATGGTCGGGATCCTGCGGGCCGCGGTAGTAAGAGGGATTCCGGTTCGAGACCCGGCCGTGGCCGTTTTCCCCATTGAACCAGTTTCCGCCCCGCATCCCGCGGTAGGCCTTGCCATCCGGCATGAGGCTCCCGCGATCCGGCCCCGGAGGATTTTCCGCCGGGCTGCAGGAGTAGTATCCGCGCTCATACCAGTCGTTCACAAACTGCCAGACATTGCCCGACATGTCATAAAGACCGAATCCGTTGGCTCCGTTTTCGGTTTGAAAGCTCTCCGCCTCGCCGGGCCACCCGAAATCCGACTTGTGATGGAGGTGTCCGTTGAAAAATCCGACTGGAGTCGTCCACGGCTGGGGTCCGGAGCGGTAAGGATTGCTCGATTCCGGCCAGTTTGCCTTGGCCGCGTCCGCGTCGTCGCCCCATGGAAAATTGAAATACGGACCGGTCTTTCCACCGCGTGCGGCGTATTCCCACTCCGCCTCGGTCGGCAGCCTGATCCCGCTCTTGTTCAAGTTGCACTCCCATGTCGCGGTGTCGTAGCAGAGCGGCAAATGCTTCCGGGCGCTCAGCCAGTTGCAATAGACCGCCGCGCCCGGCCAGCGGAGGCAGACCATCGGGTGATCCTCCTTGTGATCCAGCACGGCGAAGAATTTTCCATCCCATCCAATCCGGCTGTAGGGGGACATGGCCCGCGTCTCGCAGAGCAGATCGGTCCCTCCGGCCAGATAGACCCCTCCATCGCTCACCTCGATCTGCTTCCGCGACAGCGCCAAATTCAGGAACGCGCAGTATTCCCTTGTCGTGACATCGTTGACGCCGATGAAAAACGGGTCGAGCCGCACACGATGCACGGGGATTTCATCGCCTCCATGCTTCGGATCCACAAACCCGTGGTGATCGCCCATCTCAAACTCCCCGGCCGGAATCAGGGCCATGCCGGCTTGTTCTGCGGGGAAAGCATTCGACAGAAAAGCTGACGCCGCGAGAGCGAGCGCAAAGGGGGGGATTTTCATCTGAATCCATTCCCCGGGGCTCCACGGCGGGTGCCGCCGTGGAGCCGCGGATCGTTCAGTTTCCGCCGCCCTGCTTTTGACCGCCCTGGCGGTTTCCTCCTTCACCGGGAGGGTGAGGGGGACGCGGGGGCATGGTTTCCTCGGGCGTGAGCTTTCCGTCGCCGTTTTTGTCTAGCTTTTTGAGCGCCTCGGCCGCGTTGGCGATTTCCTTGGCGTCGATGACCCCGTCGGCGTTGGCATCGAGCACGACGATGAGCGGCGGCGGAGGGTGGTGACGGCCTCCCTCCGGTGGCGGGCAGGTCGCGTCGGGTGGCGGACCCCCGGCATCCTGCGCCCGCAAGGCGGGCATTGTGAGTGTGAGGGCAATGGCTGCTATCATGGTTTTCATGGGTTTTCCTTTTGTTGGTTTGGTTGTCACGCGCACAAACTTACGCGAAGGAACCTTAAGAGAACGTGAAGGAGCGGAAAAATTTCCGTTCGCAAATCCTCTCGCCCGGCGGTCTGGGAGACGTTACGATTCCGCCGCATGAAGAAGCTCCGACCCAGCGGCGGCTATCGTGATACCTGCAGCTTTCAGACGGCGACGCTCATCTACGATTCCACCGTTTGGTTTTGTGAAAAATTCGTGGATGCGCGCTCGCGGCTGGTGGACCAGATGGTGCAGGCGGCCCGCTCGGGACGCCAGAACATCGCCGAGGGCAGCCGCGCCTCTGCGACTTCCTCGCAAACTGAACTGCGCCTGCTGAATGTTGCCCGTGCGAGTCTCGAAGAGTTGCTCCTCGACTACGAGGACTTCCTCAGGCATCGCCGGCTCTCCCAGTGGAACCCGGATTCCGGGGAGGCCAGCGCTGTGCGTCGCGTGCCGCAGGAGTTCAGGAAAAGGCACAGCGATCCCGCAGATTTGTCGGATCCAACGGATTTGACCGATCTCAGCGACCACCAGCGTTGGGGGCTCTACGCCCCATGGCTCGACCACGCCGACCCGGCGGTGCGGGCCAACGCGCTGATCTGTCTGATCCACCAGGCGAACTTTCTGCTCGACCGCCAGATCGGCGCACTCGAACGGCAGTTTGTGGAGGGCGGTGGCTACAGCGAGCAACTTGCAACCGCCCGCATTGCGCACCGGGCTGGAAAAGGGAAGAATCCGACAGATCGGTCGGATCCGGCAGAACTCATCCCGGCCTGTCCGCAATGCGGTGGTGCGACGGTCCTTCGCACCGCCAAGACCGGCAAAAACGCCGGCCAGCAATTCTGGGGATGCACCAGCTATCCGGACTGCAAAGGCCTTGTGAAGATCTGACCGATCCGTCAAATCCGCCTGATCTTATCACGACACAGACATGCGCATCCTCCTCATCGAAGACGAAGCGGATCTGCTCACGGGCCTCGCCAAGGCGCTGCGCGAAGAGGGCTATGCGGTGGACACCGCCGCCGATGGCGAGGAGGGCCTCTACAAAGTGCAGAATGCCGAATATGACGCCGTCGTGCTCGATGTGATGCTGCCCCGCATGGATGGTTGGGAGGTTCTGCGAAGCCTCAGGCAATCGAGGAAAACCCCCGTGCTGATGCTGACGGCGCGCGATGCCGCGCGCGACCGGGTTCGCGGACTCGATACCGGGGCCGATGACTATCTCGTGAAGCCGTTCGATCTCGGCGAGCTTTTTGCCCGGCTGCGCGCGCTGATCCGCCGTTCTGCGGGACAGACGCGCAACGTCATCGAGATCGGAGAGGTCGTGGTCGATACCGCGGCCCGCAGCGTTTTTGTATCCGGGAGCCCCGTCGCGCTGACCGCGCGGGAATATGGCCTGCTGGAATTTCTTGCCCTTCACCGGGGCGAAACCGTCACGCGCAGCGCGCTCTACGAACATCTGTTCGACGAGAACGACGACACGCTTTCCAATCTCCTCGACGTCCATGTCTCGAACCTCCGCAAAAAGCTCGGAGCGGGATTCATCTCCACACGCCGCGGCCACGGATACTGCGTCGAATGAAATTCTTCCGCTCGATCCGCTGGCGGCTTCAGCTCTGGTATGGGGCGCTTCTGGTGCTTGTGCTTTCCGGGTTCGGTGTCTCTGCGTGGCAGTTGCAGAGCGCCAACCAATTGGGCCGGATCGATCAGGAGATCGAGCAGAGGATGGGTATCGTCTCCGATATGGTGCGCCCGCGCGGAGAGCCGGGCCGTCCCCCGGGTGGGGGGCCTCCTCCGGAATGGCAGTTGCCGGAGCGCAAGATGGGCCTCTTCGAGGGCGTGGATGCGTTCTACTATGTCGTATGGTTCCGGCATGGCCGCGATGAGATGCATTCGCCGTCCGCGCCGTCCGGTGTTCCCCGTCCGGATCCCATGCGCGGACCGCCGGTGTTCCGGACCCGCGGGACATTGCGCGAGTGCTACCACGACACGCCATCCGGGGAGTGCCTCCTTGTCGGTCGCGACATCCGTTCCGATTTGGACGGGATCCGGCGCTTCGGCTGGTTCCTGGCAGGGGCGGGCGGAACCGTGCTTCTTCTGGGGCTTGCCGGGGGATGGTGGATTGCCACGCGCGCGCTTCGGCCGATTGGAGACATCAGCGCGGCCGCCGCAGGGATTTCCGCCGGAGACCTTGCGATCCGGATCCACACCTCGGACACGGAAAGCGAGCTGGGTCTTCTCGCGCGCGATCTCAACCACACGTTCGCCGAGCTTCAGGGAGCATTTGAACGCCAGGCGCGGTTCACTGCCGACGCGTCCCATGAATTGCGAACGCCGGTGGCCGTTGTCCTTGCACAGACCCAGAGCGCGCTGACTCGCGAACGGCCGGCCGGCGAATACCGGGAATACCTCGAAGCCTGCCAGCGGGCCGCCGGGCGGATGCGCGGCATCATCGAGGATCTTCTCACCCTCGCCCGGTTGGACTCCTCCGCAGGATCGAAGCCCGCCGCAGAACCCTGCGACCTGGAACGCATCGTCCGGGAGACGGTCGAGCTTCTGGGGCCGGTTGCTGCGGAGTGTGACATCCGCCTTGATCTGTTTCCTGCGCGATGCATCGGGGACTCCGGCCAGCTCGCTCGCGCGGTCAGCAACCTGGTCAGCAATGCCATTCAATATAACCGGCCTGGAGGCAGCGTGAGGATCTCGCTGGAAGGCGGGACTGATGCCGTGACGCTTTCCGTTTCCGATACCGGGCAAGGGATCCCGCCGGAGGATCTCCCTCACGTTTTCGAGCGGTTTTTCCGCGCGGATAAATCCCGTTCATCCGCCAGGGGACACGCGGGGCTCGGACTTGCGATCACCAAGGCGATCATCGACGCGCACGGCGGCACGATTCGTGTCGAAAGCGAGCCGAGGAGAGGAAGCACATTCACGGTCAGCCTGCCATCAAGACCGCAGGCTTGAACCCATGGGCTGCGGCGCGGAAAAGAGATTCGTTTTAAAAATTGCCCGCCTGCTCGGGACGGGTGTAGATTTTCCCGCATGAAATCCGCCTTGCCGGGGTTCGTTCTTGCGATCGCAACCGCCGTCGTCTTCGGGCAGGAGTTAACGCAGGATTCCATTTCCGCCGACCGCATGCTTTGGCCGAAAACCGTGATTGTGTCCGTTCCGATCGAAGCCCCTGTGATTGTCTCCGGGAAACAATCGGGCACCATCAAGCTTCCTGCCGGCCGGGAGTATCCTGTCATGGCAGTCGGTGTTGAGACGGTGACCGTGGATGTGGGTGGTGCGCTCCGGGAAATATCCGGTGCCGAAACCGATCTGCTCGTCAGAGCTGCCGCAGTGAAAGAAGCCCGCGATGCTTATCAGGCAAGAATTCAGGCAGCCGTTGCAGTGGCCACCCCGACTCCCCGGACTGCCACTCCGTCTCCGACCCCTTCCACGACTCCCAAAACCGAAAATGTCATTGGCGCAAAGCTGTCCCACCTCGTGGCCTTGGACGGCAAAAAGCTCGCTCCCTTCGATCCGGCACCACTCGCGGACAAGAAATATCTCGCGGTGTATTATTCCGGCTCCTGGTGCGGGCCCTGCCGGGCATTCACTCCCGACCTCGTGAAGTGGTATAAGCGAAACAGGCCGAAGGCCGGGTTGTTCGAACTCGTTTTTGTGAGTGCCGACCGCTCCGCGGACCAGATGGCGGAATACATGGTCGATGACAAAATGCCCTGGCCCGCTCTCGAATTCTCGTCCATTAAAATGGGAAATCCCATCGTCGGAAAAGGAGGTCCGGGAATCCCAAGCCTCGTCATTTTTGACGCCGCTGGAAAGCTGGTCGCCGAATCTTATGTCAACGGCCAATATGTCGGCCCACGGAAGGTTCTTGAGGACTTCGATAAGATGCTCAAAAAGGTTGAGTGACAGTCCTGTCCCGCCGGCCATCGCATTTTCCCGGTATTCATCTTGGAAACCCCAGTTGGAACCACGAACAGGAATGCACCAGCAGGCGATTTGTGACTTTCTGATTTTCGTGGTTTCTTTCAACTGCGGAATTTCGGTTCATTCGAGGAAACTCAACCGCTCCCTCCTGTGAAATGCGGAAGTTCGCTTTCTTCGCTGTACCCCCTTCTTCCTTTGCGTTCCCAGCCCGATTTTTCCTTCTTCTGAAACGCAGGCTGATTTCATTTCCCATTTTTGATAAATGCCGGGAAAATCCCGGTTTGTTCCATAGGAAACGCTTGGACTTTTTGTTAAGCGGCGAGAAAATAACCCTTGCTCTTTTCTTGTGGTTTTGCGATATTTCTACCGTCGAGAGATATCTACCCCACCCAAACCCCATGAAACCCCCAAACTTTACCCGTTTGCTCGCGGCAGTGTGGGCGCTTCTCGTCGCTTCGAACTTCACATACGGTGCCAATCAGACTTGGAGCGGTAACGTAACAAACGGCAACTGGAGCAGTGGTGGTGCCGGTGGAAACTGGGGCGGAGCAGCGCTTCCAGGAGCAACCAACACGGCTACATTCAATTCGGCGATTGCCAACACTTGGGGCGACTCGTCCAGCAACCCGATTGTCCTCACCGCCGACACAAGCATCAAAAGCCTTACCTTCACCGGAGCGACCGGGAGCTACTTCATCGGCAGCACGGGGGGGCCGAAATTCGTCCTGACCAGCGGCGGAGCCTTGACCATTACGAATAATGTCACCCTGATCGCCTCGAATGCGACGATCACGGTAAATGCCCCGATAATGATTGAAAATGCCGCCGGAACGGGCAGCGGCACCTACAGTTTCGTCAACAACAGTGAAAATGGCACGGGAGCGGGCACAGCGACGTTGAATGTCGGGGGTGCCATCAGCGGCAATGCGACAACCGGAAACACCACCGTCCTCACCATCAAAGGCAACGCAAATGTGGCCAATCGGACTAATTACAACACGATCAGCGGGGTAATCAGCGATGGGACCGGGGGGGGCAACTTGGATTTGAATGTGGGTTCAGGTCTGACGGTTACATATTGGAAACTCACGGGAAACAACCAGTTTACCGGAAATGTGACGATCATCAGCGGAGGAAGTTTCCTTTCTGTCGCAAGCGATTCCAATTTGGGCTTGGGGAGCCACATTGAGGTTCAGCAGAATTCGAAGTTCAAAACCACATCCAGCTTTGCCACCAGCAAAGACCTGATACTTCAGGGTGGAAATCCGCATATTCAAGTCGCCCTGGCACGACGCTGACTATCAACGGTCACTTCGGCACGAATGGCACCGCAGGGCAAACAGGTGTAGCGGCACGGATTGATGGCGGCGGCGAGTTGGTGCTCAACAATACCAGCACCATCACATCGAATTTGACGGTGGTTTCAGTGGAGGGCCCGGGCAGCCGATTGAGCTTCGGGAACGCTGCCGCACTCAGCACCGGCACATTGCGGATGAACAGTGCGACCGGCAGCCTGGATAATACCTCTGGGGGAAGCCTGGCCCTGACCGGACTTTCCGGGTTTCAAATTCAGACGTCTTTCACATTCAATGGAACCAACAGCCTGGATTTGAGCGGAGCGGCTTCGACCAGCTTCATCGGCACGGCCGGCGCCACGCGAACCGTCACGGTCACGAGCAAGACGCTGACCATCGGCGGGATTCTCACCACCGGCACCGATGTGGCCGGCACCACCCGCGTGAATGGAGCCTTGACCAAGGATGGCACGGGGACGCTGGTTCTTACCAGCGCCTCGGACTACACCGGTGCCACGACGGTGACGGCGGGGACGCTGGTCATCAACGGCGACAACAGCGCCGCGACCGGCACGGTGGATGTGCAGAGCGGCGCGGCCCTCGCCGGCAACGGACGGATCGGCGGTGCCCTCGGCGGAGCGGGCTCGATCAACCCCGGCAACAGCCCCGGCATCCTCACCGGCACGACCGTGGATTTTGCCGGCGGACTCGACTTCAACTTTGAGCTCACAGCCACCGGCAACCCGACGTGGAACAACGCCTCCTCCAGCGTGAACGATGTCCTCCACCTGACCGACACAGTGAGTCCGTTCTCCTCGATCGCCGACTCGAACAACAACTTCAACATCTTCCTGGGAGTCGCCAGCATCACCTCGGGAGACGCCTTCAACGGCGGCTTCTTCGCAGGAACCGCCGACTTCGCATCCTCAGTCAACGCGGCCACCTACAACTATCTGGTCCTCGGCGACGGAGGCGGAGGCATCGCCTACAACGGAAACAACTACTACACGCTCGCCCAATACAACACAAACCACGGCACTTCGTGGACGATCGACCACGGAACGTTTGCGGTCACCGGAGCTGACTTTGCGACAGGCACGGTGGACGGTTTTGTGCAGCAGTTCAACGTGGTTCCCGAGCCGACCGCCTGGCTACTGGCGGCTTTCGGCCTGACGACCGCCGTCGTCTTCCGCCGCCGCCGACAGGACTGAGTAGATATAAGCTCAATAATTAGAAAACAATTTCACTCATGGGGATGAGTGAGGACAAGGGGGCGGCTTCCAAAGGGGAGCCGCCCCTCCCCATTTGAAGGGCATCTCTTCTGTGGAGACCGTTACCGGTGTCGGCCGAATCAGCGCCCAAACAGGCGAGCCGCCCGTTCCCCCTGTGCGCTGAAGCCGAAATCAGGAGAAGAGGCTCGCGAATCACGCAAATCCTCATGAGTCGCCAGGCTTTTCGCATGGGCAAGATGCCCATGCCACGGGGTTTGGGCCTGAACGAGGTGCGAAAGGCGATGGATTCTACGGAGCAAATGCGATTCGTTTTCTATACGCCTGATTCCCGGACAAAATCCGAATCCTGGCTACAAAGGGGCCCCTTGTTGTCGAGAGATGGTCTTACGCTGCCCTGGCGTTGAGAATTTCGATGAGCTCCTTGGCGGACTCGGGGATTTTGGTGCCGGGGCCGAAGATGGCGACGGCTCCGTTTTGGCGGAGGAAGTCGTAATCCTGGGCGGGGATGACGCCGCCGGCGACGACGAGGATGTCTTCGCGTCCGAGGCGTTTGAGCTCCGCGACAAGCGCCGGGAGGAGTGTCTTGTGTCCGGCGGCGAGGCTCGACATGGCGACGATGTGGACGTCGTTTTCGACCGCCTGCTTGGCGGTCTCCTCCGGGGTTTGGAAGAGCGGGCCGATATCGACGTCGAAACCGAGGTCGGCGTAGCCGGTGGCGACGACCTTGGCGCCGCGGTCGTGTCCGTCCTGGCCCATTTTGGCGATGAGGATGCGTGGGCGGCGGCCTTCGTGTTTTTCGAAGTCGTCGGCCATTGCGCGAACTGCTTTGATGTCGTCCATATGTCCGTAGGATGAAGCGTAAACGCCGGAGATCGAGCGGATGACCGCCTGGTAGCGGCCGGCCACTTTTTCAACAGCGTCGGAAATTTCGCCGAGGGTGGCGCGGGCCTGGGCGGCCTCCACGGCCAGCGCGAGAAGATTGCCATTTTTCTTGTCTTCGGCAGCCGCAGTGATGGCGGCGAGGCAGCGCTGGACGGCGGCCTCGTCGCGCTCGGCGCGAAGCTTTTTGAGGCGTTCGATCTGGGAGTGGCGGACGGCGGTGTTGTCGACGGTGAGGATGTCGAGCGGGTCTTCCTTTTCGAGGCGGTATTTGTTGACGCCGACGATTGTCTCGACGCCGGAGTCGATTTTCGCCTGGCGGCGTGCGGCGGCCTCCTCAATGCGCATCTTGGGCAGACCGGTTTCGATCGCCTTCGACATGCCGCCTAGGGCTTCGACCTCCTGAATGTGAGCCCAGCCTTTTTCGAGGAGCTCGTGGGTGAGGGCCTCGACGTAGTAGCTGCCGCCCCAGGGATCGACGACCGAGCAGATGCCGGTCTCGTTCTGGAGGAAGAGCTGGGTGTTGCGTGCGATGCGGGCCGAGAAGTCGGTCGGGAGGGCGATCGCCTCGTCGAGCGCGTTCGTGTGCAGGCTCTGGGTGTGGCCCATCGTGGCCGCCATCGCCTCGATGCACGTGCGGGCGATGTTGTTGAAGGGATCTTGTTCTGTCAGTGACCATCCGCTCGTCTGCGAGTGGGTGCGCAGGGCCATCGACTTCGGGTTTTTCGGGTTGAATCCCTTCACGATCTTCGCCCAGAGGACGCGCGCGGCGCGCATCTTGGCGACTTCCATGAAGAGGTTTTTCCCCTGCGCCCAGAAGAACGAGAGGCGCGGTGCAAACGCGTCAATGTCGAGCCCGGCGGCGGTGCCGGTGCGGAGATACTCCAGTCCGTCCGCCAGCGTGTAGGCCATTTCGAGGTCGGCGGTCGCGCCGGCTTCCTGCATGTGGTAGCCCGAGATCGAGATCGAGTTGAACTTCGGCATCTTCTGCGACGTGAACTCGAAGATGTCCGCGATGATGCGCATCGAGGGGGCGGGCGGATAGATGTAGGTGTTCCGCACCATGAATTCCTTCAAAATATCGTTTTGGATCGTGCCAGCGAGCTGATCGAGCGTCGCGCCCTGCTCCAGCGCGGTGACGATGTAGAATGCGAGGACCGGGAGGACCGCGCCGTTCATCGTCATCGAGACGCTGATCTTGTCCAGCGGGATGCCGCCGAAGAGGATCTTCATGTCGAGGATCGAGTCGATGGCGACCCCCGCCTTGCCCACGTCGCCGACGACGCGCGGGTGGTCGGAGTCGTAGCCGCGGTGGGTGGCGAGATCGAAAGCAACCGAGAGGCCCTGCTGTCCGGCCGCGATATTGCGCTTGTAGAACGCGTTCGATTCCCCCGCCGTCGAGAACCCGGCGTATTGGCGGATCGTCCACGGGCGCTGAACATACATCGTCGCGTAGGGTCCTCGCAGGAATGGAGCCACACCGGCGGTGTAGTCGAGGTGCTTGCAATCGGCGAGGTCTGCCGGGCCGTAGGCCGGTTTCACCGGGATGGCTTCGTTCGTCGTCCAGACGGCGTGGGCGGGCGTTTTTCCGGTTTCGGCATTGAAGGCGGCTTCCCACTCGGAAGCGTTTGCCGCTGGTTCCGGGCTGAAATCGATTTGTGTGAAGTCAGGGCATTTCATTTGAGTTCCTTTTGGAGATTGGTGAGGAAGGCGAGGCAATCGACCTTGAGATGGATAAAGTCGTCCACGCCCGCGGCCTTGTGGGCGTCGATCTGGTCGGCGGGATATCCCGCGAGGATGATTTTTACACCGGGCATTTTGGCTTTCAGCGCCGGAACAAAGGCGGGGACGATCTCCGGATACGTGTCGTCCGTCGAGCAGAGGACGACGACCGGAGCCTTTGAGGCGACGGCCTGGGCGAGCGCTTCGTCCACCGATTTGGCTCCGGCGGTTTCCTGACGGACATCGTAGCCGCCCGCAGCGAAGAAGCCCGAGGAGAAATCCGCACGGGCTTTCGATTGCTTCGGCGGGCCGAACTTGGCGAGCCAGACCTGAGGCGGATTCGGCTGAGCGGCGGCGCGGAGCGCCTCGTAGCCCTCTGCGGCGCGGAGGACGCGCACGCGCTGGATTTCCGGGACGGAGGCTCCTTTGCGTGAGAGGGCCTTGCTGATCTCGCCGATCGTGGCACCGGCTTGGAAGGCTTTGGCAACCTCCCCGACCGTTGCGGATCCGAGCTTCACGCCGCCTTTGCGGACAGAGGCGATGCGCTTCGAGCGTTCGGCGAATTTCTTCTGTGAATCATCCGGGTTCGGGGCCAGCGGTTTTTCCGAGGGGTTCGGGAAGAGGTTGACCCCGAGGACAGCCTCGCGGCGCTTTGAGACCGCATCGAGGCGGGCCTTGGCATTTGCGGCGACCGCCTGCTGGGGAAAGCCCTCGCGGAGCGCAACCGCCATGCCGCCACGCTTCTCGACCTCCTGGAACAGCTCCCAGGCTTTTTTCGCGAGTTCGATGGTGAGCGATTCCACATACCATGATCCGCCGGCCGCATCGGCGACTTCGGCGAAACCGCATTCCTCGGCAAGGATGACGTGGATGTTGCGGGCGATGCGCGTTGAGAATTCATCCGGCGTGCGGACCGGCTCGTCGAATGCCGCAACATGCATGCTGTCCACGCCCCCGATGACTCCGGCGAACCCTTCCGCGGTGGCGCGGAGCATGTTCGTGTGGGGATCGAGGACCGACTTGTTGAAAATGCTGCTGCGTCCGTGGATGAAGAGAGGCGAGGGCTTGACGCCAAAGGCCTCGACGATCCGGTCCCAGAGAAGGCGGGCCGCGCGGATCTTTGCGATCTGCATGAAGAGGTTCGAGCCCAGCGAGAGCGCCATCACGAAGCGCGGCGCGATCTCGTCATCCGGAATTCCCGCCGTGGCGAGCGCGCGGAAATAAGCGGCTCCCGTCGCGAGTCCGAAAGCCAGTTCCTCGACGGCGGTTCCGCCGGCATCGGCCCAGAGGTTTGCCTGGATCCCCACCGTGCGGACCGGCTTTCCAGCCGCCCACTTCGAGACTGTGGCGAGTTCGGCGAGCGCGTCATCAAGCGAAAGATCGAGCTTTCCATCCCGCGCCCATTCGGTCAGCGGGTCGGCGAGCACGGCTCCGGAAAATCCCTTGTCGCCGGAAACCGCCTGGAGAAGTCCGGCCATCGGGAGCGAGCTGGCTCCGGCAAAGACCAGCACGGGGGCCGCATTCAAATCCACTCCCGCGAAGGCGCGGCTGGCGTCATCGAGCGTTGCGAGTGAAAGCCCGCATTCGCCGACTTCGCCGCATGCGGCCTCGTCGGGATCCAGCCCGTGACGGGTCGCGACATCCGGCAGCACCGCCACGGAATTCTGCCCGCGCATGAGGTCGCCCTTCAGTGCCGTGTTGAATTTTTCCGGGCATCCATAGGGAAGTTCCTGCGCGATGAGCCACGGCCTCGCCTTGAATCCCGCCGCCGCGGATCCGCGCACAAACGGCGGGAGTCCGGGCCATGCCTCCGGCAACCCGAGCGCGGCCAGATCCTCCTTGCGGTAGATCGGCTGGAGCTTGATCCCCTCCGGCGTGGAGGTGACCAGCTTCTTGTCGAAAGGCGCGCCTTTCAGCGACTCCTCGGCGGCGTGACGCCACTCCTCGTAAGTCGCTGCGGGAAATTCATCGAGAGAGAGTTTCATAGGGCTGATAGGTCAAATAGGGCTGATACGGGAGTTGCTGAAAACTGAATACTGAGCACTGAAAACTTCTTAGTGAACCTCCTCGACGAGGGCCTCGCTGGTTTTTCCGTTCACGGTGACGAGGAGCCGCTGCTGGCGTCCGGTGGGGCGGTGAGCCGGCTCGGCAGCGTCCTGCGCGGCGGGCTTCTTTGTTGCGGCGGGGTCCACGATCGAGCCGGGGTTTTTGATCAGCTTCTCGTATTCCATCGGGAACATCGCGAAGAGGACGACCGCCTCGTCGGTGGTCGGGAGTTGTTTCTCGGCAAGCTGCTTGCGGAGGTTCTTCACATTCGGCTTCAGCGAATCCGCCGGGCGGGTGGTCATCGGCGGCTTGCCGGTGTTCTTTTCCGCAAGGGCGAGGACTTCCTTGTCCACCGGCGCGGGTGTCTTTCCGTAATTGCCAAGGACGATGTCCATCGCGGCCGGCGAGAAATTTTTCCAGCGGCCGAATTTGACATTGAGCATCGCCTGGGTGCCGACGATCTGGGAAATCGGGGTGACGAGCGGCGCCCATCCAAGGCATTCGCGGACGTGCGGGATCTCGGCGAGCACCTCATCGATGCGGTCGGCCATGTTCATGTCCTTGAGCTGGACGCGGAAGTTCGAGAGCATGCCGCCGGGAACCTGATAGACGAGCGTGTCGCTGTCCACGACCTCGTTTGCATGCGATGTGAACGCGGCCATTTCCTTGTAAACCTTCGTGAAATACTCGCGCAATTCGGCGAGTTTTTTGCGGTCGAGCTTCGGCTGGCGGGGGTTGTTGTCGAGCAGGGCGAGCATGCGGAGCGTGTCCGGCTGGGAGGTGCCGTTGGCAAACGGCGTGATCGAGGTCTCGACCGCGTAGGCACCGGCGTCGGTCGCGGCGACATACGAGGCGGCTGCGAGCCCCGCGGTTTCGTGGCTGTGGAGGGTGACCGGCAGGCCGGTGAGCTTCGTGATCCCGGAGACAAGCTCCCCGGCGACCCGCGGGGTGATGACGCCAGACATGTCCTTGATCGCGATCTGGTCGCAGCCCATCTCCTTCAGCTCGCCGGCAAACTTCAAGAAGGCCTCGACCGTGTGGGCCGGGCTCGTCGTGTAGCAGATCTCGCCGCGCGCGACCTTGCCCGCCTTCCGCACCGCCGCGATCGCGGGGGCGAGGTTGCGGGGATCGTTGAGGCCGTCAAAAATCCGGAAGACCTCGATGCCCGCATCCGCAGTGCACTTCACGAACAGCTCGACCACATCGTCGGGAAAGCACTTGTATTGGACGATGTTCTGCCCGCGCAGAAGCATCCCCTGAGGGGTGTTCGGAGCCACCTTGCGCAGCTCGCGCACGCGGTCGAACGGCTGCTCCCCGAGGAAGCGCAGCGAAGTGTCGATCGTCGCCCCGCCCCAGGTCTCCAGCATCCCGAAACCCATCGAATCCAGGATCGGCGCGGCGGGCAGCATCTGGCTGGTTTTCATTCGGGTGGCCGCCATGGATTGATGGCCATCGCGCAGCACGGTGTTGTTGAACAGGACGGGTTTCATAGTGGTTGGATTTCTATATTAGAACTTCTAATAACAGGTTACTGCGTGGCAGGACATGATGTAAAACAAGATTTTTACAGATCCGGCGCAGTGATTTTCCGCGGGCGGTCTCCGAAGATCGCGGTTCCGATGCGGACCAGCGTGCTCCCCTCGGCCACCGCCTGTTCGAAGTCCGCGCTCATGCCCATCGAGAGCTCGGGAAGCGGGGTGCCTGCGTGCTGTTCCAGCTCGTCGCGCAGCCGCCGGAGTGTGGCGAAATACGGGCGGGAGGCCTCGGGATCCGCGGCATACGGGGCCATGGTCATCAGGCCAGCCACCTGAATCCGCGGAAGAGCCAGGAGCCCCGGGAGCTCCGCCTTCAAGGCTTCCGGGCGGAACCCGAACTTTGTGCCTTCGCCGGAGACATTCACCTCGAGAAGAATTTTTGGAGAACATCCGCATTCGCCCGCGATGCGGTCCATCTGGACCGCGAGCCCGCTGTTGTCCACGCCATGGAAGAGGCGGAAGAGCGGAAGCGCCTTGCGGATCTTGTTTGTCTGGAGGTGGCCGATGAAATGCCATTCCAGGTCGCGCGGCAGGAGGGGGATTTTCCCCGCTGCTTCCTGCACCTTGCTCTCGCCGAACACACGCTGCCCCGTGTCGAGAACATGTCGGACAGCTTCCGCCGGGTGGGTCTTTGAGACCGCCACGAGACGCACGCCCGCGGGGTCGCGGCCGGCGCGCTCTGCGGCCGACCGGATTCTCGTGAGGATCGATTCCAGGTTTTTTTCAATGATTGGCATTAGTAAATCTGTTCTGGTATTTCCTGCGGATATTAGATTAACTTATCACCGAGGAGTCGAATGCAAATTCAAACATTCAAAGTATTCTGCGATTTGGCGGACACGGAAAGCTTTTCCAAAGCCGCCGAGCGGAATGGAATCACGCAGAGCGCGGTGAGCCAGCAGGTGCGCTCGATCGAGGAGCAGTTTCAGGTGCGTCTGATCGACCGGGGCCGGAGGGCTTTCTGCCTGACGCCCGAGGGCCAGGCCTTTCTCGCGTCCAGCAGGGATATCGTTGGCGCCTACGACGAGCTCGGCACCCGGATGCAGAAGCTTCAGGAGGTCGTCTCCGGGGAGCTGCGCATCGCGACGATTTTCAGCATCGGGCTCCACGAACTGCCGCCGTATCTCAAGCGGTTCCGCCGCGAATTTCCCCTTGTGGATGTCCGGGTGGACTACCGCCGTTCGGCCCAGGTGTATGCGGCGGTGCAGGAGAACCGGGCGGACGTTGGCCTGGTTGCGTATCCGGCTTCCCGGCGCGGGGTCACCGCCTCGGTCTTCTGGCGCGACCGCCTGGTGGTTATTTGCGCCCCGTCCCACCCGCTTGCCCCCCGCAGGAATATTTCCCTTTCCGATCTGGGCGGCGAAAAATTCATCGCATTCGAGCCGGATCTTCCGACCCGTCGCGAGGTGGACCGCCAGCTGAGGCAGACGGGAGCGCGCGTGAAGGTGGCTTTCGAATTC
This sequence comes from uncultured Chthoniobacter sp., assembly GCA_964431635.1. Taxonomy (GTDB): domain Bacteria; phylum Verrucomicrobiota; class Verrucomicrobiia; order Chthoniobacterales; family Terrimicrobiaceae; genus QYQL01. Next base: position 37,415 of record CAYSKK010000016.1, on the reverse strand, counting down.
GACAACATTGAGACCGTCAAGCGTGCGGTCGAGATCGAGAGCGCGGTTTCGATTGTCCCGCGGACCTCGGTGCGTTCGGAGGTGGAGACCGGCCAGCTCGTGTGTCTGGAGCTTTCCGACGAGGAAATGTGGCGCCCGCTCGGAACCCTGGTGAAGAAGTCCTCCGCCGGAACTCCCGCGCTCCGCGAGTTTCTCGGGCTCCTTGAAAGTACCGACCTCGGGGGCGAGGGAAGCGACTTCCAGCCGCGCGGATTCAAATCCAGGGCGAAGCAGAAATGAGCGCGCCCGCGATCGGCATCATCGGCGGGAGCGGGCTCTACCAGATCGAGGGGTTTTCAGAAGTGGCCGATGTCGTCGTCCCCACGCCGTTCGGCCCTCCCTCGGATGTGATCATCGGCGGCACGCTCCACGGAAGGCCGGTGTATTTTCTTCCCCGCCACGGGCGCGGCCACCGGATTGCGCCCCACGAAATCAACCACCGGGCCAACATCTGGGCACTGCGCTCGCTTGGAGTGCGCTGGATCATTTGCGTGACCGCGGTCGGAAGCCTTCAGGAAAAATACCGTCCGCGCGATGTCGTGCTCCCGGACCAGTTTTTCGACCGCATGAGCGGCCGCGCATTGCACACGTTCTTCGGGAACGGGATTGTCGCCCATCCCTCCTTTGCCGAACCGGTCAGCGCCGGCCTCCGGAAAATCCTGGCCGAATCCTGTGCGGAGGCGGGAAAGAAATTTCACGATGGCGGAACGTATGTCAACATGGACGGCCCGGCTTTTTCCACCCGCGCCGAATCGCTCGCCAACCGCCAGCTCGGCTTCGACGTCATCGGCATGACAAACCTCCCGGAGGCAAAACTCGCCCGGGAGGCCGAAATCGCCCTGGCCACTCTGGCCATGATCACCGATTACGACTGCTGGAAGACCGATGAGGAGCCGGTGACGGCGGACGCTGTGATCGCCCACCTGCACGCAAACGTTGCTGCTGCAAAGGAAATTCTCTCCGTGGCCATCCCCAAAGTTCCCATGGAGCCCGCCTGGCCGGAGCACCGCAGCCTCGATGCCGCGCTGATCACTCCGCGCGATCTCTGGCCGGAAGCAACCGTCAAAAATCTTGGTGTGATTTTGGAAAGATTTGTGCGATAGGTCCGGACTGACCCGCATCAAATGAAATCACGTCCCAGGCTTGTCATCCCGGTTGTCGCCGGCTTTCTCGCAGTCGGATGCCAATCCGCCCATACGCAACCATCCCAGCAGCCGCAGGTGGTTGTTGTCCCGCCGGGTGATGAGGCTCCTTCCTCGGGCACGAATGCCCCGGCCGCAGGCGATTCGACTCCTCCGATGACGGCTCCGGCGGCCGTTCCGCAAGCCGGCTCCAACCGGCAGAGCTACAATTCGTGCAACGTGGATGGGCCGTATATCGCGCTGACATTCGACGACGGTCCGCATGCGACCCTGACTCCCAAGCTGCTGGACATCCTCAAGGAGAAGGGCGTCAAGGCGACGTTTTTTGTGTTGGGCCAGTGCGTGGAGGCAAACCCGGAGGTTCTCCAGCGCGCCGCCGCCGAGGGGCATGAGATCGGCAACCACAGCTACGATCACAAAGCCTTCACAAAAGCCGGGGGTGCGGGTGTCGCCTCGGAGGTGAACCAGACCAGCACGGCGATCGAAAATCTGACCGGAAAAAAACCGTCAACCGTGCGCCCTCCCTACGGTTCCACGAACTCCGCGATTACCAAGCGCCTGAACGAGGAGTTCGGCCTGAAGGTGGTGATGTGGGACGTGGATCCCCTCGATTGGAAAAACCGGAATTCCTCCCATGTGACGAGCGAGATCCTGAAAAACACAAAAGCCGGGTCGATCGTGCTCTCGCACGACATTCATCCCACCACCGTGGCTGCGATGCCGGACGTCATCGATGGCCTGCTGGCAAAAGGCTTCAAGTTTGTAACCGTGTCCGAATTGATCGCCATGGATCGCCCCCAGCCAACCCCGACTCCTGCAGCACCCAAACCACCCCGGAAATAACCTGCCGGAACCCGCCCGCAATCATCGGGCCTCTTCCACACCATGAGCGACACCACTTCGTCGGAGCCGGTTTTTTCCGGGATGGACCTTGCGAAAAGCTTTTTGCCTGACTGGGCGAAAGCCTCAGATGCGTCAGCCGATCACTCCCGGATTGCGGAGAAATTCGGCCATCGGGAGGAGGAGCGTCCCCGGCGCGGGGACAGCCGCCGGCCCGGAGGCCCTCAACGCCGCACGGACCGTCCGGATCCCCGGCAGCGCGACTCCCGCCAGAGGGGAGGCCCCCGCGACCGCAACGACCGCCGGCGCGAGCGTCCCGAGGACAGCCGCCGGCGCGATCCGCGCGAGCAGGGACCGCCCGTGCCACCCCCTCTGAGCGGGTGGAATGCGACCCTGATCCCCGATCCGCGCGGCATCGACGGGCTCGCCAGGCAGATCAAATCCAGCGGCAAGGCCTACCCGCTTTTCGATCTGGCCATGCTCATTCTGGAGAAGCCCGAGCGCTACCGGCTGGAGTTCCGCAGCGACTCCGCCCACGCTCCGGCACTTTTCCGACTGGAGCTCGACGGCAGCCTCTGGACCTCTGAAAAGGAGGCCGTCCAGCACATCCTCTCCCGCCATCTCGACAAATTCTACCGCCGGGAGCGGGTCACCGTGGATCCTCCCAAAGGTTCCTTTTCGTGCATCGCCGTTTCCGGCGACATCATCCTCGGACCGCCGAACCATCATGATTACCAGCGCCGTCTCCGCGAGGTTCATGCATCGCGTTTCCGCAATGTCCCGTTCGAGGCCTTCAAGAGCCGGGTCCAGATGGTCCGCGAACCGGAGTTCATCGAGAAATGGAAGGAAAGCCAGAGCTCGAAGGACGAATTTTATCCCGCCGGAACCCCGGACGAGGGAACGGTCAAGTTCGCCGATCTGGCGGCGGTCGAAGCCCACTTCCGTGCGACTCACGCCGGGTCGCTTCTCACGCCTGCGGCCAGCCCTGTCGAAATTTCCGGCACAGCCGCGCTCGGGGCCTCCGCCACCGGAGTGCGTCAGTTGGCGAATCGCGCGGTGGCCGACCTGAGGCGGTTTCCTCTGCCCCTTGCGCACATCATCGGACAGGGATTCGCGGCGGCGGGTCTCCAGATTTTCAAAGCCCACGAAAACATCACCTACGTGTCGGTCGCGCGCCCGCGCTATCTCGACCGCACCGCTTCCCCTGTCGCCGAAGGACTCTCCACAATCCTCGACTACCTCGAATCCCATCCCGCCGTCCCGCGGCCGGAGCAGTGGAAGGCGCTTCTTGCCGCCCGCACGGCTCCGGCGGATGAGGCCGCCCGCGAGTCGGCGCTCGCATCCGACCTCTCCTGGCTCATCCATCAGGGACACGTGGTGGATTATGCCAAGCGGGGACTTGAAGCCGTTCGGAAACCCAAGCCGCCTCGCGAAGGGGATCCCCGGAAAAAGAATCCCCGGGAGCGGCAGCTTCCTTCTGTGGCAGCACCGGCTGATCCGGGGTTCTCGCCTCAGGATCAGCAGTAACACCATCGCTCGTTAGGCAGAAAAAATGAACGACAACAGAATAGCGTTGGGTATCGCCATCCGGAGCACAGTAAGCACCGCTGGTCTAATCATCCTTATCGCCATTGTGGCCACGTTGTTTAAGCCGTATCTAGATGAGCATGGGGCCAGCCAGAAGGCGCTCACGACCGGACTATTTTTAGCAGTTTGCTTCTGGCTCTTTTATCGCACCAGCTTATCGACTATTCGAGCAGTCAAACGCACTCGTCCAGGCATTTCAGACAAAACAAAAAATACCTAACGATGCCTCTAACCACCGTGCCTCCGGCACTTTTGGCACGTCGCCTGCGGAGCAGGCAAAAGCGAGTGGTAGCAGGTGATCGGGGACGTTGGCCACCAGACAACTATCAACTCGAGAGCTTACGATGAGCGACGGAAGCACAACAATATTGAGAACCGGTAAGATGTATGTCTTCGATATGGCCGTTGATTGCCTCAAGTCGGCCGGCGTGCCACATTTTACCAGCCAGGAGACTTTGTCCGCGGTGGTTGAAGCATTGCCAGCAATGCCGTCAGGCGGACCGGGAGTCTGGTTTGTCATCCGTGTTGATGAGCAATATATCAGCGAAGCAAAGCAGATATTGGCCACTCTGCCGTTTCCCACGGGAACAGATCCAGATGTATGGGACTACGATCCGCAAGGAAAGCCACTGTCCAAGTCGGTGCAGTATGCCTTTATTGCGTTTCTTGTCTGTGCTGCTGGATGGCTGATTTACTCTTCAATCATCCGCCCCTTGCTCTAACACCCCGCCCGCCCCTGCCAGCAAAGGAGGGTCTCTGGCCCGGCGATCTCGAAAAGCCTACTCGACGATGATGTCCCGGTAGGTTTTGCCAGCCGGAATCATCGGGAGCACGTGTTCGGTGTAGGGGGTCATCACGTCAAGGACGTAAGCCTCCTTCGAATCGAGCAGGCGCTGGATCGCGGCGCGGAGATCTTTTTTGTGGAGCACCCGTTCGCAGGTCACGCCGAAGCCCTTGCAGAGCTGGACATAGTCCGGATAGATGCGCTTGAGATCCTTCGGGTCGCCGAGGAAGGTGTGGCCGCGGTTGCCGCCGTGGAAGCGGTCCTCCCACTGCACCACCATGCCAAGGTGCTGGTTGTTGAGGATGATCGCCTTGGCGGCGATCCCCTCGATGTGGGCGGTCGCAAGTTCCTGGACGTTCATCAGGAACGATCCGTCGCCGTCGATGTCGATGACCTCCTTGTCCGGCCGGGCGACTTTTGCGCCCAGGGCGGCGGGAAGTCCAAACCCCATCGAGCCGAGCCCGGCGGATGTCACAAACGTGCGCGGCTTCGTGAAGTTGTAGAACTGGCCCGCCCACATCTGGTGCTGGCCCACACCCGTGGTGATGATCGCATTCCCCTTGGTGAGGTCGCAGAGCTCCCGGATGACGTGCTGCGGCTGGATGGTATCCGGCGTGTCCTTGAAGCTGAGCGGATGCGCGGCCTTCCATTTCGCGATCTGGCGATACCAGTCGGCGTAGCGGCCCTGACCCTTGGCCAGGCGCTTGAAGCCGGCCTGGTCGAGCATCTTGTTCAAACGCCCGAGCGCGTATTTGAGGTCGCTGAGCACCGGGAGACGCACCAGCTTGTTCTTGTTGATCTCCGAGTTGTCGATGTCGATGTGGACGATCGTGCCGTGCTCGCAGAAATGTTCGACCTTTCCGGTCACGCGGTCGTCGAACCGCACGCCGATGGCCAGCAGGAGGTCCGCCTCGTTCACCGCATTGTTGGCATAAACTGTCCCGTGCATGCCCAGCCACTTGAGCGAGAGCGGATGGGTCTCCGGGAAGCAGCCGATGCCCATGAGCGTGGTCGCCACCGGGATCTGGGTGCGCTCGGCGAATTCCAGCAGCTCCGCCGAGGCGCTCCCGGAAAGCACGCCGCCGCCGCAGTAAATCATCGGCTTCTTCGCGTGTTCGAGCATGCCGACGATCTCCCGGAGGGTTGCGTCGTCCGCCTTCTTCTCCGGCTTGTAGCCGCGCAGGTTCACGGTCTTCGGAAAAACCGGCTGTGTTGTCGCGTTCTGGATGTTTTTCGGAATGTCGATGAGGACGGGTCCCGGCCGGCCGGACTGCGCGATGTGGAAAGCCTCCTTCACGATGCGCGGGATCTCGTCGATGTCCCACACGAGGTAGCTGTGCTTGACCATCGGCAGCGTCATCCCGAACACGTCGGTCTCCTGGAACGCACCGCGCCCGATCATCTCCTGAGGCACCTGGCCCGTGATCGCCACGAGCGGGATCGAGTCCATGAAGGCATCGGCGATTCCGGTCACGAGATTGGTCGCCCCCGGACCCGAGGTCGCCATGCACACCCCGGCCCGGCCGGTCACCCGCGCATAACCCTCCGCGGCAAACACGCCGCCCTGCTCGTGGCGGGGAAGGATGGTGCGGATCTTCTTCGTCTTCGTGAGCGCCTGGTGCATCGGCATCGAACAGCCCCCGGGATAGGCGAAAATCACGTCCACGCCCTCGCGCTCAAGGCACTCGACGAGGATCTCCGCCCCGTTCATGACTTTCCCGCGCTCCGGCGCGGGTTTGGCGGAAGGTTTCGTGGATCGTTTGGTTTTCATTGGAATGGAAGAAATGGAACCTTCTACGATAAATTTCGACGGTCGGCTGTGGCGAGCAAAAACAGAAAAAACTTGTTCCTTGGGAGGGGGGCTCGTGATCACTCTTCCCCCCACAGCGGGGCGGGCAGGGAGGCGTTCCAGGCGTCGAAGGCGGTTTGCAGTTCGTTGCGGCGGGAGGCCCGCTCGAGGGAACGGTCGGTGGTTTCCCCAAGGTCGGCAGCGAGGTTGAACAGGGTCGGGGCGGGAGTTTTCTGCATCACCAGCTTGTCGTCACCGCTGTGGACGGCCCAGATGCCGCGTGGCGTCATCCGCCAGAACAGAAACTGGTGGGGATCGCCCGGGAGGCTGCCGCTGAGAAACGGCAGGATGTTGACCCCGTCGAGAGGGCTGCCGGAAATGTTTTTTGCTCCGGCAGCGGCCAGGGCGGTGGGCAGGATATCGAGGCTGCTGACCGGGCGGTCGTAGGTTTTTCCTGCGGGGAGGCGGCCTTTCCATTGCACGAGAAACGGCACGCGGATGCCGCCCTCCCACATCTTTCCCTTCTCGCCCCGCAGCGGGTCGTTGCGGGAGCCGTTGCGGTCGAGCGGGCCGCCGTTGTCGCTCAAAAAGAAAATGAGGGTGCGTTCCTCCAGTCCGTCGGTGCGGAGCTGATCGAGAATTTCTCCGACGGCATCATCGAAGCCGCAGACCATGGCCGCGTAGGTCCGGCGTTGCGGATCGGAGATATCTTTGACGCGGTCCAGCAGCTCCGGTGTCGCCTGCAACGGGACGTGGGGAGCGTTGAATGCGGCGTAGAGAAACCACGGTTCGGATTTGTGGCGGTGAATGAAATCGCAGCATTCCCGACCGAGGACGGCGGTGAGGTAGCCGGTGGTTTTTTCCGGCTTGCCATTGCGCTCAATCGGGCTGATGAAAAACCTGTTTCTCGCATCGGGAGCCACCTCTTTAAGCTGGTCGCAAAAGTAGTGGTGCGAGCCGCCGACAAAGCCGAAGAATTCCTCGAATCCGCGCCGGTTCGGGTGAAATTGGGGGGATTCCCCAAGGTGCCACTTGCCGACCGCGCCCGTGCGGTATCCCGCGGCGCCGAGCTGGTCGGCCATCGTTTTTTCCGTCAGCGGGAGTCCGTTTGCCTCCGTGCCGGGCTCCGGTTCCCAGTTGATTTCATGGCCGAAACGCGATTGCGAGCGGCCCGTGATCAGCCCCGCCCTGCTTGGCGAACACATGCAGGAGCTGACGTAACCGGAGGTGGCGCGCACGCCGTTTCCGGCAAGCGAATCGATATGAGGGGTGGGGATGTCCTTCGCGCCCTGAAAGCCGAGGTCTGCATAGCCCAGATCGTCGGCAAGGATGATGAGGATGTTCGGCTTCGCCGGCTCGCCGGCGTGGAGGAACCCTTCAAGGATGCCGAGAGCAAAAAGGAGAATGCTGAAGGACTTCATGGGGGGGCAGTTCATTTTCTGATCGAATCGGCGCGATCCTCACCGGCCGGCCGATGCTCAGATCGCAGGCAGGTCCATGCCTAGCGGACGCGCGGCGAGGCATGCTGCGCCGATGATGCCCGCTTCGTTTCTCATCTGAGCCGCCTCGACAAGGACCTCGGTTTTCGAGGTGAGGAACGGGAGAAATTTCTCGGATTTTTTGCTTACGCCGCCGCCGATGATGAAGAGGTCGGGGGAGAACAGCTTTTCGAGCTCCGCGAGGTATTCGCTGACCCGGTCCGCCCACTCCTCCCAGCTGAGGTCTTTTTCCTCGCGCACCTTTTCGGAGGCGCGCTTCTCGGCGTCCTTGCCGCGCATCTGGAGGTGGCCGAATTCCGAGTTCGGGAGGAGCCTGCCGTCGTTGAAGATTGCCGACCCGATGCCGGTGCCGAACGTGAGCAGGATGACCACGCCGTTCCGGCCGCGTCCCGCTCCGAACTGCATTTCCGCGATGCCCGCCGCATCGGCGTCGTTGACCACAGTGACAGCGCCCCCGAGGTGATTGGTGAAGAGGGCTCCGGCGTCGGTGCCGACCCAGGATTCATCGACATTGGCCGCCGAATAGACGACGCCCTTTTTGACGATGGCGGGAAAAGTGATCCCGGCCGGGCCGGAGTAGCCGAAATGCCTGGCGATCTCGTCCACGACATCCGCCACGGCATTCGGTAGCGCGGGCTTCGGTGTCGGGATGCGGAAGCGCTCGGCGACGAGCTCTCCGGTGTCAACGTTCACGGGTGCACCTTTGATGCCGGTGCCGCCGATATCGATGCCGAGGATGTTCATGGGAGGAATTTAGAATGAAGAATGTAAAATGCAAAAAGAGGGCGCCGCCGACGGTTCCTTTTTCCTTTCGAATTTTTTTATTGGGAGTCGAGAAAGAGCCTGACCGGATTTTCGATGCAGTCCTTGACGCGGATGAGAAACGTTACGGCCTCCTTGCCGTCCACGAGCCGGTGGTCGTAGCTGAGCGCGAGATACATCATCGGGCGGGCGACGATCTTGCCGTCCACGACGACCGGGCGCTCCTGGATTTTGTGCATGCCGAGGATTCCGCTCTGCGGCGGGTTGAGGATCGGCGTGCTGAGGAGAGACCCGTAGATGCCGCCATTCGAAATGGTGAAGATCCCGCCCTGGAGGTCGTTGAGCGAGACCTTGCCCTCGCGGGCCTTGACGGCGTAGTGGGCGAGCTTGTTCTCGATCTCCGCGAACGACATCTTTTCGCAGCCGCGGAGGACCGGGACGATGAGCCCCCGCTCAGTGCCCACGGCGACGCCGATGTCGAACGTGTTGTTGAGGATGAGGTCGTCGCCGTCGATCCGCGAATTGATCGCGGGGACGGCCTGGAGCGCGTCCACAACGGCCTTGATGAAGAAGCTCATGAACCCGAGCTTGACGCCGTGTTTCGCGGTGAACTTCTCCTGAAGATCCTTGCGGAGCGCCATCACCGCTGTCATGTCGCATTCGTTGAATGTCGTGAGGATCGCGGCCGTGTGCTGGGCCATGACGAGCTGCGCGGCGATCTTCCGGCGTAGCGGCGAAAGCTTTTTCCGGACGGCGCGGGATTCCGGAACGGCCGGCGTGGAGGGGGCCATCGAGGAGAACGTCGCGGCCGGCACGGAGGGAACGGACGGAGATGGTGCTGGAACGGGCACTGTTGCGGCCGGCGGCGCAGCGGCTTTTTTCTCCGCCGGTTTTTCGGGAGAGGACGGCTTGACGGCGGAGGGCTCGATCTCGGCCACGACCTGCCCGATTTTCACCTCATCCCCCTCGGCCGCCTTGACGTGAACAATGCCCGCTTCGGGAGCGGTGACCTCCTGGGAAACCTTGTCGGTCTCAAGCGTGAAAAGAATGTCGTCCTTGCGGACCATGTCGCCTTCTTTTTTGTGCCAGACGGAGAGGACGCCGGAGGAGATCGATTCTCCGACGGCAGGGACTTTCACTTCGATATTCATCGGGATGGGATTTACACCTCGAACGCCTGTTTGACCAGCGCGGCCTGCTGGGCCTTGTGGGTGCCGAGCGATCCGGCCGCGGTGCTGGCGCTCTCCGGGCGGCCTGCGTAGCCGATCAGCGAACCGACGAGGCCCGCGATCTTCGGGGCGATGAAATTCCACGCGCCCATGTTCTCGGGCTCCTCCTGGCACCAGACGTAGCGGCGCGCATTCGGATAGCGCCTGACGATGCGCACGAGTTTTTCCGCATAGAGCGGGTAGAGCTGCTCGATGCGGATGATCGCGGTCGTCTCCTCCTGCCCGGCTTCCCTGCGTCCGCGCATGAGGTCGTAGCAGATCTTGCCCGAGCAGAAGACGATCCGCGTGACCTTTTCAGGATCTGTGACGGACCTGTCGTCGAGGATCTCGAAGAACCGGGAGTTCGTGAAATCCTCCGTGCGCGAGACGGCGTCCTCCGATCTCAGGAGGCTCTTCGGGGTCATGATGACGAGAGGCTTGCGGAACCCGCGGTGGATCTGGCGGCGCAGCGCATGAAAATATTGCGCGGGAGTCGTGAGGTTGCAGACCTGCATGTTGTCCTCGGCGCAGAGCTGGAGAAAGCGTTCCAGCCTTGCGCTCGAATGCTCCGGGCCCTGGCCCTCGTAGCCATGGGGAAGGAGCATCACGATCGAGCTCGGCCGCCGCCACTTCGATTCGGCGGACGCGATGAACTGGTCGATGATGATCTGGGCACCGTTGACAAAGTCGCCGAACTGGGCCTCCCAGATGCAGAGCATCGAGGGAAAATCCATCGAATACCCGTAGTCGAAGCCGAGCACCGCATACTCCGAGAGCGGGCTGTTGTAGACGCAGAAACGCTCCTGCTTCGGCGCGATGTGCATGAGCGGGACGTAATACCGCTCGCGGTTCACCTCGTCGTAGAGCACCGAGTTCCGGTGGCTGAACGTGCCGCGCCGGCTGTCCTGCCCGGAGAGCCGGACCGGCGTGTTCTCCAGCATGAGAGAACCGAAGGCCAGCAGCTCCGCATATCCCCAGTCATACGGCCCGCCGGCTTTCCAGACCTGCAGCCGCCGGTCGAGCACGGTGCGCTGGATTTTCGGGACGACGCGAAAGTCCTCCGGAACCGTCGTCAGGGCCTTGACGAGCTGTTCGAGCATTTCCGCCGGGATCGCCGTGTTCGCGGGCTCGTGCGTGTAGGGCGGCTGGAAAATCGCGGTCGATCCCGCGAACTCGCTTTTTTGGGAGTCCAGCGGTTTCTTCGCTTCGACGAGCGCGGCTTCGAGCTCGGCGAGTGACTCCGCCTTGATCCCGACGGCCTCCTCCAGGCTCACTGTCCCGGCCTCGGCCGCCTGCGCGGCAAACTTCGCGCTGAGGAGCGGGTGGCTTTTGATCGTATTGTAGAGGTCCGGCTGGGTGAAGCTCGGTTCGTCGGTCTCGTTGTGCCCGTGCCGGCGGTAGCAGTAAATATCGACGACGACATCGCGGCCGAACTCCTGCCGGAATTCGACAGCCATCCGGGCGACCTCGATCACCGCGATCGGATCCTCGCCGTTCACGTGGAAGACCGGTGCCTCGATCATCTTGGCGATGTCGGTGCAATACATCGTCGAGCGTCCGTCGGCCGGCATGGTTGTGAAGCCGATCTGGTTGTTGACGACGAGGTGGACGGTCCCGCCCGTGCGGTAGCCGGGGAGCTGCGACATGTTGAAGACTTCCGCGACGATCCCCTGCCCGATGAAGGCCGCGTCGCCGTGGATGAGGACCGGGACCACTTTTTTGCGCTCCGCCGTGTCGCCGACGATCCGCTGCCGGGCGCGCGCCTTGCCCTGGACGACCGGGTCCACCGCCTCGAGGTGGCTCGGGTTCGCCGCGAGGCGGATCTCGACCTCGTAGCCGGTCTTCAGCGTGCGCGTCGTCTGGTAGCCAAGGTGGTATTTGACATCCCCGTTGCCGCCGACGAGCTCGGGAATGAAGTTGTCCTGGAACTCGTTGAAGATCACCTGCAGCGGCTTGTTCAGAAAATTTCCCAGAACGTTGAGCCGCCCGCGGTGGGCCATCCCCATGACGAGCTCCCGGATCCCGCGCGCCTCGCAGGATTGCAGGATCGCATCGAGCGCGAGGATTAGCGCCTCGCCGCCCTCGAGGGAAAACCGCTTCTGCCCGACATACTTCGTGTGGATGAACGACTCGAACGTCTCCGCCTCGAAAATTTTCCGGAGGATGTCCCTGTGGGATTCCGGGGTGTGGAGGTCGTCCGCCGCGCGGTTTTCGATCCGGTCGCGGACCCAGTTGCGCACCTTCGGGTTCTGGATGTGGACAAATTCGGCGCCGATCGTCCCGCAGTATGTTGCCTGGAGGTCGGCGATCATGTCTCGCAGCGTCATCTTGCGGTCGTCGCGGAAGAAGCGCGAGGAGACCAGCAAGTCGAGATCCTTTTCCACAAAGCCCAGCTCGCGAAGAGTGAGGAGGGGATTCTCCCGCGGCTGGTCGCAGAGCGGATCCAGGTGGGCCATCGAGTGTCCCATCGTGCGGTAGGCATAGACAAGAGCATCGACCCGCGTCTGCAGCGACGGAGCGACCGCGCCCTCCGCCGGCTCGTCGGGTGCCGCGGAACCGTTCTTGTGGCTTCTTGCGTATCCCAGCTCGAACCCCTCGAAAAAGGCCGCCCAGTCGGGGTCGACCGAATGGCGGTCCTTCAGCCAGCGTTCATAATTCCGGTCAATCAGCGCCTCGTTTGACCGGGCGGAGAGCGATGTATTCATGCTTTATGTCAAATTTCATGCCGCGAAAGCCGACAAGGCCCAGCAGCGGATCAGTGTGGATTACCATGGGGGATGGCCGGGTATTCCGCAAGCTGCAGATTGGGGGTCTGCGCCGGACGATTTTTCGCGCATCGCCGGTGGACACCGGCAAAGATTCCCTCCAGCATCGGGAATGCTGGAATCTCCCTGGCAATGGGCGCTCGCATACGGCGCGGCGGTTTGCATCGGTCTGAGCAAGACCGGATTTGGCGGCGTGGGCATGTTCGCCGTGCTCCTGATGGCGCAGGTGATGCCCGCGCGGGAGTCCACCGGAGCGGTGCTGCCCCTGCTGATTGTGGCCGATGTGTTTGCGATCCACGCCTTCCGGCAGTTCACCGTCTGGCGGCATCTGGTGAAAATGTTGCCGCCGGCGATCCTGGGGATTGTAAGCGGCTGGCTCCTGATGCCCCACCTTTCCGCCAGGGTTTTCGGCCCGCTGATCGGGTGGATGGTGGTTGCGCTTGTCGTGCTCACGGTTGCCCAAAAGGTGTCCGGGCGGCTTTCCTCCGCAGCGGTGGAGCACCCCTCGATCGCCTGGCCGCTCGGCTGGACAGCCGGAGTCACGACCATGCTGGCCAATGCGGCCGGTGCGGTGATGACGATCTACCTGCTGGCCTGCAGGCTCCCGAAATACGAGTTTGTGGGGACAGCCGCCTGGTTCTTTTTCATTGTCAACGTGATCAAGGTCCCTTTCAGCGCGTCGCTCGGCCTGATCAACGGACACTCGCTCCTCCTGAATCTCGCGCTCGTGCCCGGTATCGTGGCCGGGGTGGCCGCGGGAAGGTTTTTCCTCGGGAAGATCAACCAGCAGGCGTTCGAGTGGCTGATGATCGTTTTTTCGCTGGCCGGCGGGCTGAGGCTCGTCATTGCGGGCTGAACGACGGCCAATTCACTCGAAGAAAAAAGCTGAACAATAGCTTGTTAGGTTATTTATGAAAATAGGGCTGAAATTTTTCAGGCCGCCTATTTATAACCACCAAGACACGAAGACACAAAGGAAAGGAACTCGTATAACCTTTGAGTCTTTGTGCCTTCGTGGTGTATTTCCTTCCTGTTTGCAAATTGGCCCTGCGGGCTGAACGACGGCGCCGATTTTTGCTGGCGCACAACCCGCTCCCGCGCCAAGATATGGGTATGCAAATCCACCTGAGTCCACGCAACATCGCACTGACGGGAGCGATCCACTCGTTCCTCGCCGAGAAAATGACGCACCTGGAGGAACACGGCGAGCAGATCCTCGCGGCCCACATCGTCCTCCTCCACGACCAGAACAAAAAGAAGCCGTTCGTCGTCAAGGTCCACCTCGCGATTCCGGGTCCTGACATTTTTTGCGAGGATGCCGAGAGCGACCTCTACGCGGCGATCGACAAGGTCGTCCACAAGCTTGCGGGCCAGCTCAGCAAGCGGAAAACCCGCCGGAAGGACCACAAGCAACACCTGACCCAGCTCGAGCGCGAAGCGGCGAAGCGCGGGTTCCGGCGGCGATAATCCCCGGTGGAAGACTACAAGGTCAAACTCGACGTCTTCGAGGGACCGCTCGATCTCCTGCTTTACCTCATCAAGCGCGATGAGGTGGACATTTACGACATTTCGATCGAGCGCATCACGAAGCAATATCTCGGCTACATGGAGGCCTTCCAGGTCCTCAACATTGAGCTGGCCGGGGAATTCATCGTGATGGCGGCGAACCTGCTCTACATCAAGAGCCGGACGCTCCTGCCCGTTGACCAGCAGATGGCCGAGGAGGATGCGGAGGAGGACGATCCCCGCTGGGAGCTCATCCGGCAGCTGATCGAATACAAGAAGTTCAAGGAGGCGGCGTCCCGGCTGCGCGACATCGAGGCCCTGCAGGAAAACCTGTTCCCGAGGGTTCCGGTCGTTCCCGAGATGGCGGAGAACCTGCTCGTCGAGGAGGTCGGGATCTTCGACCTGATCCATGCGTTCCAGAAGATCCTGAAGCGGCTCGACCAAAAACCCGAGGACCTCCGGGAGATCTTCGAGGAAAACTTCACGGTCTCCGAAAAGATTGACTATCTCCTGAAGGTCACGTCGAGTGGGATTTCGATGCGATTTGAAGAACTCTTTGCCGATGTGGCGAGCCGTGCGGAAATCGTTGTGACGTTTCTCGCGATGCTCGAGCTCATCCGGCTCAAACAACTGCGCGTGCGCCAGGAATCCCAGTGCGGCGAGATCTGGATCGACCGCGCGGAGAACTCAACCCCTCTGTTTGCCGGGGCATGAGCGAAGAATTTCCACTCCACCGCGTCCTGGAGGCGATCCTCTTCGCCTCCCAAAAGCCCGTGTCGGCCAAGGAACTTTCCGCCATATGCAAAGGCGCCGCCGACGGCGCGAAGGAGAACCCGCTGGTCACCTGTTATGCCAAGCTGAAGCAGGACGACATCGTTGAGGCGATCCAGCGGCTGGAGGAGGAATACCGGGAAACCAGCCGCGCCTTCGAGGTGCGCGAGAGCGCGGCCGGATGGCAGCTCGTCACGCGAGCGGATTTTTCGCCGTGGCTCCGCCAGCTCTTCCCGGAGAACCGCTCGGCCAAGCTGAGCGCTCCCGCGCTGGAGACCCTGGCCATCATCGCCTACCGCCAGCCGATCACGCGCGCCGACATCGAGGCGGTGCGCGGCGTGGCGGTGGACGGCGTGATGCAGACGCTTCTCGACCGGGGGCTCGTTCGCATCGCCGGGCGCGCCGAGATTCCGGGGCGTCCGCTTCTCTACGAGACGACGCAGTATTTCATGGAGCATTTCGGATTGAAAGACCTCGACGATCTGCCGAACGCCGGCGAGTTGCGGAGAATTCCCCTTCCGACGGCCGAAGTGGCTGTCGTGGAGACGCCCGCAGGGGAGGGAATCCCGGAGCTGCCTTTTGCAGGCGACCCGGCGGCCGGGCCTGACAAGCCGGATGAGTCCGGCGCGACCGGTGAGGAAAGTGAACCCGCCGCACCCGAAGAAACCGGGGAAGTCAAATGAGCGACCTTGACGGGTTGCGCGAGCGGATTGATGCCATTGACGGAGAGCTCTTGCGGCTTCTCAACGAGCGGACGACGATCGCCCGCGAGATCGGGGTCATCAAGAACCGGGAGAGCCTTCCGATTTACTCTCCCGACCGGGAGATCAAGCTCCTGCGCAGTCTGGTCGGACGCAGTGAAGGCCCGCTGCGGCCGGAGGCGATCCGGGCGATTTATCGCGAGATCATGTCCGCCGCCCTCGCCGTGGAAAAGGACGTCGCCATCGCCTGCGTCGGACCGCTCGGAAGCCCCTCGTATCAGGCGGCGCTCGGAAAGTTCGGATCGAGCGTGCGCTACACATTTTCCGCCGAGATCGCAGGTGTTTTGGAAGAGGTCGCCTCCGACCGGGCGGACTGCGGGGTGATCCCGCTGGAGGACCCTTCGCACGGGCTCGTCAACCAGACCCTCGATGCGCTGGCCGAGACCGAGCTCTCGATTTGCGCCGAGGTGATTCCGGATTCCGGGGACTCTAGAGCCTCCGCCCGCTACCTCGTCGTCGGGCGCCAGGCGAACGCTCCATCCGGCCACGATCAAACAATGCTGATGCTGCGGATCGAGGACAAGCCGGGAACCCTGGTTTCGGCACTCGAGCCGTTCAAGGAGCTCGACATCAATCTGAACCATTTCGCCAGCCGGCCGGCGCCAAAGGGGAGCAACGACATCTTCTTTTTTGTCGAGGCCGACGGCCACAGCCGCGAGCTCCAGCTCAAGGATCTCTTCCGCGAGCTTTCAAAAAAATGCCGCGCTGTCAAAGTCCTCGGCAGTTATCCGAAAAACGACGCGCCTCCCGCCGGCGGGTAGGAGCCGGATGCAGCAGAGCCGGAGCGTTTCAGATCAAGATGTAGCCACAGGGCTTTGACTCGCACCTTTGCGGGTGTCACGCCCCCTCCGGTTTCCGGCCGGTCGGGAACTCCCTCAGTGCCTGAGCGCAGGATTCCGGTGACGACGGGTTGATATACATTCCGGTTCCCAGCTCGAAGCCCGCCCGCTTGTTTACCCGCGGCACGATGGCGGCATACCAGTGAAAATGGGACGCGTCCGTTTCCTCCGGCCCGAGCGAGCGGATGACAAGGTTGAACGGGGGGTTGTTCAGCATCCCGTGGATTTTTGCGAGGACGACATGCAGGATCTCCGCAAGCCCGTCCGGTTGGAGGTCTCCGGAAAAGCAGGGCAGGTGGGATTTTGGAAAAATCCAAAGGTGATACGGAGACAGCGCGGCATGCGGGATGAACGCCACATACCCGGAATTTTCGGCGACAATCCGGCATCCCTGCGCAAGCTCGTTCGCCAGAATCGAACACGCCAGGCACTGCCCTGTGCTCTCGAAGAACCGGCGGGACCGCTCGAGCCGGTCCACCACCTGCCCGGGAACAACCGGAAGGCCCACGATCTGCGAATGCGGATGCTGCTGGGATGCGCCCGCATCCGCTCCCTGATTTTTGAAGATGATGACATGGCGGACGCGGGGGTCCGAATAAAATTCGAGAAACCGGCCCTCGAACGCCTCCAGCACCCGCCGGAGGTGAGGGATCGGGTAGAGCGCCATGGTCGCGTTGTGGCGCGGGCTCTCGACCACCACCTCGTGCAGGCCCACCCCGTTCACCCGCATCGCGCCCGCCGGCACGCAGCCCGGATGTTCAACATCCCCGGTCGGTGACAGCACGGAGAATTTGTTGACGACCGAGCGCACCAGCCAGCCCCCGTCGTCCCCCTCCATGCGGAACCGCTCTTCGGACAGTGCCTCGTTTCCGGGGCAAAACGGACAGGCGGCAAGGAAATTGGGAATTTCCGCCGGCTCGGCCCGCAGAACCGTGTTCGCGCCGCGTTTCGCCCGTTCCGGAGCGATGACCACCCACTCGCCAGTGAGCGGGTTTTGACGGATCTCAGACATGGCTGGCAGACCGCAGCGGTTTCGACTCCATATGTCGAGTCTCTCAAAACCGCCGCATCCTCCGCCATCCTTTTCATCCTGCCCGCCGGTTTCGGAAAGTCAAACATTCGTATTGACGAATATTCGTTTTTGCGAATATATTCTCCCCCATGTCGCTTGTCCGGATCTACGAATGCCTCTGCGATGAGACGCGCCTGCGGATCGTGCAGCTCCTGACGCGCGGGCCGCTTTGCGTCTGCCATTTGCAGGCGGTATTGGAAATCCCGCAGGCCCGGGTGTCCCAGCATCTCTCCTACCTGCGGGAGCGCGGGATGGTCGAATGCCGGAGGCGGGGGACCTGGATGATCTATTCCCTTCCGGAGAAGCCCGGAGAAGAACTGTCCCGCCACCTCGCCTGCCTGCAGGATTGCTCGGTTTCGGACAGGCGGTTCCGCGGGGATCTCCGGAAGCTGAAGGCGCTCGGATCCGTCTGCGCACCCGCCAGGACCACTCAAACCACTCGAAGTAAATGAAAACCATTCAAGTCTATGATCCCCCGATGTGCTGTTCTTCCGGAGTCTGCGGAACCGATGTGGATCCCGGGCTGGCGGCCTTCGCCGGGTTTCTGGAAAAACTTCGCGGGAAGGCCGAGGTAAAACGCTATAATCTCGGTCAGCAGCCGCTGCCATTTGTCGAGAACCCGGTCGTCAAGGGATTGCTGGACAGTGAAGGCGCGGATGCCCTCCCGGTCGTCATCGTGGATGGCGTCGTGTTTTGCAAGGGCCGCTATCCGGATGCTGTCGAGCAGGCGGCGCTCCTCGGCGCATGACATTCCCCGCCTACCTGCCCGAACCGGCGGACTGCACGCGATATCTGTTTTTCACCGGAAAAGGTGGAGTCGGAAAAACATCACTATCCTGCGCGACAGCCCTGCGGCTGGCAGACCGTGGCCGCCGGGTTCTGCTCGTGAGCACGGATCCGGCCTCGAACCTGGAGGAGGTTCTGGGTGCCCGGATCGGGAGCGATCCCGCAGAAGTCTCTCCCGGGCTTTTTGCCATGAACATCAACCCGGAGGCGGCCGCCGCCGCCTACCGCGAGCGCGTGATCGGGCCCGTGCGCGGGAGACTTCCCGAATCGGTCGTCCGGAACATGGAGGAGCAGCTCTCCGGAGCATGCACGGTCGAAATTGCGGCGTTCGACGAGTTCTCAGGGCTCATTGCCGCAGAAGGCGGGGATTTCGATCATGTGGTGTTCGACACGGCGCCGACCGGCCACACACTTCGCCTGATGGGACTGGCGAAGGCTTGGGATCAATTTCTCGGAACCAACACCTCCGGCGCATCCTGCCTCGGGCCGCTCGCCGGATTGGCCAAACAAAAGGCGGTTTACGAGGAGACGGTTCGCAGGCTTGCAGACGCACGGCTCACGACGATCGTGCTTGTCAGCCGGGCGGGAGTGGCCGCTTTGAGGGAAGCCGGGCGGACCGCCAGGGAACTCGCCGGACTGGGCATCACCCACCAGATGCTTGTTCTCAACGGAGTCCTCCGGTCCGTGGATCATGATGAAATTGCGGAGGCGATCAGGGATCGCGAAATGCGGGCCATCGCATCCGCGCTTCCGGATTTTCTGCCCGTCACAGAAGTCCCGTTGCGGGTGGAAAATGTCCTCGGGATCGAAAGGCTCCGCCAGTTGCTGTCCGGCGGAGAGGTTTCGTGCGATGCACAGGCACCTGGCATTCCTCAGGGGCTGGACACCATCGGTGAGGTTGTTGACGCACTCTGCCGGGACGGGCGGGGTGTGATCATGACAATGGGAAAGGGAGGGGTCGGAAAAACCACGGTCGCCGCCGCGGTTGCGCTCGAAATTGCATCGCGCGGATTCCGCGTCCATCTCTCGACCACCGATCCCGCCGCACATATTTCCGACGCCGTCGCGGGCGGCATCGAGGGTCTCAGTGTGGGGAGGATCGATCCGGTTGCGGAAACCGAAGCCTATCGCGCGGAAGTTCTCGCGAAAGCCGGAAAGGGCTTGAGCCCTGAAGCGGTGGCGTTGCTTGAAGAGGATTTGCGCTCGCCCTGCACCGAAGAAATCGCGGTCTTCCGGGCGTTTGCGCGGGAGGTCGCACGCGGGGAGGACGGGTTCGTCGTTCTCGACACCGCCCCGACCGGCCACACGCTTCTTCTGCTCGATGCCAGCGAGTCGTTTCACCGGGAACACAAGCGCCAGACACGCGAGGGAGCGCCGGACGAAATCGGGTTGCTTCTCCCGCGCCTGCGCGATCCCTCGTTCGTCAAAGTGGTGATCGTCACGCTTCCCGAAGCCACGCCCGTCCATGAGGCGGCGGCGCTTCAGGACGACCTGCGCCGGGCGGGAATCGAACCGTTTGCCTGGATCATCAACCAGAGCCTGCAGGGCTGCGGAACGGAAAATGCCATGCTGCGCCGCCGCGAGGCGGGGGAGGGCCGTTATATCACGGAAGTCGTCGAGAAGTTGTCCAAACGCACCATTCTTCTGCGCTGGCAAGCCGGCGAACCTGTCGGGGCCTCCGGTCTTCGACAGCTCCTGTGGCATGGGCATCCTGCCCATGCGTCAAACCGTGCCACGAAGTGAATATCACAAAAAATTCCCATGTCTGAATCCATCTCCAAACGCATGTCATTCCTCGACCGCTACCTCACGGTCTGGATCTTTGCCGCCATGGGCGCTGGCATCCTCATCGGAAATTTCGTCATCCGGGATCCGGAGGCGTTCTTTGCGCCGATGACGGTCGGAACGACGAACCTCCCGATCGCCATCGGCCTCATTCTCATGATGTATCCCCCGCTGGCAAAGGTGCGATACGGCGAGATCCCCCGCGTCTTTGCGAACACAAGGATCCTCGGACTTTCGCTCGTCCAGAACTGGCTGGTGGGTCCGGTGCTGATGTTCACGCTCGCGCTCATCTTTTTGCACGGCCGGCCGGAATACATGACCGGGCTGATCCTGGTCGGGATCGCGCGGTGCATTGCGATGGTGCTGGTCTGGAACGAACTCGCCAGGGGGAACAACGAATACGCGGCCGGACTCGTGGCGCTGAACAGCGTGGCTCAGATTGTGTTCTACAGCTTCTACGCGTGGCTGTTCATTACCATTCTGCCGCCGGTCTTCGGGCTGGCCGGCGCGATCGTCCCGATCGGGATCGGAGAAATTTTCCGGAGCGTGATGACGTATCTGGGGATTCCCTTCGCCGCAGGCATCCTCAGCCGGGTGCTGCTGGTTCCCTGGAGAGGCATGGATTGGTATGAGAAGAAATTCCTTCCGCGGATCGCGCCGCTGACATTGATCGCGCTGCTCTTCACGATTGTGGTGATGTTCACATTCCAGGGTGGAAAGATCGTTGCACACCCGCTGGATGTTTTTCAAGTCGCCGTGCCGCTGGTGATTTACTTCGTCGTCATGTTCTTTGTGAGCTTTTTCATGGGCAAGGCGCTCGGCGCCGACTACAGCCGGTCGGCCACGCTGGCGTTCACCGCGGCGGGAAACAATTTCGAGCTGGCCATCGCGGTGGCGATCGCCGTGTTCGGGATCGGCTCGGGGGCCGCCTTTGCAGCGGTCGTCGGTCCGCTGATCGAGGTGCCGGTCCTCATCGGGCTCGTCCATGTCGCCCTGTTCTTTCAAAAAAAGTATTTTCCATCAGCCGATCCCCAGTCCCCCGGCACCGCCTGTCTTTCCAAAATGGATTTATGAAACCCACCATTCTCATCCTCTGCACCGGAAACTCCTGCCGCAGCCACATGGCGGAAGGCATCCTTCGCGCCGCAGCCGGCGACCTGCTCGACGTCCAGAGCGCCGGATCCAGGCCCGCCGGTTACGTCCACCCGAAGGCGATCGAAGTCATGAGGGAAATCGGCATCGATCTTGGCGGACATACGTCCAAGCACATGAACGACTTTCTGGGCCGCAGAGTGGACATCGTGGTCACGGTCTGCGGGAACGCCGACCAGTCGTGCCCGATGTTTCCGGGGCAGCTGAAGCGCTACCACTGGGGGTTTGAAGACCCGGCGCACGCAACCGGGTCGGAGGAGGAGATCCTCGCCGCGTTCCGCAAAACCCGCGATGCGATCAAGCTCGTCTTTGAAGCTTACGCCGCCGGACTCCGCGACGCGCGGATTACTCCAGCGCCTTGATCAGCAGCGTGGCGTTGTGCCCGCCGAATCCGAATGAGTTGCTGAGGACTGTCTTGAGCTTCGCCTCGCGGGCGACATTCGGCACGCAATCGAGGTCGCACTCGGGATCCGGATTCTCGAGGTTGATCGTCGGAGGAACGACGCCGTGCTTCATCGCGAGCGCGCAGGCCGCCAGCTCGACTCCGCCGGCTGCACCGAGCAGGTGTCCGGTCATGGATTTTGTCGAGCTGACCATCGTCTTTTTCGCGTGGTCGCCGAGAGCGAGCTTGATCGCCTTTGTCTCGCAGATGTCGCCGAGGCCGGTCGATGTCGCGTGGGCGTTGATGTAGTCGATGTCTTCAGGGTTGACCTGACCGTGGCCCATGGCGACCTTCATCGCGCGCCCGGCTCCCTCGCCTTCCGGCATCGGGGCGGTCATGTGGTAGGCGTCTGCCGTGCAGCCGTAACCCGCGATTTCGCAGTAAATCGGAGCGCCGCGGCGCTTGGCGTGCTCGTATTCCTCAAGCACCATGATTCCGGCGCCCTCGCTCATGATGAATCCATCGCGGTCGCGGTCGAACGGACGGCAGGCTTTTTCCGGTTCATCGTTGCGCAGGCTCACGGCCTTCATCGCCGAGAAGCCGCCGATCCCGAGAGGAGTGATCGTCGCCTCGCACCCTCCGGCAACGAACCCGTCCGCATCACCGAATTTGATGATCCGCCAAGCCTCGCCGAGCGAATTGTTTGCCGTCGCGCAGGCGGTGACGATGCACATGTTCGGCCCGCGGAGGTCGTATTCCATCGAGACGATCCCGCTGGCCATGTTGGAAATCATCATGGCGATCGTAAACGGCGACACGCGCGAGGGCCCGCGTTCGAGGAGCCGCTTGCATTCCTCCTCCATGCTGTAAAGCCCGCCGATTCCGCTTCCGATCATGACACCGAAACGGTTGCGGTCCACCTGGTCGAGGTTGATTCCGGAGTCCGCGATTGCCATCTTGGCGGCCGCCATGGCGAATTGCGTGAACCGGTCGGTGCGCTTCGCCGACTTGGGGTTTTTGAAATACTGGGCCGGTGTGAAGTTTTTGACCTCGCCGGCGATCTTGCAGTCGAATTTTGTCGAATCGAAAGCCTCATACCGGCTGATGCCGCTCCGTCCCTCGGTCAGGGACTGCCAGAATGTGGGGATGTCGTTTCCAATCGGGGTGACGACACCGATGCCGGTCAGTACTACTCTTCGCTCGCTCATGTGATGGATTTTCGCGTGGTTTCGGTTGCGGAACGTTCAACTAGGCGGGATGGCTGCTGGCTTGGCAATGAAATTTTTCCAGCAGGAGCGAAAAAGTCAGAATGTCCGGGGGGTCGATCGTTCGTTCCAGCTCCCGCATCTGGGGCATTTGGCGAGCGATGAGGAGGATCGGTCTTCGAATTCCATGCAGCAAACCGCGCAGCGGAGGCGGTTCCGGACAGCGTGTTTCGCCCGGCTCCGGCGGACGCCCTCATACCCAACCCAGACGAAAAATATCCCGGCGAGGCAGACGAACAGACAGACAAAGACGAGCCAGTGAAGCGGGAGGGGAATCATTGGACACCGGGCACGGCGGCACCCCATTCAAAAGTGACAAACCCCCATTCCAAGTCTCCGGAACCGCCGGAAAACCGGAGCCCCCGCAGCGAGGCGGCCGCTTTCCTGTCGACCCCGTCGTTGCCGGAACTCTGCTGGAAAAATACGTGGGCAACCGAACCATCCGGACGGACAGCTGCCAGGAAAACCGCCCTGCCTGGAACGAGGCCGGCCTCGAGAGACAAGCCGGATTCCGAAGGGAGGCCCGGCACCCTGCCGGCAAGCGAACCCGTGGCTGTGAGTCGGACGAATGGAGTGGTCGGTGGCACTTCGCGATGCGGGGCATCCACCGCCACGAACGGAACCGGCATGGCGCGCGGCCTTGCAAGCTCCGGCTCCGTCGTCATGGCCGGAAGGCCGTCCAGGACCGGCTTCACCGTGTCATACTGCGGGGTATATTTCACGGGGGGGATTCCGTCGGTCAAGGGCAGGCCTCTTCCCGGTGCGAAAACAGCCGGATCTTCCGACTGCAAAAGCGCGGAGAGGCGCGACGACTCTGCGGAACCCGGCGGAATAAAGAAGACTTGCGCCGCATCCATGGCGGCGGACTGGGGGCGGGGATATATGATGGAAAACAGGAAGAAAAGTCCCGCATGTATCGCGAGGGCGGCCACGACGGCTGCCGGAAGCAGGAGATGGAGGTGGTGCCGGCCGGGCCAGTCAAAAATCAGCCCGTCTTTCATTGCTTGTCCTCGTTAGTGGCGAGAACCGTCGGGTATCCGAGCTCCAGAGCCACCGTCATCACTCTCGCCACAAGCTCGAACGGAGCATGGCGGTCGGCTTTGATGACCACCGTGCGGGCCCGGCCCTGCTGCGCGGAAAGCCTGCGCCTTAGTGCATCCAGCGACACCTGCCCGTTTTCGAAATAGACCGCCGCAAGCGGGGGAGCCGTCACGCTCACAACCTGGGGATCGCGCTGGGGAGCCAGCAGAAAGGGAGAATCCGGAACCGTCACCGCCACCCCAGGCTGGAGCAGGAACGATGTGCTCAGAACGATGAAAAAGATCAGGACGAGCACCACGTCCAACGCTGGCGCGACGAAGATGAGGGCTGGATGGGGACCGGCGGTGCGGACGAGTTTCACGGGACGGAAGGCGGATCATCCGGCCCGTGCAGGATCTCGATGGTTTCGATGGCCGCCCGCTCGATGTCGTGCAAAACGGAGTTGACCCGTGCCGACAAGTAGCTGTGCGCGACGAATGCCGGAATGGCCACGGTGAGCGCCGCGGCCGAAGTCAGCAGGGCCTCGTAGACGCCGCCCGCGATTTCCGCCGCCGTGGCATAACCTCCATGCGCGGA
Organism: uncultured Chthoniobacter sp.; assembly: GCA_964431635.1. Taxonomy (GTDB): domain Bacteria; phylum Verrucomicrobiota; class Verrucomicrobiia; order Chthoniobacterales; family Terrimicrobiaceae; genus QYQL01. The sequence continues at coordinate 13,064 of CAYSKK010000016.1, read as the reverse complement.
AATCTGTTGGAATGCGCCCAGCAGGCCGAGAATCGTTCCGAGAAGGCCGATCAGTGGGGTGGCGTAGGCAATGGTTCCGAGCAGGGCAAGGTTGCGCTCAAGGCGGGGAACCTCAAGCTGGCCGGCCTCCTGGGCGATGTCCCTCAGCTCCGAGCGCGGCGCGCCGTGCTTGAGGATCACCGCATGCAGGACACGCGGCACCGGGCCGGCGGTCCCGGCACATTCCTGCAGCGCCTCGGCATAATTTTTCCGCCTCAGAAGATTCGCCAGCCCGCGCAGGAAATCCCCGGTGTGGATCGATGCCCGGTGCAGCGAAAGCACGCGTTCGAAAAAGACCCCCAGCGCGGTCACGCTGCAGAGCAGGATCAGCCAGACAAGCGGGCCGCCTTTTTGCACAAGTTCCAACATGGTCGCAGCCTCATACCATCGACGGAACCGGAGTGCGAGTCCGGATTTTCACAGGGGGTGGCTCGGAGTGTGATGAAAAGTGGGAGCGGTTGCGCTCCTTGGTTCACCCGCTTGTCATCACCCCCGGCCGTGCTCGGCCGTGCTTGTGGGGGCTGCCATCCTGTGCCATGCTGCTTGTTTCAAAGGCCTTCTTCTGAATCACCCGGAAAACATTCGCTTGCTGACGACCCGGCGCGGCATCGTCTCGACGGAGGCGATGGTCGCCGTCGGCGCCTGCCTTTTGCTCATCGCCCTCGTCGTGACAACGATGCGCGACAAAAAGCCGAGATTCCGTCTGGATCCGCCGGGAAACTCACCGAGTCCAACGCCGTCCGCCACGGCAACGCCCTTCCCCCAGTCAACGCCCGGCGACATCCAGGCTCTCTTCGTCCAGGGGCGGGCGGAGAGCCCGCTGATCGTTCCGCCCGCAGCCACGAACACCGATTTTTCCCAGCCGCCGGTCTATCGGGAAATCCACGAAGCCGAGCTGGGCAGGATCTACGCGGCCGCTCCACAGAAAAACCGTCGGGCGCTCACCAGGGTGGCCGCGCTTGGCGGATTCCGCAGCCCGGAAGCCATGGCGTCCTCGTTCGGCTACCCGTCGGTCGATGCGATGATTGCGACCTGGGACCAGACGATTGAAACGGGCCCGCAGTTCCAGCCGAATGCGTTCGGTACGAATGCCCGGCCGGTCTATCCGGCCGAATCTCCGCTCTTGCTGGAATCTGGACCTGTGACACATTCCCTGCCGTGACATGCAGGATTTCATCCCGCCGACCGGCGGCACGTTTTGCTGGCAGGCATGATTGAGCGATTGGAAAGGCATCTCTCCCGCTTCGCCATACCGGGGCTGATCCGCTATGTCGTCGCGCTCAACGCCCTGGTTTTCCTGCTGGTTCACCTGAACCCCGACTACGCGCAGGTCCTCGCCCTCGATCGCGGGGAGATCCTGCACGGGGAGATCTGGCGACTCGTGAGCTGGATCTTTCTTCCCGAAACGCAGAGCCTTTTCTGGATCATCTTCTACCTGCTCTTCACGTGGTGGCTCGGCGATCTGCTCGAGCAGAGCTGGGGGGCATTCCGGCTCAACGCCTACTATTTTCTGGGCATGGTGCTCTGCATTGCGTCGGCCCTGATCTTCGGGGCGTCCGGCGGAAACCTGTTTCTGAACCTCTCGCTCTTTCTCGCCGTGGCAACGCTGGCCCCCGACCTGGAGATCCTCCTCTTCTTCATCCTGCCGGTGAAAATCAAGTGGGTCGCGCTCTTCAGTCTGATCTTTCCGGCAGGAGTGCTCCTGTTCGGTCCGCTCGCCGCGAAGATGGTGGTCGTGATGTGCCTCGGAAACTATCTCCTCTTTTTTGCTCCGGAGTATTTCCGGGGCGCGCTGGCGGGACGGAAGACCCGTGTCCGCAGGTCCCGGTTCGAGGCCGCCAAACTTCCTGCCGACGAGCCCCTTCACCGCTGCGCGGCGTGCGGGATCACCGACCATTCCCATCCCGACGCGGAATTCCGGGTCGCTGCCAGCGGCACGGAATACTGCACATCCCACCTCCCCGGCCGGACAACCTCCTCGACAGGCGCGCCGACGGACGGATAAGTTTTTATCCATGACAAGCATGACCGGACACGGGCGCGGCGAATCGCGCGGGAAGGCGTGGACCGCCGTGGTCGAATGCTTTTCGGTGAACCGGAAGTCGGCGGAGGTGGTCTTCCACACCGACCGCAGTGCGGCGTGGCTGGAGCCTGTCGTGCGTGAGCGCGTGCTGGCATCGGTGGCTCGCGGACGCGTGCAGGTGAATCTCGCGCTGACACACGCCGCGGACTCCCGGGCGGGGATCCTCGATGTGGCACGCGCGCGGGCGTTTGTCCTCGAGGCGCGCGCGCTGGCGAAAAGCCTGCGGATTCCCGGCGAGATCACGATTTCGGATGTGCTGAAGGCCCCGGGGGTCGTCCGGTCGGCGGAGCCTTCCGGCGAAGGGGTCAAGGAAACCGTGCTCGCCGCGCTGGATCGCGCGCTGGACGGCATGGTCACGACACGGCGGCGGGAAGGGCTCGCGCTGCGGAAGGTTCTGGAGAAAGCCGTGACGCAACTCGCCCGCACCGCGAAAAAAATTTCGCCCCTTGCGAAGCGTGTGACGCTGCAGCAGCGCGAGGGCCTCCTGAAGCGGATTGCCCGCTCGGGGGTGGACATCCCCGCCGATGATCCAAGACTGCTCACCGAGGTTGCGCTGCTCGCCGAGCGCGGCGACATCACCGAGGAACTCCACCGCGCGGAGAGCCACATTGCGCAGTTCCGGGAAAAACTCGCCGCCGGTGGAACGGTCGGCCGCACGCTCGAGTTCCTCGCGCAGGAACTCGGCCGCGAATTCAACACGATCGGATCCAAATCCTCCGACACCGCGCTCGCTCGCCTTGTCATCGAAGCCAAGGCGGAGCTCGACCGGATCCGCGAACAACTTGCCAACATTGAATAACTTCACACGCTCCGGAATCCTTTTTGTCCTCTCCGCGCCTTCGGGTGCCGGCAAGACGACGCTGACGACCGCCCTGCGGCAGAAGCCGGATTTTGTCTATGCGGTTTCCTGCACGACCCGCGCCCCCCGCGCCGGCGAAGTTCACGGCGAGGATTATTTTTTTCTCGGCCACGACGAATTCCTCGCCCGCATCGGGGCCGGCGAATTCCTCGAGCACGCCGAGGTTCACGGGCAGCATTACGGCACGCTGAAATCGACCGTCGTGGACAACCTCTCCAAAGGGGTCGACGTGCTCATCGACATCGACACCGCCGGCGCGGCGAACATCCGGAACTGCGGCGACCCGTTCATCCTCTCCGCCCTCGCCGACGTCTTCATCATGCCGCCCGGACTCGACGAGCTCGCGAAGCGCCTCCGCCGGCGCGGGACCGAGAACGAGGAGCAGATCGCCACGCGCCTCCGCAACGCGGCATCCGAGATGAAGCACTGGCGCAGCTACCGCTACACGCTCATCAGCGGATCGATGGAGGAGGACATCGAAAAATTCCGCGCCGTCATGCGCGCGGAACGCTACCTCACCCGCAGGCTCGACATTCCCGGACTATGAAAACCATCATCCTCGGAGTCACCGGATCCATCGCCGCCTTCAAGGCCGCCGACCTCACCAGCCGGCTGACCAAGGCCGGATGCGATGTGCATGTCGTGATAACCGCGCACGCCGCGGAGTTCGTCACGCCGCTCACCTTCCAGACGCTCTCGCGGAATGCGGTCACCACCGGCATCTTCGACGAGAAGGAATCCTGGCGCCCCGGACACATCGCACTCGCCGACCGCGCGGACCTTCTTCTCGTCGCACCAGCCACCGCGAACGTCATCGCGAAGCTGGCGCACGGCATTGCGGATGATGCGCTCACGTCGATCGCCCTCGCCACGCAGGCCCCGCTCCTCATCGCCCCCGCGATGAACGGAAAAATGTGGCAGCATCCCGCAACTCAGCAAAACGTCGGAATCCTCAAAGCCCGCAAAGCGGAATTCATCGGACCGGAGGAGGGACTCCTCGCCTGCGGATACGAGGGCATCGGAAGACTCTGGGATGTCGCGGACATCGCCGACCGCGCGCTCGCGCTGCCGAAAAAATCCGCCGGCATTTCCGAAAAATAATCCGCGCGCCGCACGCGGAAGAAAAAATTCAGATTTTTCCCGCTCCGATTTTCAGGAAAATTTTTTTGTCCCGACCCCCGCTTTCCCGCATCCCGCCTTGATGGATTAACGGGCGAAAATTTTCGCGCTGAAAAACCTGTCAAAAAAAATCAAGAAAAAATGTGAAAATTTGTTGACGTGTGTCAGTAAGACACTTATTCACATTGGCAGTGAGTTATTCACAACATGTTCACAAACCATTTCCCGCTGTTGCGGATAGAAAGGGGGGATATTAGATGCCAGTAAAGAAAAAAGCAGTGAAGAAGGCTCCCGCCAAGAAAGTCGTGAAGAAAGCCCCGGCCAAGAAAGCCGCCGCGAAGAAGGCGCCCGCCAAGAAAGCCGTCGCCAAAAAGGCGCCCGCCAAAAAGGCGGTTAAGAAGAAAAAATAACCCGCCATCCGTCGTTTGACGGATAGCAAAATCAAATTGGGAGAAGCTCCAACCAGCTTCTCCCAATTTTTTTGTGCTCAAAATCCGGCGGAACGGGGCACCAGGCGCTCCGCATTTTCGGGAGATCAGAGGGTGAAAGCTTTCGGCGGTCCGAGAATTTCGCGGAGGACGATTGCCTGGCGGACGCCGTCGCGGGAGCGGAGGGCCTGCGCGAGGGCGGAGCGTGCGGCCGGCGGAGCGTGGGGCACAAAAGCGGGCATTTGGACGGCGGGTTTTGGCGCGGGGGCTTTCGGCGGAGACGCCGGCAGCGGAGGAAGTTCGGGTGCGGGAGGAAGTTCGCGGTGGACCGGGGGCTCCTCATCTTCCAGGGGGAGGCCGAGCGCCTCCATGAGTTTGCGCATCTCCCTGGCGGGATCTTTTGCGGGCGCGGTTGTCGTCGCGGGTTGTTCCTCCGCAGGCTGAAAGGGATTCCCCCCGGGAATGCCGAGCCTTCCGGCTTCGGCCTTCCGCCGTTCCCGGATCTCGGCCGAGCGCTGCATCAGCCAGTTGACGAGGCTGATGATGCCGATGACGAGAAGGATGACGAGCTGTTCCACGGAATCGGTAAGGGCCCTGCGGGCGGGTTGGTCAGTTTGAGTGGGACTTCTCGGTGCCGGCGATGCTGTCGCGCATCGAGGTGTCCGACTGGATGTTTTTCATCTTCATGTAATCCATGATCCCGAGGTTGCCGGAGCGGAAGGCCTCGGCCATCGCCTGCGGGACCTGGGCCTCGGCCTCGACGACCTTGGCGCGCATCTCCTGCGTGCGGGCCTTCATCTCCTGCTCGCTGGCGACCGCGGCGGCGCGGCGCATTTCCGCCTTCGCCTGTGCGACGACCTTGTCGGCCTCGGCCTGCTCGGCCTGAAGCTTCGCCCCGATATTGTCGCCGATGTCGACATCGGCGATGTCGACCGAGAGGATTTCGAATGCGGTCCCGCTATCGAGGCCCTTTTGCAGAACGGTCTTCGAGATGCGGTCGGGATTTTCCAGCACGTCCTTGTAGGAAAGCGCGGAACCGATTGATGTGACGATGCCCTCGCCGACGCGGGCGATGATCGTCTCCTCGGTGGCGCCGCCGACGAAGCGGTCGAGATTCGAGCGCACGGTCACGCGGGCGCGGACCTTGACCCCGATGCCGTCGCGGGCCACCGCATCGATCGTCACTTTTCCGGTGGCGGGGTTCGGACAGTCGATCACCTTCGGGTTGATGCTGGTCCGGACCGCCTCAAGGACGGTCTTGCTGGTGCCCTTGATCGCGAGGTCGATCGCGCAGGCGCGGTTGAAGTCGAGGGCGATCCCCGCCTTGTCGGCGGCGATGAGGGCGAGGACGACGTGCGGTACGTTGCCGCCGGAGAGGTAGTGAGCCTCCAGCAGGTCGCTCTCCAGCGGGATGCCCGCTTGCACGGCCGTGATCCGGCTGTCCACGACCATGCCGACCGGAACCTTTCGAAGGCTCATGCCGATGAGTTTTGAAAATGGGACCGGGGCATCCGCGATTTTTGCGCGCAGCCAGACCCCGAAAAAGCTGGCAAGGATCAGAACGAGAACCAGCCCGACGACCAGGATGATTCCGAAAACAATGTAGACGGCGAGTTGTGTGATCATGGGTGTGAAACGCCTGGAGTATTGCACATGCCCGCGATCTTGCGCGGAAAATTTTCCTGTGCGGGCCTGCCGCGTCGGAAATTTCTTGATCTCCGGCGTGCGGGGCGGAGAATGATTGGCGTGTTCCCCGCACTCGCCGAATTCATCGGCACGGCGTTGCTCATCATTCTGGGTGACGGCGTGGTGGCCAATGTGTTGCTGAACCGCAGCAAGGCGCAAAACTCCGGGTGGATCGTGATCACATCCGGCTGGGCGCTTGGGGTTTTTGTCGGAGTGTTCGCCGTGGGGCGGATCAGCGGGGCGCACTTGAATCCCGCGGTCTCGGTCGCGATGGCGGCCACCGGGAATTTTCCCTGGGCCTCGGTCCCCGCGTATATCGTCGCGCAGGTGCTGGGGGCGATGGTCGGGGGATTTGTTGTCTGGCTTGCCTTTCTCCCGCACTGGGAAATCACGGAGGATCGCGCCGCCAAGCTTGCGGTCTTTTGCACGGCGCCGGCGATCCGGTGCGCGCCGGCAAACCTGCTGTGCGAGGTCATCGGGACATTCGTTCTGCTCTTCGGAATTTTCTGTTTGAAGGGGGCGACCGGCCAGCCTCCCGGAGCCGCGGTTTATCCGATCGATCTCGGGGCGCTCGGGGCGCTTCCGGTGGCGCTGCTCGTATGGGCGATCGGGCTCTCGCTCGGGGGGCCGACCGGCTACGCGATCAACCCCGCCCGCGATTTCGGGCCGCGCCTCGCCCACGCGATCCTTCCGATCGCCGGCAAGGGAGGAAGCGACTGGGGATATTCCTGGATTCCTGTTGTCGGCCCGCTGGCCGGCGGGACGCTGGCCGCCCTGGCGTATGTCGCGCTCGGAAAATTTTAACCTCCCATGAAACACATCCTCGCACTCGACCAGGGAACGACGAGTTCGCGGGCGATCGTCTACGACGACCAGCTGCGCGCGCTCGCCTCGGCACAGAAGGAATTCACGCAGCATTTCCCGCAGCCCGGCTGGGTCGAGCACGACGCCTCGGAAATCTGGGCGACCGTCCTCGCGACCGCGCGCGAGGCAATTGCAAAGTCGGAAGTCGCCCCGGCCGACATCGCATCCATCGGCATCACGAACCAGCGCGAGACGATTGTCGTCTGGGACAGAAAATCCGGCGAGCCGGTGCACCGGGCGATCGTCTGGCAGGACCGCCGAACAGGCGACTACGTGAGCGCCCTGCGGGAAGCAGGCAAGGAGGTCTTCATTCAGCAACGCACGGGCCTTCTCCTCGATCCCTATTTTTCCGCGAGCAAGCTGCACTGGATCCTCCGGCAGATTCCCGACGGGCACGCCCGCGCGGCCTCGGGCGACCTGGCGGCGGGGACGGTTGATAGCTGGATGATTTTCAAGCTCACGGGAGAGCACGTGACCGACGTGAGCAATGCCTCGCGCACGATGCTCATGAACATCCGCACGGGCGGCTGGGACAGCGATCTTCTCGCCCTCTTCGACATCCCGCGGGCGATCCTTCCGAAGATTGTTTCCAACAGCGGGACGCTGGGAGTATGCGACGCGGCGCTGCTCGGGGCCGCCCTGCCGGTGGGAAGCGCGGTCGGAGACCAGCAGTCTGCGCTGTTCGGCCAGCTCTGCACGAAGCCCGGGCTCGTGAAATGCACCTACGGCACGGGGTGCTTCATGCTCGCGTTCACCGGCGTCGATGCGATTTCGAGCGCGAACCGGCTTCTGACAACGGTGGCATGGAAAATCGGGGACGGCCCCATGCAATACGCCCTGGAGGGCAGCGTCTTCATGGGCGGCGCGTCGATCCAGTGGCTGCGCGACGGCCTCGGAATCATCAAATCCGCACCGGAAGTGAACGACCTCGCCTCGCGCGTTGCCGACAGCGGCGGCGTGGTTCTTGTGCCCGCGTTCACCGGACTTGGCGCACCGTATTGGGATCCCACCGCGCGCGGGACCCTGTTCGGGCTCTCTCGCGGGACGACCGCCGCCCACATCGCGCGCGCGACACTCGATGGGATCTGCCACCAGGTCGCCGATCTTGTCAGCGCGATGGAAAAGGATTCCGGAAGAAAGATCGCCATCCTCCGGGTGGACGGCGGCGCGTGCGCGAGCGACCTCCTCATGCAGACGCAGGCGGACCTCCTCGGGCTCACGGTCGAGCGGCCGAAAAACATCGAGACCACCGCGCTCGGGGCCGCGATGCTCGCCGGGCTCGGCTCCGGCGTCTGGCCGGACATCGACTCGCTCGTCTCGATCCGCGAGGTGGACAGAAAATTTGCACCGACCATCACCATCAAAGACCGCCGCGCGCGGGTGAAGGTCTGGAAAAAAGCCGTCAAGCGCGCGCAAAAATGGGAATTATGAAAAGAGAAAAACTGATCAAGCAGGCCGCCGAAACGAACCACTGGGACGTCATCATCGCCGGAGGCGGAGCGACCGGGCTTGGCGTGGCGGTGGATGCCGCGACGCGCGGATACAAGACGCTCCTCCTCGAGGCGGACGACTTTTCGAAAGGCACCTCGAGCCGGAGCACGAAACTCGTGCACGGCGGCGTGCGCTACCTCGAGCAGGGCGACATCCCGCTCGTTCTCGAAGCCCTGCGCGAGCGCGGGCTCATGCACCAGAACGCCCCGCACCTCGTCCATCACCTCTCCTTCTTCATCCCGCGCTACCAGTGGTGGGAGGGTCCCTTCTTCGGAATCGGCTTGAAAGTCTATGATGCGCTCGCGGGAAAGCTCAACCTCTCGCCGTCGCGGCTCGTTTCACGCGAGGAGACGATCGCCCGGATCCCGAACATCGAGCAGGAAAGCCTTCTCGGCGGTGTCGAATATTTTGACGGGCAGTTCGACGATTCGCGGCTTGCCGTCACGCTCGCGCAGACGGCTGTCCACCACGGAGCCTGCGTTTTGAACTACGCCCGCGTGACCGGGATCACCAAGGAAAACGGACTCACGAAGGGGGTCGAATTCACCGATGTCGAGTCGGGCAAAAAATATTCCGTGTCCGGCAGCGTCGTGATCAATGCGACCGGCATCTTCGCCGACTCGATCCGGCTGATGGATGAGCCGAAGGCCGCGAAGGCGGTCCAGCCGAGCCAGGGAGTCCATCTCGTCTTCGACCGGTCGTTTTTGCAGGGCGACTCGGCGATCATGGTCCCCCACACCGACGACGGACGCGTCCTCTTCGTCATCCCGTGGCACGGAAAGGTCCTTGTCGGGACAACCGACACCGCGATGGAGAACCCCGAGATCGAGCCGAGGGCGATGAAGGACGAGATCGGGTTCATTCTGCGGAATGCGGCCCGCTACCTGGCGAGGGATCCGAAGGAGGAGGACATCCTCAGCGTTTTTGCCGGACAGCGCCCGCTCGTGCGCCCGCCCGGAAAGGACGGTGGCGCGACGAAGGCAATCTCGCGCAACCACGAGGTCCTCGTCTCCGATTCCGGGCTTGTGACAATCGTCGGCGGCAAGTGGACGACGTATCGCAAGATGGCGGAGGACACGGTTGATCAGGCGGCAACGCTCGGCGGACTCGAGGACCGGCCGTGCGTCACGACGAACCTCCAACTCCACGGCTGGCGCAGCCCGAACGCACCCGCCCTCCCGCAGGGCCTCGATGTCTATGGCAGCGACGCCGACAAGGTCCAGGCGCTGATCAAGGAGGAGCCGGCTCTCGCGGAGCTCCTGCATCCGAAACTTCCCTACACGATGGCCGCCGTCGTCTGGGGCGCCCGGCACGAACAGGCGCGGACGCTGGAGGACATCCTCTCCCGCCGCACCCGCGCCCTGATCCTGGATGCCCGCGCCGCCATGGAGGCCGCGCCAGCCGCCGCGAAACTCCTCGCCCGCGAACTCGGCCGCGACAAGGAGTGGGCCGAAGATCAGGTGATGAAATTTACGAAGCTGGCTGGGGGGTATTTGAACTGAGGCCGGGGGGAAACCGGCTCCAAAATGGCAATATGCAAGGAGTGGACCCCTTTCTGGCCAAAATCCCCGATATCCAGTTTCACACCCTCCAACAAAAGTCCTCCGCCCACTTCTGCGGCTCGACAGACTGGAAAAATACCCGGATCCCCTCCTCTGCCTGCCGCAGTTGCCATTCCTTCTTGCCCTCACCTCCCGGTTTCCTTAAAAATTCCCTCACCTCCTCCGATTTCGCCCCCTCATACTTTCTTGGCTGAATGAAACCGAGAAATCCCCAAACCCCAGTGTTCTGGAAATCTTGATTCCAAAAGATCGCCACTTTTCGGACAATATTCCAAACTCAGCACTTTTGCTTCCACCTGAACAACAGAATGTTACAATGCTTTTCATGCCTGTCATGTTTATTGAAATAGAGTAGCACTACTCTTTTGCAATAATACGGAGCACTACCCTATAATACGTTAGCCTAGAAATATGAGCCTTCTTCCAAGTCCGCGTCATAGCTTCCTATACTTTGTCCTATGCGGCTTTGGCCTGATTATTGCCTTCGGAGGCGTTGCACTGCTTGGCGTGGGATTGACTACCTCGTCATGGCCATCGACAAACGGAAGGTTACTGAGTAGCTCAGTGCATCGCTCCACTTCCTCGAAGGACCAGCGAACATTTTCACCGGATCTGACATACGAATACACCGTCGAGACAACGACCTATGTCGGCGGCTTTACTAAAGTCGGCGGCCTCAGTTTTACCTACGAACCGAATGCAGAACAATTTATCAAGAATATGCAGGCCAAGCCGACAATTCCCGTTTACTATATGCCGCTATTTCCTGGCATAGCCGTAATCGAGAGAGGTGTTGCATCATCCACCTGGGGCATTGCCGGAGCTGGGATTGCGCTATTTCTGGTATTTCGTATTCTCAGCTTGGTAAATCAAAAACAAAATGGCTAACGGACGCATCCACCTAATCCCTATGCCTGCGGCACTTCTGTCATGCCTCCTGCTTCCGCTACGCGGGCAGGAGCCATTCCAGAAGCAAGTAGGGATAGGTGATGCGAGACGTTAGCTAGCAGAATGAACGTCAATCTCACTGGCTACGTTTCACTTGTTGTGGCCATTCTTGTGTTCATTGCAGTTTATGCATACTGCAATCGACTGAGCGTGCGATTGCGCCTTGCTCTGCTTGTTGTTTGTTCGTTTCTCTCCGTTCCGTCCATTCTTGTTGTTCTGTATTACTTTCACATTCTGCCTGAGACAGAGTGTTTCTATTCGTTTCGCGCATTATGGGGATCGGAGTTCGCAATTCTGTTTCCAGCTGCAGCCGGTGCCATTTTTTCCTCCTTTCTTCCGCGCGTTCTGATTGCTTTCCCCATTTTTGCACTTCTCCTTGTTGGTGTGGGGCCTTACCTCAAGCCACTTATTAGTCCACTCGACATCAATCAACTACAGGATCGATGGAAGGGAGAAGCGTGCTTACAAAGCACATCATCGACGTGCGGGCCTGCCAGTATCGCCTCTGCACTCATGCATTTTGACATTCGATTATCTGAGCGGGATATCGCCAGAGATGCACATAGTTACACTGGTGGAACCGAAGCATGGTATCTGGCGCGAGTCGTGCGAAGCAACGGGTTCGGGGCAAAGTTCGCATTCCGCAACCAACTTGATCCGAACATACCACTTCCAGCTCTGGTTGGCGTGCGTATGGGTGCGGTGGGGCACTTCATCGCCATTTTGTCGCGCCAAGACAGCAAAATCACATTTGTTGATCCACTCTCCGGAGAAGAGACGATGCTTACAGACGACTTTTTGAAGCGATATCGATTCACTGGTTTCCACATGACAATAATAAAGCGCTAACGGAGCTGTCCACCTAACCACCATGCCTTCGGCACTTTTGTCACAGATCCTGCGGACGCAGGATCTGCGCCAAAAGCAGGTGGTGGCAGGTGACAGCGGACGTTCGCAAAGAATATGAGCCGCTATTTGCAGGACGCAAAACCATATGCTGAAGCCACACCTCGAGAGTAAGAGAATCTATCCGGTTGGCATCCGTGTGAAAGTCGATCCGTATGATACCGCCCCACCATATCTGCCATTATCCGGAACCATTACCCGACAAATTAGGGCGCACGACAATGTAAACAATTGGTTTGTCTTGACTGCCGATAAACCATTTGAGTTTCAGGAGCGTATTCCTCCTGGTCCATATACGTTTCGCCGATTTGAGTGTCCAAATATTTTGATACGATCACGTTGGGTGGGTTGTGAAGTTGGCGACAAGGAGCCAACTTCGGTATTCATTCTTATTGTTCCAGACCAGTCCCTACTGGAGCATGAGCCCATAGATCCAAAAGACTTCATATTCGACGCATGGGGAATGTGCTACAAAACATAAATGCGAACAGACCGATGCACCTAACTACCATGCCTTCGGCACTTTTGTCACAGATCCTGCGGACGCAGGATCTGCGCCAAAAGCAAGTGGTAGCAGGTGATCGGGGACGTTCGGCAACAAAATGAATACTTATCTTCAACGCCGCTGGGGAGCCGACACCAACAATCCCACGGAAGATGATTTGCTTGCTGCACTGACTGATTTGGATGCAGTAGATCCAGAACACCCGGACTGCTCTCTATCCGATGAGAATAGCTGGTGTATAGCTGCTTATGAGGGCGGAACAATTGTATTTGAGAATGTCGAGACAGGAGAAGGGCCTTGGCATATCCCCGATCCTGACCGAAAATTGATCATGGAATTATGGAGACATCTTAAGGCAGGCGATATGGATGCAATCCGTATGTATCCCTGGAAGGAAGGATATAAATGAATAAGCCGAACGGGCCGATGGACCAAATCGCTGTCCCTTCGGGACTTCTGGCATGTCTCCTGCTGATTCCGCTTCGCGGGCAGGAGCCATGCCAGAAGCAAGCAGCGATTGGTCATCGGGGACGTTAGACACTCTCTGGAAGATCAAGGGGAAAATAAGGGAAAG
>CAYSKK010000015.1:0-102079 GCA_964431635.1 uncultured Chthoniobacter sp. | reverse complement strand
TGCCCGATCAAAGGCCTCACCCCGAACCTGGACCGCCTTGCGGAAGAAGGAATGCGCTTCCAATACGCCTACTCGACGGTGGCAGTCTGCCAACCGGTCCGTGAGATCATGCACTCGGGCCTGTATCCTCACCGCAGCGGAGCAATGGGTTTTTTCCCGCTGAAACCGGACGTGCGAACGCTCAACCAACAGCTCCACGACGCGGGCTACCTCATTTCCATGTTCGGAAAAAACCCTCATTATCAGCCGGAGAAGAGTTTCTGCGTGGATGTTCCTGAAACACAGATCAGCCGGAGCCCGGCAGGACTGGCGGCAGCCACCAAAAAGTTCCTCGACATGGCAAAGGAACAGAAAAAACCCTTCTTCCATCATGTCAACTGCACCGATCCGCACCGCCCGTTCATCGGAGCCAACGGCCCGGACGACCTCGCGCACGGGGACCCGCCGAGCCGGCGGGTCACGCCGGATGAGGTGACTGATGTTCCCGGCTTTCTGGAAAATCTGCCGGAAATCCGCAAGGAACTCGCCTGCTACTACACGAATGTCCGCCGCCTGGACGACTGCATCGGCGCAGTCCTGAAGGTGCTCAAGGAGGAAGGGGTTGAGGAAAATACGATCGTCATGTTCTACGGCGGCGACCACGGCATGTCGTTCCCGTTTGCCAAATCCAACGATTATGAGAACAGCTCGCGCGGAGGACTCATCCTCCGCTGGCCGGGCGTTATCAAACCCGGGAGCGTGGACCGGGAGCACCTGGTCTCCACGATTGACTTCACGCCGACCCTGCTCGATGCCGCAAGCCTCCCGCCGATCCCCGGCATCGATGGCCGGTCCTTCCTTCCAGCCCTCCGCGGTGAAAAGATGCCCGGCTGGGACCACGTCTTCACCTTCTACAACCAGTCGGCAGGACGGGACTGGCTGCTGATGCGATGCATCCGCACGAAGGATCGCTCCTACATCTGGAACGCGTGGAGCGACGGTAAAAAGGAATACAAGGCCGAGAACATGAGCGGTCTCACATGGAAGGCGATGCTGAAAGCCGGCGGGACGGATCCCGCAATCAAGGAGCGCTGCGATTTTTACCTCCACCGGACGCCGGAGGAATTCTATGACCTCACCGGCGACCCGTCCGAACGCAGGAACCTTATCGACGATCCGGAACACCAGCCGGAGATCGAAAAGATGCGAACGCAATTGCTCGATCTGATGAAGCGGACCGGCGACCCCCTTGCCGACGCGTTCGCCCGCCGGGACAAACCGGAAATCCTCGCCGCCGCAAAACAGAAGCTGATCGACGAATATGACGGGCCGGCAGCCGCGCATGCCCGAAACACCGCGGACGGCGAACGGAAGAAGCCCGCGTCACCCGCGAACGGCATGATCGAGTTTGCACTGCCCGAGGCGATCGTGGCCACCGAACCGGTCACGGTGCGGATCCGGCACCACTTCGCCGAAGCCGACGGCGAGCAGGCCATCACGGTCACAATGCTCTCCGGTGCAGGCAGAGCCCGGCTGGACCGGACGATTCTGAAGGCCAGCGGAGCGGGCGAAATCGAAGCCGTTTTTGCGGTGCCCGCCGAACAATCGGGAAAATCCGTCAAGTTTGCCGCCTTCGTCGGCGAGGATTTCAAAAAAACCCCGCAGCACATCCAATCCGCAGAACTTCCGGTCAGGTAGTTGCATTCCCCCTCCTCGTCTTTATTCCTGAACGGTCCCAGTTTTGCCGCGAGAAAGCGCATTGTTCGCATGAGGCAGATGTCCGCTTCACCCGGACCTCCTTTTGGAACGGCATGTCCCTGTCGTCAGCGACAACCCGGTGACGACACCGAGAGCATCCCGGGATATCGATTGGGGCTTATTGCGCCACGGCATCGTTCTTCTGCGGGGTTCCGATGGTGGTGCTGCGTCCCTCCGCGGTGTAGCGATCCATCAGGGCCGTCAACCGCTCGACGACATCGGGGTGCGCCGCAGCGACATTGCTGGTTTCGCCCAAGTCCGTTTGCAGGTTATAGAGTTCGCGGCCACCCTTGCTGGAGAAAATCAGTTTCCACGGCCCCTGGCGGATGGCGAGATCGCGTCGGAGCGACTGGTGAACCGTTGCCTCGCGCACCGGCCCCTTCGCGGTGCCAAGCAAGTCGGGCAGGATGCTCACGCTGTCCTCGCCCGCGTTATCCGGAATTTTTGCGCCGACGATTTCCGCGCAGGTGGCCATAAGGTCGTTCAGGCAAATGATGTCGTCGCACACCGCCCCGGCTTTGATCTTGCCAGGCCAGCGGGCGACAAACGGCACGCGGTGCCCGCCCTCGTAGATGCTGGTCTTTTCACCGCGCAGGGGGGCATAGGCGCGCTTCTCGGCTCCGTTATCGCTGCTGACCATGATGAGGGTGTTCTCGGCGAGGTTGTTGCGTTCGAGCGCTTCCAGCACCTGACCGAGCACCCAGTCACCTTGATACAGCCAGTCGCCGTATTTGCCATCCTGCCCACCGGTGCCGCTTTTCCCGGCAAACTCCGGAGCCGGCACGACCGGCGTGTGCGGCGGGCACAACGGCAGATAGAGGAAAAACGGCTTTGCCTTCCGCGCGGGGTTGTCGAGGAACTCCACGGCCTTCTCCGCCAGCAGCGGCTGGGTTTCCACCTCCCCCACATTCGCGATGACCTTGTCCTGCTCGATGACCGTCCTGATATTCCGCGAGTGGGTGTAGCCGCAGAAGTAGTCGAATCCGTTGGCATTCGGGCTTGTCAAAAGACGAGAACCAACAGGAATGGTCTTTTCATCTCCAGGCTGCCCCTCCCAATCCATGCCCAGATGCCACTTGCCGATGCAGGCGGTATCGTAGCCGCTTTGCTTGAGCAACGATGCCACGGTCAGCCGCTCTATGGGAATGATCGGCGGGGAAAAAGTCGTGAGCACGCCAAACTGGCCGATGCGCCACGGGTAACGGCCCGTGAGCACGCCGTAGCGCGACGGAGTGCAAACGGATGCCGCCGAATGCGCGTCGGTGAATCGCATGCCCTCCAGCGCAAGGCGGTCCATGTTCGGCGTCTTGAACTCCGTGCCCTCGCGATAGCACTTCGGCTGGCCGTAGCCCATATCATCAAAGAGGACGAAAATGATGTTCGGCTTTCCCTGGTCCGCAGCGGCTTGGAGGGCTGCGTGCGGGGCAGGAAGCAGGAGGAAGAGAAGCGTGAAGAGGCGTTTCATTGATCTTGATTTCCTCTCCCGGACTTCCCTGCCGTGCAGCCTGGTGCTGGCGGAGTCCAGAGGACCTCCAACAGTGCCGCATCGCCGCATTTGCCCCCGTATTCCCGACCCTCAACGCGGTCGTTCATCCCGTAAGAATCAGTCTGGAGGCACAGGCTCATGATTTGAGCGGAAAGACCTTGATGTCGTCGTATTCGCAGCGGACGGTGTGAGCCATCTGTCGGAGACCGATCCAGCCCGGATTCGTCCAGACGGGACCAAATGTTTTGCCATCGTCGTCAAAGGCGACGGAGACAATGTCATCCACCATGAGCCGGATCGTGCCGCCGCGCTTGTAGAGCCGGACGGTCTGCAAAGCGTCCGGAGGCGCGGGGGAAATCAGATCGCTGCCGGTGGCGACATGCTGGAAGCCGGCGTTCTTGCGCACGTTGACCGTGCCCCGCTCCGCCGCCCAGTAGGAGATGTGGTAGTTGTTGATGTCGCCGCTGTGATATTGCTTGAAGATGCCGGTGCGGGGCTGCAGCGATGGGTCGAAGATGCTCTCGCCATGAACGCCGCGGGCGTTGAAGAAAACGATGTTGAGTCCCTGCGTGCGGTTCCGGGGGCGCACCTTGAATTCGAGCAGGAAGTCGCCCGGCATTTCCTTCGTGAGCCAGCACACCAGGTGGTTGCTCTCCGCCGAATTCATGTCCCCTTCGGCTTTGCTCTCGAGAACCAGCTTTCCGTTCTCGACCGCCATGCGCTTGCCTCCCTCAAGCTTCCAGTCCTTGAGCGCGACCGGGCTCTCGAACCCGGATTGATAGGAAGGATGATCCCAGTCCACGTCCCCGGGCACGAAGCGCTGGCCGACAGCGGGATGGGTCGGGGGTTCGGTGGCATTGAAATCCAACAAGAGCTTCTGCCCGCCCTTTTGGATGGTCACGTCTCCGCTGGCCCACGCGGATTGCACAAAGGGGCTGTCATAAACCCGGTCCGGCGCATAGTTCACGGGCTGGCCGTTGATTTCCGGCGGGCGCGACTGGTCGGTGAAGAAGGTGAAGCGGTCCCCGCCGAGCCCGGTGTGGCTAAGCACGCCGTTTTCGAGGGTGAGCGGCAGGGCGAGCACGGCCTTCTGGAAATCCGCGAGGGACGGGAAGTCCGCCTTGTGTGCGACCTCGATGATGACCGGAGAAAAATCCTCTTCGCACTTCAGAATGAGCCCCCCCTTCGTGGGGCCACCCCCTTCCCCGTCTTCATCCCCATCCGTCTTTTTCTTCGCTGGAGGCGGCGCGTCCTTCAGAAAACCGGACTCCCCCGATACCACGCGCACCGCCGCCCAGGCACCATCGGCCCCGGTGAAATACCAGCCGCCCTCTTTTACGGGAACCGTGAGGCCTTCTTTCGAAAACCACACGCGGAGGCCCGTCGCATCCTTGCTGTCCTTGAGCTTCTGGGAGATGAGAGTGCCCTTGCGCTGAACCGCCCAGTGCTGGTTGTAGGTGCTTTTTTTCGTCTCGCAGAAGGGGTAGATGCGGGCGTCGGTGGCACCCCGGAAGACGACCCCGTGCCAGCGGTTCTGGGAACTGATCGTCGCCCAGTCGGTATTCGGCCGCGCCTCGAACAAGAGCGAGCCCATGATGAAATCCGGGGTGCAGTAGCCATAGCGCACGATGCCGCCGAAATCCGGATTCAGCGGGCACAGGCTTTCCTCCTTTTGGCGACCCGGGCGCATCAGTCCCTGACGGCGCTCCACCACCTCGTAAGTCCCGCGGCCCTCGGGATCGAGCGCCATGTCGCGCACGACATCGGGCATGCGCCAGGAAGAACTCACGAACGGCAGCATGGACGCGTGCAAAAACTCCGGATCGCCGATGCCCATGACATACCAGGCCACACGACGGATGAAGTCATTGCCGTGAGTTGAACTTTCAGGATAGCAGCGCGCCTTGGCCCCGCCAGCAACGCCGTCGAGCTGCTGCTGCGCCCAGAGCGCCCAATACAGCGCGATGTAATCTCCCGCACGGCGCTTGAGGACGGGATCCGTGGCGAGATCATACACGGTGTAGGCCGCGGACAGGGTGGCCGATGCATAGGACGGCGAATCGATCTCCACCGTCATCCCCTTGCTTCCACGCTGGCGGTAATACTCGCGCAGGTAGGCGGTCCAGGCGTCGGAGTGCTCGCGCGCCGTGTGGCCATCCTCAAACTTGCGGTCGCGATACTCCGGTGCCTGCGCGAGCAACCGGGAAGCCGCCCAGCACGAGCTGAACCAGTTGGCATGGTGGTTTTCGGAGGAGCGGGTTGTCCACGTCTGCGACTCCTGCACCTCGGCTTCGGCCACCTTCGACACGGCGCTTGCCCAGGCCCAGAGGGTCTTGAGGATCACCTGCTGGGTCTCCTCCGAGATCAGCCCTTTCCTCCGCGAGCCCTCCGGACCGTAGAGCAGGCAAAGTTCGACCAACTCCCGCGGGACATCCTGAAAGCTGTGGATCTCCAGAAGCGTCTGCGGGCGGTCGAGGTGATACTGGCACATCTCGCACAGGGCGGCATTCGCCTCGGCGACCTGTTCGTTCAGGTAGAGCGCGCGGGCCGCGAAAAGGACGATGGACTGGTTGTAGTGACGCGTGAAATCGCCGCGATTTTTCCAATCCTTGAGGATGGGCTCCTTTACCAGCGGCTTGCCCGCCTGCTTGCGGAAAAACGCGTCGCAGCGGCTGTCGCATTCGGCGCGGACCTTCGCGAGCGCCGCATCGCTCATGCCGCCGCCTTGACTGGTGACTGCGGCAGAGCAAACCGAAGCCCCGGCCAAAACGGGTGCCAACGCCAGCACGATGCAGGGGGATTTCATTTTTTCCTTTCTTTCATGGTTAAAACGATTGGTTCCGCGCCGCCAGCACCTGGCCGCCATCTGTTCTGAATAAATCGGACCAAAGAACCCAAACGAATTGATTTCACGATCATTTTTTCCTCCCGTAGAAATTCGCCTTGGCCGGGTCGATGGCAACCGGCCCCACCACGCATCGCGGCGGGCAGGGTCCGGCATAAAGCAGGGCCTCGCCGCCTTTCGCCAGCTGAAGGTCAAAGGCCCCATCCCCAGCAGACTTCATGGGGACGGTCGCATGGATCTCCCCTTCAATGCCCGGACGGATCCGGCAGGGTTCGCCCGCGAGGCTCTTGACTCGAACCCACTCGGTCTTTCCATCTTTTCTCGAGGCGCTGACGAGGAAGGCTCCCTGCGCGCGCAGGTTGTGAAAAACCGCGTCCTTCCACGCGCCGGGCACGCCTGGAAAAACGCGGATCCGGTCGCCCCAGCTGCTGAGCAGCATGTCGTTGAGCGAGGCTGCCGCCGAAAGAGGCACCTCAATGCACGGGCTGCCGGTGACGTAGAGGGTATTCGGGAGGATGCTGGAATCGAGAAGCTTGTTAAGATATCCGGCCGCCTCGTCTCCCTCGCCGAGGAGCGCGGAGATCGAGGCGGCTCCGGTATAGGAAAAGCCCGACAGCGCCTTGGGCATGCCCATCCAGTGTTTCAGCGACCTGACCACCAGTTCGCGGTTTTCCGGCTGTTCGGGCGTCATGAGGTAAAGCGGGTAAATCATGAGCAGGTGCGAGTAGTGGCGGTGGGACTCGGAAAACGGAACCGAGGACGAAATCATGAGCCCGTTGGCGTCCTGCGGATACGGCGTCAGCCTCTCCAGTGTCGTCTTCCATTTTGCGATGTCTGGATCGCGGAGCTTCAGCCGCGCGCAGGAATCGATGAGCGTCTGCAACCCCCAGCGCAAGAGTGACAGATCGATATTGCAATCGGGATTCGGGGTGGGCTGGTTGGGGTATTCCGGGCTAAACCCGCGGGAGATATGGAGCCTGCCATCCGCACCTTCTTGAAGATGGTGGAGGTAGTAATTCATCGTCCGCTTCAGGAGCGGGTAGATCCGATCCCGGAGCATTCGGTCATCCATGGTGTAGCGGTATTGGAGCCAGTAGTTGTGGACGGCCCAAGGGAGATTGCAAAGCTCGCCGCCCACATCATTCCTGCAATCGTAGCCGCTCGCGCGCCCGATGCCGGCCGAGTCGGCCGAAAATTCCCCCGCGTTCGCGGCAAGGGCCTGGGCATTTTTGTCGAGGAGCTCGGCGAACGACCTGCCGAGTTCGAGCCGGTTGCCGGTCAGTTGCGGCCAGTAGGTCAGCTGGATGTTCAGGTTCCACCAGATCTTCGGCCATTTGGTGTTGCAAAACCAGGGGCCCATCAAATCAAGCGCGGGGCGACCCGGCCTCGTGGCGCTGGCCATCTTATACATCTGGATGTAGTAAAAGCTCTCCAGCCGGGTATCCGGGATGGAAACGAACCCCTCCGGCCAAAACCCGTGCCACCAGGCCCGATGGGATGCCGTGAGGGATTCGAGTCCGGCTGCGGCCGCGTTTCTGACATTTCGAACGGCCTCGGACCTGGCAAGAGCGTCTTTATCCGCATAGCCCACGGCGGCGTAGACGACCTGCTTCCCGCCGCCCGCATCGACGATCTTCCATGCCGTGGCGTGCCCTCCCGCCGGCTGGAGGGGCTGAAAGGAGATATCAATGTCCCCTTCCCTGCCGGATACGGGCGGAAGATTCCGGTCCTCGGGTTCGAGCGGTTTCTTTTGATAAATCTTCCGCGGATCCGCAGCCGGGCCGGGTGCCCATGACCATTCGGCCTTTTCTCCGCCTTTTGAGGTGCATTCGAAGACGTTGACGGGCAGGTCGGAGTGGGTGAACGTGCGGAATTCGATTTCCCCCTTGTCCGTTTGGATCGTCCCGCGGACCTCGGCATTCCAGAGGTCGAGCCGCATGTTTCCGCCGAGGATTTTGCCACGGGGTTTGAGAACAAGATCGCCGATCGGGATCCGCGAGTTCATGAAGGCGACATCCGAGCGGCCGATCTGCCACTTGAGAACCCGACCCTCGTCGCCGGTGAAGACCATCGCCCCCAGGAGCCCGTTTCCCGTGAACGCGGCATTTTCAAACCGGTCGGGAAAACGGTTCCAAACCATATCCTGCCGCGCGAGGAACTTTGCCCAGTCGGTTTCGTCAACCACCTGCTCCGGCAGCGATAGCGCAGCCGGCCCCCACGCAAAAAGGAGCAGCAGAACGAAAATATACGGAGTTCGATAACTCATAAAGGAGGCCATGGGGGGATTTTTTCGGCCTTATCGGGCGGTCCCTGTTGTCTTGGTGAAATCCAGAACGCGCTTCCGCGCCCCTTTTTGAATGGTGACGATTCCCGACCCGTATTCCGATTCCAGATACGGGCTGTCGTAGAGCTTCAGCGGGGTGAAGTTGACCGCCTTCCCGTTCACTTCCGGAACGCCGCTCAGGTCGGTCAGCAGCGTGAGCGCGCACGGTGCGCCGTCGGTGTCCGCCCCGGACACCGTGAACCGGTTTCCCCCGGCGCTCACGGCGAGCTTGCCCACGTAGCCCATGAAGTCCCCGAGCGTGCCGAACTTAGGCTTGCGCCCGGCGACGATCACCACGGGGGCGTCCGGATCCTGCGGACGCAACCAGAACTCGTTGTCCCAACTCGCGGGGCAGGCCGTTGTGTCGGCGGGGGAAAACGCCTTCACGGCGAGATAGGCGTTTCCTTCCTCCAGAAAATACCAGCCGTCCCGCTCTTTGAGCCTCTCCTTCATCCCCTTGGCAAAATAGATCCGCATGGGCCCGGTCTGCACCCCGTTTTTATTCCTCTGCACGATCTGGATGTTTTTGTGCTGGACCGCCTGCTGCTGGTTGTAGGTCTTGTTGTTCTTCAGCCCGAGGCACTGCGGCACGACGCGGGAGTCCAATCCCGTGGCGAACTGGATGGCGTGGTAGCGGTTTTGCGAAGTCAGCGCCGGATAGCCCTCATCCAGGTCTTGAAGCGTGGGCTGGGAATTGGCCCCTTTCAGCAGCGGATCGATAATCAGTGAGCCCACCACATAGTCCGGCGTGCAGTATTCGTAACTCAACATCCTCGTGTCCGTGACATCAAAGGGAACCCACGGGGTGTTGGCCTTTTTTATGAGGGCGGCCTCCTTCGGCATCGCGCGCTGCTTTCCCATGCGGCGTGCCACATAGACATACTCCCCGCGGCCGCTGGCATCGGCCACCAATTCCTCCACCGGATCCGGAAATCGGTAGCCGGTCATGGCCAGAACGCGAAAATTCCCCTGGATCGGATGCGGGTGAACTTGAGCCTTCCACCAGTTGTCCCGATCGCGAAGGATCCGGCTCATTTTCAGCCAGGGATCCGCGCTGCCGCGGTCGTCTTCGTTGCCCGCACCATCATCCTTCCCCTGGTAAATGCGCGTCCGGCATCCGCCGCGGGCTCCGTTCAACTGGCCGATCGCCCAGTCCGTCCACAGCACGTCCAGGAACATGTCAGCGCGCTTGCGCAGCAGGGGATCCTCGGCCAGGTCGCGCATGTTGAAAATCTCCGGCATGGTGTAATTCCAATAAGCCGCGAACAGCTCGATCTGGTCGCCATACCGGGCGCGCGCCACAAAGTGTTCCTTGTAATACGCGTTCCATGACTCGAAATGCTCCCGGACGCTTCGGCCGTCCTCCGGCAGCTTGCGATCCCGGTAGTCTTGAAGATTTTTCAGCGCCTGCAGGGCCATGAACACGTTGCTGTAATGCATCATCTCGTGGTTCTCCGTCCCATAGACGTCACTGGCAGGACCCGAGGCCCGTGCCAAATGGCTGCGGTTGCACACGTAGTTCCAGAATAGATTCTCGATGAGCCGGAGGGTTTCCGGCTCGAGGCGCCCGTTCCGGGGACCCTTGCCCGGGCCGAATTCAAAA
Source organism: uncultured Chthoniobacter sp. (assembly GCA_964431635.1). Lineage (GTDB taxonomy): Bacteria > Verrucomicrobiota > Verrucomicrobiia > Chthoniobacterales > Terrimicrobiaceae > QYQL01. Next base: position 92,085 of record CAYSKK010000015.1, on the reverse strand, counting down.
TAGACCCGCACCCAGTTGCGCATCTGCCATTTGACATCATTATCGCCGCCTATCTCCGGGGTCATTTCCTCTGCGCCCTCGCCGGTTTCCTTGAGGATGCCGGCATAGGCGGCGCGGATGTCGGCGTTGGCTTCCTTCAGGTCCTTGTTCAGATACAGCCGCGCCCACCCTCGGTAGATCGGCGTCTCGCACTTCAGCTCCTTGGTGAAAAACATTTGCACATGCTCGTCCCGCGGCCGCTCCGATTCGCCCGTCGTCAATCCCGCAACCGCGCGGGTTGCGATTGCGAAGACAATCAACCCGCAAAGCATGGTTTTCATCTTGTGTTTTTTAAGTGGTTGCAGTGATTAGGATTGAAAGTTTCGCCATGTCATGTTCTTGAAATTTGCCTCCGGCCTCACCGGGCGCTTCCCTCCGTCTTGGTGAAATCCAGAACGCGCTTCCGCGCCCCTTTTTGAATGGTGACGATTCCCGACCCGTATTCCGATTCCAGATACGGGCTGTCGTAGAGCTTCGGCGGGGTGAAGTTGACCGCCTTTCCGTTGACTTCCGGAATGCCGCTCAGATCGGTCAGCAGCGTGAGAGCGCATGGTGCGCCGTCGGTGTCCGCCCCGGACACCGTGAACCGGTTTCCCTCGGCGCGCACGGCGAGCTTGCCGACATAGGCCATGAAATCCCCGAGCGTGCGGAATTTCGGCTTGCGTCCGGCGACGAACACCACCGGTGCATCCGGGTCTTCCGGGCGCAGCCACTGCTCGTTGTCCCAGCTCGCGGGGCAGGCCGAAGCGTTGGCGGAGGAAAACGCCTTCACGGCCAGAAAGGCATTTCCTTCCTCCAGAAAATACCATCCGTCGCGCTCCTGGAGCCTCTCCTTCATCCCCTTGGCGAAATAGATCCGCATCGGGCCGGTCTGCTTCCCGTTCTTGTTCCTCTGCACGATCTGGATGTTTTTGTGCTGGACCGCCTGCTGCTGGAGATACGTCTTTCCGTTGCCCAGCCCGAGGCATTGCGGGACAATGCGGGCTTCGACCTCCGTGGCGAACTGGATCGCAAAATATTGATTTTGCGAGGTCAGCGCCGGGTAGCACTCATCGAGATCCTTGTCCGTATGGGAATTTCCCAGCTTGAGAAGCGGGTCGATGAGAAGAACGCCCATCACATAGTCCGGCGTGCAGAATTCGTAGCTCAGCATCCTCGTATCGGTCACATCAAAAGGAACCCATGGGGTGAAAGTTGCTTTGATGAGGGCGGCATCCTTCGGCATTCCACGCTGCTTGGACAGGCGGCGGGCCACATAAACATACTCGCCACGGCCGCGGGCATCACCGGCCAACGCCTCCACGAGATCCGGGAAGCGGTAGCCGGTCATGGCCAGAACGCGCGGCATCCCGCGGATGGGATGCGGATGGGCTTGGGCCTTCCACCAGTTGTCCTGATCGCGAAGGATGCGGCCCATCTCCAGCCATTGGTCCACGCTGTTTCCATCTTCGCCTGACGGATCATCCTTTTCCTGATAAATCCGCGTTCGGCACCCGCCGCGGGCCCCGTTCAACTGGCCAATGGCCCAGTCGGTCCACAGCACATCAAGGAACATATCCGCCCGCTGGCGCAGCACGGGATCCTCGGCAAGATCGCGCATGTTGATGATCTCCGGCATCGTGTATTTCCAATAGTGTGCGAACAACTCGATCTGGTCGCCGAATCGCGCCCGCGCCAGAAAATGCTCCCTGTAATACTTGTTCCAGGCCTCGAAATGTTCCCGCACGGTTCGGCCATCCTCCGGCAATGGGCGATCCCGGTAATCGGGAAGATTTTTCAGCGCCTGCAGAGCCATGAGCACGTTGCCGTAGTGCTGCATCTCGTGGTTCTCCGTCCCATAGACGTCTGTGGCCGGACCCGAGGCGCGTGACAGATGGCTGCGGTTGCAGACGTAGTTCCAGAAGAGGTTCTCGATGAGCCGGAGGGTTTCCGGCTCCAGGCGTCCGTTCCGGGGCCCCTTGCCCGGGCCGAATTCAAAATAGATTCTCACCCAGTTGCGCATCTGCCATTTGACATCCTCGTCTCCCGCGATTTCCGGGGTCATCTCCGTTGCGCCCTTGCCGGTTTCCTTGAGGATGTCGGCGTAGGCCTGCCGGATGTCGGCGTTGGCTTCCTTCAAGTCCTTGTTGAGATACAGCCGCGCCCACCCGTGGTAGATCGGGGTTGTATTCTTCAACTCCTTTTCAAAGAAGAGCCGGGTATGCTCCTTGCGGTCGGCCTCCGACGCGGACGCGTGGGTTGCCAGTGCAAGGGCGATCACTCCAAGAAAGCGTAATTTCATTTTTCGGGGGGCAAGACGTGCATGTTATTCTCCACTCCGCGCGGTCTCCACCTCCGTCCATAATGTGACGGGGCCGAGCAGTCCGGAGGGGAGCAGTTGATCGTCGGCAGTCCAATGCGGATAGGTGACGAACGTGACCGGTGCGTCCGGCGGGGGCGCATCGCGGGAAACCCACTCCGGCCAGCTTTTGAGCCCGCGTTCGCCGTATTTGATTCCTGCGCCCGCCCACTTGGAGGCATCGCCGATCAGGCGGTTCACCCAAAGGTTGGTGATGCGGATTTCGATCCGGTTGTCGCCGGGTTTGAGCGCGGAGGTGATGTCCATGCAAAACGGTTTTTTCCAGAGCACGCCGAGGTTGCGGCCGTTGACGACGACCTCCGCCAGGTTTTTGACATCCCCGAGGTCGAGGCAGAGTTTCCCGCGACCGAGCTGGGCGGCGGTGAGCGTGAGCGTGCGGGAATAGGTCGCGGTGCCCGAGAAATGGCGGATGCCCTCCTCGGGGTGGCGCGAGAGGTCGGCGAGGCGGTCGAGCCGCACGGAAGCGGGCGCCCCGAGATCCGGAGGGAACGCAACCTCCCACCCGGTGTCGAGCGGCAGCGGGTCGGTCATTTTTTCCGTGACCACTTTGCCGTCCGCGATCCAGAGCGGATCCTGCCGCTGCGGTGCCGTGGAGGCAAAGCAGGCTGCGACCTCCTCCGCGGAGAGTGCCCTCGGGACCATCGCCAGATCGCGGAGTTCCCCCTTGAAATCAGCAGGGTGACCCGGATGGACGGTGCAGGGCGAGGTTTCCCCGGTGCCTGCGGGCTTTCCGTTGATGTATAATGTCGGCAGCCCCTTGCGGTAAACCACGGCGACTTCGGTTGCGCCCGCGAGGCTCGCAGCGGCAGTGATGCGCGGGGAAAAGTAGCGGGCACCGTGTTCCCAGACCGTGACGCCATTTTTCCCGACGCTCACACCCATGTTCGCGTGGCCGGGGCCAAACATCCGTTCCCCCTGCTCGGGTTGCAACGCGTAGTTCTGACCGGCATCCTTCTGCATCGGCGACGCCGACGGCGCGGGCAACTTGATGTCCACGGCCGGGTGCGCCACGAAGAAAACGGTGAAGTCGTTCGACTCCGGATTTTTTTTCACGAGCGGAACGGACTGGATTTTTGGAACCGGGGGATGGGCTGCCATGTCCGGCGGGACCGCGAGCGGGGAAGCCGGCTTGCGGAAGACGACGAACCACGAGCCGCGCGGATCGAACGGTACCTGCACGGTCGTGCAACCGTCTTTTTCCACATAACGGGCCGCAGCGCGGATCGCCCCTGTGGCGGGGTCCCATAGCTCCGGCTGGCGGCCGGTCACGCGGAAGGTGCACAGCGCGTCGCCGCCCGCGTCGGATTGGTTCGCGACAAAATACAGATCGGCTTCCTTGGTTTGGCGATGGATGTAAATCAGATCCAGTTGGCCGACGGACTGAAAGGCGAAGTCTGGCTTGAGGCCGATATCGCCGGCCAGTTCGTTGAACTCGCGGCCCCAATACACGCGGCCTTTTCCGAAGGCATGGGCCTTCACCGTTTTGCCGTCGCAATCGCCCCAGACCTCGCGGCCGATCCCGCGCACTTCGTCATCGCACCCGGGGAACCCGCTCAAACTGGGCGACCGGACCGGCCGCGGTCCGATGACCAGCGCCCCGTCACGCACGAGGTCGCGAACGCGCCGGGCGACCTCCGGCGTCATCAGGTCGGTATCCGGCAGCAGGAGGAAGCGGTAGCGCATGCCGCTCGGGGTGACGAGGCATCCATCCTGCACGGAGAGGAGTTTGAGCACGGCTTCGGCGTCACACCCGTCGTAGTCGAAGCCCTGAGGCAGCGGGGGATGGAGGTCCGCCGGCCACGACAGCGCGCTCGGCGCGCCCTCGCCGATCAAATTCACAACGTCGGCGACAAACTGGCCCTGTTGCAGAAGAAACTGGCAGCGGGTGATGTAATCCATCCACGCGCGGCCCTGCTCCCACCAGGTGTTCGTGCGGTCGAGGTTGATGCCATACGGCCCCATCGTCATGCCGGGTTTGAGGTTGAGCCAGGGCTGGTGGGCGTAGCGGTGGAACACGAAGCGGTTGATGCCCAGGCTGAACGCACGGTCGCCCAGCGCCTTCATCGAATACGGGTCGTCCTCCCAATTCCCCTTGCCTTTCGTGTAGGCCTCCGCTGCGGCAACCGTCTTGCCGTAGAGGTGGGCCGCCGAGGCGGCAGTCCGGCAATCGATACGCGCACCAGGGCCGACCCAGAACTCGCCCATGGGAATATCCGCCTGTTTTTGGAAAACAATCGGGTCGTAGAGATACTGCTGGCGGCCGCACGGCTCGCCCTGGAAAATGATGCCATGTTCGTGGCAGAGGCTGGAGAGGCGCCCCCAGAAATTCTCGGCGATCAGGTCGGCAATCGTGCGGCGGAGGTCCCAGAGGAAGCGGTCGCTCTGGAGGCGGTCGCCGACGATGCGCCCGCCGGCCATGACCGGAAGCCACGGGATCATGTCGTAGCCGCGCCGCTTTTTGAATTCGTTCTGGAAGCCGGCCGTCCAGTTCTGCTCATGCACTTCCCAACTGTCGATGACCGCCTGGGTGAAGGTTTTCCCGGTCAGCGGGCCCAGTTGCGCGAGAAGTTTGGCCATCATGGCATCAAACTGCGCCTCGATGCCTCGCGCGCTGAGCTTGTCGCATTCCAGACCGCGTCCGGCTTCGGTGGCAGGCGCGCAGACGGCGCCCGTAGGCGTGAACCCGATGCGAAGGATGTTCCACCGGCCCGGCGGAACATCCCATGCCAGGCGCCCGTCGGCCGACATCCGGGCGGTCAGGTCGAGGATTTCGCCGGGAGCGACGCCTTTCCCCTCCGGATTGCCGCAGAGTTCGGCGAAGACGGGCGCGCTGACGCCGTGGTCGCTGATCTGCTCGAACCCCGCCTTCAATTCCCAGCGGCTGACGCGCGCCACGGCGTCGAGCGAGACATCGGTGCCTCCCGCCTGCGACAAGACCACGCGAAAAACTTTCCCGGTCACGGGCTCGAAACCGAATGTAACTGCAGGGTATTTCGCACTCTTACCCCAAGCGGGATCAAAGCCCGCGACCCGGCGGAATGATTTCCCGTCATCGGAGACCATCAGCTCGCAGCGTTCCGCCCCCGGGCCGCCCCGGGTTTTGGTGAGAACGAGCGAGCGAACCGTCACCGGTTCGTTGTAGGCGATCTGGATCGTGTTCCCCTCGACGGTTTTTTGCGCTTCGGGCAGGGCGGGGCTGGCGGGCACGGCCAGCACGGCGATGTCGCGGTAGGTGTCCAGCATCGTCTCCGGCTGCGGAAGCGGACCCTCAAACTTCGTCGGGCCGCTGACAGTCGTTTCGCTCCAGGTGACGCGCTGCATGGCGTTGTCCGGCTTGATCCACGGCCCGCCGCCACCGCTCCAGCCGTCACCCATCAGCGCGCTCAACTCCAATCCCAGCCTCGCGCACTCCTCGGCAGCGTGCTGCTCCATCGCGCGCCAATCCTCGCTGAAATAGGTGACCTGCGGGACGAGGTTCTCCGGGATGCCGACCGGCACACTGAAGATCTGCGCGCCGCCCAGGCCGATCCGTTTCATCGCCTCAAGGTCGGCGGTGATGCCGGCTTTCGTGACATTGCCGTTCATCCAGTGCCACCACGTCTGCGGGCGGGCGGAATCCGGCGGCGTGACGAAGCCTTGTTCGAGTTCGCCTGCAAAGGCGCCACACAGGAAGGTGCAGGCAGTTGCGATCAGGATGCATCGTGTTTTCATGTTCATGTGTGTTCCATGTTAATTGCTATAAGCGGGCATACCCAATCATATTCCCATCCGTTCTATCGGGCGGCTCCGCTCGCCCGGGGAAAATCCAGAACGCGCTTCCGCGCCCCCTTTTGAATGGTGACAATTCCCGACCCGTATTCCGAGTTGAGATACGGGCTGTCGTAGAGTTTCGGCGGGGTGAAGTTGACTGCCTTTCCGTTCACTTCCGGAACGCCGCTCAGGTCGGTCAGCAGCGTGAGCGAGCTTGGCGCGCCGTCGGTGTCCGCCCCGGACACCGTGAACCGGTTTCCCTCGGCGCTCACGGCGAGCTTGCCCACGTAGCCCATGAAGTCCCCGAGCGTGCGGAATTTCGGCTTGCGTCCGGCGACGAACACCACCGGCGCGTCGGGGTCTTCCGGGCGCAGCCACTGCTCGTTGTCCCAGTTCGCGGGGCAGGCCGTTGCGTCGGCGGGGGAAAACGCCTTCACGGCGAGATAGGCGTTTCCTTCCTCCAGAAAATACCAGCCGTCCCGCTCCTGGAGCCGCTCCTTCATCCCCTTGGCAAAATAGATCCGCATCGGCCCGGTCTGCTTCCCTTTCTTGTTCCTCTGCACGATCTGGACGTTTTTGTGCTGGACCGCCTGCTGCTGGTTGTAGGTTTTTCCGTTTTTCAGCCCGAGGCACTGGGGCACGACACGGGCATCGACCCCGGTGCCAAACTGGATGGCCTGGTAGCGGTTCTGGGCGGTGAGCCCCGGATAGCCCGGCGCTCTACCATCCTTGCCGTCAGTGGATTCGACAAGCTCGAGCGTAGGGTCAACGATCAACGCGCCCATGACGTAATCCGGGGTGCAGAACTCATAGCTCAGCATCCGAGTGTCGGCCGTGTCGAATCCGGTATAGAGCAGATCGGATTTCTCCCCGGGATTTTCGTTCTGCGGAATGGCGCGCCGCTTCCCCGGCCGGCGGGCCACATAGACATAATCTCCACGACCGGGCGCATCAGCAGCCAAATCCTCCACCAATGCGGGGAAGCGATAGCCGGTCATGGCCAGAACGCGCGGTTCTCCGCGGATGGGAGCCGGGTGGTAGCCGACACTCCACCAGCCCTCCCGGTCGCGCAAGAAGCGGCTCATGCGGAGCCATGCGATATCGTCACTCCTGTCCTCTCTTTTCTCCAGCGGGGCCTTCGAGTCCTGATAGATGCGCGTCGCGCATCCGCCGCGCATCCCGTTCAACTGCCCGATCGCCCAGTCCGCCCAGAGCACATCCAGAAGCATGTCCGCGCGCTGGCGCAGCACGGGATCCTCCGCCAGATCCCTCATGTTGAAGATCTCCGGCATCGTGTATTTCCAATAATCTGAAAAAAGTTCGATCTGGTCGCCGAAGCGGGCGCGGGCCACGAAGTGCTCCCTGTAATACTTGGTCCATGCATCGAAGTGCTCCCGCACGGTTCGGCCATCCTCCGGCAGCGGGCGGTCGCGATACTCCGGCAGGGCGTTGAGCGCCTGCAGGGCCATGAGCACGTTGCCGTATTTCATCATCTCGTGGTTCTCCGTCTCATAGACGTCGGAAGCGGGCCGGGAGGCTCTCACCAGGTTGCTTCGTTTGCAGACGAAGTTCCAGAAGAGGTTCTCGATGAGTTTTAGTGTTTCGGGCTCCAGGCGCCCGTGCCGGGGCCCCTTGCCCGGGCCGAACTCGAAATAGATCCTCACCCAGTTGCGCATCTGCCATTTGACATCGTTGTCCCCCGCGATTTCCGAGGGCATCTCCGCTTCCCCCTCGCCGGTTTCCTTGTGGATGTCGGCGTAGGCCTGCCGGATGTCGGCGTTGGCTTCCTTCAAGTCCTTGTTCAGATACAGCCGCGCCCACCCGCGGTAGATCGGGGTTGCGTTCTTCAGCTCCTTTTCAAAAAAGAGCCGGACGTGCTCCTCGCGGCTCCGCTCCGCGTCGCTGGCCTGCAGACAAGTGGAAAAGTTCAACAAGGCGGCCAGCAGCAATCCGACAAATATTTTCCAAGGCATGGAAAAAATCTGCGCCACTTTTACCGATCTTTGAAATGGTTTTTGCGGATCAACTGTTTCTGTTTTCATATTTCCTTAATCATGGCTGCGAGGATGACGCGCCTGGCATGGACGGGAACGCAGACAGCGCCTCCAGCAGGTAATACACGGAAAAAAGATGCTGTGAGAACCAGACACGCTTCGGGCCTCCGTTATCCGCCTTCCGTTTGACGTCGTAGAAAAATGTCCGGAACATCCCCTCGTCGTTCTGCATGTAAGTCACAGCGTTGAACACCGACAGCGCGCGACGCCGGACCTCTTCGTCGTGGGTGGCGAGATAAAGGTCGATCAATGCCTTGCCGTAGCGGGCAGTATGGCCGGGCATGATGTGTTCCAGGCCCGATTGTTCCGCCACTGCGGGGGCCGGGGCCGCGCCATGACCCTCCGTAAACACCAGCTTGTCCTCCATCTGCTTGAGGACACGCCGCCCCATTTCAATGTATTCGGGATGTTCCGGCGCATGACGGAAGAGATAATCGGCGGTATAGCACATCGGCTCGGCGGAAAGATGGGTGCCCTTTGTCATGCCGACATCCTCGTGATAGGTGCCCCAGCTGCCCTGCTCAATATTCCTGGCGATCATGTAGGCCAGGGCTTTGTCATGAGCCTGACGGTAGGCCGCCTTGTCATCGTGCTGGAGCATCCTTTCAAAGAACTCCACGAAATGCACCGGCGCACCGCCGCGATCCTGGGTGACAACCCCCGTCCCGGGAACCACCCGGAACGGCCAGCTTCCGTCCTCGCGCTGGCGTGCCACGAGCGTTTCGGCAACCTTGCGCGCTGCCTCCAGATAGATTTTCTCGCCCGTCGCCTCGTAGAGCAGCAGGTAACTGTTCCCCATAAACGCCGCTTTGTCCGGCTGGATGCTTGACTGGTCCTTGTGACCGCCGGGGTTCCCCTTCTCGAAGGTCGAGTAGGCAAGGTGCGGATACATGCCGGAAGCGGGCGTGGAATGGGCGATGTTCCAATCAGCCAGATCACGGGCTCGCAGAAGCCATTCGCGCTCGCCGGTATAAGCATGATAACTCAGAAACGTGCGGATAAAGAACCCGTGCAGGCGAGCCGGGTAAACAATTCCCCGAGTCGGAGAAGCTCCATCCATGCTCATGTAGGCTTCGGAAAAGTAAGCCGCCAACGGGCCGTCAATCCGTCCGGGGGCGTAGCCGCCATCCGCCTTCTTCAGCAAACTCATGGCATTGCCTACCGCCGTGGCTAACGGGCGAAGGGGAGGCACCACAACGTCGGTCTTTTTTGAAACCGGAGCCGGTTTCCTTTCTTCGGCGGTTTTCCCGCCGCCCGACAACGCATTCCCCGTGTAGGGACAATATCCGCCCGCGATCTCGGCGTAGGGGCATGGCTCGTCGGCGGCTTGGTGGGCGCAGCGTGCCCCCCCGCCGACCGTCACGAAAGAGACTCCTTTGAGCGCGTCCGCCGCAGCCAGCAGCGCGCGGGCCTGGGAGGCCAGGTTGTTCACCCAGCCGTAGCAACCGCTGTAGCCGGTCACCCACTGCGTGGGGATGCCGCCATCGCCCTGCAACATTTGGAGATAGGTCATGTTATTGGCGAGCGAAACCGCCTTGGCAAGGTCCATGACATCTCCGCCGGCCTTCCATGCCTCCAGATAGGCCTCCAGCGCGACAGCCCCGCTGGTGCCGACCGGCAGGTAGAAGCCGTATTGTTCGAGCACCGAGGGAGTGATCCACCCGGGTGTGCTGGTGAAGCTCCATTGATCCTGCGGACACCGGCCCGTCTTAGGGTCGAAGAGATCAGCCCGCAGTCCGGGGGCCGGGCGCTCCCAAATGACGAACTGATCCTCGGAGAACCGCAGGATTTCCCGCGACAGCCTCATCATCGCGGCGTCCCCGCGGAAGTTCTCATCGAGGTAAATCGTGAAATACAACGCCGCGCCCCGGGCGCTCAAATTCGCGTAGGGCGGCAGAAACGGGTTGCCATCCTCGAACTGGGCCGACCAGTTGAATGTGGAAACCGGATTGGCCATGATCCAGTCGAATGCCGCCCGGCAGGATTTTTCATATTCCTTCAGGCCGTATGTGCGGGCCAGTTCGTGCAGGAAGCGGACGATGTGGACGGGGATGCACTCCGCCTCGCCGCCGGATTCCCCGGTGTCCACATCGACCATGACGGGCCACGTGCCGGACGGCAGCTGGGTGCGCACATAGGTGTCGGCGATCCGCCTCGCCGCCTGCAGAAGCGCGGGATTGCCGGTGACTTTGTAGAGGTCGAGATACTGCAGGCCCACCTCCGCAGGATAAAATACCATGATTTTCCCGTTGTGCTTCTTTGCGGGGGCGACCGGAGTTTTCACCTGAGTGAGATCATACGTGAGCGGGAATCCGGCGTAGGGAGAGCCTTCCGGGACGCTTGTCGCGATCAGGTAGGAGGCGGCCTTCTCCGCGATGATCCTGGCCTGCTCCTTGAACGGCATGTCCTCCCTGATCGCCAGCGTCATCGCCTCGATGACGGCGCCGATCACTTTGGAGGCATAGCTGTAGTGGCCAAGCCACGGATCGGGTTTGTCGTTCTTTAGCCAGTATTGGACGTATGGCTGGTGAAACGTGTATTCAAGGAGCTTCCTTGCGCTCTGGCGGTAATCAATAACGGCCTCGCGGTATGGCCCCCGGAACGGCGAGTCGTGGTAGAACCGCCGGCGGCCGACCTCTTGAAGGACCGTCCCGCCATCCAGAGCTTCAACGACAAGATCCACCATCCCCACCGGCAGTTTGTCCCAGATTGGCCCTAGATTGCTCCACGGGGTTGGCGCTGTAAAAATATAGTCCTGAAAATCGGCGCCCGACCGCGCCGTGAACCGGTAGGAATTCGCCCCATCCACGGCTGGAAAATCAAACGCCGGGGCATACATGAACTTGCGGGATGCGACGTTCCAGAACGGCTGCCCGCCCGGTTCGCCCGGGCGAACAGGCACATTGGCCTCCTGCTTCGCCTGCTTCGACAGTTCCACGCGCTTCAAAAGAAGCGGGCTTCCTTCCGCGCGCGACAGGGCGGGAGCCGGCAGCATCACGGCAGCAAAGACAATGCGTGCGATTGTCTCAATGCCTCTGACCGCCATTTTCCGGGTGTTCATCGATGTTCCTTCGGGTTCGCAGTTGGGAAACCGGGGAGCTTTCGGGATTTCCCTCATCCGATGCAAAGCTCCCAAACTCATGGATTTTTCAGCCTGATCAGGATCGCGCCGGGTCCGTGGGACAATGCGAGCACGCTGGTGGAGGGATCAAATGTCCAGCCGTCCGCGCCATCCGCGGGCCGGTTCTCGAGTTTTGCGAGCGGCTTGCCATCGAGCGTGACCGATTCCGGGATGCGGGCGAGTTTCGCCGTCACCCGCACCGTGGCGGGCGCCGCATACCCGATCGAGTCCGGCGCGCGGGCGATGTCCCGCAGCATTACCGAGTTGCCGAGGATGTGGTTCTCTCCGGCCGGGGCGAATTGGGGGAAAACAGCCATGCTCTCCAGCAGATAATCGACCGACATCAGGTGCTGGGAAAACCACATGCGATCCCCGGTGCCCTTGCCTCCTTTCTGTTTCTTCACGTCGTAGAAGAACGTGATGAAGATACCGTTGTCGGACTGCATGTGGGTCACGCCGTTCAGGACGGAGAGGGCGCGGCGTTTGACATCCTCGTCCCCGGTGGCGCGGTAGAGGGCCGCCAGCGCCAGACCGTAGCGGGCGCTGTGGCCGGCCATGATGTGCTCGAAGCCGTTCTGCTCAGCCGCCGCCGGCGCGGGAGCCGCTCCGTGCCCCTCCGTGTGCACCAGACGGTCCTCCATCTGCTTGAGAACGCGGCGCCCCATGCCGAGGTATTCCGGATGGGCCTTCGCATGGCGGAAAAGGTAAATCGCCGTGAGCGACATCGGCTCGGACGAGAGGTGGCTGTCCTTTTTCACCCCGACATCCTCGTGATACGTCCCCCACAGGCCCTGCTCGACATTGCGCGAGATCATGCAAGCCAGCGCCTTGTCATGGGCCTGACGGAATGCCGCCTTGTCGTCGTGCTTGAGCATCCGCTCGAAAAACTCCACGAAATCCACCGGCGCCCCGCCCCGGTCCTGGGTTACGGCACCGGTCTCCGGCACCACGCGGAACGGCCAGCTGCCGTCCTCGCGCTGGTGTGCCACCAGCGTCCCGGCCACTTTCTGCGCAGCCTCCAGGTAGCGCTTCTCCCCCGTCGCCTCGTAGAGCATGAGATAGCTCTCCCCCATGAATGCAGCCTTGTCGGGCTGGATGTTTTCCTTGTCCGTGTGGCCGCCGGGGTTTCCTTTTTCGAAGGTCGAGTAGGCGAGATACGGCCAGAGGGTTGTGGCGGGCGTCGAGTGCGCAATGTTCCAGTCGCCGAGATCACGGGCGCGCTGCAGCCATTCCTTTTCGCCCGTGTAAGTGTGGTAGCGGAGGAAGGCCCGGATGAAATAGCTGTGCAGCCGCGCGGGATAGGCCACCAGACGGGTGGAACGCACGCCATCGGTGCCCATCAAGGCGTCGGTGAAATAGGCGGCCAGTTCGCCATCAATCCGTCCAGGGACATAACCGCCATCGGCCATTTTGAGAAAGCTCATGGCGTCCCCAATCGCCGAAGATACGGGGCGAAGGGGCTCGATCACGCCGGCGCTAGCCGGGGTCTCAGAAGCGAACTTGGGGGCTGCGATTTGCGAGCTTGCCGATAATGATAAAAAAACACACACCACAAGCATCAGGGGGGCAGCGCATGGTTTTTGCACCGTTTTCCTCGGGCTTTGCCCGTTCATGTGTTGTTTCCCCATGTTGTGATGCTTGAATCAACTCGGAAACAATATCAACCGCCCCCACCAAATAAATCTACCTGTATTTCGGCAATTTCTTCCTTTATTATGTCAATTCACGCTGAATCTGGGACATCGATTTAAAAACTTTAATGAGGCTTGAAATGTCATGCATGCAATATACGAAAAGGTCGTAGCGACGTCGCGGCAGTCCTTCTGCTGGAAGCATCGCATTTGCCGGCGTTTCCCCAGACCATACCATTATCATCCAGAGTTCGAACTGATCCAAATTCGGCAGGGTTACGGTGATCGGGTGGTTGGGGAAACCGTCTCACAATTTGGCCCGGGCGATCTGATTTTTCTCGCGCCAAATGTTCCCCACAAATGGCAGGTCGCCGCCAATTGCCCGAAAGCTGAAGCGATCTATATCCAGTTTCTGCCTGACTTTATGGGTGATAATTTTTTTAGAACACCAGAAATGCGATCGGTCTTGAAACTGATGGATACCGCCCGCAGCGGAGTAATATTTAGTGACTCCGTGCGCAAAGAGATGGCGAGACGGTTATTGCGGTTTACAAAATTAAGCGACTCGGATCGCCTGTTGGAACTGTTGGCCGTCCTTTTGCGCTTGAGTCAAGATGTGGACGCGAGGCCCTTGAGCAAACTGATAGGGCGGGTCCGGTTGAACCGATGCGATGAAGAAAAAATCAGCCGGATTTTTCGGTGCCTGCATAACAACCTTGCGACATCCTTATCTTTGCCCGCCGTTGCCAGCAGCATGCAGCTCAGCGTCTCTACTTTTAACAGGCTCTTGAAGCGCACTACGGGAAAATGCTTTACGCAGGTGGTAAACGAACTGCGCATCGCGCAAGTTTGCCGGCTCCTTGCAGAAACCGACCGCACTGTTGCCGAAGCCGCTCTTGGCAGCGGCTACGAAACCCTGTCCCATTTCAACAGCCAGTTTCGCCGCATCATGCAGATGTCGCCGCGCCAGTATCGGCGCAGCCTCAAATCCGCTCTTGTCCCCCAAGCGAGTGCCGCAAGCTGTCAGGCCAAGGCTAATTCTCAGCGCGTGGGACTTTTGGAAAAACGGTCATCCGCAGGCAGGTCGCGCCGAGCGGCACAAGCGTGATCGTCTCCTTCGGACCGGGCTTCATTGTCGCGGGATCGGGCAGGTCGGGAGTCAGCATTTGTCCGGGTTTAAGCTCGACGCGCCCCTTGATGGATTCGGTGATCGGCTTCCACCCTTCGACCCGGCGCGCGGGAACCTTCAACTCCACTGGCGCGGGTCCGGCATCCGACCACGGGGTGTCGCTCATCTTCCCCCGCACGACCTGCACTTCCTGCGCCGCCTTCGCCGGGTCCACATCCAGCGCGTAGTTCCACGGGCTCTTGGGCAGCAGTTCCAACTGCGGAAATTCCGTGCCCAGCGGCGCCTCTGCCATCGGCATGGTTCTCTTCGGACTCTTGTCTTTGTCCGCGACGGAAAAAATCATCGGGTCCATCGCGCGCTTCTCAGCATCCACCCGCAGCGAATACACGAGCGGACCGCGCTCAAGCGCAATCCCGTTGTCCGGCCAGGTGCTCGCATTCACCTTCATCGGCAACCGCAGCGACACCCTGTCCCCGGGCTGGAACTCGCGCTCCAGCTTCGCAAACGTCGCCGGACGGGTTTCGATCTTCTGCTTTTCCCCGTTGACATGGATCTCCGCGCCCTCGCACCAGCCGGGGATCCTTAACCACAGCGGGAACCGCGCCGGCTTGGAGGCATCGACCGTGAACTCGATCTCCTCGGAAAACGGGAAGTCCGTCTTCTCAGCGAGCGTAATGTCTTCCCCGCCGGCTTTCACCGAAAACGTGCTTGGTCCGTAGAGAGCGGCGACCACGGCCCCGACCGGCCCCTTGAGCCACATCGTCCCGATGTAGCTCGGGATGATCCGGTTGATGTTGGCAGTGCAGCACCAGTCAAACCGGCCGCTGTCGAAGGTGAGGTAGAGGCCCGGAAAACCGCCTATTTTAATCACGTTCTGGGCAACGACTTGGTTGGGGCTGGAAAAATACTGGAGCTGTCTGAAGTCTTTGGTCACCGCACCCAGTCCCGCATTGAGGCAGACCCGCTCAATCCGATCCGCCCACTTCGCATCTCCCGTGTCTTGAAGCATGCCACTGAAAGCCCCGGATGAAAAATTTATCACGCACGTCTCATGCGTTTCCACCGAGTTGTTGCCCACGATATGCTCCCTTGCACTGATACAGCCATCTATCAGCATGCTGGTGCGATCCAGCATTCGCCACGCATTCTCTGCGGCGGTGAGGTATTTCTTATCCCCGGTGGCTTCGTATAACGCCGTAATTCCCATCAGCCGGCGCATATTCCTGACGCCATGCCTTGTTCCGAACATTTTACCTTTGTAGCACTCGGAGATGTCCTGTGGAGGTGGCTGTCGGTTGAGGCCCTCCACATAATCAAGGATCCCCTGCTCTCGGGCGCACTCCAGCGCAAGGTCAAGCATTTGCCGGTTGCCGGTCTGCAAATACAGCCAGACGAGAATTTCAACGCTCGAAAACGAATTGTCCGTTCCTGGCCAGGGACGATCCCCCGCTCGTTTCTTGCTAGCCTGATAGGATCTGACCATCTTTTCCAGCATCTGCCAGTCGCCGGTTTCTGCGTAATATGGAAAAAGTCCGCGCGCAAATGTCGCCAGCGGGTGAGGGGTCGTCAACGGGTTCGACTCAGCAATCTGGCGCGGCCCGAGCAAGCCGTCCTCATCGGGATGATTCAGCGTCCAGTCGTAGCGCGCCTTCACTTTGCTGAGCAGCGCCGGGTCGTCATATAGCAGAGCGAACCACATCAACGCCTCGTGCCACTGTCCCGGAACGGTATAGAAAAAACGGCCCCGCTTCTGATCGAACATTTTTTCGGTGCCCCATAGAACTTCTTCCAAGCACCGCCCCTTGAGATCCTCCACATGCCCGGTGAGCCCGGCATGCTGGGTCTCCAGCCACTTGCGCATCCAGCCCTGCGGCTTGATCGTCGAGAGCGGGACCGTCGTGAATTCGGCGTGACGCACCGGCAGCGGCTTGGGGGGGTCGGGAGCCGCGTGCGCCGGCGCAAGCAGAACAACGGCGAGAATACAGATGGTTTTTCGGGGATGGGTTTCCATGCCGGCTTGTTTCCCGTCAAGGGTTGTCTAGTTGCGCGGAACGAGGGGGAAAACCGTCATCCGCAGGCAGGTCGCGCCGAGCGGCACAAGCGTGATCGCCTCCTTCGGACCGAGTATCATCGTCGCGGGATCGGGGAGGCTGGGAGTCAGCGCCTGCCTGGGTTTGAGTTCGACGCGTCCCTTGATGGATTCGGTGATCGGCTTCCACCCTTCGACCCGGCGTGCGGGCACCTTCAATTCCACCGGCGCGGGGCCGACATCAGACCACGGGGTGTCGGTCATCTTCCCCCGCACGACCTGCACTTCTTCCGCCGCTTTTTCCGGATCCACATCCAGCGCGTAGTTCCACGGGCTCTTCGGCGTCAGCTCCAGTTGTGGAAATTCCGCGCCCAGCGGCGCCTCTGCCATCGGCATGGTTCCAGGACCCGATAGGCATTTTCCGCAGCCGTCAGGTATTTCTTCTCCCCGGTGGCCTGGTAGAGCGCCACCATCACCATGATCATCTGCGAGGTTCTGACCCCGTGCGCGGCGGCGGTTTTGTTCTTGTAGCTGTGGATGTGATCCAGAAGCGGCTCGTGATTCAACTTTTCAACCAATTCGTTCACCAACTGCGCGTCCGCGCATTCCAGCGCAAGGTCAAGCATCCGCTTGTCACCGGTGTTGAGATACAGCCAGCACAGCGTTTCGATGCCCCAGAATGAGTTCGACTCCAGCGTCCACGGCTTGTCACCGGCCCGCTTTTTGCTGGCCAGAAAGTGGTTGGTGATCCTCTCCAGCATCTTCGGATCGCGGGTCTCGGCGTAATACGGTAGTGCGCCACGGAGGAAGACCGAAGCCGGATTGGGCCGCTTGACCATGCGCGGGCCGAGCAGGCCGTCCGCATCGGGATGCTCCAGCGTCCAGTCATAGCGCTCCCGCACTTTGGCGAGCATGGCGGGGTCTCCATACAATAGGGCGAACCACATCCAGGCCTCATGCAATTGCGCCTGCACGCCGAACCAAAGATTTTTGTCCTCGTGGGTGAAGAGGTTTTCATTCCCCCAGACCACCTCTTCGAAGCTGCGACCCTTGAGATCCTCGACGTGCCCGGTGAGCCCGGCGTATTGCGTCTCCAGCCACTTATGCATCCAACCCTGCGGCTTGATTGTCGAGAGGGGGACCGTCGTGAACTCGGCATGGCGCTCCGGCAGCGGCTTGGAGGAGTGACCCGAAGCCCGCAGAAGCGGCTGGCCATCATTTTGAATCCGCCTTCGTTTCGGTCTTTTTGCGGGGCTGTTTGACTCCCTCGTCGTCCACCACCTGCTGCGTTTTCCCCTGCTTCCGGTCAAAAATACCCGGGCGTGTGAACGCCAGAGTGCGCTCATCCACACAATAGATTTTATTCAGCGCATCAATATACCGCTGCGCTTCCGGAGTGTAAGTGTCGCCGTCGGGCTGGAAGCATCGCCCCTGCCGCAGGCAGGACTCGATGCGGCAGCGGGTGGCAAACAGCTGCCATCGCCACGACTCCCGCACATACGCCGGAAGCTTCGGCTCGATCTGCTCCACGAAATCGCCGCACTGCTTCCCGCGCCCGGCTTCCAATGGCGAGAACTTTTTGCTGCGCAATGACGTTTCCTGCATCGTTCCCAGAAGCCTGATCACCTCCAGCGCCCCGGGAAGCACTTGCGGATCGTATTCATACCGGACGTATTCTTCCAAAATCTCATCCACACTGCGCCTGGGATCCCAAAACGCCTGAACCCAAATCACCTTGGAGACATCCTCATAGATTCCTTCGGAATACGGCATGATGCTTGCCGCCCCGATTTGTCTCGCCTGGTTGATGTCTTCTTTCACCGCTTCGGTGCGGAAGGCCGCGCCGCGCCCCCCCCACGGCCACATGCCGAGCATGCTGATTTCCGGAAAGACCATCAGCGTCAGCTTTCCGGGCGTACCCCGTCTGATGGTTTCTTCGTTTGCTTTTGCCACGTCATCGGGGAACCCCCGGCAGCTGTTGGCCAGGAGATATTGCGCCCAAACAGGCCCCTTCTCCAACACGTCATACAGGCCGTGCCATTCGCCGGCCAGAAAACGCCATGACGACAGGATCACCTCGCCTTGGGGGTTGAACTCACGGAATTTTTCGGCCATGTCCTTGCCAAGGGAAATATATCCGTTGCTACCCCACGGACGGCACTTATCGCAGTTGCATCCGCCGTTGTCGTAAGGCCAGAAGCACACATAATCGAGGCCGACCGGACGAAATGCCTCCAGGATTTCAGTCCAGTTTCTCAAGAGCATCTCGTGCGCGGCAGGTTTGGCGGGACACGCATGATTCCCGAGTGCTGTAATCTGCGGACAGCCTTTTTCCATGGCCCCGAGATCGGCAGGCAGGGATTTATAGGCGTTGTTAGGACTGCGGATGAGGCCTGTCTTCAGACCGATTTGTTTTGTTGCCGCAAGCATTTTGAGCACATGGGCCGCCATCTGCTGAACCTTCGGATCGGAGAAACTGTCGAACTGCTCGACCGGAAGACACAGCATCACCGCATTGTAACCCCAGAGGCCGAGCTCCTCGATATATCGCTGGACGGCTTCCGATGGGGCGTTCTCATACCAGTTGCCGGTGTGCGAAGCGAGGTAGGCGATGCGCAAGGGGCTTGCCGGGGCGCTCTTCCCACGCCAAGCACCGGGCGTAAAACTACCGGGCTGATAGAGCGCCGACCGCAGAAACGCGCCGACTCCATAGAGCAGTCCGCGCTCGTCGTTGCCGGTGATCAGGATCTCGCCATTCTCGCCGTCCGCGATTTCGTATCCTTCCTCCCCAAGCCCGGCACGCAGACCGAAGACGATCTTCCCGTCCTTGCTGCGCGATGGCTCGATGCCGGTGCGTTCCTGAATCACCCGACTGAAGACGGAATAAATCCTCTCGACCACAGCGCCAGGGTTGTCAGGCAACCTGACTTCCACCTGTCGCAACCCGGCTTTGGATGTCCCGGGGGGGGCCTCTGCGACAGCAGCGGTTAATGTGGCGACAACGGCCGCGATTGCAGCGAATAATATTACGGTGTGTGTCTTCACAGGTTCAGGGGGCGGGCGATTCTATTTCATTTCCGAGCGCAGCCAGTGACGGCCGATTTCCTCCAGCGTTTTGTCCTTGGTCTCCGGCAGCATCCGCCACACGAACGCCGAGCAAGCGAGGCAAATGCCTGCGAAGATGAGGAACGTGCCGCCGGGATGGCCGAAGGTGCTCTTGAATCGGTCGAGCACCATGGGAAACAGATTCGTGGTGACATACGACGCCGCGAACATCAGCAGCGTCGCCAGCGACATCGCCTTGTTGCGGATCCTGTTCGGGAAAATCTCGGAAAGAATCACCCAACTCAACGGCGCGAGCGTGAGCGTGAACGCCCCGGCGGCGATGAACATTCCCGCCAGCGTCACCAAGGGCGGCAGCGCATACACAAAGCGCAGGAACATCAAAACATGTCCGGCCGCCATGGCCATCGTGCCGAAAATCAAAATCGGACGACGTCCATATTTGGCGATGAGCCAGAAGGCAATGATCGTGCACAGCGTGATCCAGCTCATCAGATACACGCTGTTGAGAATGGCATCGGGTGCATTGGTAATGCCCGCCTCCATGAAGAGGGTCGGCGCATAAATCAGGATCATGTTCACGCCGTTGATCTGCGAAAAGACCATGATCGCGATGCCGATAAGCACGGCAAGGCGAACTCCTGGCACAAGCAGCTCGCGGAAACCGCCACTCTCCTCGCCAAGTTCCGCCCGGATTTCCTCCAGCTCGACCGCCGCCTGGTCATGGCCGTTGATGGTGGCGAGCACGTCAAGAGCCTCCGGGTATTTCCCGTGAGCCGCCAGCCAGCGCGGGCTGCGCGGCAGAAAGAACAGGCCGATCAGGAAAGCCCCCGCCGGAACCGCCATCGTGGCGAACATCCAGCGCCAGTGACCTCCGAAAGAAAGCAGATAGGTCACATAAACCGAGAGTGACAGTCCGATGACCACAGCCAGTTGGTTGATCACCACCAGACGCCCCCGCAGCCGGGCCGGAGCCACCTCGGCGATATACATCGGCGAAATCGTCGAGGCCAGCCCGACACCGATCCCGCCAACGAACCGCCAGAAGCTGAAATCCCAGACGCCGTGCGCAAGGGCGGAACCAACGGCCGAAGCGATAAACAGGGACGCCGCAAAAACAAGCGCCTTATTGCGCCCGAAAGCGTCCGCCAGCCAGGCCCCGGCCAGGGGACCGAACGGACAGCCCAGGATCGCGCTGCCCGCAACAGCCCCAACCCAGAACGGGGAAAGACTCCATTCCGCCTTCAGGAATATGATTGCACCTGAAATCAATGAAAGGTCATACCCGAAGAGAAATCCACCCACCGCCGCCACCAGCGTAATCAGGTAGAGGTAATAGGCTCCCGCTTTTTTCTGAGGAAATGTTTTGTCTGAGGAGGTCATATGGATTTTTAGTTCGCGGCTTTATCACGGGGCGGACGGTGCAGGGAGACCAGCCAGAGCCCCCCGAGAAGAATGACAATGCCTCCGGCAAGCTTCCATCCGCCGGGAGTATTGTGAAAAACCACCCATGCCATGGGCAGCACGGCCAGGGGCTGAAGGGTCAGAACCATCGCCGTCCGTGTCATGTCCCAGTAACGGTAGGACAGGTAAATCAAAGTGACGCTCAGGCACGGGCCGAAGAGCGCGCCGAGCAACAGGGCCGTCCAATGATGCCCCTGGGCTTTTGAGATGTCGAATTCGCCAAGCGCAAGCGTCACGACCGTCACAATCGCCGCCGCCACGGCCGTCCGGTAAACGTTCATGACCAGTGGAGGCATGTTCCTGTCACCACCGAGTTTTCCCAGAGTAAACTGGAGTGCGGTGCAGAATGAGGCGGCGAGCGTGAGGAGGATGGCCCACCACTCCGCCTGCCATGTCCCCCCCATCGTGCTCAGCACTCCGCCTCCCACCATCACTGCCACTGCCAGCCATTCCAGCGGACGAACGTGTTCCTTGAGCATGACCACACCGAGCAGAATCGTCATCATCGGGGTCAGGCGTCCGAGAAAGGAATTGAATGTGGGATCCATCATGGAAAGTGCCGCCCATCCGAAGAGCGCCGAGCAGGTCAGGGTCATTCCCAGCCAGATCATCAGCCGCAAATCCCTGCCCCGGACCCTGAGCTGCCCCCCCTGCCCCATGGCAAATGTCAGCACGAGGCTGTAGGTGGTCCCTGCGATATAAAACAGGGATGCGAATGTCTTGGGATTGAACCCCTGCATCGCGGTCTTGGCTGTGATGTAATTGCAGGACAGCAGCAGCATGCCCGCAAACGCGATGAAGAAGCCGGTGAGCTGCCGTCTCATCTTCGGGGTGATCCAGCGGCGAATCCACTCCGCGCCGAAGAAGTCAGACTTTTTCGGTGGTTCCATTTTTTTGTGATTTCAGCGCCGCCGTAAACAGCCGGTGGCTCAAAGCCGCCTTGTCCGGGGTGACGCAGCCGTAGAGCTGGAAACCGTTCAAATCGCATGGCAGCGTGGCGGCCATTTTTTCCATAAGCCGCGTTTTGATCCCGGTGGTGAAGTCGTGGCAGTTCATCAACTGCCCGGCATACCTCTGCACCTGCTCGGTCACCTTGGGATGGCAATGCCCGAGCGTGGTCACATAGATACCGGAGGAGAAATCAATGTAAACGTTGCCGTCCACATCGGTCATCGTGCAGCCGTGTCCGGACTCGAACGCCACCGGGAACAGCTTCACCTTGCCGCTCAGGCCTTTGAAATACTTTGTGCAGCGCGCGTGGACGGCGCGGGACTTCGGCCCAGGCGCGGGAACCTTCATGGCCGGAATGCTTTTGAGAGCAACTTTGGCCCGGGAGGGCGATGGGATTTTTTGCTCATAAATTTCTCGATTGGTTTAGATGAAAACGATTTGGTTCAATCGGCAGAACGCCTTCAATTGCGCGGTCGTGTCGCCGTAGGACAAAATGTAGTGCTGGCCCGCCACTTGCCCGGCGAATTCCTCCACTGGCGTATCGAGGATGATTTCCAGCCCGGGCAATTGCGGAGCGGGCGGCTGCCAGCCGGCTTCCTCCCACGCGCGCGGCTCGACGGCTGTGCCGGTAACGACGTGCAGCGCGTAACCGCCTTCCTGCGGCAGCAGGCGGCAGAGCGTCACGCGACCGGTCTTCACCTTCGAGACGTTGAGCACGCCCTCGCTGAAACTGCCGAAGCGTGTGGGGCGCACCAGCACATCGCCATCCACCACGGCGGCGGGAACGTAGTCCGGAACGCCCATCAGCACACGGTCTTCCATGAATTCGTAAAACTCGAAATACGGCGCAGCCTGACCGGTCAACCCGCGAACGATGAGCTGCGTGACCGAGCCGAGCGAATCGTTTTCCGGCGTGGTCGGCAGGTTCAATTCGTCGGCAATGAGCATCAGAATCATCGCGGGAGGAAGTTTCAAAAGTTTCTTCATGCCGTCCACGTCAATGAGCGAAACAGCGTCGAAGCGGCGCTCCGCGATGATGCTTTTGAGCGCGAGGAAATAGCGGGCGCTCTTCTCCAGCGTCTGAGGCTCGGCGGACGTCTCGAATTTCCACGCGCGCTTGACCTTCTCCACCACCGCCGCCACGTCCGCGACGGCAACGCGCTCGGCGCGCTGCACCATATCGAGCATTTCAAAATACTCAATCTCCACGCCAATGGATTTCTTCAGCGAAATGCCGTCGCAAAGCGTCGCGTAAAGGTTCATGTCGCGGCAGCCCATCATGCCAATCCTGGCGCATTGCAGGAAGCGGGAGGCGCTCACGGCGGCCAGAAAGTTCCTGACCGGCTCGATCTTTGACGGTTTGCCGGGGCAGTCGAAAACGTAACTGAAGCGGTAACCGAGGTCGGCCATCGTCTTGCGCAACGCCGTCGTGCCGGCCTGATCGGCGGTGGTGATGAGGCGGTTGCCTTCGTAATAACCGGCCAGTCCCCACAACACCATCGGCAGATGCTTGAACTCGCTGGTGATGCTGATGACGGCGTGGCTGGGAATCCAGCCGGCAACGCACAAGACAAGCGCATCCAACCGCTTGGCCGAAAGCTCGGCGATGGCGCGGCGGACATCGTTGCCCGCCGGATCGTCGCTGACGGGCGCGGTTTCCAGCAGCGTGAGGCCCAAACCGGCAAGTGCCGCCCGCGCGGCGGTGCATTTCTTCTCGATGATGTCGCGCGGCGTGTTGACTTCGCCGAACCCGACAAATCCTACGGTGATGTTTTTCATGATGTTGGGTGATTGTTTATAGCTTCGAGGAAAACGGCGATCAGGGAGTGAGGCGGATGAGCAGCACCGAGGAAGGGGGACAATCCACCTCGATCGCGGGGGCTTCCAGGCGTTTGCGCAGGATGCTGTCGAGATTCCTGTTCGCGTCCACGGCAAAGACCTCGGCCTCGGGGAATCCGGACCACGGCAGATTCTCCAGCCCGATGT
Source organism: uncultured Chthoniobacter sp. (assembly GCA_964431635.1). GTDB lineage: Bacteria > Verrucomicrobiota > Verrucomicrobiia > Chthoniobacterales > Terrimicrobiaceae > QYQL01. Next base: position 68,509 of record CAYSKK010000015.1, on the reverse strand, counting down.
GGAAGCGAGAGGACTTCGATTCGAAGTTGGCAAGGAGGATTTGAGCGGTTTGCCTGTCATCCGACAACCCGGCGGCGATCGCCAGGCCCTCCTCGTCGTTGGCACCCGTGCAGGCGACCCGCCGCGGGGTTTCGAGAAGTTTTCCGAATGCCTTGAATGCGTAGAATGTCTTCTTCGGGGTGCCGCTTCTGTTTTCAAAAAGCCCCCATTCCAGCGTATCGTAGTAGTTGGCGATGCTCACCGACGTATCCTGGAGCATGAGCAGGGCAGCCGCGCAGAAAGCCGCGCCCGCGGGGCCGTTGAGTTCGTCGAACCGGGCCTTGCGGTATTCCGGATCCACGCGCAGCTTGTCCCAGCTTCCTTTCCAGTAGTGCCACTCCGTGATGAGATTTTCCGCTTTGGGGAAACCGAATTTCTCGAGGGTGGACTGAAGCTCCAGCGCGCTTTTTTTGATAAAACAGGGCTTGCTGACGTAGGAGTGCCAGGAGCAGAAGTCCAGCGGCACCTTCTGGTCGCGGCAATACGCGAGAAAGTCCTCCAGATACGGACCACTGGGGCCCTGGACCGGGCCGCCGACCTTCATGGCAGGATCGTGGCTTTTGATCGCGCGGGCGGTCGTTGCGTAGAGCCGTTGGTAGTCCTCCGCCGTGCCCGACCACGAGTTCTTGTTTTTGGGCTCGTTCCAGACCTCCCAGTATCGGATGTTGTGGTGGAACCCATCGGCCCATCCCTCGTTGTAGTGACGGAGGATGTTCACGCAGACCTGGGCCCAGCGGTCGAAATCCGCCGGCGGGTGGACATCGTATTTTTTTCCGAGTGTTCGACACTCGTTCCGAGGCGGTAAACCACCTGCGCACCCGCCGAGATGATGCCCTGGATGTATTCATCCGTGCGGGCGAAGAGGTAGTTTTTTGGATCCGCCGGGTCGAGGTGCTGCAGCGGGAAGACCAGCGGGATGTCCACCACCCGCGCGCCGCTCCAGACGACATCGTGCAGGCGGCAGTTCGGAATGGCCGCCTCCTTGAAGCGGGAGGTGAGATCGGGTCCCTTCTGGCCGTTCACCGGCAGGGGGCCGGTGTTCAGGCCGTGCAGCGGACGCAGCGTGCCGCAGGGTTCCGCGAAATCAACGGTGAGCGCGTCGTTGGCGGAAGCCAGCGTGGCCGCGGCCGGACACACAAGGAAAACGAAAGTGAACCGGGCCGCCATGCTGCGCGCCAGTCGCATGGAGTCGTTGTGGAGTGGACTTTTCATTGAGGCGCGCTCGAGTGAGATGGTGGTTAGGGATTTTCCCAGAGGCGGTTGATAGCCTCCACGCTGGCGTCCACCAGCATCTTGCCCCCTTCCGGCCCGACTGAGCCGTTGATGATGAGCGCGCTGTAACCGCCGCCCGCCACCGCGCGCGCCGTGGGCAGGTAGCGCCCGACATCGCAGGCCAATTGAATCAGAAATGTCCGCTGCGCCCGGCTGCGCGCCTGGATCATCTGGCCGTAATCAAGAAACAGCTCGAAAGGGTTCGTCACAAAAGCGCAATCGCCGAGCCGGACGGCGTGCAGTTCCATTGAAAAAACCGGCGTGGCATCCTGCGTCTCGTAACGCTTGATGACCGCCTGTGCGTTCTCCAGCAGCACGAAGTCGAGCTCCTTGTTGTCGAACGGCCCGTGCAGCTGGCGCTGCTCGCCTGCATGCGTGTCGGCCACAAACTGCGTGAACAATTCCTTCGAGGCCGTCGCTTCATCGGCGAAGTTCTTCGTCAGCCGCTTCACTTCGGCACATGCCACCTGATATTCTTCCGCCGACGCCCGGCGCACGGGCAGCGCGAGTTTTGTCACGGCATGCTTGAGCACCGGGTTTTGCTGGATGCTCTGGCGCGCTTCCGCGTAGCCTTCCGCCACGGCCTTTTCCAGGCGGTCGGCGATGGCAACGATGCCGCTCTCGTTCCAATAATTCATATCATCCCTGGACTGCGCCGGAAGATTCCGGGGCGACTGGCAGCCGGCTGCGCTGACTTGCGGCAGCAGTTTCACCTGCGCGCCGTAGGTGGTCTGGATGCGCTTGCGGAGTTCGCCGAAGAAATCGCCGGAGACCACATACGACGCCTCCATCACCTGCGCCGGACAGGCGACATTGACAATCACACCGGTTAATTGCCCATGCTCGTCCCAAGTGAACAGCAGCCTTACTTCGGGGTCGTTGCCGCCTTCCACGCCGATAAAATCCGTGCAGTTCGTTTCGCCATACATCATCGCGCTGCCGTCCGCGTAAAGCATCCGGCGCGAAAAACCCACCGGCGCATACGCGCTCGCCGCACCCGCACGGCCCGGCTGGCGGGCGTTCCACGCATTCACCACGGCGCGCACGGTGCGCTCGAGGAGGAAGACGCGGATTTCCGCCGGTTGCAACGCACCGGCCGCCGGCTTCCACCAGCGGAACGGCACGAACCACGACGACCCGCTGTGGATGTGGGTGGCATTGAGAAAAATCGCCTCCGGCTTGAGGCCGGGGGCTTGGGCGCAGGCTTGCCGGCGGACCTCATCCAGAAAATCCTGGGCGACGTAGATGATATCCATCGTGACCATCACCACCTGTCCGCTGCCGGCGGCGGTAACCTGCTCCAGCGCCAGCGCCGTGACGGAAAGCGGGTCGCGAACGCTTCGGGAAACGCGTTGATAGTATTGCCCGATCAATTCCACCGGCTGGTCCGGCGTGATGTCCTGAGTGTCCCATCCGATCAGAGTCTTCATCGCGGACAAATTACAGTCACCTGCCGGACCTGTCGTTTTGTGATTTGACAAAGCCTTGTTGTTTTTTGACTGCAATTCTCACTTCTTCGGCAACCGGGCGGGATGCCCAATGGATCGCGTCATCGTCTCCCACCCCCTCAAACCGGAAATTGCGTCGGCACCGTAAAGGTTGTCCCGTCCGGCGAGCATCGCATACCGGGTGGCTTTTTCGATCTCCACACCTTTCAGCACTGCGGAGAGGAATCCAGCCACCGCGCAGTCGCCGGCACCACAGGCATTTTTCATCCGCCGGGCAGAGACCGGACAAGGTCCTGCCCACAGACTGCGATCGCTCCAGTTGCCAACCGGAAGCTTCAGGGAGGTGGAGGCGTTGAGCTTCGAGATGTCGCCGGTTCGGACATATGCCCCCCGATGTCCGGCCTTGATCATCAGCACCCTGACGCCCAGCGAAAGAATCCGGCCGGCAAGATGGTCGAAGAGATCCTGCGAAACCATGTCAACCATGTCCTTCCCGGCGGCAGCGGCCAAAAGGCGGTTGTATTTGTCGGGCTCAAGCATGAAGAGGATTTCCTCGATGCTGGGAACGAAAATATCCACCCAGGGCAGCACACGGGCCAGGATCGCCTGCCAATCGATGTTCCCGCCGGGACCGCTGGAATCCGGCAATGCCATATCCAGCGAAACAGCCACACCGAGCCGTCGGACACGCCGGAAAAGCCTGACCAGTTCCGTGCCGTTGGAAGACAGCATTTTTTCCATGAGCGGGGGATATCCGAAGTGGAAGAGGCGGCTCCGCGCGACAGTCGAAAAGTCGATGTCCCTCGTCGTGAAAACCGCATTGCAACCGGGATCCTCAAAAAAGATCCGGTCCATTCCGGGAGGCGAGATAACGATGCCATACGCGGTTCCCGCACGCCGGTTTCTTCGAACCCCACCGGCAACTTCGTATGCCGACAGCTTGGAGAGCACCATGTCGCCCAGGGAGTCGCATCCGACAGTTCCCATCAGTGCGACCCTCTGGCCGAATCTTTTCATGGCGAGCCCGGTATTGGCGACAACTCCGCCGAGGGAAATTCCGAGTCCGGCAGTTTCAATGAGCCTGCCCGGACGGAAAAGCTCTGCAGCGGGAACAGCCGGCCGGCCTGCCGGAAATCCGGGCGTGATGTCCACGCCAAGGTAACCAGCAACCACGGCATCGAAAGAAAGTGGAGATTTGGGAGGGGTCACAGCTCTGTTGTTTTCACATGGATATTCAGGCACTCCGCGGGTCAAGTCCTCCCGCGATTTGACGAAACCGGATTGTTTTTTGATGCGAATTGTGGTAAGGCTCCGCCGTGCGTCAAATCAAACCCTCCCGCGCCGAGTTTGAGAAGATCATCACAGACGGCCAGCAATCGTTCCACTGGAAGCATGTTCTTTGCAAACAGTTCGGAGCTCCATACCATTATCATCCGGAGTTCGAGCTCATCCATATCGCACGGGGACGCGGGCGGCGGCTGGTCGGGGATTCGATCGGGCATTTCGGGCCGGATGACCTGGTGCTGATCGCGCCGAATGTGCCTCACATCTGGCAGGTGGCACCGGAGTGTCCCAAGGCGGAAACCCTCTATATCCAGTTTCTCCCCGGTTTTTCCGGGCCGGATTTTTTCAAGACCCCCGAGATGCGGCCGGTTCTGGATCTGCTGAATGGCACCCGCGCCGGGGTCACATTCAATGGCGCGATCAGAAAGGAAATGACCGCGCGGCTGAAAGAATTTCCCTCGCTGGGCAAGCCGGAGCGCCTGCTCGCGCTTCTGGACATCCTTCTGCGTTTAAGCCAAAGCACAGGCATCCGGCCGCTTGGCAAGCCGATGAGTCCGGTCCGGCTGAACCGGAGGGAAGAGGAACGGATCAGCCGGGTCTTCACCTACCTCAACGAGAACCTCTCCGGCTCGATATCGCAGGCGGAAATCGCGCAAAGCGTGCGGCTCAGCTCCTCCGCATTCAGCCGCCTGTTTAAAAAAACCACCGGAAAATGCTTCATGCAGGTCGTGAGCGAACTACGCATTGCCCAGGTTTGCCGGCTGCTGGCGGAAACCAACCGGACGATCTCGGAGATCGCCTTCGGCTGTGGATTCGAGAGCCTTTCGAGCTTTCACTGCCAATTCCGCCGCATCATGAAAACCTCTCCGGGGATTTACCGCCGAAAACTGGACACCATCGCGTCCGGGCGGTAACAACGCCCAGCCTTCAAAGCCTCCCCTTGAGGCGGATGTCGCGGGAGGAGCTGCCGACAAACAGATCGAACTCGCCCGGCTCGACCGTCCATTTCCGGGTGTCGGGGTTCCAGAACCGGAACGCATCCTCACCCAGCTCGATCGTCACCACCTTACTCTCGCCGGGGGCGAGCAGAATCCTCTGAAATCCCTTCAGTTCCTTCGGGGGACGGGGCACGCTGCATTCCGGATCTCCGACGTAGAGCTGGGCCACTTCCGCCCCGGCGCGCTTGCCGGTATTTTCCACCGTAAAGGAAACAGTCGCCTTCCCCCCATCCTTCTTCTCCACCTTGAGATCCCGGTAATGGAAATCGGTGTAGGACAGGCCATGTCCAAACGGGTAACGGGGGACGATGTCTTTTGAATCATACCAGCGGTAGCCGACAAACACGCCGTCCTTGTAAGGGACATCGTAAGTGAAGACCGCGTTGGATGCCTTGTCGAAAAAGAATGCCCCTTCCCTCCCCACAAACATCGGTGAAACATAAGGAGCCGGATTCGGGGCGATCCGATCCTCGCCGAATCCAACGGAATCCTCGAAGCGTTTTTCCCATGTGAAGGGAAGTTTCCCGGACGGGTTTGTCACTCCAAGCAGGATGTCAAATGCCGCCGGAGCTCCCGTCTGTCCTCCGTAGGAACCAAAGAGGACAGCCGCGGCCTCATCAGCCCAATCGTTTGCGACGCCACCGCCGGAGGTCAGGAAGACGACCGTCCTCGGATTGAGCTTCACGCTGCGCGCGATGAGCGCGTCATCCGGCAAATCGAACGTCCGGTTGCTCCCCTCGCCCTCGGTTCTTTCCTTCGAGGGATTGAATCCGGAAAACATGAGGACTACCGAGGCAGACTTGAGCTGCTCGTCGGTCGGAGCGGCAGCAACGATCACGCGGTCCTTTCCGAACCTTTTGACCGCTTCCTCTGCATAGGTGATGGTGTCATATCCCGAGACATGCCCGGAACCTCCCCCCGACAGCTCCTTGCGCTCGGCGTTGTTACCGCTGACAAGGATTGTGCCGTTGGTCGAAAGGGGGAGCATGCCGCTGTTCTTCAGCAGGACAATTCCCTGCTCGTTGACTTCGCGGGCGACGGAAACATGCGCCGGAAATTTCTCCAGCATCTCCGGTTTTTTAAATTGTCCGGCCGCCTCGGCTTCATAGACCCCGCTTGCGATGAATGTCTTGAGGATGCTTTTTGCCATCCGGTCCACATCGGCATTCCCCTGCAACTTGCCTTTCAGCGGCTGGAGCGCCCTTCCGGTCGGCATGTCGAGGTCGGTCCCCGAAGCGAGGATCTTCCCCCCGTCCCAGGTGGACACCCAGTCGGTCATGACAAGCCACGGAAACCCAAGCTGCTGGCGCAGAAACCCGGCGACCATCTCCTTGTTCTGCCCGGCCCACTCGCCATTGACCTGGTTGTAGCTCGTCATGACCCCCCAGACACCGGCATCGATTGCCGCCTGAAACGCCGGCGTATAGATCTCCCTGAGCGGACGCTCCTCGACGATCGCATTCATCGATTTCCGTTTGAAATCCGTGTTGTTGCAGAGGTAGTGCTTCACGGTGGCCATCACTCCGGTCTCCTGCAGCCCGCGCACATAGGCCTCCACCATTCTTGAGGCCAGCCATGGGTCTTCTCCCATGTATTCAAAATTGCGGCCGTTGGTGGACTTGCGATAAATGTTCACTCCCGGTCCAAGCAGGACGTCGATGCCCGCCGCCCGGCATTCCTCGCCGATCGCTTTGGCATACTCGAAAGCAAGAGCGGGATTCCAGGTCGCCGTGAGGAGGAGGGTGCACGGAAAAGCCGTGGACTTTTCGATGAGCTTCTCCTTCGCCCTGGGGTCGATCCGGATGCCCGCGCTGGCATCGGTGAAGTGCGTTGCGGGAATTCCCAGCCGGGGGATCGCCGCCGTTCCCATGCCGGTCCCGCAGATCAGCTGGAACTTCTCGTCATCGGTCATCAGCTTGAGCAACTCCCCGGCCTGCTTCTCCGCATCTCCGGGATTGGCAGGCCGCTTGAGCAACGGGAGAGCCTTCGATACAATCTCGCCACCGGCACCGGCCGGAACATCTTGCACAGGGCCGGCCGCTCCGATGTCTGAAGAAACTTCAGGAGCGGTTTGAGCATACGAACGCCTCGCAAGGAAGGAAGGCGAAAACACCGAGACGAGAGCAAGGAGAAGAAGGGAACGATTCACACGGAAGGACTATTTCGGAATGCCTCCCAAGGCAAATCTCTTCCTCCCGCCAGCCCGGACCAGCGGGTCAGCAGGAGAATCTGCGGTCAGCCTACCTCACCGGCATCCATCCCCCGGCAACCCCTCCCTTGGAGAATAGAAATTGGTAGAGATGGATGCTCCTCGCCCGGAAGGCCCCCGCACACACCAGCAGATAAAAGCGCCACATCCGGCGGAAACGCTCTCCATAGCGGCTCGAAAACCTCCCCCATGCCCCGCGGAAATTGCATTCCCACGCCAGCAGGGTGCGGTCGTAATCCGCTCCGAAATTGTGCACATCCTCGATGACGAGCAACCCTTCGGCTGCACGTGCCACCTGAGCGACCGAAGGAAGCATCGAATTCGGGAAGATATGCCGGCCGATCCACGGATCGGTGCGGGTCATCGATGTCGATCCCCCGATTGTCTGGCAAAGAAACAGCCCCCCGTCATTCAGGCACCGGCAGGCCGTTTCCAAATACGCGCGATAGTTTTTGTAACCAACATGCTCCAACATTCCCACGCTGACGACGCGGTCGAAGGCGCCGGAAACATCACGGTAATCCTGCAGGTGGATCTCGACCGGAAACCCGTGGCAGGCGGTCCGGGCGTAGTCGCACTGCTCCTGCGAAATCGTGATCCCGACAACCCGGCAACCGTGACGCTCCGCCGCATACCTCGCCAGGCCGCCCCATCCGCATCCGATGTCGAGCAGGCGCATGCCCGGAACCAGCCCGAGCTTGCGACAGATCAGGTCAAGTTTCCGGACCTGCGCCCCGGCCAGGTCTGCCTTGCCTCGGAAATAGGCGCAGGAATACTGCATCCACGGATCGAGCATGGCTTCGAAAAAATCATTGCCCAGATCGTAGTGCCGCTCTCCCACCCGCCTCGACCGCCGTCTGGTTTGAAGATTGACAATGAGCGACTCCACCACGGCGAACCCTGTCCGGAAATTCCACGGAATGAGTTCCTCAAGGCGTGCTCCGGCGGCCCGGCAGGACATTTCGTCCAATGCGTCACAATCCCACCAGCCGTCCATATAGGATTCGCCAAGACCGAGCGTTCCGCCCGCAAGAACCCTCGCATACAAGCGGTCATCATGGACTTGGATGTCCCAGGGCCGGTTGCCGCCAACGAGAATGTCCGCGGATGCGAGGACGTCCCGAACACTGCGCTCAGGAAGAGAAGTCCTGTCTCCAGACTTCCTGCCGGGAATCTTTGCCTGGGGTGCTTCCATAGCCGCAAACCCGGGCGGATCCGCCCCTGATCACCAACCGCAGAACGCATCCCAGGATTGCACTATGATATCTGCCAACCCCCGCGGCAAAGCAAACAATTTGACGGCAGGACGAGCAGTCACTCAGGCACAATACCACACAGCTTGAGACGGCTCAGTGCCCTAGGATTTCCAGCAGCTTGTCTTTCGAATACAAAACCGGCTTGTCCTTTCCAGCCTTTTCCATGAGAGCTTTCCCCTCGGTCTTGAGCCCCAGAGTCACGGCAGTGATGCCCGCGAGCCAGTTCCGGTGGGCCACATCCTCGGAACCGACCGCTTTTTTCACAAAATAGTCGTGCATGGCCAGAACCGTCTCCGGTGAAACTTCGCCCATCCGCATCGAGATTTCCCCGGTTGGCGTGGAAATACTGAACCCCTCCGGGGAGGCTTTCTTTGTTCCGCCGGAAAACTTTTTCCCGTCGCGGCTCATGATTTGCATCGGGTAACCGCTTTTGTTGACATCCTCATCAAGCAGTTTTTTGAACTGCCCCTGGCCGTTCATTCGTTTCGTGCGGGTTGAAAACACGGCTTCCTCGTATGGGGTCGTCGGAGTCAGTTTTTGCAGCTCTTTCGCGGCCTCCTTTCTCCTGCAGTCCAGAAGATAACGATCGAACATTTCAATCCCCTTGTCGAATTCCTTGGAGGAGGCGGGACTGGCAGCGGCCGTGGGAGAGGGAGAGGCTGTGGACCCGGCGACCGCTGGCTGGGTGGCTGGCTGGGCGGCGACCTGAGGAGCCGGCTTTTTCCCCAGAAGAAAATAAGCGCCCGCGCCGACAACGAGACACGAGACAATCGATGCGACCAGGATCACCGGGAGTTGCGAGCGGGGAGGAGCAACAGGCACAGACTGGGTGATATACCCCGTCATCCGGCGCAGATCCGTGGTGTCCGTCGTGGGCCCGTGGCCGGAGGCAGCAGCCTGAGCCTTGCGCAAATCACTCAAAAGCGCATCGTAGTCGAGATAGCGCATGAGCAGATTTTTATGGAGCATCTTGTTGATGATCTGCTCGGTTCGTTTGGAAATGCTGGGGTTCAGTGTTCTGAGCAACGGAGGCTTCTCGTTCAATCGCTTCATCGCGAGCTCGGTGGAGTTCTCGGCATCGAAGGGGGGACGGCCCACCAGGGCCTCAAAAATCGTGGCCCCCAGGCTGTAAATATCGCTTCGGAAATCCTCGGCCTTCCGGCCGACCCGTTCCGGTGAGATGTAGTAGGGAGAACCCCAGACAGCATCGGAGGAATCGTCCGCCTCGACATTCGCAAGCTGGGAGAGACCGAAATCCAGAAGCTTCGCACCGCATTCCTCCCCCACGACGATGTTCTGCGGCTTGATGTCACCGTGGATCATCTGGTTCATCGCATAACCGGCTTTGAGAGCCTCCGCGATTTCGATGGCGACCTGAAGGGCCTTGGCTTCCGGCATCGGACCGTCCTGCTGAACGATCTGCTCCAGGGAACGCCCCGGCACCAACTCCATCACCATGTAACGGTTCTCATCCGCCTCGCCGACAAAATGGATCTGGGCGATGTGCGGGTGGGAGACGGCCGCCGCGTTTTGCGATTCCCGCAAAAAATCCTCCACAAACTTCGGGTCCTGAGCAAATTCCTCCTTGAGGACCTTGATGGCCACATAACGGTTCAGAGAGGGATCGAATGCCCTGAACACGACACCGAGGCCTCCATGCCCGATCTCTTCCAGCAGGTCAAAGTGCGCGAGCTTGATATTCGAAGTGGGGGTTTTGCTCATGATGCTCCCTCATCAGTCTGAAAAGAACCCGTCCCTGTCAATAAAAGGGATCAAAATCCTCGGGATGAAGCGGAAATCCGGCTCCGTGTCTGACCCGCATGAACCAGAAATGCACACGGCATACGCCGACGGATACTGTTTTCATCGCATCCCTCCTTTTGAGTCGAAGACGATTGGCGTGGACGTGCCCGAACCCGGCGGAAATCCACCCGCAGCCGATCCTCCGAGGGTCCTGCGCGGGTTCCCGGGATCGCTAAAATCCAGCTTCAGGATTTGGTTTCCCTTGCGGACACATACCACGCCGGTGTCCCAATCGGAACGGATGAACGGCGAGTCATTCAATCGGGAAGGCCGCAGGTCAACCGGCTTCCCGGCGATGCTGCCGGGCTTCAGCGGGCCTTCGTGGGTGATGGTCGCGAACTTGAGCACGCCCCCGATCCAGTCCACCGGCTGCGCGAGAACAGCCTTCTTGAAAACCTGGAAGTCGGCGGCGTAGTCGGCCGCATCGCTGGCGATGGTGATGACCGGGGAATCCGGCCGCAGCAGCCGGGCAAAACATTTCTGGTGCCCGCCGTGTTCCCAGGGTGCCAGCCACTCGTGGCCACCCGCCACATGGACCGCGGCGAACGCGTCGCCGGATTTGACGAAAATCCACCCCTGTTCCTCCTCCACAAGATCCAGCGCGGAACTGAAATAGATCCAGAGATTCGGATCGATCTTCTCGTCTGCAACCGGACCCCACTTCATCGTGACCATGACATTGCGATCCTGGATCGTCTTGAAGGGATTGCTGATGTAACCGGAATGGATGTCCCGGTCGCTCTTGCCATCCATGCTGATGCGGGCCATCGGGTCGTTCGCGAAAATGACCCCCTGCCAGCGCTGCTGCCGGGCCTGCCAGTCCACTTCGGCTGACGCGTCGAACCCGTGAGAGCCCATGTGAAAGTGCGGCGTGGAAAAACCGTTGCGGATGATCGAGCGTTCCGGGTCCAGACTGAGCCAATCGGCCTCCTTGGACACAAAGAATCCCGGGCAGCGCTTCGACCAGGAATACCTGCCGCGGACGGCATCACGGGCCAGCGCGACAACGGCGGGTGAAGGATAAAAACTGCTTGTCGGAAAATAGTAGTTGCCGAGCTTGCGATATCTTTCGCCCTGGTCGAAAAGCAACCCGTAGTAGACGGACTCAAATCCCTCTTCCTTGGTCCTGGTTTTCGGGCCGCCGCGCACCGGGCCGAGGGTTTCCTCCGCGAAATTTGCAAACGCAAGATCGAGAAACATGTCCGCCTTGCGGCGCAGGACCGGATCCGCGGCGAAATCACGCAGATTGAGGAGCGCCTCGATGGTGTAATTCTCGTAGCTCGATCCGTCCTCGTAGAACAACCCCCGCCGGGCGCGCTGATCGAGCCATTTATTCCAGTATTTCAGGCCCGCTTCATACTGCTCAAGAGGCGTGGACCCGTCGTCGTATTTCAGCCCGGCGTAGGCCGGGATGTCCTTGAGGAACTGCGCGACGAGAAAGTCGGAAATCTTGCTCGTGACGTGGTGGTTCTCGGACCCCTCGGAAAGCCACACATCGCGAGATGCGTCCGTGATCTTGCTGTAGACCTTCGCGCAGTCCCAGAACGACTTCTCCAGGTTCGTCTGGGCCGCCGGGGAAAGCCGTCCCTTCATCACGCCCGAGCGGTCGTTGAAGAGCGCGTAGAGACGCACGTAGGCGGCCGAGAACAGGCTGAAGCCCATATCCTCCTTCGGCTTCCAGCCGAACCCTTCCGCCCCCAAGCAGGCGTTCAACTCGTCCATGTGCTGTCCCAGCGCCAGGCCGGCGATCCCTGTGCGCACCTTGATGACATCCGCTTTCTGGAAATCTGAACTGCCGAATTCATCCGCCTGGATCTGGAGCGAGTGCCGCAGGCGCTCCAGATAATCTGCAGGAAGCCGCTGCATCTCCGGCGTCGGCCAGACGGCCCCGCGCATCGGAGTCGGGTTCGACGCCCGGCCAGGTGGCGCGACAACAAGGGCGAGGAACACCGCCAGGATCACATGGGGGATCATGCCGGTTATTCTTTCCAGTCCAGGCGGACTGGCAACGCCTTTTGTTCTCATCCCGGCCCCACCACGCAACGGCCGCCTCCCGGTCGCCTGAAAATCCCGGAACGCCGCTTGATTTTGCCGGGAGGTTCGACAAACATCCCGCGCATGGGAAATGGTCGGGACGAAGCGGGCGCGCCTCCATCCGCGCATCGGACAACATGATTTTTGCAGGTGTCGCCGCGGCGTTTGGTCTGGGCTTTTTGTATTTCCTCGGGGCGATCCCGGCGGGAACGGCGGCCGGAGCCCCCGTCTGGGCGGCGGCGCTTGCCGCGTGGCTCGGGTATACCGCCGGGGCCGCTGTCGTCCTCATCGCAGGTGCCCCGCTGAGACTGTGGCTGATGAGAAAATTCAAAATCCCGACCGAACGCGATCCCTCGAAACTCATCTGGAGGGTTTGGAACAAATGGGGGCTTCCGGGCCTGGGCCTGCTGGCACCGGTCACCGTGGGCCCGCAGATCGGGGGGATTCTTGCGCTGGCGGCCGGGAGCCGGCCGATCCGGATTCTGGCCGCACTTTCGCTGGGCTCCATCCCCTGGTGCGTGCTCTTCGGGGCTCTTGTCGCGCTCGGTGTGAAGATCGCGCGTTGACAGCGGGCGGGAGTGACGTAGCGTTGCGGCGAAGATTTCATGGAGCAAATGGCATCAGATTTCATCTCGCACGCCCCGGGATACTGGAAAGACGAACCGCAGTGGGACGACTGGCGGTGGCAGATGAAAAACCGGGTGACGACACTGGCCGGACTCGAAAAGCATCTGTCCCTGACAAGCCAGGAACGCGCGGGCGTTCTGCTCGCCGGAACGAAGCTCGCGCTCGGAGTCACTCCCCACTACTTCAACCTCATCGAGCGGGACAACCCGGACTGCCCGATCCGGAAGCAGGTGATCCCAAGGATCGAGGAGGGGTATGATTCCCCGTATGACATGGCGGATCCGTGCGGGGAGGACTCCGCCATGCCGGTGCCGGGGCTTGTTCACAGATATCCCGACCGCGTGCTCTTTCTGGTGACGGACCGGTGCGCCTCCTACTGCCGGTATTGCACGCGGAGTCGCGTGGTGAGCGGCGTCGGCGAGCAGGAGCTTCACACGGATTTCGAGGAGGCGTTTGCCTACCTGGAAAAACACACGGAAGTCCGCGATGTCCTCCTCTCGGGCGGCGACGCGCTGCTGCTCTCGGACGAGAGGATTGAGCGCATCCTCTCCCGCCTGCGCGCGATCCGGCACATCGAATTCCTGCGCATCGGAACGCGCGTTCCGATTTTTCTTCCCCAGCGGATCACCCCGCAGCTCTGCGAAATGCTCAGGAAGTTTCATCCCCTCTGGATGAGCGTCCATGTGAACCATCCGCGCGAGCTGACGTCCGAGGTCCGGGATGCGCTCGGCCGCCTGGCTGATGCGGGCATCCCACTCGGCAACCAGAGCGTCCTCCTCGCAGGCGTGAACGACGACGTGGACACCATGAAGAAGCTTGTCCACCGCCTCCTGATGTGCCGGGTGCGGCCGTATTACCTCTACCAGTGCGACCTGATCCGGGGGTCCTCCCACCTGCGCACCTCGGTCGCGAAGGGTGCCGAGATCATCGAAGCGCTCCGCGGATTCACCACCGGCTACGCGGTCCCCCAATTCGTCATCGATGCGCCCGGCGGCGGCGGCAAGGTGCCGATCAATCCGGGGTATGTCGTTTACCATGACAAGGAAAAGGTCGTGATCCGGAATTTCGAGGGGCGGATTTTTGAATACCCGGAACCCGGGGCCGCGCGATCCATCCCGCGCCACGACGAGCTTCTTCCCATCTGACCGCCATGGGAGGAATCATCGTCCGCCCCCGCTCGCGCATCCTGCACGGCCACGACTGGGTCTATTCCAGCGAAATCCTGAAGACGTTCGGGAATCCGGAGGACGGCAGCGTCGTCTCGATCAAAGACGGGCGGGACCAGCTCCTCGGAGTCGGCATCTACAACTCCAGATCCCAGATCGTCGTGAGAAGGTTTTCGCGGCGACGCCAGGATCTGGACGGGGATTTTTTCCGAAGGAGGATTGCCCAGGCGCTCGAATACCGCGCGCGGACCGGGTGCAGAAAAGACCTCGGACGGCTCGTCTGGAGCGAGAGCGACGGGCTCCCGGGAATCATTGCCGACCGATACGGCCGAACCGTCGTGCTGCAGACGGTCACCAAGGCGATGGACATGCGGAAGGATGTCATCGCAGCCGTTCTGCAGGAACTCGCGGATGCCGATTGCGTGATCGAGCGGAATGATGCGGCCGTGCGGACGGCCGAGGGACTCGAGCCCGCAACCGGTGTGCTCGCGGGAAATTTTTCCGGCCCTGTGGAAATCGAGGCCGCCGGAGTCCGGTTCCTCGTCGATCCGCTCGCCGGACACAAAACCGGCCTCTACCTCGACCAGGTCGAGTCCTATGAAATCGTCGCTCCGCTCGCTGCCGGTCGCCGCGTGCTGGATTGCTTTTCAAACCAGGGCGGCTTCGCGCTCGCCTGTGCGAAAAGCGGCGCGTCTTCGGTCGTCGCGGTGGAGTCGGGAGCGGAGAGCGTCGCCCGACTGCGGGACAATGCGGTGCGCAACAATCTGGCGATCGATGTGAAACACGCGGATGTTTTTGACGTGCTCGCACGCGGCGGCGAATTCGACCTGATCATCCTCGATCCGCCCTCGTTCACCAAGGCGCGCTCCAAAGTCAACGAGGCGCTGCGCGGATACCGGGATCTCCATGCCCGCGCGGCACGCCTGCTGGCCAGGGACGGATTGCTCGTCAGCTTCTCCTGCTCGCACCATGTCGCCGGACACGAATTCGAGGAGGCGATTGCCGAGGGCCTTCAGGACGCAAAACGCAACATGCGGCTTCTCCGCCGCATCGGCCAGCCTGCCGACCACCCGGTCGTCCTCGGACTGCCCGAGACTGAGTATCTGAAGGGCGTTGTCCTCGGTGCCATGCCGGGACGGTGACAGCCGGTATGGATCCTTCGCGATAGGAAGCGGGAGGAGCTTGAATTCAAAAAGATCGCTTCGTCTGATCCGGCTTCCAATTTGACAATCTTTAGCAATCCTTGCATGTTCACGACCGTGAACATCTCGTTGACTCCCGAGCTGGAGAATGCCGTCAAGGCGAAGGTCGCTTCCGGACTCTACAACAACGCCAGCGAAGTCATCCGCGGGGCACTGCGGGAATCTCTGCGGCGCGAGAATGAAAACCAGTGGCTCCAGCGCGAGGCGGCAATCGGTTTTGCGCAACTCGAAGCCGGACAGGTCACCCGGGTGAATTCAAAAAAAGAATTCCTGGCCACGGTGCGCAGGGATCCGTGAAGCTCGAGCTCACTCACGCGGCATTGGACGACCTCCGCTCGATCCGCGCCTACACCCTGGAGCGGTGGGGCACTGTCCAGGAACAGTTGTATCTGGATCAAATCTGGAAAAAATTCGAGGCCATCATCACGGATCCCTCGAAATTCCGATTTCGCCGGGATCTTTTTCCCGGCTGCCAGATTGCGGCGGAAGGGAAACATGTGATTCTTTTTCGGATGCACAAATCCACTCTTCAGGCCGTGCGGGTTTTGCACGGCGCAATGGACTTCAAGCGGCATGTTCCGCCCGACACCCGCCCCGGGCGTTGACCGTCTCCAAGGCGTCAATAAGGGGGGCTTTTACCGCTTCCTGGTTGATGAAGCCGGGTAGAATCTCCAAGCGCAAACGTCCGAATCAAACCGGCTTGCGCATGAGCCAGTAGATCTCGCCGGGCCACCACGGGAACATCCGCCCCCACGCAAGATTGAATCGCATCCATGCCGCGGAGTTTTCCAGGGCGCTGCCCTTGCTGCGCAGGAAAAATGCCCCGCTGTAGAATTCGGTCACAAGCCCGGCTTCCTGCGCCATGCGCCGCACGCGCTCTGGCGAAAAGATGCTCACATGCCCCATCGGGCCGGCCGTCTTGCGGACCTGCGACTCGCGAATCTCCCGGAAACATTCCGGGACGACCGGAAACCCGCCGATCAGTGAACCGCCGGGAGCAATCCCGGCCGCAATTTTTTTCAAAACATCCTCCGGCCTGGACAAATGCTCGAGCACATGGAGAAGAATCGCGCAGTCGTAGGTCGCCGGAAGCGCAAAGCCCGGATCTTCAAGATTGGCTTCAAAAAAATCCCCGTAGCCCGCCCTGGTCAACTTCTCAGTGAGCATGACCGCGTCAACAGCCGTCCAGCGGGACCACGAGACTCCCCCGGGGGCGGATTTCACGAACTCCAGCATCTGGCCGCGATGAACGCCGATCTCGGCGACAGAGAGCGCCCGGCCGGCCCGGAGGCATTCCTCACGCAGAAGCTGGTATCCGAACCAATACCGCAGGAGGCGGAGCGGGTAGCGGACAGCCTTTGCCTCGGCCGGCATGCCGAAGCGCCTGGCCCGGACGGTCGGGTTGGATGCCAGGAATCCGATGTCCCAGCCTGATGTGTCGTATGTTTTCAATGCGGACGCGCATCGTGGTCAGGAGAGCGTTGCGGGTCAAGTGTGGGATGAGATCACTTGCAGACAACCGGTTTCTCGCTTTATTCAAGGGGTGATGTTTGCCCAGAAAGAAGCGCTGATCCGCTTGCTCCACGACGATGACCCGGAAACCGTCCGACTCGTCAAAGAGCAGCTCGCGGCGGGAGGCGAGGAAAAAATCCCGGATCTCCAGGAGCTCATGCGGGTGGACGACGAATGCGTGTCGCGCCATGCGCGCGAGGTGCTCACCACGATCAGCGGCCGCAGCGCAGAGGAGGAATTTTCCCTGCTCTGCCACTTTTTCGGAGATGGTGCCGATCTCGAACAGGCCTGCTGGGCGCTGGCGCGCGCGATGGAACCCGGCGTTTGCATTCTGCCATACGAGCACAAGCTCAACAACTGGGGCCGCCAGTTTCTGGTCAAAATCTCCGGGGCCGTCAGTAACCGGGAGAGGGTGCTCCTCCTCTCACAGTTTCTCTCGGAGGAGCTGGAGTTCCGCGGCAACAGCGACAACTACTATTGCGAGCGGAATTCCCTTCTTCCGCAGGTCATCGAAACCCGTTCGGGGATTCCGATCACCCTGACCCTGCTCTACATGATGGTCGGCTCCCGCGCCGCGATGAAAATCGAGGGCATCAACCTGCCGGGCCACTTCATCGCCCGGCACGGGGAGGTTTTTTTTGATCCGTTCCACCGCGGGAGGATTCTGGCGCGGCGCGACGTGGAAGGGATTCTCCTGCGCCAGGGGCTGGAACTGAAGGACTGCCACCTGCAACCGGCCACACACCGGCAGATGCTGGTCCGGATGCTGGCCAACCTCTACTACGTTTACGATCTGCACGGAAACTGTGAAAAGCGCGAACGCGTGCGCCACTGGATGCAGGCACTGAAGTGCTGCGCGGAATGATCGTTGAGATCCTGAACACCGGGACGGAACTGCTTCTCGGCGAGGTGCTCAACTCCCACGCCGCGTGGTTTGGAAAGCAGCTCTTCCCGCTCGGCCTGAGGGTCTCGCGTCAGACCACCGTGCCCGATGGAGAGGCAATCCGGCAGGCGCTCTCGGAGTCGTTCGGCCGCGCGGACATCGTCTTGGTCACCGGTGGTCTCGGTCCCACCACCGATGACATCACACGCGAGGCGGTCGCCGGACTTCTCGGGCTGAAGCTTGAGGCGGACAACCGGATCCGGGAAAAAATCGAGGCCATGCTCTCCGCCCGCGGGTTCACCCTTCGCGAGCGGATGTTACGCCAGTGCATGGTGCCCGAGGGAGCCACAGTCCTTCCCAACGATCACGGCACGGCTCCCGGACTCTACATTCCCCCGCTCGCGGGATCCCCTCACCTCTTCCTGTTTCCGGGTCCTCCGCGCGAGCTTCAGCCGATGTTCGAGGCCTCCGCCCTGCCGATCCTGAGAAGCATCTGCGGCGGACTCCCCGCACGGGAATGCCGCACCTACCGGATCGTCGGGCTCGGCGAAAGCGCTGTCGAGGAAATGGTCGGGCTCGGGCTCTCAGAACACCCGGATCTGGAAGTCGGTTATTGCGCGCGTCCGAACGAGGTGGATCTCCGGCTCATCGGGCCACGCGAAAAGCTCGACGAAGTCGAACCCTCCGTCCTCCTGGCAGTTGGCGACCACCTTGTTTCCGACAAAGGCGAACAGCTCGAAGCATGGGTCGTCGGAAGGCTCCTGAAACTCGGACTGACGGTCTCCACTGCCGAATCCTGCACCGGGGGTCTTCTCGCCAGCCGCCTGACAAACATCCCGGGTGCCTCCGGATGCTTCCTGCGCGGATATGTCACCTACGCGAATGAGGCAAAAATTTCCGATCTCGACGTCCCGGAAGAAATGATCCGCTCCCATGGGGCCGTCAGCGGGCAGGTTGCATGCGCGATGGCGGAAGGCTGCCTCCGGAAAGCAGGCACAGACTTCGCGCTCTCGCTCACCGGAATCGCGGGGCCGGATGGCGGAAGCGAAGCCAAGCCGGTGGGAACCGTATTCATCGCCCTCGCCAGAATGGGCCATCCGACCATAAGTTCCAGATCGGTCTTCTCCCGTGATCGGGAAACCTTCAAGCAACTCGCCAGCCAGGCGGCTCTCGACATGCTCCGCCGGGAAATCCTGCGAGCCGCGAGATGAAACACGGGATCAGGATTCCGCCCGCTCCGGATAGGCAAGGGTGGGAATAGAGAGACCGATCCCAATCGCCACCATTGTCAGGATGACAACGATGGTGTTTTCCATGGTGACCGCGAGGAGGGTGACGGAAGAATCCGGAAGGGCATGGGCAAGGGAGAAAAAACCCATCAGCGCCTTTGCCGCAAGACTGCCGGGCACCATGGGAATGCACCCGACAACCGCCAGGATCGACCCCTTGGGAGACTGGGCTCGAAGCCACGTCCGGTCGGCGATGCCCAGGCTCAGCGCAGCAAGGAATGAGGCGGCCGGAAGGCTCCAATCCCCCGCCTGGGCAGCGGTCCGAACGAAAAGCGCCAGGGCCCCGGAACCAAAGCAGAGACCCAGCATGCGCGGAGGGCAGTTGAAGAGAACCCCGAATCCCGCAGCGGCAACACCACCGAAGATGGCCTGGTGCAGAAGGATCGCAAGGAACGGGTTCATGGCAGAAAAGCGGACAGCACCAAACCCTGGGCAACCGCAAGGCCAAGGGCCATGAAGAGAAGAATAAAAACGACACGCAGGGCGCGGGCGGCGGCCAGGTTCGGCTTGCCCTCGATCACGTCAACCTGCGCATTCAACACGGCGACACCGGGCACGAGGAGCAGGACCGCCGCAAGCATCGCCAAGGCAAGATTGGTGCTGCCGGAGAGCCTTGCGCCAATGCCCGAAAGAGAGGCCGCGAGAAAGCTCACCGCCCCGGCCGTCAGGAAAATATTGTATCTCCTGTGGAACAGGGAATACCTCAGCCACTGGCCGGATGCCGCACCGACCAGAGTCGGAAGAAACGAGGTCCATTCGCCGCCCAGAAGCCTGCCGAAGGCACTGCAGGCGAGCCCGGTGGAAAGACAGACAAGCCAAACCGGATAGGCCGCCGTGGTCAGCGGCACCCCGTTGACCTCCTCTTGGGCTTGCGAGCAAGAAAGCTCACCGCCGGCCACCCTTGCAATAATGTCCTGAAGACTCTGCATGCGGCGCAAATTCACCCCGTGCTCGCCGACCTTGCCCATCTGCACGCAAGCATCATCTCCCCGCCGCAGCATCACAATGATGGCGGCGTGCTGACAAAAAGCCTCTGCGGAATCGCACCCAAGGCCCCGCGCGATGTTGGAGATCCCCTCATGAACAATCCGGGCGTTCGCCCCCCACTCCAGCAACATCCTCCCTGCGGTGAGAGCAAGACGCGCCACCTCGGGCAACACTGGCGGATCAGCGTCCCCTCCTATCACCCCTCCCTCTGACTCCAACGTAGCCATCCCGGATAAATGTGAATTTTTATGCATGGAAAGTCAATGACCCCAACCACACCGAAACGAGGGGGAATGTTTCGGCAAGACCAGCGGAAGTGCCCGGCATCTTTTTCGCGATCCTGCGAGCGCTGCCGGTGGTGCTTCGCGCCCCCCGGATGGGGACAGATCACCACCGGTCATTGCCCGGTTTCAGGATGACGGGGCATCCGCGCGCGGATGGGCGGCCTGATAAGCCCGCTTGAGGCGCTCGATCGTCACGTGGGTGTAGATCTGCGTGGTTGAAAGGCTCGCATGGCCGAGCAAGGTCTGGACGCTGCGAAGATCCGCGCCATTGTCGAGCAGGTGGGTTGCGAAGCTGTGGCGGAGCTTGTGCGGCGAGAGATTTGACGGCAGCCCGGCCTGGACCAGCCGCGACCGGATCATCGCCCAAATATTCCGCGCGGAGAGACGCCCCCGCGATTTGTTGAGGAAAAGCGGGCCGCTGTGCACACGGGCCGCGTGGCGGTATCTTGAGATCGCCTCAAGCGCCGGTCCGCCGACCGGACAAATCCTTTCCCTCCCGCCCTTGCCCATCACGCGGGCGGTCTCGCCGATCACATCCACATCGGCGACGTCCAGGCCGGCCAGCTCGGAAAGCCGCATGCCGGTCGAATAAAACAGCTCGATGATCGCCGTATCGCGGGCCGCCATCCAGAGCGGGGCCTGCTTCGACTTTCCGGTTTTTTCCGGAGTCCCGATCAAGCTCTCCACCTGGCTTGCCGTCATGAACCGGGGAAGCTGCTTTTCCGCCTTCGGCAGCAGGACCTCGGCCAGCACGTTTTTCCCGATCTCGTGCCGACGCAGCAGGAATGCATGAAACGCCCTCATTGCGGAGATGCGGAGGCGCACGCTCGACCGCGCCATGTCGTTCTTCATCATGTCCAGCATCCAGGCCCGGTAATCATCCGCCCGCAGCGCGCTCCATGCGCCAGCGGGATGAAACCTCCGGAACGACTCGATGGCCGTGCGATAAGCCACCACCGTTCTCGGCGAAGCGTTCTGCTCGGCTTCGAGAAATTTCAGAAATGCCAGCGCCTTCCTGTCGAGGACCGGAGCAGCGGAATCTTTTCGTTTCTTTTTCAGGCCTTCGCGCCCATCGGGGCTGCAAGCGGCGGCTGGATGGTATGCCCGACATCACCCGCCCGGGATGTCGCCCGCTCGAATTTCAAAGTGGCCGACCGGGTCTCGAGCCCGTCCGGCGAGGTTGCGGTGATCGGGATCTCGTAGTTCCCGTCGGGAAAGACGAAATGATAGCGGAACGATCCGTCCGGGGCCAGGGCCACCGGCTTGCCGTCAATGGTGACCTTCGCCTGCGGGTGCGTGCCCCCGTAGAAAATGACCTCGGCGTTGACATGCATGAAAAACTCGCGCTGCGCGAATCCGAAAGACCCGATATTTTCCGACCCGCCCCAGCTGCTCGTCTCCGCATGGCTCCAGCTGGACATCGCCGCCTGAGACCAGCTCGAAAGCGCTGCTCCCGACCACGAGGACGTCGCTGCCTGCAGCCAGCTGGACAAGGCAGCCGCGTTCCAGGAGGTTTCCCCGGTCTCCGCGAACGACGACCGCACCGCCTGCAGCCAGCTCGAAAGGGCCGCAGCGCCCCACGAAGATTGAGTGGATGCCGTCCAGCCCGATTCTCCGGCTCCGGCCCATGAAGACTGCGCCGCTGCAGCCCAGCTGGTGAGGGCGGCTGCAGCCCAACTGGAAAGCGCAGCCGAAGACCATGAGGAGGCACCCGTCATCGCGCTCAGGGCGCTGAACAGGCTGCTCTCAGCCGGCCCCCAGTGGACCTTTGATAGCACCTCGCTTGCGCCTTCCGAATGCAGGCGCTCACCGAGACGCTGCTGGATCCGCGAACTCAGTTCATCCGAACTCAGGGACAGTCCCGCCACCTCATCCAAAAACTCCCTGCCGAGAAGCGCCTCGAGCACAACCCGCTCATCCGGGTTGATGGAAACCCCGCTCTTTGAGTCGAATGCCAGAAGCTTCCCGTCCCGCTGCAGCCGGCCGAGCGCCTGAATCAGCGTCTCCCCGTCCCTCATCGTCGTCTGGATATTATCCATGAGCTTCTGGAAACTCATGTGCAACGGGATCGTGGCGTAGTCGAAATCCCCCGACTCGGACATCCGGTCCTTCGGCGTGCGGATGGTGATCGACCGGGCGATCGTGTTCCACTGTGTCCCCCGGTAGTATCCGATCTCGACGGTGTAGTCCGCCCCCGCTTCTTTGACGGGAATATACCAGTTCCGGGTTTCAAACGGGACCTCGATTTCGCACTCAATCGACTCGCCCGGACCGAAGATCCGGAGAAATGTTTTCCCGCCCGGATGCAGGGCGATGTCGATATCCCAGTAGGTGAAGAGCCAGTGGGGTTCCTGGGCGACAAGGAATATGGTGTCCGAACCGTAGGACCGAGGCAGATCACCGATGTTGTCCAAGTCCACCGCCCCACGAACATTCCCGGGAGCGGGCTTGGCCGAATCTTTGCTCAGTTTCTTTCCGCCTGCTTTTTTTTTCATGGTCCGGTGTGGTTTTCTTGAGCCAAAACAAACGTCAACCACACCCGGTTCCCAGGCGCAATGCTTTTCGCAATTCTTTTCCCGGAACGGGAAAAAGCTACTCGCTGACTTCCAGCCCCATCTGGCGGGCCGTGCCGCAAAGCGTGCGGAAGGCCGCCTCCTCGCTGCGGGCGTTCATGTCCTTCATCTTGATTTTGACGATGTCCATGACCTGCTTCTTGGTCAGCTTTCCGACCTTTGTCTTGTTGGGCTCCTTGGAGCCGGCCGCAAGCCCGGCCGCCTTCTTCAGAAGGATGGCCGCCGGCGGCGACTTCGTGATGAAGGTGAAACTCTTGTCTTTGTAAACAGTGATGACGACAGGGAGGATGTCCCCCGCCTGCTTCTGGGTCGCCGCATTGAATTCCTTGCAGAACGCCATGATGTTCACGCCCTGCTGACCGAGAGCCGGTCCCACCGGAGGAGCCGGATTGGCCTGCCCTGCGGGAATCTGCAATTTGATCTGTCCAACAATTTCTTTAGCCATAGTAAAAGGAAACCGCTGCTTGAGCGGAAAAGGGGTTAAACAAATCACCTCGCCACGGGCATGGCAAGCAGTTTTTATCTCCCGGGGCTGAAATCCAAGCCACGACTAAAATACAGCGAGGGAGACGGCTGCAGGAATGAACAGGGCGGCGTCGGCCCAGGCCGCCAGAACCTCAGGTTCGATCGCTTCCGCTCTGCGGGCGAGCAGCCCGAGGCTGGCAATGGATACAGCGCCTGCGAGCGCAGCGGGATGGCCTCCCTCCAGGGCGAGCGAGGCGAACCCCAATCCGGAGATCAGCAGAGGAACCACAAGGGAGAGCGGAGACGAACCGACGAGCATCTTCGCCTCAGCCCAAGAGCAAAGCCGGACGCTCGCGGTGAACAGCGACCCCAGCGCAAGCAGAGACCAGACGGGGATAAAAGACCATTCAGCCCCAACAGCAACCGGCAGGAGAGTTCCCGCGGCAAATACAAATCCCACAACCCACGCGCGGCCGCACTCCCACTCTGGAAAGAGTGCCCGAACAACGTAGTAGGCGACGCACAGCCCGGCAACACCCCCTCCCGGAAGCCACAGAGAAGGGCTCGCGAACGCCGCCGCAAGGCAGAAAGCGAGCAGACCGCTGAGCCCGGCCATCGCGCCGATCACCACACCATGCCGCCAGGCAAACCTGTGCCGACGGGTGCTCAAAGCACGGCTCCTCCGTGCATCCCAGAGCCTGTCCCCGAGATAGATGCCCCATACCGCGAAAAACAATGCCGCCGTAACCTGCGCCGGGCTGGATATCGCTGCGCTCCGAAGGACCAGCATCTGCCAAAGAGCAGCCACAAGCGCGGCGTCCAAGCCCGTGTCGTGAACCGGCAGAAGAAACCGGAAAAACCTCGCCATCCCCGGCTGATTCATCATGGGCGAACGCCCTCCGGCAGGAGGAAGCGATGACATTGCACACGAAAAAAACCGCCGGACATTCAAAATGTTTCCTTGAGAAATGCTCGGGGAGGGACTCGAACCCACACCCCTTGCGGGACCAGATCCTAAGTCTGGCGCGTCTGCCAATTTCGCCACCCGAGCAAAATCATAATCAACAACTTACAAATGTCGTTGAGAAAGGAACTGTGTTTGTGAAAGTATTTTTCCCGTGCAAGAAATTGAAAGCGGAAAAGGCCATTCGGCGAAGTTTATCCAGGTGAAGGATTCCCGCAATCGCAGAGTTGCGGAGCTCTGGCCGGTTCCATGGGCTCATGTGGGTAATGGCCAGCGGCAAGGATGGAAAGAAGCCACTGTAAACGATTACGGCAGGCCTCCATGGCAAAATGCGCGATGCGGTCAGAGCAGGTCCTGCTGGGCGGCTTTTTTCGGTTCGGTGAGGCCGAGCTTGCGGTAGGCCTTTGGCATGGCGACGCGACCCTGTGGGGTGCGCTTGAGAAACCCCTGCATGATCAGGTAGGGCTCGTGGACCTCCTCAATTGTTCCAGGCTCCTCGCCGATCGCAACCGCAAGGCTGTTGACCCCGACCGGCCCGCCATCGAAGAGCCCGATGAGGGATTCCAGAATTCTCTTGTCCATCTCGTCGAACCCCTCTTCGTCGATCTCCAGCATGGTGAGCGCGCTGGCCGCAATCTCCGCGGACATTTTTCCATCGGCGCGGACCTGGGCAAAATCACGGACCCAGCGGAGAAGGTTGTTGGCGATGCGCGGAGTTCCGCGCGAGCGGCGGGCGATTTCCTGCGCCGCCTCCCCGTCGATCCCGGAGCCGATGAGTCCGGCGCTGCGGGAGACAATCGAGGCAAGTTGCTCCGCCGGATAGTAATCGAGCCGGCAGTTCATCCCGAAGCGCGAACGCAGAGGCTCGCTGATCATCCCCGCGCGGGTTGTTGCTCCAATGAGCGTAAAGTGGGCGAGGTTGAGACGGACGCTTCGGGCGCTCGGGCCTTGATCGATCACGATGTCGAGCTTGAAGTCCTCCATCGCGGGATAAAGGTATTCCTCGATCGCAGGCTGGAGGCGGTGGATTTCGTCGATAAAGAGAATCCCCCCCCGCTCGATGTTTGTGAGCAGCCCGGCGAGGTCGCCCGCCTTTTCGATCATCGGGCCGCTGGTGGTGCGGACCTCCGAGCCCATCGCGTTGCCGATGATGTAGGCAAGCGTCGTCTTGCCAAGTCCGGGCGGGCCGCTCAGGAGGATGTGCTGGAGCGTGTCGCCGCGCTGCCTGGCGGCTTCCACCATCAGGCGCAGCCGGGCCACGGTTTTTTCCTGCCCCGAAAACTCCTCGAAAAGCGGCGGGCGGAGCGAAACCTCAAACGCCGCGTCGATCGCCTCCGGCTCGGGGGATTTTGGATCCGGAAGGCTCATGACGGTTTCTCGACCGAGTGTCTCTGACGGCGGCGCTGGGCATCGGCCAAAAATTCCGCCTGCGCGTCAAAAGGGGCCTCGCCGGCTGCCAGCGGAAGCCGGGAGTAAGTTCCATCCGGCTGCATGACCTGGGATTTCACGTTGTCCTTCCAGAACCACTCGAGAATTTCCTCGACGTGGGCAACCATCTTCGGCTGGACGACGGGAAAGACCGTTTCCACGCGCCGGAAGAGGTTCCGGGGCATCCAATCGGCGCTGCCGAGATAGATCTTTTGGTTCCCTCCGTTCTCGAACCGGAAGATCCGGCTGTGTTCAAGGAAGCGTCCAACGATGCTCCGCACCTCGATATTGTCACTGACTCCCGGAACGCCGACCTTTACGGCGCACATGCCGCGGACGAGGAGACGGATGGGCACCCCGGCGGCGGATGCCCGGTAGAGCGCCTCGATGACGGACTCCTCCACAAGCGAATTCACTTTCGCGTAAATCCCGCACGGGCGGCCGGCATTGGCGTGAACGATTTCCTCCCCGATCATTTTCAGGAACGAAGGCAGCAGCGACCACGGAGCCACAAGGAGCTCCTTCATGTCGGGAAATTTGGAAACGCCGGTCAGGCAGTTGAACGTCTCCGCAAGGTCATCGGTGATGTCCTCGCGGCAGGTGAGCAAACTCAGGTCGGTATAAATTTTTGCCGTCGAAGGATGGTAGTTCCCCGTCCCGAGGTGGGCGTAGCGGCGGATGCCATCGCCCTCGCTGCGGATGATCAACATCGCCTTGGCATGGGTCTTGAGTCCGGTCATGCCATAGATGACGTCCACTCCGGCCTCCCGCATCATGCGCGCCCACTTGATGTTCGCCGCCTCGTCGAACCGGGCCTTGAGCTCGATCACCGCGGTGACCTGCTTGCCATTTTTCGCCGCGTCGATGAGAGCCTGGACAATCGGCGAATCGGAACTCGTCCGGTAAAGCGTCTGCTTGATCGCGAGGACGTGCGGGTCCTCGGCCGCCTGCGCAAGAAAATCCACGACGGTCTGAAAATTGTCGTAGGGGTGGTGGAGCAGGATGTCCCCCTTGCGGATGTGGAAAAAGATGTCGCTCTCGGTGTCGAGCGAAATCACCGTGCACGGCGAAAACCGCTTGAATCGGAGCTCCGGACGGTCGATCTGCATGGCCAGCGGCATGAGCCGGGAGAAGTTGAGCGGCCCGTGGATTTTGAAGACATCCTCCTCCTCCAGGTTGAAGATTTCGAGAAGTCTGCCGACGACCTCCGGCGGACAATCGTCCTGGACCTCCAGGCGGACCGCCGCCCCGCGCTTGACCCGGCGGAGTTCCTCTTCGATCGCGTGGAGCAGGTTCTGCGCCTCTTCCTCGTCGAAGTAGAGGTTGCTGTTGCGGGTCACCCGGAACAGATGCGCCCCCTTGACGCGGACCCCCTTGAAAAGCGAGGCCACGTGCTCCTGGATGATATTGCCAAGAAACACATAGTCGTCCCCGTGATGGGGCTTGGAAAACGGGACGACGCGCGGAAGGATCCGGGGAGCCTGAACGACGGCAATGTCGGTCTGCAGGCCGTCGCCCTCAAGCTCGACAATCACGTTCAGGCTCTTGTTCAGAAGCTGCGGAAACGGATGCGACGGATCCACCGCGATCGGCGTGAGCACCGGATAGACGGTCTTCTCGAAAAAGGCCGCGAAATGCGCCTTCTCATCGGCGGGAACATCCGGATAGGTGTGAAAGCGGATCCTTTGCTTGTCCAGTTCGGGTGCAATCTCCTCCCTCCAGCAGCGATACTGGTCGTCCACCATCCGGCGGGTGCGATCGCTGATCATCGCAAGCATCTCGCTGGCGGACAGTCCGTCCGGCCCCGTCTCCGTGGTTTGCGTCTGCCGCTGCTGCTTGAGACCCGCCACCCGGACCTCGAAAAACTCGTCGAGGTTTGAGCTGACGATGCAGAGGAACTTGAGGCGTTCCAGGATCGGGTTCGTGGGATCCAGCGCCTGGTCGAGAACCCGCTGGTTGAATTCCAGCCAACTCAACTCGCGGTTGAGAAAAAGCGACCTGTCGGAGAACTCCATCCGCTTATCGTCGGATTTGAGAAAAATTGGTCAAGGGGAGAATTGCGGAGATTTCGTCGTGAAACGCGGGGTCAAACCCTCACAACAGAAATCCGCGGAATCGGAGGGATGTGCAGCAAATACCGCCACCGGCCTACCCCTTGACCCAGAGCTTGATGAAGATCGGGATGATGAGGATGGCGACGATGTTGACCACCTTGATCATCGGGTTCACGGCCGGGCCGGCGGTGTCCTTGTAGGGGTCGCCCACGGTGTCGCCGGTCACGCTCGCATCATGGGCCGGAGAGCCCTTCCCTCCAAGGTTCCCGAGCTCGATGAACTTTTTCGCGTTGTCCCATGCCCCGCCGCTGGAGGTCATGGCAATACCCATGAAAAGCCCGGTGACAATGGTGCCGACCAGGACGCCCCCAAGGACTTTCGGTCCGAAGAATGGAAACCAGGCGACCGCGATCACAACGGCCACCGGCAGGATGGCCGGAATGATCATCTCGCGCAGCGCCGCCTTCGTCACGATATCGACGCACCTCCCGTAATCCGGAACATCCCGGCCTTCCAGGATGCCCGGCTTCTCCGCAAGCTGGCGGCGAACCTCCTTCACGACCGCTCCCGCAGCCTTGCCGACCGCATCCATGCTGAAGGCCGAGAAAATGAATGGAAGGCACCCCCCGATGAAAAGACCGATGATGACATTCGGATCCTGCAGGTCGAACGCAAGGTTGAAGTGCGCGCCCAGCCGTTCGTAGGCGACCTTGAGCTCCTCAACGTAGCTGCCGAAGAGGACGAGGGCGGCAAGGCCGGCCGATGCGATCGCGTAGCCCTTCGTGACGGCCTTCATCGTGTTCCCGATCGCATCCAGATCGTCGGTTGTCTTGCGCACGTCCTTGTCGAGGCCGGACATGACCGCGATGCCGCCCGAGTTGTCCGTGATCGGCCCGAACGCATCAAGAGCGATGATGATTCCCGACATCGAAAGCATGGACATGACGGCCACGGCGATTCCGTAAAGGCCGGCAAAATGGTAGGAGAGAAGGATCGCGATGCCGATGAAAGCGACGGGCAACGCGGTCGCATGCAGCCCGGTGGCCAGACCTGCAATGATATTGGTGGCGTGCCCGGTCTCCGACGCCTTGGCAATCATCCTCACCGGCCGGTGGTCGGTGGAGGTGTAGTAATTGGTGATCAGCAGCACCACGTAGGTCATGACCAGCCCGATGATGGATGCGAAAAACACATTGTCCGGCGTGCAGATCCCCTTGCCGGAAATGTTCACCCCGGCGGGAAACAGGGCGTGTGTCAGCGGCCAGAAGGCGATCGCGGACAGAAGCGCGCTCACCATCACCCCACCCTGCAGGGCGCGCGTGGGAGAAATCCGGGCCACGTTGACGAAGAGAATTCCGATCACGGCACTGATCACCGAAACGCCGCCCAGCAGAAACGGATAGACGAGCGCAGCCATGGCGGTCTCTCCGGTCGCGGTCAGCGACCCGATCAGGATCGCCCCGATGAGGGAGACCGCGTAGGTTTCAAAAACGTCCGCCGCCATGCCGGCACAGTCGCCGACATTGTCGCCGACATTGTCCGCAATGGTCGCCGGATTCCTCGGATCGTCCTCGTCGAGCTTGCTCTCGATTTTTCCCACGAGGTCGGCCCCGACATCGGCCGCCTTGGTGTAAATTCCACCGCCCAGCCTGGCAAAGACGGAGATGAGAGAGCTTCCCAGCGCCGTTCCGACCAGGGCGTCCAGAGCGGATCGAACCGGATCCGCCGCCGAGGAAAAATGCCGGACGCCGATGAACATGAGGCCGATCGAGAGCAGCGCGAGCCCCACCACGAGCAGGCCGGTCACCGCGCCGCCATTAAACGCCACGCGCAGCGCGGCATGCGGAGACACGGTCGCCGCCTGAGCGGTGCGGACGTTTGCACGGACCGCAATCGTCATTCCGATATACCCCGCCGCAAGTGAACAAACGGCACCAACCAAAAATCCCACAGCCGACTCCATGCCGCGCCCGGCCCAAACCAGGGCAAAAATCATGACGGCGATGGCACCGATGCTGACGATCTGCCGGTTCAGATAGGCCTTGGCACCCTGTTGCACTGCGGCAGCAATTTCGCGCATCCGGTCATTTCCCGCAGGGGACACCAGAATCCACCGGATCAGGTAGGCGGCGTAAAGCAGGCCGAAGACAGCGCAAATGAGGGAGAGCAACAGACCGTTCGAAACAAGGAATGCAGAGGACATAGGGGGGGAGTATTTTGAGAGGGAGCGAAATCTATTAAGGCTTCTGCCGGTGGCAAGTGAAAATCTTTCCGACCGGCTGACACCGTGTCACATTTTGACGCGCACGAAGGGCTCCTCCGATGGTTTGTCGCATGATGCGGCCAGGTGCCTCGAGAGCCGGAACTCTCCGGGAACTTTTCCAGTGATCTTTTTAAAAACCCGGTTGAACTGGGAGATGGAACGGAATCCCGATGCGAATGCCACCTCCCCAATGCCGAGCCGGGTTGATTCCAGAAGCCGGCATGCCCGGTCGATGCGCAAACGCGCCAGACGGGCGGTAAATGTCTCGCCGGTGGATTTCCGGAAAACATCACTGAAATAGCTCGGGTTCATCTTCACGGCTTTCGCCACAACCGGGAGCCTCCAATCCTGCTCCAGGTCGCCGCCGATCATCCGGAGAGCCTGCTCGACAGCCGGATATCCTTCGCTCAGACGCCGAACGGGAAGCGTCTCGGCGAGCTGAGATGCAAAAATCTCGAGCAGCCGGACCGCCGCCTCATACCGGTCGGGATCAGCCGTCGCCACTTCCTCAAATGCCCGCCCGCAGGCGGCCGGGTCCAACCCGTTGCGCTCGATGAAGCGTTCAAGGGTTGCCCACTTCCGTTTCGAGCCCTTCCCGACAAAAACATGCCCGGTTTGCAGAAGGGCAAGCGTTTTTCCCCGGGCCTTCACCGGGATGGAGGAAGTGGTCATTCCGGCATGGCACTCCGAAGTGCGGATCCCTCCCCCGGTCTGAAGTGCCGCATGGGCATCGTGACACACCCCGCAGGACTGGGCGGACAACCCCATGATTCTGCAAAAATCCGGCGCCCGCTCGGAAATGTGAAATTCCCCCGGAGACACGATGTCAAGCGGAAGCCCGGTCAACTTCTCGAAAGACGCCCGAAACC
This sequence comes from uncultured Chthoniobacter sp., assembly GCA_964431635.1. Taxonomy (GTDB): domain Bacteria; phylum Verrucomicrobiota; class Verrucomicrobiia; order Chthoniobacterales; family Terrimicrobiaceae; genus QYQL01. Next base: position 37,600 of record CAYSKK010000015.1, on the reverse strand, counting down.
GGCGGAACAGCTCGTTATGCGGAAGCTCGGACTGGGACGGAGGGGTCATCGCAGGGGACAATATAAATTCCACCGGCCCGATCTCCAAGGCAAAACGCCTCGGATTTCCAAAAATATGCGCAGATCTCCCAAATTTACGCGGAGACGGAAATACCGTGATTCTTTAGATGTGGATCAAAGAAATGGTTCTTCCTCCCGACAGATGAGCGTTTTGTATCTCACGATTTTTGTGAGTGTGATGCTCGCGATCTTCTTTGTGGCGGGATTTATCTACCACCACGATTTTTCCGGCGGCGACCCGTTGCGCGACAGCCTGCTTCCTTTTCAAAAAGAAAACCCGCCGAAAACCGGCGGCGGAGAACAACCGAAGATCATCCATGAAGACAAAAACCATTGAGTATAACGACGGGGTCGTGCGGCAGTTTCTGATCGCATCCGTATTCTGGGGAATCGTTGCGATGCTGGTCGGGGTGCTGATCGCCTCCCAGCTCGCCTTCCATGTCCTGAACTTCAACACCCCGTGGCTGACGTTCGGACGGCTGCGCCCGCTTCACACGAACGCCGCCATCTTCGCTTTCGTGGGAAACATGATATTTGCCGGCATCTACCATTCCACTCAGCGGCTCGTGCGGGCGCGGCTGGCCTCGGATTTCCTGTCCCAGCTGCACTTCTGGGGATGGCAGTTGATCATCGTTGCGGCGGCGCTCACCCTGCCGCTCGGGCTGACGCGGGGCAAGGAATACGCGGAGCTCATCTGGCCGATCAACATCGCGGTCGTTCTCATCTGGGTCGTCTTTGCCATCAACTTTTTCTGGACGCTCGCGATCCGGAACGAGAAGTCGCTCTATGTGGCGATCTGGTTCTACATCGCAACGATCATCACGGTGGCGATGCTCTACATCACGAACCACCTGCAGATCCCGACAAGCCTGACCCACTCGTATCCGATTTTCGGCGGCATACAGGACGCGCTCGTCCAGTGGTGGTATGGGCACAATGCCGTGGCATTCTTCCTCACGACCCCGGTGCTGGGCATCATGTATTACTACATGCCGAAGGCGGCCGAGCGGCCGATCTACAGCTACCGCCTCTCGGTCGTCCACTTCTGGTCGCTGGTCTTCATCTACATCTGGGCCGGCCCGCACCACCTGCTCAACACGGCGCTTCCGGAGTGGCTGCAGACGCTCGGGATGATTTTCAGCCTCATGCTCTGGGCCCCCTCCTGGGGCGGCATGCTCAACGGCCTGCTGACGCTGCGCGGGGCATGGAACAAGCTGCGCACCGATCCGGTCCTGAAATTCCTCGCGGCCGGCGTCACGTTCTACGGCATGTCCACTTTCGAGGGCCCGCTCATGGCGATCCGCTCGGTCAACGCGGTCTCCCACTACACAGACTGGACGATCGGACACGTCCACAGCGGGACGCTTGGCTGGAACAGCTTCATGGCGGCGGGCATGTTCTACTGGCTCACCCCGAGGCTCTGGAACACCAGGCTCTATTCCACGAAGCTCGCCGACATCCACTTTTGGGTCGGCATGGTCGGGATCCTTCTCTACATCGCCTCGATGTGGGTCTCCGGCATCACCCAGGGCCTCATGCTCAACGCCGTGACACCCGACGGCACGCTCGCCTATCCGAACTTCCTTGAGGTCGTCAACTCGGTCCGCCCGATGCTTCACGCCCGGATCCTCGGCGGCGCGCTGTTCCTTTCCGGAATGATTCTGATGGCCTACAACCTGTTCCGAACGATCCGCTCGGGCAGGCCGGCGACCGCGACGATCGAGGTTCAGATTCCTGATGTTCCAGCCAGGGAAGGCCTGTCGCTCCTGGCGGGGTTCCTGAATCCTCCAGTCGTCTATTCGTTCCTCCTGGTCATCTTTGCCTGCGGGTGGGGATTCGCGCAGGGGATGGTGAGCGCCGTGTCGCTTGTCCTTCTTGTGGAGACGGCGCTCGTCGCCATGATCCATCTTGGGCTCTCCGGCAAGAAGTGGAACGACTGGTATGACAAGCTTCTGGAAAGCTGGCTGCCGTTCACGGTGCTGACCTTTCTGGCCGTCGTGGCGGGCGGGATGATCCAGATCCTCCCGACTGTCTTCTACAAACAAAACGCCGGCGCGGATGCGCCGCTGCAAAAGGTCTACACCCCGCTCGAACTCGCCGGACGCGACATCTACATCCGTGAAGGTTGCTACAACTGCCACAGCCAGATGATCCGCGGACTCGTCGGCGACGTCCTCCGCTACGGGAAAAGCGGCCGCCTCACGGAATCAATTTACGATTTTCCGTATCAATGGGGCTCGAAGCGGACGGGGCCGGACCTCCAGCGCGTGGGCGGGAAATACCCGAACATCTGGCATTTCCAGCACATGATGGATCCGCGCTCGACCTCCGTCGGCAGCGTGATGCCGAACTACCCGTGGCTCTTCAAGCAGGTCACTGACATCCCGGCGCTGGGCTCAAAAATCCGCGTGCTCACCGGATACGGCGTCCCCTACCCGCCCCGCTCGCCGGACGCCATCCGCCAGGCCTGCATCGAGCAGGCGCAGGGGATCACGGAGGACCTCTCGAAAAACGGAATCAAGATCGGCCCGGAGAAAGAGGTCATCGCGGTCATCGCCTACCTGCAGCAGCTCGGCAAATACAACGAGCCGGCCCCCGCCGCACCCGCTGCGTCACCCGCCCCGAAACAAGCCAGCGCCAACTGATATGTTTCACCAAGTCGAATTTGCCAACTGGAGCGTGCTGGTCACGGTCATCGCCTTCGCCGTGAGCTTCTGCGTATTTCTCACCGTCGTTGTCGGTGCCATCCGGTGCTCGAACGACAAGGTCCGCCATCTCGCCCAACTGCCCCTTGATGAGGAAAAAAGGTCATGAATACGAACCGTGAACACAATGAGGATGGTGAGCTTCGCCACCACACCTACGATGGGATCCAGGAATACGACAAGAAGCTGCCGAACTGGTGGCTCTTCACCCTCTACGGCGCGATCGTCTTCGCCGCGGGCTACTGGGCGTATTACCAGTGGACCGAGCACATGCTTCCCGGCTACAAGCAGGTCGAGGAGCGGCTCGTGCAAATGCAGAAAAACGCCCTCAACAGCGGCGCGGCACCCACCGACCTCCAGCTCTGGAACATGAGCCGCGACCCCGCCGTCGTCGCTTCCGGAGAAAAAATCTACAAGACGAACTGCGTGGCCTGCCATGGCCAGGACCTCAAGGGCGGGATCGGCCAAAACCTGACCGATGCGACCTGGATCCACGGCGGCCTGCCCACCAACCTCTACTCCACCGTCACCACCGGGGTGGCGGCCAAGGGAATGCCCACATGGGGGCCCGTCCTGGGTCCCGCCCGCATCGCCGAGGTCGTCGCCTTCGTCATCAGCAAAAATCAAACCATCGAAAAGCCGGCCAAGTGAAACCGAAATCGGAAAGCGGAAGGCCGAGACCGGAAAGTCCCGCAGCCGCGTCATTCCGCCTTCCGAACTCCCACTTCCGACTTCCGACTTCCGACTTCCCACTTCGATGAAGCCCAAAGCCCCCACGATCGATTCGGTGACGACCATCAACGAGGATGGCTCCCGGTATTTCGTGCATGCGGCCGATGTCAGGGGGCGTTTTACGATGCTCCGGAGGGTCTCCGCGACTCTGCTGATCGCGATCTACGTGCTGCTCCCGTTCATCAGAATCAACGGCGAGCCGGCGGTTTTCCTGGATGTGATGCACCAGAAGCTCCACCTCTTCGGCGTCACGCTGATGTTCCAGGACCTCTGGCTCCTGTTTTTTCTCATCACGGGCCTCGGGTTCTCCCTGTTCCTCGTCACCGCGATTTTCGGACGGATCTGGTGCGGATGGGCCTGCCCGGAAACGGTCTTTCTCGACCACGTTTTCAAGCGGGTCGAACGGCTGATCGACGGCGACGCCATGGCGCGGCGCAACCTCCAAAAGGCCCCGCTCTCCCCGGGAAAGCTGTTCCGCCGTGCTCTCAAGCATGGGATCTACATCCTGCTCTCCGCCGTGATTGCTCACATTTTCGTGTCCTATTTCATCTCGCTCCCGGCTCTGTATTCGATGACCCACCGGTCACCACTCGAGAACTGGGGGGTGTTCCTTTTTGTCACCGCCCTGACCGGCATCCTCTATTTCAATTTCGCCTGGTTCCGCGAGCAGTTCTGCATCGTGCTCTGCCCGTATGGCCGGCTCCAGTCGGCGCTGATTGACGACAATTCCATCGTCATCGGATACGACGAGCGCCGCGGGGAACCGCGCGGAAAGGCGGGAACAACAACCGGGGATTGCGTGGACTGCCGCCGCTGTGTCCAGGTCTGCCCGACCGGCATCGACATCCGCCAGGGCCTCCAGCTCGAATGCATCTCCTGTGCAGCCTGCGTGGACGCCTGTGACGAGGTCATGGTGCGCATGGGTAGGAAACCGGGGCTGGTCCGCCATGACTCGATGAATGCCCTCGCGGGAAAAGCCACAAGTTTCCTCCGGCCCAGGCTGTTTTTGTATCTCTTCCTGATGGTGGCGGGAGCCGGGGTCTTCCTCATTTCCACCCGGCAGATAAAACCCGTGATCGTTTCAGCGCTCCGGATGCAGGGGGCCCCTTATTTCCGGGATGAAACCACCGTCCGGAACAATTTTCTGCTGCGGATTGCGAACAAAAGATCCACCTCATACACCTACACCGTAAGCGTCGAGTCAGACGTGAAAGGGCTTGAGGTCGCGGACGGCAACAACAAGGCCGTCCACCTCGAAGGAGGTGCAGAAATCCAGGAACCCCTCATCCTCTCGCTTCCGGATGCCGACTTCAAAGGCCAGTTCGAGGTGCAGGTTCTTGTCAAAGGGGAGGACGGAACCGTCGAGGCCTCACAATCCATCCCGTTTCTCGGGCCGTTCCGTGAATGAAAACACTCCGGACATTTTTTGGTGACCGCCCCTGGCTTCTGGTCGTGCTGGCCTTCGTGCTCCTGATTTCCGGATGGGTGGCCACCATCAAGTTGAGCAGCAGAGTGCCGGGCGGCCACCTCACCGCCGAAGAGGAATCCTCGGTGCTGAAAAGGAGGCAGGTGCCATGATCGCGGCGATCGGACCCGTTGCCGCACTCGTTGCAGGCCTTGTCACAAGCCTCCACTGCGCCGGGATGTGCGGCCCTCTCGCCTGCGCAGCCTGCGTGAGAAAAAACGGATCCGGGAGCCTCGGTGCTGCGGTCGCCTATCACGGATTCCGCATGCTGTCCTACGCTGTGGTCGGCCTGCTGGCAGGCCTCATCGGCCGGGTGGTCTCGGATGTGCTCCTCGGCGGAGCCACCCGCTGGGTCACCTGGGCCTTTGTGTTTTTCTTCGTTTTGGTGGCGACGGGACTCGACAAGCGGTTGCGCTTCCCGCCGGCCGGGAAATGGATGGCCGGATGCCTCTGTGCCTCCGACGGGGTTTTCATTCGGGCCGCCCTGCTCGGAGCCCTGACCCCCTTCATCCCCTGCGGACCGCTCTACCTCATCGTTGCGGCAGCGGCTCTCTCCGGCTCCGCGCTCTCCGGGGCGGCCGTGCTTCTGGCATTCGCTGCCGGGACGGTCCCGCTGATGCTCGCACTGCAGAGCCAGTATTTCCGGGCGGGATCGCGCTGGTCGCCGGCCACACTGGATCTCATCCGCCGTTCCCTCGCAGTGATCAGCATCGTGCTGCTCCTCTACAGGGGAACAGCCGACCCGTCACTGCTGTGCCAATGAACGCCATTGCCACAACGATCTGCACGCACTGCGGCACCCCGTTCCGCCCGGGCCCCCAAAGGCAGGAGTTCTGTTGTGCCGGATGCCAGTTTGTTTTCCACCTCCTCCACAAACGGGGCTTTGAGGAATTCTACAACTACGGGGAAACAAAATCCCCGGCCGGCAATTTCGTTTTCCACGAACGCGATCTCGCCTGGCTGGAGGAACTCGTCCGGACATCGGAAGCCGCCCCCGGCACGACGGCCTGTGCCACTCTTGATATTCAGGGGATCTCCTGCGCCGGCTGCGTCTGGCTCCTGGAAAGAGTATTCCAGGAACACCCCGGCGCGATCTCCTGCCGGGTCAACTCCTCCACGGGCACACTCCGCCTGGAGTGGACGAAGGGCGGGTGCGACGTCGCAGCCTACGCGGAGGATGTCAGGAAATTCGGCTACCTGCTCGGGCCGTCGGATGCACCGGTGTCTTCTCCGACGCGCCCTCTGGCCCGCAAGCTCGGCCTCTGCGGAGCACTGGCGATGAACGCGATGCTCTTCGCCCTGCCGCGCTATATCGGCCTCAATCCCGGCGACCGCCTTGCCCACCTGTTCGATGTCATCTCCCTCGGCCTCGCAACCGCAAGCATCGTGATTGGCGGCGGCTATTTTTTCCGGCGGGCGTTCACCGCCTTGAAATCCGGAATGCTGCACATCGACCTTCCGATCTCGCTCGGCCTCATCGCGGCCTACACAGGCTCCTGCGTCGCCTGGGTGAACCGGGTCCACTCGTTCACCTACTTTGATTTTGTCTCGATCTTCACCTTCCTCATGCTCCTCGGAAGGTGGTTGCAGGAGCGCGCCGTGGAAAACAACCGCCGCCGGCTCCTGGCCATGAAACTCAGCCCGGCAAAAGTCCGCCGGGATGGCAAAGACGTTGCCGCCGAGACCCTGGCGAAGGGAGACCGGTTTTCGATCGGGCGGGGCAACCTCGTTCCTGTCCGCTCGCGGCTGCTCGACCAGCCCACGGTCTTCGCTCTCAACTGGATCACCGGCGAGCCGGCTCCGCGCGAATTTCCCCGGGGCGGCATCGTTCCGGCAGGCGCCCGCAACCTCTCCGCCCACGACCCGGAGATGGAATCCCTCGAACCCTGGTCCTCCTCGCAGCTTGCCGGCCTCATGAAGGTCGAGTCGGGCATGACATGGAGAAACGCCTCGCTGCAAAAGTTGATTACCGTTTATCTGGCGGTCGTGCTTGTTGCCGCCGCCTCCGGATTTGTCGCATGGGGGGTTCTGGGCGGCAATTGGATCCAGGCGGCCCAGGTCCTCGTTTCGGTCCTCGTCGTCTCCTGCCCGTGTGCGATCGGAGTCGCCCTTCCCCTCCTGGATGACATCGCGGCGGCCCGTCTCCAAAAATGCGGCATCTACATCCGTGAAGGAACCCTCTGGGCCCGTCTCCGACACGTCTCAAACATCCTCTTCGACAAGACCGGCACGATCACGCTGGAAACCATCGCTCTCGCGAATCCGGAAACCCTCGCCGCTCTCCCGGCGGCCAAACAATCCATCCTCCTGCGCCTCGTCCAGTCCAGTCTCCATCCGGTTGCCGCCTGCCTGAGGGAGACGCTCCTCCCCGCCGGGGTCGAGCCGGCGGGCGGAACGGGAAATGTCGTCGAAGTCACCGGGTTCGGCCTGGAATGGACCACATCCGGGGGCACATGGAGACTCGGACGCTCCTCATGGTCGGGCGGCGACTCAGCTGGCGCCACCACGTTCACATGGGACGGGCGCGAAATAGCCGCCTTCACGTTCCGGGAGGAGGTGCGTCCGGGTGCCGTCGAAGAAATTTCCTCGCTGCAGGCCGGCGGGCGGCAGGTCTTTTTGCTCAGCGGTGACGATGCCGGTCGCGTGGCGCTGATGGCGGACGGACTCGGTCTTCAGAAATCCCACGCCTTCGGCAACCTGACCCCGGAAGAGAAGGCCGGCCTCGTGAAATCCCGCTGGTCGGGAAACTCGCTGATGATCGGCGACGGCGCCAATGACAGCCTCGCCTTCGACGCCGCGCTCTGCCGGGGCACCCCGTCTGTGGACACCGGCCTCCTTGAGCACAAGGCGGATTTTTACATGCCGGGCAGCGGGCTCGGGGGACTCACAAACCTTTTCCGCGCAGCTTCCCGCCACGCCCTCACCACAAGAGCGGTCTTCGCTTTTGCCATCACCTACAATGCCTCCGCGGTCGCCGCTTCGCTGGCCGGACTGATGAACCCGCTCGTCGCAGCGGTCATCATGCCGCTCAGTTCGCTCACCTCGATCGGCATCGTCCTCCTCGGATTCCGTCAACAATCAAACCAACCTGAATAACATCATGGAAAACACCAACCCGAACGTCGCAGCGGATGCCCCCAGGGGCCCGCTGGCATTTCTGATCGCCTCGCTTGTCTTCCTCTGCCTGTCGGCAGCCTGGCTCGCCTGGAATCCCACCCTGCTCATGGATCCGAAAATCGGACCGGAAAGCATCGCCTGGATCTACTTGTCCGTATACGGCTTTGCCCTGTCGGGAGTATTCGGACTCGTTTACCGGGCGGTTCCACTCATCTTCGGAGTGACGCTCTACAACACGCAGTTCGTCATGCTGCATCTAGTCTTTCACCTCATCGGACTCCTGCTTCTCCTCCCGATCGCCTTTTCACCGGACTGGCAGTTGGGGCTCATGGGGCAGTCGTTCCTCGCCTGTGGAGCCGTGGTCTTCATCGTCAACATCGCGGGCTCGTTCAAGCGCGAAGACCGTCCGGATGCCGCGGCGGCATTCGTCGCCACATCGATGCTCTGGCTCGGCCTCATGCTGGTCGTCGGAATCCCGTTCGCGAAAAACCCGTTGATCGGGTTCTTCTCCGACACCTCCTGGAGTCCCGCCACCCTGACCCTGTGCATCACGGGCGTCGTGCTGAACGCGATGTTCGGACTCGCGTTGCGCATCACGGCCATGAGGCTCGGCAGCACCATGGGGCGCACGAACACCCCATGGTTTGCACTGGCCTTTGTGAATTCCGGAGCGGCATGGCTTTTCGCCGCACTCGCCTTCGGGCCGGCCCCGTTCGTCCTGCTCTGCGCGGTGGTCTACCTTGCGGGTGTGCTGGTTTACATCGCCCGCTTCACTTCGATCCTCCAGAGCCGGGAGAACGACTCGCTCGAATGGGACAGCAAAATCCTCTACACCGGGCTGTGGATGATCCCCGTCGGCGTGGTCATGTTCGGATTCGCGGTCTGGAACCGCTCCATCACAAAGGATGCGCCGATCCAACTCGAGGCCGCCTGCCTCCTCACCATGATGCTCGGCGCCTGCGTCCCCGCCCTCGTGGCCCTCACATTCCAGACCCTCTCCCTCCAGCGTGGAGATGAATCCGGTGCCGATGCTCCGCTCGACGTCCGCCTCTCGGCCCAGATTCTTCTGGCCGCATTCTTCAACTACGCGGTGGGAGTGCTCATGATCGTTCCCGGTGCCTGGCTGGGCATTGAAAAGATGCGTGCGCTCGGAACGCTGTTTCTGATCGTCGGCACGCTCGGCTTCCTCGGCAACTTCCTCTACATGCTCCGCATGAAGTCCCCGCGGACATGCTCATCCCCGGCCGCCCAGTCCATCTGACGCCGTTCCTCAGACTCGGGAAACCGCCGCCGCAAGGAGTTCCCCGGCGCGCGAAAGCGCCTCCTCCAGCGGCATGCCGGAGGGGGTGATGGGACGGACTTCGACACCCCCGGGAAACGGGATCCCCGCCTCCGCGGATCCGGAAAAAACAAAAACCTTTTTCCCCTTCGCGGAAGCCCGCACGGCCAGCTCTCCGGGGCTCTTGCCGTGAAACGAACTGGCGTCGAAGCGCCCTTCTCCAGTGATCACCATGTCCGCCCTGTCGAGGCGGGCGGCCATATCAAGCCATCCGGATACGAGACCGGCTCCGGAGAGAAACCGGGCATCAGCCGCACAAAGAAATCCGAACCCGATTCCCCCGGCGGCACCGGCACCGGGTGTGGATACCAGGTCGTGCGGCTTTCCAAAATGATCACAGAGCATGCCGGCAATCCGCGCAGCCCCCTCATCCATGGCTCTGATCTCCCGCAGTCCTTTTTGCGGCCCATAAACCGCCGAACAGCCTGAAGGCCCGAGCAGGGGGTTGCTCACGTCGCAGGCAAAAAATAAAGCGGGAAGCGCCACCGAGCCCCGGAAGGAAACAATTTCCCTCCAGCGCGCGGGAGTGGGGGGATCCACCACATTTCCCACACGATCCAGCGCCTCAAGCCCGAGCGCCGAAAGCGCACAGAGTCCGAGATCATTTGTCGCACTCCCCCCGATCCCAAGCAGGATCGCCTTTGATCCCGCGGCTATCGCGGCAGAGATCAACTCTCCGGTGCCGGTGGATTCCGCAGACCAGGGATCGCGCCGGGACAAGGGCAACAGGGCCAGCCCGCTCGCGAGCGCCATCTCGACGACCCCCAGAAGGTCATCCGGCACGGGGGAAATCAACTCCCGTGCGAAAGCGGGAATCGATCCCGCACGAACCAGTCCGAATCCGGCAACCACAGGCTCCCTGCAGGGACCGGTGACCGTCGCCTCACACCACTTCCCGCCGGCGCTTTCCGTGAGAATGGATCCAAATCCGTCCCCCCCATCGGTCAGAGGACAGATCTCCACCTCCCAGTCCGGATGCCGGCTGAGCAGTGCCTTCGCCGCCACGGCACAGGCATCCCCCGCACTCAGCGAGTTTTTGAATTTGTCAAAAGCTATTAGAACCCTCGCCATGACCGGGATCAGTTGGGAAGAAGAAACCTCCCGTCACACGGTCGGCGCGAGGATCTCCGCAAGCATCCGCTCGACGCCCTGCCTCCAATCGGGAAGCACAAGCCCGAACGCGCCGCGGAGCTTTGCCGTGTTGAATCGAGAGTTCATCGGCCGCGGAGCGGGAGTGGGAAACGAGCTGCCGGGAACCGGCTGGATTTCACGGACCCGCAGCTCGATGCCCGCACGCCGGGCCACATCACAAATGAATTCCGCGTATCCGTGCCAGGAGGTCTCTCCCCCGGCCGCAAGATGGAAGACGCCGGAAGGCACCTGCGTCCTGATCGCCTGCGCGGTCACATCGGCTAGCAACTCCGCGCCGGTCGGTGCGCCGATCTGGTCGGACACCACGGTCAGGACCTCCCGCTCCCGGGCCAGCCTGAGGATCGTCTTCGCAATGTTTTTCCCGCGCGCGGCATAGACCCAGCTCGTGCGGAAAATCCAATGCCGGCAGCCCGACTGCCGGATCTCCTCCTCACCGGCCAGCTTCGTGCGCCCGTAAACATTCAGCGGCCCGGTCGGGTCCTCCTCGCTCCAAGGCCGGTCCCCGCTTCCATCGAACACATAATCAGTCGAGTAATGGACAAGGAGAGCCCCGATCGCGGCGGCCTCGCGCGCGATGGCCCCCGGTGTTGTCGCATTGATCGTCCCGGCGAGCTCCGGCTCGGACTCCGCCCGGTCCACGGCAGTATGCGCGGCAGCATTAACGATCACATCGGGCCGCACGCTCCGAACGGTTTTTACCACGTCTTCCGTGTTGGAAAAATCCCCGCAAAATTCCCCCTCCGAGCGTTCCGGCGCAATGACCTCACCGAGCGGTGCCAGACTGCGCTGGAGTTCCCATCCCACCTGGCCGGTTTTGCCGAACAGGAGAATTTTCATGCGGAGCGCTTCGCGTAATTTTTTTCGACCCACTCGCGATACGCTCCGGACTGGACGTTTGCGATCCACGGCTGGTTGTCGAGATACCATTGGACCGTCTTGCGGATGCCGGTGTCGAAGGTCTCCGCCGGACGCCATTCGAGTTCCTTTTCGATTTTGCGGGCATCGATAGCATACCGCCTGTCATGGCCCGGCCGGTCGGTCACGGTCGTAATCTGGTCGCGATACGATGCCGCCTTCGGCCGGATCCCGTCGAGCAGGTCGCAGATCGTGTGAACGATCTCGATGTTGGGTTTTTCGTTCCACCCGCCGATGTTGTAGGTCTCGCCGACCGTGCCGGCTTCGAGGACCCGGCGGATCGCGCTGCAGTGGTCGCCAACATAGAGCCAGTCGCGGATCTGCTGGCCGTCGCCATAAACCGGAAGCGGCTTTCCGGCGAGTGCGTTTACGATCATCAGGGGGATCAACTTCTCGGGAAACTGGAGCGGGCCGTAGTTGTTCGAACAGTTTGTGGTCAGCACGGGCAGGCCGTAGGTGTGATGGTAGGCGCGCACCAGATGGTCGCTCGCGGCCTTGGAGGCGGAATACGGGCTGTTCGGCTCGTAGCGGTTCGTCTCCGAAAATGCGGGATCGGACTTCTTCAAGGAACCGTAAACCTCGTCGGTCGAGACGTGGAGAAAACGGAAGCCGCCTTTCTCGTCAGCAGGCAGGGCGTTCCAATACCCGCGGACCGACTCAAGCAGCTCGAACGTGCCGACGATATTCGTCTGGATGAAGTCCCTCGGCCCGTGAATCGAACGGTCCACATGGGACTCTGCGGCGAAGTTCACCACCGCCCTCGGACGGTGCTCCTCCAGAAGCCTCCCCACCACGGCGGCATCTCCGATATCCCCCTGGACAAAAATGTGGCGCGCATCGCCCGAGAGGCAGGCCAGACTCTCGAGGTTTCCGGCATACGAGAGCTTGTCCAGGTTCACAAGCGGTGTTCCCTCCCCGCGAATCCAGTCGATGACGAAGTTCGCTCCGATAAATCCGGCTCCGCCGGTGACAAGAATGGTTGGATTCATAGTTTGTAAAGGCAGCCGGGATCCCGTTCACATGGCCGACACCCTTGTCAGCACGCCCAAAGGGCAGACGCTCAGCCTATTTCGCCCGCCTGGCATCGGGCAATACCAAACGGAATCCTGTCAAACGGCGATGAGAAGGGCCCCGGAATCCTGCGCGCTCCCGCCGCCCGCCGATCCGCGGGCACGGCGCTGGATCAGGGAGAAAAGGACATCGCACGGCACGCTCAGCCACCGTGCCTCCGAGGCCGGCATCGCCTCGACGAGGTCGAGCAGAATATCCGGATCCCTCTCGAGGGCATTCGCAATCTGACCCTTTGTGAGCTGGATCGAATTGCATTTCGTGCGGGCCAGAATGTAATCCAGATCCGATTTCAAAAGCTCAAACTGGTCGTCGGTCAAAAGCATAATGTCCTCCAATCCGCGCGGTCGTGGAAATTGATTTTTCCCCGGTGGCGCGATGTCGAGGAAAGCACCGGCGTCCGCCCGTCTGACCACGCATCATAGCGACAGAAGGAGGCCCGCCAACCGGAATCTCCCGGCAGCCTTCCGCCGGGCTGGACGGCCTCCACCGGAATGACGGCCTCAACGACCCAGCCGCCGGACAAAACCTCGCAGCGGCTCTCGAATCCGGGCGGCCGCACCATCAGATCGGCGGGAGTCAGCACTCCCTCCTTCATCGAAAGATAATCCTCCGGACGGATGCGCATGTGCATGCGATGGTTTCCAGGCGCGACATGCATTTCGGTGTAATAACCGGCCCCATCGGCTTCCAGAAAAATCTCAAAAACATCACCCATCTCCCAAAAATACTGGGAATCCCCGGTCGCACGCGTGAAAACCTCTTCATCCCGCAGATCGGCCCGCACCAGCAGGGCCCCGGGGCAACAGACGATCCGCACCGTGCCTGTGGAAAAGCCGGAGCGCTCAGCGCCAACCTGCCCGAGAGCAACGGGCACGGCGTCATCCAATGAGGACCTCAGATCCTTCAAACACCCGGCGGAGGCGACCGGAAGACTCATGCGGCCGGATGCTCGGAGGATTTGACGAACAGGGTGCATCCGGCGGCCAAAATCACGCACACTCCCCCGCCAACCACGATGTAAAGCGAATCCAGATCCGGCATGTGGGCGAGGACCTCGCCCAGACCGAGCGCCACCGTGATCTGCGGCAGCACGATGAAGAAGTTGAAGACCCCCATGTAGAAGCCCATTTTCTCCGCGGGCAGAGAGTTCGCCAGCATCGCGTACGGCATCGAAACGATCGACGCCCAGGCGATTCCGACTCCCAGCATCGAAACCAGCAGCATCTCCCTGCTGGAAATCACCGCGATGGACACCAGGCCGAGACCTCCAAGGAACAGGCACACCACATGGATCGCCTTGGCGGAAAATTTCCTCGTGAGCGCCAGCAGAACGAAGGAGAACACGAAGCAGACCGCGTTGTAGGCGGAAAAGCAGACCCCCGTCCACTGGCCGGCCTCCGCGACGAGCGCGGGAAACTCGGCCGTCCCCTTCACCGCGCCGAAGACGTGCTTCGCGATCGCCGGGGAAAAATAGATCCACATCGAAAACATCCCGACCCATGTGAAAAACTGGACGATCGCGAGCTCCCGCATCGTCACGGGCATCGTCTTCAATCCGTGAAAAAACTCCCGGAAGAATCCCCCCACCCCCTTGTGGCTTTCCTTCATCCTGTGGAATGCCTCCATGTCCTCCGGCGGGTATTCGCGGGTCGTCACAATGGTCCAGACCACCGCCGTCAGGAAGACGAACGCCCCGCAGTAAAAGGAATACCGCACGGCCGGGGGCACGTGTCCGGCCGGAGCCGTGCCGGGGACACCGAATTTTTCCGTGAGGATATACGGCAGCGCCGACGCGAGAATCGCGCCGAAGCCGATGAAGAGGCTCTGCACGGCAAACCCCTGCTTCCTCTGCTCTTCGGGGAGCATGTCCGCGACGAAGGCCCGGAACGGCTCCATGCTGATGTTGACTGAACCATCAAGGATCCACAGCAGGCCGGCGGCCATCCACAGGGCGGAGGAGTTCGGCATCAGCGCCAGGGCCGCCGAAGCCAGGATCGCGCCAACCAGAAAATACGGGCGGCGGCGCCCGAGCCCGCACCACGTGCGGTCGCTGAGATATCCGATGACCGGCTGCATCACGAGCCCGGTCACTGGAGCGGCGAGCCACAAGAGCGGAAGTTGGGACTCCTCCGCACCGAGCATCTGGTAAATCGACGACATGTTCGCCATCTGCAGCCCCCAGCCGAACTGGATCCCGAAAAAGCCGAAACTCATGTTCCAGATCGCCCAGAAACTCAAACGCGGTTTGCTCATGGTTTGGCCCCCGAGGTTCTCAGGAACCCCCCGGCAGTTCAATCCCCTTTAGCGCCCGCCTGGAACGGTCCCTGCGATTTGCGTTGTCAATTCCGCGGAGGCTTTGCATGCTGCCCCGAGTGCTCGAGCTTAAAGATGTCACATTGTTTATCGGCAGCGGGGACGATGTCCGGCCGTTGCTCTCCGATGTCAACGCCACCTTTCCCAAAGGGCATTTCGGCGCGATCATCGGATCCTCCGGCTGCGGGAAAAGCACCCTCCTCAAGGTGATCACCGGCATCGCCCCCGGCGATGAGGAGGGAACGATTTTCTGGAATGGCAGGAACGTTGTGGAAGAGGATTTTTCCCCATCGGAGATCGGCTATGTCCCCCAGTTCAGCATCGCCCACGATGAGTTGACCGTGCGCGAGTGCGTCGGATATGCGATGCGCCTCCGGGTCCGCGGAATGCACGCATCGGCACTGGAAGAGGCGGTCGGGGGGATTCTGGAGGAAGTCGGAATGGCCGAAGTCCACAACCAACTCGTGAGCGTGCTCTCCGGGGGCCAAAAGCGGAGGCTCGCGCTGGCAATGGAACTGGTGAGCAAGCCGGCGATGCTGCTCTGCGACGAGGTGACAAGCGGCCTCGACCCGCAGTCCGAGGACGAAATCGTTAGGCTGCTGCACGGGCTCAGCCGGACCGAAGGCCGCGTCGTGCTTTCCGTGACCCACAGCCTGCGACATCTGGAGCTCTACGATTCTGTTCTCGTCCTGCACGAGGGCGTCGTCGCGTATCACGGCCCCTCCCAATTTCTCACCCATTACTTCCGCACGGATGATGCCCGTGACCTCTACTCGCAACTGGGGCGCCGGAGCACGAAGGAGTGGGCGCAATCCTGGAAAAAACACCGGCACGCCTTCCTGGAGACCCGCGGAGGCCTGGATATGGTGAGCCCGGTCAGTTTTGACAGCGCGGCTCCGAAGGAGGAGGCGACCATCGAGTCCCCCACCCACGAGGCGATCCCCTCCTCCACCCTTCCCGTGCCGGGACCGGTCAGTCAGTTTTTCACCCTCCTCTCCCGCCGCCTCAAAATCTTTTTCCGCGCGAAGGCGCAGCTCGCCCTCCAGCTCGGCCTGATCTTCGGCTTCCCGGTCCTCGTAGCGATCTTCGCATGGAACGGACTTCCCGCGGTCAAAAACCTGAGCATGGGGCTCGGGCTCGATGTCGTGCAGCAACTCGTCGAGGCGAAGGATTTCCTGATCCAGTCCAGCAAGGTCGGCAGCCTGGTCTCCGGGATCGTCATGTTCCAGGTCGTTCTCCTGACCCTCATGGGGGCGAACAATTCGGGCCGCGAGATCGCATCCGAACGGCTGATCTTCGAGAAGGAAAAGCTCTCCGGCCTGAGCCCGCTGAGCTATGTGGCGGGAAAGGCGGTCTTCCTGGGCTTCCTTGTGCTCGCCCAGTCCCTTTGGATGGGACTCTTCGTGCATTACGTCTGCGGGTTTCCGGGCGAACTCGGCCCGCAGCTCGTTTTTCTCACGCTGGTCAACGCTGCCATGACATCGGTCTGCCTGGCCGTCTCCAGCTTCCTGAACTCGGCCGAGCAGGCGTCGCTTGTCTCGATTTACCTCGTCGGCTTCCAGCTCCCGCTCTCCGGCGCGGTCCTCGCCCTGCCGGACTTCCTCGGCAGCCTCGTCCGGCCGTTCATCGCCGCCTACTGGAGCTGGTCAGGCGTCCTCCAGACCCTCAAGGGCGAGCGCTACTACGATATCGTCCAGATGGTCGTTCAAACCGCACTCTCCCCGGCGTCCCTCTGCCTCTGGGTCCTGTGCTCACATGTCGTCATCGGCTTGTTTGCCGCGTGGGTCGGCTGCCAGCACCGGAGCTTGAAGTAGGGAGCTTCGGAGCCCGCTCCATCGCGGCCAAAAACCTCTCCATGGCGGCCAGCGTCTCCGATCCCACGTGGTGCTCGATCCCCTCGGCATCCGCACGGGCAGCGGACGACGGGACTCCCAGCGCTTCCAAAAACGCAACCACCTTTTCGTGGCGCGCCCTCGCCTTGCCTGCCAGCCGCCGCCCGGAATCGGTGAGAAAGATCGACCGGTAGGGCTCGGTGCTCACAAGCCCCTCGCGCTGCAGCCGCTGGACCGTCCGGATCACCGTCACGTGCGTCACCCCGAGCGATTTTGCAAGGTCGGTCGCGCGGGCCTCGCCGCGCAGGGCAATCAGGTCCGCGATCGCCTCCACATAATCCTGCGCGCGCTCCTGGGCATGCTGCAGGCGTGTCAATTGCTGATGGGCCGCCGTCTCCGGACCCTTCCCGCCGGCTCCGGCCGGCTTGTGTTTCTTCAAACGCATCCGCCCGAGTCTTCCCCAAACATTCCCCATTGACAACCCTCCGCTGCAGAGTTTAGCGTGAGCCTCATATTGTAGCCTATGCTACATTTATGGGAAATGCCAAACAACCATTTATGAAGTCCGAAATGCAGGAGGCCGCCGATGACATGGAGGGCTGGAAGCGGCAGGTGGCGGAAGTCAGCCTTCCCGAGGTGCACCGCACGATTTTCGTGCCGGGGAAGGTGTCGTTCTGGCGGAAGATGCTGGCCTTTGCCGGTCCGGGATTTCTTGTGGCGGTGGGCTACATGGATCCCGGCAACTGGGCGACGGACCTCGCGGGCGGCGCCCGGTTCGGCTACACTCTGCTCGCGGTCATCCTGATCTCGAACCTGATGGCGATCCTGCTCCAGCATCTGTGCGTGAAGCTGGGAGTGGCCACGGGGAGAGACCTCGCCCAGGCCTGCCGGGACCATTATCCCAAGCCGTTGGTGTGGTTTCTGTGGGTCCTGTGCGAACTGGCGATTGCGGCCTGCGACCTCGCCGAGGTGGTTGGCTCGGCAATCGCGCTCCAGCTGCTTTTCGGAATTCCGCTCGTGTGGGGATGCATCATCACCTGCCTCGACGTGCTGGCGGTCCTCTATCTCCAAAACAAGGGGTTCCGATACGTCGAGGCGGTCGTGATCACCCTGATCCTCACCATCGGCGCCTGCTTCGCGGCCGAGCTGTTCTTCGCAAAGCCGAGCATCGCGGGGGTGATGCTCGGCTTCGTCCCGAGCACGGAAATCCTCACCAATCATGGAATGCTCTACGTCAGCATCGGCATCCTGGGTGCGACCGTCATGCCCCACAACCTGTATCTCCATTCCTCGATCGTGCAGACGCGCATGTTCGAGCGGACGCCTGAAGGCCGGCGCGAGGCGATCAAATTCGCGACGATCGATTCCTCCGCCGCACTGATGTTTGCGCTCTTCATCAACGCCGCGATCCTGATTCTGGCTGCAGCGACCTTCCACTGGTCCGGACACCAGGACGTGGCCGAGATCCAGGATGCCTACAAGCTGCTGAGCCCGACCCTCGGGGTCGGCGTGGCCAGCACCCTGTTTGCAGTGGCATTGCTGGCCTCCGGCCAGAATTCCACGCTCACCGGCACCCTCGCCGGGCAGATTGTCATGGAGGGATTTCTGAATTTCCGCATCACCCCCTGGCTGCGACGATTGATCACCCGGGGAATCGCGATCATCCCCGCGGTCTGCATCATCGGATTTTTCGGCGAGAGCAGGACGACCGACCTCCTCGTGGCCAGCCAGGTTGTTCTGAGTATGCAGCTCGGATTCGCCGTCTGGCCACTCATGCGCTTCACCTGCGAAAAAGCCAAGATGGGGGAGTTCGTCAACCCGCCCTGGATCACGATCCTGGGATGGACGACCACCGTCATCATTATTACACTCAATGTGAAACTCCTTTTCGACTCCTTCGCACCGGAACCCGTCCGCCGGACCTTCTACAACACCATCGGACTCCCCATCGAATAACCCCCATGTATCACACCATCCTGATTCCTGTGGAAAACAGCCGGGCGGACCAGGCGATCCTGGAACATGTCAAGCCGCTCGCCAGGCTTGCCGGTTCAAGATTCCTCCTCCTGCACGTCGCCAACGGATGGGTGGCCAGGAATTTTGAGCAGCTCAAGCTGGCGGAGGGTGAGGAGATTCAGGAAGACCGCGCCTATCTCGAACGCACTGCGGAAGAGCTCAGGAAAGAAGGGTTTGAGGCCGACTGCATCCTCGCCATGGGAGAGCCTTCCACAGAAATTGTCAAATTCGCCAAATCCCACACGGTCGACCTCATCGCCATGGCCACACACGGACACCGGCTCGTCGGCGATCTGATCTACGGCAGCACGGCCGACAAGGTCCGCCATCTTGTGGAAATCCCGGTCCTCCTTCTCAAGGCCAGGGATTTTACTCAGCGTTGAAATCTCGACAAACGGGAGACAATCCCGCATCCCTGACAAGGTTCCCGGTTCATTCCTTTTTACCTCATGAAAAACTCCCATCTGCCCCTGATATTGTTGCTCAGCCTGACCTCCGTGATCCAGGCTGCTCCCGTTTCCTCCGACTCCACGGGCGAAGAGGAGACCGGGCCGTCAGGACGGGCCGTCCACGTCGATCCGCCCACGCGCGTGGTCGAATACAAGACGGCGGGCGGACGGAAGCTCACGCTCGATATTTTTGAACCGGCAGGCCACAAGCCCTCGGACCGCTCCCCCTGCTTTGTTGCGATCCACGGCGGCGGCTGGGTTCATGGTTCGGCGAAATCCTTCGACTGCTTCGCACAGGATTTTGCAAAACGGGGATATGTGGGCATCAGCGTCGACTACCGCCTTCTCGACAAGAAGGATGGAGCCTCCTCCGTGTTTGATTGCGTGAAAGACGGACGCTCGGCAATTCGTTACATCCGCTCACACGCCACCGAACTGGGAATCGACCCCGGGAAGATTGCGGTGAGCGGCGGATCCGCCGGCGGGCATGTGGCGGCGGGCACCGCGCTGTTCGACGGCATCGACGAGGCGGGCGAGGACACGGGAGTCTCCTGCGTGCCGGATGCGCTCGTCCTGTATTTTCCGGTCATCGACACCTCGACGGAGGGTTACGGAAACGCGAAATGCGGTGACCGCTGGCAGGAAATCTCGCCTTTGCTCCGCGTGAAGGCCGGCCTGCCGCCGACGATCATCTTCCACGGCACGGCGGACAGAATCACACCCTTCAAGGGAGCGCAGGCCTTTGTCGAGGCCATGAAAAAGGCCGGGAACCGCTGCGAGTTCGTGGTCAATGAGGGCGGAGCCCATGGCTACCTGATGCCCATGAAGGGCATTTCAATCTTCAACGAGTCGATGCAAAAAACCGCGGACTTTCTGGATTCGCTGGGCTGGAAGGCCGCAAAATAATCTTCGGATGGTCCGAAGGAAGTGCACCCCCCCGGGCTCGAACCGGGAACCAATTGATTAAGAGTCAACTGCTCTACCATTGAGCTAGGGATGCAACAAGGACGCGGAATTTACCCGCATTCCACGAGCCCTGCAAGCACAACTGCGTGAATTTTTCGATCCGGGATTTCCGACACGCAACCCGGGACTCTGCAGGGACCGGAAAAGGCATCAATCCTTCGTCGATTGCCATTGCAAACAGACTTTGATGATACTCTGTGAGATAGTCCAGATCTGCGTCCGAAAGACGATTGATCCAGCGGATTCGATCCTCAAGGACCAATTTTCTCACTTCATGAAGCGGGCAGAATTCCGGATTGGAGCCGTCTTACGGACAAGTCTTCGTCAACCGGGCAATGGTTGACCGGGTTTGATTCCGTTCGCACGCGTTCATCGCTTTCAGTTCTCTTCCTGAAGGCCTCTCCGGACATCAGGAGCGAACACGATCGGTTCCGGAGAGAAACTCCCGAGCTAGCGGGTCGAGTCCAGAAACGGGGCCACGACACACGAAAGGCCGAGGAAGGAGAGAAAAGTGAGGGTGATGAGCGGGAGGATCATGAAGCAAACACTACCGCGCGCATTTTCTTCATTCCACTGCAGAATGGCATCAGTATTGATGCCGGTCAAAGCGTGGTGATTTTTCCCTGTCCTCCACACAGGGGGCAGCCCTCCCGGACCGGCTCCCGCCCCGGAAACGGATTGCTTTGCAAAGTTGTTATCAAATCCGATGATGCTCCGCCTTGAAAAAGGTCTCAATATTCACCGACGGCGGATGCCTGGGGAATCCCGGTCCCGGCGGCTGGGCGGCAATCCTCCGCTACGAAGGCATAGAGCGGAAGCTGTCAGGCGGAGACCCCGCCACGACGAACAACCGCATGGAACTCAGGGCGGCCATCGCAGGTCTCTCCGCGTTGAGGGAAGCCTGTGATGTAACCGTCCACACTGACTCGCAATATCTGAGGCAGGGGATCACCGCGTGGATTTATCAGTGGAAAACCCGGGGCTGGATCACTGCCTCCAGACAGCCGGTGAAAAATGCCGACCTCTGGCGGGAACTCGATCAGCAGGCCACTCGTCACAGGGTCACATGGAAATGGCTGAAGGGCCATGCCGGACATCCGGAGAACGAGCGCTGCGACGCGCTGGCAGCATCCGAAATTGAAAAACTCAGGAGTTCCCATTCCAGAGAGGAACTGACCGCCTGCCTGGAATCGTTCCGGCATTCGGGAATTCCAAAACAGGACACATTGCTCTGAGGCCTTGTGAAATCAACTGAGCAAACCGCGATCCCGGGACAGACAGCGTCCCGGGTCTTCCTTCTTGCTGCGTGACAGGCCGCCGGCTGAAGGATAATTTGAACCGCATCTCCCCCCGGATGAACCTCCCCTCACAGCAAGCCTGGGTTGTCACGGCCGACATGGGATATGGCCACCAGCGGGCGGCGTATCCATTTCGCGATATCGCGCGAGAGAGAATCATCACCGCCAACAGCGATTCGATTGTCGGCACGAAAGAAAAAAAGATGTGGAAGCAATTCCAGGGTTTCTACGAAACCATGTCCCGGCTTGGTCGCATCCCCCTGGTTGGGCAGTGGCTCTGGCAGGCATACGACTCCTTCCAGAGCATCTCTCCATTTTATCCGTTCCGGGACCTCTCCAAACCCACAATCGGCTCGCTGCGCCTTCACCGGTTGATTCATCAGGGTTTTGCAAAAAGCGTCCCCGCCTACGCAAGGCGGGAGAAGATCCCGTTCCTGAGCACGTTCTTCGCCGTGGCGCTCGCGGCCGACCACCTCGGCCTGCCGGATGTCTCCTGCGTCGTCACCGACTCGGATATCAACCGGATCTGGGTTGCGGAAAAGCCGCGCAAAAGCCGGGTCGTCTATTTCGCCCCAACCGCACGGGCACAGAAACGGCTCCTCCTTTACGGCGTTCCCGAGGACAGGGTTTTCCTCACCGGGTTTCCCCTGCCGGATGAAAATCTGCATGCGGTGCGCGACGATCTCGCCCGGAGGATCGCGGTGCTGGATCCCTCCGGGATGTTCCATGCAAAATACCGCCCCCTGCTGGATGAGGAGCTCGGCCCGATTCCGCCTCCGGACCGGCCGATGACGATTGTCTTCGCCGTGGGAGGAGCGGGGGCACAGGCGGAGATTGCCCGGCAGATCCTCGTGAGCCTGCGACCCGCGCTGGAAACCGGACGCATCCGGATCCATCTCGTCGCGGGAACCCGCCTCGAAATCAGCACGTTTTTCCTCGAGACCATACGCGACACGGGGCTCGCCGAGGAACTCGGGAAGTCCGTCCACGTGCTCACCTCGCTGAGCAAAACCGACTATTTTTCCCGATTCAACCAGGTGATCCGAAATGCGGATCTCCTTTGGACGAAGCCGAGCGAGCTGAGCTTCTACTGCGCGCTGGGACTCCCGCTGGTGATGACACATCCGATCGGCTCCCACGAGGAATGCAACAGCGACTGGCTCATCAAGATCGGGGCAGGCCTGCCCCAGGAGGACCCCGCCGCAGCCGCCGACTGGCTCTTTGACTGGAGAGACCGGGGCCTCCTCGCTCTCGCAGCCTTCAACGGATTTCACCACGCTCCGAGGCATGGCACGGAAAACATCAAAGCCCTGCTGTTTTCAGCCGACAGGGAGCGGGTAAAACTCCGCATGGATTGACTGGGCGCAAAACTCGTTCCTCAGACTGGATTTCATATGGAACAGGCTCCCTTCGGCATCCATCGCCCCAGACAAGCCGGGAACAGGCCGGCGGGTGCCCGGGCGCGATGCATATATTTTATATTTGCCAAAGATGCTAAATCTAATGCTAACTCTCAGTCTCAACCATGAATATCAAACATATCACCAGCGATTCTCTTCGCCGTCTGCTCAACCTGACGGATAAAAAAGAACAGCTCATCAAAAGCATCCAGGACGTTGAAAACGAAATTGCCAGGACTCTCCTGGGAGCCGCCACAACAGTTGTCGAGGCTGCCGAATCTGTAGTGCCTGCAAAATCCGCGAAAAGGAAAGGCGGAAGAAAGAAATCCAAAAAATCCGGCGGCCTGAAGGCCCGCGTTCTCTCACTCCTCGAAGCCGCAGGCGATCAGGGACTCCGCGTGAAGGACATCGCTGACAAGCTCGGCTCCACGCCGGGGAACATTTCCGTCTGGTTCAGCACCACAGGAAAAAAGCTGACGAACAAAATCGAACCCGGCCGCTATGCGATCAAGGGTTCCTCTTCCAAAACACCCCAAGCCGGCAAACCGGCTAAGGCTAAGAAAAAAAGCAAGATGAGCCCCGAGGGACGCGCCAAAATCGCCGCGATGATGAAAGCCCGCTGGGAGGCCCGCCGCGCAGGAAAAGCCGCTCCGAAAAAAGCGGCGGCACCCAAGGCGAAACGCGAATCCAAACCCGCCAAGAAAAAATTCAAATTGCCTAAAGCCAAGTAGTCTTTTTCAACCGCCCCGGCATCCCGTGAATGGGATGCCGGGTTTTTTTTGCCCCGGCCAACCGGCTCCCGCAGCCGGCAGACGCCCAGACCGGGATCTCCGAAGGATCAACGGGATTGAGGAGGCCCTTGAATCATCGGAACAAACCGGACCGCAGAGACAGGGGTTTTTCTCACTCTGCCATCGACTTTTTCCAGGACATACAACTCCTGGACGCAGCCATTCTCCCCGACTGGAACCACCATCCGGCCCCCTTCCCGCAACTGCTGCACAAGCGCGGATGGAACCTCCGCAGGAGCGCAAGTCACCATGATCGCATCGAAAGGCGCTTCACCGGGCCAGCCAAGGTGCCCATCCCCCGCCTTCACATGCACGTTCCGGTATCCGAGCCGCCTCAACGTCTCCTCCGCTTGGACGGCCAGGGAAGCGACAATCTCCATCGTAAACACCTCGGAGGCCAGTTCGGCGAGCACGGCGGCCTGATAGCCCGAGCCGGTCCCGATTTCCAGTATGCGGGAATTCGCATCGACCCGCAGGAGTTCGGTCATCAGGGCCACGATGTAGGGCTGTGAAATCGTCTGCCCATGGCCGATTGGCAAAGGTCGATCGCAATAGGCAAACAGCTTCAATTCCAAAGGAACGAATTCCTCACGGGGAACCCGGGCCATTGCAGCCAGAACCCGGACATCGGAAATCCCCCGCTCCCGGAGCTGGTGATCCACCGCCTCCCGTCGTCCCGGAAAATCCCCGAATCCCGGTTCGCATGCGAACATCGCCGCAGGAATTGCGAACAACAACGGCAGGCTCATGAATCAACATACAGCCGATCCGCACAGGCACAAGCCGGCCGTCGGCGGAATCCGGTTTCGATCAGATTCCGCCGCCGTGATTTCTGTGTCGTTCGGACGCCCCATCGACAGCCTCTCTCAGCCGGTCGAGTGTGATGGGTTTGGGGATGTAAAAATCCATACCTGCGGCAAAGCAAGCCTCTCTGTCTTCCTTGAAGGCATTAGCTGTGATCGCAACCAGTTCAGGCCGGACCGGCTTGTCTGCGAAGTGACTGCGGATCTCGCGGGCAGCCTCGAGACCGTCAAGTACAGCCATCTGCACATCGAGGAAAACGATGTCATAGACGCCATCCTTGACCGCCTCGACCGCCTCGCGTCCGTTACTCACCATCCGGGGAGTCAAGCCGAGTTTGAGAAACATCAACTTGAGAACTTTCTGGTTTATCGGATTGTCCTCGGCCACCAGAACCCTCATGCCCCTCGATGTTCCTTCCGGATTTTTCTCGGGAGTCCGGTCCGGATGGGTCTTCCTTCCAAGAGCCTGGGCGATGGCCTGTTTTAAAAGCGATGGCCTGAGCGGCTTGGTCAGGATCCCGTCGAAAAGGGCTTTGGAATCCACCGGAACCGCTTCCATGATGGAGCTCAGCAGCAGGATGCGCACCTGCTTCCCGCAAGCCAGCCCTCGAATGCGTGCCGTCAGAGCCAGCCCGTCCATCTCCGGCATCTGAAAATCCGTAAGCACCAGCTGAAACGGAGGACTGCCGGGCAGGGCCTCAAGCGCTTCCGCACCGGAGCCCACGTCAACCGGATGCATCCCCCACAACTTGGTCTGCTCGTGAAGGAAGCGCCTGTTGTTCCGATTGTCATCCACGATCAAAACGTGAATTCCTGCAAGGGAAGCAGGGAGGGCTGCCAAATCAGGGGACGCTTCCATGCCCCCTTCCGTCAGCGGCAGCGAAAAGGAAAATGTGGATCCGTGATTTTCGGCGCTTTCCAGTCCAATCTGACCGCCCATCAACTCCACGAGGCGCCGGCAGATTGCCAATCCAAGGCCGGTGCCGCCAAACCGGCGGGTTACCGAGGAATCGGCCTGGACGAAAGGCATGAAGAGCTTCCCCTGGACATCGGGAGGAATGCCAATCCCCGTGTCGCTCACTGCAAACCTCACGCGGGAGTCCGCTCCAGCCTCACGGGCGACATGAAGGCTGACCTCCCCTTTGGAAGTGAACTTCACCGCATTGGAAAGCAGGTTCAAAAGCACCTGCTTCAGGCGCGTCCGATCACCCACGATGGCTGGCGGAAGAGTGGGATCCAGATAATACGAAAGCTCAAGCCCCTTGTCTGAAGCCAGGCGGGACAGGATTTCGAGAGGCTCGACAACCACGTCGGCGAGCACGAAAGGAACGTGTTCGACCTCGATGTGGCCGGCATCGATCTTCGAGTAATCGAGAACGTCATTGATCAGGTCCAGCAAGGATTCGCTGGAGGTTGCCACCGTCGAGGCGTAGTCGCGCTGCTGCTCGTCCAGCTTCGTGGTCAGCAAAAGAGAGGTCATCCCGATCACCGCGTTGAGCGGGGTGCGGATTTCGTGACTCATCGTGGCCAGAAACGTGCTCTTGGCCCGGTTGGCAAGGTCCGCCGCCTCCTTGGCAGAGATGAGCGCGGACTCCGACCTTTGCAGATCCAGTCGCGAACTGATGAGACGGGCCACGGCCTCCAGAAGGGCGGTTTCCTCCTCCTGCCAGGCATACGCGGACTCGCAATGGTGCAAACCGAGCGCCCCCCAGAGACGGCCTTCAACAATCAGGGGAAGATAAAGCAGCGTTCTCGCTTCCATGTCCGCCAGCACCGGGGCCGCAGAATCCGGCCCGCGCTCAAGAACACTCCGGCCGCCGGACAGTTCAGAAACCATTCCCGGCAGCAGGTTCCCCTCCTTCGGGATGGTGCCGGTCCCGGAAGAAAGCGTCATCCCTGGCGACCCTGGCCGGGCCCACTCCGCTTTCACGGTGAAACCCTGCGGAGATGCATTTTCTCCCCCCGCAAAACGCAGGACAGTGAGGCGGTCGACGCCGATCTTGGCTCCCAAGATGGAGATCAGATCCATCCAGGCTTTCCCGGTATTCAGCGGGGTGCTCAGCACGAGCTGCCCCACATCGGCGATCGCCTCCAGAAGGATCTGGTTCCGCCTCTGCCGCGTGATGTCCCGGTATTGCCACAGGTAGCCATGCAGACTGTCCCCCTGTTTGATGGGAACAAAATCGCGCGCCAGAAACCGCTTGTCCACCGTCTCGAACATCTCCTCCAGAGTGGGCTTTGACGAGCTCACCGCCGCCTCGATCGAATTCTTGAACCGCTCCGAGTCGACAAACAGGCGGGAGGCTTCAAGGACAAGTTCCGGGCAGCTCCGGCCCAGAAGTTCGGACGAAGGAATCCCGAACATTTTCACAAACGAAGGATTCGCGAACGTGATCTTCCGTCCGCTGTCCTCGACAAGAACCGCCTCCTCCATGTTGGTGAGAAGCGTTGAAAATCGCGATTGCTGCGCCGCCTCCTCCGCAGCGAGAGAGGCCAGCCTTCTCTCGGCCTGCTTTCTCGCCGTGATGTCCTGCTTGACGGCAATGAATCTGGAGATTCTGCCCTTGGAGTCCTTGAGAGGGGTGATGGTGATGTCCTCTATGAAGAGGCTGCCGTCCTTCCTGCGATTCGTAATCTCGCCGCTCCAGACTTGACCGGCCTGGACCGTCCTCCAGAGATCCTCGTAGAACGAGGGCGGATGGATCCCTGACTTCAGGATCCGGGGCGTTTTCCCAAGCACCTCTTCCTTGCTGTATCCCGTGAGGCGCTCGAAGGCCGGGTTGATCCACTCGATGGTTCCGTCCGGCGAGCAGATGACGATGGCATTGGCCGCGGACTCCAGCGCCGCCCCCTGCAGCAACTGCTGTTCGTAAGCTTCCTTGCGGCTGGAAATATCGAGGACAAATCCCCCATTGGCCTGCTGGACCCCTCCCCCGCATTTTCCGCGGCAGAGCACCCAGCCCCAGGACCCATCCGGACGCTTCACCCGGAACTCCAACTCCATCGCTTGCGTAGCTCCACCGCACAGCGAACGGAATGCCGTCTCCGCAAAATTCCGCTCATCGGGGTGAATGATTGAAAGAAAGGTGCCACAGTCCCACTCGACACCTTCCTGCGGGGTTCCGATGAGAGCGTTCCAAGCTCCGTCCAACCGGATTGTCCGGGAATTCTGTGAGATCTCCCAGCCGGCGAGGTTCGCGCCCTGCAACGAGAGACGGAGCCGCTCCTCCGATGCCGCCTGCCGCTCCCTTGAACGCTCTGTCACATCGACAACGAGAAAGCTCCCCACGGCAAGCAGGACAAAGACCAAAATCACCCCCATGACTCCAAGCCGAAGCCGGGCAAGCCGCAGGTGCCAGTCGGAGGCATTGCAATCGAGGCCGAGCACGACGGGGGACCCATCGATTCTCACATCCGGCACGGGAGCCAGACCGGAGATCCAGACGCCCCACTTATCTGGTTCCGGACCTTCCGTCATCGCGTTCAGGGATGAAAAAACAGACAAAAAAGTCTGGGACGCATCCTCGTATTGATCGCCGGGATGCGACTCATTCTCCGAGCCCGGGGGCTCTGAATCCGCGAGGAAAACGGGCGCCCCCATCCTCAGTGTCATCAGATAGGCAAAGCGGTAGCCATCGCCGGACTGGCAAAGAAGATGCAACTTGCTCTTGATGCGGCGGTAGACCGTTTTTTCCACATCCTGATCTGAAGCGCTGAGGCCCTCGAGCTCCGATGGCGAAAATGCGGCGGCGGCAAGCATGGACTCCTGGGCGAGTTGTTCTCGCCATGTTCTCTCGACGTCCCGGCTGACCATGTTTGCTGCCGGCCAGCCGACCGCCAGAATCAGGGCCAGAAGGTAGGCGAAAATCCTCGCGCGGAAATCCCGCTGCGGATCTTCAAACGGGCGGTCGGTTCGCCTGAAAATCAACCAGGAGGAAACCAGCACGGCGGAAATGCCGACAATCCTGCCCATGAGGAGGAATCCGAGAAAGACCGCCGACTGCCAATCGATGTTCGCATCGCCAATTCCGGACAGGCTGGCAAAAAACGCCCGCGAGGGATCCGCAAGGGCGATGGCAAGCAGCCCGGTGGAAAGGATGGACGCCGCAACCCTTCGAGAACCGGCTTCGCATCGGAAAACGACCAGGGCCAGAACCGCGACGGACGGCAGCCAGACGATCCACATCAGCCAGAACTGCGCTCCGGCCGGGCGGAGGAGCAGGAGGAATGCCGCAGCGGCTGGTGGAATCACAGCAGCCGCCCGGGCGGCGGAGCGGTCGGCGAGCCGGGCCGCCGTGAGCAGCGCGAGGCCGGCCACCAGGGATTCCAGGATGTCGAGCCCCCAGGTTTCGACGGGCAGTGAGGGAAACCCCTGCCAGATCAAACTCCAAAAATTCAGCAGCGCCGCCCCCGCGAAAAATGCGCCCATCAACCGGCGGGCTTTCTGAAAACTTTCCGAAACCGCCCGTCCGCTCCAGCAGATCCCCGCCGAGAGGCCGAGAAGCAGGGCCGAGAGGAAAAGGAAATAGTCCATGTCTTGAAAAGGGGATCAGCCGGCCCCCTGGGACGGATTCACCAAATGCGGATACCTTTTCTCCATTTCACAAACCGAGCATTCCGCAACTTTCAGCGCCCCGGGTAGAAAAGCACCTGTCTCTTCCAGCGGATCTCCGGCATGTTCCCACGCCATGAGGATCTGGGAGAGTCTCAGCAGCGACGCCGTCGAGACATACCCGCGAATCCGGTGAAGCTGCCTCTTGAGATCCTCCTTGGGAAGCCCCTCGAGACCTCTGAGATCGCGCTCGAGATCCGCGCGAATGCCCCCCCAGATCTCCCGCTGCATTTGAACAACCTCCCCTTCCTCCTGCGGCGCAAACAGCTCATTACCCAGGGATTCGTCAAGGAGAGGAAAAGAAGAATACAACGGCGCCTCCACAGTTGTTTTAACATATCCTCAACCGTCGCCCGTGCCAATTCCTATCTTGCCGGGCAACACGGCCCTGCAGGTCAATCAGCCGGGAAATCCGTGGCCGAGCGGCTTGCCTGCGGGATACTTCTCGCAGTCGCGGAACCCCGGTGCGGCCTGATCCTTCGGAGCCACCAGAGGTTCAATGCCGACCGGCATCGGCCAGTGGATCCCGACATCCTTGTCATTCCAATGCAGGACACGCTCGTCGGCCGGAGAATAAAAATCGCTGCACTTGTAGTGGAAGTCGGCGGTGTCGCTGACGACAAGAAATCCATGGGCGCATCCGGGAGGCGCCCACAAGCGCTCGTGGCAGGCGGATGTCAGAAGGCGCCCGTCCCATTTCCCGAATGTCGGGGAGCCTTCGCGCAGATCGACAATGACGTCGAAAATCGCCCCGCTCGAGACCCAGACCAGCTTGCCCTGAGAGTGGCCGTTGACCTGGTAGTGGAGGCCGCGGAGCACGTATTTCGACGACCGGCTGTGGTTGTCCTGCACAAAATCGACGTCGAGCCCGATCTCGCGGAAAACCCTCCGGTTCCACATCTCGAGGAAAAATCCCCGGCTGTCGCCATAAACGGTCGGCATGAGAAGCAGCGCCCCCTCGATCTTCAGTTTTTCAACTCTCATAATTGTGTGCGGTTCACGACATCCATGAGATATTCGGCATAGCTGGATTTTCCGAGCGTCGCGGAGGAACTCGCGAGTTCATCGACCGTCAGCCAGCCTTTCTGGAGCGCGATCTCCTCAAGGCAGGCGATGCGGAGCCCCTGGCGCTTCTGGATTGTCTGGACGAAGTGCGCAGCCTCGAGGAGGGAATCGTGGGTCCCCGTGTCGAGCCAGGCCGTTCCGCGGCCGAATTTTTCGACCCTCAGGGTTCCATCGTCCAAATAGCAGCGGTTCAGATCGGTGATCTCAAGCTCGCCGCGCGGCGAGGGCTTCAGGGCCTTGGCAAACGCCACGACCCGCTCGTCATAAAAATACAGCCCGGGAACCGCCCAGCGGCTCTTCGGCCGGGCCGGCTTTTCCTCGAGGGAAAGCGCGCGGCCATTGGCATCGAACTCGATCACGCCGTAGGCGGAGGGATTCGACACCTCGTATCCAAAAATCGTCGCCCCTCGCTTCAGAGCATCGGCACTGCCCAGAATCCGGCCGAACTCGTTGCCAAAAAACAGGTTGTCGCCGAGCACGAGCGCCGAGGGCGCGCCGGCAAGGAATTTTTCTCCAAGGAGGAAGGCCTGCGCGAGCCCCTCCGGACGCGGCTGGTCGACATAGGAAAACTTCACCCCGAACTGCCCTCCTGTCCCCAGCAGGCGCTCGAAGAACGGCAGATCGTGCGGCGTGGAGATGATGAGAATCTCCCGGATGCCCGCCAGCATGAGGACCGAGATCGGGTAGTAAACCATCGGCTTGTCGTAAACCGGCATGAGTTGCTTGCTGACCGCCAGAGTGAGCGGGTGAAGCCTGGAACCGGACCCTCCGGCCAGAATGATTCCTTTGCGCTGCGAGGGAGAAGCTGTTGCCTGCACCATGCAAAATTTTATGTCAGGGTGTCCATGACGAAGAAAGACGTTTCTTTGCTTCCTTCCGGATTTTCTGCAGACGGCCTTGCGCTCCTGTCGCGGTGCGATAGGCGATGTTCTCTACCGAGCAACCGCGTTTCTGCGAATGGCTTCCCCGGTCAGGATGCCGATAAACGGGAGGTTCCGGTAGCGCTCGTTGTAGTCGAGTCCGTAGCCGACGACGAATTCATCGGGGATGTCGAAGCCGACATAGTCGGCCTCCACCGGACAGGTCCGCGGGACCATCTTGCGGAGAAGGACGCAGGACCGGACGCTCGCGGCACCGGACTCCCTCTCGATGCGGTCCCGGATGGCATGCAGCGTGAGCCCGCTGTCGAGGATGTCATCAAGAAGGAGAACGTGACGCCCCCGAACATCCGCAATTTGCGTCTGGCGGAACTGGATGGTCCCGCTGGTCTTCGTGCCGTGGTAGCTGGAAACACTCCAGCTGTCCAACTGGAGCGGAAGCGGCACGCGGCGCAGGAGGTCTGCCATGAAAATGAAGCTGCCATTCAAAATGGCGACAACCGTGAGTTCCCTGTCCCGGTAGTCCGCCGTGATCCGTGCGGCGAGCTCATCGAGCCGTCTCAGGATCGTGGACTCGTGATACAGAACCCTGTCGATGTCGGCTTCCATGCGCTCCGTGAAGGCCTCAGGGCCTGCGCATGGCCTTCTGGACAAGATAGGAATTGTCCATGATGTCGTAGATCCGCTGGACCGGGATTACCCTCGTGCCCGAGAAATCGAGGTTTCCATCCTTCCCGATCACCGCAATGCCAAAGCCCCGCTCGACCTGCAGGTCATAGGCTGTGCGGGGTCCGTCCGCCACGGAAACAAAGGGAATATTCGAACGCACGACGCCGGGCTCCCTGGAAAACGCCGCGACGCAGACCGCTTTCTCGTTGGCAAGGCGCTCATACATCTTCTGGAGCTGGCCGACCTGCGACCGGAACGCCCACGCGCGCGGAGAGTCGGCGATCAGCAGGATCACCGGACGCCCGAGAAGGGACTTCGAGCTTTGTTTGGCACCGGTCGAATCGATCCAGAAGAACTCCGGAGCCGGACGGACCACGTCGGCGTGCAGCACGGATGCGGAAAAGACCAGGAGAAGGGCGAGGAAAAAGGGCTTCATATTTTCATGAGTTCCGCCTCTTTCGCGGCGGTGTGCTTGTCGATTTCGGCAACAAACCGGTCGGTGAGTTTTTGAATGTCATTTTCGGCGTCGCGGAGCGAGTCCTCGGTGAGACCGCCGTCTTTTTCGAGCTTTTTTGCGCCCTCCATGGCGGCTCTCCGGCAGGACCTCACGCGGACGCGGGCCTCCTCGGCGAGGGATTTGACCGTCTTCGCCAGATCGCGGCGGCGCTCCTCGGAGAGCTCGGGGATCGGGATGCGGATGATTTTTCCATCCACGGCGGGGTTGATCCCGAGGCGGGATTCGTTGATCGCGCGCTCGATGTCCCGCACCGTCGCGGCGTCGAACGGCTGGATGACGAGCAGGCGCGGCTCGGGGGCCGAAATCAGCGCGAGCTGCTTGAGCTTCATCGACGAGCCGTAGGCCATCACGTCGAGGTTCTCGACAAGCGCGGGCGAGGCCTTCCCGGTGCGGATCGAATTGAATTCATGGTTCATGAACTCGACCGACTTCTCCATCGATTCCTCGGCCTCGAATAAAACTTCATCAATACTCATTGTGGATCTCCGGGTTTTTCCGAAACCAGCGTCCCAACCTCCTCGCCGACGATCGCGCGGCGGATGTTGTCCGGCTGGTTCATGTCAAAGATGATGATCGGCATGCGGTTGTCCATGCAGAGGCTGAACGCGGTCGAATCCATGACCTGGAGCCGCCTCGCAAGCGCCTCGCTGTAGGTGATGTGGGTGAAGCGTTTCGCATCCGGATTTTTGACGGGATCGGAATCATAGACACCGTCCACCTTGGTGGCCTTGAGGATGACCTGCGCACCGGTTTCGTTGGCGCGAAGCGCGGCGGTCGTGTCGGTGGAGAAGAACGGGTTGCCCGTGCCCGCGACAAAGATTACGACATGGCCGAGCTCGAGGTGGCGGAGCGCCCGGCGAAGGATATACGGCTCGGCAACGTTGTGCATCTCGATGGCTGTCTGCACCCGCACGCTGACCCCGAGGCTTTCGAGCGCGCTCATCAGCGCGAGGCCGTTGATGACCGTGGCGAGCATCCCCATGTAGTCGGCGGTCGTGCGGTTCATCCCGCGATGGCTCGCGGAAAGCCCGCGCCAGATGTTCCCGCCGCCGATCACCACCGCCAGCTCGACCCCCATCTTCTGAACCTCCGCGATCTGCTCCGCGATCTGGGAAACGATCTGCGGCGAAATATTGTCACGGCTTCCCGGCTCACGGAGAGCTTCGCCGCTGAGTTTCAAGACGACACGTTTATATCGCGGTGTGGACGGAGTGGACATGCGGGTTGCCCGCCATCCAACCCGATCAGGGCGATGCTGAAAAGGACAAATCGAACTTCGCCCCCGAAACGATCGGATGGCCGCGCAGGAAATCCGCCGCAGGGAGGCGCTTCCGGCCTTCCATTTGAACCTCAAGGAGAACGACAGACCCGTCGCCGGCCGCCACTTCGATCCCCCGGGAATCCGCGGAAAGCACGGTGCCGGGATCGCCTTTGCCCTCCCCCGCTCGGGCACGGTGGATTTTTATCACTGTCCCGCCGATCCGTGCGCCGGCCCCGGGCCACGGGTTCATCGCCCGCACCCGGCGCGCGAGGCGGACGGCGGGCTCGCGCCAGTCGAGACGCCCGTCACGCTTTTCCAGCTTGGAGGAGTGGGTCGCCAGCGAGGAATTCTGCGGAATCCTTGGAGCGTTGCCGCTCTGAAGCAGGTCGAGGGCTTCCAGAATTGCGGACGGCCCGAGGCCGGCGAGCCGGTCGTGCAGTTCGCCCGCGTTCTCAT
Source organism: uncultured Chthoniobacter sp. (assembly GCA_964431635.1). GTDB lineage: Bacteria > Verrucomicrobiota > Verrucomicrobiia > Chthoniobacterales > Terrimicrobiaceae > QYQL01. Next base: position 3,718 of record CAYSKK010000015.1, on the reverse strand, counting down.
CGGGCAGGATCGGAATCCGCCTGGCCAGCAGCATGTCCCCGGTATCGAGACCCTCGTCCACATACATGACAGTCATCCCGGTTTCGTCGTCGCCCGCGAGGATTGCCGCCTGGATTGGCGAGGCCCCGCGGTGCCTTGGCAGGAGGGATGCGTGGAGGTTCAGGCACCCGAGCCGAGGAAGATCCAGAACCGGCCGGGGAAGGATCTGCCCGTAGGCCGCCACCACCATCACATCCGGCACCCATTTCGCCAGCGCGGAAAAATCCTTCCGGATCCGCTCCGGCTGGGCGACCGGAATCCCGCGCGCCAACGCCTCGGACTTGACGGCTGGAGGCCTGGGTTTCAGATCGCGTCCGGACGGTCGGTCGGGCTGTGTGATCAGCCCGACGACTTCATGTGATGGCGAATCCGCCAGCGCACGGAACGCAGGCAGACCAATGTCACCGGTGCCGCAGAATACGATTCGCATAAAATCCTCCGCGACGTCAGCGGAGGCGCATGGAGGCGTGTCGCGTCCTCCGCGCGGGCATGGGCCGCTCTCCGGCGATCACCTCCCGCTGCCCGAGCGAGGATGCGCAGCCGGTGCAAAGATAATCAAAAATCTCCTTGTCCGGGAGGACAAGCAGCAGCTTTTCGCGGACCGGCATCGCCTTGTTGCACTTCTTGCAGAAGAGCGACGACGCTCGGAAACTTTCGAACTGTTCCATCAGGCGTTCGGATTTTCGGTGAAATCGCCCGGATGCCTGCGGTCCGTGACGATGTGAGAGAGAATACTGTGCAGGACCACGACCGGCGGCTCTGTCGCATTGACGGTGACCGTGAGCTCCGGCCCAAAATAGTCCAGGAGAGGCTTCGACTCGCGGTCGTAGATCTCAAGCCGGCGGCGGATCACCTCCTCGTTGGCATCGTCCAGGCGGTTGTCCTTCAGCGCACGCTTCTTCAGCCGCTCGACCACCCTCTCGCGGTCGGGGCAGCTGAGGTGGAAAACCCGGCGGACCTCGATGATTTCCCCCATCAGCTCCGCCTGCCGGATGTTTCTGGGGATGCCGTCGAGGACAAGGTAGTCGATGTCCGGCTTGAACGCCTGCGCTTCGACGGCGTGCCTGATGCTGACCTTCCAGAGTTCGACCGTGATTTCGTCCGGGACGAGCTGGCCTTTGCTGGAGTATTCGAGGAACGCCCGGCCGAGCTTGGTCCTTGTGTCCATGCGGCGGAAGACGTCCCCGCAGGCACAGTGAAAGAATCTCGGGAGGGCACCTAAAACCGTGCCCTGGGTTCCCTTGCCGCTGCCCGGGGCACCAAAAAACAGATAGGTGGGGTATTTCACAATGGGCTGGAAACTACCCGCGATCACCATCGCGTGCAATCCTGAGTTGAATATCCGGCCGCGATTGCGTTTGCTCACGACCGATGAAAACCCTTCGGGCGCGCATGCTCCATCCCTGTTCCTCCCCGCCGGTGGAGGACGGCATGGTCCGCGTGGAGGACGGGGTGATCCGCTCGTGGGGACGCTGGGACGGCCGGCCGGCGGAGGACCTCGGCGAGGTGGTCCTCATGCCGGGCCTGATCAACGCCCACTGCCACCTCGACTACTCGGTCATGCGCGGGGCGATCCTCCCGAACGCGAGCTTCTCGCAGTGGATCCGCAGGATCAACGACCTCAAGCGGACGCTGGATGACGACGATTACCTAGAGTCGATCGCCTCGGGATTCCGAGAGCTTCTCGCCCACGGCACCACCTCCGTGTTCAACATCGAATCGTTTCCCGAACTGATGGTCCGGATGCCCGCCCCCCCGGTCCGGACATGGTGGTTCTACGAAATGATGGATGTCCGCAGCCGGATCCATACAGAAGATGTCGTCGCCGGGGCGCTCAGCTTTTTTGAAGAGAGAAAGGGATGGCTGGGCGGGTTCGGCCTCTCCCCGCACGCGCCCTACACGACTTCCCCGGACCTCTACCGCCTCGCGCGCTTCTGCTGCGAAAAATACGGGATGCCGCTCATGACGCACCTGGCGGAATCCGATGAGGAATACGAGATGTTCCTCCACGCCGGCGGACCGCTCCACGCCTTTCTCGGCAGCCTGGGTCGGAACATGTCCGATACCGGAGCCGGATCGCCGGTCGCAAAGCTTCTCGGGGAAAACGCCCTTCCGGACGGCGCGCTCCTCACCCACATGAATTTCCTCACGGAAGGCGACTGGGACCTCCTGCGCGGACGGGGGTTCTCCATCATCCACTGCCCGTGCTGCCACGAATACTTCGGCCGGGAACCGTTCCCGCTCGAACGCTTTCTCCGCGAGGGCTTCAACGTCTGCCTCGGCACCGACAGCCTCGCGAGCAACCGCGCGCTCAACATGTTCGCAGAGATGCAATGCGCGGCCCAAAGGCATCCGGAGGTCGCCCCGGAAACCCTCCTCGCAATGGCCACACTCAACCCGGCAAAGGCCATCGGCATGGGTGGAAAACTGGGCGAAATCACCACGGATGCCGTGGCTGATCTCATCGCCGTCCCCTACGCCGGACCGGCCAAAAACCTCCACGAGGCCATCCTCGCCCACTCAGGCAAGATCGAGTGGATGATGGTTGGAGGGAAACAAGTTTTCCGTTTTCAGAACGGAACCCACCCGGTTGCAGGTCCTCCTGAAAACTGAACCACTGAACCACTGAAAACTGAACACTGATCCGCTTTGCGGATCAGAGCATCTTGATCGTGAGCGGGAACTTGTATGCCTCGCCGTTGCTCGCCTTGACGGATCCGATGATCACAAACACCAGCTAGGCAATTCCCACAGCCACCGGCAGGATGATCGGAACGATCAGGCAGGAGCCAACGAAAGCGAGGATGCCCGATGCCACCATCCAAAAAGTCCACGAGATCTGAAAGTTGAGCACCTCCCGCCCGGCGGCATCGATCGCCGCGCTCTCCGGCTTCTTGACCAGCCAGATGATCAGCGGCCCGAGAATGTGCCCCATCGCAGGGATCACAAACCCCGCCAGCGCACTCAGGTTCAAAAACAGGATCCATTGCTGCTCGGTAATCCCACCGGGTGCCGGAGGCTGAGGCACCTGCGGAGCGGGCTCTTGCGGATTGGAGTTTTCCATAGTTCCTAAAATCTAGCAGGCTTCGTGCCGGAATCAAACCCGATTCACCGGCCAGGCGCTCCAAGAACGCCCCTGCCTCCAAGCCATCGTCCACCCCATCGCAAATGGCCTCGGTGATGGATCTAGCAATGCGTGTTCAGAGTGGGCAAACTATTGCTCAGTAGAAAACATCGTCTTTCGCACCTGGTTCGGGCCAAATCCTGTGGCATGGGCATCTTGCCCATGCGAAATACCTTGGCGACACATGAGCAGGATGCCCATGCCACAACCTCTTTTCTACACAGCAGCAACCTATCAAGCCTCCTGACTCTGATAATGCGCAACCGCCCGAAAAACCAAGCCGACTTCGTTTAGGAAAAACACCTCTGTCGCCAGCCCGCCAAAACTGGTGCGATAAGAAATCACAATGCTCGATGCGCCGAGGAAAACTCCCTGCAAATCAAAGTGCAAGTCTGGCAGATTCCGGAGGGCTGTCTGCCAATAAGCCGATATGCGCTCCCTGCCAACCAACACACCGGAACCCTCGCCGGTAAATCGGGCGATGAATGGCGAACTCATCTTGAGCTTCCCCCCGTAGTTGGGCCAGAGCTGGGTTGAGATGGGAGCCCGAAAAGG
>CAYSKK010000014.1:0-124923 GCA_964431635.1 uncultured Chthoniobacter sp. | reverse complement strand
CAACAACCATCCCTCTCTTAACTCCGCTGCGGCCTAAATCCCGGGGGGAAGCTCATCTGGAGCCTCGCGATTACTCTTTTCTGGATTTATATTGGCGTCCAAGCTCTATCTGTAGCACGTCAGATTCTTTCAACCTTGCGACGCCTCGCCGCAACCCAGGAGCAAATAGAAAAGCATCTACAGACAAACAAATAATGCGAACCGAGCGATGGACCTTGAAAGGGGTTAGTTCTTGCTTCATGCTTTTTCTAGTCATTTCGTCGCTCGCGAGGGAAACGGGGTCAAAGATAATTGACAAAACAAGCAAGATTTTCTCCCGATCTGTCGAAAATCTTTGCCTCTCCGAACCCGGCCGCCTGTGCCGTGCGCCCCGACAGACCGGGGCGACTGTTCTTGTCCGATTATTGGCAGCCTGAATCCGGATTCCGCCCCCGCCCGGCGAATGGCGCTGGCAATCATCCCGGGGAGGGTGTAGACGTTTCCTCCATGTCAGCGCGATTTTTTCTTCTTGCGGCCGGGCTTGCTGCCCTGACGTCCGGCCTTTCCGCTGCCGCGGAGGCCATGACGAGGGACCAGATCGGTTCCGCCGTCATTTCCGAAGCGGTGACGATTCCGACGCCGGGGGAATTTTTTGCCGCGATCGACGACCACGGGCAGCCGAACTGGACGCAGATGTTCGCGCCGAAGCCCGCCCTGAACACCGCGAGCCGTGACCAGATGGCGCTCATGCTCGGGCTGCTGGTCGCCGACGGCTACATCGCCGTCGAGGCGCAGGACGGACAGGGAGTCAAAAACACGGGGAAGGAAATCATCAACCTGGCGAAAAAGCTCAACGTGAGCCAGACCGTGCTCGGCCGCGGGAACAGCATCTCCGACTTCGCCGAAAACAACGACTGGAGCGCCCTCCGCGAGGAACTCGAAGCCACGCAGAACGAGGTCAAGCTCTCGATGGTCGAGCAGAAGGACAAGGATCTCGTCATCCTGGTGAGCGTCGGAGCATGGATCCGGGGCACGCAGGTCGCGGCGGAATTTATCTCAAAGAACTACAGCCCCGGTCTGGCCGGGCTCCTCCGCCAGCCGGCCATCGTGGAATACCTTCTGGACGAGCTCAACAAACTGCCGCAAAAACTCCGCGATGAGCCGCTCATCGCGGAGCTGCGCGCGAAGCTCGGGACCGTCCTGCCCCTCGTTCAGACAAAGGACCGCGCCCCCCTCACCCAGGAGGCGGTCAATGAACTCGACTCGGCAATGACGTCGCTCGTCAACTCCATCAGCGGCAGCACGAAAGAATCATGAAGAAGCTGCTTGTCTTTCTCTGCTCCGCCGGACTGCTCGCCGCGCAGGACGCCTCTCCGACCGCCGAGGCTGTCGCTGCACGCAGCCATGCGCTTGAACTCGCGGGAGCATTCGCAAACGACGGTTACAAAATCCGCGACGGCTTCTGGTCGGGAGTTCTGGAGGCCGGAAAACCCCGGTTCCTCCAGGTCAACCTCTTTTCAGGAAATGAATACTGGTTCTCCGCCGCCACGACGGCTCCGAATGCCAGGCTCGCCGTGACACTCTTTGACGAGAACGGCCGGCCGCTGGAGGGCGAGCTTTTCCAGGACGAGGATTCCGCGGCCGCCGGGCTCGTTCCGGATGCGAGCGGAAAATATTTTGTGCGGATCGAGCTCGTCGGAGGAGACAAGGCCGACTTCTGCCTTGTGTATTCCTACAAATAATCCGATGACCGCTCCGACCGCAGAAAAATTGAACAGTCCGCAGGTCCGCCAGTTCTCGGTTTTCCTGCAAAACAAAGTCGGGGCGCTCCTCGAGGTGGTGAAGCTGCTCAACGAAAACGGCATTGTGGTGCTCGCGCTCAGCATTGTGGACTCCTCGGAGTCCGCGATTGGACGGATGATCGTCAGCGATCCGGAGCGGGTCACCGAGCTCTTTCACGAGCACGACATCCCCTACAGCGACTGCGAGATGCTGGTCGTGCAGTTGGAGGGGGGGCCGGGCGACCTCTCCCGCGTGCTGGCCGCCCTTCTCATGGCGGAGGTGAACGTGTTCTTCAGCTACCCGCTGCTCATCCGCCCGCGCGGGCATGCGGTGCTTGCGATGCATCTGGACGACAACGATTGCGCAGGCAACGTGCTGCGCGGAGAGGGCTTCAAAACCCTTTCGCAGGGCGACCTCTCGCGTTGAGCCGGCCGCGGACAGTCCTGGCGATCGAGACGTCCTGCGACGAGACCGCCGCGGCGGTGCTGCGCGGTTTCGGCGGTGTCGTCGCCCACGAAATTTTCAGCCAGGCGCAGATCCACTCGGCATTTGGAGGGGTTGTTCCGGAGGTCGCCTCGCGGAACCATCTGGACTCGCTGCCGTTTGTTGTCGGGCGGGTGCTGGAGGAAATCCGGCCGGGCGATCTCGATGGAGTCGCCGCGACCACGGGTCCGGGACTCGCCACCGCCCTGCTCGTCGGAGCGGCTGCCGCCAAGGGCATCGCCATCGGGACGGGGGTTCCATTCCTCGCGGTCAACCACATCGAGGGCCATCTCCTTTCCCCGTTCTTCGGCGAGGAGGAGATCCCGGCACATATCGCCCTTGTGGTCAGCGGGGGCCACACGCTGCTTTTCGACGTCGAAGGATTTGGAAAATACAACCTGCTCGGGAGGACGCGGGATGACGCCGCCGGAGAGGCGTTCGACAAAGTCGCGAAGCTGCTCGGGCTCGGTTACCCGGGGGGTGCGGAAATCGACCGCCTGGCGCGCGGCGGAGACCCCGGCCGGTTCGATTTCCCGCGCGGAATGCTCGACTCCGGCGATTTTCAATTCAGCTTCAGCGGGCTCAAGACATCGGTGAGGATCTTTCTGGAGAAAGGGTTTTCCGAGGACGATCTGCCCGACATCTGCGCCTCCTTCCAGCGGGCGGTGGTGGACGTGCTGGTCGCAAAAGCATTCCGCGCGGCGCAATCCCGGAACCGGAAGATTCTTTCGATCAGCGGCGGGGTCAGCACGAACGCCTGCCTGCGGGAAACAGCCGGGCGTGCCGCCGAAAAATCGGGAGTTTCCATCCGGTTCGCCCCGGAGGGACTCCGCACCGACAACGCTCTCATGATCGCCTACGCCGCCGCGCACCACCTTGCCGCCGGCCACCGGCACCCACTCGACACCGACATCAGTCCGAATTTCGACCCGGCTTCGATTTGCTGTTGAAAATCGAAAATCCGGGGCGATGGTGGATTCTCTATGAAACGCCTCCTCTTCTCAGCGATCATCCTCGCAACATCCACTGTCTTCGCCGGCGACGGCTGGCAAACCGACTACAAGGCGGCGCTCGAACAGGCCGCCAAGGAAAACAAGCCGGTCCTGCTCGACTTCACCGGATCCGACTGGTGCGGGTGGTGCATCAAGCTCAACAAGGAAACTTTCTCCCAGCCCGAGTTTCAAAAGTTTGCGGAGAAAAACCTGATCCTTGTTGAGCTCGATTTCCCGCAGGGCAAGCCGCAGGCCGAGAGCGTCAAGAAGCAGAACGCGGAGCTCCAGGCGAAATACGGGGTGGAGGGTTTTCCCACTCTTGTCCTGCTGAACAGCAAAGGAAAAGAAATCGCGAGAAACCCGGGTTACCTGCCGGGCGGACCAAAGGGGTTCATCGAGTGGTTTGAAAACTCCACGAAGTAACTTCGTGCAGTTCTGAATGCGGGACGGGGCCCTTTGCTCACGCCCCGCGCAACATGAAGCCCATGAGCAGGCGGGTGAGGATGACCTCGTCTCCCGCCTGGCTCGTCACCATCTGCAGGTTGGCCTCGGCGCAGCCCTGCATCGCCCGGAAAAGCTCGGCAGAGGTGTAGTGGACGGAATTCCTCGCCGCGATCCCGAGCGGATATGTGTTCAGGGTTCCGTCTTTTTTTCTGGGAAGATGCTCGATGTCCGCAGGCTTCAGCCGGTTGAGCATGGAGCCGAAGAATTGCGGCTGGGAGGGCGGTTGCAGGTGATGGCGGATGAGGAGGTCTTTGACGACCAGAAGGTTTCTGACGGTTGGAACGACCGACGCAAGCAGAATCCCGATGCCGCTCTCCCGCTGGCGGAGAAGCTGTGAGAGGGTTTCGAGCGCGAGCGGCAGATCGCGGGCGGCGATGGCGTTTCCGATGTCGAAGATCCCGCTCTCTCGGGTCGCGGGCACCAGCGCCCGGATGTCCCGCGCCTCGATCGGATGCCCCGGGCCGAATGCCGTCTCGATCTTGTCGAGTTCGTTGTCGAGCTGGCCGGAATCCAACCCGATCCTCGCCGTGAGGACCTCGACCGCTTCGTGCGAAATTTTCAGCCCGCGCTCATGGACCTTCGACGCCGTCCAGGCCACAATTTCCTCCTCACCCGTCCGGAATCCGAGGTCGGGTTTGTCATGCAGGACAGTCTTGCAAAGCTTGGTGAGCTGCTTGTAAGCCGAGCGGCGCTTGTCGGGCTCGATGGCGCTCATCAAAAATGTCACGCCCGGGGGAAGAGGTTCCTTGAGAATCTCGCAAAGACCCTCCAACGCGGAGAGAACGGTCTCCGAGCGCCCGGTGACCGAGTCGGCCAGAAACGTCGCGCTTTTCAGCCAGACCAATTTTGTCCCGCCCAGAAACGGCATCGTCTGCAGCGCCTGGCACGTCTCGCGGATTTTTGAGGCGGCGGCATCGACGGTATCCACCGCCCCGTCGATTGTCTCGAGTCCGAAGGCGTCCGCTCCGGGGGCGATCTCCGCAGCGAGAGCAACGGCCGCCTTTTTCACGGCGGCCTCGTCGGATCCGGTGATGAACGTGGATTGCTTCTGGGTCACGCCGCAATCTAGTCAGATCCCTCCGGAATCACCAAACCGGAATTTCCATTCGACCGCGCCGCCCGCATCGGACATGCTGGGTGCCTATGACCTTCCAAGCCCGCATCGACCAGGAAATCAAGTCCGCCATGCTCGCCCGAGAGACGCTCAAGCTCGGCGTGCTGCGCATGCTCAAAGCCGCGCTGATGAATTCCGCCATCGAAAAACACGGTGCCGGAGGCGCGCTCGACGACACGGACGCCCTTGCCATTGTCCGCAAAGAGATCAAGAAACGGCAGGACTCCATCGAAGGATTCGAGAAGGGCGGACGCCCGGAAATGGCTGCAAACGAGCGGGCGGAAATCGACATCCTGACGGTTTATCTCCCTCAGGGATTCACCCCCGACGAGCTTGCCACGCTCGTGCGCGAGGCCATTGCCGAGGCCGGGGCAACCACCCGGCAGCAGATGGGAGCGGTCATGAAAATCGTCAATGCCAAGGCCGCCGGGCGTGCGGACGGTCGCGCCCTGAGCACCGAGGTCCAAAAACAACTCGGCGCCTGAGCGACGACGCAGCTTGATCCCGCAACAACCTATTGTATTCTCGGGCGTGCGGAAACAATGGCTGATCCTCGGGATGCTTGCGGGCACGGTTTTCGTGGTTTCCGCCCCGTCCCTTCGCGGCCAGATGAGCGAGGAGGAAAAGAAACGGCTCTTTCTTGAGTCGCGGGAAGACATCCGACCGGTTCCGAAACCCTCGTCAACCCCGAAGCCAAAGCCGCAGCCCGCCTCGACGCCCCGCCCGGCCCATCAATCAAAACCCCCGGAAAAAGAGGCGACTCCCGAGCCGGAGGAATCCGGGGAAACCCCGAAGCCGACTCCAAAACCCTCCGCAACTCCGGAGGAGTCCCACAAGCCAGCGGCAAAGGCGACTTCCGAACCCGAGGAAACCCCGCGGCCGGCTCCAAAGCCGAAACCCTCCGCAACTCCGGAGGAATCCCGCAAGCCGGCGGCAAAGGCGACTCCCGAAGAGGAAAAGAAACCCACGCCCTCCCAAAAGGAGGTTCCCCCCAAGCCTTCCGGCACGCCGGATTTCATCCCCCTCCCGGACGAAGAACCCAAACACCCGCAGGCAAAACCTTCCACAACTCCGGAACCTGCCCCGCCGCCCGCCGCACCCGCAGTCAGTCCGGCACAGATCCCGAAAGGAAAAACTCCGGAGGGACACGCCCTGGATGCGCCGATTCTCGTCGAAAAATCCGGGCTGGAAAAAGATCAGGGCGAGGAACCGCCGCCCAAGCCGCAATTCGGCGGGTTCTTCAAACGCTACCGCTACCTCACCCCGTCGGTCCGCCGCGCGATCGACAACGCCCGCGTCCAGCGGGGCCGCTGGAAATACATCATCATCCACAACAGCGGCACCCGGCAGGGGAATGCCAGAATTTTTGATGTCTATCACCGCCGGGTCCGGAAAATGCAGAACGGGCTCGCCTACCACTTCGTCATCGGAAACGGAAACTCCTCGGGCAACGGCGAAATCGAAATCGGAAGCCGGTGGACACGGCAGATCAACGGCGGCCACGTCGCGAGCGACTACCTGAACAATATCGCCCTCGGCATCTGCCTCGTCGGCGACCTCAACCGCGACCAGCCGACAAAGGAACAGCTCGCCGCACTCGATGAACTCATCGCCTATCTCCGCTCCCGTGTCGGAAAAATCAAGGGCAAGCAGGCGATCGTCAAAGGTCACAAGGAAATCAATCCGAAACCGACCGACTGCCCGGGCGACCGGTTTCCGCTCGGCTGGCTGCACCAGAAGTTCCGGTAGCCTGCCACCCTCCGGCTTGGAAAGCCGCAGGGTGTAGCGGCGATCTGTGACCGTCGCTCGCTTTGTAACCATGCAGGCATCGACGCTCACAGAGCGACGCTACAACGCAACCGAGAGATATGAGGGACGCGTCGAGAAGATGATCTGCCGCTTGCTTCCGGCCGGCTGCGGGTATACGCTCCCTCCCGATGGCGGACGGCCGTTCTCCGCAAACCGCAAGGTGGCGGGGAGAGGAAAGTCCGGACACCGAAAGGCGGCATGCCGCGTAGAACGCGCGGGGGGGAGGAGCGAAAGCCCCTCTCAACGGACAGTGTCACAGAAAACAAACCTCCTCCCGGCGCAAGCCGGGCGGGAAGGGTGAAAAGGCGGGGTAAGAGCCCACCGCCCCGGGCGCAAGTCCGGGGGCACGAAAAACCCCATGCGGTGCAAGACAGAACAGGAGGAACCGGGTTGCCTGCCCGATCCTGCGGCGCAAGCCGCGGGTGACCTCCGGGTATTAGTCGCAGTCCGAAAGGACTGTCCCGACCGCAAGGCCGGGGCAAGACAAATGGCCGTCCAGGCCCCGGCGCAAGCTGCGGGCCGGACAGAATCCGGCTTACAGCCATCCGAAAACGGGGGCGCTCCGGGAGGGGCGCCCCCGTCCATTTTGGCCGGCACGCAGGCAGGGCCGCAATTGACACCCGAATCGAAACGCGCTTGTATCCGCAGGATGATTCGAATTCCAGTCCTCCTGTGCGCAGTGCTTGCCATTGCGGGCTGCGCGGCACCCGAAGGCGCCGCCAACAAGCTGGAAAAAGCCAACGTCCTGCCCCTCGCGCTCGACGACTCCTTTCAGTTCCGAAAAATCCAACAGTCGTCGGTGGACACCTCGAAACCTCCGGTAAACACGCTCAGCGAGGTGGCCGTGTTCGACCGTCAGCGCGCGCTGTGGGGGGCGGTGGACGGCAATGAAATCCAGGCCCGCAACGGAAATTATTACAGCTTCTTCTGGAGATCGAAAAATCCGGCGGATGTCACGGTGCGCCTCGAATACCGGCAGGCCGGGCTCGCAAACCACGTTCTCGCGCAGGAGCGGTATTACCCCTCGACCCGCGGATCACGGAAATCCATGTTTGAGGTCACCGGGGATGATGTTCTCGAGAACGGACGCGTCACCTCCTGGCGCGTGCTCCTGATTGTCGACGGCCGGATCGTTGCTCTCCGCCAGTCCTACATGTGGAAGTAGCCTGCATTTGACACTGTCCCGCACGGGGACTAGTGATAATCAGGAAATTTGTGAGCGCTCCTTCTTCGATACTTGTGGGAAATCTCGGCCGGACTGTCTGGGTCAAGGTCGACGGGCGGGGCACGTTTCAAAACAGCCCGGGCGTCAAGGAGTTCGTCAAGCAGATGATCCAGCGCGGACACCGGGACTTCGTGGTGGACCTCGCGGGATGCGAACTGATGGATTCCACATTCATGGGAACCCTTGCGGGCGTGGCGCTCCGGCTGCGCGAGATCGGACAGGGCGGGCTCCGGACGGTCAACGTCAACGACCGGAATGCATCGCTCCTCGAAAACCTCGGCCTGGACCAGCTTTTTTCCGTCGAGGCCGGCCCGTCCGCAAGTGCCCCGGAGACCCTGCGGCAGGCGGTGACGGACAATGAGAAAGACGCGAAGGGAACTGTTCTGGAGGCACACGAGGCCCTCATCGAGGCCGATGCCCACAACGCCGTGAAGTTCAAGGATGTCGTCGAATACCTGCGTCAGGAACTGGCGCAGGAGGACCGGTCGGACGACTGATCGTTCTTGATCCGGAACCCGCGTTCCGGATACTGCCCTCATTCGAGGCCTCATGTGGACCTACATTTATCTCGCCCTGTTCTTTGGAACGTTTGTCGCCCTGCTCGTGATTTTGAACGCCTTCACGAAAAAGGTGAGCGAGCTGGAGCGCCAGCGGGTCGAGATCGAGGTTGAAGAGGACCGGGTTTTTGATTTTCTTCACGGGCTGGGGGAGGCGTTTTCCGAAGGGGTGCGCAGCTCGGAGCTTCACCGCCTCATCGTCGAAAGCGCGGTCCGCATCCTCGATGCCCACGGCGGCGCTCTTTATCTGGCGGGAAAGAACGACGACTCCCTTGTCCCGGCCTTCATCTCGAAAGGGTGTCCGCCCATGGTCGATGTGCCCCGGCATGTGCTCGACCAGGCATCCACCGCACCGGTCGCCCTTGAGAGTTTTCTGCGGCTCCACCCCGTGAAACGCGGCGAGGGAATCGTCGGCCGGTGCTGGGAAAGCGGACAGGTCAGCGTCCTTGGCGGAAAAGATACCGGTTCCGCGGAACACCAGTCGGCGCTGGTCGGCCCGCTGATTTACCGGAGAAAAATTCTCGGGGTGCTCGGCCTTGCGAATGGCCCGATGAGCACGCCGTTCGGACCCGCGGATGTCAAGGTGTTCAAGGCGATCGCCGAGCAGGGTGCGTTCGCACTCTACAACGAGGCGGTCTACCTGGAGGCCGGTGAAAAAAAACGCCTCGACCACGACCTGGAAATCGCCCGCGAAATCCAGTCCATCCTCCTCCCTTCCCACCCGCCGACGGTCCCGGGCTACGAGCTCAGCGGCCTGAACATTCCCGCACGCCAGGTCAGCGGCGATTACTTTGATTACATCCGGATGGATCCGGCCCGGCTGGGCGTGGCGATCGCCGACGTGTCGGGCAAGGGGATTCCCGCCTCCCTCATCATGGCGATGTGCCGTAGTGTCATCCGCAGCGAGGCGATGAACACATCCTCCGCCTCGGATCTGCTGCGCCGCGTCAACCGCCAGCTCTACCCGGATATTAAAGAGGACATGTTCATCAGCATGGCCTACCTCATCCTCGATTCCGACGAGCGCCAGGTCACCCTCGCGCGCGCAGGCCACGATGCCCCGCTCCTCTACCGGGCGGCCACGCGGGAAGTGGAAAAGCTGAGCCCGAAAGGCATGGCTCTCGGGATTGACAGCGGGGAAGTCTTCAATAGAGTTTGCGCGGATTTCAGCTTCGGGCTGGAAAAGGGGGATTGCATCCTTCTCTACACGGACGGGGCCACCGAGGCGCTCGACAGTGAGGGGATGGAATACGGGCTCCCGAGGCTGGTTCAGGGCCTGCAGGCCAGCGCGCCGCACGGCGCGGCCAGCGTCGTGAGATACGTCGCCGAAGATGTCAAAACCTTCACCGGCAGCCACCCGCAGCACGACGACATCACTCTCATCGCCATCGCCAAGACATGAAAAAAACGCATCCAGAAGTTCCGCAGCCCGCCGCACAACCCGGGGAATCCGCCGCGGCAGACCCGTCGGCACCCGCGCCCGCCACACCGGAGCCCGCCACGGAACCTGATTTTCAAGCCGAGGCGGCCCGCTTCAAGGACCTCGCCATGCGGACGCAGGCGGACCTCGACAATTACCGCAAGCGGGCGGTCCGCGAAAAGGAAGAGGCGATCCGTTACGCCAACTCCTCGCTTCTGGAGAAGCTCCTGCCGGTTCTCGACAACTTCGAGCTCGGCCTCGAAGCCGCGCGCACCGCCGCTGACACCTCGTCGATCGTTCAGGGCATGGCGATGGTCCAGAAACAGCTCCAGGATTTTCTCCGCGATCACGGGATCGAGGCGGTTCCCGCAGAGGGCGAGGTCTTCGACCCCGCGCGGCACGAGGCGGTGGCTCAGGAGCACAGCGCCGAAGTGCCGGAAGGGCATGTGGTCCGCCAGATCCGCAAAGGCTACAAGCTGAAAGACCGGCTTCTGCGCGCCTCCAGCGTCACGGTTTCCAAGGGCGCCGGGGCATGAGCAGAAAAAAGCGCGACTATTACGAGGTTCTCGAGGTGGAGCGGACGGCGACCGAGGAGGTGGTCAAGCGCTCCTATCGAAAGCTCGCGGTCAAATACCATCCGGATAAAAATCCGGGCGACCACGAGGCGGAGGAGCGATTCAAGGAACTCGGCGAGGCGTATGACGTCCTCATGGACCCGCAGAAGAGGGCCGCCTACGACCGCTACGGTCACGCCGCTTTTCAGCAGGGCGGCATGGGAGGCGGAGGAGGGTTTCACGATCCCTTCGACCTGTTCCGCGAGGTCTTTGGCGCGGGCGGCGGATCGGGAGGCATCTTCGACCATTTCTTCGGCGGGGGAGACGGCGGATCAGGGCGCCAGCGCGGGTCCGACCTCCGCTACGACATGCAGATCACACTGGAGGAGGCCGCATTCGGCGCCGAAAAGGAGATCGAAATCCGGAAGCTGGACGCCTGCGAAACCTGCGACGGCTCCGGCGCGCAGAAAGGCTCCCGGGCGGTCACGTGCCCGACCTGCCGCGGGCGCGGACAGGTCGTGGCCTCGCGCGGATTTTTTCAGGTCGCGCAGACCTGCCCGCAGTGCCACGGGAGCGGGCAGATCATCGACAAGCCGTGCCGCTCCTGCCAGGGCGACGGCCGGATGGAAAAAACCTCGCGCGTGAAGATCAAAATCCCTGCGGGGATCGACAGCGACTCCCGGCTGCGGAGCTCGGGCGGAGGAGAGGCCGGTCTCCGGGGCAGCCAGCCCGGCGACCTCTACGTGGTCATCCACATCAAGGAACACGATGTCTTTGTGCGCGATGGCATGGACCTTCACTGCGAAGTGCCTCTCCCGTTCACGATTGCCGCCCTGGGCGGGGAAATCCGCGTGCCGACACTTCAGGGCGCCGTGAGCTTGAAAATTCCCGCGGGAACCCAGGGCGGCGCGATCTTCCGGGTCCGCGGCCAGGGAATGCCGGCGCTTCACAGCGCGGCGCGCGGAGATCTTCTCACACGGGTTCAGGTCGAGGTCCCGACCCGGCTCAACCACGAGCAGCGCGAGGCGCTCGAAAAGTTCTCCGAGCTCTGCGGCGAGGACAACAGCCCGATCCACAAGAGCTTTTACGACCGGCTCAAGGACCTCTTCAGCTGATCGGAATCAACTCTTGGCGAACTGTTCTTCAACGAACGGCCAGTTGACCACATTCCACCAGGCGGCGATGTAATCCGGCCGGCGGTTCTGGTATTTCAGGTAGTAAGCGTGCTCCCAGACGTCGAGTCCGAGCAGCGGCTTTTGTCCGTCGAGCAGCGGGGGATCCTGATTCGGAACCGATACGATCTCAAGCTGGCCGTCCTTGTTGACGACCAGCCACGCCCAGCCGCTGCCGAAGCGCTTCAAGGCGGCGTCACTGAAACGGGTTTTGAACTCCTCGAAGGAGCCGAATGCGGATTGAATGGCCGCGGCCAATTTGCCTGTGGGAGCCCCGCCGCCATTCGGCGACATCATGAGCCAGAAGAGGGAGTGGTTGAAATGTCCGCCGACATTGTTCCGCAGACCGGTGCGCAGGGGTTCGGGCACCTTGTCGAGTTCGAGCAGAAGCCCGGCAGGCGTCAGTTTTGCCAACGCGAGTTGTCCCTCAAGCAATTTGTTGGCGTTTGAAATATAGGCCTGGTGGTGCTTGTCGTGATGGAGCCTCATGGTCTCGGCGTCAATATGGGGCTCAAGCGCATCGTAGGCATAAGGAAGCGGAGGCAGTGTGTAGGGGCCGGCTGGCGCAGGCGGCGGGGCCTGCGCCATCAACCGGTCGCCAAACACTCCTGCGGCGATCGAAGCGAATCCAAGACGGAAGGCACTGCGGCGGGTGATTTGAGGCATGTTCATGGATGCAAAATACGCGGGAACCGTGCCCGCGCAACCCGCTTGACGCACGGGCGAATGTTCCGGATCAGCCCACTGGCTTCCGGGGCATGCCGGCACATGCGGCGAGGTGGACATCGCGCACACTCACTCCCGCAGCCCCTGCGACCTCGCGGCAGGATTCAAACTCGGGCGCAGCCTGCACGAGATCGTCACCCAGAAACCCCAGCTTGACCGCCACGGGCCCGTAAGGCGTGACGACCTTGCGGGATTCCCTGCGGAGCTTGCGGCGCTTTGCCGTGTGGATCCGGACACCGAATGCGGTCGTCTCGGTGAGGAGGATCCGCGCGAGGTCTTCGGTCTTGTCCGGATGACACAGCACGCTCAACACGAAACCCGGCCGGTTCTTTTTCATTTGAGCGGACGTGAAGAACACATCCAGCGCCCCCGCCTGGAAGAGCCGCTGCATGGCGGCCGCGGCCAGCTCGGGCGTGAGGTCGTCGAGGTTCGTCTCGATCTGCGAAATTTCGTCGGATTCGGCGGCGGAATCCTGCACCTCACCAAGCACGGCGCGCAGGACGTTCGGCCGCGGCGGGGTGTCCCTCGTGCCAAGCCCATAGCCGGTTTTCACGATTTTCATCTCCGGCATCGGCCCGAACCTCCCGCAAAATTCCGCGAGCAGCGCCGCGCCGGTCGGCGTGATGAACTCGGTCTCCTCGGCCACCTGACGGAGTGGAACGCCGGTGAGAATCTCCAGCGTCGCGGGCGCGGGAATCGGAAATTTCCCGTGCGCACAAGTGATCCAGCCGGTGCCCTCAACCGGAACAGAAGCCTCGACCTGAAGCGGGCCGAGCGCATGAATGCCGGCGCACGCCGCCACGATATCGGCAATCGAATCCGCCGCGCCGACCTCATGAAATCCGACATCTTCGGGGGCAATCCCGTGGATCCGGCCCTCCGCCACGGCGATCCGATGAAAGACCGCCAGCGCGCGGGCCTTCACCTCCGGCGCAAGCGACGACTTTTCCAGCATCTCCCGGATCTCCCGGTAATTGCGCCCGTGAACATGCCCTTCGTCGTGGTGATGCCCGTGCGAATGGTCCCCGTGCGAATGATGGCCATGCGGGTGATGATCATGCGGGTGATGATCATGCGAGTGCTCCACCGCACTTCCTTCCGACTTCCGACCTCCGACTTCCGACTTCCCATGGTGTTCGTGGACGTCGAATTTCACGCCGGCAATGTTCTGCTTGATGCCGCGCGAGAAGTGCGCGTGGATCTCATCTCCGAGTCCGAGCGAGGCAATCGCGCGATGAAACACCTCCTCCTCCACACCGAGGTCGCGCAGGGCCGCAACCGTCATATCGCCGCTGATTCCGGAAAAGCAGTCAAAATAGAGAATTCGCATGAAATTTCGCCGGGTGGCTCCGACCATCCATCCCACAAATCCCGCTCCCGCGCAACCGCGTGAAATTCCACAGGAAAAAACTTGAAAACCCGGGCGCGAGGAGAGCAAGTGGGGCCTCGCAAATGATCGCCCGCATTCTCCCGCTCCTTTTTTTGGCCGCGAGCCTGTTCCATCCTGCGCGTGCGGCGACATTCGAGGAGCTGAACGCCACGTTCGGAATCCCTCTCTGGACGGATGACAACCTCTGGGATGACGATGCCGCGGAGACGGCGAAGCGGCTCGGGTGGCCGGAGGAATCGCTTACGACAACCGACTCGAGCTACCGGAATTATCCCCGCGCAAATGATCTTGTCCTTGGCACGCGCCCGTATTCGCTCGCCCTATACGGGGAAAAAGGGGCCGTGAACGGGATCTCAATGATGTTCGCCAACAAGGGGGACGCCGTGGACTCGGCGACCGGACCGATTGACGTCCAGCAGGCCAGGGAGCGCACCAGGGCGATCAAAGATTTCAAGGCCGCCATCGTCGCCGACAAACACAAACTCGAAAGCGCGCTGACCGCGGTGCTCGGCCAACCGGTCGCGGACAAATTCGGACAGGGAACCCAGACCCGCGAATCCGTGAAGCGCTGGGATTGGAACGGCCATGCGATCCTGATGGCGGCCCCGCGGGATGAATATGCAGCCGTCCGGGTCCTCCCGGTTGCCGTCGCGGACCTGCAGGGCAAATCGCGCATCCCGGATGCCGAGCTGCGCGAGCGGCTGGCGTCACGCATCGAGAAGCGGCCGAACGGCGATGTGATCCTGAAGGACATTCCCATGGTGGATCAGGGGCCGAAGGGGTATTGCGTTCCGGCCACATGGGAGCGCGTCATGCGCTACATGGGAATCCCTGCCGACATGTATGTCCTCGCCATGGCCGGCGACACCGACGCGGGCGGCGGAACGGGCATTGCCGCAATCGCGGCCGGGGCGAAGGAGGCGATCACGCGGGGGGGGCGCCAGCTCGCGGTCGAGTCCGGAAAAGTGAATGTCTTGAACGTGAAAAAATGCATCAGCCGCGGGCTCCCGATCATGTGGGGAGTGAGCGTGGACCGAGATTTCGACAAAAGCCTGTTCAAGCGTGCGAAGGAACGCTTGCAAATGTCGGACCCGAAGGCATGGGATAAATATCTCGCGGACGCAAGGAAGGCCGCAAAAAAGCTCCGGCCCAACCCGATGAACGGTCACGTCCGGATGATCACCGGCTACAATGAAGCGACCGGCGAAATCGCGTTCTCCGATTCCTGGGGGCCCGCGTCCGCCGAGCGCTGGATGACCCAGGAGGAGGCGCAGGCAATCAGCCAGGGCGGATACCAGTTCATCAATTTCTAACATCATGGCGAACTTCGACCGCGAGGAGGCCCTCGCACTCTACAACGTGGACCGCTGGGGCGGCGGATATTTCGGGATCAACAAGGCCGGGCACATCGTCGTGAAGCCGAAGCGCAACGGCGAAAAGATCGACCTGATGGAGGTCGTCGCCGAGGCCCGGAGCCGGTCCCTGCAATTCCCGCTGGTCGTCCGGTTCCACGACCTGCTGCGCGACCGGGTCGAGGTCCTCAACGCGGCCTTCGCGGATGCGATCTCCGAATCCGGATACAAGAACGTCTATCGCGGGGTCTTCCCGATCAAGGTCAACCAGCTCCGCGAGGTGGTGGAGGAGATCATGGACGCCGGAGCCCCGTGGCACTTCGGCATCGAGGCGGGCAGCAAGCCGGAGCTCCTCGCCGCACTCTCGCTGCACTCGGATCCGGAGAGCCTCGTCATCTGCAACGGCTACAAGGACACCAGCTTCATCCGCAACGCCCTCCTCGGCCGCAAGCTGGAAAAAAAAGTCATCCTCGTCGTCGAAAAACTCGAGGAGCTTCAGCACATCCTGCGCGTCTCGAAGGAAATGGGCATCGAGCCGATGATCGGCTTCCGCGTCCGCCTGCTCTCGAAGGGCGCGGGGAAATGGGCGACCAGCGGCGGGGAAAACGCGAAGTTCGGGCTCTCGACGGCCGACCTGGTCGAGGCGAGCGACATGCTCCATGCGGCAGGCCTCGCCCACTGCCTCGATCTCGTGCATTTCCATGTCGGATCCCAGGTCCCGGACATCCGCACGATCAAGCGGGCCGTCCGCGAAGCCGCGCGATTCTACGCCAAACTTTCAAAAATGGGCCACGCGCCCGGATACCTCGACGTCGGCGGCGGCCTTGGCGTCGATTACGACGGCTCGCGCACCACGTTCGACAGCTCGACAAATTACTCCCTCAACGAATACGCGCGCGACATTGTTTACACCGTCATGGAGGTCTGCGACTCCGAATCCGTGGCGCATCCGACCATCGTGAGCGAAAGCGGGCGGGCGATCGTCGCCCACCATTCGGTCCTGATCGTCGAAACGTTCGGCTCGATCGAAAAAAACAACCGCGGAGCCGGGGTGGTTCCGGCGCCCGACGACCCCCAGATCGTCAACGACATGCTCGAGATCCGCAGCGACCTCGGAAAAAAGAACCGTCTCGAGAGCCTCCACGACGCGCAGGAGATCCGGGAGCGCGCCCAGTCGATGTTCGACCTCGGCCTTCTCGACCTCCGAGCAAAAGCCCGGATCGAGACAATCTACTGGCAGATCGCCGAGGAGATTGTCGGGCTGTTCCGGAGCATGCGCTACGTCCCGGAGGAAGTGAAGGAGATGGAGGTTGCGCTTGGCGACCAATACCTCTGCAACTTCTCGGTGTTCCAGTCGCTGCTCGACCACTGGGCGCTCGGCCAGCTTTTCCCGGTCATGCCGATCCACCGGCTCACCGAGCTCCCGGACCGGAACGCCACGCTTGTTGACATCACGTGCGACTCGGACGGCAAGGTCGCGAAGTTCGTGGATCTGCAGGACGTCAAGGAAACCCTGCCCCTGCACCGATGGGAGCCCGGCGAGCCCTATTACATCGGATTTTTCCTCGCGGGTGCCTACCAGGACATCATGGGCGACCTCCACAACCTGTTCGGCCGCGTCAACGAGATGCACATCTACCTTGATGAGGACGAGGATTCCGGCTACTACATCGAGGAGGTTCTCCATGGCAGCACCGTCGGCCAGGTCCTTTCGCTCACCCAGTGGGATGTCAACGAACTCGCCCGGCGCATGAAGGCCCAGACCGACGCCGCGATCAAATCCGACCGCCTCAAACCGAGCGAGGCCATGCGCCTGCTCGATGACTACGAAAAAAGCCTCACCGAATACACCTACCTCAACTTCGACGACCAACACTGAAATCTTTCATGCGCACACCACTCTACAATTCCCATCTCGCCGCCGGCGGACGGATGGTCGATTTTTCCGGCTGGGAGATGCCGGTCCAGTATTCCGGGATCCTTGACGAGCACAAAACCGTCCGCGAGACGGTCGGCGTCTTCGACATCTCGCACATGGGCGAATTCTTTGTCAGCGGCCCGGCGTGCGCGGGCTGGCTGAATTCGCTTCTCACCAACAATGCCGCCGCGCTCGCCGCCGGGCACGCCCACTATTCCCTGATGCTGAACGAACAGGGTGGGGTGATCGACGATCTCATCGTCTACCGGCTCGATGCGGAGGAGTTTCTCCTCGTCGTCAATGCCGCCAAAATCGACGAGGATGCCGCCTGGATGAAGGCGCGTCTCTCCGAAGGCGTCACCTTCGAGAACCGGAGCTCGGACTTTGGCGCGCTGGCCATCCAGGGGCCGCGCGCGGGCGGGATTTTTGAAAAACTTTTCGGGCGGAGCATGCCCCACGAGCGCAACCGCGTCCTGGAAATCGGCGACGGCTTCATCGTGACCACCGGCTACACTGGGGAAAAGGGATTCGAATGGATCGTGCCGGCGGCGGAAGCCGCGGCCTCATGGGAAAAGACGCTCGCAGCGGGCGCGAAGCCCTGCGGCCTCGGCGCGCGCGACACCCTGCGCCTCGAGATGTGCTACCCGCTCAACGGTTCCGATCTCTCACCCGACCACTCGCCCCTTGAGGCCGGGCTCGGGTTTTTTGTCGACTTCAGCAAGCCGGATTTCGTCGGAAAGGAGGCTCTTCTCGCACAGAAAGCCACCGGTCCCGTGCGGCGCCTCTCCGCCTTGAAGGTTCTGGAAAAATCCCCGCCGATCCGCTCGCACTACCCGGTTTTTCTGGATGGCATCCAGGTTGCCGAGACCACGAGCGGTGCCCTCTCTCCCTCGCTCGGCTGCGGAATCGCCATGGCCTACCTCCCGGCGGCCGCGTCGAAGCCGGGGCAGGAAATCGAAATCGAGGTGCGGGGGAAAAAATTCCGCGCTTGCGTTCACAAAAAACCCCTTTACCAAAAAGACCCATGAACGTCCCTGATAATCTCCGCTACACAGAAAGCCACGAATGGATCCTCGTCGAGGGGGACACCGGCACGGTTGGCATCACCGAACACGCCCAGGCTGAACTCACCGACATCGTTTTCGCCGAACCTCCGGCGGTCGGCAAATCCTTCAAGGCGGGCGACGTCGCCGCCGTCGTCGAATCCGTCAAGGCGGCCAGCGACATTTACTCTCCGGTTTCGGGCGAAATCATCGCGCGCAATGACGCCCTCGACCAGACCCCGGCACTCCTCAATACCGACCCGTTCGGCGAGGGGTGGATTTTCAAGATCCGCCTCGCGAATCCCGGCGAGCTCGCCGCCCTCAAAGACCCCGCCGCCTACAAGGCCCAGATCGGGGAATGAGCGCATTCGCCGACCGTCATATCGGGCCGTGCGCGGCGGAAATGGAAGCGATGCTCCGCACGGTTGGCTCGCCGTCCCTTGACGCGCTGATCGCGGAAACCGTTCCCGCGGCGATCCGGCTCGGCCGCGACCTGGCGCTGCCGCCCGCCCGCACCGAGGAGCAGGCGCTCTCCGACCTGCGGGCCCTCATGGACCGCAATGTCATCGCGCAGTCGTTCATCGGCGCGGGTTACCACGGGACGTTCACGCCGGCGGTGATCCGGAGAAACATCCTTGAGAATCCCGGATGGTATACCGCCTACACACCCTATCAGGCGGAAATCGCACAGGGCCGGCTGGAGGCGCTGCTGAATTTTCAGACCATGGTCTGCGACCTCACCGGCATGCAGATTTCCAACGCCTCGCTGCTCGACGAGGCCACGGCGGCCGCCGAGGCGATGGCGCTCTGTCATGACATCAAGGGGGGAGAGGCATTTTTTGTGGCCGACCACTGCCACCCGCAGACGATCGCCCTCCTGCACACCCGCGCGGAACCGCTGGGCATCCGCATCGTCACGGGCCCGGCCGAGTCCGGTCCGCAGGAACCGGTCTTCGGCGCGCTGTTCCAGTATCCCGCGACGGACGGCACCATCTGCGATCTCGCGTCCGTCATCACCCGCACCCACGAATCCGGCGCGCTGGCCGTTGTCGCCGCGGATCTGCTGGCCCTCACGATGATCACGCCGCCGGGAGAGCTCGGCGCGGACATCGTCATCGGCTCGGCGCAGAGGTTCGGGGTCCCTCCGGGATTCGGCGGACCGCACGCCGCCTTCCTTGCCACGCGCGATGAGCACAAGCGCCGGATGCCCGGCCGCCTCGTGGGTGTCTCGAAGGACGCCGCCGGATGCCCGGCTTTGCGCCTCACTCTCCAGACCCGCGAACAGCACATCCGCCGGGAAAAGGCCACGAGCAACATCTGCACGGCACAGGTCCTCCTGGCTGTCATGGCCTCGATGTATGCGGTCTATCACGGACCGGAGGGATTGAGGGAGATCGCGGGGCGCGTCCACCGCCTCGCCCTGCGTCTCGCCGGCTCGCTCCAACACCTCGGCCACGCGGTCCATCCCGGACCGTTCTTCGACACCGTGCGCGTCTGGCTCGGCAGCAGGCATGCGGACGAATGCGTCCTCCGCGCCGCCGCCCGCGGGATCAACATCCGCAAGCTCGACGACCACGCGGTCGCGATCGCACTGGACGAGACGACCGGGGACCTCACTCCAATTCTCGAGGTTTTCGGCGGAACACCGGGGGACTTTTCCGAGAACCTTCCGGAAGTCATCGGCGCGTCACTGCGCCGGACGTCGGACTTCCTCACGCACCCGGTCTTCCGCTCCCATCACACGGAAACCGGGATGCTCCGCTACATCCGGCGGCTTGAGGCGAAGGATCTCTCGCTCACGACCTCGATGATCCCGCTCGGATCCTGCACGATGAAGCTCAATGCGACATCGGAGATGCTTCCGGTGACATGGGAATCCGTGTCCTCGCTTCATCCGCTTGTGCCTCACGATCAGGCGGCAGGCTATTTTGAGATGGCCGCCCAGCTCGAGACCTGGCTGGCGGAGATCACCGGTTTCGCAGCCGTGTCGCTCCAGCCGAATGCCGGCTCGCAGGGCGAATACGCCGGACTCCTCGCGATCCGCGCCTGGCACCGCTCGCGCGGAAATGCGCACCGCGACGTCTGCCTCATCCCGACCTCCGCCCACGGCACCAATCCCGCCAGCGCGGCCATGGCCGGCATGCGGGTCGTCCCGGTTGCCTGTGATTCCTCCGGCAACATCGACATCGCGGACCTGCGTGCGAAGGCGGACGCCCACCGCGACTCGCTCGCTGCGATCATGGTGACCTATCCCTCGACGCATGGGGTCTTCGAGGAGGGCATCACGGAAATCTGCCGGATCGTGCACGCGGCCGGCGGACAGGTCTACATGGATGGCGCGAACATGAACGCGCAGGTCGGGCTCTGCCGCCCGGGGGACATCGGGGCGGATGTCTGCCACCTCAATCTGCACAAAACATTTTGCATCCCGCACGGTGGCGGGGGACCCGGTGTCGGACCGATCGGCGTCGCAGCCCACCTCGTGCCGTTCCTGCCCGGCAACCCGCTCGTCAAGGGATCCCCTGCCGGACCGGTCTCCCAGGCCCGGTATGGCAGCGCCAGCATCCTCGTCATCTCCTGGATGTATGTGGCCATGATGGGGCCCGCCGGGCTCCGCGACGCCACCTCGGTCGCCATCCTCAACGCAAACTATATCGCCGCACGCCTCGAAAAATATTTCCCCGTCCTCTACAAGGGGACAAAGGGACGCGTCGCCCACGAGTGCATCCTCGATCTCCGCGAATGGAAGCAGCGCGCGGGCATCGAAGTCGAAGACGTCGCCAAGCGCCTCATGGATTTCGGATTCCATGCGCCCACGATGAGCTGGCCGGTCCCCGGCACCCTCATGGTCGAGCCGACGGAAAGCGAGTCTCAAGCCGAACTGGACCGGTTTTGCGATGCCATGATCACGATCCATGGCGAACTCACCGCCATCGAGAACGGCGCGCTCGACCGCGCGAACAACCCGCTCAAGAACGCACCGCATACCGCGGCTGCTGTCACCGCCGACGACTGGGACCGCCCCTACAGCCGCGCGACCGCGGCGTGGCCGGCTCCCTGGCTGCGCGAGAACAAGTTCTGGCCCTCTGTCGCCCGCATCGACAACGTCTACGGCGACCGTCACGTCTTCTGCTCCTGCCCGCCGGTCAACGGATAATTGCTGGATCGGGAATTGCGCGCGCCGCGCAATCTGGCACGCGAGATGCTCTCGGTTTCACGGGAGTTTTCCGCACCGTCAATCTGTGACAGAAACGTAACAAATCACAGGTTGCGCGCGGAAAGCGCTCTGGCATTTTTGCCACCGAAATAAGTGCGGGCCGCCATGTTGTTCCGGCTGCCCGCAGCCGCAGTTGTCGGGCGGTCAAGGGTCTGCTTTCGGGACGGAACCGGAAGAGGGGAGCCCTCCCGCATTGTTCCCTTGGTTCTCTTGGATGAATGCGAAACGCCTAAGGTGCTGTTTCACTGCGGCTTGCCAGTGGCGTATCGGCGTGGCAAAACGAAACACATAAACAAAGAACAACATGAAAAAAATCCTCACAATCATCGGCCTCGCGGCGGTCTCGCTGGCGGGGGTGAACGCGCAGATATTGCTCGATCAAAACTTCTCCAGCTCGACGACGCTGAGCTCCTATATTTCGGCGACGCCCGACTCCGGCCAATGGAACGCCATTTCCACATCGGGAGCCGGAGTCACGATTTCCACGGCAGCCAACAACCTGTCCTTTACGCGAGCGGCCGCAAATGCCGGGTCGTTTTCCAGGACAACAGATTTCAGCCCGGTGCCGGCAACGATGATCTACCGCTTCGATCTTTCTGTCAGCGGAAACTCCGCGGCGCAGACCACGGCGGCCGTCTGGCAGGTCGGGTCCGGATTCGGCACAACCAACTCGGCGGAAACGATCGCCAACACGTATGCCCGCTTCGCGCTGAACTTCACCGCAACAGACGGAACATTCCAAATCCGTGATATTCAGAATGGCACCAACAGCGGAAACCTGTCCGGGACGCAGTCCATGATGTGGGTTCTCAACAATTCGGGCAGCTCGTTCAGCTACACGTCGCCGCTGGGAACCAGCGTGTCTGTCGCCAACAACACCACGGATATATGGGCGGGAACGTCGTTGCTCTTCAACGATGTGGCCGTGACCACCACCACACAGAGCATGACGGATCTGAAATTCGCCTTCACTGCGGGCACGGGCACCGTGACGATGGATAACTTCCTGATCACCGTCCCCGAGCCGAAAACCTGGCTCCTCATCGGCATCGGAACCTCGTTCATGATCTGGAACCTCCGCCGCCGCCGCAGGTTCGACGGCTGACTTCCAATTCAATCCGACAGGACAGGCGCGGAGGGATGGCCGCCGTGCCGCCCCATAGATTAATTCCCGTTGGCGAAGATCAGTTTCTCGTGCGAGGGTCCGGCAATGAAAACCGCCGCGCTGATCCTTTTCACGCTGGCCGCATTCGCCGCGCGTGCCGAAGACCCCAAACCCATGCTCACACCTCTCCAACAATTCGTCACCGCCCAGTGCGGGACGGAGCCGCCGTTCAAAAACGAATTCTGGGACAACCACCGCGACGGGATCTACGTCTGCATCGTCTCCGGCCAGCCGCTCTTCAGCTCGAAGGACAAATTCGACTCCGGCAGCGGATGGCCGAGTTTCACCCGCACGATCGACGAGGCCGCGGTCGAGGAGAAGAGGGATGTCTCACACGGAATGGTCCGCACCGAGGTCCGTTCGGTCAAGGGGGACTCCCACCTCGGACATCTCTTCCCCGATGGTCCCGCCCCGACCGGCGTCCGCTACTGCATCAATTCCGCGGCCCTCCGCTTCATCCCTGCCGAAGACCTCGAAAAAGAGGGCTATCCCCAATACAAGAGCCTCTTCGAGCCGCCGGATAAAAAATAGCCGGACGCACCTTCAACGCCCGCCTCCCTCCATCAAACCCCGAAGCGCGCCAGGAACATCTTTTTCTTGCAATACTTGCGTGTATGGTTATATAGTATTATTTCAAAATTATGAAAACCATCAAAGCGGGAGAAGTGAAGAACGGGGATTTTTTGTTGGACGTGCGGTCGCGGGGGGAGTTTGCCTCCGAGCATATCGAAGGTTCGGAATGCGATCCGCTCCAGGAGTTGAATGCCGGGGCCTGGGCGGCGAAGCTGGACGGCAGCCGGCGGTGCGTGGTGGTCTGCCAGGGTGGCATCCGTGCGAAGCAGGCGGCGGAAAAACTTGAGGCGGCCGGTGTGAAGAATCTTGTGGTGTTGGAAGGCGGCGTGAACGCATGGAAGGCCTCAGGCAAGCCGTGCCAGCGCGGCGAGCGGTGCGTGCTGCCGCTGGACCGGCAGATGCGGATCGTCATGGGATTGCTCGTTTTGGCGGGAGTGATTCTTGGCACGGTGCTGAACCCGGCGTGGTATGTGCTGGCGGGATTTGTCGGAGCGGGCATGATTTTTGCGGGCATCACGGATATCTGTCCGCTGGCGATGGTGGTAGCGAGGATGCCCTGGAACACTTCTGGAGCACCCTGTTGCCCGGGAAGCTCCAAGCACGTCACCTGCTGCGGAGGAGACCACAAATGAAGGTCGTCATCGTGGGCGGAGTCGCGGGAGGGGCCTCCTGCGCTGCTCGCCTGCGGAGGCTGGATGAAAAGGCGGAGATCCTGATGGTGGATCAAGGCCCCTATGTATCCTTCGCGAACTGCGGGCTCCCCTACCATGTGGGTGGGGTCATTGAAAAGGAATCCAGCCTGCTGGTGGCCGACGAGCAGCTTTTTCGCGAGCGATTCCGGATCGACGTGCGCACCCGGTGCGAGGCGACCAGGATCTCCACGGAGACGAAAACCGTGGAGTTGAAGAATGTGGAGACGGGAGAAACCCGCATCGAGTCCTACGACAAGCTGGTGCTCTCTCCCGGGGCGGCGCCGATCCGTCCGCCCCTGCCCGGGATTGATCTTCCGGGAATTTTCACCGTGAGGACCGTTCCGGATGCGAGGAATATCCGGGCGTGGATCGACGCGCGGGGGGCGAAGCGTGCGGTCGTCGTCGGCGGCGGGTTCATCGGCCTGGAAATGGCGGAGAATCTGGTCCACCGCGGACTCGAGGTGACGGTGGTCGAAATGCTCGACCAGGTGATGCCTCCGCTCGATCCCGAGATCGCGCGGCTTGTCGAACACCATCTGGAAAAGCACGGCGTCCGGCTGGCTCTCGGTGACGCCGTGGCGGGGTTTCAGGAATCCGGAGGCGGGCTCGAGGTGCTCACGAAATCCGGTGCCGCGCATCCCGCAGACATCGTGATCCTTGCAATCGGTGTCCGGCCGGAAACCTCGCTGGCCAAACAGGCCGGGCTCGAGCTCGGCGGTCGCGGCGGGATCCGCGTGGACTCGCACATGCGCACCAGCAACCCGGACATCTTCGCTGTCGGGGACGCGGTGGAAGTGACGGATTTTGTGACCGGCCAGCCGACTCTCATTCCGCTCGCGGGGCCTGCGAACCGCCAGGGCCGGATTGCGGCCGACGTGATCGCCGGACGCGACTCGCGATACCGCGGAACCCAGGGCACCGCGATCTGCGGGGTCTTCGGGCTCGCGGTCGCATCCACCGGAGCAAGCGAAAAACTGCTCGTCCGCATCGGGGATGCGGATTTCGAAAAAATCTACATCGCCCCGCGGTCCCATGCCGGCTACTACCCGGGCGCGAAGATGCTTTCGATGAAGGTGATTTTCCGGAAGTCCGACGGACGGCTCCTCGGGGCGCAGGCCGCCGGAGAGGACGGCATCGACAAGCGGATCGATGCGATTGCCATGGCGATCCAGATGGAGGGAACGGTCTACGACCTCGAGGAGGCGGAGCTCTGCTACGCTCCGCAGTTCGGAGGCGCGAAGGACCCGGTCAATTTTGCCGGCATGGTTGCGGCGGATGTCCTCCGGAACGACATGCCTCTGAGCCATTGGAATTCCGGCGTGGCGGGATTTCTGCTCGATGTGCGCGACCCGGACGAATTTTCCGATGGCCACGCGCCGGGAGCCGTCAACATCCCGCTCAACGGCCTGCGGGAGCGTCTGGGCGATCTTCCGAAGGACCGGGAGATTCTCGTCTATTGCCACTCCGGCCAGCGCGCCTACTACGCGACGCGGATCCTTGTTCAAAACGGTTTTGCCGCGAAAAACATCTCGGGCGGAATCCTCTCCCGCGCGATCCTTCTCCCGGGCCCGCAGTAGATAACCGGCTCCTCAGTATTTCAGAATTTTTTCGAGGAATCTCCGCGTCGCGGGCGATGCGGGGTTTCCGAAAAATTCCTCCGCCGGGCGGCATTCGCAAATCCCCCCCTCGGCCACAAAGGCGACCAGGTCGGCAGACTGGCGGGCGAACCCCATTTCGTGGGTCACGAGGATGGTCGGCTTCCCCGACTCCCGCAGTTCGGCGATGACATCCAGCACCTCCGCCGTCATCTCGGGATCGAGCGCGGATGTCGGCTCGTCGAGCAGAAGAAATTCCGGATCGATCGCAAGCGCCCGCGCAATGGCGACCCTCTGACGCTGGCCCCCGCTCAGGAGTCCGGGCTGCTTGCCCGCATGGGCGGAAAGTTGGAACCTCACCAGCACTTCGTCCGCGCGATCGGCGGCGGCGGCCTTTGAAAACCCATGCACCTGAAGCAGCGGAAGCATCACATTGTCGCGCGCGCTGAGGTGCGGAAAAAGGTTGTAGGCCTGGAACACGATCCCGATTTTCCGACGGTAAAGGCGGAGGCTCTCCTCGGATTTCGGAAGCTCCAAACCGTCCACAATAATCCCGCCGGAATCCGGCCGGTCCAGCCCCGCAAGCAGGCGCAGCAGCGTGGATTTTCCGCCGCCTGACGGGCCGACCAGCGCCAGCGTGTGGCCGAATTCCGCCTCGAAGGAAACCCTGTCGAGCACACGGTTCGCACCAAAGGCTTTCGTGACATGGACGAGTCCGATCCTCATAGCGGTGGCGACGCGGGAGCGATGCACGACGATGCCAGGCAACCGGTCCCGCCATCCCCCAGCTTGACGAAAGAATACGAGGCATCGTTTCTCAGAACTTCGGAGAGGGTTCCCCGTGGGAGCTTTTCCGGCGGGCCGGGCTGGGCCGGGCCAAGGCAAAACAAATCCGCCTCGCTCCTGACCACGCACTCACGGGGTTCGGAAAAAACCTCGGGAGCCGCGCATCCCGCCAGGAAGACAGATGCCAGAAACAATGATTCCCTACGCCTCATAGCGAACACGGGCCTCCAGGGATTTTGTCCACAACGAAAGAGGGAGCGTAAGGAGGAGATAGCACACGCCGAGAGGAAGGTAGGCCTCGAAGGTCGAGTAGGTCGCCGAGTTCACCTGCTGGGCGGCAAATGTCAGCTCGGAAATTCCGACGATGGATAAAAGCGAGGAATCCTTGATGAGTGAGGCGAACTGCCCCGCGAGCGGCGGCAGGGTCTGCTTCAACACCTGGGGAAAAATCACGAACCTGTAGGCCTGCGCCGGAGTCAGCCCGATCGCGCGCGCCGAATCCCACTGCG
This sequence comes from uncultured Chthoniobacter sp., assembly GCA_964431635.1. GTDB lineage: Bacteria > Verrucomicrobiota > Verrucomicrobiia > Chthoniobacterales > Terrimicrobiaceae > QYQL01. The sequence continues at coordinate 98,366 of CAYSKK010000014.1, read as the reverse complement.
AGCGCCCCACGCTCTCAATCCCCGCGCGGATGACCTCCGCGATATAGGCCCCGCTGAAGAGCGACAGGACAAGCACGCCGACCGCCATCCGGTCGTCCCAGCCGATGATGTGGGCGACACCATAAAAGCCGAAAAATATAAGAAACAGGAGCGGAAGCCCGCGCACGGTCTCGACGTAGAACACCGCCGTGTATTTGAGTGGAAGGAACGCGCTCCTCCGCGCGAGCGCGGCCGCGATCCCGAACAGCGTGCTCAGCACAAGGGCTGCGGCCGAGATCCCCACGGTTGTCATCCATCCGTTCAGGAACACCACCCGGTATTCCCAGACCTTCTCCCACTTCATCATCGAAACGGAGAACACCCAGACGCACAAAGCGGAATACCCCGCGAGCAGGGCGCAAACGGTCGCGCCTTTCGCCCACAAGGGGGCCGGTTTCTCCGCGCGGTCAAAAAGAAACTCCATCGCTCCCCCAAACAGAACGTTTTTTCCCCCGCAGGCAAAGCGTCTTTTTTCGATTAACGCGAAGCGGGTGCCGGGATTACTCTCGAGGGATGACCCGCCTCACCAACGATGAACTTGCGTCGCTTGCCGGCCGGATGGGCAGCGGGACACTGGAGCGGAGGTTGGAGCGGGAGCGGCGGCTTCTCCGGAAAAAATCCGGAACGGCATCGGTCCGGAAGGATTCCCTGATTGCGGCCTGCATCCGGATGGCCGGACTCGCCGGCGTCGCTCGCCGGAATTTTCTCGATGTCCGGGTGGTTGAAAACCGCGTCCCTGTGCCCGGCCTTCCCCCGGCATTCGAGGGATTCCGCCTCGCTCAAATTTCCGACCTCCATTGCGATCTGGAACCTGCGCTGATGGATGTCGTCGAAAAAATCATTGCCGGGATCGCCTGCGACGCGGTTGTTCTGACCGGCGACTACCACGACCATCTCGGGCAGAGCGGAGACCTTTCGCTCAAGTTGATGCTGCGCCTCATCCCGAAGCTCCCCCATCCGAGGTTCTGCGTGTTTGGAAACCACGATTTCCTGAGCCGCGTCGCTTTCTTCGAGCGGGCGGGACTGCCCGTCCTGCTGAACGAAAATGCTGCCATCACACGCGGCGATCAGCGGATTTATCTTTGCGGCGTCGATGACCCGAGGTTTTTCCAGACCCACGACCTCGCCCGCGCGGGGCTCGGAATTCCGCCGGACTCCACCAGGATCCTCCTGGCTCACAGCCCGCAGGTGGCCAAAGAGGCCGCCGCGCTCGGCTATTCCCTCATGCTCTGCGGTCACACCCACGGCGGACAGCTCTGCCTGCCGGGAGGAATTCCCGTATTGAGGAATGCCCCCGTCCCCCACCGCCTCCTTGCCGGGCCGTGGGTGGAGGGCGGCATGCCAGGCTACACCTCGCGCGGCACGGGCGCCTGCGGAGTCGCCGCACGGCTCTTCTGCCCTCCGGAAATCACCGTCCATGTGCTGGTGAAACCCGGATAGGAAGAGAATCCCCGCAACGTCACTTCCCCAGCAGCGCGGATTTCAGGGAAGGCATCACCGGATTTGAGCCGAACCAGAGGCTCAAAAAGGCCTTTTGAAAATCTCTGCCCTGCACGGATCCCTTGAGGATACCGTTGTCGTAGCACCGTGTGACATCCTCATCGAGTTCGACCGTCTCCATCCCTCCCCTCTTCAAAGCCCCGAACATTTTGATGAAGGCGTCCCGGTCCCCCGCAAATCCCGGATAGGTATAAGACACGCTGTCCTCAAACTGCGCCTGCCACGCGCGGGTCACCTGGCCCTGAGGCACTGCTTGGAGAAATGTGAAGTTGAATTGCATCGGGCCGGAGGAAGCCATGACCGCCTTTTCCGACCGCAGCGGCGCCGGTGCGTAGAATGACCCGACATACGCCTTCACCGGAACGATGAGCAAAACGACTGTCCTGACCCCCGCACCGTTGAGCCGGAGGGTTTGACCTGACACGGTCGCGGTCGGCGGAATGCTCACGCCCTCGATTTCAAGGGCCGGTGCCGCGATGGACAGGATAAAGAACAGGATGACGGTGGCGCGCATGGTTTTTGGATTGGTTCCGCTGCACATTTGACGCAACCGGGGAAAAATTCCACAATGAACAGCTCTATGTGGAATTCCGCTCACCAGCATGTCCTGGACCTTGTCGCCTACGAACCGGGAAAACCGGTCGAGGAACTGGCCCGCGAAATGGGCCTCGAACCGGCTCAGATCATCAAGCTCGCCTCGAATGAAAATCCGCTCGGCCCGTCGCCCCGGGCTCTCGAAGCCATGCGGGAGGCACTCAACCGCGCACACTTCTATCCGGACGGCGGCGGCTGGGCGCTGCGGAACGGCATCGCACAAAAACTCGGCCTCAAGCGCGAGAATGTCCTGCTCGGCAACGGATCGAACGAGATCATTGAATTCATCGGCCATGCGTTCCTCCGACCGGGCGACGAGGTGGTCACGGCGAAGCATTCTTTCGCGGTCTACACCCTCATGGCGCAGCTTTTCGGCGCGACGACCGTGGAGGTGCCGGATCCCGGCTACACTCATGACCTCGATGCGATGCTGGCCGCCGTCACGGCAAAAACCCGCCAGCTCTTCATCGCAAACCCGAACAACCCGACGGGCACGATGGTCGGACAGGAGGCGATCGACCGGTTCATGGCCCGCGTCCCGGACCATGTCCTTGTCATCTTTGACGAGGCGTATTTCGAATTTCTCGACAACCCGCCGGATGTCATCAGGTATGTCCGGGAGGGACGGAACGTCGTGGTCATGCGCACGTTCTCGAAAATCCAGGGGCTCGCCAACCTCCGCATCGGCTACGGCCTGGCGGCGGAAAAGGTTGCCGGCGTCCTGCAAAAAACCCGGCAGCCGTTCAACGCGAACGGGATTGCCCAGGCGGGCGCGCTGGCGGGCCTCGAAGACGCGGACCACATGCGGAAGACGCGGGAGCTCACCCACGAGGGACGGAATTACCTTCAGGCCGAGTTCACGGCGATGGGGTTGGAATTCGTTCCGAGCGTCGCCAACTTCGTTCTCGTGCGGGTCGGCGACGGGGATGCTGTCTTTCAGACGCTCCTTCGACGCGGCCTGATCGTGCGCGCCATGCACAGCTACAAGCTGCCGGAATGGATCCGCGTCTCGGTGGGCACGATGGACCAGAACCGGCGCTTCATCTCCGAACTCAAAGCCATGGACTCGGAGGGTGCCATTCCGCGCGAAAAGCTCGCCTGATCCATGCAACCGGGAGACACCATCGCCGCCATCTCCACTCCGCCGGGAGAGGGGGCCGTGGCAGTGATTCGCATCTCGGGCCCGGAGGCGGTCGCCATTCTCGATAAGGTGTTTCAACCCGTGGCGCGACCGCAGACTCCTCGCCGTGCCACCCTCGGCCGCATCATCGAAAATGGCGCGACCGTCGATCAGGTTCTCGCGACGGTGTTTCCCGCGCCATCAAGCTACACGGGAGAAAACATGGCGGAAATCGGATGTCACGGAGGCATCCTCCTCGCCGCGCATATTCTGGAGCTGATCCTGAGGCAGGGCGCTCGCGCAGCCGAACCTGGGGAGTTCACCCAGAGAGCGTATCTGAACGGCAAGATCGAACTGACGCGCGCCGAAGCGGTCATGGACCTCATCAGCGCGCGCACCCCGCTCGCGATGCGCGCCGCCGCGGAGCAGCTTCAGGGCCGGATCGGCGAGGAAGCGGATGCCATCCGCGCCGGCATCCTCGAAATCGTTGCCCACCTCGAAGCCTGGATCGATTTTCCGGAGGAAGGCATCGATCCAGCCGCAGGAGAATCTCTTCTCCAGATGATCGCAGCTTCCGGAGACCGCATCGCGAGGCTGCTGGCGACGGCGGAGAGCGGACGCGTCCTGCGCGAGGGCGTGCGGGTCGCGATCGTTGGGCCGCCGAATGCCGGAAAATCCAGCCTTCTCAACCGCCTGCTCGGGATGGAGCGGGCGATTGTCAGCCCGGTCCCCGGCACCACGCGCGACACGATCGAGGAAGCCGCCTGCCTGCGGGGGATCCTCTTCCGCCTCACCGACACGGCCGGGCTCCGCGAGACGGACGACCCGGTCGAACGCGAGGGAGTCGAACGGGCGCGGCGGACAATCGAACAGGCCGACCTCGTCCTGCACGTCGTCGATGCCTCGATCGATTTTCAAGAACCCGCCCTGCGCGAACGCGAAATCCTCGTCACAAACAAGGTGGATCTCGTGCCGCGCGACGGAAATCTCCCCGCCTCCGCGATCAGGGTTTCATCGAAGACCGGCGAGGGGCTTCCGGAACTCGTCGATGCCATGCTCCGCGAGACCTGCGGCAGCCACCTCTCAGCCGGGCAATCCCTCGCCTCCGTCAACGCCCGCCACAAGATTCTCCTGGAATCCGCCGCCTCCTCGTTGAAATCCGCAGCGGGTCTTCTCGGGTCCGGAGCTCCCCCGGAAATTCCCGCCATCGAACTCCGCGCCGCCCTGGACGCAGTCGGACGCATCACCGGCTCGGCCGATACCGAGGAAATCCTCGGCGAAATTTTCGGCCGTTTCTGCATCGGAAAGTAGCGGCGTTTTCGCGTTGTCATTTTCCGCTTTTCTTGTTCCGTCGGCTCTGCAAGGTTTCCCTTCGGGATGCAGGGGTTTTTCCAGAAATACGAAACGGGTCCGTTTTTTGACGAGATGTTTTCGTCCGACGGCAGCGTCCGCCCGCACTACAGCCAGTTGCTGGACCGCTTCGCGGGGATGGACCCGATGGAATTCGACCGCAAGCGCTCGCTGGCCGAGCGCTCGTATTTGAACCAGGGGATCACGTTCACGGTCTACAGCGGCGACGAGGGCACGGAACGGATCATGCCGTTCGACCTGATCCCGAGGATCATCCCCGCCGACGAATGGGCGGTGATCGAAAAAGGCCTCGTCCAGCGGCTCAACGCGCTGAACCTTTTCCTGCACGACATTTATCACGACCAGCGGATCGTGAAGGAGGGGATCATTCCCGAAGAGATCGTCCGGAGCGCGAAGCATTTTCGTCCGGAGCTTGTCGGCTTCGACCTGCCCCACAACATCTACATCCACGTCTGCGGAACGGATTTGATCCGGGGGGCCGACGGGCGCTACATGGTTCTGGAAGACAACGGGCGCTGCCCGTCGGGAGTATCTTATCTCCTCGAAAACCGCCAGGCGATGAAGCGGGTTTTCCCGAGGCTTTTCGACCGGCACGCCGTCCGCCCGGTCGGACGCTACCCGCAGGAGCTTCTGGCCACGCTGCGCTATTCCGCTCCCAACGGGAACCCAAACCCGACCGTCGTCGTCCTTACCCCCGGTGTTTATAACTCGGCCTATTTCGAGCACTCGTTCCTTGCCCGCGCGATGGGGATCGAAATTGTCGTCGGACCGGATCTCGTGGTGAAGGATTCTTGCGTCTTCATGAAGACCACCAAGGGGCTGCAGCAGGTGGACGTCATCTATCGGAGGATTGACGACGACTTTCTCGACCCCACGGTTTTCCGGAAGGACTCGGTGCTCGGGGTGCCCGGGATCGTCGAGGCCTACCGCGCGGGGAATGTGACCCTCGCGAATGCGCTCGGCACCGGCGTCGCGGACGACAAGGTCACCTACTACTACGTTCCCGCGATGATCAAGTTCTACCTCGGCGAGGAGCCTGTTCTGCCGAATGTCGAAACGTATCTTTCGGCGGTCGGGAGCGACCGGAAATTCATCCTCGACCACCTCCCGGAACTCGTCGTCAAGGCGGCGAACGAGAGCGGCGGATACGGCATGATGATCGGTCCGCATGCTTCAAAGGAGGAGATCGAAAAATTCCGGGCGGCCATCATCGCCGATCCGCGCGGCTACATCGCGCAGCCGGTCATCCAGCTTTCCCGCTCGCCCTGCTACATCGACGGCAAGGTCGAGGGCCGGCACATCGACCTGCGCCCGTATATCCTCTCCGGAGAGAAGACGACCATCATTCCCGGCGGCCTCACGCGTGTCGCCATGCGCAAGGGCTCGCTCGTGGTCAACTCCTCGCAGGGCGGCGGCAGCAAGGACACATGGGTTCTGGACGAAGGGGGGCATCCATGCTGAGCCGCGTCGCAGATGCCTGCTTCTGGCTCAGCCGCTACATGGAGCGGGCCGAGGCGAACGCGCGCGTTCTGGACGTGAACATCCAGCTCATGCTCGATTTCGAGGACCAGAACGAGGGCACCGTCCAGCAGTATTGGCTTCCGATCCTCGCGACGCTTGAAGATCAGGAGCTTTTCAGCGATCTCCACGAGGCGATTTCCGGCGACGCGGTCATGGAGTTCGTCACGTTTGAGAAAAGCAACCACCACTCAATCATCTCCTGCGTCACCCATGCCCGCGAAAACGCGCGCATGGTCCGCGAGCAGATCTCGAGCGAGATGTGGGAGCAGATCAACCGCCTCTACCTCTATCTTCTCAGCAAGTCCGCCCGGGCCGCGTTCGTCGAGAGCCCGATCGACTTCTACCGCTCGCTCGTGGACAGCCTCCATTCTTTCCAGGGCATCACCGACGCCACGATGACCCACGGCGAGGGGTGGCAGTTCCTGCAGGCGGGAAAATTCCTTGAGCGGGCGGACTCGACCTCGCGCGTTCTCGACATCAAATACCACATCCTCCTGCCGACCGGGGAGCAGATCGGCGGAACGGTGGATATCACCCAGTGGATGGCCGTGCTCCGCTCGTGCAGCGCGATGGAGGCATTCCTGAAAATTTCGCACGGGCAGGTCACCAGTTGGGGGGTCGCCGCCTTTCTGATTCTCCACGACAACTTCCCCCGCTCGCTTCGCTTTTGCGCGGACAAGCTCGACCTCGCGTTGCACAGCATCTCCGGCTGCGAGCGCGCGCATTTCTCGAACGAGGCCGAACGCCTCTCCGGCCTGCTCCGCTCGAATCTCGACTTCACAACGATCGAGACGATTTTTGCCACCGGACTCCACCAGTATCTCGACCAGACCCAGCTCCGGCTCATCGAAATTTCCGACGCTCTGGTCAAAACCTACTGCACCTGGCTCGACCGGGCGTAACCGTCCTTTCGTCCTGACTCCGGATGCCACCTGAATTCCCGGACCGCCTGTTGGAACGTGTCTCCCGGTCGTTCAGCCTGTCGCTGCGCCTCCTTCCCGGAGCCGTCCGTCCGACGCTCTCGCTGGCCTATCTGCTCGCCCGCGCATCCGATTCGATAGCCGACTTGGCCAATGCTCCGGAGGCACTCCGCACCGAACTTCTCAACGGGCTTCCCGCATCCTGGCCGCGCCAGTTTCCACACGCCCTTGATGGCCTCCCCGACGCCGAGCGGGAGCTGCTCGAAACCATGCCGGACCTCCTCGAAATGCTGCGCGCATCACCCGACCGGCGGGAAATCGAATGCGTCTGGGACACCATCCGCTCCGGGCAGATCTTCGATCTGAAACGTTTCCCCTCTCCCGCCCCGCTCGCGCTCGACGAAGCCCGCCGCTACACCGGCCTTGTGGCGGGATGCGTCGGCGGGTTTTGGACCGACGTCTGCTTCAAGTATTTTCCCGATTACTCCCGGGAGCCCCGCGATGAGATGCGCAGGCTCGGGTTTTCCTTCGGGTGCGGGCTGCAGTGGATCAACATCCTGCGCGACCGTCACGCGGATGCGCAGGAGGGGAGGACCTACTTCCCCCGGGAGCTTTTCCCCGAGGTGATTGCCATCACCCGCGCCCACCTTGCCGATGGCGGAAGCTACGCCGACGCCGTCCGTCCCCGCCGCCTCCGGGCCGCCTGCCGCCTGCCCCTCGAACTCGCAACAGGCACCCTTGAAAAAATCGAGGCCGACCCGTCCGGTCGAGGCATCAAGGTCGACAGGGGGTTCGTCTGGAGGAGCCTGGCGATATCCCTTCTGCGCTGAACCCGAAAAACGTTTTTAAGCCACAGAGATCACGGAGGAGGAACAAAAATCAAACCGCACAAATCCGTCCCGATGCAACCTGCCCTTATTCCCTCTTCACTCCGTGCTCTCCGTGTCCTCCGTGGCGAATAATCGTCGGATCCGGGCTGAGCCGGCGCGTCACCACCCGCGCTCCTCGATGGCGTCGAGGTGCCGACTGATCGGATCGCTGCGCCGCTCGGAAGCCGGTGGATTGGTGACTTCAAAAAATTCCCCGCTCAGGGTGTCCAGCTGGGTGGCCTCGAACCAGTTCATGTAATCGTCCACTTTTCCCGTCCGCTGCAGGAGGAGGTCATGGATTTTCCCGTTCTCCTCGATTGCCTTCTCCAGATTTTTCTTGGGTTTCTGGGAAAGGACGGACGCGATGTTTCTGTATTCCGCGATGACCGGCTTGAGCAGCGGATGCGCCCGGAATTCCAGCGCAAGCAGCTCCGCGGCTTTCTGACGCATGAGGTAGGGCCCGCCTTCGCCTTTTGCCATCACGGGAAGCGCGGCAGCTCCCGATGCATTTCCGAGCCCGGGCTTTTTGGGATCGATCGGGATCGAGAGGTCGAAGATGGACTTGAGGACGCGGTCTGTTTCTCCGACGCTCAGCGGCTCGGCCCCCTTGGATGTGGAGTCTCTCGCAATGGCAAGCGTCCAGAGCTTGCCCAGACGGGAGGGCTCGCCTCCGAGGGAGGGAAACGCCGCCAGCAATGTCTTCATGTCGCTGTCTTCCTCGGCTAGGGAGGACAGAAATGTTCCAAGTCCCCGCCCCCCCTCGGGCAGGCCAAGCAGAGTCTTCAACAGCGCGTTTGCCTGGGTCCGGTAAAGGGTCAGGGTGGTCGCCTCCATCAACTCCGGTTTTGCGCGCAGGAAATCCTCGATCTTCGGCGGCTGTTCGCTCCGCAGCAACGCCGCATAGACGCCGGACGGGGTGTCATTGTCACGGATCCGCACCTCCTCGGTCAGCGCCTCTACGAGCCACGGAGGTGGCGAATGAAAGGCTTTCCCGGCTTTCAGCGGATGATTTCTGTAAATCCACTCGAGTCCGAGCGCCCGGTAAACCTCCGCCTCGAGCGCCTGACCGTGCAGCACCGAGGCATCGTAAATGCTGATCTGAACCTTCAGCGCGCCTCCATCTCCCTCGAAAATCGCGGTTTGGGCACCGGCGACTCCACGCGGTTTGGTGTTCCCGATCAGATCCTGAATGATGACCGGATGCTTCCAGTTTTCGTCTGAAGTCAACTTGGCATTCCACGTCGATCTGCACTCCTCGGCGCGCTTGGCAATCAGGGAACGGCGCGCCGCATCTTTTGAATAGATCACAAACTGCCCGGACGAAGTTGTGGTGCGACCGGACAGCAAGGAATCCCGCGCGGAAAAAAGCGCAGCGGGCGATGCCAGCAGGCAGAGAGCAATCAGCGCGCAGGTGTTCCGCTGCCGTCCCATTGAAGTTTGACGTCCTGGGGGGTAATGGATGCCATCCGGGCCCGACGGACAGGTGCCAGAGGCTGGTCAAGCCCGGAAACCGTGGAGTGAAAGAGCCGGGAGAATGCCGGGAGAAGAACAACGGGGACGGGAAGCCGGCCGACCGAGCCGCCCGTTACCTTCACCCCGAGCCCCTCCGGCGAAAGCTCCGGCTGGAATTCCAGAAGGAGGTAAATATTGCGGGTCAAAAAATTCTCCTCGATCCCGAAATCCGCGCGCCCGGTGCCGAGCCGGACAAACGCCCGCTGGAATTTTGCCCCGGCCATCGACTCCGCGGAGTCCGGAGCGGCCGCCTTGATGGTGGTTTCCAGAAATGAATTGATCGCATTTTGGTTGACGGTCCAACTCCCCGCATGCGTGGAGGAAGCCAGGCTTCGCAAAGTTTCATAGACGTCCTGCGCGGCAGATCCGCTCTCTCCGGAGCGCGACGGGATGTTGTCCGGCTCACGCACCATCTGGATCAGTGCGGCCAAAAGCGCGGCCATCAGGACCGCCGAGAGCAACTGGGAAAATAGAAAGCCGAGGACCCCCCGCTCGGATGGTTTTCTTCCGGGCTTGGAAAGGCGCTTCCCCACCGGGCTGGGGAGTGCCGGAGCACTTCCGGCAGCGGGCTTTGTCGCGGCCTGGCCGGAAGATTCCACCGCGTCCTCGGGAAGCCTCATTCCGCAATTCGCACAGAAGACGCGGGTCAAATCGTTTTCCGATGCGCATTGGCTGCAAACCCGGACGCTCATGAGGTCTTCTTTGCCGGCTTGGATTCCTTCTTCGGCTTCTCCGCCTTCGCCTCGGACTTCGCCGCAGGCTTGGCCTCGTTGGTATCCTTCTTTGCGGCTTCCTTGTAGCCCTCGCTCCGGTAGTCGGTGATATAAAATCCGCTGCCCTTGAAAATCAGTCCTGCCCCGGTGCCGAGAAGCCTGCGCACCGCTCCCTTGCCCCACTTCCGCATCCGGCACTGCCCCTCGGGACAGGTCTTGAAAACCGGGTCTTTCATCGATTGGAAAACCTCGAAGGTCTTCCGGCACTTCTCACACTCGTATTCGTAGGTCGGCATATCGGGAATCAAATCCTGTATCACATCGCGCAACCCCCGGCAAGCGGTGCCGAAAACCGGTTCAGACCGGGATATGGTCAAAACGTGACAACCAAATGAGGATATTTGTTCAATAAATCTTTGGGAAAGTTTTAATTTCTCCATCCCTCCCGATAACGAACTTGGCACGACATATGCTTTTCGAGGCACTCAACATGCCTTAATTGGCATGAACCAACGGGAAAACCAGCCCGATAACGGCCGGATCTCCCACAAAAAAACAAAGAAAAAACAAAATGAAACTCGCTACCAAAATCGTATCAATGGTGAGCATGGCGGCCGTCCTCGCGGGCAGCCCGCTCCTTGCCGGAGATGGAAAAACATTCAAGGACAAGGTTGTGGTTGAGGAACCCACGAAGTGGTGGGGGGCATCCCTCAGCACCGGCTGGGACAGCCTCTACATGTTCCGCGGCGTGAACGTGATTTCCCACGGTTCCTACGGCAACAACAGCAACTACGGATCCGGGATCTACTGGACCGACCTCAACTTCACCTGGAACATCACTCCAAGTGACGCATTGACCGTCGGTTCGTGGATGGCGTTCGGCACACAGAACACCTCCTACAAGGAAGACGACATCTACCTGAACTATACCCACACAATGGGCGATCTCGCCCTCAGTGCCGGGTATATCTTCTACTATGTCTTCCCGACGGGCGCGAACCTGTATGCGAACGAGCTCAATGTGAAGGCGGCTTACAACCTTCATTTCGGCTCCGTGACGGTCACCCCGTCGCTGGCCTACTACTTCAACCTCGGCCCGAACTACGGATCTTCCGTCAACGGCCTTGTGAAGACGGCTTCGAGCTACCTCCTCCTCCGCGTGGACAGCAGCATCCCGGTTTACAAGGACATCATCTCCCTGACCCCGTGGGTCGCTTACGGCACGAACTTCGAGTTCAACCCGAGGCTCACCTCTGATGGAACGACGGACTTCTTCAACGGCGCGAACAACATCGAAATCGGTGTCGGAATGCCCGTGAAACTGAGCAGCGTCGTCAGCGTCACCGGCTATGTGGCTTACAGCTACGCCTTCTACAACCTCTGGGGCACAACGGATCCCAGCACGGTTTACGGCGGAGCCAAGGTCACCTTCACGTTCTAATCCAAAAACTCAGCAAAAGCCCTTCCGGCTCGCGCCGGGAGGGCTTTTTGCTTTCTGGGCGGCGAACAGATCCAGCGTGATGTCGCGGGCCAGCGAATGGTCGACAACCGGAGGCGGGTAACCTTTGGCCAGGGGCAGTCCGGCGGACGGAGGCTCGAAAAACTTTTCCGGAGCGATGTCCCTGAGTTCGGGGATCCAGGTTTTGATATAGACCCCGTCGGGATCGTATCGGCGCGTTTGCGTCCAGGGATTCTGGATCCGGAAATACGGCGCGGCATCGGCTCCCGTGCCAGCGCTCCACTGCCATCCCCCGTTGTTGCTCGCGATTTCTCCATCGGTGAGTTGCTGCATGAAGTATTGCTCTCCGAGCCTCCAGTCGAGGTGGAGGTCTTTCGTGAGGAACATGGCCGCGATCATGCGGGCCCGGTTGTGCATGAACCCGGTTTCGCGGAGCTCGCGCATCGCGGCGTCCACGATCGGGAATCCGGTCTCGCCGTCCTTCCACCGCTGGAAATTCCGGGCGTTGCCGGGCCACCGCATGCCGCGGAAGACCGGATTGAACTCCTCCGAAAGCACGTTGGGAAAATGCCGGAGGATTTGCATGTAGAATTCCCTCCAGACGAGTTCGCTGGAAAACTTCTCCGCGCTCCTGCGGCTGGTGGCGGGCAGTTCAGCCGCAGCGTTCTCCACCCCATGGAGCACCTCGCGGATGGAGAGAAGCCCGAAGCGAAGATCCTGCGAAATACGGGAAGTGTGCCGGGATCCCGGGACATCACGGCAGTCCGAATATCGGGCCAGGCCGCTCGAGAGAAATGCTTTGAGACGCCGCCTTGCAGCCTTTTCTCCGGCTTCCGGCAAATCTTGAGCGGGACCATCGAGGCCCCAATCCGAAAGCACCGGAAGAGGCAGTGACGAGATCCCGACCAGAGTGCCCAGATCGCGCGGCCGCGGGCTCATCCCGGGCCTGGAAGCCTTTGCCCACGCCTTCGAGTAGGGCGTGAACACGCGGAACGGCTGCCCCTCGCCATTGAGAATTTCGCTCCCTTCGTGGATGCAAACATCCTTGAACGAATGCATCCGGACCCCGCGGCGTTCGCAGGCTTTCGCAAGATCCTTCTCCACCGCACGCCCGTGGGGATCGGGATCCCTGTTGAAATACACCGCCTCCGCCCCCGTTTCGACGGCAAGCCTCTCCAACTCGCCGACGGCATCTCCGCGCCGGATGATCAGCCTGCCGCCGGACGCCTCCAAATTGCCGGCCAAAGACGCCAGGCACCCGCAGAGAAAGTGCTGGCGATTCGGCCCGGTCCAACGGTGTGCGCCACGCCAGCCGCCAAGCACATAGACCGGAATGACGCGCGCCCCTTCCCGCGAGGCCGCGCTCAGGGCGGTGTTGTCCGTGATCCTCAGGTCCCGTCGAAACCAATGAATCACCGTCTTCATGTCACCACATGACAGGCGGTTTCAGCCGGCATGTCGACACCACCCGCAAAGGAATCCGCAAGGAAAATCAGGCGAGGGCCTCCGACTTCGGCCGCTCCTTTTTGCCCAGGGCTTTCCGGAGCTTCGAGAGGGCGATATTCTGGAGCTGGCGGATGCGCTCGCGGGTCACACCGAATTTCACCCCGACTTCCTCAAGGGTTTTCGGCTTCTTCCCGTCGAGTCCGAACCGGCAGTTGATAATCCGGCGCTCGCGCTCGTCGAGCACATCCAGCAGATCTCCCACCTCGTCGCGCAAATCCTTGTCGCGGAGCATCTCAAACGGATCCTGCGCCTCGGCGTCTCCGACGAGCTCGCCGAACTGCGTCGAGTCGTCATCCCCGATCGGCTGATCCAGTGACGTCGGCCGGATGGCCGCACTCTTCAGGGCGGTCACCTTCGCCGATGAAAGCCCGATCTCCTCGGCCAGCTCGTCATCGGTCGGCTCGCGTCCGAGCTCCTCGGTCATCTGGGTCGAAACGCGCCGAATCTTCGCGATCTTGTCCACCAGGTGAACCGGCAGGCGGATCGTCTTGCTCTGGTTCGCCAGGGCACGCTTGATCGACTGCTTGATCCACCACGCCGCGTAGGTGCTCAATTTTCCGCCTTTTTTTGGATCGAATCGCTCCACCGCCTTCATGAGCCCGATGTTCCCCTCGGAAATCAAATCCAGAAGTGGCAGGCCGTAGTTGCTGTAGTCGCGGGCGATTTTCACCACCAGGCGCAGGTTGGACCTCACCATCAGGGCACGGGCCTCCTGGTCTCCGCGCTTGATCTTGCGAGCCAGCTTCACCTCATCCTCGACCGTCAGAAGCGGAAACTGGGCAATCTCCCTCAGGTAGAGCTGGAATCCTGTGTCAGAATCTTCGATGGCCATAATAGTGATTTGAATTTTGTTACGCTCTGCACTCCCCAGCGGTTGCACATAAATGACTTCCGCTGAAATATGCTTAATGTGGTTAAGGATAAGACGCTCCAGGACCGGAAAATGTTCAAAAATAACCGGAAAAATTCCAGTTTTTCTTGACCTGTGTCGTTGTAATCCAAGGTCACCTCCCTGCCGAGAGCGCCCTTTTTCGATGAAAAGCAAACCTCTTCCGATCACGGACCGGAGGACTTTCTTCCATCGCAGCGCGAGTTTTTGATTTCATGCGGGGAATCGAGGGCGCATAGTCTTCACCCTCACAATCAATCGAAAAGCACCATGGCCAAATCCGACGACACCAACGACAAAGCCGCCGCAGCGCGCTCGAAGAACCTCGAACTTGCGCTTCAGCAAATTGAAAAAGACTACGGCAGCGAGGCGATCCGCCGCCTGGGTGACGCCTCGGTCTCGGCGGTCGACGTGATTCCGACGGGCAATATCCTGATCGACCGGGCGCTGGGCGTGGGCGGATTCCCCCGCGGCCGCATTGTCGAAATCTACGGCCCCGAATCCTCCGGAAAAACCACCCTGACCCTCACGGCCATCGCCCAGGCGCAGAAGCGCGGGGGCCTTGCCGGCTTCATCGATGTCGAGCATGCGCTGGATCCCCAGTATGCGCAGAAGCTCGGCGTAAATTTGGACGAGCTGCTCGTCTCCCAGCCGAGTTCCGGCGAGGAGGCGCTCCGGATCTGCGAGACGCTCGTCCGCTCGAATGCCCTCGACATCATCGTTCTCGACTCGGTGGCCGCGCTGGTCACCAAATCCGAGCTTGAGGGCGAGATCGGTGACGCGGTCGTCGGCGCCCAGGCGCGCCTGATGAGCAACGCCCTGCGCAAACTCACCGCGTTCATTTCGAAGGCGCGCACGGTCTGCGTCTTCACGAACCAGATCCGCGAGAAAATCGGGGTCATGTTCGGCAACCCGGAGACGACCCCCGGCGGCAAGGCCCTGAAATTTTATTCGAGCGTGCGCGTGGACATCCGCCGGATCGGCGCGATCAAAAACAGCGACGGCTCGGTGAGCGGCAACCGCACCAAGGTCAAGGTCGTGAAGAACAAGGTGGCCGCGCCGTTCCGCGAGGCGGAGTTCGACATCATGTATAACGAGGGGATTTCCTGCACGGGCTCGCTCCTTGATCTTGCCATTGAAAAGGGGATCCTCGAAAAGCGGGGCTCCTGGCTGAGCTACAAGGGCAACCAGCTTGCCCAGGGGCGCGATGCCGCAAAAGAGGCGCTCAAAGCCGATGCGGCCCTTTACGCCGAAATCGAAACCGAAGTTCGTGCGGCTCTCGATACGGAAACCAAGTAGGAGCCTCCCGTGCCTGTGGAACTCGATCCAGCGTCGTTGAACATCCGCTCGCTCGGCGAGCGGACGATCTCGTCGCCCCTCGAAAAGCTCATGGCCGAGTGCACCCCGGGCCATGCATTCTACAGCGACGATCACCGGGTCCTCGTCAAACACGAGCTGCCGGATGTCTCGCGCATGATCGCCGACGGGGAGGAATTCCCGTGCTTCGAAGTCGCCGGGCCCCGGAAAAAAATCTATTTTGATCCGGCCCAGACGACGTGCGCGATCGTCACCTGCGGTGGCCTCTGCCCGGGCTTCAACGACGTGATCCGGGCGATCGTCATGCAGGCGTATTACCGGTATGGCGTGCGGCGCATTTACGGCATCCCATACGGGTTTGAAGGCCTCATCCCGGAATACGGGCACGCCATCGTGAACCTCACTCCCGAAGCGGTCGCCAACATCCACGAGTTCGGCGGAACCTGGCTGGGCACCTCGCGCGGGCCGCAGGATGTCCTCCGCATGGTGGACCGGCTCCAGGAGCTCGGTGTCAATGTCCTCTTTGTCATCGGCGGGGATGGCAGCCAGCGCGGGGCGCTCGCGATCGAGCGCGAGGCCCGCAAGCGCGGAGCCAAGCTCGCGGTCGTCGGGGTGCCCAAGACGATCGACAACGACATGATTTACATGGACAAAAGCTTCGGCTACGAAACCGCCGCAGCCGCCGCCGTGAATGCCGTCCATGCCGCCCACACCGAGGCCCGCAGCGCCCGGGGCGGAATCGGTCTCGTGAAGCTCATGGGACGCCATTCCGGATTCATCGCCTGCGCCGCCGCCATCGCCAGCGGAGAGGTCAACGCCGTCCTCATCCCGGAGGTTCCTTTCGCGCTGGATGGCGACCACGGATTCCTTGAGGTCATCCGCCAGCGTGTCGTCTCCCGGGGGCATGCGGTCGTTATCGTCGCCGAGGGAGCCGGTCAGGAACTTCTCGGTAAAACCGGCGAGACCGACGCCTCGGGAAATGTCCGCCTCGGCGACATCGGCCACTATCTCAAGGACCGCCTCACCGAATATTTCCACAGCCGCCAAACCGCACTCACGCTCAAATACATCGATCCGAGCTACATGATCCGCAGCGTCCCCGCCTCCCCGCAGGACCGGATCTACTGCATGCGCCTCGGCCAAGCCGCCGTTCATGCCGGCATGGCTGGAAAAACCGGCCTGATCGTCGCCCGCTGGCACAGCGTCTATGTCCATGTCCCGATCGCCGTCGCAACGTCCGCCCGCAGGACCGTCGATCCCGGCAAGGATATCTGGCTCTCGGTCCTCGAATCGACCGGCCAGCCGGCCCGGTATTACTGAGATTTTTTGACCTTGCCCAATTTCCAGGTTGCAGGAATTCTTCCGCCGCCCAAATTACTACCAATATGATCAATATTCACCCGAACTTCGATGCGGTCAAAAAAGGCTCGGTCGAAGTCACTCCCCAGGAAAAGGCGAAGCTGGAAAAGGACGGGCTGGACGTCATCCACGACATCTACCGCTATGCGAAGCTCGGTTTCGACACGATCACGGACGACGATTTCGACCGGATGAAGTGGTATGGAGTCTATCGGCAAAGACCGAAGGACAGCGGGTATTTCATGATGCGGACGAAACTTCCGGGTGGCCGGATCACCGGCGACCAGGCGATCGTCCTCTCCTCGATCGCGGACCAGTATGCCCACGGCTTTTGTGACATCACGACGAGGCAGACGATCCAGTTCCACTGGCTGAGGATCCAGGATGTCCCGGACATCTTCGATCAGCTTGATAAGGTGGGGATCACGACGAGCGGAGCCTGCGGGGATATCACGAGAAATGTTGTCGGCTGCCCGGTTTCCGGACTGAACCCGGACGAGATCATCGACGCGACGCCGCAGCTTCTGGAAATCAGCCGGAATCTCACGAACAACCGGGATTTCTCAAATCTGCCCAGGAAATTCAAAATCGCGATCAGCGGCTGCCACATCCACTGCCACCAGCCGGACATCAACTGCATCGGGTTCTTCGGGCTGAAGAGCGACAAACTTGGCGCCGGCTATGGAGTGAAGGTGGGCGGCGGGCTCTCGAGTGCCCCTCACATGGCGCAGGTGCTCCCGGTCTGGATCGCTCCGGACCAAGCCTGGCCGGTCACCAAGGCGATCAGCGAGGTCTTTCGTGACGAGGGATACCGCGCGAAACGGAACCGCGCCCGCTTCAAGTTCCTCGTGGCCGACTGGGGGGTCGAAAAAATTCTCTCGGAGGTCGAGTCCCGGCTCGGATTCAAGCTGGAACCCCACACGCATTTCGACTTCCCGCGCGATCAGGAGACCGACCACATGGGGATCCACCCCCAGTCGCAGGCCGGATTTTCCTGGGTGGGGATCAATTTCCCCGGAGGCCGCCTCCGCGACGGCGTCCTCGCAAAGGTCGGTGCCCTCGCGAAAAAATATTGCGAGCCGGGCAGGGACACGATCCGCCTTACCAACAAGCAGAACCTCATCATCCCGTTTGTTCCGGATGCCAGCCTCCCGGCCATGAAGGCCGAGATGGACGCCGCAGGGCTCGTCTATTCCCCGTCGAATTTCCGCCGGGGATGCGTCTCGTGCACGGGCATCGAATTCTGCAACCTCGCGGTCGCGGAAACGAAAAACCGGATGGAGTCGCTCATCGGGCAGCTGGAACAGCGCAGCGGCTGGTATCGGGACAAGATCCGCATCCACTTCAGCGGATGCCCGTCGTCCTGCGGCCAGCACCAGATCGCCGACATCGGATTCCGGGGCGCCCGGACCAAGGTCGATGGGAAGATGGTCGACGCCTACGATCTTTTCGTCGGCGGACGCCTGGGCAGCAACCGCAGGTTCAACGAGCTTCTGAAGGGCAAGATCCTCGCATCGGACGTGGATGAGGTCATCGACGCGATTCTGCAAAGCTTCCAGGCCAACCGCCAGGGGGATGAAACGCTGAGCGAGTTCTGCGAACGCACCCCGAAGGAGACCCTGATCGCGGCCTTGCCGGAGCGCTACCGCTCGTAAAAACCTCAGTGGGCGAGCTTTTCCAGCCTCATTGAGCGGCCGAAGTCTTTGACAAACGGAATCGCCCGGGAAAACCTTCCGGTGAGCAGGCCCGGACGCTGGAGCTCCAGCACGGCGCTGTAGTAATACCATTCGCCCTGCGCGATCAGAAGATACGCGCGGGTGCCGCTGGCCACTCCATGGACGGTGTAACCCCCGATCGTGCCGCTGATCCTGCGCCCGTCCTGCATCAGCGTCGCATGCCCCCAGTCGTTGCTGATCCAGTTCCCGGCGACGTTGATTCCGACCGGCTCGGTCTGGTCGGAGAGCCAGTTGTCACCGACCTTGTTGTTCCGGTTGTATCGCGCGTCGTTGAATTCGGTCACGACCGAACACCCGGCCAACAGCGCCAGAACAAGGCAGACAACGGCGGATTTTTTCATGCCGCCCTCCATACCACCGTGCCCCCCCGGCGTAAAGCCACTTTCAGGCGGCGGAGGAATCCATCGCGCGGTTGAGCGCGACGACAACCGCCTTGATCGAGGCCAGCTCGATGTTCGTGTCGCTGCCCACACCGAAAAATGTCCGGCCTCCACCCATCCTGATCTGCATGTAGCTGACCGCCTTCGCCCCCGCGCCGGCCCCCAGCGAATGCTCGGAGTAACTCAGCACGTCGAAATGCGGCAAGCCGGTGGTCCGGAGCGCCTGAACAAATGCGTCGATCGGTCCGTTGCCGGCCCCTTTGAGCGCCATCTCCTCCCCCTTCCACACCAGTCGCGCCTCGCAGGTCACGGTGCTTGAGCGCTCGATTGTCGAAAACTCGGCCAGGGCAACCGGCTTGTCCGGAGACATGTAGGTCTCCACAAAAATGTCGTGGATTTCCTGCGGGCTGAGCTCGGTCCCCTTCTTGTCCGAGATTTTGTTGACGATCCGGCCGATCTCCTTCTGCATCGCCCTCGGAAGTTGATAGCCGAACTCCTTCTCCAAAAGGTAGGCGACGCCGCCCTTGCCGGACTGCGAGTTGATCCGGATGATCGCCTTGTAGCTCCGGCCGATGTCCGCGGGATCGATCGGAATGTAGAGCACATCCCACGGTTTTCCCGGGCCCTGCTGCTCCCAGGATTTTTTTATGGCGTCCTGATGGGATCCGCTGAAGGCCGTGAAAGCGAGATCTCCGACATACGGATGGCGCGGGTGGATCTCCATCCGCGTGCAGCGCTCGTAGACGTCGCGGATCCCGTTGATGTCGCTGAAGTCGAGCCCCGGATGGATCCCCTGCAGGTAGAGGTTGAGCGCGACCGCCGCGATATCGAGGTTGCCGGTCCGCTCACCCAGCCCGAACAACGTGCCCTCCACGCGGTCGGCCCCGGCAAGCAGCGCGAGCTCCGTGGCGGCGATGCCGGTGCCCCGGTCGTTATGGGTGTGCAGGGAAAGCGTCGTGGCCTCCCGGCGGCTGAGATGCGTGGACATCCATTCGATCTGGTCGGCGTGAACATTCGGCGTGGCGTATTCCACGGTGGCCGGGAGGTTGAGGATGATCTTGTTTTCCGGAGTAGGCCCCCAGACGCCCGTCACCGCCTCGCAGATCTCCAGCGAAAAATCCAGCTCGGTGCTCGTGAAGCTTTCCGGCGAATACTCAAGCCGGATCCGCGTCCCCGACTCGACCAGCGGACGCATGTTCTCCTTCAGGAACGCGACCCCGTCGGTCGCAATCTTCACAATCTCCCCGCGCGAGGCCCCGAAGACGTATTCCCGCTGCTTCGGCGACGTCGAATTATACAGGTGAAAAATGACGCTTCCCGCCCCTTTCAGCGCCTCAAGCGAGCGAGTGATCAACTCCTCCCGGCACTGGCAGAGGATCTGGATTGTCACATCGTCCGGGATCAAACGGTCCTCGATCAGCTTGCGGCAGAAGTCGAACTCGATCTGCGACGCCGATGGAAACCCGACCTCAATCTCCTTGAAACCGATCCCCACCAGCATCTCGAAATACTCGAGCTTCTCCCCCACGCTCATCGGCTGGGCCAGCGCCTGATTCCCGTCCCGGAGGTCCACACTGCACCAGACAGGGGCATGCTGGAGCGTCCGGTTCGGCCACTGCCGGCCGGGCAGCAGCACCGGCGGAAATGGACGGTATTTGGTCACAGGAGGCGGTTGCATCATTGAAAAATCCTACCACCGCCCGGCCGGATCGCCAATGACCGATTGACCAGACCGGACGATGAAGCATTGGAGTGCCGCGATCGCGAAGCTCCAAAGATTCCCGCTCACTGCCAGTGGGCCGGGATCCAGATCCGGCGTCCGTTCGCCATTCCCCAGGTCCCGTCCACCCAGATCGAGTCGGGAGAGGGAGGATGCCCCCTGGCTGCCAAACTCCCATCGTCCACGTATTGAGAATCGGGAATCGCCTGCCCCTGCGGCGTGCGGGGACCGCGGTCAAGCGCCTCGAAAATGGCATAGCCGAGCGGATCCGGCGGACGCCAGCGGCCCTCGGCATTTTTACAGGAGGAGAAGAGTAATGAGACAAACCCGCACAACACTCCCGACAGAATCCGTTTGTTCACAGGTGACAGAGTAGCACAAAGCGGACCGGAGAAAACCAAATCTCTTCTCCCCTTGCCATACCGCCACGCCAGATTTGCTGGCCGAGCCGTCCCGGCGTCTGAACGGGATACCCGCCGCCAACGTTGCGCAACTTTTCCCTTAGTCAAACCCGTTTGGTCGTGCTAGGTTGCCTTCAATGAAGCATTGCCTCCATCAATGCAGATCCCGGGTAGCCCGGTGGATTCTTCCATATAAGAAATCCGGGTTTACACTGATCGAGCTTCTTCTGGTGATTGCGATTATCGGAGTGATGAGCTCCCTGATCATCACAACGGTTTCCAACGCTGCGGCGGACGCCAGGAGAACGCTTGCCTACCAGCAACAGGTCACGCTCCAGGACGCCCTGAACGCCTGGATTTCCGCGCAGTCCAGCGGCACGAACACGCTGGCATCGGCCCGCAGCTTGTATAATGCGAATATCGGCTCCGCCTCCAATGCGCTGGGCCTGCTCGGCAGTGAGTACCTTCATAGTTCCACCTATCAGCATTTCCTCAGCAACTCATCGGGAAACCAGATCAAAAGCGAAGCCATGGTGAAATCCGGCATGTCCCTGCACTTCACCACCTGGACCGCCTCAAATTATCCGACGGTCGAATGGAATTGATATTATGAAATGCGAAATGCGGAAGGTGGAAGGTGAAATGAGGGTTGCTTCCCCGTTCCCCTCACGAACTTCATCCTTCATCCTTCATCCTTCATCCTTGTCCTCCGCCTTTTCCCTGGTCGAGGTGCTCGCCGCCATCGCCATCATCGGGATTGTCACGTTTCTCGCGATCCCAAATATTGTCAGGGTCAAGCAGGATGGAGAGGACAACCTTGCCCGCGCTCGAGCGGAGACGCTCAACATGGCGATCGCCTCCTATGTGCAGGCGGTCGGAACCAACTCCGCCGCAACCGCCTGGAACGCCACAAATGCGGACGGCCGCTACAGCCTTCTCCGGCCGTATATTTCCTTCTCGGAAGCCACCCTCACCGCGTTCACTCCGTCCGGATATTCGTTCTCGCTTCCCCCAAGCATCGTCCCGATGACAAACAAGACGACCATCAGCAACAGCCTCAAGGCCACCAACATCTATTATTGAAAGAATGCAGACGGATGACAAAGGAAGCGATCCGCCTGTGGGGAAGAAGATCGAGCATGGCCATGGGCGTGGAATTTCAGGCATGTCTCTGACAGAGGTTCTGGTCGTCATCTGCTTTCTGGCAATCGTCGCCGCACTGGCCGTCCCCTCGATATCGAACGTCCTTTTTTCGTCCTCCTACGAAACGGCACAACGGAACAACAACCTTCTCAACGGAGCCGTCCTTGCGTTCAATCAGGGAAACTGGGACCTCATTCTCGCGACGTCGTCCGGCAGCGATGATGAGCTGGCGATTTTTGATTCCCTGCGGTATCGAAATCCTGATGTCCGGCTTGCTGCTCCAGGCTCGCCATATCTCCCCCCCAATGCCACTTTTGTCGCCAGCAGCGCACCCAACACATACCGCGCCCGGTGGAATGGCCGCATGTTTGAAATCCTGCCGGTGGGAACAGACGGGACGGGGCTCGACCTCATGAAAATCATGGGTTCCATTCAGGCAGCTCCCACCAACACCCCCATCCCGCGCAGCACCAACTCATGAGCCCGACCGCCTGGGAAGACCTGTGCACTGTCCTGAAGGAGGGGGGAATCGACTCCGGATCTCCTCCGGACGAGGCGGTCGACCTTCACCAACACCTCGCACACGTGAACGGAATCGCTGCCGAGGAAGCACTCGAGTGGCTCTCCCGGAAATTCGGCATCCTTCCGCTCAACCCCGTCCGCACGAACTGCTCAACCCGCGCGGAGAACGCTTTCCGGCGGCTTTGCCCGCAGATGGCAACCCCGGACGATGAGTATTGGATCCCGTTCGGCCCCCTCGGCCCCCTCATCCTCTGCGCGCATTACAACCCGGCCAGCACGAAACTCTGGGACATTCCCGTGGAACTCATCATTCCCGTCCTCATCCCGCAGTCAAAATACGCGATCATGCAGCGGGACTTCATGGGGAGGATCGAACTCCAGCCGCTGGAGGGATCAGGACCGCTTCACATCCCCAATCCGCTCCCCAAACCCTCCACTCCCGAAGCCACCCTCGATTGGCTGCTCGATTTTTACCCGTTTGAAGACGACACCAGGAACAAGCTGGAACGCGCCAGGCCGGATCTTTCAGGCCTCGCGGTTGATGCGTTGACGTCCATCAAGTCGCTTCCGACACATTTCGGGCTGGCGTTGCGCTACCTGGCCGCCGGCGACCATTGCTTCAATGCCGAGCATGCCCCGCCGCAGAGCATCTTCCCGGAAGCCCTTCTCGAAAAATATGGCGTTTACCCTCTCTATTGCGGGGTAAAAACGGTCTTCCTCCTCTCTGCGGAAAAAGAAAATTTCGCCTTCGAGGACGAGTGGCTTTCTGGAGGAAACGACCCCCTGGTCTTCCGCACTGTCCTCTCCGAGCGGGAGACGATCATCGCAACGATCAACCGCGACCGGAGCCGGTCGGTAACGACAAGCGCCGCAGCCACCGATCAGGAAATGACCTATTCGGATGTGGCCAACATCGTGGACATCGATGTGCAGGACATCCAGCGCATCAACCCGTCGAGCATCAATGCCACACCGGAACAGGTCGTCCACTGGGTGCTCTGGCGCGCGATCACCGGGCGGGCGAGCGACCTCCATATTGAAAAATTCTACAACACGGCTCGCTTCCGTGGCCGGATCGACGGCGAGCTCAAGGTCCTCCATTCCTGCCCGGAGGAGCAGCTTGCGAGGTTCGTCAGCCTCATTAAAAATTACTCGAACATGGGACAGCGCCGGCAGGACGCGCAGGATGGAAGATTCTCCCTGACGCTCGGCAAGCGGCGGGTGGATTGCCGCGTATCCGCCATCCCGTGCCGAAAGGATCTCCAGAAGGTTACAATCCGGTTCCTCGACCGCCAGGACGGCATCCGGAAGCTCAGCGAACTCAACCTCTCCCCCCGCCAGATCTCGGTTCTCGGGGACGCCATGGGACGCGATCAGGGGCTCATCCTCGTCACGGGCCCCACTGGCAGCGGAAAGACGTCCACTCTCTACGCTCTGCTCAACAGCATCAACGCCGACAACATCAACATCCAGACGATCGAGGATCCCATCGAATACGAGGTCGAGGGCCTCAACCAGACACAGACCGATCCGACGAATGGCATCGATTTCGGCGAGGGCCTGCGCCGTCTCATGCGCGCGGACCCGGATGTCATCCTCATCGGCGAGTGCCGGGATTTCGAAACCGCGAACTCCGCTGTCAACGCCGCGCTCACCGGCCACCTCGTCCTCACCACGCTCCACGCGAACGACTCTCTGCGGGCGGTCAGCCGGTTGATCTCCATGGGCATCCCGCCCTACCTGCTGGCGGATTCCCTGGCCCTGTCCCAGGCGCAGCGCCTTGTCCGCCGTCTCTGCACGTATTGCAAACGGCCGGTCCAACTGACCCCTGAAATCCGCGCGATTTTTTCTGCGAACCGCGTCGCCATCCCCCCGGAAGTCCAGACGATTTTCGAGAAAAACGGCTGCACCGAGTGCCGGGAATCCGGCTACACCGGCCGCATGGCGCTCATGGAGATGTGCCCCTCGGACAATGTGCTCGCCGACCTGATCGGGGCGAACGCCCCGCAAAGCGAGATGCGCAAACACGCGTTCAAAAAAGGCGTTCTGACCCTCTATCAGGAGGGCCTCGCGCAAGTGCTCAACGGCAACACCTCGCTCGAGGAGATCAGCTGCCTGAGCTACACGGCCATCGATGCCGATTGGGACAAGGAAGTTCCCGATCCCGACGGCACCCCCTGAGCGGAAATTCCGGCGGCCGTTGCAAACCGGCATCGCGGGTGGAATGCGCTTTATTCCGCTCCTCGATTGACAACCCGCCAGTGCAGCCCCACCGTGCGCGAATATGCCATTTTCACATCTTGGGCTGACCAAACCGCTGCTTCATGGAGTCCAGGCAATGGGCTACGGAGATCCGACCCCGATCCAGTTGAGGGCGATTCCCCCGGCTCTTGAAGGCCGCGATGTCATCGCCTCTGCCCAGACCGGAACCGGAAAAACCGCTGCGTTCGCTCTGCCGGTTCTCCAGCGGCTTGCCGCGCACGGAAGGTGCCGGTGCCTGGTTCTCGAGCCAACTCGCGAGCTGGCCATGCAGGTGGAAACCGCCATGCGCGATTTTGCACGCTTCACCGACCTGCGCGTCGCATCGGTTTTCGGCGGCGTCGGCTACGGCGCGCAGCGGACGGCCCTTCGCGAGGGCCTGGACATCGTGGTCGCCACACCCGGACGACTGGAAGACCACCTCCAGCAGGGAACCCTTCGCCTGAACGACATCGAAATCCTGATCCTCGACGAGGTGGACCGCATGCTCGATGTCGGGTTTCTCCCGCCGATGCGCCGGATCATCGCCAAATGCCCGAAGGACCGCCAGACGCTGTTCTTCTCGGCAACCCTTCCGCCGGAAATCGCCGAACTTGCCAACTTTGCCCTCCGGGACCCGGTCCGCATTGAAATCGGCGCTGCGCGCAGCGTGGTCTCGACGGTCAAGCACGGGGTTTACACGGTGGATCCGAGCCGGAAATTCGACCTCTTGCTCGCGCTCCTCACCGCGACCGATTACCAGAGCGTCATCATCTTCTCGCGCACCAAACACGGGGCCGACAAGATCGCGAAAAAGCTGCGCGCCAACAACCACTCGGTCGCCGTCCTCCACGCAAACCGCTCCCAGAACCAGCGCATCGAAGCGCTCAACGGCTTCAAATCCGGAAAATACGAGGTCATGGTCGCCACCGACATCGCCGCCCGCGGAATCGATGTCGCGGGGGTCAGCCATGTCGTCAACTACGATGTCCCGCAGCACCCGGAGGATTACGTCCACCGGATCGGACGCACCGGACGCGCCCAGCAGACCGGCGACGCATTCACCCTTGTCACCCACGAGGAAATGAAAAAACTCGCGGCCATCGAACGCTTCATCGGACAAAAAATCGACCGCCTCAAACTCGAGGGCTTCCAGGTCCCGGCAAACGGTGAACCGGCAGCTCCGCGCCCTCCAAAAATCGAGCCCCGGATGGACGGACGCTCCGCATTCGGCCGCAGGGGAAGCTTCCGACGGAGGCGCTGAAATGAAATGAAAGCTTTGCGGCGGCACGATCGTCGCTTCACAAAGCTTTGACAGGGGGATTCGATTTCCCGTTTTACTTTTTTCGGAATCCGCCTTTGATGGTCGGTTCGCCTGCTCACCATGCTCAACTGGATTATAAAAAAAATCATTGGCTCGAAAAACCAGCGGGAGATCCGCCGGTTGCAGCCGCTCGTCCGCCGCATCAACGAGATTGAGGCCGGGCTTCAATCGCTTTCCGACGACGCGCTGAGGGCGAAGACCCTCGAGTGGAAGGACCGGCTTTCTAAAATCGAGGACGCGGAACTGCTCGCCGCCGAGCTCGAAACCCTCCTGCCCGAGGCCTTCGCGGTGGTGAAGAACGCCGCGCGCCGGATGGTCGGGCGCGACATCACGGTCTGCGACCAGCCGCTGAGCTGGAACATGGTGCATTTCGATGTCCAGCTGATCGGCGGGATGATCCTGCACCGCGGACGCATCGCGGAAATGGCGACGGGCGAGGGGAAGACCCTCGTCGCAACGCTCGCCGTCTACCTGAACGCCCTCACGGGACGCGGGGTCCACGTGGTGACGGTCAACGACTACCTCGCCAAGCGCGATGCGGAGTGGATGGGACAGCTCTACACGTTTCTCGGGCTCACGGTCGGCGTGATCCAGAACGACCAGCACCCGGAGCTCCGCCGCGCGCAATACCAGTGCGACATCACCTACGGCACGAACAGCGAGTTTGGATTCGACTACCTGCGCGACAACGGGATGGCCACCAGCCGCGAGCAGCAGGTCCAGCGCGGGCACTATTTCGCGATCGTGGACGAGGTGGATTCGATCCTCATCGACGAGGCGCGCACGCCGCTCATCATCAGCGGCCCCGCGACCGTCTCCACCCACCAATACGACCGGTTCAAGCCGCTGATCGAGCAGTTGGTCCGCAAGCAGACGATGCTCTGCAACCGGCTCGCGACCGAGGCGAAGGAACTCCTCGAGGCGGGCAAAAAAGAAGAGGCCGGACGCACGCTCTTCAAGCTGAAGCTCGGGCAGCCACGCAACAAGGCCCTCCTCCGCATGATGGAGGATCCGGAGATGCGCAAGGTCATGGACAAGGCGGAGCTGGAATTTTACAAGGATACCGACGGCAAGGCCGCGCTTGTGGACCTGAAGGAGGAGCTTTTCTTCACGATCGAGGAGCGCCAGCATGATGCCGACCTCACCGAGCAGGGCCGGAATTACCTCAACCCCGACGATCCGAACGCGTTCGTCCTCCCCGACCTCCTCACCGAGTTTGCGGACATCGAAAACGATCCGGCACTGGATGCCGCCGGCAAGGTGCAGAAAAAAGCCGGGCGCCAGCAGCACTGCGACGCGCAGGCCGAACGGATCCACAATATCGCCCAGCTCCTCAAGGCCTACTGCCTCTACGAGAAGGACGTCGAATACGTCGTCGAGGAGAACAAGGTCATCATCGTGGACACGTTCACCGGACGCAAGATGCCGGGCCGGCGCTGGAGCGACGGCCTCCACCAGGCGGTCGAGGCCAAGGAGGGCGTCCAGATCGACCGCGAGACCCAGACGCTCGCCACGATCACGATCCAGAACTACTTCCGCCTCTACGAAAAACTCGCCGGCATGACCGGCACCGCCGAGACCGAGGTCAACGAGTTCCACGACATCTACCAGCTCGACGTGAACGTGATCCCGACGAACCGCAAGGTTGCGCGCATGGACGAGAACGACCGGATCTACAAGACCCGGCGCGAAAAATACAACGCGTCGATCGAGGCGATCCGGGAGGCCCACGGACGCGGACAGCCGGTCCTTGTCGGCACCGCGAGCGTCGAGTCGAGCGAACTGCTCAGCCGGATGCTCAAGCTCCAGAAAATCCCGCATACCGTCCTGAATGCGAAATACCACATGCAGGAGGCCGAGATCGTCGCGCGCGCCGGCCTTCGCGGCGCGGTCACGATCTCCACGAACATGGCCGGCCGCGGCACCGACATCAAACTCGGCGAGGGAGTCGCCGAGCTCGGAGGACTCTACGTCATCGGCACAGAGCGCCACGAATCCCGCCGAATCGACCGCCAGCTCCGCGGACGCTGCGCCCGCCAGGGCGACCCCGGACGTTCGCGGTTCTACGTCAGCTTCGAGGACGACCTCATGCGGAATTTCGGCGCCAGCGACCGGATGACAAAAATCATGGAGACGTTCGGCCTCAAGGAGGGCGAGGAACTCGAGCATCCCTGGCTGAACAAGAGCGTCGAAACCGCCCAGAAGCGGGTCGAGCAGCGGAACTACCAGATGCGCCGCCGCACGCTGGAGTTCGACGACGTGATGAACCAGCAACGCGAGGTCATCTACGGCTACCGCAACGAGGTGATGGATTCCGAGAATTCCCGGGGCCTCATCCACGACGTCATCACCGAGGCTGTTCCGAAAAAAGTCGCGGAATTTCTGGTGGCTCCCGAAGGCGAGGAGCCGGACCCGGACGGCCTGCTCCAGTGGATCAACTCGACGTTTCCGCTCGGCCTCACCCGTGAGAAGGCGACCCTCGGCACAAGAACCGTCGAGGAAAACACCAGTTTCCTCACGGAGACGATCCGCACGGCCTACGACCGCAAGGCCGAGCTGGAGAATCCGGATGCCCTGCGCGGACTCGAGCGCTACATCATCCTCAATGCCGTCGACCGGCTCTGGCAGGAACACCTCTACGCGATGGACGGACTCCGCGAGGCGGTCTACCTCCGCGCGTTCGGCCAGAAGGATCCCCTCGTCGAATACAAGAACGATGCCTACGGGATGTTCGTCGAACTGATGGACAACATCAAGCTGGAGGTCCTCAACAACCTCTTCCGCAGCACGACCAACCTCCAGGCGTTCGAGCAGCTCCTCGCGAGCCTTCCCCAGAACCTGCTCCGCGCGGATCCCGCCGCGCGCGCGCGCCCGGCCTCGGCCGCAACGGTCGATGTCCTTTCCGACGAGCCCGTCCCCGCGCCCAAGCTGGAGCTGCCGATCAAGCGCGAGCTCCCGAAGGTCGGCCGCAACGACCCGTGCCCGTGTGGCAGCGGCAAGAAGTTCAAGTCCTGCTGCGGACGCACGGCTTGAGGTTTGTCCCTGCACCCCGAGGGAACCCGGGAGGGTTGAACTCTGCGTCCGGATGCGTTAGTTTCCTTCACATATGAGCGCCACGGAAATCCTCGACGAGCTGCCCGGGTTGAGTCCGACGGAGCTGGAAACCATCTACCGTCGGGCGGCGGAATTGCATCAGGGGCGGACAATCGAGGCCAGTCCGGAACTGCTGGCTGCCATCGATGCGGCCGACGAGTCGTGTGCAAAAGAAGGCGGCGTCAGTGTGGATGAGGCCCGCCGGATGGTGGCATCGTGGAATACGAAGTAATCATCAGCCGCGCGGCCCTTCACGACCTGGAGCAAATCCGCGCCTACATCGCCCGCGATAATCCTCCCGCAGCGCAGGCGTTTGGCTTGAAACTGCTGGACGAGGCTCAATCGTTGAGTGCTTTTCCGGAACGAGGCGGCGGCGTTGCAGAAAGACCCGGTGCGCGGTTCGTGATGGTGCATCCTTATCTTGTCGTTTATCGGATCGCGGAGGAATCGCACACGGTGCGGGTGTTGCGGTTCTGGCATGGAGCGCGCGAACGGCTGCGAATGTGAGACCGATGCTCCATGTCGTTCTAATCGAACCCGAAATCCCGCCGAACACCGGAAATATCGCGCGTCTCTGCCTGGCTGCGGGAGCCCGCCTCCACCTCGTCGGGCCGCTCGGGTTTTCCCTGGATGAAAAGTCGCTGCGCCGCGCCGGCATGGATTACTGGGACCGGTGCGATGTCAGGCAGTGGACGACATTTGCGGAGCTCCGTGCCGCCGATCCGCCAGCCCGGTATTTTTTTCTGACGACGAAAGCCGAAGCTTCTTATTGGGACACAACCTTTCAGGACGGCGATTATCTGGTCTTCGGCCGCGAGACGCGCGGGCTGCCGGAATCCCTCCTTGCGGAAAATCCCCGCGCCTGCCGGAAGATCCCGATGGCGGCGGAGGCGCGGAGCCTCAACCTTGCCACCTCTGTCGGAATCGTCCTCTACGAAGCGCTCCGGCAGATCCGGTTCTGATCACCCGCCCAGCCCCCGGAGACACGCATATGAATAAATCCCGGAATTGTGTCCGTCCCCCCAGCGGGGCTGCAGGGCATACCCGCCGACGGTTTGCCAGCTCATCAGCTCAAAGCTCCCCGGCCCGTAGGTCACCTTCGACTTCACCACCAGACCGGTCACATCCGGCTCGCCGGAGCACGCGGCGCACGGACAACTCCGCCTCATCCGCTCCAGACCGAGGAACGATTCGCCGCCGTCGCTCCACGCGATCGCCAGCTCATTGCCGATTTT
Source organism: uncultured Chthoniobacter sp. (assembly GCA_964431635.1). Classification (GTDB taxonomy): domain Bacteria; phylum Verrucomicrobiota; class Verrucomicrobiia; order Chthoniobacterales; family Terrimicrobiaceae; genus QYQL01. The sequence continues at coordinate 67,885 of CAYSKK010000014.1, read as the reverse complement.
TTCCACTGCCATGGGATGAAAGGTTTGTTGCATAGGTCAAATTTTTCTCTCGCAATATCGAATATCTACCGGTTTAGTTGTTATTTCACATGGACCACTTGGACGAACTGGAATCCCAGAGCATCTACCTCTTGCGCGAAGCTTACCACAGTTTTTCGAATCTGTGCATGCCTTGGAGCATGGGCAAGGACTCGAACGTGTTGATTTGGCTGTCGAAGAAGGCGTTCTGCGGGAAAATTCCCTACCCGTTGATGCACATCGACACGACGTATGAATTTCCGGAGATGCTGGAATTCCGGGACTGGGCGCTGAAGTATTACGATCTTGATCTGATCGTGAAGATCAACGAGGACGCGCGGGCGGGTCGCGGAGCCTACACGACATCGGTCGGATACGAGACGCATGATCCGGTGACGGTGACACATGAACTGAAGACAGTCGCCCTGCAACAGGTCATGGCGGAAAGGAAATTCGACGCCCTGATCACCGGTATCCGGCGCGACGAGGATCCGACGCGCGCGAAGGAGCGGTATTTTTCCCCCCGCACCGCGGATTTCGAGTGGGACTACAAGGACCAGCCGCCGGAGTTCTGGAACCAGTTCACGACGGCGCTCGAACCGGGCGAGCACATCCGGGTCCAGCCGCTCCTCGACTGGGCGGAAGTCGATATCTGGCGGTATATCGAGCGGGAGAACATTCCGATCCCCCAGATGTATTTTGCCCGGCGCGGGGAGGACGGGGAATTCTACCGCTTCCGCTCCCTCGGCTGCTGGCCGATTACGAAGCCGGTCCGGAGCACCGCCTCAAGCATCCAGGAGATCATCGCCGAGCTCATGATCACCAAGACCAGCGAGCGCGCCGGACGCGCCCAGGACCACCACGAGCGCAACGCCATGCAGAAACTCCGAGCAAAAGGGTTCATGTGATTTGCCACAGAGGGCACAGAGTTCACAGAGACAATGATGACGGACGACTTAACGGAGGAGATTATTGGTGCGGCTATCGAGGTGCATAAACTGCTCGGCCCGGGGTTGCTCGAATCCATTTACGAGGAGGCAATCTGCCACGAGTTCGACATCCGCCATATCCGGTATGCCAGGCAGGTTCCGGTGGATATGACTTACAAAGGGGTGGTGATCAAAGGTCATGTCTTGGATTTACTCGTGAATGATCAGGTTGTCGTCGAGTTGAAATCTGCCTCCCGCACCCCGGAAATCGCCACCGCTCAAATTCTTTCCTATCTTCGGGCCACAAAGCTACAACGGGGGCTCATCATTAATTTCGGCCTCCCCCGCCTTGTGGATGGCCTCCAACGTTTTTCCCTGTAAATCTCCGTGAACTCTGTGTCCTCTGTGGCTAATCCTCATTCGCAAAAGCTCAAAATCGTCATCGTCGGTCATGTGGATCATGGAAAATCCACCCTGATCGGGCGGCTTTTCCACGACACAAACTCGCTGCCGGAGGGCAAGATCGAGCAGATCCGCAAGGCGAGCGAGGCGGAGGGGATGGAGTTCGAATTCGCGTTCCTCCTGGACGCACTGCTGGAGGAGCAGGAGCAGAACATCACCATCGACACGACCCAACTCCCGTTCCGGACGGCCCACCGGGAATACGTGATCATCGACGCTCCCGGACACAAGGAATTTCTGAAAAACATGATCACCGGCGCGGCGAGCGCGGATGCCGCGATCCTTCTCATCGATGCCCACGAGGGAATCCAGGAGCAGTCGAAGCGCCATGCCTATCTGCTCTCGCTGCTCGGCATCAGGCAGGTGGTTGTCGCGGTCAACAAGATGGATCTCGTCGGCTACTCGCAGGAAACCTTCGAGAAGATCCGGGCCGACTACACCGTCTTCCTGCAGAAACTGGGTGTCACGCCGCAGCACTTCCTGCCAATCTCCGCAAAGCTCGGGCAGAATATCACCGTTCCCTCCCCGGAAATGCCATGGTTCCACGGGCCGGCCATCCTGCAGGCGCTCGACCAGTTTGAAATTCCCGTTCCGCCTGAAGGCCTTCCCCTGCGGCTCGTGCTGCAGGATGTTTACCGCTTCGACGAGCGCCGGATCCTTGCCGGGCGCATCGAGGCCGGACGCCTCGCCGTCGGGGAAGAGCTCGTTTTCTGGCCGGATCGGAAGCGCAGCCGGATCAAGAGCATCGAGGACTGGGGGGCGGAACATCCGCCGAAATCCGCGGAGGTCGGCGAGTCGGTCGCCATCACTCTCGAAGAACAGATTTTTGTCGAACGGGGGCAGATCGCCAGCCACCCGGGAGTCGGCCCGGTCGAGGGCCGTGAGATCCATGCCAGCCTCTTCTGGCTGAGCAACGACCCGCTGCCGCTCAACCAGCCGTTCACGCTCAAGCTCGGCACACAGGCGGTTGAGGCACGACTGGTCGAAATCCAGCGCGTCCTCGATTCCTCAACCCTCGAACCGGTCCAGGGATCGCGGGCAGTCCTCCAAAAAAACGAGGTGGCCGATGTCCGGATCCGGGCGCGCAGGCCGATCGCTTTCGACAGCCACGACCGCGTCAGCGACACCGGGCGGTTTGTCATCGTCTGGGGCAAGCGGATCGGCGGGGGAGGAATCGTGCGGGAGGCCGATTACGATCAGACCCAGGCCGGAGTTGCCAGCGACAACATCACATGGACGGTCAGCCCGGTGACCCGCGAAAAGCGCTCCGAACTTCTCGGACATGCGGGTGCGGTCATCTGGTTCACGGGGCTCTCCGGTTCCGGAAAATCCACGCTGGCCACCGGGCTGGAATACCAGCTCCACCGGCGCGGTATGGCGACATTCATCTTGGATGGCGACAACCTCCGGCACGGGCTCTGCTCGAACCTGAAATTCTCCCCTGAGGACCGGTCGGAAAACATCCGGCGTGCCGGGGAGACGGCCAAGCTCATGGCCGAAGCCGGAATCATCGTCATCTGCTCGCTCATCTCGCCCTACCGCGCCGACCGCAACCGCGTCCGCGAGATCTGCCAGCAGGACGGCATCCCGTTCGCCGAGGTTTTCATCAACGCCCCGATCGAGGTCTGCGAGGCCCGCGACCCGCGCGGCCTCTACAAACGCGCCCGTGCCGGCGAAATCGCCGAGTTCACCGGCATCAGTTCGCCCTACGAATCGCCCGATGCCCCGGAGCTTGAGATCCGGACCGGGGAATCCCCGCTGGAGGAATCCCTTGCCACCCTTCTCGACTACACAACCGACCTCGCGGCCGGGCTGCCCGACACACGTGAAGCCGGGGCCGGATCGGGAATCTGAGGATTCCCTTCCCGAGGTTCCGTTTGCCCCGGCAGGCGTGATCCGGTAGTATCATGGCCTAATCAAATGTCAGGATTCACGCTGGAGATCATTTTTATATTTGTCCTGTTGCTCGCGAACGGTGTGTTCGCGATGGCGGAAATCGCCCTGGTCGCTGCTCGGAAAGCCAAACTCAAAACCCTGGCTGACGAGGGTCACAACGGGGCGAAGCTCGCCCACGAGCTCGCCCTGTCCCCGGGCCGCTTCCTTTCAACCGTCCAGGTCGGGATCACGCTTGTGGGGACTTTGGCGGGAGCGTTCGGGGGCGCCCGCCTCGCGAATCACCTCACTCCTCTGATCAAAAACACCGGAATCAGCGAATCGGTCTCCGAGAGCATTTCCCTGTTCCTCGTGGTCGCGCTCATCACATATTTTTCCGTCATCATCGGGGAGCTTGTTCCGAAGCGGCTTGCGCTCATCAACCCCGAGCGCATCTCCTCCGCCCTTGCCCGGCCGATGAATGCTCTCGCCACCAGCTTTTCACCCGTTGTCAACCTCCTCAACCATTCAAGCGACTTCCTGATGGCCCTGCTCGGAGTGCGCAAGACCAAGGAGTCCGCCGTCTCGGAGGAGGAGGTCCGGGTTTTGATCGACGAGGGCCTCAGCGCCGGCGTCTTCAAAAAGGCCGAAAAGGAAATGGTCGAGGGAGTGTTCGAACTCGACGAGCAGACCGCCGGCGACCTCATGACCCCGCGCGCCCGCATGATCTGGCTCTCGCTCGACGACACCGACGACGAAAACTGGCGCAAGATCGCCGGCAGCGGGCATTCCCACTTTCCCGTCTATCAGGAAACCCGCGACAACGTCATCGGCATGGTTTCGGTGAAATCCCTCTGGGCGAACCTCTCGCTGGCGGGACGCGTCGAACTGCGCGCGCTCGTCACTCCGCCACTCTACGTCCCCACCGCCATGCCGGCCGGCAAGCTCATCGAATCATTCAAAAAATCCGGAAAACACATCGCCCTCGTCGTGGACGAATTCGGCGGCCTGCAGGGGCTCGTCACCCTCAACGACGTGATGATGGCAATCGTCGGCAACCTCCCCGAACGCGAACAGCGCAACGACCCGAAAGCCATGCTGCGGCAGGATGGCGCCTGGCTCATCGACGCCATGCTCGATGTCGATGAAACCAAGTCCAGCCTCGGCATCGAGGACGATTTCCCGGGCGAGGACATCAACCGCTTCTCCACTCTCGGCGGCTTCATCCTCCACCGGCTCGGACACATCCCCCGTGAAGGCGAAAAATTTCTCTGGGACGGCTTCGAATTCGAAATCATCGACATGGACCGCCAGCGGATCGACAAGGTCCTCGTCACCCCGCGCGCCCAGAAAAAAACCGAGGATCCCCCGGCCGATCCAGCCACTGAAATTTGAGGAGCCCTGGGCTGGCGCGATCGCGTTGCGCAAAAGCTTTGTGCGTTTCGGATTTTGTGATTGCCAAGCCGCCTGCGGGTGATAGCTTTTCACCCTTTTCCCATGCCAAAACCAATCGCCCGCAGCAAAACCCGCAAGTCCGTGGCCAAGCGGTTCAAAGTGACCGCGACCGGCAGGCTCAAGCGTGCCAAGAGCAGCCGCCGCCACCTTCTCGCCAGCAAGAGCTCGAAGAAAAAGCGCCACATGGCGAAATCCACCCTCGTCCACGAGTCGGACGAAGCCCGGATCAAAGCCTGTCTGCCCTTCAGCCACTAGGCCCACTTTCGATCCCACGGACTGCCCGGGAGTTGATCCCGGGATACCGGAGCAGGCGAGTCCGGGGATCTCGATAAAACGAACAGCCGCTCCAAGGAGACCCCGCAAGGGGGTTAGACAACATGCCAAGAGCAACCAATGCTCCCGCCAGCCGCGCCCGCCGGAAACGCGTCATCGACGCCTCGAAGGGCTATCGCGGCCGCAGATCAAAACTCTTCCGCTACGCAAAAGATGCGCAGATGAAGGGGAAATACTGGGCCTACCGTGACCGGAAGACCCGCAAGCGGAATTTCCGCGCCCTTTGGATCACCCGCCTCAGCGCGGCCGTCCGCGCCCAGGGAATTACCTACAGCCGGTTCATCGAAGGGCTGAAGGCCGCAAACATCCAGGTGGACCGCAAGGTTCTCTCGGACATCGCCATCCAGGACGAGGCGGTTTTCAACCAGATCGCCGCGAGGGCCAAGGCAGCGCTCGAAGCGAAGCCGGCGAAGCCGACAAAAAAGAAAATCGCCGCCTGAGACCAGGGGCACAGGCATTCCGCCTGCAAAAATCCATCGGAGATTTAACCACGGAGGACTCGGAGCACCCGGAGATCTGATTTTATTATAAAGATTTCCCAAATGCCTTTCCTTTCCTCCGTGTTCTCCGTGGTTTAACTTTGGTTCCTGTTTTCATGGAGCAACAAATCGAAGTCCTGCGCGCCGAGGCGCTCGCTGAGATCGGGGCGGTCACTGACCGGGCCTCGCTCGATGCGGCCCGGGTGCGCTTCCTCGGAAAAAGCGGGGCGGTCACCGCCCTGAGCGAAGGGATGAGAAATGTCGCGAAGGACGACCGGCCGCGCTTCGGCAAGCTGCTCAACGACCTGCGGCAGGCGGTTTCAACAGCCCTCGAGGCGCGGGAGATCCGGTTGCTTGAGGAGGCTGATGCGGCAGAGGTCTCATCGCTCGACCTCACGCTGCCGGGGACATTTTTGCAGTCTGGAACGCTTCATCCGCTCACCCAGTTGATGGACCGTGCGGTGATGTGTTTCCGGCGGATGGGATTCGCCATCGCGGACGGCCCGGACATCGAGACCGAGTGGCATTGCTTTGATGCCCTCAACACCCCGCCCGACCATCCGGCACGCAATGAGCAGGATACTTTCTATTTGCCCGACGGACGCCTCCTCCGCTCGCACACCTCCACCGTCCAGATCCGCGTAATGGAGAACACGCCGCCGCCCGTGCGGATCATCGCCCCCGGCGCCGCCTACCGGCGCGACGAGGTCGATGCCACCCACCTCGCGCAGTTCACCCAGATGGAAGGCCTCTACGTTGCCGAAAATGTCAGCCTTGCCGACCTCAAGGGAACGCTTGAATTCTTTTTCCGCGAGTTGTTCGGCCCCGGCACCGAGTTGCAATTCCGCCCGCATTTCTTTCCGTTCACCGAGCCGAGCTACGAGATCGACATCCGGACCGAGGCCTTGGGCGGTCAGTGGATGGAACTCGCCGGCTGCGGGATGGTTGATCCCGCCGTCTTCGAGGCCGTCTGCGAGCGCCGCGGCGACCGGGTCTATGACCCCGAGACCGTCACCGGATTCGCATTCGGATTCGGACTCGACCGGCTCGCCATGAACCTCGCCAAAATCCCCGACATCCGGATGCTCGTCGAAAACGATCTCCGGTTTTTGAAGCAATTCTGATCGATGAAAGTTTCGCTCAATTGGCTCCGTGAATTTGTGGACTGCCAGCTCTCCGCTTGCGAGCTGGAGGCGTTGTTTCGCCGGGCCGGGCTTGAGGTGGCCTCGGTGGAGGAGCGCGGTGCGGCGTTCGACAAGGTCGTGGTCGCGCAGATCCTGGAATCCGCCCAGCACCCGAATGCCGACCGTCTGAGCGTCTGCAAGGTGGACGACGGTTCGGAAACTCCGCGGCAGATCGTGTGCGGGGCGAAGAACTACAAGGTCGGCGACAAGGTTCCGCTCGCGCTGCCCGGCGCGGTGCTGCCTGGGGATTTCAAAATCAAGACCGGCAAGCTGCGCGGGGTCGAGAGCGAGGGGATGATGTGCAGCGCGAAGGAACTGAAACTGGCCGAGGATGCGGACGGCCTGCTCATCCTGCCGGCCACCGCGGCCGTCGGTTCGCCGATCGGCGACCATTTTCCTTCCGACATCCTATTTGAACTGGAGATCACGCCAAACCGTCCGGACTGGCTCAACCATCTCGGAGTCGCCCGCGAGATCGGGGTCTTCACGGACCAAGAGGTGAGGCCTCCGGGGATTCCCGCGCCATCGTTCGCATCCGCCGCAGGAGCCGTCGCGATTGAAGCCGGGGAATGTCCGTATTACACCCTGCGTAGCATCCGCGGGGTGAAGGTCGGCCCGAGTCCGAAGTGGCTGAGCGACCGCCTCACCTCGATCGGGCTCCGTCCGGTCAATAATGTCGTGGACGTGACGAACTACGTGCTCTTCGAACTCGGCCAGCCGCTGCATGCATTCGACGCCGCGAAAATTGCCGGTCCCCTCCGCGTGAGGCACGCGGCGCCCGGCGAAAATTTCCGTGCGCTTGACGGCCGGGATTATTCGCTCGACGGGGACTTCCTTGTCATCGCCGACGCCGCGCGCGCGGTCGCGCTGGCGGGGGTGATGGGAGGCGAGGATTCCGGGGTTTCCCCGGCGACCACCGACATCCTTCTCGAAAGCGCGGTCTTCGATCCGGGAACCGTCCGCCGGGCTTCGCGGTCGCTCGGTTTGATCAGCGATTCGAGCTACCGGTTCGAGCGCGGCGTGGATCCCGAAATGGTGGCTTCCGCATCCGCCCGCGCGGCGGAATTGATCGTGCAGGTGGCCGGAGGCGTCGCGGAGGATGTTGTCCTCGAGGCCGGAAGCCACTGGGCGCGGCCCGAAATTTCCCTGCGTCATAACCGGGTCCGCGCGCTGCTCGGGTTGGATCTTTCGGATTCCGAGATCGAGGAGGCTCTTCAAAAAACCGGACTCGAGAAGCTGTCCGGAGGAGGTGATTCCTCATGGTCGGTGCCGGGATTCCGCCACGAGCTTTCGCGCGAGGCCGACCTCATCGAGGAAATTGCCCGCGTGGTCGGAATCGAAAAAATCCCGTCGAACACCTCGGGGATTTTTGCGCCGTCCTCAGTCCCTGATGGGGCGTATGATTTCCTGATGGCCCGGCGTCGCGCGCTGGCCGGCCTCGGTTTCCACGAGGCGCGGACGAGCACGCTCGTGTCGGTGGCCGACGCGGCATGGTTCGGCCCCGCCGTCGAACTCAAGAACCCGTTCGGCGACGACCAGTCCCGCCTGCGCACCAGCCTGATCCCCGGGCTTCTTGCCGCGATGAAGAGGAACCTCAACTTCGGCGCAGCCGCTGTGCGGCTCTTCGAATGCGGGCGTGTGTTTTCTAAAGACGGAGAAGGTTCGCGGATCGCGATGGTTGCAACCGGTGAAACATCCGGGGCGGACTGGCGCGGCGGGACGCGCAGAAACTGGGATGTCTTCGACCTGAAGGGTGCCATACGGGAACTTGCCGGGATTTCCGAAGAGGATTTTGCACCGCTTCCGAATCCTCCCATGCCGTTCGGCGCCGCGATCGAGGTTTTCAAAAATGGCGTCCGCATCGGCCTGATGGGAATTCTGCACCCCGGTGAAGCGCGGAAACTGGATGCCACGTCTCCAATCGTTGCCGCGGAATTCGACGCCTCAGCCTGGCAGCAGTCGGTTCCTCCGGTCTCCGCCGCAAAGCCGCTTCCGAAATTTCCCGGCTCCACCCGCGACATCGCGATGACCGCTCCGCTGGCGCTCGGCTACGGCGATGTCCGCGAGGCGGTTCTCGCCCAAAAGGAGCCGCTTCTCGAATCGGTTTCCCTCTTCGATTTGTTCACGGATCCGACCGGAAACAAGCTTCCATCCGACCGGAAATCCCTTGCAATTTCCTTGACATTCCGCGCCCCCGACCGCACTCTGACAGCAGAGGAAGTCGCCGCCGCCACGGATCGCTTGAGAGCCGGATTGAAAGAGCGCCTGACGGTCGATTTCCGGGAATAGATCTTTCTAAATTTCAGCGGTGGAAAACGGTTTTCGCCGCATCAGATTTGCCCTGCTGTGTTCGCGATTCAACGTCGCAAACTCCCGAACCGATAATAATAAATCAACCCGGAGGCTGGGCCACCCGGCGCAATGACACGCCTTCACTGGAAGTCAGAGCGCAGGGGGGCGGTCATCCACCCTATTACTAGGGAACGGGAAATGCTTCGAAACGGCACGTGCGGGGCAATACTTTTTCAAGAGGACGATTCCTTCGGGAGTCGTCCTTTTTTTCTCCCCCGGCGATGCATTTCCGTGTTCCGACCGCGGGGTTCCAATATTACCTCTTGGAAACCATCGGACCCGGCAGCTGATCAGGGGGAACGGGCGTCCCGCCCGTTTGGGCACTGACTCTGCAAACGCAGGCCGACAAGGTTTATTTTCTGAGCCGGGCGTGCCAGATCCAGGAAGGCGGGAGCGCGCCGTGAGAAAGCAGCCAGTCGTTGAACTCCTTGAGCGACCAGCCCTCGCCGCGGGCAAGGCCGTGATAAAGCTTTTCGACTTCGAGGCGGCCCAGCAGGTAGCTCATCGGCACGGTCGGGCTGGAGGTATACCAGTTCACATCCCCGGTTGCCCGAGCGCTGGTGAAGCCGACTCCTTTTTCCAGCCGCCGCGCCGCGGCGGCGGGGGTGAGCGAGCCCTCCTGCAGCCCGCAATCGATCACGATCCGGTGCGCGCGCCAGAGCGCGTCATGGAGCTGGATCAGCCTCGCGTGCGGGATGTCCACGAGTCCTTTTTCCACGGCCATCTGCTCGCACCACATCGTCCAGCCCTCGTAAAAAATCGCGTGTTCGAAAAGCCTGCGGAGCCGGCTGGGATGGCGGAACTGGACGACAAACTGAAGGTGGTGGCCCGGGTAGGCCTCATGGACGCTCGTAAGCTCCAGCCCGAAATGCTGGCGGACTTCGGCAAGTTTTTTTCCGGAATCCGCCTGGTCGAGGCTGAGATCGTTCACCCAGAAAATTCCGGTCTGGGTCCGCGCGAACGGCTGGGGCGGATTGTAGGCGGCGGTGGGAAACTGGTGGCGGAGGAACGGCGGCACCGGCAGGACCTTCAGCGATTCCCCGGCGGGAAGTGTGACGAGATCCGCCTTAGCGAGCTGCTTTTTGATCCCGGCTGTCACCTGCCGGTAGAGGCCGAGCAGCGAGCCCGGAGGAGTCCAGGAGGCCGCGGCCTCTTCGATGAGCGCACGCGCCGGACGTCTGCCAATCTTTGCGGCCTCCTTTTGCACAAGGTAGTCGTGCCGGGCCACAAGCCGCTCGCCCGCCGCCCGCGCCTCGCGGAGCGTGAGATCGAATCCGAGCCGTTCGCGGATCAAGAATTCGAATCTGTCGCGGCCCACGGCAAATCCGCCCGCAGTCCCCTGTCGCTTGCGCTCGATGGATCCCGCGTAATCCTCGAATGCCGATGCCGCGGATCGCAGCAGGGCTCTTGTTTTCGAGGGATGCGGCGAGACTTCGGCCAACGCGTCTGCCAGCCCGTCGAGAAATTCCACGCTCCCGGCACACGAGCGCACGGCAAGCGATGTCCAGAGCGGAACCGGCCTCCGCACACACTCCGCACCCGCCGCGAGGTAATCCGGAATTTTTGCGAGCCGGGACTCAATCGAGGGGAGCGCCCGTCCCAGGTTGGCGGACCCGCGCACGACCAGATCGAAGACAGCATCCACTGCGGAACCGGGGTGAACCTGCGGGTTTGTCCTCCAGCGGGCAAGTTCCCCGGAAAACAGGAGGTCTGTCCGCAGCTTCGCCAGAAATCCGCGGCGGTCGAGCCAGTCATCCCCGCGAAACGCCCCCTCGGGAAGCCGTTCGACTTTGGCGAGGGTCTCCTCCAGCAGCCGGACATGCCTGCGGTGGACCTTCGGGGTATTCTCCCCCAGCTCCGGCTCGAACTTCTTGAAGCCCAGGTGGCTGGCTTGTTCGGGAAACAGACGGCACGTCTCCTCCAGCCAGGCATCTCCGGTTTCCTTCAATGCCCGAACCGCCGCCCCGTCCACCGCGGATAAAAATTTCATGGGCTCTCCAGTCGCCGAATCCCGCCGCGCGCGCAAGTCGAATCGCCCGCCGCACCCCGGAGCGGGCGTGATCAAAAGTGGATGCGGATGCAAACTGGATCTGGTAGGGCGGGACGTCCCCGGCCCGCCGCGACTTCTTCCTTCGGGCAGCCCGGAGGTCTGCCCCTACCTTCCACGCAGATCCTCACCCGCATTGGATCACACCCCCGGAGCTCAGCGCTTCGGGACCGGCTGGCGGGAGTCGGGGATCTTCTGCTGGTCGGGCAGCACGGGAGGCTTGCCACCGCCCCAGATCAACCGGCTCGGACGCTCGCACAGATCCTTGAGAAAAACCTTGGAATAGGTGGAGGTTACCTTGAAATTTTCCGAGCTGACGCGGAAGTTCGACAGGGCACCGGTGATGTTTGATGAGTTGTCCCGGAGGAGTGTGTCACCTCTCCTGGCGAGGGTCTCGATCGAGGAGGCGGCTGCGTCCAGACGCGTGATCGCCCGGGAAAGGGGCTGTTTATTGTCGGAAAGAACCGTGCGGGCTTCAGCAATCGTGATCCTGGCTTCCTTCACCGCTTCATGGGCATCAGAGACAACACTTCTGGCCTCCTTCACCACGGGCCCGATCTCGTCCAGGATGGACTGCGTGCTTTCGACCACGCCGTTGACCTTTGAAAACAGATCCTTTGCATCTGCTCCCGTCGAATCCCCGCCGACGGTTTTCCAGACCCCGTCGATCACCTGATCGACCCTTCTCGCAAGCTTGTCGAAAGTCGTCGGAGAAATGCCGCCGATCACCTCGCCATTCTCCAGCAGCGGAACCCCCGTGTTCTCGTCGTGGATCAGCACGAACTTGTCGCTCAGCAGGGTGTCCGCCGCAATGCTCACCTTCGCCTTTTTCGTCAACGGCGGAACATCCGGAAGCAGATGGAGGGTCACTTCCGCCAAGTAGTCCGGATTGGCCTTCTGCTCTTCTGTAGTCAGCATGCGGATCTGCGAGACAGAGCCGGCCGGAGCCCCGGCATATTTGACCTGCGAACTCACCTTGACTCCCGTGACGTCGTGGAACTTCACCCGGACGGAATGCCCGTCCCGGACGAGAACCTTTCCGGCCAACCCGAAGGCGAGGGCCACGAAGAGCACCACGCTGCAGGCAATCACGGACAGCGCGATCCAGCTGTCGGATGCCTTCTTTTTCAAAATCCGGGCGCCTCCATATCCTCCGATGTTTATGCCGGCAGGCACAGCGCATCAAGGCTGAACTGGATTGAAAGAGGAGAACCTGTATAGAGTGGACGTGCGAATGCCACAAAACAGTCCATGCCCGAAGCGCCGCACAATGTCGGCACCAAAGATCTGGTTGTGCCTGCTGCTTTCGGCAGCTCTTGCGGTCTGGTTGCTCCACGCTCCCGTGCTGTCATGGGCGGCACGCAAAGCGCTGGAGGAGTGGTGTGCGCTCGACGGGCTGACATTTTCCGCAGACAAGCTGGATGTGCGGCTGGACGGCCCTGTCCTGGTCGAGGGCGTCCGGCTCCGCTCAACCCCCGGCAGCGGACACCTCACGTCCCTTGACCTCGCCAGACTCGAGTGGACATGGGGGAATGCATGGAGCTTTTTCTCGGAAAACGGGCGGGCGATCCGGAAGCTGTCCGCCTCCGGGCTCGTGGGCGTCTGGGATTTTTCGATGAGGGCATCACTTCTCCCCGTGCCCGCGACAAGCGCGCTTCTGCGCTGGGTTCCGCAGGAGATCACGCTGGAATCTCCGGCTCTCAATCTGCTGGGCAGGGATGGCAAACTTTCCCTGCGGGACCTCTCGGCGAACTTGAGCGAGGCGGAAGCCGGGAAGCTGGATATCGGGGCAATCGCCTGCCAGTCAGGATCGTATTCGAAGTCGCTCGGCCCGATCCACGGACGCACCGCCTGGAAATATGGAACACTCTGGCTTGCTTCAATGGAAATCCTGCCAGGAATCCGGGTGGAAAATCTCTCCCTGGAGATGCTTCGCGAAGGAGGCCCTTCGCTGTCGTTGAATGCGGATTGCTTCGGCGGAGCCCTGCGGGCGGATGCGGCATTCGCCGGGGATGAAAACACGATGGATATCGCGATGTGGGCTTCCAATATTCCCCTCGATCAGTTGGCGACAATGGCCGGAGTCCCCGGACAGGTCGCCGGAAAACTCGCTGAAGGACGCCTCACATACCGGGGGCAACCCGGCAGGCCGGCTGACGCCGAGGCCTCTCTGCGTCTGGTCGCCGACGGGTTCGAGTGGAACAAACGCGGATGGGAATCCCTGGAAATCGGAGCGAGCCTCATTCACCGGCGCCTCGTGGTCAACGGATTCGAGTTGCGCCAGAAAGAAAACCTGGTCGGATTCAGCGGCGAGGTTTCGCTCGCCGAAGGGTGGTCGGAAATCACCCGCTCTCCCTTTCTCCTCAATTTCCATGCGGATATTCGTGAAATGGGGGCTCTGGCCCGGCTGTTCGGTGGCCCGCTCGGGGAAGCCGGCGGACGCATGACCGCCACCGGATCGGTGAGCGGGCACGCGGGAAGGGTGGACGGATTTCTGAGTTCGGAGGCTTCCGGCATCACGTTCCGTTCGCTGCCGGCCAGCTCCCTGCGTGCCGACGCGGTTTTCCGCGGCGGAGAGATGGAGATCGTGCGCTGCGATCTGTTTTCAAAATCCGACACCGCGTCGATCCGCGGGACGGTATCCCAATCCTTCCCGCATCAGTATTCCGCCGAGGTCAACGCCAGCATCGCAGACCTTGTCGCCTATCTCTCCCCGTTCCATGCCCCCGGTGCTGGAAAAATTTACGGCGGGGCCCTGAATATCCGGTGGCAGGGGGATGGGACAGTCAAGTCCCACTCCGGGGCCTTTGAGCTCAAGCTCAAGGATTTTGTTTCCGGAATGACGCCCGCGGGACTCACGGGGGAATTTGCCGGCACCTACTCGCCCAACAACGTGTATTTTTCGACCCTTCGGATGGAAAAGGATTCGCTGCGGCTCGACTCGCACGCCACGTTCGCCGCTTCGGGAGTCACGCTCAAAGACGTGGAGCTCCGCGCGGGAAACAATTCCCTCCTTGAAGGTTCGGCATTTGTCCCGATCAATGTGTTCTCCATCGTCGCCGGCAATGACTGGCGGGGAGCAATCGATTCCGAACGCGAAGCCTACCTCCGCGCGGTCACCCCGAAAGAGCTCGCTTTGGGCCCGATTCTCCAGTTGGCGGGGCAGAGCTTCCCGCTGGAGGGAAAATTCCGGGTCAACCTGGAAGCCGGCGGACCGCCCGCGCGGCTTGAGGCAAAAGGCGAGGTTGCCGCACACGACATCGTTTGGAAGCAGTCCGGCCTGCCTCCGTCGCAGCTTGGCGCCAGGTTTTCCGCGGCGGAAGGACAGGCTTCCCTCGAGGGCCTGCTGGACATCAAGGGGTTTCCCTCCTTGCAACTTTCCGCCCACATGCCGTTCGGCCTCATGCACAGCGACCAGGGTGACTGGCGCTGGCTGAACCCATCCGGGGAATTCGAGGCGCACATCGATTTTCCGCGCACCGACCTCGGGGTGCTTCGCCCGTTTTTCCCAAAACTGCAAAAACTGGCCGGATCGCTTTCCGGAAGGCTCAACTTCTCGGGTACCATCGGCGCGCCGAAGACCGACGGCTGGATCGCGCTGAAGAATGGGGGGATCGAGTTCACCGAACACACGCCGCCGGTAAAAAACACCGAGGCGACGCTCGCATTCGACGGAGCCAACCTCGTCGTGAAAAGCTTTCGCGGAGCTGTCGGGGCGGGACCCTATGAAATTTCCGGCTCGGTCGGGCTGGCGGATCCGAAGAATCCGGCATGGAATCTCCGTTTTGTGGGAAAAGACATCCCGCTGGTTCAGGATGCAGGGGTGCGGGTCCATGCGAACATGGATCTGAGCGCTTCCGGGAACAACAGCTCGGGCACGGTAAAGGGAGCTGCGCGGCTCGCAGGAAGCCGGATCAGCAAGCGCCTTCTGGTCACCTTGGAATTGCCGGGATCTCCAGGTGAAGCCCCGGGTTTTGAACCCCCGGTTCTCAATGTCCCGGATCCGTTCGACCGCTGGATGCTCGATGTCCACATCACAAACGAAACCCCGTTTCTCATCCGGGGCAGCATCGCGGACGGAACCATCGTCCCCGATGTCACCCTTTCCGGCCCGCTGGCCCGCCCGCTCCCAACCGGTCGCATCTCGCTAAGGGACGTCGAAGCATTTTTTCCGTCCGCAACCATGACGATCCGCGACGGCCGCATGGATTTCTTCCCCGACAGCCCGTGGGTCCCGATTCTCGACGTGCGGGGGGTCGCGCGGCTGCCGCTCCACGACGTTCAGGCATTCGCTTTTGGCCCGTCGAACGAAAGAAAGCTCATCCTGCGATCCGAGCCTCCGCTCCCGCAGGAATCCCTCGTCCTCCTGCTCGACACCGGCACTGCGGGCGCTCCGCAGGCAGGAGAATTGTTTCCGCAGCCGGAGTGTCCCGCCCGGAGCCAGGACGCTTCATTCGACTCGATTTCCATCCGGATGCCATTTCCGCGGCTGATGATCGAAGGACCGCGGGAGCAACTGAACCTTTTCGGGGGCCTCGTTCCAGCCCGGATCGACCCCGGCATCTTTCAGACCGGAGTCACCTACGCCTGGCACCTCTGATCCACTGTTTTCGCAAAAGCGGTTCGTCGATCAGAGTGATTTCGGCACGACGGGCCGGAACCAAAGAACAACAACCATACTGGGAGAACCAAAAATGAGAAAAGAGTATGATTTTTCCGCGGCAAAGCGGAATCCATATGTGAAGCGTTTGAAGAAGGCGGTCACCATTCGACTCGAACCCGATGTGATCAATTACTTCAAGGCACTTTCTACTGATACCGGGATTCCCTACCAGAATCTCATCAATCTCTACTTGCTCGACTGCGCCAAGGAACGGCGTCGCCTTGCATTGAGCTGGAAAAAATAGCTTCAACTTTGAAGTGCGACAAAGGGGATTATCGTTGCCTGTGGCAACGCTCTGCAAAATTGGCTTCGCGGTGCAGAAGACGCTATCGCGTTGGGCAGTCGAACGGCGTTCGAATCTTTCGGCAGTGCCGAAACTCCATTTCAGAAGAAATGGAGCCTAGCTCGTTCACTCCCTTTCTGCCAAATCCGGCTCAAATCGCCATATTTGTACTCCAGAGTGAAGCGCGAATCCCCATAGACGGATCCTGTTCCACACCCTTTTTGACAGTGGGCTCTTTTTGCATGCCAAAAAGCAGGCTGAAACAACGCTTCCCATGTCAAAGGAAAAACTCGCACGAGGCCAGTTTTCCCATTACTATATGCCATTGATATGACCGCCATCGCTCAGGAACTCGATCAGAAGCTTGCCGCTTGGCTGCCTGAGAAAGCCGCCAAGGTCGAGAAGCTGGTTACGGACATCATCCACTGGGCTGATGCCGATGCCCTTGATTTGCTGCGGTCCCGCGAGGTCGAGCAAGAAGTCTTGGATCTGCTCGATGAAGATTAAACCCGGTGAAGTGTGGCTTGCCGATCTCGGCATGGCTGCCAAAACCCGTCCCATCCTCATCGTTTCTCGCGAAGATGAAGATACGCCGAGAGCACTGGTCATCCAAGTGCCGCTGACATCGCAGAACCGCAACAGCCGATATGAAGTGGATCTTGGCAAACTCAGGTTTCTCTCCCTGCCATCCATCGCCAACGTCCAGGGTATGGCTTCCATTCCGACCGTCAGGCTTGAGCGCAGGCTCGGTTCGATTTCCGAGGCTCAACTTGAACAAGTCAAGGCCGCCCTTCGCTTTGCGCTCGATCTGTGATCTGAACAGCCGCCTTTTTCCTGAGAGTAAATATCCCAAGGCAAGGGAGTCGTTTGGCATTACTGCAATTCGGGAACGCTTGCTCGGACTCACATCGATTACACCCATAAAGGAGAAATATGAGTTGCCTGTCGGGTTTTCTAGTCAGCGAAGCGGAGAATTCCATCAATCTGACCGGCGATTTTCCGCAGGCTGGACCCACGAAAAAAATCCACCCCGTATCCGCCAAGCCGCCTGCGGAATTCGTCCTCGGTCGTCTCCTTTGGTAGGATGCCAACGCGAACGAGTTCTGAAATGTGGCCTTTTACGTCGTGGGTGTCTTCGTCGGCAGAGAGGCGAGTCACAAGGAGGAAAGCCCACCACTCGTGAGACTTCTTTGGAAACAAGCCGATCAGTAAGTCCACAAGTTCCGAGATTTTCATTTTATCTTGCTCAATTTTTTGAAACTCGGTGGGTTGCCCGACCCGCAGTGTGGCAAGAAATATTGCACTGGCAGCGACGTGCCACAGGAGAGTGCTTCCGTCATTTTCAACAGGAGCGGCAGTCATGTGCCCGAGAATTCGGAACACCTCCTGAGTCTGTCTAGGATTGAGTCGTAGCGTTGTGATTACCTCGATTAGAATTCGCCTTGAGTCTTGAATGTTCATCCAAGTCTTGCGTCGGGGATTCTCCTCAGCGGGGTCGTCAAGATACTGGTCAGTGTAGCGAGTTATGAGATTGCGCATGCCCGTAACATCTGGGGCCGGCAGAGCAATGTTTCGATGGGCGAACTTCCGGTAATATTCTGGAAATTTGAGATTTGCTCCGAAAAGTGCCTTGGCCGAATTCTCGAGTTGATCCGTGTCGACAGCGAGAATGAATACCAATCCATCAATTTCGAAAACATGTTTAATGGTTTCGAGGTAATGTACGGCGAAATCCGGACGGCAACGGTCGAGTTCATCCACCAAGACAACAGCTGTAAGCATTGGCGAGCAGAAAACGCTCCGCAAAGATGCTTTTAGAACTCGCAAGGATTCGCGCCGCTTCTCAAAGATTCTGAAAAGGTCGGGGCGAGAGGGCTTTCCCGTGCGGCCCCCCTTTTTTTCTTCTGCGTATTCCCCTGCCTTGGATGGATCGAGACCCGTCCAGTGCGCCACCATCGAATTGGCCAAACTAATAGAATACCACGCTGTGTCCTTGGCCGCCTCTTTTAGGGCGCTCAGTGCTTTTCTTTCCTGGGTTTTCGGGTAAACGGCCTCGAGAGCCACCGTCAGTCCATGTATTACTGAAAGAAGAGGGTCGCCACAATAGTCCTCCTCCCATGCGTTTAAGAGAATCGGCAGAGGTAGCTCTTTGTTGTCCCGGCGGCGCTCCTCCAAGTCATTTTTCCACATTTCCAAAAAAGTCGTTTTTCCTGTGCCAAATGGTGCATTAAGACTCAAAACCAAGCTCCCCTCGACAAAACTGCGCTCCGTCAAAAGGAATCTTTCCAAAGTTTGGGCAAATGTTTTCCAGCCAAAGGCGTCGGTTGTGGTGAAGGAACGTCGGCTATTGCCAGTGGGTGACTGCTGTGATTCAGGGCAAGTGTCAGGCATGGCGGCTATCGCGGGTTATTCATTGAACAGGGAGGGCGTTCCGAAGTGAATGTGTTTCAGTAGACCTTTGTCAATATCGAGCCTAGCCGTGCCTCGTCACGTCAAACGCGAATCGACTTTGGGAAATCAGAGAATAGAGTCTCTGTAACCAGATCTCAAAATCTGCCGCAGAAAAGCATTGCCGCAAAATAGAATGTTTTGCGGAATGGTGTTCTGTTGTAACTAACTCACAATAAAAGAGTTATGGAGCCTAACTCGTTCACTCCCTTTCTGCCAAATCCGGCTCAAATCGCCATATTTGGACTCCAGAGTGAAACGCGAATCCCCATAGACGGATCATGTTCCGCACCCTTTTTGACAGCGGGCTCTTTTTGCCCGCCAAAACACCAATTGAAACAACGTTCCCAATCTCAGAAAAATCTCGCCGAGGATGTGATGAGGTTGAAACTCTGACAGGCCAGAAGGCCATGGATATCTCGGGAGGTTCCTCCTAGAAATCATCTCGGGGTTCTCCCGGAGATTGAATTTACCATTGACGAGGCTGGCGTTCCCTGCTCCCTTTTCAATTACATCCCTCCTGTTCGTATATACGGCAGGATGCGGGGCCGCCCTTTCGAGGGCGGCCCCTGCTCATTTTTTGGGAAGGTTGTTCATGACCAAAGGTTCTCGTACCATGATTTATGTGGACGCCTTCAACCTCTATTACGGAGCGTTGAAACGGTCTCCATACCGGTGGCTGAACCTTGAGTCTCTTTTCAGGAATGTGTTTCCGAAAAATGATATTCTCGGCATCCGTTACTTCACCGCTCTGGTAAATGCACAGCCGGGCAACGTGGATCAGCCGCAACGGCAGCAACTTTATATCCGCGCGCTCCGCACTCTTCCCCTCGTGACCATCATCAAAGGCCACTACCTCTGTCATCCAAAGACCATGCCTCTGGCTCATCCTCAACCAGGTGGAAAACGCTTCGCCGAGGTGCTCTTCACCGAGGAAAAAGGGTCCGATGTGAATCTCGCGAGCCACCTTTTGATGGATGGAGTGAAAAATCGTTACGATTGCGCCATCGTCGTCTCGGGAGATTCTGATCTCGCTACTCCGATCACCATGGTTCGCGAGGAACTGAAGAAAACGGTTGGGGTACTTCTACCCCAAAGCATTGGCGGAGGAGTTCAAAAACAACCCCGGAAATCGGCGAAACTTCGACAAGTCGCCTCGTTTTTTCGCGAAGGCATCCGTTCTGGCGTGCTCTCAACCTCTCAATTTCCCAGCGTTCTCACCGATGCGGACGGCAGCTTTTCCAAACCTGCAAAATGGTGAGATTCGCGCTTGATTTGTGATATCTTTTCCCAAAAACGGACAAATTGCTTGGGCTTGAGTCCAAGCGATCTTACAGGGCGTCCGAGTTCACAATCGCCTGGAATTCCACAACAATGTCGCCGTGCCTCTGGTTCAACCATTTGGAAACACGGGTATTTGAGAGGAGCGATTTCAAGTACGCCCTGGCTGTCGTGAGTTTCAGAATATTGTCTCCATAGGATTCCTCCACATTCTTGAAATCCTCTTCGAGATGTTGCATTTCGTGGCGAAGGAATGCTTCTTCCTCCTCTGAGATAGTGGGAATTTTCCGTTGTTGCTTCTTCTCGACAAGGAGTTCCTCATGGGTTGCGGTTACGAGAGCCTTGGCATATGAGGCACTAAAATCATTTGCGGCAACCATGAGTTCGGCCATTTCCACCTGGCGTGTGGGCATAACTCTTCTGAATGCATAGATGGCGGCGTGAGAAACGTGTTTCGACTCAAGAAGCTCTATGGCATCGGGATGCAACCCGCTTAACAAGTTGAGACTGTCCTCGACGTATTTCGCAGACAGGTTCAGAGCAGTTGCAATCCGATCCACAGACACACCATCTCTGACAGCCTTTGCGATCATTCTATGCTCTTGAATCGGCGACATTCGGCTGATTCGGGCATTGTAGGTGAAACACTCGTCTTGGTCAGCAATGATGCAGAGTGCATCTCGACTTCCGATTTGTCTGAGAGCATGGAAACGCAGATTTCCATCCATGATGAGATATTTCCCCCTCTTGCTTTTGTGCGGATACACCGCGAGTGGTTCAATGACTCCGACTTCCTGAATAGAAGCAAGGATGGTGGCATATCGTTTAACGCTTTTTTCCACACCTTCTGCAAGTCGGGTAGGATTTAAATCCGCGAGCGGAATTCTGACCGTTTCCGGTTTGAACGCTATTTTTGCTTCACTCATGCGGCATTGCCAAGTTTTTGGGTCAGTTTTTCAGCAAGAAATTCCGGCATCGATGTCAATTTTTCAGCACGAAGCAAATTCCGAAAATCCTCGTCCGCCATCAGCTTGCGACATGCTCCGACAATAAAAAGCAGCCTGTTTTCACAGACTCGCGCCTTCCTGACCAGCGATCGCTTTCGGTCAGCATCTTTCCTGAACGCTCGGATGAGCTTTTCAGAAGAGGCTTCACTTTTCTTGGCCCTGCGTGCCAACTCCTTCCCAAGCAGTCGCCTTTGATCAATCAGGCGTTTGATGATCCGGATGGACGCCTGATTGACCTGCTTTTTCTGGTATGCCGCCAAAAGCTCCCGTTGGGATTCTACATCTCCGGTTCTGGCAATATCCATGGCAACCCCGATAGGGATCAATTCGCGGACTGCAGCCATCAACAATCGCTCTTCACCAGTTTGACTCAATACCAGATATCCCGAGACTACTGCTGAGGAAATGCCAAGTTTTCTCGCGATAGCTGCCTGGGTTTCTCCGGCCTCATGTTGCCGACGGATTTCCATGATGATGTCGGCATGTCGCGGAAACCGCCGCGCCATATTCTCAATCAGACTCATCAACAGCCGGTCTGCCTTTGGGATATCAACAACAAGGGCGGGAATTTCCGTATGCCCGAGTTCCTGAAAAGCCTCCAATCGACCCTGCCCATAAACGAGATCATAGAGCCCATCCTTGGAACTGGTAACACTGACCTTGATGGGTTTCTTCAACCCAACTTTGCGAATACTTTCGACGACCGCTGCCTGCAATCGTCGTTGCCTCGTTCGCGGGTTGAGAATGCGTATTTTCTCAATTGGAATAAATTGAATCTCTTCTTTCATGCAGCGGTCTCTATCGGAGTTCTCCGGGCGAGTTGATAAAAGTAGTCGAGTGATGGGAATCGATAGGCATCGAGACAGGTTCCATTGTCTTCGGCCATTCGCAGTTTTTCCCAATTCATGTCGATTGCAGGCAGGAGGTAGTAGTCGCGAATTGAGGAATTTTCCTCATCCATTCTCGCCACGATCGTGATGTCAGGCCGCAACGATTCATCAAGGCGAACGGTCCAACGAGGGGATCCGATTTCAGTAAACGAGCAACGAGTGATGACAAGGGATACTGTCAATTCTCCACTGAGGTGCAGAATGTCTGTGTTTTCGTCAATCAGGATGCTGGTTTCCACTTCGCGGAGCTTCGCCACAATTGTGGAAACAACTTCGGGATGCATTCTCCGGATCTGACGGTTCAATTCGATGAACGCGTAATCAATTCCAGGGTCATAGCCGATCAATTTGTAGGCCGAGACCAAGCTTCCGAAACGGTGCCGGAAGGCGCTGCTTGATGGGACATCCTCCATCTCATCGATAATAAATCCGGAGAGGCGGCCGTGCTTGACCAAGGCCGAGCGCAATTTTTCAAACATTTCATTGTCAGACAATTTCCTGCTCCGGGCGAGAATGATTCCCCGTGCTGTGAAGAACTGGTTCTCGTCAATGATGGGTACGAAGACACCCGTGCTCCGAATCCACATTTCTTCGGAATTTTTGACGGTCTTCTTTTTGAGCTTTGAGGAAGTTCGGTGATAAACGTTGTTTCCAAGATATTTTTCGTTCGTGAGCACTTCGTGAACTGTCGCCCGTGTCCATTCGCGTCCCATGTCCGTCTTGATGCCCCGCGTGTTCAGTTCTGTTGCTATCTGCGACTCACTTTTCGACCCATCCACAAATGCCGTATAAATCCAGCGGACATTGGAGGTTTCCTCCTCAGGCCCCGGAACCAATATCACCCGGTCTGTTTGAATGCTTTTGTGCTCTCCGATTCTCAGCACACCTTTGTGTTGCCCAGCTTGGTCAATCAGCATGCGCCGCAGGCCGTAACCAGCCGATCCACCCTGACGGAACCCCAATTGCACCAGTCTGCATGCTCCTTGGAAGACCTTTGCCGACAGTTCCCTACTATACTCTCCGGCCATCGCTCGCTTGACCCCCTTTACGATTGTCGAAACAGGAGACCCGTCATTTTCAAACTGTTCCGCGCAATAATGAACGGCAACGCCTGCTTGTTTGCAGATAAATTCATAGTAGGCGCTTTCGTCGGCATCCTGAAACCGCCCCCATCGGCTCACGTCATAGACCAAAATGGCACTGAACCCCAATTTCTCTGATTCAACCTCGGCAAGGAGCTCGGCGAGCGAGCCCCTGCCTTGTATGCGTAACCCGCTTTTTCCTTCGTCTGAAAACACCCGTGCAATCTCAAATCCTCGGCAGGCTGCGTATGAGCGAATGACATCCAGTTGGTTGTCGGTCGAATATTGCTGGTGCTCGGTGGACATCCGTACATAAGCCACAGCTTTGATTGGTGGACCGGAAATCATCTCTGTTTCCTCCAGTAATGAAAGGAATCCCGCAAACACCCAACTCCATCGTGCCTCTGTGTAATCTCTGCCGAATGTGGAGCGGTTATAGCCTCATCCCGATGTGTTTCCCTGTCACGAATCATACTCTTGAGGCAAATCTGACGAGGAACGCCTTCCGCCCAACAAAAAACTTGTGTGGACCATGCCTCAGGGCGGATTCGGACGATGGCACTGGTACTCCCCAAACATCGTGATCGCGTAATCACGGGTGAGATTCAGAGTTATGGCCGACAGGCTCCCTCCCCATCTCAAGAGACGCTTCCAAGTCATCTCAGCGGTTTGGGTGTGAAAGGGGGCGAGAACCGATTTGAGACGCATCCGGAGATGCGGTAGCCACAGCAGGTAGCTTCGCCAGTAACTTCGAATTCTAACAGTCGAACGAATCACATCAGCAGAATCGAACTGACCGAGGAAAAACCGCTCTATGGATACATTCAAAACCAAGCGATATGGTTGGGCAAAACTCGGCAATAAACTCACCGTCCTTCCACATGCCATGCACCTAAAACGGCGAATCCAAATTAATGGAGTTCGGGCCGAATTGCTTGTTGTATATCGCCGGTAATAGCCCAAGGCAAAGAGTCTTTTTACACTACCGCAGTGTGGGCATTCATGCGGAGGGGCGAGGTGCTTGTGGCTGCCATCCGTCTCGTAATCCTCGACGGATTCATTCGTCAGATAAATTAGTTGCAAGACTTGGGTTGATTGAATCGGAAAATAGCGCAGCCGCCGTCCCAATTCAACTGCCTGTACCTACCACGATACAAACCGCATATATTTGATCGGAGATTTGGCAATCAGCAATTTCAAGCTGTCCGCCATCTTCCTTCAAATAAGTCCTGGCCTGATAAGGAAATCTCTCGACTCAATTTCGGGAGAGAATTATGGCTTGGATCATTAATTCTGAAGCCGAGACGGCGATACCAACTCAACAAAAACGGCGAAGTATGCAAATCGTTCTCGGTGACAAAGCCTACAACTCTGCTTACGCCGAGGAATCGAGCTCGTGTTATTGCCGTTTTGAGCATCGCCGTTCCAATTCCCCTGCTCCGGATCTTCAAGCGGATTTTTGGAGAAAAATTGCCCAGACAAGGGAACAATGGGTATGCGACGTATTCCGGTAGAAATAGATCACTCAACTGCATTTCACTTTCAGAAACAATTCCGAAAAGGTACCCCGCGTCTCGTCTTTTTACCGTGGCTCGGATAACAAGCGAATTTCCAATTTCCTCGCTACGGAGGTAAAAGTCCAAGCTGATCGCATTGAGTTTGGCAGAATTCATAAAATCATTTTGGCTTCTTCGTTTGTCCAATTGTCTGTCATTTTCTTCCACCCAACAAGGAACAAGGGAGTTCGTTGCTCAACTGAGGGTGGAAGCCACCTGTTTTTCCCAATCATCCAAATGTACTAAGCGGGCTACCGCGTAAGCACCTTCGATCACCTCCGCCTTGGTTAGCTGTGTAAATTCTTCCCACTTGTTACCAAAAATGTAGGTAGCATTGTTGAGTTCGGTTGATTCGCACACAAAAAGGCCGATCTTGGAAAAGCCGAACACTAGATAACCTGCATACCCCGCATGCCCCCGAGCGTGAAAATCCGGCGCCAGACTCTCCAGGAATTCCACCCGTTTCAGAACCCGGCCTCGCCGTTTGGTTCCCGTACCCGGTAGTGAGGGCTCCAGATGCTCTCTCAACTTCGTCCATGGCATTCTCCCCTTTGGTAAAACCTCCCAGTCGAGCGATATTTCTGGACTCCGAATAATTGGTTCGCCCTGATCGTCGATCAACTCACACTCGCAGCCAATTTCCAAGATGAGGTTGATGCTGTTAATGAGACTTTTTTCTTGAATAGAAGAGTACCCAGGGGCAACCACGATCTTTTCTCCGCTCGCGCTCCTCGCGACGGATAAGAACAGGGACGGTGGCGGTACAAACGTTCTCGGGTATCTCAGGTAAGTAATCATTTTGGATTCCTCCACCTCTATTTCTTGATCTCCATGACGCTGCTTGTAAGTCCAATGGTGTAGACGTTCTGCTTGCTCCTTTGGTTGGTCCCGATGGACGACATGCCGACCTTTTGAGTTGAATCGTGCTCTGGGTCCAAGCTTTGGATCGGGTAATACTTTCTCTCCGACGGCCAACTGGGAAGTGAACCCAGCTTTTGACAACTGGGATTGAAATCGCTCAGGATGTTTGAGTACGGGGGTGACAATTCGCTTGGATTCCACCTCCCCCACTACATGTGGCAGCCGCCTCAGATATGTTTGTTTGATTATCATTGTAAATCCTCCAAGGTATTCCGCTCCACGGTTTCAACTTTTTGGAGGAATTGAAAAAATAACTCAAAAAAAGTTCTGGAATACCATATACTCGTATCTGCTATGGACCCGAACCTACGAAAGGCGTTCGACGTGGAGGACTTTGACGAAATCATCCTGAGAGCGACTCGCTTCGCTGGAACGGTCTTGAGAAAATACTACTGGAGGGGATTCCGCCCCTCGGGAGGTTCCGGGGAAGTCGACTCTTCTCCCGATGCCGAGAGCGCCGAAGACTTTGTTTCCGAGGCACTGAAGAGGCTCCTTGAAGGAAGGAGGGCCTTCAACTCCGAAAAGTCCCTGCTCGAAAACATCAACTCAATCACCGAGAGCCTCATCTCTTCAGCCAAGAAATCCTCCGACCGCAAACCACTCTCCGACTATCCGGATCCGCCGGAGGAATTCGAGGAACCCGCCGACCCGGTCAGCACAGCCAACGCCCTCCAGGGTGAAACCGGGCACGAGGTTGTCGATGCAGAGCTCATCGAAGACCAGAAAATGATGTTCCTAGATATCAGAAACTCCCTTGACGGGGACGACGACGCGCAGGCCTATCTTGATGCAATGAAGGAGGGATTCCACAAGCCCAATGAAATTGCGGACGTGACCCACCTCTCTGTCGAGGATGTTTACGAGATTCGCAGGAGAATAAAAAAACACGTCAAAGGACTTTTTGACGTCCAAAATTTCCATGAATTGAAGCGGAAGCTGGTGAAAGGATGAACATGAAAACCACCAAAGGACCCATTGAGGAAATTCTCGACGGCCTGGAGGAGCAAAGCGCTATCCTCTCAAAGGAGGAACTCAAAGCCGAACTTGCAGAAGAAGGTATTGATGTCGAGGGGCTTATATTTCGGACAAAAGCGCTTGTTCAAAAATATCGAAAGTCCGAGAGAATGGCATGGATGAACGAGGCCGATCGGAGGAAAACCCTTCTTGATTCCGCCGCTTCGCGTGTCTCTTCTTGGCTTGACCGAACCGATGAGGAAATCCGTGCCGCATTCGGAGCTCTTAGCGGTTCGGGTGGTCCGGCTGTGGCCTTCCGTAACCAAGGGGACCTAACCGTGCAGGACATGGCAAGAATCCTCGACAAACGCGAGGAGTTAAAGGACCGCCTGAGTTCCGAATCCGGTGACGTCTCACAATGAAACTCTACCCCAGAAAGGCAATCGCCACCTCGAAGGCCCGCGAAATCCATCAAAAACTCGAAATAGAAGAACCCGACGAGATCCAAGTCGAGAAAATCGCGAACTACTACAACATTCGGGTGACCGAAGAACCGCTCTCAGGGATGGATGGCTGCATCGTGCGGGATGGTGAGAGAGCCGTGATAACGATCCGTAGCACGGTTGGCTACCAGCCACAAAAACGTTTCATTGTCGCTCACGAACTTGGTCACTTTTTCCTCCACTCGAAAACCCGGCAAATCGAAACCGTCACTCAGGAACAGACATCAAACTGGTCGGAACGGGACATCGAGGAATACGAAGCGAACCTCTTTGCCGCCGACCTCCTCATGCCTCCGGTTCTCTTCACCCCGCGCTTGGACAACAAAGACCCTTCTCTGGACCTGGTCGAATCCCTTGCAAGGGAGTTCCAGACGACATTTACCTCCACCGCCGTCCAACTTGTGTTAAACTCCCGCGAGGAATGCGCTCTCATTTCCTCTCAGGGTCGCCAAAGGAAATGGGCCGTCAGGTCTCCGGGGTTCTCCTTTCACCTTTCGGAGGATGGGTATATTCACGGCTGTAGCTGCGCCGCCGAAGTCATGAGCACCCGAAGTCGGTCCCGTGCCACAGACATTGAAGCCTCTTACTGGTTCGATGGATTCAGGGGAAACCACAAAGCCCTCATCACCGAGGACAGCCGATTCTTCCCAAAAATCGATAGGACGCTCACTCTCCTCTGGATTCACGACGAAATCTAAAAGGTGAATACGACATCACCACTGTGCTGAATTTATGTGCTTCCCGGTTCTACCACAAAATAAAGACTGCCTTGAATGGGCTCGGGAAGATTGTCTGCGGACACCCTGTAATTGACTTCGAAGGAAAAGATTTGCGCATCGAAGGTAAGTGCGAATTCGCATAAGGTTCGCGCCTCACCATGCCTGAGTTTAGCAAGCATAAGATTTACGTCGTAGCTGTTGGTTTTGCGAATAGATACAGACTGCTCTGGCGCTCCAGAAGGCATTGGGTGGGAAGCCAGAAAGGAGGGATGGTAATCCATAGTCCCGCCAAAGTTGCGAAGCTTTCTAAAAGTGTCGGCTGGACTCTCGGGGGGAGAAGGAACGTCTTTAAGAAAAGAGTCCCACTCATTCTGTTTCCGAAGCAGAAAACCGTCTGGAAAATGGAGATCGACCTGCAAATCTGTTGCTGGGGCCCTGCCGATATTATTTGCAGCTATGGAAAAGAAAATAGTGCGCGACTTTGCCCACAGTCGCTCCATTAAAGCTGATTCCATTTTGGGAATAAACGTTTCAAGCTGCCTGTTGTAAATCTCCACTTTTTCCGGCATCAGAAATAAATGCCCCATCGTCAGCGAAGCAATTGAGTTTTTCCTTTGCGCCGGAACACTCAGACGTGGATGGTCTTTTCGCACTTTCTCCATTAAGGCGGAAAGTGCCTGCTCAACATCGAGATTTGGCGGTTTGAATTTCAGAATTCTTATCCCACCGTCAAACTCAATGTGAACATTGGGATGCGAGCTGCGGAGCGTCTCCACCTCCTTTCGTAATTTTCGGAGTTCAATTGTATCAGGGTCTGGCTCGGCAGCGAGGCGCACCGTCTCGGGAATTTCTACCGTCCGTATGTTGTGATTGTTGCACTTTATGAGGAGCCCCAAAGCATCGTCAGCAGTTGCAAAATATACGAGCGCGTCTGGATTCTCGTCTCTGTATGAAAGAACCGTGCCAATCATAAAGTCGTCAGCGACATCTGGGTGTAGTCCTTCATATTTCCTGATATCAGGACTCGTGACGGCAAACTCCAATTGAACACTTTCAGGTAACGCAGCCTGTCCGGCGCGGATATTTTTGAGACTGCGGATAACGGTCTTCGCTCTATCTCGAATAGCCTTGGTTGAGCCGATTTCCTTTGCTTTGTTCAACTCATGTAACAGCGGATGGGAGATGTGGAGTGTAACTGCCTTCGCCTTACAGAGTTCCAACCAGTTCATCCCATCAAGGGCCGGATAATGAAGCAGTATATTCGTGTCTGGGAAAACATGAGCGGTCTGAATCACAGTCACGAGTTTACCATACCATGCAAGGCAAGAACGACGAAAGGCATGGTTTTCAAAATGCATTGCTGCACAAGACCTCCAGGCGAAGTGATTGTCTGTAGATGTAACCGCTCGGCACTTTTCTACACAGTCCAAGCGCGAATCGACTTTTGGAAATCCCAGAGTAAAGTCTCTGTAGCAAGACCTCAAAATTTGCCACAGACAGCATTGCCGCAAAACGGAATGTTTTGCAGGCGGTATTTTATTGTAACTTGTTTACAATAAAATAGTTATGGAGCCTAGGGGATTCGAACCCCTGACCTCCTCAATGCCATTGAGATGGTCTATGGTAACAAAATCCGATTTTTTCGGGACTGTAACCTAAAATAGCCCTTTATAGGCGAGTATAGCCATTGACTTTAGTTACATTCCTTAGTTACATTTGTTGCATGGCAAGTGTTCGGAGAAGAAAAACGGCAGATGACCCGACGCGTGGCATCTACCAGAGGGCCGAAGTGTATTGGCTCAAGATGACACACCAAAAGAAGATATATTTCTTTTCACTCGAGACGAATGACGGGAATGAAGCTGTCGCAAAAGCCCTGGATATCCGCTCAAATCCGGAAGCCTACATCATCAGTCCGGGAAAATGGGAAATCGAGGTGGCTGATTTTCTTCGGGACAAGAAAACCGGCTCCGTCAAGGGGCTCCGCAGGCACAAGGGAGCGAGCGGAAAGCATACCGAGGATGTCCTCCGTTGGTTTCATGACTCCAGTGGCGTGGATTCTGCCGCATCAGTTCAGGAGCATCACGTCAATGACTGGTTGGCGACGTTTTCCAACGCCAATACCCAAAAGACGTATTATGCGCGGTTGATCGCCTTTTTTAACTGGGCTCGCTTGACGGGACGGATTCGCACAAATCCCATGGAAGATATTCCGCAGCCGGAAGTCCATCCGAACAAAATTTCAAAAAAGGACGTCATTGTTGCGCCGAAAATCACGCAGCTTCTGCGCGAATCCAAACGGGAGGACATGAAGTTTGTCGTATTGATGGGTTGCGAGGCGGGATTTCGGAAAGGGGAAATCATCATGAGCAAACCGGAATGGTTCGTCCTGGAGACCGATTCGATCCACGTTCCATGCCCGGATCCAGTCGACGGATGGGAGCCAAAAAACCGGAAGGAGCGCACGGTGCCGATGAGTCCCCGGCTGAAAAAGTTCCTCGTTGCCTCGGGTTGGTTGAAAGATGATCGCAAATACGTTCTCCATCCCGAGGCCCGGCCTGAAGATTGGATATTCGACCAGAATTCGAGCGATTATCGGTGGGATCCCAAACGCCCGCTCGAAAAGCTGTTCAATAAATGCAAGATCAAGAACGCGACGACCCATACCATGCGCCACAGCTTTGCAAGCCACGCATTGATGAGCGGGAAGAGCATTTGGAAGGTGGCCGAATGGCTGGGAGATAAGCCGGAGACCGTGAAGGCAACATACGCGCACTTCATCCCGAAAAGGGGGGAATTGGATGACGTCTTTTCCGAAGATTGATCCGACACGGACCTATCTCACGAGCGTAAATCTCGATATTCTATCCTTTCTCAGAACCGATCCTCCTCCACGCGTGATTCATCCGCCAGTTCATAAAACCGCTGGTGGCGGCGCTGATACACGAGCGGGATTTTTCATGTCGGTCCGAAGGAGTTTTGAAGAATCTCGAACTCGTGGATGGGATCGCCCTCCTGATTCTGGGTTGCGGTCAGCATCGCGAGAAAGTCTGCGCTCGAAAACCTCAGGACATCTTCCGGGGTGGGTGCAATTTCGGGAAGGTCCTCACAGATATGGGAGGTGTCCAAGGTGACTGTCGCAACGAGTGGAATTTCCAACTGCCGGGCGAGCTCTCGCAGGCGGGCGATGCGCTCCATCAGTGCGCCCTGCTTGTCGGGATAGTCGTTGCCGGAAAATGCAAAGCCGATGTCGTCAATCACGAGGAACTGAAGTTCTTTTGCTGCATTGAGTTCCTTGGCGAACTCGCAGAGGGAAATCGTTCTGGGGTTGAGCAGAGCCGCGATGGCCGGAAATGCGCCCGCCATTTTGCCAGCCGAGCAGCACAATCTCCTGAGCGTTTCTTTTTCGAATATTCCCTTGTGGAAGTCCATCGGATGGCAGTGCGCCTCGCCACCCATCAAGCGAAGGGATATGCTTTCCTCCGAATCCCGCAGAGCGATGAACCCGGTCCGTTTCTTGGAGATGGCGGCGGCGCGGGCCAGCATCGAAACAAAAGCGGTTTTTCCCTCTCCCGGTCTCGAACCGAGCAGGTAGAGACGTCCAGGCTGAAACTCACCGGCCAGGAATGTCAGATCAAAAATATCCGCCCAACCGATTCGCTCCGCCCCGACCGGTTGGCGCTTCAAGACGCGCTGTTCAATCCGGGTGATCACATCGCAAGTTCTCTCCTTGGATGTTTTCCAGACCGCCGGATCGACCCGCAGGGCCGCCAGTCGCCGGGATCGGGCGGACACCTCTTTGTTGATGGCTTCCAGCAGGGAATCGTATTTTGTCAGATCCGATTTCAGGACCTGCGAGACATCGGAAAAGAGCCGCATCAAACGAATCGTTCCGATCAATCGCACCAAACGCTCGATCTTTTCATGGAATCCTAGGTCGAGCTCGGCTACCTCGGAATTGATTTGCTCTGAATAGAGTTCAGCACGGGTAGCGGACCACCGTTCATGCAAGCGGGTAAACTCGCTGCGAAGCGTCCCTTCGGAAAAATCCCACGGGGACAGTCGCTCAAGCAGTTGCTGCCGCACTGCTGGCGGACCCTCTGCTGCGGCCAGAAGCAACTGCCGCTGAAGGTCCTCCGCGTCCTTGGCCCACTGGACGATGCGTTGTCGGATTTCTTGTTCCATCACTCCCCTTCGAAAATCATCGGGTCGCGCATGATGCCCATGCGGGGATCGCGGTATGCCTGCATCAGAATAGATTTGGCCTCTGACTTATCCAGGAAGCACTGAAGGCCCGTGAAAAGGACGAAGGAGTTCGGCCTTGCTTGTGGACGAATCTGAAAGATGGCATCCACGCATGTTGCCACGGCGTCCGGAGTGCCATTTGCCAATGCTTCACGCAGCAGGATGACGAGGGCCGTTGCGGTGCTCCGGGAAATGCCCATGGCACAATGCACGAGCATCGGCTCGCCGGGCCTCTTATCAATAAACTTCAAGACCTCGCGCATCGCATCCAAATTCGCGAGTGTGTTTTCGGTTCCGCCGGATGATCCCACATCATGGAAGCAGGCACGGTGATGACCACGAAATCCGATTTTAGAGGGATCCGGTGCTTCAGGCCCGAGCAGAGAAATCAGGTTCCAGAATTTCGGGTCGTTCTTGGCAAACGCGGTCAGATCTTTGTAAGCGCAAACCCCCAGGTGACGTTGGATGCATTCTATAAACATGTGCTGTGCTTCCTTAAACTGTTCTGCCAGTGGCGAACACGCTTTCCTTGAGCCTGCGCGTAGGCGATTTCGCGGCGGGTGCTGCTCCCGAAGTAGTCGTCTTCCGACACGATGATGATTTCGTCAGCGAGGTCTATTTTCCGGTAGTGCAGTCGATCGAGCATCTGCTTCACGGCAGTTGCTTCGTCCCCGTCATTCGTCGCAGCTTTGGCGCCGGGCGGATAGTCGGCGTGGCCGTAGAGTCCCATCGGGATTACGATGTTGCCCGCGAGAGTCTCCTCCAGCATTGCGCGGTGGTGGAGTTCGGGCCAGCGAGACGACCCACAGAGACACACGACAATGGCAGATCCAGTCGTTGAATCGCCTCGTTCTTGCTGCGGCATCTTAATTGTCTTCAGGTTATTGCTTTCATTCAAAAGGTCGGCGTAGGAGCCTGCGAGCAGGTCGCCTTCGGAGATCTCCAAGAGCCCCACCAGTTTCCGTGTGATGGCATGGCCTTCCTCGGCTGATTGAGAGTCTTGCAGGACGACCTCCAGCTCCATAAAGGAACCCAAACCCTCGACGGAATCCAAATGAATGCGGGTCTGTCCGACTATGAACAGCGTTCTCGTCTTGACCACGGTTGCGCGGATCCCCAGGGCAGCGGCGAGGATTGCCAGTATCTGATTAGGGTATGGAATTTCACTGATGGTGTAGTCTGACAGCTTTGAGGCACTCGAATCGGGCCGGCGGTAAAAAATCAACTGAGCCGTTTGCCCTTTGATCTGCCGCAGTTTCAGGCGTCCGTTCGGGCAGTTGAAATAGGTATCTTGTTGCTCGATAAGGCGCGCCGGGGCATCGCTCAGCCCCTCCGCCAGAACGCGCAGGCGATTCAAGTCGGCGACCCTTGCTTTGATCTCAATGTTGGCAGGCATTCTTTTTGATATCCAGGATGAGTCGGGGCTCTATCAGATAAATTTTCTGTCGCTCTTCCAGACGCACCTTCCGGGCACTTCTTTCAATCTTTTTCCTCTTTTTGAGCCAACATGGACTGATCTGTATCAAGATTTCATCCCGAACCAGTTTCCGATCCACCCGAGCATGCGGTCCACGGACGAATCTTCGCCGAGTTCGGCCAAGACCGCCTCGGCGTATTTGGTCAGGCCAACTGCGGTGGAATATCTGGGATCCTCAAAAATGGAAGCCGGTCCGGAAACCGACCTTGTGCTGCGCAAGAAGACCGGCAGATCGAAGACGGATTCCGCCAGGTCCCTGATCCCCGGCAGCAGACTGCTTCCTCCAGTCAGGAAAATGCCCGAACCGATCAGGTGTTCTGGGACGGCCTCGAAGATCTGCTTCCTGAGAATGCGGAAGATCTCCTCCACGCGGACGTGAATCACGAAGTCGAGGTCTTCCCGGGAAATCCTCTTCCCTGAGAAGCCGGCCTCGTTTCTCAAGACGATGTCCCCGCCGGGCTCCCGCCCGCCCAAAAGGGCCGAACCCTCCTTGAGTTTCAGCGATTCGGCCCGGGAGAGCGGGATCCGGAAACGGCAGGATATGTCGCTGTCGAGATGGTCTCCGCCCACCGCAAGAACCCCGCTGTGGTGGACGCTGCCGTTGGCGTAGGCGATATAATCGGTGGTGCCGCCGCCGATGTCGATCACAACGGCCCCATTCTCCTTCTGCGCCGCATCCAGCACTGACTCGGCGGCAGCGACGGAACCGACGGCAATCCCTTCAACTTCCAGATGGCATTCCTTCACGCATCTGATGGCGTTCTGGATCCGGGTGCGTATCCCGTGGATGATGTGGTAATCCGCCTCGAGCTGCCTGCCGATCATGCCCGCAGGATTCATGACCCCCTTATGCCCATCCACGTTGTAGCCCCGGACCAGCGTGTGGAGGATTTCCTGATCCGCAGGCAGGCTCACCTCCTGCGCCCTGTGCCCGACGCCCTCGACATCCTCCTCGGTGATTTCCATCGCATCCTCGGGCAGGTTGATGCTTCCCCGGTTGTTGAACCCCTTGATGTGTCCGCCGGTTACCACCAGCCACACGCTCTTGATCCGTGTATCGCTCCGGTCCTCCGCGTCCGACAAAGCGTCGTGGACGCACTTGAGAGCCGTCTCATAATCGACAATCTCGCCTTTTCGAATCCCGCGTGACGGGACCTCCCCGACGCCAAGGATCTTCGCCGTTCCGCCACCTTGAAACTCGGACACGACGGCGCAAATCTTGCTCGTCCCGATTTCAAGACCCACATGGATTCTCGATCGCATAACCGTCACCGCATTTCAGTTTCGAACATTTCGCGGATGTTTCGGATATTTCCAATGTCGAGGTTGATGGCTTCGGCAAGGGCGACGAGGAAGCAGATTCTCTCCTTGGATGATGGCATCATGATTCCTGCGCTCCGTAACTCAGCGAACGCCCATCTCCACAATGTCGGCAACCTGCCCGCGAGCATCGCCTTCATGGCGTGTATTCTCGTAACAGATTTCCCAACTCTCACTCCGGCCGCAGCCGCAATGCAGTCGGTTTTCCCGCACGCGCTGCATGTCTTCGGCGGCTCATTCCCGACTTCCAGAAACGGGGGGACCGCATGGGCGGCGTCGCAGGTATTCAGTCCTGGGGTAGTCGCACTGGCGGGAGTGTGATCCGGCTTGGTTGCATGGACGGGAGGTTCATCCAGTGGCGATAGGGACGGACGTGTCCCGCCATCGCGGGATGGGGAGTATTCGCTGACGGCATTGCGGATGGCTTGTTGGGCCTCCTCCCCCCTGAAAATGCGCTGCCCTGCATCACACTTGATGGATAGCAACACTCTCCAGAGCAATTTTGCATTACGCCAGAATAGCTCCGGCAAGTCATCGTTGAGACCCGGTTCGTAGGGGATCCATTCGGCGAGAAGGGATGGGGTCCTGCGGACTTCCCGGAGCGTTGCCTCCAGTGCCTGCGACGGAGATTCGCCGCACTGGGAAAGAATCTCCACACGGCAACCGAACGCCGCGAGCGCCATGCGAATCGCCAGAGTTTGTTCGGGTGATGGATTCCGGTTGCTGTCACCGGTTGGATCGCTGAATTTCATAAGCCATTTATGCCCGCAGACTGCTTGCCAAAGTTATTCGTGGGTTTGTCTTGGGGTCTGTTCATTGCATGACTGTCCGCATTTTGCTGAAGTTGAGTCCCAATCGTTGGTCCATCAAGATGCCGCTCTCGACTGGAAGACCGATTCGTTCACCTCTCCAGGGGTCGTTAATCACCACTTCCAGAGAACCGCTTTTTTGCTGTGTGTATCCGACCGCGAGGACAAAATGCACAAGTCCCGTTCGGTTGTTCACGCCGTGAAGAACGACGGGGGTCCCCGAATTCAGCGAACGCTTGAGAAAATCGAAATCTATTTCAGAACTTCGATTTGCCACATGCCCCGGATTGATTGCCCCAACCCCGAGCTTGTAGAAGGTTTCGTCAATCATAGCCGAGGGATTTCCCCTGTCCCGTTCGAGCATGACGAAAACCGTGGCAAGGCAGGCAAGTTTCTTCACCGGCATTTTTTCGGGGTAGTCAATCATTTCGGCAAAGGATGGCGGGTTATAGTTGGACGCATTCAGTTGACCGAGCGCGGGATACCCGCTAAGAAGAACCTGTTCCGGATCTGAGTTGACGGGTTGGTTTTGTGTTGTTGCACCTGAGATCATTTCCTGAATCTGACGGGCGATCAGTGCGGGAAGGTGTTGCGCCACCTGCGGCAAAAACACGGCAGCCAAAAGTGCCAGAACCGCGATTCCGATGGCCATTCGGAGAATCCACTGGATCGGCGAAAAGATGGCTGAAACCGTCCAACCTACGGCCTTCGGACCTCCGACGATCATCAGAATGCCGAGAGCAATAATAAGGAGTTGGAGGAGTGCGCCGGTCATAAAATGGGTGAAAATTGTGCGGGTTGGGCTTTAGTTTTGTTGTCGTGATCGCGATGGAATGGGCGATTCTGTTGCCAGGCTGCCCGTGCCCCGAGTCTCGCTCAGGTGTTCACCAGAACTAGTCCCCGAAGTCTCCCATGACGTGTTCACCTCCTTCCATATTGATGCGATGTGTGATGCTCATGAGAGGAGAGCGTGACGTTGCATGTCTTCTGCGTGACTTCGGCTTGCGTCCGCGCTTGATCCGAGACGGGCGTGGAGCGGCCGCCCCTCGGTGTCGAACCGCTCGACACGTCCGTTCACGTGGACGATCTCGCCCGATCCATCGGCTCGGGCCACGCAGCGCGTGACGCTTTTCCAATACGCCCCTGTGGACGGGTTCTGGATGCAAACATTCTGATTCTGCTTGGAGGAGGCGGAGGTGGTTGTCATGCCGTTCAGGCGTGACGCGCAAAGCCTCGACCGTGACGTGGGACGTCAAGCAGGCAGCGTTCGCATAATCAGTGGTCGGATCGGACCCGCTTCTGTCAGCAGGCGAACCAGCGCGTGAAAGTTGGGCAACTCCTGCATTTCCTGATGCGAGAAAGGCTCAATGAACGACTTCAACCGCTCTGCATCGGGCACCCCGAGGCGAAAGAGGATCATGTTTCCCACGTTTCCAAGAACGGTCTCAAGTAAATCCTGCCGACCTGCTTTGGCCTTGAGCTGCGCTAGCGTCTGATTGGCGAGGGTCAGTCGCAGGCCAAACTTCCGGGCCTCGGACAGCATTGAAGCAACATTGTCCGAGACAAAGTTCTGAAACTCGTCCACGTAAACATTGACCGGCCGCCGATCCTTCCGGCTCATAAGACTCCGTTTAAGTCCCGCGCTCATGATCTGGGCCATCAAGATCACACCCAGCAACCGGCTTTCCTGCACTCCAAGAATCCCTTTGTTCAAGTTCACCAGGATGATCGGGGCTCGATTGATTCGATCCGACAGCCGAACTTCATCCTTCGGTTGCTTCAGCAGACAGGTCAGAAAAGCCCCCTGGGTGAGCGGACTCATCTTGCAGGTAATGTAGGGGGTGATGTTCGCGAGCGAGGCTTCGCCGCCAGTCTTTTCGGCCACATCTTTCCAGAAGGCTGCCGTTGAAGAGTCGGCACATTCCGCGATCAGACGCGACCGAAATTCTTTGTCCGTGAATACCCGGTCGAAGCACTCCACCGTCAACGGTGCGCCGCTTCTGAGCGTCATGAGTTGAATCGCATTGCGGAAATAGACCTCGAACATGGGGCCAAACGCCTCGGGGACATCCCACATCTCGCGGAAGCACTGGATCAACTCGCCGACCAGCAATTCGGTGTGACGTTTTCGGAGATGACCAGCTTGAACATCGAGAATGTTCAGCCCCGGCCTGCAATCCTCCCTTGTCGGATCGATGTTCAGCACGTCGCTTTTGCGGGACTTGGGAACCGCCGCTGCAATCTCCGCGTGCAAATCTCCATGCGGATCGAGCAAGATCACGCCTTCGCCTCTCTCCATGTCTTCCTTGATCATATGCGTCAGGAGCGTGCTCTTACCCGTCCCGGTTGCTCCGACGATGTAGGTGTGGCGATCCCGCGTTTCAGCTGGAAGCCGGACATCGACTCCCTCCACGATGCCGATTCGCAAACCCTTCTTCGGCAGATCCGGCAGGTTGATGTTGTGCAGCCGCGATGCCGTCAGCCCATCGAAGAATGCCGGAGGAGGCAGAAGGGGCGGGAATTGCCAACCGCGAGGATAAGTATTTCGCAGATCAAGCGATGCCGTGCTATCTCCTGAATCGCGAGACTGGATCACTTCGCACTCACACGCAAAGAGGTCGTGCCCGACCATCTCAAGGGGGGCGACAGGGACGGCACAACCGTCATGCAGTCGCGCCCGCACCGTAATCCGGTAACCCGTTCGATGCCAGAGCCATGAGGCTAGAAACACCTCGGACAGCGTTGGCTGATCAATCTGCGACATGCTCTGCCGGGTGATGTTCAGGTGCCTGAGTGCCTCTTCCAAGACCTTGGCACCACCTACCGGGATGTCAGCACGAATGAACTCGATCTCAAACAGTTCGATCTCCGGGATAGCCGCCACGAGCGATGCCGGAGACTCCAAGGTACAACCACCCCATGAAGGCGG
Source organism: uncultured Chthoniobacter sp. (assembly GCA_964431635.1). Classification (GTDB taxonomy): domain Bacteria; phylum Verrucomicrobiota; class Verrucomicrobiia; order Chthoniobacterales; family Terrimicrobiaceae; genus QYQL01. Next base: position 29,667 of record CAYSKK010000014.1, on the reverse strand, counting down.
CAAATCCGGCAAACAAAGCCCTTGCGCGGCGGCATTTTCGTATTCCGTTGCTGAGAAACCGAGTGAGCCGAGGCGAGATGGAACCGGAGATAGGGCAACCGGACGGATTTCAACCCATACTGGCGAGTAGCACGCTGCACGGGTGTGCAACCGCTTCTTCGGAGCGCGTAGTTTTCTGGCCCGTCTGCCGAACGCATAACCGTTGGATCGAAGTTCCCCCAGCACGAGGGACAAACGTTCCGCAAAGAGCTCATTCCCAACTTCTGATGACGAGCACCCCTCAATTCCGAAGTCGATCTTGCCGCTTCCATCGGGGACGAGGACAAAGCGCAGCATCTCGCCTGGGCGAAGAATTGAGAGAATCCGCGTGTCAGGGTGGGCAATGGTGGGTGTCGATGACATATTGAGTGATGATTTCGGTTAAGGTCAGGAACTCAGCCGCCCTCCCTCACGTCGGTTGCGCGATTTTGAACCTCCGCCCATTCGGGGCTGGTTGCCGGAACCACCCGTTCCGGCATTGCGCGGAGAGCACACCGCAACAAGGGGGAAGGCGAAAGCCGCTTGGGGGCGCAGGTATTCGATTCGGCACTCGATCTGTTCCTTCCTTTCCTTGTGGCGGGACTCGGAGTCCATACGCTGCACATTCTCTGGCATCATCATGGGGGTTGCTTCAACTGAGGCTCGGTTCTGCGGGAATACATTGGGGATCTTCTGCCCGGCCTCGATGGGTAGCTCTGTTTCCGGCGGTGTGATGCTCATCACCATGAGAGCGTGACGCCTCCCGTCGGGTGGGTGACGCGACGCGACGCGCCCCAGCGGCATGTAGAAATCCTGAAAGCCGAAAATGCAATCAGCCCTCGTCGAACGGCTTGGCCTTTGCTGGTGATGCTGTTATGACGTTTCGAGTCGCGGGGCAATTACCGTGACACGATTCGTCACGCATTCATGCCATGAGGAGAGACTATAAATTTTTGGTGCTGATTTCAGGACTGTTTTCAGCAACCCTTTTGATTTCCAACACGCTGGACACCAAGATATTCAGTTTTTTCGGCATGACACTGCCGGCAGGGATCATCCTTTTCCCCCTCGCTTATCTTTTCGGGGATATACTCACCGAGGTTTACGGTTACTCCGCATCCAGAAAGGTGATTTGGGGCGGCTTTTTCTCTCTCCTCCTCATGGTGGCATGCTTCGAAATTGGCATCAGACTCCCTCCAGCCGGGTTTTGGGAGAATCAAGACGCTTTCGCGAAAACCTTGGGTCATATTCCCAGAATTGTAACCGCTTCGGTTGCGGCCTACTTCGCGGGCGAGTTCTGCAATTCTTTCGTGCTGGCAAAACTGAAGGTTTTCACCCAAGGTAAGGGTATGGCGACCCGGTTTATTGCGTCAACCTTGGTGGGGCAAGCTGTGGACACTACCGTCTTTGTCCTGATCGCATTTACTGGCGTCTTTGCTGTGTCAGAACTCGTGAAGATAACCGTTTCGGCGTGGTTGCTAAAAGTCGCTTGGGAGGTCATAGCCCTGCCCGCAACCATCCCGATCGTCAAGGCTCTAAAACGTGCGGAGAACGAGGATTTCTTCGATACGAATACGGATTTCAATCCATTTCATGTCTCGAAGTAACTACGCATGACCATAGGGATTCAAGATGTCTCGGTATTCAAGTCCGAGCTTTGTGACGAGAACCAGCTCATTGCGGAGATTCTAAAGTCGCATTTCAGTCGATTCATGCCGCCAGTCATCCTCGATGTCGGAGCCGGAATGGGCGATCTTGCTCTGATGGCCTTCCCCGAAAAGGAGGCCCTTCTCTTGGACCCGCTGCCGTATGAGTTCCAAATATCACCGCATCATGAGCGGGTCGTATCTGACTTTTTCACATTTGCACCAAGTGACACAATCCGCATTGGCACCCTGTTCTTTTGCCATTCCCTTCAGTTTTTTGATTCAGACCTCGCGAGATTGAATGCAAAGACACTCGGTCTTGCCCCCTCCGTTATTGTCACCGTCACAAACACGAACCTTGATCTGCTGGGTTCCCTTATCAAGGAATTGAGAGCCGCCGGCCACGATTTCAATGCTGAAGAGGATTTGCCTTCATTTCCCCCGCAAGAATATTGGCTCAAAATGGAGCACACCTTAACGGGAAACGTCCAAGCCGAGTCATTTGAAGAGCTCGCTGGAGCGGTGGGGTATCTGCTTGACGCTCCCAACGATTCTGTGCTGGCTCGTGATTGCGAGCGTCTTTTGAGGGCCGCACTGCCGACGCCCACGCTGACCATCGACCAGACCATACGTCTTTTCCATCATGAAGAATGAATACAATCCGAAATTAAGCGCATGGCTAGAAAGTCCATCCCTGCGTGAAAAATTGCGTGCCTCTGAAAAACGTATTAAATCGTCATTCGACGAGCTTTTTTCGGGTTATTCGTTGAAGGCCGAAGACGTCTTGAACGATGTGATTCGCACCAAAGACTATACGGGGGTGGTCGATGTTCGTCGAATTTCGTTCTACACGTTTTGCGAACACCATTTTGCTCCATTCTTTGGCACCGCTGACGTCATATACCAGCCAAACAAGGTCATTACTGGCCTTGGAAAAATCGTCCGTTTGGTGAAGGAAGTTCATGCGCGGCGCCTGCAAATCCAAGAAATCATGACAAAGGACATTGCCCTCGACATGCAGCGCGTCCTGGATGCTAAAGGTGTATTTGTCATTACTCGGGCAAAGCACCTCTGCATGTGTAGTCGCGGGCCATCTGATGACAATGCCGAAACCGTGGTAACATTTGGGTGCGGCAGTCTTGAAAAATATACGCCTTTAACCGTCTGAGCCGTAGTGATGAACTATTGGAGCATCATTTTTGGCGAAGGGTCATCCACTCGCTCGGGTGTCCAAAATGAGGCTCCATTGTATTACATCATTGACTCCACCCTGAAGGAATACTTCGAAAATGATTTGGTTCTTTGCATTCTTGAGCCATTAGAGATTCACAAACTCAACGACGCACAATATCGGGTATTTGTCCGAGCGCGTCTTTCCACTGAGCAGGCCCAAAAGATTGGCTCAAGATTTGTGGACATGATTCACGAGTTGTTTACGGAGGATGTAAGCATCTCGCAATCTAAGTATCTCTACTTTGGAGATGAGACGGGGGAGCATGAAATCTTCGACGCCGAAGATCGGCCAACGATATTTCCACCTTCCGCAGACCTATCAGATTGGGTTGAGGCGCATACCGCACCATTGCGCTGGCATTATACTACGCTCGATGCTTCTCCTAAAGGTGCCATTGATGGGAAATTTCAGAGGTATCGGGACGCTCAAACAAACCTGATAGCTGAATTTTTCCCTGACTCGGGAGGCGGCAAAACTGAAGGCTATCTTTACAACCTACTCGTACCCGCCGCCTTTCAAGGAGCGGACACGCATAGCCGCTCCAAACGCGCTCTCGGCGCAATCTTTTTGGTTGTACTAACGAAGCGGCCGATACCACCTGCTCTGCGCGAACTCCTTTTTCTTCGACTGTCGCTCTTCATGTATTACTACCACTCCGCAGAAGCGATCGACAAATTGATCGTCGAGTCGGGGTTGGACCGCTACCAGCGCATCCTAAATATGCTGGAGATGCCGCTGACGAACCTGACGACGGCTTTGTCTGAAGTAGAGCGGGATGCACAAGAGTTGCGGGCGATTCTTTTTGAGCCAAGCAGAGGACTTCTGGCAGCTCGCCACCGAATTTCCGACCTGTTCAAGGAGGGAGAATGGATTCAAACTCCTGATGGAGGATCCATCCGAGTTGAGCACCAGCCGGATCAGATTCCTGATTCGCGTCACGCTCAATGGACGCTTGCCTATCTTCTGGCAAGTATCCGTGGAGACAAACCCAAGATTAAATCTGCCAAGGAAGCCCTCGCGTATGAATTGGTGTTTTTCAGAGACGCAAGACGGGCCAACGAGAGCCCATATCAAGGCCTTGCCAAGTCTCTCAATCGCTTCTTGCCGGGGGAATTTGACGAATGGTGCGGCAATGGGTGGCAGAAGATTGAAGATATCGAATCTCTTAAAGAAGTGCTCGGCACTTTCAAGCAGCATTTGTTCCATATTCTGAAGCCGGACTACGGGAAGGGTCTGACGCTGAATAACATTCATACGCTGCTTGGCATCGGTCTTCGGCCCTCATCGCCAAAGGCAGGCTCAGTGTGCGTGGTTCCTCGGCTCAATGAACCGTTCTCTTCCTTTGCACATCTCCTTGAGTTTCTGGGAATGCTTGTCGAACAACACCCGGATTTCAGACAGCATGGCGGCGAGGCGTTTGAAGTAAGTGTTGCGGGATGCTCCTGCCTAAACAATAGCAAAAAGTCAAATTGCTTCCCGATTGTAACGATTGCCGCCCCATCAAGTAACTGGATTGACGCAGGAGGCAAAACTTCTGCCTATAAGGATTACCAAGCCGTTGCCGACGATTTCAATCGTATGATTGACGACAAATCCGCTTTGCAATCTCGTGAGCTTCGCCAACTCGGCAACTTCCGAGGAAGTTTTGCATATTTGTTTAATCGCACCGATCCGAAGCCGAAATTAAGTACTAATAACGAATGTCTTATTTGTGGGTGGGAGCGATTCCAGATTCGTTTTCAAGGAAAAGACTTAATTCTCGCCACTGTGCAAAACTAATGGAATGACGACTTGCATTTATGATCACACGGCAGCCGAAGGCGTGGCGCAACTCCCCGGTTTGCAGGAATTGCAAACACAGCCTTTCGTGGAACTCGCGAAGTGGCCGGAAGAGGTGCCAAACGATTCAGTCGTGTTCGTGCATGCAGGGAATGAGGATGGGCGCGGAGCAGCAGCTTGGCGGCGAATCGCGTCAACAGAAGCCCGAAAATTCGTCATTTTTGTCAGTAGCAATCCATCAGGACTGAACGGCTCTGGTGAAGCTTGGTTTAGTTGTCGTCGTGCTTTTTCGGAGGTGCTCCAATCCGGCGACGTTGCCCATATCGTGGCGGCATTCCGAGACGGGAAGGATCCCACACAATTTTTTGACAACGTCGATGTGTCGGCTCAGTTCGCCTTTCGCTTGCTTTGTGAGGCATGGCAATTCTGCGGCGGAGAAAAATGCAGGGATTGTCAAGGCATTGTCATCCACGCCCCTCTAACATTGGACGACTGGCTCGCCCCGTTTGGGAAGAGTGCCGTAACTGACATTCCCCATGTGGCGTCCATGATCGGCACTACAAAGGCGCCTGCTACAGCTGTCTTAAATGCCGCGAATGGTCAGGGTAACCTGACGACCGCGATCCAAGCATTTTTAGACGCATCTCGGAATTCCGTTGCAAACCGCTAATTTCCATGTCCGGTTTTGCGTCATCCTCAGTTGCTAAAGCTGTAAAGTTTATCCTTTGCGGCTCTTCCACTGGGGCGAATGCCAATTCCTCCCCTGAAATCCTCATCTACCAAGACGAGAACACCTTCCGAGACCTTTGGCTAAAGGGCTTGAACTCTGAGAACGAAAGTCCGGAAATCAACGGCTCCCGAATCAACTGGAAGGATGTCAACCTGCAAATTCTCATCGTTGGCAACGACCCTCCGACCAGAATTTTCGACAACCTTCCCGCCAGTCTCAAAGGTATCAACTTCCGCAGCCACTTCACCGCCACCTCTTGGCTGGCGGCATGGAAGGTAAAGTTTCCAGATGTAAGAACGTCCATTGCCGTGATTGATCCCCGCCGGGCTGAGCGGACCGACGGCGTTGTCCGGCCTCTGCAAGCGATCCTCTCCGCCCGCGATGCCACGGGCCAACATCTTATCCCCGGTGTCACCGTGCTCAACACCCCCAGCCTCGAAGGCATCTGCCAATGGCTGGCTGGAGATTTAGTCTCGTGCGAATCAGGCCAAGACCGTCAAGGAACTGAGACTTCCCCTCAAGCTTTGCGTCCCCTGCATCCTTTGCGCGAAACCTCCGAATCCATCCTCAATCTCCTCAAAGCAACCATCTGGAACGAGCTGACATCCGACCGCGAGCAGCACCATGCGCTGAGCAACGTGCTTGGGGCGTTCCTACTCTCGATACAGGTCGGTAAAGGGGAAAGCCACTCAGGTGAACCATGGGTGCAGGACTATCTGCTAGCGCTGGTGCAAGCGCTAGGGGTTGAAGCGAGTTTGGATCAGGTCAAACTCAAGGAGCACGGAGGCTTTCAGCGATGGATCACCCCGGCCCAGCAGCGAGAAATCGGAGGAATCGTCCTGATCGACGACATGGCCGAGTTCTGGTCCTACTTCCTGCGCGGTGCCACGGGGTTCTCAGGTAACGCGGTTTTCGACAACGACTCCGGGCGGACCTATCGTGAAAGCCTTGAAGTTTTCGGGGAGGAGGGATTCGCCAAGGAAATTCCCGCATTGCCGGGTCGGTTGAAGAAGTTCTTCGACTCGCGGAGGCCTCATCTTTCGGCGGGCGACCTCCTCGGGGGCAATCTCAAGCTGGGAGAGAATTTTGTTCTGTTCATAGATCTGCGGCTATTTCCTACGGGGAACCAAGGGAAGCCAACAGATGCCGAGGGTGCCTTCTTTAAGGGACTCCGAGATGTAGGAAACGCTCTCCTTCAATCGAAGCGGAATCTGCCCTGGGCCGGACGGGATGGCCGGGCAAGTCTCAAGGCGGAACTCGACCGATGGGCGGATAATCCCGGGGGACAGCACCCACTCGACACGGCCCCGCGCGAAACGCTACTGCCTCGTCTGATCGCCCAGTTCGATCCGACGCTGCCAATCGTGGTGTTTTCTTCCACGCACCGCACCGAACTGGTCGAGCCATTCCGAAGATACGGCAACATCCTCACCGATTTTCACAAGCCCGTCGTCAGTGGGCTGTCCGGCGACTGGCCGAGAATGGTGCGGGAGATGCACACGGTCTTTCTGACCGCTTTGGATCGAGCGGCAGCGATCCTGCGCATACGCAAACTCGTGCGTCCGTTTCAGAAGCCGCTTTTGCAAAACTGAACAATGAAGGCTGTCGAAATTTTTCTCGATGAATCTGGCGACATCCGGCGCCGAAAGCCAATGAATATCACCGGGCTTGCGGTTTTGTCACCCAGCGTGGAGGCCCGGGAGGCCTTTCACGCCGAGTTCCTCCAAGATTCACAGGAGAAGAAACTCACCGCTGGCGTGTGCGACCGCTACGCTCCCAACCACGGCAGGCGATCCGAAGACATTGCAGAAGCGGTCGAGCCCCCGACCGTTTTTATTCCCAAACGGGCAACGGACGGGGACTGGCAGGGATTCTGGGCAAAGATTCAACAGATGGCCGACAGTGCGCAGAGCGTCGCCAATGCCCACCATGTCACACTGTCAGCTTTCTCCCTACAGTTTCCCGCTTCGACAGATCGCCGATGGGGCACACCGGACCCCGCACTCGACCAACTTCTCGACCGCCCTTACAGCGAGTGCTTGAAGGACGTTATCGAGTTGCTGATCTTCGAGACGCCGCAGATTGCCGATGCATTGCGGACTCCGGGCGGTTGCCTTCTAGGTTTAGACCTGCCCACCAGAACCTTCGGCGCGCCCGTCGAGCAGAGCGACCTGTCGGATAAGCTCGCTCATGCTTGGGGAGACTGGGGGCTGGATGCCCGCCCAGAGACCAACCGCGAGACCGGCCAGCCCGAGATTGTCGCGGCAACGCTCGAAGCGGCCGATGCCATCGAAATCCTGACCACCGCCCTCAACCGGCGTCCGAAGGAGGTTATCAACTTCAAGGTGGACCGAGCACGCTGCTGCAAGCTCATCAGTTGGTCGCAATGGTCGCCGCAAGGGTTGACCGATCCCCGCAAGCTCAAGAATCGGCGGTTCTGGGCGATCGCGGACAGCCCTCGTCCTAAGCAAATCCATTTTCTGGCCGACTTCCTTTCCAACGGAATTTTCAACGAGTCGATCCGACCGAACATGGACCCATATCGGATCTGGTTTGATCGGGGGTTCCTACTTTCCAGTGCCAGCGAAAAGGCGGGGGAGTGGCTTGAAGCGGTGCGCGCGTTCGCCAACGGTGATCGGGTGGCGGCTTTTACCTCAGTCAGCCGGATTGTCGGCAAAGACCTCGACCGGACATCCAAGACCTACCAGTTCTTCCGCCGCTGCGCGACAGGCTGGCCGGATCAACTTGGAGCCGAGGACTTGCAGCGGTTGTTCTCTGAGATCGGGTAGCCATGAACACAAATGACTCACCCCTGATACTGGCGTTCTTCCTAGGCAGCGGAACCGACGACCGTGGACGCAAGTTATCGCAGATCGTGCAGAAGTCAGACCGATGGCTGGAGGAGACACACGATTACATTCAGTGGCTATTTCCGCTCTACGTTCGCAGTCGGTTCAATCCGGATGCGCCGCTGCTGACTGACGAGGTTCGGGTAGCATTCACCAATCCGGAAAATCCTAACCGGGCTGTGCTTCAACAGAATTTCGGATCGGCCATCTACCGGATGCTGGCTTTCTACGGATACAGCTTCAGTCCGGGCTCGACCGATGTGTCGCCGACGGGCGAGTGGCGAGACAGGGCGGACAATTGGCTGACTGACGGCAACCACAACTTCATGCGGATGACCCGGGTGCTTCGGTCCATGATGCTGCTCGGGCGACAAGAACTTGCCCGCTCGTTCCATGAATGCCTGCTTTCTGCAGCGCGGGTCCATCCGACGGTGATTTCAAAGCGAACGCTCGCCTTCTGGGAGGAGGCGGTTTCAACCGTGCCAGCAGACTGAGTATGGCGAGGAAACCTCCAGACTTGGTGATTCTTGGTGAAGGCACAGTAGCCACCACGTTGAAGGCTATTCTCAAAGTGCCGGTCGTGCCTCGCCGCTCCGACGACTCGGGCTGGGATTGGCCCAAAGGCGGTATAGCCGACCGGAGCAAGTTGCTTCTAGTCGCATCGACATACGCTGGTGCAGATCGAATCGTGCGTCAACATGCGGAGGTTTGGACTGCCCCACAGGCATCGCGGATTGGCGTGGTTATCGTTGTCCCTGAGCGGTCGGTCGCGGAAGGACTCTTGAGTCGCGATGTGTTTGGGAGAAGGCATGCAACGGGTTCTTCATTCGCTGACTATTTTGATGTGGTTTGCATTGTCCGACACCCGATCACGCTCTCCGGCATTCTGGATGAAGTCAGCATAGTGCAGCTTCTGCCTATAGGAACTTGGAACAGCCAAACGAGGGAGGCATCCTGCATCCCGCTACTGCTCGAAGCCATCCGGCAGAAGTCGGTTCCCGACCTCTGCCGTGCCATTCCCTTTGCCAAGAACGTGTTTTGGGATTCAATCTGCCGCCCAACGCCTGCGTTCCCCAACCACCACGCCTACGCGCACGCCATCGACAAGTGGCTCGACTCAGTGACGCCAGGCGTCACGCCAGAATGGAAAACCGGCTTTGAATTGATCGAACCACTCGCCAAACGCTAACCTGTTACCTCCATGCAAGACCACCTGAAATTTCTCTCAGTCGATGATATGACCGAATGGGCCGACCAGCTCAAGGAGGCTGTCGAGGAGTATTTCGTCGACGAAAAGCGATTTGCCAGCGCAAGGGTTCGAGGAAAGACGGCCTACACTGCATCGCAAGCGGATGCGCTGATTGCGGATGGTGGATGGGATCTCGTTTTGCTGGACATGAACCTCGGTGAGGGATCCGAACGCAAGGGAGCACTGGAGCGGATCAGCGGGCTCGATCTGCTAGGCGACATCGCCACGGGAAACCGGGCCTACTTCGTGATCATTGTCACGGGAGCGGTGACTGATCCGACGTTGGAGAAAGTTTACGGCAAGGAAACTGCGGAGTTGCTCCGGCTGGGAGCGATGAATGAGGCCGTCAAGCAGATGTCGGCATCCCGTATCCGCATCCTGCACAAGCCAGAGGCCAAATCGGTGAAAAAGGCCTTGGAGTCCCTAAAGCCACACCTCCATTCAGCCCTCGACCAGTATTGCTCGGTGAGTTTGGAGAGGAACATCTTTCGGGCCTTACCGGGGGATCCCAATCTGCTGGAAATTTGCTTCAACGGCGGCCCGCGTCTGACTCTGCCTTTCGAGGCTCCATTCAGGACAATTCAGAGCGCCCTAGCCCAGCCGAACCGGATGCTGAAGGTCACGGAGCTGATTCAGCGGATAGCCCACTCCTCAGGAAAGGCGGGTGCGGTCGTGTTGCCGGAGGCGTTCGACACTGGATCGAGTCCTGTCGGGAAGTCACACAACAAAGGCAACCGCACAGAGTATCGAGGCCACCAAGACGACGACGTTTCCGGGGAGGATGGACTCGACTGGGCAGAAATGGACGGGTTCGGCGTAAGCGGCACACTGCACAAACCAGCAGATACTCCGGAAGGAACCATTCCGATCGAGACATTGATTGGCGGATTGCTGGCGGCAAGCCAACGACGCCTCGATCTGGGCGATACAATCCGAGGGTTTATTGAAATGGGCGTCGATGAGGTGGCGCTGCTCGCGATCCCCGGAGCGGCAACGGATTGGGCGCGCAAAGGGATGGATGCTGAGGCCGAATTCAGCATCACAAACGCGAGCGATAAGCTTGCCAATCTTGTGCGCGATCTCAAACCGATCCTCGCCCCGATAAGAGAACGGTGGCTGGCCGAGAAGCAGGCTGGCAGCAAGGGCAAACTGAAGACCGGCGAGAAGAAGCTCCGCGTTGCCCTCCGCGAGGATACCGCCGAAATGCAATTGGCCCGCGCACACTGGAAGCGTTTCAAAACCAAAATCAAAGCGCGTCCTGCGCTCAAGGAATTCGACGCTCACATGACGCAATGGATTGATCGCAGCCCAACAGCCAGAGGGCACCTCTACTACCGCCCGCCAGGAGGCGGAGAATTCTGTCCCTTCTGGCTGACAGAATAAGATTCAGGAATAACTAACATTCATGGCATTTATGGTTTTTTACATTCTCGCGATATGAACGGCCATTTACATACACTAATAACCGGACCGTCTGGCTCAGGGAAAACATATGTTTCCGCCGCACTGAGGAACAAAGGAATAAACGCTCTGGACGCCGACTCCATTCCCGGTCTTTGCGGCTGGTTTAACAAGAAACTCGGTCACCAGGTTTTATTTCCTCCGGGTGCAGGAAAACCTTTCCTCGATAATCATGCGTTCCTGTGGAACAGAGATAATCTTGCCCGCTTTCTGGCCAATCAGCAAGCAATCTACCTTTTTGGGATATCAAGAAACGCTTTTGATATGCTGGACTTGTTTCACAAAGTGTATTTTCTGAAGGCCTCGCAGGAAGTGATAATCAACAGGCTGAGCAATCCCAGCCGCAACAATCCGATGGGCCGAACTGCATATCAACTCGAGTACACTCTTTTTTGGGCGCAAAAGAACGAGGAAAACGCAAGGCGTCTCGGAATCGAGATGATTGAGGCGGATCAGAGCCCTGATGAGATCTTCGCTCGCATTCAATATTTACCGAGGCGATCTGTTTGAGGCTGAGGTCCCTGCGTATGCTCAAATCTGACATCGTGGGTGTAACCGTCGGAGTAAACACTCCCTATGCGCCACTTGCCTCCATCGCTGCCCAGTGCTTTACCAAGCACACTGGGGTGTCAACGGTCGTCCTTGGCGAAAAGGAGTTGATCGCAAGCGGGCTGGGGCATCCCGCCGCCCTTCGACTAAAGGCGTTCGAGTATGTAGATGCCGAGCAGATCGTGTATTTCGACTCAGACTGGCTTTGTATCAACGACTGGTCGTCCGCGGCCTTTTCTGGTGCATGCGAACTACTTGCTTGCAGAGATTTTATTTTGACGGACGAATGGCCGCAGCAACGCTACCGCTTTGAATCGGACGATTTCCTTAAAGCTCCCACCAGTTTTTCCACGGACGCCTCATCCGCCAGTTTGCGCCACGATTACATCCACGAGGTTCGACATTTTGCAGGGTTGCATCTACCTTGTGCCGAATGGATAAATACGGGGCTTCTGGTCATGAATCGGAGGAATCACAAGGCCTGGCTTGGCACAGCCCTGAAGCTCTATCAGGGCGAGATCGGGCACCACGCTGTCTATTACGAGCAACCTGCTATAGTGAAAGCGATCGAGTCTTTGCAGTTGCCGGTGCGCTTACTACCAAGAAAATGCAACGTCCTTGCCGCCTACCCAGGACAGTGGCCTGATTCGGTGATTGGCCTTCACATCAAGGTGAAACGACATAGCGCATTCGTGGACGATGTTGTTAATGGTGTAATAACTACTGCAGAGGACGTTTCACGTTACTTCATGGCATGATGAAGAAATGCAATAAGAATGAGCGTGTGACCATAGTCACCGCCGCAAACGACGCCTATGCGCTTCCGCTCACTGTGATGTTGCGATCTCTGGAGGCATCGATTCCAGATGGCAGTCTAGTCGACGTTCAAATATTGACTTTGGGTTTGAGCAGTGTGACGCGAAATCGCATAGAGCAATCATTGACGGGTGGAAAAATTCTATTGAGGGAGATTCGGGTTGATGCGTCGATACTCGATGGAGTCAAGGTGAATGGCCATGTTACTCTAGAGACCTACTTTCGTCTTCTTGCACCGGCATACCTTGATGATGTCGAGAAGGCTATATATCTTGACGCCGATCTTGTTATTCGCCATTCAATTTTGGACTTGTGGGCTGAACCGTTGCACGGCGCACATCTGCTGGCCGTACCTCATATCAGCAGGCAATCTGCATATTTTTCTGGCGAGCGAGGGGTTCCATCTTATGCAATGCTAGGAATCCCAGGAGATACTCGAACATTTAACGCAGGCGTGATGGTTTTGAACCTGGAAGCCTGGCGACGGTCAAATACTACGGCTTTAGTACTTCAATACCTGCGAAAATATCACTCTTTGGTCCTTTGGTGGGACCAAGACGGATTAAACGCAATGTTGCACGCAAACTGGCACCCGCTTGCTGCAAAATGGAATGTAATGACAAGTCACTTTATTGCATTTTCCGGATGGCAGGACAGCTTATTGGATGAAGCCGTTTTTGATTCGGTCTGTCGCGATCCCGGCATAATTCATTTTAGCTCTGTTCCGAAACCCTGGGAGAGCGGCTATTCAACCCCCTTTGGCAGGCACTGGATGCAGTGGTTTGAGTTGCTTAAAACCATTTTTCATGGCGACAAACTCGCAAAATGTTTATGTCAGCACTCCCAGACTTCGCAATAATCGGAGGTCAGAAGTGCGGAACAACCGCAGCAGCCCGTAATCTGTCACTGCACCCTAAAATCAGGGTGTTTTCCGGTGTAACAGAATACGGACAGAAGGAAATTGAATTCTTCAATCAACACTGGAATCGAGGAATTGATTGGTACAAGTCTCACTTTACTAACGATGGGGTTCTTAATGGCGACAAGACCGCAGAACTCCTGCACCGCAAGATATGCCATGAACGCATGCACGCGATAAATCCCAACTTTCGTCTTGTCGTGCTTCTGCGATCACCAGTCGAGAGAGCGTATTCCCAATGGAAAATGGCTGCCCTCCACAAGCGGGATGAACCAGAAGAGTTCGAAGAAATCATTCATCGTGAAATTGCGATGCTGGGGAATTGTTGCTCGGATGACGCATTCTATAACTGTCAGCGCCACGATATCAGCTCATGGCGTGAAGGTTATCTCCTAAAAGGGATGTATGCGGACCAGCTGCAAAGTGTTTATAAATGGTTTCCGAAAGACCATGTGTTTATCGGGATTGCGGAAAGAATTCGACAAGACATGCTTGTTGGCTACTCGCAAATGTTCGAGTTTTTGGATTTGGAGCCCCTGCATGGGCCATTCTCAGAACACTTCATTGGCCGTCCAGGTCCGCCGATGGCGGCCGGGGTACGCGCATTGGTATCCGAGATTTACAGGGTACCAAACGAAAGATTGTTTTCACTACTGGGTGAGGAAGTTCCTGAGTGGACATAGATGGTCTGGCTATTATGGCACTTCCTAAATAGGCAAACACTTTCTAGTTTTGATCGCGCAACAATATCCAGTTTTGAGTGGTACACGAAATCCTACGTCACTACTTACTGTTTGCATTCGCCCCACTAGTCTGTAATTTCCCGATTTTTATGAACGCGATAGGCCAAGCTTTGAACTTCTACAGGAATCGAAGGATCACTGTCACCGGCGGCGCCTCTTTCATTGGAAGTCATCTTGTGGAACTTCTGGTGTCACATTGCGCTGATGTTACGGTGGTCGATGACCTAAGCAGCGGCACTCACGAACACCTCGCTTCCGTGCGTGACAATATCCGCTTTATCCGAGGCGACCTGCGGGACGTCGGGTTTGCAGATTCGTCATTAAAAGGTGCCGAGGTTGTCTTTCACCTCGCGGCCCAACACGGAGGGCGCGGCTATATCGAGACCCATCCAGTCGAGTGCATGAACAATATGCTACTAGACCATGTGGTGTTTGCGGCTGCCTTGCGGGGGGGGTGCGGAAAAATTGTGTTTGCGAGTTCGGCCTGCGTTTATCCGATAAATCTTCAGTCAAAAAGCAGTTCTAGACGGCTACTGAAGGAGGAGGATGCGAGTTTTGAGGAACCCGGCAAGGCGTTCGCGGACGGCGAGTACGGATGGGCGAAGCTTATGGGCGAACTTCAGCTTCGCGCGTGCTGCAAGCAGCACGGGATCGACGGCGTAGCCTGTCGCCTTTTCACTGCTTACGGTGAACGCGAGAACGAAAGCCACGCAGTTGTGGCGCTAATCGCCAAGGCGGCAGCGAAAATGGAGCCGTATCAGATCTGGGGTAACGGTCTTCAGACTAGGAACTTTACTTACGTTTTTGACATCGTAACCGGCCTAGCGCTGAGCGGTGCACTGTTGACGGGCTTCCAGCCTATAAACATCGGTTCATCATCGCATCACGCAGTCTTAGACTTGGCCAAAGTGATTTTTGCTCACATTGGGTGGTGTCCTACGTCAATCACGCATGATCTCCATATGCCTCTTGGAGTATTAAGCCGCGCGGCCGATAACACTAGGTGCCGCAACTTGCTCGGCTGGGCCGCGGAGCATCCACTTGCCGACGGGGTGAAGCGTACCGTCGACTGGTATCTTTCCGCGCTGACTCCGCAACGACTGGCGCACCTTCAAAGGCTGCAATTCGAACGCAATTGATCTCTAAAATGAACCACTGCCTTGTTTTGAAAAGACATCATTATGACTAACATTGACTTGAGTTCCCGTAACTTGAAACAAAGTGTCTGTGAGGAATCGAGGCGCGGGTTTGAGTGGCATGAAAACATTATAGCCGCGGCGAGGCCGCTCGAGAAATTGGGCGATCTTGTCGATCTCGCCGCTTTGGTCTCGGTCGCTAAGCGGGTCCAAATTGGCAGATGCCTCGCCATAACCTTCGTGTCAAAAGAATACATGGATGTTGGCCTGAATTGGGTAGCAGCGATGAGACGGCTCAATTTGAGCAACTTCGTTGTTATCTGCGGCGATCAGGACAGTGCCGAGAAAATCGCTTCTGTCGGAGCGCAAGTCGTAGAAACTAGACTTCCGCTGGACGATTACGATCAGGACTATCTCAGCCATGTTGGCTTTTCGAACAAGGGACTTGGAATGACGACGCTGAAGTTTCCGATTGTTCATCGTTTACTTGCCGAAGGTTTGAACATAATACTATCGGACTCCGATGCAATTTGGCTCAAAAACCCGATAAGCTGGTTGCGAGGTGACATTGCTTTCCAGCGGATAGCAAACTTCCCCTCGGCGGTAGCTCAGATGTGGGGTTTTGCCGCATGTTCTGGTTTTATTTTTTTCCGATCCACCCCGCAAATATTGGACTTTTTGTCATCATGTCTGAAGGAGCAGGCGATGGTGCAAAGCGATCAAATCGCTTTTAACTTAGCACTACTAAACGGGGATGTGTTATGGGAGGAAACTCAACTCGCTCATCTGCGGGAGCCTCCCGGAGCGTTGACAAAAAACAATAGGCTGAAGCTCTTCGAAGACACAGCTCGATTGACATTTGTGGGCCGCCTCGCTCGACATGATCTTTCTGTAGAAGCCCTGCCACACGATCTGTTCTGGCGTCATAAGTCGATACATTTCGACCGTCAGAAGGTAGTGATCAGCCATCCGAACACTATAAAGCAAGAGACGGCAAAAATGTGTGAGTTTCGCAATTTGGGAACATATTTCCTAGAAAACAAGGCAGGCGGTTGCTCGCCGAGGTCAATCTTGCCCGATCAAAACTAATGAAACGAGAAAAGGCCATTCGGGTTTGCCCCATTTGTAAATATGTGGGTCACTTCGAGCCTTTTGGCTATAATCGCAGAACTGATGCGCAGTGCCCAAAATGCAGGTCACTAGAGCGACACCGCCTATTGAAGCTCTGGATGGATGTCCAAGAGTGGCCCTCCGCGAATGAACGTCTACTTCATATAGCCCCTGAAAACGCTCTCAGAAACCTGCTGCAAAGTAGGTGTGCACATTACGTAACCACAGACTTAGTGCGGCAAGGTGTCGACGTTCGAGCCGACATTGAATCCCTCCCTTTTGCCGAAAGGAGTTTTGACGCGGTGATCTGCTTCCATGTCTTGGAGCATGTAAATGACAGAAAAGCGATTGGCGAACTTCACCGGATACTTTCACCTGGAGGGTTGGCGGTTCTGGCCGTTCCCATTGTTGAGGGGTGGGACAATACCTACGAGAATCCTAAAATCACTACCCCCGAAGATAGGCTTGTTCATTTTGGACAGGAATTTCATTTGAGATTGTATGGACGGGATTTTCGAGAGAGACTAACGTCAATAGGATTCACTTTGGCGGAACTTGTAGGTGAAGGTCCTGATTGTGCACAATACTCTTTGATACCTGGCGAGCGAATTTTCCTAGCCACCAAGCTTAAATAGAATATAGTTATTGTATGTTAACAACAGAAGCCGTCATTATTAATTGCCATCGCCCAGACAATGTTTTGAAAATATTAGAAAGGATTCAACCTCAGGTAACGATGACTACGGTGCTTGATTGCGCGGAAAGAAACCGCGAGTGGCCATCAGACCGCACCATCCGGATAACACCAAAGAGTCACGACTCTGGTCCATGGACCCGCTATGCTGCGACAGGATTCTATGAACAAGAATTCACGCTCTTGATAGACGACGATTTATTGCCAGATACAGATATGGTACATCGCTTTATGGCTCATATTAACGATTACGATTTGGTATCTGGAATGGGCCGTCTCTTGACGGACGAGGGGGGGTATAAGAGAGGGAATTGTCCCTCAGGAGACGCTGATATTGCCGTTCGATGCTATTTTTGGCGCACCACAGCGCTCCGTCTAACATTGCCGAAAGCTATGAAACAGCTAACCCTACAAGAACGCTGGTATGACGATGACATCGCCATGTGCCTTTTTGCCCAAAAAAAGGTGTTCATACTCCCCGGTAAGGTGCCATGGACAGAACTTCCCTGTCCGAATGCATGTTCTTCTCGTCCAGGACATGTCGCTAGACGAGACATACTGTGCAAACGAATAGCGAGATTAATTAACGCCGACTGAAGGTGGCGCGAAACGCTGGCAAATCCTGACGAACTGTAAGCGAGAGCGTGATTGTTAGAAGTCAATCACACAGTGTCTCTTTGAGTTGGTGCGATCACCCCAATATCGCCCCCCGCCCTAAACACGAGCGCCGAGTCAATCATTTCCTTCCATCCATACCTAGGCTTGTAGCCGAGCAGTGATTCAGCTTTTTTGTTACTAAAAGAATAGCTGAAGGATACAGGCAGCTTTTCCTCTGTGAACGTGACTCCAAGCTTCTCGGCTAAATACGGAATAACGTGTTCTCTCGGAGTCGATGTGGGACCACAGACATTGAAAGCTTCCCCTAATCCCGTGGTGGTTTTGATCGCCAGAATGACTGCCTGCACCACATCACGCACATCCGTTCTGTGCTCGCACCAAGAGTCGCCCGCGGGGCCTCTCGGAACAAGCAGGTGATCCCGATTCTGTTCAAGACGATATGCAAGTTCCTTATCGAGATGTGCTTTAGCGGAATAGAAGGCGGATTTTGGATTGCGAAGGATCGCTTTCAATCGGTTCAGGGCGTATCCGGCGGTCCAACCATTAAGGACCTCATCGCATGCCTGCACAAAGTTAGTGCGAAGGATGACAATGGAGAGATTGTTCTGGAAAGAGAAGTCACTGGCCATGCGCTCGCACAATACTTTTGTAGCACCATAGAGAGTAAGGGGTTTTTTTGAAGCGCTCTCGCTGGCAGGAAACTTCCGTAGCGTCAACGTGTCGTACACTGCCGTGCTGCTCATCAGAACAAAACGGTTCACCCCTGCGCGAGTCGCGGCGTCCAATAGAGCGAAGGTCCCTCGAACGTTGACATCGAAAAAACGCTGACGTCCGACTGGACGTTCTGATCCCATAATAGCCCCGAGATGAACAACTGTGTCGATGCCTTTTGTGGATTCAGGTAAGCCCGTGCCACATTCGAGGTTCCCAGTAATGATTTCCGTTTCAAGTGCTCGCAGTTTGTATATATATGGGTCGTTTGGGGCAACGAGACTCCGCACAGAATACCCCTCCAATATCAAGGTTTGAACAAGATTGGCTCCAATGCGTCCGGTAGCACCTGTTACAAGAATTCTTTTTCGCTTCGGTTGTAGCATAATTGATGAACTGCCACCGCTCCGCGGTGCTAGGCATTTCTTATACTGCACGGTTTAACAATAATGTCCACAACGGGGAAGGGGCAAATCTCCGACTAAAGTCAAGGATTTCAATAGAAGAATGGAATGAAACCCTCTTGGCAGAATGAGACTCCCTCCATCGAGGTCGTCCTGAGTTTCGTCGCGACCTTCTGGCACTCTTTCTAGCCGCAAAGCAACAAGCTGTGCCGGATCAGATGGACGCCCTCTAGCCGCAGCGCTGGGAGATTTAAGGCGTTCTCGACGAGTTCAAGCACCACTTGTGCGGCGCTCAAAGTGGTGCTGCGCAGCAAGACGCCCATTCTCGTGGAGCAGGAGTTTTACGGGATGATGCTGGCCTATCGGGCCGTCCGGGCTTTGATGAACGAGGCGGCCCTGCCCCAGCACGTCGATCCCGACCGGCTTTCCTTCAAACATTCCCTGCGCGTCATCCGCCGCAAGCTGACTGTCATGCCACCACCCCTTTCCCCCTGAGGCGCTGCCACTTTGCTTGCCTTCCATCTGCCTCGAGATCCTCGATGTCCGTGTGCCGGAAAGAGCGAGGCGCTACGACTCCAGATGGGTGTAGCGAAAAATGTCGGGCCACCCCATTCGCAGATCGCGCGCCCCGACCAAACGATGCTCCCCAAGGGAAAAACACCGAAAAATATTTAGGTGAACAGTATTGCCGCTAGCCGACGAGTCACGCGACAGACATGCGGCGTCACGCCTTGCTGGTATGAACACCCGCAGGTCTCAACTCCTAAAACTCCTCGTTCTTGGATCCGCGCTCATGATTGGCCTCGCTGCCGCTCTCTTTGCGGAATCACCGGAGGCAAAGCGTCCCGAGACGATCACGGTCTTTATCATTGACGATCAGACGGGCGAGGAGCTTGCGACAAAGCACGGCATACAGCCATTGGCGGTTGGCGACCTCGAAGTCCTGATCAACGCGGTCCTCCGGGGAACGACACCGGTGAAAGTCTTGCATCAGGCTGTTGACGAGGATTCCACTGACAACGCCGTGGCGAAACTTGATTTTCGTCCGTATGCGGGCGGACTACCTCCAAAGGCTCCGTCACCGGGACTTCCGTTGAGCCACCTCGCCAAAGCGATGGGAGCATATCGCAAGGACCGCGCAGCCTGGCAACAGGGAATCATCGGCTACCGGAAGGAGCTTGTTTCCGAGATTGAGCGCTTCATCAAGGCCGTCTCGACGACGCAACTGGAGGTATCCGAACGATTTGACCGCATGCTCGCGGCGCGAAACGGTCGTGACTTCAACCGGAGCGACATTCTCGGATGCGTCATCACAGGGAATCGAATGCTCGGCGCAAATGGGAAGCGCGTGATCGTCCTCAACACTGACGCAGATGACCTGCCTGCGCATCGAGCACCACGCACCACGCCCATTAAGCCTGATGAACTGGCCCCTGATGTCGAACTGATTTTCGTCAACACAAGTGGACTGCCGGAACAGGCCCCGCTCTTTCGCGGTATCCCAAACCCTGTGCGTCGAGCAGCCTCAGTAAAAGAAGCAATGGAAATGATCTGTGAGCCGCTTTCGGGTGCGATGAAGCTGGAATTGGCCAGCGTCACTCCGGAGTCAACTCGCGTCACGCCCAAGTAGCTGAACAACCACGAGGACAATCCCATGCCAAACAGCCAATCCCAATTCGAGATCGAGCGGAACCAGCAGCGGATCAGCGACCGCCAACACGGGAGGCTGCGCAAGGTCATCGCCATTGCGCGGAGCATGGTGGAACATGCTCTCTCGCTGAACCTCAAAGCAACCCGGATCGAGAAACAGGTTCAGGATCATGACACCGACAACGAGGGGTTTCGCGCCAGCGTCCGGGCGGATCGCCGCGATTGGCTACTCTTGTGGGTTTTCTGGGGCACGATTCTGCTCTACACGGCGCTGGAGTTCATGACCTCAGGCGATATTGCCGAGATGCTGGCGTGCCAGATGGCCCCACATTTCGGCATCGATCCCGCTACGGGAGCCATGCCGATCTGGCTGCGTCGGGCAGCGGGGGTGGGGTTCGTCCTGGGGATGCTCAGTGTGACACTTCTGGTGAAGCTGATCACAAGCGGTCTTTTGAATTCTCTCAAGTCCGCTCGTGCGGCACTCGTACCCGGCGAGGAGGGTCGCCATAGCAGCCTCACCTGCGGAATCTGGGGAATCTACCTTTCGAAGGTTGCGTATGTCGCAGCAGTCGCCGGCCTGTATGTCTGGCTGTTTGGCTTCGCTCAGCAACGGGCGGCATTCATGGCCGACTTGGCCGCCGAGCAAAAGCAGACCGCAGAATGGACGGATCTCGGGGTCAAAATCGAGGGTGGCGTAGTCGAAACCGATGAGGCGATGCCCGCAAAGTCATCGACAGCAACAGCGACTGAGACTGTCGCCCGTCTCGCAGGGGCCACGGGAGTGTTCTACGCAGTGATCGTCCTGCTCCACGCCTGCGTGCTTCTGCTTCCCGCTAATGGCTTTACTCGCGAGCTTGAACTGGCGCACTTCAAGAAGGGGGCCGCAGAAAGGGAGGCAGTAGCACTCAGGGCGGAGGAGCATCGGACGCTGCGCGAGATTTATGAGCATGTCCGAATCGCCCCGGAACAATACCGCTCGGATTTGGTGGAGGCCACCGAGCCTGTTCATGCCGCAATCAATCAACTCTATAAACGCCGGGTGATCGGAATTGCCGGTGTCGAGTCAACACCGCCCGACTCCAACGCAACCTCGTCAGCAGCCCGGCCGCAACCGCTTAATCCCAACGGACCGAACGGCAACGGAGGTGCCCATGCCGCGAACGGCCAGCACCCTATTGGCGAAGAAGAACCCCCAGTCGCTGACTGGGATGCCATTTTCCCGTCTGGCCATCGCGCCTAATCACTAACTTACCAACCACGAACCATCCCACTACCATGAGCGAAATCCGCCGTACCACCACCATCGAGGAAATTGAAGCCCCATCGCGCGAGCCCCTCATCTCGTTGTCCGAGGTTCTTGCGGCCGGAGGGTGGCTGGCAGTCCAAGGAATGAGACTTGCCGCCACAACCGCCGTCGTAACCACCAAGCTCGCGGTCCGAGGCGGAATTGCGGTGTCGGACGCAATCCGCGAGCACCGCCGCCACGCGACGTTTTCCGATGTCGATGGAATCGCGCAAGGTTCCACCTCAGCACGCGAAGCTGTCACCTCACTCGCGGCGTTCTCAAGCCTTCAGATTCCGAGCAGGGAAGCGAGTGTCTTGAACGCGAAGCTCCAGGCACTTGTGGCCAACAACGACCGACAAGGGATTGCCAATCTGGCGAAGGGACTTCTGGTTGCCAGACAGGATCGATTGCAGGCTCAGCTCGTTCCGCTGGTCGCCGAGGCATGCCGGTCCATCGGTTTCACGCCCACAGGCATTGCGCCCACTGGAAGTCTTGTCGCAGCGTATCGAGATGGAACCCGCCAATCTCTCAGCATCGATGTCGCGAAGGCGAAGGACGGTGGCATCCAACTCCACCTCGATGCGGATGGATTCGAAGGAGGAGCGTGTGTCGTGGCGCTCGATGCCCTTCAAGCTGAACTTCGGAAGAGGGGCGTCCATTGCGATCTTCAAGAGCGAAATCGCAAGCAGTCCCGGCCTGCCTTTGACGGCAACCGGCTCGGACATCGTATCTACGCCCGCTCCGCCTACTGATCCACAACCCAAAAGGAACACCCACCACTATGCCATCCAACCCGCCCGCAACCATCGATCCGATCCTCGACGCCTACCGAGCCGGCCATCAGACCCTGCTCGTTTCCGGCAGGTCGATGTTCGATCTACACATCAACGAGCGGGGCGAACTCCGTCCGCTCCGCAATACGTTGATTCGGCGAGTGAGGGATGAGCTCGGCATGGGGACGTTGGTGTTCAACCTTGCGCTCGGGCCACGGTGGATCTGGGACGCTTTCGATGCGAACCAGCGCCGGGAATTCGAGTCCAAACTGGATACTGCCCGCATTCCCCTTCAGCAGGAGGTGCGCAACAACATCCGGGGGAGGGCTCCACACGAGCGGGCATTCGATCTGTTGACGGCGATTCAACAGACCGTTGAGCGCGGAGCGGAAATTCCGCCTATCATGGTCCTCTTTGAGTTCGGCGAAGATCTCGTCCCCGACTCCGAGCGCGGTGCCATGAACGATTGGATCATGCAGATGAACGAGTTGCTCGCGCTCATGGGAAGCGATTACCTCCGCCGACGGCATCCGTTCCTCATGATTTTGACGGGAACTCCAGAAAGAATGGACCGCCGAGCCGTCAGCAGCCTCCAACCGGTCAACCTGCCGCAACCCGAACGGGACGAGAAGCTGGAATTCATCCGAGCGCTCCGCGCGATGCCACACCTTGCCGGAGCTTCCTTCGAGGCTGGTCTCGATGACGGGGCCGTCGCCAATCTGACCGCCCGGACGCCCAATCAAAGCCTCGAAGAAGCGTTCCTCGAATCCTCCCGAACCGGGCGACCCGTCACGCATATACGGATTGTCGAGCGCAAGAGGGCGGATGTGGTGTCGTTGTCGGAAAGCACGCTCAACCTGCTCGACGTCGAGCGAGTCCGCGGCATCAAACTCGTCGGACGAACCGTCGAACGTGTGCTGGCGCTGCTCCAGGCATGGGCCGCCGGACTCAAAGCCGGAGACCCACACACGCCGATGAATGTTCTTCTAGCCGGTGCTCCCTCGTCAGCGAAGACCGACCTTGCCCTCCTGACCGCACTTCTCTCACAAACGCCGGCCTATTCGCTGATCAGCCCAAAAGGCTCGTTGGTGGGCCAGACCGAACTGCGCGTTCGCCTCCAATTCAGGATTTTTAAGGAGCTGAGCCCGGCCTTCGGGGTGATCGATGAGATCACAGAGTCGTTCCAGATGGAGCGAGGCTCAATGAACCTCGACAGCGGAGCATCGGCTGCTGTGACCGCTGAAATGCTGAACGCTCTGTCCGATTCGTCGCGCGCAGGACGGACCCTGCTCATTGCCACCACCAATTGTCCCTGGAGGGTTGGCTCGGCGATGGCCAGTCGGTTCATGTATGTCCCTGTTCTCTCGGCTGTGGAAGAGGACTACCCGGAAATCCTTTGCGCTATCATTTCCAATCTCCTGCCGGAAGTGGATTGGGATCCGACGAGTTCCGCAGTTCGCACCGCCGCCGAACTATTCTTCCGCAAGGGATCGAGCCCTCGTGTGATCCGCACGATTGTTTCCTCGAAGATCGCCACGAACGGGGGGTGCCAATCGGAACAGCTCTTGCAGCAGGCTGCCGCGGACTGCGCCCCACAGCACCCGCGGGATCGTGCCGGTGCTGAGTATGCCGATCTCTATGCCATCTCGGTCTGCAGCGACTTCGCCATGTTGCCTTGGTATGGTCGCATCACCGACTATCCGATCCCTCGCTACCTTCAGGGCATCGTCAGCGATCAAATCAGCGCCGAAGAAGGTCACATCGATCAGGATCGCCTTACCCAGCGCCTGGAGGAACTCAAGCCCCATGTCAATGTGTGACCGTAAGGCAGCGATAGCTGGCATCGCCGAAACCGTAACTGACTACGTGGAGGCGATGCTCACCCATCCCAATGCCTTCCGGGGGCAGCAGCTTCGCGGTGGCGGGCCGGTCGCCGAGTTCGAGACATTGCTCGCCAGACGAACTGGATTTCCGCACTGCCTTGCCACATCCAGTGCGACTTCCGCGCTCCTCGTAGTAGCCCTTGCTTTTGAACTCTGCGACAAGAAGATTGCCGCTGAGCACGGGGCATGGGAAGGTTCTCTGGGTGCGTTGGAGTTTGCCGGGGTGGAGCTTGTGGAAGTTGATTCACTGCTGACAGATTCCATCGACGGTGTCGCCGCAGTCCTCGCGACGGATCGCCCAAACGAACGCCACGATGCGCATGCCGTCCGGAACAGATGCAATCAAATGGATATTCTCTACATCGAGGACACCGGATGGCTGCCGGGATTACACGGGCCGTCTGACGTGAAATCGCTGGCGGACGTGCAAGTGATTTCGTTTGGGCCTGGCAAACCACTCAGTTTGGGGGAGGGAGGGGCTATCCTCTGTCGGCGTGAGGAGTTCTACCACCGGTGCGTTTCGTTGAGCCAACATCCGGAGCGAGTCATATCCGAAGGATGCACCCCAATCGTCCGGCCGCTTATCAATGCCAGAATTCACCCGCTCGCTGCGGTCATTGGCGCGTCTTTTCTGAGACTGAGAAATGGGGATAATTACTGATGAAAGCACATGACTTGGTGGACGAGATTTTTGTCCCGCCAAGAGTCACCGAGCCGGGACAGTGGCGGAGGTATCCGTCAAAGCGCGAGGAGTTCGAAGTCGACGCGAGCGATGGCGTGTTGTTGAGGGGATCCGAAAGGACCTCTCTCTTCGACATTCGTGCGGGAAATTTGGTTCCCTATTTGTCAGGTATGCCGAGGTATTGGGCGGTCATGGCAAGCTGCCGGGCACCTCTCTGTTTGGAAATCCCCGCGCGCGCGTGAAGCAGCGCCGCAGCGGGCAGCGACTCCATAAAGAACGAATGGACATCGGTGCTGCGAAACTCCGCGCTGAGCTTGTGTTTGCTCCGCAGGATTCGCACGTTTGGAATGATCGCCAGCATTACCGCCCTCAGGCAGGGAGACGCCAGATTTGAATAAAAGAGCCAGCAGGGAAAAACCTTGTGAAGATGGCCGTAATATCTGCGCACCTCCGGAATCGCGTAGATTTCTTCCCGCGTGTCGTCGTAGCCATCGATCCTGACAATAAGCAAGCCAGGCCTCCGCGAGGTTAGAAGTTTGTGTGCTTGGCGAATAACCTGCCTTCTTCCGAGAGGCAGCCGGTTTTGTCTTTGTCTTGCTGTTATCAATCATACAACAGCCATTTTTCTTCTTGCTCGGAAGACCGTGTCGAAAGACACGGCCTTCTCCTGCTCTGGAAGCGATTTTTCGAGGGCAATCAGCCCGGCACGAAAAATAGTCCGTTAACAAGCGCCTATTTCCCGGCTGATACCAGTGAGAAATATTATGCACCCACCAAATCACACGCTCCCCCCACCCACCAACCCAACCACAACCGCGCGGGAGGAATTCCCATGAATCCGCGTTTTTACATCACGTTTTTCCGCCTTGCCGGCGAGGAGCGGCGGGCGTTTGAGGTGCTGGTCGAAGACGACGAACTGATCCAAACGTCGATTGCCGACTGCGCGGACATGTGGCGCTCAAAGATGCGCGCGGTTTTCCCTGATCCTCTTCAATGCCGGCAGACGTTCCTGATCCGCACCGTGCTGATCTCGGCAAAAGGGGGCCTCAAAAGCGGCTACGGCCTGGACGTTGCGGCAGCATTCGCTCTCTTCCTGTGCGACATGGTGGAGCGACGTGTCCGGACTCTCGACTTCGAGGCGGGGTATTCACTGCGGAAGTTCCGCGAATGAATACCGAGCTTTTTATTGTCCGGCCGGAACCCGGCCAGGTTCTGGAAATCTCCAAGTGCCACGGCCGCTGTGACTTCGTCATCGGCTACTGCCGCGGGGTGCTGCAGGTGGGGCGTTTTGTTCGGTTTTTGGAAGGCTTCCATCGCTGCTCCGACCCCGCCATGACAACCACCTGGCACGAACCCCATGATTTTGGAATCCAGCCGCTCCGCCAGTTGTCCTTTACGATCACGCCCGAGGCCCCGTGGATGATCGAGGGCACGCCAGGGAGGACCAAATGAAAGTCATTCTTTCCGCAGGCACGCTGGTTGAGATTCAGAAGCTCTCGGCTTCGGAAAATCCAGTCGAGGAATCCGGGTCGTGGGACACATGGGTTCCGGGCGCTGAGAATAACAGTGGCTCCCTGCCGGTTGGCTATGCAATCCGGGGCATTCTCATGGAAACCCTTCGGGTTGGCGAATGCCTCCATGTTTACCGCATTGAGCGCAATGGCGCTCGGACTCACGGACACTTCCATTCCACCCCGATCATCAGCATAAAGGACGAGTTCGTCGCCGAGACGTTCAACTCGATATATTGGATTATGCCCGTCAAAGTCTGCGTCGGGGAGGAGATATGAAGATGCTCTGGATGACAGACCTGCACTTGGATCAGGCGGAGAAAGACGAGCGGGAGAGGCTTCTTCTGGAGCTTCGCAAGGTGGAATTCGATTCCGCCGTGATTACGGGAGATATCTCAAGCCCCGGGTTCCTCGGACGGGATTTATTGGCGCTGGGGACGGCGTGCGAGCCCCGACGGGTCTTCTTCGTCCTCGGAAACCACGATATGGAATCCCGGCGCGAAGAGGTTGAGCGGTCCGCCATTGTTGTATGCCGCTCCCAGCGAAACCTGCGGCCGGTTTGGAAGCAGGAGGTGATCCCGCTGACGGCCAATGCCGGGCTGATCGGCCATCACGGAAGTGTCTGCTCAGAGGGGCAAGGCGGTGATCCTTCGAGGCATTTTCGCAAGGTGCTTCCCCAGGCGCTGAGCCGTTTCCGGCAAGTCTGGCTGATCACCCACATGCCCCCCTTTGATCAGGCGGTCAGGTTTTCCGGTCGGCCTGTATGGGGAAGAAAGCTGGATCGTTTTGTCAACAGGTCCTCGGGCGGCGTGATCGCTGGGATTGCCAGGCAATTTCCGGGACGGAAAGTCTCCGTCCTTTCCGGACACACGCACCACGGGCGTAGCACCAGGATTTCGGCAGTGGTGGACATCACCGTTGGTTCAGCCAGACCTGGATATCCGAAAATTCAGAAAATCATCGAAGTGCCATAGCCAGCGTGCTCACTGGAGTGAGTGCTCTCACAGGATCACACCGAATTCGCCAGCCTCCAGGCAAGTTCACTCCAAGCAAAAACAGATAAAATATCCCCCCGAACGCCCCTGCGGCGAGCAGTGCGGGAGGATTGGGGGGCGCAAAGCCCCCCAGCAAGCCGGTCCGGCATCTACCCGGTTCATGACAATCATCTGTCGCATCACACAAACTGGTCTGTCGGCTGTAATGGAAGGGATCGTCGTTATTTTCCAAAGCGGCAGATCGACGTCCTCTGTGGCCACAGCCCGGCATCTGTTTGCATCACAGAAAATGTCCAGGCGCATGCCGGGAGAACAAGGGCGGGATTCCCGAAAATTCAGGTAATATTCAGCCTGAGTTGAATCCCTATGAAGCGCCAGCGCCCATGCCACGCCCATCATTTCGAACGGACATTCCACACTCTCAGACCCAAACTGGCGCGAGATCTGCCTCCGCTTCGAAGGTAATCGAAGGGATTGATTCCCCGGCGGCGGCAGCATACCGCAAATAATCCCCCAGTGATTGAATGATACGTCGGAGCTCCTCCCTTGATCGCTCCACGCTGCCGTGAATGGTGGTGAGAGCATTGAAGAGGAAATGGGGATTCATCTGTGAACGGAACAACTGAACTTCCGTTTCCTGACACTCCGACATGGCGTGAACCAGCCGCCTGTTCAGGTCTCTGCTTTCGTAATACAGTCGCAGAACAAAATAGAGGAAACTCCAACTGGCAAAGAGACCCGCGCGATAATACAGGACGCCGACTCGAATGGAGTTGTCGCTGAAAGCCGCTTCCTTGAAGAGAAAGACGTTGTGCAGGGCGAAGGATATGAGGATTTCCAGGGTGCTGCCCGAGAAGGAAAGGACGAGGATGAGAACGATGAGGCGTGACACCTGCATCTGGCGATAGGAGGTGTTCCGATAGATCAGATACATGCCGGAGGTCAGCGCAAATCCAAGGGCCTCGCAGTAGAGTGAGATAAAGACAGCTAGCTCGTCTTACGTCTGCGTCTGCGAATTTCGGTGAGCGCGTTTGGCAGTATGCGCCCCCTCGCGCTTCCTCTCGGCGGCACCTTTCGGGGCTGATGAGCGTAGGGGCGGCCTTGATGTAATTCAGGCCGGGCGTGTCGGTTCGGCGGTCGGGTGGGGTGATGTTATCCATGATGAGAAAGCTTCTGATGGTGCATCTGGCTTTATTTTCCGTTGTGAGAACCCCCCGGAAACGGGGGCGGTCTTGATCTTCTGGGGGTTGGTTGGATGAGAGAAAGGCCCGCTTGTGGCGGGCCTTTTGTGGGATCCTGTCGGTTTGTTGTCGGGAGTTCTGGCCTTTCGTCTGGGACTTCAGGCCATTGGTTCCCCGCTTGAACCCCATCATCTCAACCAGTGCGGAGGTTGTCAAATGGGCGTATTCCACCGTGTCGCTTCCGACCGTGATGCCAGCCAGCCGCGAACCGTTCCCATAACCGAAGCCCTGGCTGTGCAGGGTGCTGGCTCCTTCCTTGAGCTTCAGCCCTTCGCGGCGCAGCAGGCTGTCGTAGCCATGCGTGAGGGACAGCCCGTTGAGAAGGCCAGATGTCCATGCGGCTCATCGTCTGCCATGCCCCGCCCTCGTCGAGGGTGGTGACGGTGCGAACGCCATCCGTCACGGCGATGCGGGCGGAGTTCGGAGCCTCGGTGTCGGTCGTAACGGTCTTCGCGTTTCCGGCAAGGGCATAAATGTAGGTGGTCAGCGTGCCATCGGAGTGCTCGACATGCAGGGGTTCCCCGACAAAAGGCCCGTCGGGCCGGCTGACGGTCTTTGTGACCAGATTGTCGGAGATGTTCCACGAAGCTCCTGGGCGGGCACCCTGCACCTCCCACTCCTCGTTCGAACGGTAACGCACACGGTGCCATGCGTTGCCTTTTTGCCACCTATCGTTGAAGGGGTTACGGCCATGTGTTGGAACCTACCGGAAACAGAAGTTAGGGTGTCCTGACAAACCGCAAACCATCGGAGAGCAGCTGAAAAAGCGCCGAATCGAATTCGGGTTGAAGCAAACCGAAGTGGCTTCCCTCTTGGGTGTTCACCGGGGATCAATTCAGCTTTGGGAACAGGGGCGCGGCGAGCAAGGGGTGAGATCCTTCCCGGCCATCATTCGATTTCTCGGGTATGTTCCGTTTGATTGCGACGAGAACAGGCGCGGCCCCGATCGCAGACACCACAAGAACCAACAGCCCCAGCATT
>CAYSKK010000013.1:0-135008 GCA_964431635.1 uncultured Chthoniobacter sp. | reverse complement strand
CCCCCCCCCCTCAGCGCAACATGTTGAAGCGCATGAGCTTACTCGCATATTGTTAGAGGCATGCGCACGAAAGCGCGAGCGTAACCGATGGTTCGCCACCACCTCCGCTTCGCGGGAAGTCGCGAGCGACGCCCTCGCAGCGGATCTCAAAAAACTGGAACGTCAGGGATATTCCGGCGACTCGATCAAGCGGGTTGCCCGGGATCTCACGGCGGGACTTTGCAGATGCCTGTTCAATACGCCGCTCGATTTGCTGATCGAGAACCGTCTGCACCGCGAGATGCCCTCCTTGCGCGACGCACAATTTGTCTCGCTTCACCGGCTTGCCGTCGACGCACTTTCGGCAACAACAAACCCGGAAATCCGCAAACTCACGCCGCCGAAAATCCTTCGCGCATCCACCGCGCTCAACGGAACCGCCGCACTCTTTCTCGATAACCTCACGAACGGGGCCACCGCATTCTGGCCAAAATACCAGAAGCTCGACGGCGAGAACCTCTCGCCACGTCTCTTCGAACTTTGGCAGAGCCGTTGTGATGCGCTCCAGCCGGGCGACGAATACGACCTCGTCGATGAGTTCGCGGAAATCCTCGGCCTTACCGGATGGTATGAATGGAAGCCCGACCCCGGCACACACAAAGTCACCGAGGCTCCGGCGAAAGAAGGCACCACCAACCCGGAGCTTCTCCGCCAAAAACACCCCGCCGCCGTCTGGTTCCTCCTCGACGCCCTCAAACGCTACGCGGCCCTGCCGGTGGAGAAAGTGCGGGAAATCGCTTTCGAGATCGCCCTCCTCGGACAGCGAGGCCTCGACTACGCGAGCCCGGAGAAAAAATACACCCTCCGCTCCCTCCCCGGCGAATCTTTCTCCGGCCTCCAACTCATGTGCCTCATGCATGCCGGATTTCAGCAAATCGCGCCGGAGCACGATACCGGCATGAACCTGGCAGAGCCGTTTCTTACGGCGCTGGAGCTTTATAGCAAAGGGAGTGCGACATGATCGGGCGCCGCTGCGTGAATCGCCAGGAAACCAAACTGTGATAGTTTACCTAGCAAACAAGACCCGTTTCCGCGAGGACATCGTCTCGAACCGAATCGAAGAAATCGTTCACGAGGCCTTCCGGGCGAAGCTCGGGAAATCGGTCGGCGAAAGCGAACTTTCCTCATGGAAGCACTCGCTCCGGCACATGGATACTGTGCTGGATGACCCAGGAATCCCACACGACGCTGGAGTCGCCGTGGAATTTATGATTCCTCAGACCAGCAAGCGCGTCGATTTTATCGTTACCGGCACCCGCAAGGACGGCCAGCGCACGGCGGTGATCGTCGAACTCAAGCAGTGGCAGGAGGCCAAGGCCACGCCCATGGACGGTATCGTCAGCACCTTTGTCGGTGGTCGCGAGCGGGAGGTAAACCATCCGTCTTACCAGGCATGGTCCTACGCCATGCTGATCGAGGACTTCAACGAAACCGTCCGACAGGAGCCCATCCACCTCCGGCCCTGCGCCTACCTGCATAACTGCGCCTCGGATTCCGTCCTTCACGCGCCGTTCTATGCCGAGCATGTGAAGCGCGCCCCTGCCTTCCTCCGCGAGGATGCAAAGAAACTCCGTGAGTTCATCAAGGCCCATGTCAAACACGGCGATGACGGGCAGACCATGTATCGCATCCGCGATGGCAAGATCCGGCCGTCGAAGAACCTCGCCGACCACCTCGCCTCCCTTCTCCAAGGCAACCGCGAGTTCTACCTGATCGACGAACAGAAAACCGTCTTCGAAACCGCGCTGCATCTCGCCGCTTCTTCCTCGCCCACCAATAAGAACGTCCTCATCGTCAACGGTGGCCCGGGCACAGGTAAGACGGTCGTTGCTATCAACATCCTCGTCGAACTGACCAACCGTGGACTTGTTGCCCAATACGTCACCAAGAACAGCGCGCCGCGCGCCGTCTACGAGAGCAAGCTTACGCAAACCTTTAAGAAATCCCGCATCTCCAATCTCTTTGTCGGCTCGGGCGCGTTCACCGAAACGCCTGCCAATACCTTCGGCGGACTCATCGTCGACGAAGCCCATCGCCTGAACGAGAAATCCGGACTCTTCAGCAATCTCGGCGAAAACCAGATCAAAGAGCTCATCCACGCCTCCACCTTCACCATCTTCTTTCTTGATGAGGACCAGCGGATTCACTGGAAGGATATCGGAGAAAAATCGCAGATCCGCGAATGGGCCTCCTCTCTCGGAGCCAAGGTCACCGAGATGGACCTCGAATCCCAGTTTCGATGCAATGGCTCCGACGGCTATCTCGCATGGATCGACCGCGTGCTTCAGATCCGGGAAACCGCGAACACCACCCTCGAAGGCGCGAACTACGAGTTCAAAATCTGCGAATCCGCCACGGAACTGAGGGAACTCATCGAACTCCGGAATCGCGCGAACAACAAGGCCCGCATGGTTGCCGGGTATTGCTGGGACTGGGTCTCTAAGAAATCTCCTGCCGCATTCGATTTTCAACTCGACGGCGGTGCATTCAAGGCGAAGTGGAATCTGAGTGACGATGGTCCGCTGTGGATCATGAAGCCAGACTCTGTCAGCGAAATTGGCTGCATCCACACCTGCCAGGGTCTGGAACTTGATTACGTGGGTGTGATCATCGGCCCAGACCTCGTGGTGCGAAATGGCACGGTGGTCACCGACGGTGCCAAACGCTCCGCTGGCGACTCCTCGATGAAAGGATACAAGGGCCTGCTTAAGACTCACGGCACCAACGCACGAGAAAAGGCCGACATCATCATCAAGAACACCTACCGCACACTGATGACTAGGGGCACCAAGGGTTGCTACGTCTATTCCACCGATCCGGAAACCAACAGCTATCTCAAGACTCAGGGCGTAGGAGCCCTGCTGCCGGAGTTCGAAGAAACGGAACCCGAGAAAGTCCCACCTGCCTGCCCGTTCCGCATCCTCTCATCCGAGGAAGCAGCCGACTTGCCGAACGTCGTCCCCGTCTTCGACATCAAGCTAGCCGCTGGCGACTTCAGCAAGGAACAGTGGCTGCAGGATTGCAAATACGTCGAACTGCCCGACCACTTCTCCGCCAAGCCCGGATTCTTCCTCGCCCAAGTCGTCGGCGAGTCAATGAACCGCCGCATCCCCAATGGTTCCTGGTGCTTATTCCGAGAACCGTCAGGCGGATCCAGAAACGGCAAGGTCGTTATCGTCCAAAGCAGGGACATCCAGGACCCGGACACCGGAGGGCAATTCACGGTGAAAATCTATCGAAGTGAAAAGACTGCAACCGAAGATTCGTGGTCTCATCTCGGCATCCGACTCGACCCGGATTCCATGGATTCCAAATTCAAGCCCCTAATCCTCAAGCCTAACACGGTGAATGACCTTCGCGTGGTCGGGGAATATGTTGGGATCATTGGATAAAGCACGAATACACCAATTTCACCCTTGGTAAAGTCAGGAAAGGGTCAGTGCTGAATGGCGTTAAGATAAGGCGGGTTTGGGAGTCTTAGCCTTCCATCGGTTTCTGTGTTGGTCGAGAGTCATGGTATGCCGGGATTGGGTCAGGAGGCGGTAGTTTTTGCCCATCGTTTCTTCGCTCGCGGTTCACTTCGGTGTGGCCGAAGTGGAACGGGATCCGAAGCGATGACAGCCAGCATTTCGGCGATAAGCACATCCTGTTTGCGTGGGGTCGAGCTGGCGGCGTGGACCGCTGCGGCAAAGTGCCGTGAAGTGTCGAGGGCTCCCTTGAAGCTCATGCGGGTGAGATCGACATGGTGGATGTGAGCGGCCCTTTGCTTTCGGCCCCATTTTTTATCCCAAACCCGCCTTATCTTAACGCCATTCATGGCTGACACCATTTTCTCCCCACGCCTGTGTATGTGCCCGATGCCGGAAGCGATTCAACCATCCTCACGGTTGTGCTGGAGGGGCCGGATGATTGTCCGTTTTCGGTCCGGAGGAAGCGGGAGTGTGCGGAGCCCCGAATGCCGGCAAAAGCCGGGAGAGTGAAGGTTCGTTCCGGTAAGGATCGAAGAGGGGATCTTTGAGCAGGCGCGAGAGGTCGGCGGCCGGCCACTTTGCACCGGCTTCCTCCAAAAGATGCCTTGCGGATTCCACTTTGCCTTCCTGAAGTGCCAGGGCAACCGCGGCAACGATCCATCCGTCCATCGCGTTTGTCACCCCGATCCTCATTTCCAAATTGATCCGATCGCGAACCCCCTTGCCATCGCCGCAGGCGATTCGAAAAAGGTAGAGGCGGTTCGAGAAAAACGCGTTGGATGGCGCAAGCCGCGCCGCTTCGGAAAAATCCACACCGGCCTCCCCCATCATTCCCAGCGTGACGAAGCATTCTCCCCGATGGACATAGTCGAGGGGCATGGGATCGGTCTTGATCGCCTTCGTCAAAGACTCTGCGGCCCCCTGAAAATCTCCGCGCTCTTCAAGAAGTATGGCGAGCCTGCGGTGGGCTTCAGCCCCGCAGTTTGGCTTGGCCGTTTCCGAAAGAAGGATCTTTTCCGCTGTCGCGGGGTTTCCCATCTGAATCTCCCTCCCCGCAACCTCAATGGGATCCGCCTCCTTCGCGGGGGCTGCGGAGTTGTCCGGGCTTCGCTCCTCGTCCGACCCGAAATAAAACATGGCAATAAATGTTACGGTCAGCCCCACGAGGATCAACGGAATGGCGATAAACCCAAAGATTCGTTCCCTGGAAAATCGTGGATCTGTAAAATACTCAACGAGTTTTGAAAACACTGCAAATATAAGCTTGATTGATAATTGACATGCTTTTTAGGTTATGCAACTCTGTTGTGTCATGAGGGGGGCGTCTCGATATTCGAATGGCCTAGGGGGAAAGGGAGGCTTGCTGCCGACGGTGCAATCACCAAAGTTATCGGTGCTTCGTTTTATATCCACTCTTCTTGTTGCATCCTGCCTGTCATCCATGGCGGCAACCATCACCTATTATGGACCTGCGGGTGGACCTGTATCCGGCTGGGACAACGGAACTGACAGCATTGCATGGACGGCAGTATCCTCTCTCAATGACGGGATTGATGCCGGGGGAAAACTCGATTTTGTCGGCGACGTCAGCAATGCCGGCTTTTTTATGGCCGAGAGCGCCTCGTATCTGTTTTTCCGGATGCGTGTGAATGTCGCTTCCGCCCCGAGCGGCACATTCTCGGATGCACACCTTGTCCTGATTGATGTGGTAGGTTGGAATTATCCGACAATCGGAGCAACGGGCAAGCCTGACTTTGCGTTTTCATGGGACTCGAAAAGCAATGACCCCACGAAACACGGTTTGGAAATGCAGATTCCCAGCACGCTTGGGGTGAACTGGTCCGATATCAGGATGGCGGACATCGACGGAAACTCAGCCGCAAAAGGCGCAGCCGACATCAACACCACCGGGCAGGGATTTGTCCGCACCATTGACGGTCAGGCGACCACCAATTTCGGCAATTCCACCTTCATTGATTTTGCCATCCAGAAGAGTTACCTCACTCAAAATAGCACAACCACCGGGCAACTCCTGAACGTAGAGGGGAATCTCGTGCCGGTTAACATCCAACTGGCCTCCATAGCCAATGCGACAGACCACAATGCAATCAACAGCGATATTGCGGGAGGTTTTGCGCCCACATCTCCGGTTGTGACTTCCTGGAGTGCCACGGTTCCGGAACCTTCCACTCTGGGCTTGGCTGGATTAGCACTTGGTGTCGCCGCTCTTTTTCAGTTCCGGCGTCGAAAGCGGATCCATCTTTCCTTTTAACCTGATCTTCCGTTAAAGGGGGGCTTCAAAGGTCAAAGTCAAGGGGGCAGTTCCGGCTGTCGGACACTGCGGGCTTTTGATTCTGTTTGGAAATCCATCGAGCCATGGGCAGGGATGCCCATGCTACGGCGGGACTTTCCGCGCGTTTGAGGGGTCCGTGCAAAGCGGGTTGGCTATTTCGCGGAACAATCCTCTTGAACGGTTACGGGGCCGAGGAGTCCGGAGGGGAGAAGCGGATCATCTTTTTTCCAGGAATTGTAGGTGGCAAAGGTGATGCGGCCCGAGGTGCGCGGGGTGTTTTTCAGGAGCCAGTCCGGGAGGGATTTCAACTTGCCCTTGTCGTCGCGCTCGTAGTCCGCCGGCAACTGTTCGTCTCCGATCAGCCGGTTCGGCCACAGGTTGACGACCTCGATTTCCAAGGCGTTGTCCTTCTGCTTCACCTCCTTTGTGATTTCAAGCGACCATGGCGCGCACCAGACGGTGCCGAG
This sequence comes from uncultured Chthoniobacter sp., assembly GCA_964431635.1. GTDB lineage: Bacteria > Verrucomicrobiota > Verrucomicrobiia > Chthoniobacterales > Terrimicrobiaceae > QYQL01. Next base: position 128,739 of record CAYSKK010000013.1, on the reverse strand, counting down.
ATCGCGTCCGTTCAATCTCACTGACGCGAGGTTGTGAACTTTTCCAAGATTCAGGAACATCCGCCGTCCCGAGCCGGCGGCCGGGCAATCGAACGATTTCCGATACATTGCCGGGCCGCTGTAGTATTTGATTCCGGGTTCCGGCCGCGTCGTCCAATCCTGAAGTGAGTCGAATGCCACCGGTTTCGGCGAGCCGCCGAGTTTCGGATCAAAGGCGACCGTCCATGGTCCGGTGATTTCCTCCACCGTTTTCCACTCGGGGAAATTTTTTCCTCCGGCGTTCCCGCGGGCCGCGTCGGCGGGTCTGCGGAAAATGACGAAGAAGCTTTCGCGGGGTTCAAAGCGCAACGGCACTTTTGTGGATCCGTCCTCATTCCGGAAATCCGGAAGTTCGCGCATCTCTCCGGTCAGGGGATCCCATAATTCCGGCTGTTTGCCGGTGGTGCGGAAGTTGCAATCCACGGACTGCGCGTCCGCGGACTGGTTTGAGACAAAATAGATTTCCCCGCCATCGTCGAGCTGCCGGTGAATATAAATCAGGGGGGCGTTGGGCGGTGCGGTCAGATCGGGCCTGATCCCGAGGTCGGCGAGGATATTCTTCAGTTCCCGTCCCCAGATGACTCGCCCCTGGCCGAGCGTGTGTTCCCCCGATGGGGAGGGGGCCGCGCCCCAGATTTCGTCCGCGAGTTTGCGGATTTCGTCATTTGCCGCCGGAAAACCCACAAGTCCATTTGCGCGGGACGGTTTGGGGCCGACGACCGTCGCTCCGGCTTCAACGAGCGATCGGATCTTGCGCAGAAGTTCGGGAGTCATTGTGTCGCCCTCCGGCAGGACGAGCACCCTGTAGCTCATGCCGTCCGGCAGGACCAAGCGTCCATCCTTGACGGCGAGCCGTGTGAGGATGGCTTTCGGATTGCAGACATCGTAATCGTAACCTTTCGGCATTTTCATCGAGCCTTCAGGCGCGATGCTTTTCGACGGGGAATTTTCCCCGCACGAGAACAGGACATCCGCAACGAATTTTCCCTGGGTCAGCAGATGCTGGCAGCGAGCCAGGTAAGTCGTCCAGCCGCCCGCCTTGTTCCACCAGGTGTTTCCCCGGTCGAAGTGCTGTCCGCACGGTCCGACCGTCATGCCCGGAACGATATTCTTCCACGGCTGGAGCGCGCTTACGTGCATGACGATCCGGTTGATTCCACCGCAGAGCATGAAGTCGCCGCGCGACTTGAGATCCCATGGCGACTTCGACCAGTTTCCGCCATCCGGAAGGTTGAGGTTCGAAGTGAACGACTCGCACTGGACGATTTTTTTCCCGTAAACATGCGCCGGAGAGGCACCGAGCTTGGTCCAGAACGGGTTTGGCACGTTTTCGCCCATCCAGATTTCAGCCATTGGAACATCCGCGATGCCGCCGACCGTGACCGAGTCGAACTGCTCCTGATGATACGGCTCGATCGTGAATTGCTTGCCGTTCTCGTGGCAGAGGTCGCGCAGGTGTCCGTAATAGTTGTCCGCGATCAGCCCGCTGATCACGTGCCGCAGGTCCCAAAGGAGGCGTTCCGACTGGTCGAGGCTTTCTACGACGCGGCCTGTCATTACGGGCAGCCAGGGAATCAGGTCATACCCGCGGCGTTCCCGGAATTGAGCGGGAAAATCCGCCGACCAGTTCTGCGCGCCCATTTCGTAGCTGTCGCTGTGGACGTATTGGACATGGCTATTGACTTCCTTGTCGTCCCAGAACGGCTGGAGCGAATTCTTCCAACTCACATCCACCGCCTCTTTGCTGAACTTGTCACCCTCGAGTCCCGCTCCGCCTTCGGCGGGAGTCGTGCCGGTGATCTGGCCGGTCGGGGTGTATCCGAACCTCATAATCGTCCAGTCCCCCGGCGGCGCATTCCAGTCCAAAGTTCCATCCGGACGGAGGCGGCTTGTGAGGTCGATGATCTGCCTGCGAGGGATCACGCAATCCTCGGGAGCCGTGGCGTCCGCTGCCGGGGGCTTGGGTTTGTCGATTCCGATCCAGTCGAAAACCGCCTTGCCCGTCCAATTCGCGATCCGGTAGCCGGGTAGCAGCCGGGCTTCCGTCAATTGGATCGGGGCATTGCCTCCCTTGACATCAAAATCGATTTTCCAGAATCGTGCCGGCGCGGATTCAAACGGCGCTGTCACCGGCATTTCGTTCCGGACTTCAAAAGTCCGGACCTTCCGCCAGTCGATTCCGTCATCCGAGGAGAGGAGTGTTCCTCCTTTCACGGTCGCCCCGCCGCGTTTGAAGCGCAGTTCGAGTGTGCGAGCGGGAAACGGTTTTGCGAAATCGAACTGCAGGGAACGGCTGTTCAAATCAGTCACGGTCGTCTCGTCGTGGTCGAGGAGCGCGTCTGTTTTGCAATCCGGGTCACTGGTTGTGACGGAAACGGCGTCCGGGTTTTCCTTTTCGGCAGTCGGCGTCGGAAATGCCAGCACGGCGATGTCGCGATACCAGTCGAGTGTTTTCGGTGGCTCGAAAAATTCCGGTTTGTATTCCGTCAGCACGGGCGGCTTTGGCAAAACCTCCCTGACCTGCCTGCCTCCTTGGATGCGCGTTTCGCTCCAGGTCAGTTTCTTCATGGCGAGCTCGGGAGTGATCCACGGGCCGCCGCTCCCCGACCAACCGGCGGACGAATTGTTGAGGTTGACCTCCATGCCCAGCCGCGCGGCCTCGCGAATGGCGTGTTTCATCATGTCCCGCCACTCCGGTGTGGTGCAGCGGACCGGTCCTGCGGGGAAGGTTCTGCCGATGTTGAAGATCGTCACCCCCCCCATGCCGGCCTGCTTCATCCCCTCAAGGTCGGCGGTGATGCCCTCGCGGGTGATGTGACCGTTCACCCAATACCAAAAGGCATACGGCCTGGCCGAATCAGGAGGATTGGAAAAATCCCGGGCCAGGTCGTCCGCCGCCGGAGCCGCGCTCAGATACAATCCGCCGGTCAAAGCGATCTGGAGTAGTTGTTTGAGCACAGGTTATTTATCCTGAATCCAGCGGAAGAATCTCACCACAAAGACACCAAGACACAAAAATGAAGATGAAGACGCATAATATTCTTGGCGATGTGATCCGCCCGGTGAGTGAGGAAAAACCGGGATGGTGCGTTTGCAAATGCCTTTCTTGGTGAACGTTGAGTCTTTGTGGTAAAGGAACTGCTTTTTAGTTTGATCAGGGACATTCCGTTCACTTTTCGGGTGGTGTTGCCTGGATGGTCACTGGGCCGATCAAACCGGAAGGCAGGAGGGGATCGTCTTTGGTGTAAACATCCCGGCGGGTGCAGAACGTGACCCGTCCGCTGGTGCGCGGTTTTCCGGAGGTGAGCCATTCCGGCCACTTGACGGGGAATGATCCCCGGCCGCCCCTCCACTCGACATCATCCGGGAGCGAGGCGTCGCCGATCATCCGGTTGGGCCAGAGGTTGGTGACACGGATTTCCAGATCGTTGCCATCGGGTTTTGCAACCCCGTCAATGCACACGCGGAACGGCGGCTTCCACAGGGTTCCGAGATTTTTTCCGTTGAGAACGACCTCGGCGATGACTTCGACGCGTCCGAGATCGAGGAAGAGCCCGCGGTTTTTCGCGAGATATTTTTCCGGGATCGAAAATCCGGTTTTCGAATACGTGGCGGTGCCCGAAAAGTGGCTGATGCCGGGATCGGGATGCTCCGCGAGCGGGGCGAGCGCATCCAGCTTCGCCGAGGCCGGGGCACCGAGGTTCGGAGGAAAGGTGACCTGCCAGGGTCCGGAAATCGTTTCAACAACTTGCGGGTCAGACCAGTTCACGCCCTTTTCCGGACTCCGTTCTCCGCGAAAAACGAGAAACGCCGAGCCGAACGGATCGAGGCGGAGAGGAACGGTGGTCCGCCCCGGCTCCTGCTTGAAATCCGGCAGTGCCCGCGTGTTCCCCGTTGCGGGATCCCAGAGTTCCGGCGCGCGGTTGCCCGTGCGGAAAACCGCCCGGATTTCCTCCGGGTTGTTTTTCTGGTTTGAAAGGAAATAGATGTCGGCATCTCCGGTGCGCCGGTGCGCATAGAGCACATCCGGGGATTCGCAGGTGAAGTCGGGTGAAAGATCCAGCTTCTTGAAAACCTCCCCGAACGACATGTCGGCGAAGACGCGTCCCTTGCCGACAGCGCGATCCACGGAGCCGCTGCCAGTCGGCCCCCAGAGGTCGTCTGCCAACTTGCGGACCTCGTCATCGCCCGCGCCCAGTTCGCTGAGGCGGGGCGATTGCGCGGGGCGCTGGCCGAGAATCACTGCGCCGTCCGTGACCAGTTCATGGATTTTTTTGATCACGGGAACGCTCATGGTTGTGAGCGGGGGGAGAAGGAGCACCCGGTATTCGGTGCCGGACGGGAGAACAATGCGCCCGTCCTTCACCCGGGCCTGGAGAAGCGTCCCGACATCGCAACCGTCGAAATCGTAGCCTGCCGGCAGGGGCGGGCGGAGATCCTCGCGCCAGCCGATGCGGTTCGGCACGTCTTCTCCGACAAAATAGAGAACATCGGCAACCGGGGTGCCCGTGCGGAGGAGCTCGTTGCAGCGCGTCAGATACTCCGTCCATGCATGGGCGGATTCCCACCAGGTGTTGCCCCGGTTGAAGTTGAGGCCGAACGGTCCGAAGGTGAAGCCCGGGCCCGGTGCCTGATACGGCTGGTGGGCGAAGGTGTGGAAGACAAATTGATTGATTCCCGCACAAAATGCCTTGTCTCCTAGCGGCTTCATGCTGAACGGGTGGTTCTGCCATGCGGCCGCCGTTGGTCCTCCTGTGTAGGACTCCGAGGCGATGACCGGCTTGCCGGTGGTATGCGCGATTGATGAGGCGACCTTGTTGTCCACACGCACTCCCTGTCCGGGGCCGGAATCCAGCCAGAATTCCCCCATCGTGATATCGCTGTTTTTGATGTAGGCCACGTCGTAGAGCGGCTGCTGGCGGCCGGTGGATTCTCCGACGTAGGTCAGGTGGTTTTCGTGGGCGTAGTCCGCGGCGACGGCAAAAAAGTTTTTTGAGAGCTGGTTGGCGAGGAAGCGTCTCCAGTCCCAGAGCGCGCGTTCGGAGACATCCGGATTGTCCACAATCCAGCCCTCGAGCAGGGTGGGAAGGAAGGGAATCAAATCGTAGCCCTCCTCCTTGTGGAATCGCTTTTCAAGCCCGGCGGTCCAGTTCTGGATCCCGCATTCCCAGCTGTCGATTTCCATTACGCCAAAAGTTTTTCCCGCGGCGGGGCCGGCAAGTTTCACCAGCTTGCCGACGTATTCCCCGAGGTTGGAGCGCACGACTGCGGGATCGAGCTTGTCGCACTCCAACCCGCGGCCTTCGGCGACTGCGGGGCCGACGTAATGGCCGTTGCTCGTGAATCCGGCGCGCAGGATCCGCCAGCGTCCCGGCGGCAGTTCGCATTTCAGGCGGCCGTCCGCATCCATTTGAGCGGTGAGGTTCCGGACCTGATCACGCGGGATGACGAGATTCGGGGCCAGCGTGCGGTTTCTGTCCGGTCCGGGATATTGCAGGTGGTGGCGGGTTTCGCCGCCATGTCCGCGACTGCGGATGCGGACTGCCTTGGCCTCGGCGAAGTGGACGCGGGCCGTCCCGCTCAATTCGATCCCGGCAATTTTGACCGGCCAGGGATTTTTGAACGACAGGCGGAACACCCTGCCGGCGGCTTCGTCGCAGGCTGCGGTGATGCTGTCCGCGTTTGCAAAATCCCAGTTGGCGGTGAACGTCCCCACCGTGCGGAAATTTTTCCCGTCATCCGACACCTCCAGTTGGATCGGAAAATCAGCCTCCCAGTTGTGCGGAGAGAAGCCGCGGATTTTGACCGAGCGGACCGTCACGGGTTTTTCAAAGAGGAAATCCACGTGGTGGTTGTCGTCGGGAACCGGGAATGCGGCAGTGGTCTGGTCTTTTCCATCGATGAGATTTGCAAGCTGCTCATCGGGGAGCGAGCCGGTCAGCTTCGCTCCAGTCAGGTTTTGCGGCTGACGGATTGGAAAAGCGACGACCGCGATATCCCGGTAGAACCCCTCGTGTTCTTTCGGTTTCGGGAGCACGACATCGACCTTGCCTCCGTCGACATCTTTCGCGCTCCATGTCAGCTCCTTCATCGAGGTTTCGGGAGTGATCCATGGGCCGCCGCTCTGTGAGAAGCCGGCGCAATTATGGACGCCGAATTTCAGGCCGAGCCGATCCGCCTCGCTGATGGCGTGTTTGAGCATTTCCTGCCATGCGGGTTGCATGAAGCGGACCGGGCCATCCGGCATCTTCATGCCGGCATCGAACATGTAGGTGCCGCCCAGTCCGGCGCGCTTCATCGCCTCGAGGTCCGCGGTGATCCCCTCGCGGGTGATGTTGCCGTCGAGCCAGTGCCACCATGTCAGCGGCCGCGCCGAGGCCGGCGGGGTTTCAAACGACTGCTTCAGTTCATCCGCCGCAAGAGCCGAACAGGCGAAGAGGGCGCACAGCGCGAATTTGAAATGTTTCAAGGGAATCCTTCGTTATTCGTTGCCTTCGGGCTTTTCGGGAGATTTGCCGGCCTTCTTCTTTCCCTTGGCTTTTCCCGGCGCGCTGTCGCCGGCATCTTTCGTGAAGCTGTCTTCGAGTTGCTGCCAGCGGGCGGCCATCGTGGAGACGCGGTCCGGTTGCTGGGCCGAGAGGTCGACCATCTCGCAGCGGTCGGTTGCCAGATTGTAAAGGCTCCAGCCTCCCGGCTTTTTGTTGGAGGATACGATTTTGTAATCCCCCATGCGCAGCGCCCGGTTGCCACTGTGGTTGAAGAAGACGTAGTCGCGCGGGGCGCTGCCGTCCTTCGCGAAAGCCGGCGCGATGCTGCGGCCGGGGAACGGAGGGTCTCCCGCGGGGACTTCGGGTTTGACGCCTGCGACTTCGAGAAGCGTCGGGACGATGTCCACGACGTGCCCGATATCATGCCGGAGTTCACCCTTCGCGGAGATCCCCTTCGGCCAGTGGACGACCAGCGGGGTCGAGACGCCGCCTTCGTTCGTCCAGATCTTGTGAAGGCGGAACGGGGAATTCCCCGCGCTCGACCACCCCGGGCCGAGGCACAAAAATGAGCCGGCTGAGCCCGGTGCGGCCGACCTGTCGTTCCCGTCGCCCCGCACGATCAACTCCGCGCTCGTGCCATTGTCTGAGAGGAACAGGATGATCGTGTTGTCCCATGCGCCCATCGCCTTCACCTGGTCGAGCACCCGGCCGATCTCCCGGTCCATCCGGTCGATCATCGCGGCGTGGATCGCCATCTTTGTGGCCTGAAACCGTTTTTGCTCGTCGGTCAACTGATCCCACGGGACCGCCCGTTCGACTTCTCCCGGCCCGACTTGTTCCAGAACTTTCGGCTTGAACCCCGGTGCGACGACTTCTGTCTCGAGCGGGGAGAGCGCGCAGTTGACGATGCCCATTTCGCGCAGGTTTTTCCAGCGCTCCTCGCGGGTTTTGTCCCAGCCCTTGAGGTATTGGTCGCGGTATTTGGCGATATCCTCCGCCGGGGCCTGGAGCGGGAAATGGGGGTCGATGAAGGCCAGGTAGGAAAAGAAGGGCTTGTCCGGATACTTTTCCGCATGCTCCTTCAAACACCGGATGGCATGGTCGGCAAAGGCGGTTGCTGTGAAATACCCGCTGTCCTTCTCGATTGGAGGCAGAGGCTGGTCATCTTCGACGAGGTGTTGCGGGTTGAATTTCCGGTTGTGGTCCTCGATCCGGTAGGAATGGTCGAATCCGGTGTCGGCGAGCACGTTTTCCGCTCCGCGGATGTGCCATTTTCCGGTGTGGTAGCTCCGGTAGCCGAGCGGCTTCAGCCACTGCGGCAGAAAGCGCGTCCACGCAGGGATGTTGCTGGTCGGAGGGTCCATGCCCATCTGCTGCGGGTAGTAGCCGGTGAGAACGGCGCCGCGCGTCGGCCAGCAGCGCGCGGTGTTGTAGAACTGGGTGAACCGCAGCCCGTCCTTCGCGAGCGCATCGACATTCGGCGTGTGGATGTCCGACCCGTAGCATCCCAGATCCGAGAAGCCGAGGTCGTCGGCGAGGATGACGAGGATGTTGGGCGGGGTCTTGGGTGACGGATCCGCCGCGTTCAAGGGAAGCAGCGTGGCAGCGATGGTTGGGAGCAGGAGGATGGATTTCATGATGGGGTCGATTCGAAGAAAAGGTTCAGCGGGGGGCGGCGCGATGCCACTGGATCACAAGTCGGCTCAGGGTGCGGGTTTGGTCAAGGTCAAAAGCGAGCCGAAGGTCCTTTGCGGCGTCGTTTGGAAACGACACAGAATTTTTCACTTCGCGGCCATTCGCGTCGTAGGCGCAGAGGCGGAGCGTGCCGGCATCCGGCGGTTTGACCTCGGCTGGAACCGGGAATGTGAACGTGAGAGACCCGCTGGCAGGTAGCGGCTGGCGTTCCGAAAACCATGTTTTGAAAGGCCCTCCGTCGATGGCCAGCGCCACAGTTCCGTCGGCGGGATTTCCCGGGAGGGCTTCCACGGGAACCGTGATCTGCGTGAAGGACTGGAGCCCGCCGGGAGGGGTGAAGGTGATGGTGTCGGGGGCGGATCGCTGCGCGCTGACCGGGGCCAGGGTTACGGATGGCAGGCTCGCCGTGAAATCCCGGGCATAGTTGAAGAAAGCGTCCTCTTTAATGCGATGCCAGTTGTAGCTGTTATAGAGTTCGGATCCCATGGCATAGGCGGTCCGCAAGTCCCAGAGGTGGGTGTCAATGGGCCGTCCGTCGTTCTCCTCACGGTTGAGGTTGCACCACGGCCCCCATTCGCGCACGCGGTCGAAATCCGACGGCGCGGACTGGAATCCCTCGATGCCGGTGCGCGCTCCGACGGCCATGGCCCAGTCCGCAGGCGACTGGTTGAGATGGACTCCGGGGAAGAGTGTCGCGACCTGGAGCGAGTGGGTATAGACGGGAAAACGTCCGGCGATCCCGGCGGCGGAGAGCGCCCGCTGCAGGGCGTCCACCGTCTCCTGAAAATAGCGCCCGGCATTTTTCTGGAGCCAGACCAGTTCCTCGTGCGACATGCCGTCTGCCGGGTTCAGCGTGACACGGTCCTTCGCCGCGTCGGCAACAACACACGGGTTGAAGTCCGCCCACCGCTCGCCCTCGCCGGGATTCCTTGCGCTCATCATCTGGGTGTCCCAGTAGCGCGGCTCGTTTTCCAAAGCGATGCCGGCAATCCATGACGTGTCGCCCTTGCTCACTTTTTTCACAAGATCAACAGCTTCGCGCAGCCGCCTGGCGCGGTAGTCGTTCAGTTGCCGGCTGTTCATCGTCAGCCAGGGGGTGTTTGACCACTGGTTGGGCGTTGTCAGGCAGTAGTGGGGATCGTATCGGCTCCCGAGCAGCTTGCGGAGCTGTGCGTCTTCCGGGTGGACGGTTGTTGGGGTGTAGCAGATCTGCTGGTATTTCAGGTCGCCGAACGCCCCTCCTTTTCCATCCGGAACGTCGCGCGGCGTTCCCGCCCACCACGAAACCATGAAAAGCAAAACCGGCATCCCGTGTTGCTGTGATCTCTGGCGCGCTTGCTCAATCTGCTGCCGGACTCCGTTCTCATCCCGGCAGGCGTAGTAGATTTCGCAGGAAAGCCCCTTCGTGACGTTTTTCTTGGGATCTGAGACAAGCCGTTCGGCGATCCGGGCAGCCTGCTCTTCCTGCTCCATGCCACCTGGCGTTGACATCATCATGCCCATGATCCGGAATGTGTCGGAGCGTTTGATCCGGGCCAGCTCGTCGCCGGTGACCCCGCGCACCTCAAGGATGCGCGGCACGGATTTTCCCGGATCGAGATTGGTCAGCGTGAGCGGTCCCGCCGATGGTCCGGCGACCCGCAGAAAGTAGGTGACCGGCCCGAATCCGCGGGCGGCGTAGTGTCGCTCAAACGGGGCAATGCCCGGGCCCGTGACCAGGTAGTGAAACGGGACCGGTTCGACACTTTCGGGATGAACCTCGGTGATGGCGACGAATTCCGCCTTTCCCGGAACCTGCGGGAAAACAGCCGATGTCGCGACCGGCCGTGCCTGCATGCTGAGCCGGTGCGAGCCGACCCACCCGGAGAGAGTCTCGCTCTGTCCGTATGCGCCGCAAGGGAAGAGAGCCGACGAACAGAGCAGGACGACGGCCAGCAGAAAGTCTCTCATGGAAAATGCGCGCATCCGGGGAGTCCCGCCGCCTACTCGCCCGTGCCTCCGGCGGCAGGTTCTTTCTGCTTCTTCTTTTTACCGGCGGTCTGTTCCTCCTGCGCTTTGGCAGCCTTGATTTCGTCCATCGTGAGCCGCTTTTCTCCGACGCTGGCCGACCACTCACCGAGCATTTTCCGGTGGCGGTCGATTTCCTCCTTCAGTTCGGGGTTGGCGATCAGGTTGTTCATTTCGTAGGGGTCGCTCCGAAGGTCGAAGAACGCCTCCTCATTCGCGTCGGACAGGATGTATTTGAAATGATCCGTGCGCACCATGCGATGGCCGACGCCGACACGGTTTTCTGGAATGCCGACACATTCGGTGATGACATAATCGCGGACTTTCCCGGAGGGGTCCTTCAGGATGGGAACGAGGGATTTTCCCATGAGATGGGAGGGAGCGGGAACGCCAGCCAGGTCGAGGATCGTGGGGTAGACGTCGAGGGAGGAGACCAGCGCGTCGCTCTTCGCCTTTTGGACAGGCAGGAGCGGCGAATGGACAAACATCGGCACGCGCACGGATTCCTCATGCATGGTGATCTTGTTGCCAAGGCCGTGATTGCCGAGGAAGTAGCCGTTGTCGGAAAGGTAGATGATGATCGTGTTGTCGTAGAGGCCGTCGGCCTTGAGCTGCCCGATCAGCGTGCCGATCTGGCTGTCCAGATAACTCACGTCCCCGTAGTAGGCCTTGATGACCGCCTTCATCTGGGATTCGTTGCGCGGAGGGCCTCCGGTGGCTCCGTCGGGAGCTCCCGGGTAAACGCGATACTTGCTGTCCCGGAAGGAAATGTCGCCCGCCGGGCCCTGGTTGAAAAAGCTCTGCATCAACGGCGCCTCGCGCCAGTTGGGATCGAGCTTGATGTCGGCATCCTTGTAGATGTCCTTGAATTCCTGCGGCGCGGTGAAGGGAAGATGCGGGTTGCGCGGCGTGAGCCAGAGAAGGAACGGCCGGCCGGATTTCGCCTCGCGTGCCAGAAATTTCTCCGCCTCGGCAAACGTCTCCACGTCGTTTACGTCCTTGATTTCACGGCCTTCTGAAAAGCCGAATGTCGTCGGTTCGCCGAGGTGGGATTTCCCGTAGAGCGCGGTGTGGTAGCCGGCTTTTTCCAGGATGGCCGGCAGCGTGGCGAACCGCCCTTCCTCGACGACGCTCTTTTTGAATCCTCCTTCGAACAAACCCACCGTCCCGTGCTGCTGCGGATACACGCCGCTGTAAATGCTGGCCCGGCTGGCCGCGCAGATCGGCGAGGCGACGAACGCCCGGTCGAACCGGATGCCCTCCCCGGCCAGCTTGTCCATGTTCGGGGTCTTCACCGCCGGGTTGTTGTAGCCAATGGCGCGATACGTCTGGTCGTCGCACAGGATGACGATGAAGTTGGGCGGAGGGGCCGCCTTGGCGCTCATCGCGACAACGATCAGGAAAATGCAGATGATGGGGGATTTCACGGGAGCAATCTGAAAGAATCCCCATTCTTCCGCAAACATTTTGCAAAAACTCGCGGTGGTGCAAAAGTGGCTGTGCGCTGACCTTGAACAAAGAACTGCAGCGAACTCAACGGCATGAAAAATATTCCTGTTTCAGGCGACCGGCGCGATTTTCTCAAAACCGCCGGGATGATGGCGGCGACTGCGATTCTGGGCAGACCACTGCTTGCCTCTGAGGATGCACCGCCATTGGAGCCGGGCATTCCGAGGCGGAAGCTCGGTCGCACGGGTGAAATGCTTTCCATGATCGGCCTGGGCGGGCACACGCTTGCGCTTGCCGCGAGCGAGGAGGAATCCATCCGCATCGTTCACGAGGCGGTGGACGCCGGCATCAACCTCATGGACAACGCATGGGAATACCACGAGGGCCGCGCGGAATCCCTGATGGGCAAAGCGCTCGAGGGCCTGCGGAACCGGGTGTTTCTGATGACGAAGGTCTGCACCCACGGGAAGGGCGTTGATGTCGCCATGAAGATGCTGGAGGAGTCCCTGCAGCGGCTCCGGACGGACCATCTGGATTTGTGGATGATCCACGCGATTGAAAAGGAATCCGAGGTGGAGGCGGCGTTTGCTCCCGGCGGCGTGGTGGAGGCGCTCGAACTCGCGAAGAAGCAGGGCAAGGTCCGCTTCACGGGTTTCACCGGCCATCGCGATCCCCCGTTGCATCTTGCCATGCTGAACCGCGATTACCCGTTCGACGCGGTCCTGCTTCCGGTCAACTGCTTCGAACCGGACCGCACTGGCTTTCGTTCGGAGGTTGTGCCTGAGCTGAACCGTCGCGGGATCGGGATCCTCGGAATGAAGAGCCTTGGAGGCACGCCGGCCAAGGCGGTGACCGAGGGGAAAATCACGGCGGCGGAGGCGATCCGGTTCTCTCTGAGCCAGCCGGTCACCTCGCAGGTGCTCGGAATGAGCTCGCTGCAAAACCTTCACGACAACATTGCCATCGCGCGCAATTTCTCCCCGATGCCGCAGGCGGAAATGGATCTCCTCACGGCCAGTCTTGCAGGAGGGGAGAGCCGATTCGCACAATACACCGCTCCCGGTTACCGTGACGGGATGGGTAATTTGCGTCCCGTCTGATGGATCCGGATTTTTTCATGACCCGCAGAAAATTCCTCCGGACGGGAGCGCTCGCGGCCGGGGCGCTGGCGACATTCCCGGAACTTCGTGCCGGCGAGTCACTGCTTCCGACAGGGCCGGTGATCGACGCCCATATCCATTTGTATGATCCCGCGCGCCCCGGGGGCATTCCCTGGCCGCCGAAGGACGACGCGGTTTTGTATTCGCCTCATCTCCCGGCGGACTTCGAGGCCCTCACCGGAAAGCTGGGAGTTGTGGGGGCCGTCGTGGTCGAGGCCGTTGCCGGACCCGCCGACAACGAATGGGTGCTCGAACTGGCCAGGGAAAATCCAATTGTTGTGGGCTACATCGGCCGGTTGACGCCCGGGACGCCCGAGTTCTCCGCCCAACTCGACCGGTATGCGGAAAGCCCGGTCTTCCGGGGGCTGCGGCTCACCCAGCCGATGCTGGCCCAGGGGGCCACGGGTTTTGAAAACGATCTCCGCCGGCTTGAGGAGCGGAAGCTCACGCTCGATGTGGTCGGTGCAATGCTTCCCGGCGTCCTGCACCTCGCAAAAACCTTTCCGGGCCTGAGGATCGTCATCGATCATCTGCCGTTTCAGGAATGGGACGCTGCGGCCGTGCCTTCCGTGCTCGGCGAACTCGCCCGGCTCCCGAATGTCTTTGGCAAGGTCTCCCATGTCGGCCGACGGGTGGACGGCCGGTTTGTTTCCGACCCTGCTTATTACCGGCCGCGACTGGATGCGCTCTGGGAGATTTTCGGCAGTGATCGCCTGATCTACGGAAGCAACTGGCCGGTGAGCGACCGCATCGCCCCCTATGCGGACATCCTCGGCATCATGACGGACTATTTGCGCGGACGGGATCGCGCCGTCGCGGAGAAGTATTTCTGGAAAAATTCCCTGGCTGCCTACAGCTGGCAGTCGAGGGGGCCGGCGGCCGGGCTGGTGAATGCGTGAGAGGATTTCCCCGGGCTACTCCCGTGCGGGGAGCCCGGTCAACGGATGCTGTGTGACGGCATCCCAGGCCAGCTCCTGCAGCAGCCGGATGAGGCGCGGATCCCAATTTCCTTCGAGCTTGATTGGCGGGAGCCCGACCGGGCTGCGGTGATAAATGCAGGCATAGAAGCAGTATGCCGCGAGGAGCCTGACCGGCTCGTTCGGATGACCCCAGTTGTCACGGAAAAGCTCCGACTGGGTCTCCAGGCCGGGAGCCTGACCGCTGATGATTTTTTCGCGCAGCGCGATCACCGCATGGCCGACAGGGACAAGGAAAAACACCTTCTTTCCAAGCTTGTGATTCAACTCCTCCAGATGCAGAAGCATCTCCTTGCAATACATCTCCTGCTGCTTTTTCAGTTCGGGAATCCGGGCGGCGTTATGGTCGACCTTTTCCCGGGTCTTCAGAGGATACACCGGGTCGTAGACGTCGTTCGGGAGCCAGAATTCCTGGACGAAAATCCGGATGTCCGGATTGTATTGCAGTGCGAACTCCCCGAATTTTTCAATTCCCGGATCGGGAAGCCAGATGGGAGAAAGCGTGAGCGCATCGACCGCTCCCTCCTTCAAAAAAAGTTTGGTCCGGTTCTGCCCGTCCGGGACGTCCCAGTGTTGGATCACCCTGGATCCCCCGATGCCGGATTTGCCGAGCTGAACATGGCCCTCGATCCCTGCGGATTCCACAATTTTCTCCAGCAGCCCCGGCACGAACCCGTGAAAGCTGTGTGCGCAGGTGAAGATGCGCAGGCCTTTTGCGGGCGCGTTGGATTCCGAAGCAAGAGGTGAAGGAGCCGGATATGCCGCCGATAGAAAAATCAGGAAGGGCAGCAGGGTTCCCGGAATGGCGGCTGTTTTCACAAGTTTTCCTCTTCCCGCATGACAGATGGAACCGCGGGAGTTCCGTTTCGTTGCAAAGATTCGCCGTTGTTCAAGGTTTCCGCAGGGTCACCGGGCCGATCAGGCCGGACGGCTTCGCGGGCTCGTCATTTTTTCTGACGTTGTTGAACAGGGTGGTTGTGACTGTGACCTCCAGCTTGTTCAGCCCCCGCTTGAGCGGGCCGTCGAGCGCGTAGGCGTGCCGGCCATACCAGCGCACCCCCAATGATTTGCCGTTGAGGGTCACCTCGGAAACGCAGTTGGGGGCCTCGCCCAGATCAAGTTGAACGGCCTCACCGGGGGCCTTGTCCCACGGGAATTCTGTTCGATAGACGACCCTCCCCGCGAACCGGTTCAGGCGTGGGTCCCTGTTCTGGTCCAAACTTTCGAGGCGAAAATCCGCAATTTCAAACGGTGCGCCGTTGGCAGGCTGGAATGCCGCCGACCACGGGCCGGCGAGTTCCTGCAGGACAACCATTTTGCTGGGCGGCGGCAGGTCCGCGACGGACGGATTGTCTCCTTCGCTGGCGACGAGCAGCAAGGAGCCGGCGACCGGCAGCGACACGAGCACGCGCCCGTCCTTGTCCGCCGGAAACCCGCTGCGCGAACCGGTTTCCGGATCCCAACGTTCGATTTTTCTGCCCGGCGGAGGAAGCGCGACGCGGACCGAGATGTTGTCCGGCGAGGTGTTGGCGAAGAAATACAGATCGCTGCCATCATCGTTGCGGTATTGGATCTGGTAGAGTCCGTCCACGGGCTTCTCAAATTGCACCGGGCGGGGGATTTGGAGGCCGGTCAAAAGCTGATTGGTCCACTCCAGGCATTTTTCGACACTGGTGCTTTTGCGCCATTGCTCCTGCACACTAAACCAGGACACCGCCTTGTCGCTGGCGGGCACTTCCCCTGGCGGATCGCGGCGGATCACGGTTTTTGGAAATTCCTTCAGCAGGTTCTGAATGATGTTGTGAATTTTTTCATCGTTTGCAGATGCGTTCTTCAAGCCCGGGCTGGAGTCTGGCAGCGCACCCAGGAAGACAATCCTTCCCCCGGCACGCGCGTAGCGATCCAGTGCTTCGGCCGTGTCCGGAGCGAGGGTCTTTGCTCCCAGCACGATCAGTGCCTCATAGCTCATCGGGCCGAAATCGATTTTCCCGTCCTGGAACTTTGCCTGCTGAAGCACCTGATCGCTGACGTAGTCGGCATTCGCGCCGTTCTGGTTGATCCAGCGCCAGACCTGATGGGCCCAAGGCGGATCGGTTTGATAGGGGGTGCGATCCAGACCGGCTTCCGCCCAGATGTCGGACACGCGAAACAGCAGCGCGATCTGAGCCACGGGCCTGGAGGCCTGAAACACCGCATTGAGCCGGGCATTGTAGTCCATCCACCGCCGCATGTAGGGCCACCATGTATTCTGCTCGCTGAAGTAAGTGCCATACTGGCTGCGCCCGGGGAAGGGCTCGTTGGCGGGCGAGTAGCAGAATCCATGCAGGAATGAATGGTTGATCCCGCAGACAAAGTTGAAGTCATCCGCACGCTTCACCAGATCGAGAGTTTCTTGGAATTTCCCCTTTACGACTGTCATCGCCTCGGTGCTGGCGATCCGCCGTCCGGTTTGATGCGCGCCTGAGGACGTGAATTTCTGCCAGACCGGCCAGCCATGAAAATCCGTGTTTTCTTGAAATACGGGTAATGAAAACAGCCAGTTGTTTCCCTCCGGCATGTCAGGGATGCGGTAGCCATCCTCAATGCCATAAAACCACGGACTCCCGTAGGCCTGCCAGCGGCAGAGCACGCCGTTTTCATGGCACCAGCGGTAAAACGGTCGCGCCAGACCGTCCAGGAACATGCCTGCCAATGTGCTGCAATAATCGTAGCGGACCCGCGCAATCTTCTCGTCGAGCGGGGTGCGGGCGCCCTCAGGCGGTTTTTTCCCGGCGTTCATATTGAGCACCAGCGGCAGATAGGGCATGAGGTCGTAACCGCAGCGCCGCTGGAATTCTTCCGGCAGGGTTGGCGTCCAGTTGGCTTCAGCGATCTCGATGCTGTCGCAATACATCGCCCGCAGACCGTTGCCGAGCTTGCCGTCTAGCGCGGGGGCGACACGGTCGGCGAAACCCTTCAGGTAGTTCTCAATCGCGCGCGGGTTGAAGTGGTCCGGCACGCTCCCGAACGCGGAATTGCTTTTCACGTTCCTGAGCTGTCGCACGATCCGGAGCGTGTGCCTGCCCGCCGGTACATCGACTCCCGGGGAATCCTTTTGTGTGAGTTCGGATGTGACATCCCGCATCTGATCCATGCCCGTGACGGGATCGGGGGCAAGCTGGGCGATCAAAATGCCCGAATGGGCCGCCTCGCTGGTTTCATCCTTCCTGCCAGGCGGCAAAAATTTCGACGGTCCTTCCACCTGAAAAGCCTCCACGACTACCTTGTGCAGGCTTTCCGCCTCGGGCACCCAGTCGCCGCGGAATGGCCACATCGCATTGGCGCTCAGATCCAGGATCATGCCTTCCTTGCGGGCCGCGTCCGATGCCGTGCGGAGCAGCTTGAGCCATTCCGGCGAGAGGTAGGCCGGGCTGCTTTGCCAGGGGATGATATGCGCTCCGCCCAAACCCGCGTCCTTGAGGAGGCGCAACTGCCGTCCCATCTCGTCGGCGGTCAGATCGCCCTTCCACCACCAATAGCACGAGGCCCTCGCCTCCGGCGGCGGATTCTGAAACACCTCCCAGAGGGAATCTGCGGGCTTCGAGGTTTCCTTTCCCAAGGCTGGAGCCGCACAGAGCAATGTTCCCAGCAATACACCAATCGTGTCCCGGATAATGTGACGTTTCATTTCGTTGTGTTCTCCCCGAGATTTAGGCCGCAGCGGAGTTAAGAGAGGGGAGGATGTTGATAGTAGTTTTATGGTTTGAGATCAAGGCGAAGGCATCCTGGGATTCCGCCGATGGAGGAGAAATGCCGGATGGGATTGTCATTCAGGGCAGGCAGTCCCCCCGATAAAGTGGAGGGGCAGAGAGCAGGTATTAGGTGAGGTTCTTGTTTCGCTTGTTAAATTGATTTTTCGGCCGTCGAAAGAGGAGACGGAAACGGGGACGACATGGCGAAACGCCGGGGATGGGAGCACTGAAGGAGTGACCGCCAAAATGCCCGCCCAAAGCAGCCGCCGCCCGAATCCGCCCTGAAAGACCGGCTTCCCATCCTGATGACGGGTCGGTCAGCGTCTGGTTGAAATAATTCAGGTATTATGCGCTCCGTGTCCATTGTAAATCGATGAAGCAGGCTTACGATTGGACAACATGCTTCTGGCGTGCCGCTGACTTATGCAGATGTTCAACTTTTCCATCTTCGGCCTCTACCTGTTGCTGACAGTGGTGCTGGGCATCTGGGTGGCGCGCTGGAAAGCCTCGAACCCGAGGGACTACTTTCTCGCGGGCGAGGGGCTGCCGTGGTATGCGATCGGCGGCTCGATCATCGCGGCGAACATCAGCACCGAGCACTTCATCGGCATGGTCGGCGTGGCCTACGGCGTGGGGTTCGTGGTGGCCCAGTGGGAGTGGGGGAATGTCGTGACCCTGAGCGCCCTGATCTGGATATTTCTGCCATTCTACATCCGGGGCGGTCTTTATACGATGCCGGAGTTCCTGGAACGCCGCTACAACGCGCACTGCCGCTACCTTTTCGCTGTGTGCTGCCTGGTGCTGTGGATCGTGGCGCAGATGGCCGTGGTGATGCTCGCCGGCGCGAAGGCGATGCGGGGGATGTTCGACCTCGATGAGACGGTGACCATCGTCGCGCTCGCTCTTCTGGCCGGCAGCTACACGATCTATGGCGGACTGAAATCCGTGGCCTGGACGGATTTTCTCCAGTTTGTCGTGATGATGATCGGCGGGCTTGTGGTCGCCTGGATCGGCCTGGAAAAAGTCGGCGGACTCGGGGCGCTCATGCATTCCGTTCCGGAAAAGTTCAAGATCATCTATCCGGCCACCGACAAGGAATACCCGTGGTTCGGGGTGTGGACGCTCTTTCTTTCGGTTGGCATCTGGTATAACTGCACGAACCAGTTCATCGTGCAGAGGTGTCTGGGAGCCCGCACCGAGTGGGATGCGCGCATGGGTGTGGTTTTTGCGGGCTTCATGAAGGTCCTGCTGCCGTTGCTGGTCGTGGTGCCCGGCATCATCGCCTTCCGGCTGTATCCCGGCCTGGCCGACAAGGATCTCGCCTTTCCAAAGCTGGTGCACGACCTGCTTCCGGCCGGCCTGAGCGGCATTGTCATGGCCGGGCTTGCCAGCGGAATGCTTTCGCACATCAGCTCCGTGCTGAACTCGTGCAGCACCGTGTTCACAATGGATTTGTATAAGCCGCTGCTTCCCGGCGCGAAGAGTGAGGGGCATCTGGTGCGGGTGGGACGCTGGAGCGGCTTTGTCATCCTTCTGGTCGCGACCCTTCTTGCCATCTGGTTCACCCGCCGCCAGCTCGGAGTGTTTCTGCTGATCCAGAACATCGGGGCCTGGGTTGCCGCGCCGATTGCGGCCGTGTTCCTGATCGGTGTCCTTTGGCGGCGCGCCACCGCCGCCGCGGCCACCTTCGTTCTCTGGTTCGGTTTCCCGTTCACCGCGTTTGTTGAATACGTTCTCTTCAAGCAGGTGGCGTTTCTGGAACCGTTCGACAACTGGCTCAACCGAACCTTCGTCGTATGGATCACCTCCATTGTGGCGATGGTTGTCGTGTCCTTGTTCACGCGGCCTCCTTCCCCGGAAAAAATCGAGGGCATCATCTGGTCCCCGTCCACGGCGGCCCTGCCGGCGGAGGAGCGCCGTAGGCACGGCGGCTTGAGCAGCCTCTTTTTGTGGTGGGCCCTCTTTGTCGGTCTGATGGCGGCCCTCTACGCCTACATGACCTGGTTCCAGTTTTTCGGCCCTGCCAAGGGCCTCTGATTTATGAAAAGCAACCCTGATAAAATCCAAGTTTTCAAAAGCGTGCGCGCCTCGCTTGCGGACCTGATTGGAAGCGAACGCATCATGGCGTCCTGCCGGGCGCGGGCGCTGCTGTCCGGCGAGGACGCCGGCGGGCTGGCGGCCGCCGCCTCCGAGCCGGTTGATTTCCTGCCGGAGAGCTTTCTGCAGCGCCAGCACGAACTTCTGGAGCGGGTTGGTTCCGGAGTGGTGAATCCCCTCGACCTGCCCGCGATTCCGGGAGCCTCAACCCGGATGTTCGATTCCGCCACGAATTCGGGGATGGCTCCGCTGAGCGCGCTGGGCTTGTTCCGCATCGGCGAGGACGGGCGGCTCTACCTGATTTCCAAGAGCGAGCATTACCACACCCCGCTCGGGCATGGATTTCCCGGATACCAGCTGCTCGACCGTGCGCGGCAGCTGGGGATCCCGAATGCCACGCACAACAACACTCGCGGACAGATCACCCGGCTGTTGGAAGAGGAACTTGTTTGCGCAGTCAACGGGCTTGCGCCGGGGGATTCCGCCGGCTTGAACGCGGTGCGCGCCTGCGAGGATCCGTATGTCTGCAACCGCGTGCTGAATCTGGAGACCGGCAGTCTGGCTGTGGAAGCCGCCCTGAAGATGATTCTGGCCCGGTTCTACCGGATCGAGCCGGATTCCCCCGCGCCGAAATATTCCGGGCGCACCCCGGTTGTTCTGGTCATGGGCAATGAGGACGGGGGATTCCAGGCGAACTACCACGGGACCACGATCCTGACCCAGATGATGCGCGGGATGTGGCCGGAATTTTACTCCGGAATCGAAAACCGGTTCCAAGTCTGCCCGATCCGCCCGAACAACATGGAGGATCTTGAGAGCGCATTCCGAACTTGGGAAACGAGCGGTCACAAGATCGCGGGGTTCTTCCACGAGATCATCATGATGAACTACGGGGGACGCCTGTTGTCCCCGGAATTCCTGCAGCGGGCCTACGCGCTTTGCCGCGAGCACGATGTGCCAACCGTGGTGGACGAAATCCAGTCCTGCATGTGGCACCACGACCTGTTCATCTTCCGCGAGTGGAAGCTGACACCGTCCTTTGTGGCGCTCGGAAAAGGTTTTCCCGGGGGGGAATACCCCGCCTCCCGGCTCATCTTCAGCTCCGCCATGGATTGCATGCCCCAATTCGGGGCGCTGGTGACGAACGGGCAGGAGGAGCTCGCCTCGCTGGCCTACCTGATCACCATGCGCTGGGCGCAGGCGAACGCGCAGGCCACCCGCTCGGTCGGCGACTACTACGAGCGCCGGATGCGGGAGCTCGCCTCTGCCCACCCGGAAGCCATCTCCGAGGTCGAGGGCAGGCGGCATATGACGACCCTCTTCTTCAAGGACCTTGGCGGCGCAAAGTCGTTTGCCAAAAACTTCAACGGCCGCGGTCTGGATATCAGCTCCCAGACCTACAAGGCGGACTGCCCGCCCGCCGTGCTTACCAAAATTCCCCTCATCGCGACTCCGGCTGTCGTGGATTTCATCCTCGACCGCATGGCGGAGGCCATCCGCAACAATTAAACTCACATTATGAAAATCGGCATACCAAAGGAAATCAAGATCAAGGAAAACCGCGTCTCCTGCACACCCGGAGGCGTCCGCATGCTCGTCCAGCAGAAGCACGAGGTCTTAGTGGAACAGGGGGCCGGCCTGGGCTCCGGATTCTCCGATGAGATCTATCGCCAGGCCGGGGCGGTCATCGTGCCTGGGCCGGCAGATGCCTGGTCCGCGGAAATGGTCATCAAGGTCAAGGAGCCACAGAAGGAGGAGTATCCCTACCTGCGGCCGGATCTGGTGCTTTTCACCTACCTGCATCTGGCGGCGGAGCCCGCCCTGACGAAGCGGTTGCTGGAGAGCCGGACCTGCGGGATCGCCTACGAGACGGTCGAGGTCGGGCATCGTCGTCCGTTGCTCGAACCCATGAGCGAAATCGCCGGACGCATGAGCACGATTGTCGGTGCCAATTATTTAAGCAAGGCCCACGGCGGAAAAGGGGTTTTGCTGGGCGGCGTCCCCGGGGTTCTTCCCGGAAATGTGCTGGTGCTCGGAGGCGGATCGTCCGGAATCAATGCCGGGCGCATGGCCGTCGGCCTCGGCGCGGACGTCACGATTCTGGATGTGGATCTGGAGAGGATGCGTTTTCTTGACATCACGTTCGACCACACCGCACACACGCTGTATTCGAACGAGCAAAACCTCATCGAGCGCCTGGGCAATGTGGACCTGCTGATCGGTGCGGTCCTGGTGCCCGGAGCTGCGGCGCCCAAGCTGATCAGGAAGGAAATGCTCGAGGTGATGAAGCCCGGATCGGTGTTTGTGGATATCGCGATCGACCAGGGCGGATGCGCGGAGACCTCCCGTCCGACCACTCATGACAATCCGATTTTTATCGAGCAGGATGTGATCCACTACTGCGTGACGAACATGCCCGGCGCCTACGCCCGCACCGCCACGCAGGCGCTCACCAATGCGACCATGTCCTATGCGATCAAGCTTGCAAATCTCGGCGCGGAGCAGGCTCTCGGGCTGATGCCGGACCTCCGGGCGGGCTTGAACACCTATCAGGGCAGCCTGGTCTATCCGGCCGTCGCGGAGGCGCTGGGAATCCCGTGCGCACCCAACCCCTTCCAGCCGTAAGCGACTCCCTGTCAGGAAAGACATCAGGTTTGGAATTATCGGCTGCGGCCTCATGGGGCGCGAGTTTGCATCCGCCGCCGCACGCTGGTTCCACCTTCCGCAGATGGACGCGCGCCCGACGATCGATGCAGCGGAGTTCGGAACGATTCTCGAGGTCAATGCCGGCCTTCACCACTCCCCGACCTCAATCCCCAAAAGCCGATGAACTGGAAGTGCATGATTTCCGCCAACGGGGAATACGGATGCCTGGGCGACTTGGGCATGCATCCTTTGCACGTCCCCTTGAGGGCCGACTGGATGCCGCGCAATGTGAGGGCGATTTCTCACACGGCTCTACTCTCAAAGGCCCGGACGCGACGGGAAGCCCGTCCCTTGCGAAACCTGGGACAACGCGACGCTTCTGTGCGAGTCCGTGGATCCGCTCACGGAGCGTGCCTTTCCGCTCACCATCAAAACCCAGCGCATCGCTCCGGGTGAAAAGAACTCCTAGAACTTCGAGATCCCCGGCAGCAGGCGAACACGCTTCAGCTTCTCGATTTCACCGGAGGCGAACAGGCCTGGCAGCATCTCGACATGGGGAGCGAGCTCTCATTCCCATCGATCACCGGCGGGATTTTCGAATGCGGGTTCCCGGACGTCATCCTCCAGATGTGGGCGGCCTTTGTCCAAGAGCTCGTCCACGGAACAACGCCCGGACGCTTTTCGGGGTGCGTCACGCCGGAGGAGACGAACCCCACCACAAAGTTCTGACCGCCGTGCTCGAATCGCATTGCATGGCAGCGGTGCTGGCGATCCGATAGCTGCGCCCGCTTCAGTTGCGTTTTTGGACCGGGAGGCGACCGGCTTTGCGCGCAAAAGACGATTTCCGGTAGCGCAGCGGTGACAAGCCGTGGTGTTTCCGGAACTGGCGCGAAAAATAAAACGGGCAGGCATAACCGCAGGCGGTGGCGATTTCCGCGACCGCCTTGTTGGTGCTGGTGAGGTATTGAGCCGCTGTCTCCAACCGCCGCTCGTTGAGCCATTCCATGGGCCGCATGCCGGTTTCCCTCTTGAATACCCGCCCGAAATACACCGGACCGAGTTTCACGCTGGCCGCCCATTCGTGCAGGGTGATGACGGAACTGATCCGGTTTTCCGCCCAGGATTGCGCCGTTAAAACATTGTCCACCACGCTGCGATTGCTCGCTCCACCCCGGTGCAACGGAGGGTTCAGCGTGTTGAGCAGGTAGGCAAGCCAGTGTGCCAAAGCACCATCAATTTGCAGGTCGCGGAACGGCGAGGTGCTGGCCATCGCAGTCAGCACGGATTCAAACACCTGCACATATTCGCCGGGATTCGGCAGCGTGTAGAGCCGTTTGAAGTTGCGCTGCAGCAGCGTGTTGATTTCCTCGCCCTGCGAAAGTGCCAGCGAAGCGCTCAAACTGACGTGCGGCCGACTGGGATTATGCCCGATGGTAAACTCGTCTGCCCCGGACAAGACCAGCAGGTTGCCAGCCTTGAGCGGCAATTTGACTCCGTTGACGCGAGCCCATGAAGTATTGCGCTCGATGAACCCGAAACTGATCATGTCCGGCGACCGCCGGAAGGGGCCGCTCTTCCATTCCGGGAAACCCACATAGCGCCCGAACCAGTGGACTCGCCATTTGCGCTCCCCGCTATAAGCCAGTTTCCAGTCGTGATGATACGGCAGCCAGCGCATGGTTGATATAATTCATATTTTTGACGGCTCCTGTCCATTCCAGAGTGGAGACTTGGCATTTACTGTTGCCGCGTTATGACTCCCTTCAACATGCCTGACCGGAGAACTGGCCTTCCTGGCATGGCATGGATTCGCATCACCCCGAAAATGCGGGTGCAGCTCACCGGTTTCGTTCTGGCCTTTGGCGGCATGGTTTTGTTGGGGTGCAATTACATCACGGCGAAGACCGCGATGCAGGGATTCAATCCCAATACATTTGCCACCCTCTGGTATGCTGTGGCGACCCTCTTCAGCCTGGTGCTGACATGGGCCATGGGACAGGGGCCTCAACTCAGAGTGCGCGGCAGGGATTTGATCCTGATGCTGGGGCTGGGGATGACACTGACCTGCTCGGCGTTGCTTGGTTGGAGAGCCCTTTCGATCATGGACCCAACATTCTGCGCCTTCCTCGGGCGACTGGTGCCGATGATGATCATCTTGCTCGGCGTGATCCTGCTCAAGGAACACGTCCGCCCGCTGGAATGGCTGGCGGTGGCCGTGATGGTGGGCGGTGGCGTGATGAGCACCTTGGGCGGCACCTGGCAGGCGGAATGGTGGGCCATCGTCCTCACGCTGGCAGCCTGTTTCTTCACGGCCCTGCAATTCACGCTGGGCAAGTTCGGGGGGGACAAGAACATCCCGCCATTGGTCATGAACGTCTATCGCACCGCCGTGGCGGCCGCCATCATTACGCTGGTGACGCTGGCGCGCGGCGAGTTCGATTTGACGCAGGCCCAGCCCCGCCATTGGGCGGCACTGTTGCTCGGGGCATTGCTGGGCCCGTGTTTGAGTGTCACGTTGATCTACGCGTCGTATCGGTATTGGGAAATGACGCGCACAGCGATGGTGCTGGCATTGCAGCCGCTGGCGGTTCTGCCAATGGCCTATCTCATGTTCCACGAAACTCCCGGCGGTTGGAAGCTTTGGGGCGGCATGATCATTCTCCTTGGCGGAGTGTGGCTGGTGGCTCTTCATCGCCCGCCGCGCGACTCGGGTGGTCCTGAAACATGCGGGAAAGCGCCGGATAACGCCACGCTGGAATCGCTCCGCACAAAAACTCAGCCCGACTGAAATGTATCTCGGCATCGACATCGGCTCGACCGCGCTGAAGGCCGCCGCGTTCGACGCGCGGCGCGGCCGCCTGCTTGCTCAAACCGAGCAGCGTCTCCCGCTCGAAGTCGACGAGACTGGCAGGCGTGAGCAGGATCCCGCGGCGCTCATTCAGGCGTTGTGCGCCGCCGCCGGTTCGCTGCGCCATCAGGTCGCCAACCGCTGGAACAGCGTGCAGGGCATCGGCCTCGCCGCTCAAGGCGGCAGCACCATTCTTGTCAACCGCCAGACCGGAGCGCCTGCCACGCCGATGTTTCTGTGGAACGACACCCGCGCGTTCGGCCACTTGCACAAAATCGCCGCCAAACTGCCGCCGCGCTGGTGGCGCGCGTTCTCGTTGCGCGACGAACCTGGCATGGGCCTCGCCCGCGCCCGGTGGCTGCGCGAGCAATGGCCGAAACTTTTCAAGGGGAACCCGCTCTGCGTCGGCGCGGGCGAGCACACGTATTTCGCACTCACCGGCGAATGGCGCCAGGACGCCTGCCACGCATTGCAATCCGGCTGTTACAACACCGTGAAAAACCGTCTCACCACGCGCCCGCTGGCGCAGTGCGGCTTGCCGGCGGATTTCTTCGCGCCGCTGCGGCAGGGTCACGAGACGCATCCGCTCACGGCGGAAGCCGCCGCGCTTCTGCAATTGCCAGGCGGCGTTCCGGTCGCCGGGCCTTACAACGACCATGAGGCCGGCTACCTCTCCGTGCTTCACGCGTCGAAGCTGCCGCTGGAATGTTCGCTCGGCACGGCGTGGGTCGGGAACTTCGTCCTCCCGCCGGCGTTCGTGGGCGGCGCACCGTTCCAGCTTTGCATCCCTGCGCCGACCGGCGAAGGCCGCCAGGTCATCATGCCGCTCATGACCGGCAACGTGACTTTGGAATGGGCGCTGGCCACCTTTATTCATGCCGACCGGCAGACCGCGCTGGATCGCACCGATGGAATTTTCGCCGACCATTTGCTGCCGCCGCCCGGCCTCGTCGCGTTGCCGTGGCTCAATCGCCCCAACGCGTTGCGCCCCGCGCAGACGGGCTGTGGCGCGTTCTTCGGCATCAGTCCGGCCACGACGTCCGCCGATTTGTTCCGCGCCGTCATCGCGGCGATGGCCTTCGAATTTGCCCGCGTGCTCGACCCCGTCATCAAGTCCGGCGCGGTGGACAGCCTCGTGCTCTGCGGCGGTGCGGCGAAAAATCCCCACATCCGTTCGCTGTTCGCCGCCCTGTTCGCGCCGCTGCCGATTCATCAGGTCATCGAGACCGAACTTATGGGCACTCGCGGCTGCCTTTACGCCTTCGATCCGAAAATCTCCCGCACCCACACTGCGGCGGTGCATTGCGATGGCCGCGTGGATGCCCGGGAACTCGCCGCCGCCCGCGCGCTTTACCTCGAAACTTTTGAACGCCTCTGCGGGCACGTGCCGGCGGGGAAACCTTATTTGCTGAAACCTATAAAACGGAAATGAACAAACTCAAAGTCGGACTGCTGCCTCTCTACGTCAGGTTTTACGACGAAGTCCTGCCGGACCTCGCCGCGAAGGTCGAACCCTTCGTTGGTCGCGTGCAAGCCGGGCTCGCCGCCGCCGGCGCGGAAATACTGGTCGCACCCGTCGGCCGCGTGCGCGCCGATTTTGCCGCCGCCGTCACAAGCTTTGAGGCCGCGGGTGTGGACGCCATCGTCACGCTGCATCTCGCCTACTCGCCCTCGCTCGAATCCGCCGAAGTTCTGGCCGCCACGGCGTTGCCCGTCGTCATGCTCGACACCACGCCCGACCGCTGTTTTGGCCGCGATGTTGACCCCGCGCGCCTCATCACGAATCACGGTGTCCACGGCTTGCAGGATTTGGCGTCGGTGCTGCGCCGGTTGGGCAAGCCGTATCGCGTCGTCGCCGGCCACTTGGACGACGGGGAGGTGATTCCGCGCTGCATGAACCTCGTCCGCGCCGCGTGCGCGGCAAAAGCGCTGCGCTCGATGCGCGCCCTGCGCATCGGCGGCGTTTTTCCCGGCATGGGTGATTTCGCGGTAAGCGATGCCATCCTGAAAAAATCCCTCGGCATCACGGTCGAAAACATTGCGCCTGCCGACCTCGCCGCCGATGTCCGCGCCGTCAGCGAAGCCGAAGTCGCCGCCGAAGCCGCCGCCGATGCGAAACGCTTCACGGTGGACTGCAGCGCGGAGGTTCACGAGCGTTCCGTGCGCGTCGGGCTCGGGCTGCGGCGCGCGCTGCAGCGCGGGAACTTCGGCGCATTCAGCCTGAACTTCCTCGCGTTCAACGATGCCGCCGGGCCGGTCAACACCGTGCCGTTTCTCGAATGTTGCCAGGCCATGGCGCGCGGTCTTGGCTACGCCGGCGAGGGCGACGTTCTCACCGCCGCGCTCACCGGCGCGCTGTTGCAGGGTTTTGGTGCGACAACCTTCACGGAAATCTTCTGTGCGGACTGGGCGGGGGATTCGCTCTTCCTCTCGCACATGGGCGAGATCAATCCCGCCGGGACCGCCGCACCGCCGGTGCTGCATGAGAAAGTTTTTCCGTTCACGTCCGCGCTGAATCCCGCGACGCTCGCCTGCGCTCCGAAACCCGGCCCGGGAACTTACGTGAACATTTCGCCCGGCCCGGACGACACGTTCCGGCTCATCACCGCTCCCGTTGAGGTGCTTGCCGACGGCACGCATCCCGACTTGAACCACCGGGTGCGCGGCTGGATTCGCCCACAGCCGCCGCTGCCGGATTTTCTCGAGACGTTCTCGCATCTCGGCGGCACTCACCATGCCGCGCTCATGTTTGGCGACCACGTCCCGGCGCTGGCCGCCTTCGCCGCTTTCCTGAAAATCGAACACTGCAACATTGCCTAACCAACTATGAACCCTTGGAACACTCCCGCTGAACGCGATTACAACCTGAAGATCGTCGACGAAGAGCTGAACGACTTCTTGCCTGCAAAAATCTTCGACGCCCATGTCCACATCGGGCCGACGGACGGCTTTCCTCCCGGCCAGCCGCACAATGCCGGCGGCGTGCCCATCATGTCCTACACCTACGAGGAGCTGGACGCCGACCTGAAAATCGCCTTTCCCGAACGCCACACCGAGGCCCTGTGCTTTGGTTTTCCAAAACCGAACTTGGACACCGTGCGCAACAACGCCTACGTCGGCGGCAGCGCGGACTTCAAACGTTTCTTCCCGCTGCGCCTGCTCGACCCGCACCGCGACAACGCCGCCGCCGTCAACACGGACATCGACCGCTTCGGATTTCTCGGCCTCAAGCCGTATCCCGACTACGCGCGCCCCAACGACATCCCGAACGCCGAGATTCCCGAGATGCTGCCGGACTGGGCGATGGAGATTGCGCACGAACGCCGCCTGCTCGTGATGCTCCACATCCCGCGTCCCAAGCGCCTCGAAGACCCGCTCAACCGCCGCCAGTTGCGTGAGCTCTGCACCCGATGGCCCGGCGCGAAGATCATCCTCGCCCATGTCGGCCGCGCCTATTACCTGCGCGGCGTCACCGGTCTTCTCGACGAGCTGTGCGAGCTGCCCAACCTCTACTACGATCCCGCGATGGTGCAGAACTGGGAGGTTATTGCCTATCTTTTCAAGAAAGTGCCCATCGCCAAAATTCTCTTCGGTACGGACATTCCCATCGCGCTCGCGCAGGGCAAGGCGGTTGAGATCAACCATCAATACACCTACGTCACGCCGCGCCCGTGGGCGCTGTCATTGCAGGACGAAAAGGGAAAAATCCAGTTCACCTCGTTCCTCAACGAGGAATTGCGCGCCATCAAACAGGCCGCTGAAGCTGTCAAGCTTTCCCATGCCGATGTCGCCGCATTTTTTCACGATAACGCCCGCGCGCTCGTGGACGAAGTCGCGGCACGCGTGAAACGAAAATAATTCAGCAATTTCATGCGAACATTCCTCTTCCTCGCCGCCGTCTGCGTTACAACCTTGACCGCCGTCGAAGATCCGACACCGTCCGCTCCGATGACGGCCGTTGACCCCGCGCTTCGCGTGCGCGCACTTCAGGAAAGCGCCAATTCCATCCGTCCCGGCGTGCCCGGTCAGCAGCCGTTCTGGAATAAAATGGCCGTGCAATTCCAATTCGCGCCCGCGTTCGATTTCAAGGAAGTGCCCGGTGCGACGTCGTATCGCTTCACCGTCGCGCCCGCGAAGGGCGAGACGCTCACCTTCACCGCCGCCAAGCCGTGGTTGCCGCTCTCGCCGGTGTGGGAGAAGCTCACCACCGGCAAGGCGAAGCTCACCGTCCAAGGCCTCGACGACAAGGGCGCCGCGGTCGGCGAGCCGATGACGCGGGTGTTCCACCGCGCCGCCATCATCCCCAAGGAATACGCCGAGCCGACGATGTCGTGGGGCGACAGTGCGCGCACCGCGCTCGACGCGCTCGTTCATTCGCCGGATTTGCGCTGCTGGTTCACCACCGGCGTGCCGGATGAAAATTTCCCCCTTTACCGTTATCCATCGAAGGTCATTGGTTCGGCGGCAGCAGCCTTGGCGATCTATGCAACGCAGACGCCGCCGCCCGCCGATGCGGCGGAGGCCTTGAAAGCATCGCGCCGCGCGGCGGATTACCTCATCGGCATCAGTTTTCCGGCGGACAGCGCGTGGGCGTTTCATCCGCCGATATACCATCCCACCATGTTTCAAAATGTGCTCAAGGCGCACATGGAAGCGGGCCGCTACATGACCTTCGGCGGCGCGGAAACGGGGGAGTATTATCTCGATGTTTACGCCGCGACGAAGGACGCGAAGTATCTGGATGCGGCCATCCGCATCGCCGAAACCTACGCCAAAAATCAGTCGCCGGAAGGAAGCTGGCTGCTTTTCGTCACGTCCAAGGACGGCCAGCCGGTGACCGACAACATTCTCATCCCCACGCTGGTCGTAAAATTTCTGGATCGTCTCGGCGCGGTGACCGGCAATCATCGCTTTGATGCCACGCGCGAAAAAGCCGTCGCCTGGATCATGCAAAATCCGGTTCGCACCTGGAACTGGCAGGGGCAGTTTGAAGACATCAGCCCGCGTCCGCCGTATGAAAACCTGACCAAGCACGACGCCGGCCAATTCGCCATCCATCTTCTGCAAGACAACTCCGCCGACCCGGCGAAACGCGCGCTGGCCCTCGACCTGTTGCGTTTCTCCGAAGATCAGTTCGTCATGTGGGCACAGCCGCCGGACGCCGATCCCCGGGAGCAGAACCCTGACGGCATGGCGACGGGCATGAAACCGAAGGACTGGCTGCTGCCCTGCGTGCTGGAGCAATACAACTGCTACAAGCCCGTCAACGCCAGCTCAGCCAAGCTGATTTTCATGTATCTCGCCGCGTATCGGGCCACCGGCGACCGGCTGCACTTGGAAAAAGCCAAAGCCCTCGCCGCCACTCTCACCCGCACCCAGTCGAACCCCAAGGCACCGGGGCGCTATCAAACCTGGGTCGTAAACAAACCCCATTCAATGTGGTTCAACTGCGAACTCTACGCCGTCCAAGCCATGCAGGAACTGACGGCGGCGGATTCCACAGCAAAAAAATAAGCCGCCAGAGAACGCGGTTGACGAAATTCCAACGGGCATCCATCCAACGCAACGAATCCAAACCAGACAAGTCATCCTTATGAAAACATGTTTTCTCCTCGCCGCCATCTGCGTCACAACCCTGACCGCCGCCGAAGCTCCGAAGCCGCCCGGCCCGATGACGGCCATCGACCCCGCGCTCCGCGCGCGCGCACTTCAGGAAAGCGCCAATTCCATTCGCCCCGGCGTGCCCGGCCAGCAGCCGTTCTGGAATAAAATGGCCGTGCAATTCCAATTCGCGCCCGCGTTCGATTTCAAGGAAGTGCCCGGCGCGTCGTCGTATCGCTTCACCATCACGCCCGTCAAAGGCGAGACGCTCACCTTCACCGCCGCCAAGCCGTGGTCGTCGCTCTCGCCCGTGTGGAAAAAGCTCAACGCCGGCAAGGCGAAGCTCACCGTGCAGGGTCTCGACGACAAGGGTACCGCCGTCGGCGAGCCGATGACGCGGGTGTTCCACCGCGCCGCCATCATCCCAAAGGAATACGCTGCCGCGACGATGTCCTGGAGCGACAGCGCGCGCACCGCGCTCGACACGCTCGTGCATTCGCCGGACTTGCGCTGCTGGTTCACCACCGGCGTGCCGGACGAAAAATTTGCCCTCTACCGCTACCCGTCAAAGATCATCGGCGCGGCGGCGGCGGTGCTGTCGGCGTATGCTTTGCAGACGCCACCTCCTGCCGATGCGGCGGAGGCGCTGCAAGCGTCGCGCCGCGCGGCGGATTATCTCATCGGTATCAGCTTCCCGGCGGACAGCACGTGGGCGTTTCATCCGCCGCTGTATCATCCCACGATGTTCCAGGAACATTTCAAAGGAGGACACATGGACGCGGGTCATTACATGACCTTCGGCGGCGCGGAGACGGGTATGTATTACCTCGATGTTTACGCCGCGACGAAGGACACGAAGTATCTGGACGCCGCCATCCGCATCGCCGAAACCTACGCCAAAAACCAGTTGCCGGAGGGAAGCTGGCTGATGTTCGTCTCGCCCTTCGACGGCAAGCCCATCACCGACAACATTCTTATTCCATCGCTCGTCGTCCCGTTTTTGGAACGCCTCGGCGCGGTGACCGGCGACCATCGTTTCGACGCCATGCGCGAAAAAGCGCTCGCGTGGATCATGCAGAATCCCGCGCGCACCTGGAACTGGCAGGGGCAGTTCGAGGACGTGAAGCCGCTGCCGCCGTATGAAAACCTGACCGAGCACGACGCCGGCGATCTGGCCATCCACCTGTTCAACACCGCGCCCAACGATCCCGCGAAACGCGCGCTCGCCCTCGACGCGTTGCGCTTTTCGGAAGACCAGTTCGTCATGTGGGCGCAACCGCCCGTGGCCAGTCCCAAGGAGCAGAACCCCGACGGCGAGGCCGGCACGAAATCCCAGACCTGGATGCTGCCCTGCGTGCTGGAACAATACCGCTGCTATGCGCCCGTCAACGCCAGTTCCGCCAAGATGATCCGCGTCTATCTCGCCGCCTACCGCGCCACCGGCGACCGGTTGCATCTGGAAAAAGCGCGCGCCCTCGCCGCCACGCTCACCCGCTCGCAGGCGCATCCCAAAGCGCCGGGCCGTTACCAGACGTGGCTCAAGCAGAATCCCGGCCCGATGTGGTTCAACTGCGAACTCCGCGCCATTCGCGCCATGCAGGAGCTCGCGGCGGTGGAGGCGGCGGACAAACAGTGAGCCGTCAAATAAATGCCTCTCCAAACTCCATTCCCATCCGCTTCCTTCCGTCCTTGAGCTGCGCGGCTGCCACTGGGAAGTCGGAAATCTTCGCGGATGATCCCGGTTAAGGCGGCATCGGGATGTAGCACAACTGCCGTCTGCGCGAGGCGCCCGCTCCCGCAGCATCATCTCTCGCGGTCAGGAGCCCGACGGCTACACCGCCGACTTCGCCGCCGATCACTGGGGCTGTGAATGATTTCTCGCGGGATCTTTCGGGGGTTCCTGCGAAGCGTCCAGGCGCTTTTGCAGCTCTGCGCGCAATTTTTCCCTGGTTGGCGCGAGCTCTGGGTCGGCGGCGCGGTTGGTCCACTCGTTGGGATCTGTCTGGTGATCGTAGAGCTCCTCATCTCCGTTGTTGGCGAGGATGTATCGGTAGCGGTCGGAGCAGAGGGTGAAATGCTGGTCCTTGAGCGCGCCCGGCAGCATGCAGTCCTCCCGCTGTTCTTTGGTGGGGGCTCCCATCCAGGCGGTGAGCGCGGCGTCCGGCCCCGTCCACTTCCCGGCCGACGGATTTTCGAGAAGCGGGAGCAGGCTGTGCCCGTCCAGGGGAATGTTTTTGTGCGGGTTTGCGGGGAGACTGCACAGGCTGACAAGGGTGGGATAGAGATCGATCAGGCTGACCGGGCGGGCGCAGGTCTCTCCTCCGGTTTTCAATCCGGGAACATGGATGATCAGGGGGACGCGGGTGGATTCGTTCCAGACCGTCTGCTTGTCGATCGTGTTCTTTTCCCCGAGGTGGTAGCCATTGTCGCCGATGAAAACGATGATGGTGTCGTTGGCCTGCGGGCTGTTTTTCAAGGCGCCGAGAACCCTGCCGAGCTGGTCGTCCATGAATGCGGTGCATGCGAGGTAGGCCCGGATGTATTCCTGCCAGAACCCCTCGCCACCGGCCTGCACCGCCCGGAAAACCCTCATGCCCTGGGTGCCCGAGCGAAGGGGCCTTGCGCAATCGTCCAGATCGTCCGCCTTGTAGGGAGGCAGCTCGATTTTGACATCCTTGAACAGGTCGAAATACTTCTGCGGCGCGACGAGCGGTTCGTGCGGTTTGCAGAAGCCGACCATGAGGAGGAACGGTCGTTCGTGCGGCTGGCGGAGCACCTCAACGGCATAATTCGCGGACTTCTCGTCGGTCATCAGGTCGCGGTCGTCCTCGCTGACATACTTGAACGGCTTGCCCCAGTCCGCCCACCCCTTGTATCCGGGCGCACCGGTTTTTGGATCGGGCGGAATGTCCGGCACATGGGACAGCGGGGCGAACCAGCGCTCCGCCTGGCGCATGGGCTCCGGCATGTATTCCGGGGTTCCGGCGGAATGCAGCCACTCGCGGCCGGTCCGCTTGAGCATTTCCTGATCAATGCCGTCCGACGGCCACGGGCCCTGGCTGACCGGGCGGACGCCCCACTGGATCTTTCCGTCCGCGTTTTTGAACATCCAGTCGTCCTTTTCCCGTTCGTGCCCGATTTTGCCTGTGCCGAAGACATCGTAGCCGTTTTGCGCGAAATGCTGCGGGAGGACCGTGCAGTCGCGGATCACCGGGCGTTCGCTCCACGCCTTCCATTCCTTTTTCCCGCTCGGGTTTTGTCCCCATCCATACCAGCCGGTCGTGCAGGCATTGAGTCCGGTGAGGAAGCACGCCCGTGATGGCCCGCAGAGCGGGACGGCGCAGTGGGCATTGGTAAAATCGACGCCCTCCTTCCGCAGGCGGTCGATATTCGGGGTATGGCACTGCGCACCGAATGCCCCGCGCAGGTCCAGATCGTCGGCGATGACGAAGAGGACGTTGGGCTTTTTTAAGGGCGTTTCGGCGGAGTGGCAATTGCCGCAGAGAATTCCGACGGGGATGAGAAGGGAAAGGGCGCGCTTCATTCTCCGGGGGATTCCTTTTTCGACTTGGCGGCCGGTTTGGCGGGATCGTAATCCGGGTTCGGCTTGGGCATGACAGCCTGCACATCCTTGCGCCAGGAGACGAGTTTTTCGTGGAGCTCGTTCGTCTTCTCCGGATTTGCGGCGGCAAGGTTGTTTTTTTCACCGATATCGTCGCGGAGGTTGAAGAGTTCGAGACGGCCGTCTTCAAACCACTCGACCAGCTTCCAATCCCCGTCTCGGATGGCACCGGCCGGGGCCCCGCCCTGATTACTGTAGTGGGGATAGTGCCAGAAGATGGGGCCGCGGGCGAGCGGCTTGCCTTCGAGCAGCGGCACGAGGCTTGTTCCGTCACAGTGCTGCCCCGGGTTCAGCGGCAGGCCGGCCAGTTGGAGGATCGTCGGATAGAAATCCGTGCTGGTGACAGGCACATCGCAGGTGCTGCCGGGTTTTGTCATTCCCGGGACATCAATAATGAGAGGCTCTCGCACCCCGCCCTCGTAGGGCCAGCCTTTGCCCGCCCGAAGCGGAAGGTTGGAAGTCACAAAGCCGTCGCGGTCCGACAATCCCCCCCCTTCCGGAGTCGCAAGCCCGCCGTTGTCGGACATGAAGACGATGATCGTCCGGTCGGCGAGGCCATTTTTTTCAACCGCCTCCAATACGCGGCCGACGGCGGAATCCATCTGCTCAAGCATTGCGGCATAGACGGGATCATTCTGGACCAGCCGCAGCTTGCATCCGCTCTCCATACCCCAAGCGTCACCCGGTGCAGACGCCTCTTTTTTCTTCTGATATTTTTCAATCAGATCGGCTCTGGCCCCGATCGGGATGTGGACGGCGTTGAATGGGAGGTAGGCAAAGAAGGGCTGGTCCTTGTGCGTCTCGATGAACTTGACCGCGTCGTCGGCGATGAGGTCGGTGGCTTTCGGATCGATCTTAGGATCCGCCCCCTTGTTGTCCGGCGGGAAAAAGCCGCCCTTGAGCGGAATCAGGCCGGGATCGAAGCCCTGCGCATTCGGGCCGAATTTCCCGGTGCCGAGGTGCCACTTGCCGGCAAAAAACGTGGCGTATCCCGCGTCACGCATCGCCTCGGCGATCGTGTATTCCTCAAGTGCCATGTCCACGGTGTGCGGTGCCGGCAGAAGCTTGCCTGCACGCTTCCCACCCGAGTGGTCGGTGATCCCCGTGCGCGGCGGGTATTTTCCGGTCATGATGCTTGAGCGGGTCGGCGAGCACACGCAGCAGGCGGCGTAGCCATCGGTGAACCGCATTCCGTTTTTCGCGATGCTGTCGATGTTCGGCGTCTCGTAGAAGGTTTTGGGATTGAAGGCGCCGATGTCCATGTAGCCGAGATCGTCGGCGAGGAAAAAGATGACGTTGGGCTTGTCGGGCGGGGCGGCGTGGGTTTGAACGCCGGAGAGGCTCAGGATGACGGATGCGAGGAGGAAGGATGGGATTTTTTTCATGGAGAGTTGATCAACCACAAAGGCACGAAGGGAGGAAAACCACATTCCTGTCCATCCTCTTTCTTTGCGTCTTGGTGTCTTGGTGGTTCAAGGGGTATTTTTTAACCACGAAGACTCAAAGACACGAAGGGGATGACGTGGAGGGTTTCGCATTCCTTTCCGCCCGTTTTCCTGGTGTCTTTGTGCCTTGGTGGTGAGTAGGTAAAGGTTCGTTTCAAATATAGCCTTACAGGATGATTCTTTGCATGCCGTCTTTGATCGTGGGGACATTGAAGTTGATGAGAAGACCGAGGCGGATTCCGCTCAGCTTGAGATATGTGAGCATTTGGGCTTTGTGAACCGGTAGAATCTGTTCCACGGCTTTCAGTTCGACGATTACACATCCTGCCACGACGATATCGAGCCGGAGTCCGGCATCCAATCTCAGGCCCTCATAAAGAACCGGCATGGAAACCTGCCTCTCAAAGAGAATGCCCCGCTTGCTCAACTCGTGGCACAAACAGACTTCATAAACACTTTCCAGCAGTCCCGGACCAAGTGACCGATGAACCTGAAACGCGCAGTCTACCGAAACACGGGCAGCTTCCTCCGTGTCGGCGGGCAATGAAATCCTTTCCGACGATGGAGGAAATACGAGCCCCTGCGAGCCCCTGTTTCTTGGTGCCGTTGTGTCTTGGTGGTTCATAAGATGTTTATCAACCACAAAGGCTCAAAGGCACGAAGGGAGGAAGGATTCACTTTCCTGTCTGTCCGCATTCCTGGCGTCTTTGCGTCTTGGTGGCGGGTCATTGTTGTTCGATGATGACGGGTCCGGTGAGGCCGGACGGCAGGAGTTGTGTGTTCGGTTTGATGCCGGGATCCACGGATGTCCAGGTGAGACGTTTGTCGGCGGGAAGTTTGCTGTCGCCGAGAAGGCGGTTGTTCCAGGTGTTGGTCACGGCGATTTCCAGTTCGTTGGCTCCGGGCTTCAGGGCCTTTGTGATTTCGACGCGTCCGGGATGGGTCCAGATTGTCCCGAGATCCGTGCCATTCATCCTCACCCGGACGATGTTCTCGTAGCCGCCGGGGTTGAGGAAGTAGCGGCGGCCCGGGTCCGGGGCGAAGGGAAACGCCACGCGATAGACCGCCGTCCCGCTGAAGTATTTGATCCGTTCGTCCGGGTTTGCGGTCCAGTCGGCAAGGCTGTCGAACGTGACCTCGCCCGGGCCGTTTTTCTTCGGGTCGAAGAAGACCGACCACGGGGAGGGGATTTCCAGAACTTTTTCAAACCCCGGAAAATTGGTGCCGGACGGCGGGGTGGGGGAGTCGTTGCGGAAGGCGACGAGATACGATTGTCGCGGCAGGAATTCCAACGGCACGGTGGTGGAGGTGGCATCCTTCTTGAACTGCGGGAGGGCCCGCATGTCACCGGTCACAGGATCCCACAGCTCCGGGTTTCCTGCGGTCGTGCGGAATGTCAGGGGCAGGGATTTCTTTTCGTCGTCCTGGTTGGAGACGAAATAAACATCGGCACCATCCGTCTGTCGGTGGATCCATGCCATGCCGGGTTTTCCGAGGCCGGGTCGTTCACCGATGCCGCCGATATCCGGGGGGACACCGAGCTTCTGCAAGGCGGATGCCGCATCGAGACCGCGAAACACGAATCCGTTCCCGTAGCGGCCGGAAGTCACCGCCTTGCCATCGATGCCCTGCCAAATTTCATCTGCCAGTTTGCGGACCTGATCGTCGCAGTGCGGAAAATTCTCAAGGCTTGGTGAGCGGGAGGGAGGTTCGCCAAGGATTGCGCCCCCGGCCTTCACCAACCCGCCGATTTTTTGCAGGAGCTCCGGTCGCATGGTTTCCAGCGGGGGCAGAACAAGCAGCCGGTAGCTCATCCCATCCGGGAGCACGAACCGCCCGTCGCGGACCTGGAGATCCCGGCGGATGACCTCGCCGTTCATGTAGTCGTAATCGTATCCCGGCGGAACCTCGGGGTCGCGGATGCCGGTTTGCTTCGGAGTATCCTCGCCGGTGAAATAGGCCAGGTCAGCCACATAGCGGCCCTGTTGAAGGACGGCCTGCGTGCGCCGGAAGCTCGTGATCCAGTCCCCCATTTCTTCGAACCACGTATTATGCCGGTTGAATTCCGTCCCGAACCAGGCATTGATGCCGGGCACACGCTCGTCGGGCTGGTGGATGAAAAGGTGCAGGATGAAATGGTTCACGCCTTCCGCCATCGCCCAGTCGCCGCGCTGCTTGAGCGACCACGGACTCTGCGTCCATGGGGTGCCACCAAACGTGAACGCCTCGGCGGCCGTCACGGGCTTCCCGTAGATGTGGGCGGCGGAGGTGGCTGTCCGGACTTCGTAGCTGCCCAGATCCCCCTGCGCCCAGAACTCGCCCGCGACTTCGTCTCCCTGGCCGCCGTATTGCAGGGAGTCGCCGGGAAATCCGAAGTGCCCGTAGTTCTCCATCCACAATTTGAGGCCCTTTTCATTGGCCGACTTGCGGAGCGTCCCCGCATAATCGGACGCGACCTTGTCCGCCACGAGGCGCCGCAGGTCCCAGAGAAAGCGGCTCGATGTGTCGGGCGTTCCAACGATCCGCCCGGTGAGGACCGGGAGCCAGGGCAGCGGGTCATAGTGATATTTATTTTCAAATTCCGCAGCGAGGTTGTCCGTCCAGTTTTGAGGCCCCACTTCCCAGCTGTCGGTGATCACGTATTTCCAGGCCTTGCGGTCCTCGGGGGAAAGGCGTTCCCACAGTTTGGCGAGGTAGGCGTCGACATGCGCCTTCATGTGAGCAGCGTTCATCTTGTCGGTTTCCCTGCCCTGCCCTTCAACGGGGGAAGATCCGTTCCTGGCTCCCGTCGGGGCCATGCCGATCCGGAGAATCGTCCATTTCCCCGGCGGGACGTCCCAGGTGAGTTTTCCGGAGGCATCCATCGAGGAGCTGATGTTTTGAATGGCGGGGGCGGGGATGCCGTCCGATGCGGACTGTGGCTTCCACAGGTAGGAATCCCACTTTTCAAAAGGCGACGGAAAAGCCTGGCCGAGCTGCTTTTCGACATGGCGTTCCAATTGCGGAGTTGTGGAGAGGGAGATCTCCGCAATTCCCGGAGACTCGTTCGGGTCGCCCTTGTTTCCGGCAGCGAGGCGGGTGAAGATCACCCGGAACTCATGCGCTTTCACTTCCGGAAACGCCTCCACCACCGGACCAAACCGGAGCGGACCGAGGTTCGTATTCCCGGGCCGCTCCAAGGTGAATTTTTTCACCGATTGCCAGGTTCCGTCCGGCTTTTTGAACTGCAGCTCGCATTCGACCTTTTGCTGAATCCTGGTCGGGACCACCGTCACACTGCTGGCTGCGACATCTTCCGGAAAGCTGATGTTCACGAAAAACGGCTGCTTTGTGCCCGCGCCCTCGGGGAAAGCACATGTCGTGGAGGCCTTCCCGTCGCACAGCGCCCCGCTTGTGGAGGATGGCGATGTCGTGACCGTGCTCTTCGCCATGTTCGGGCCGCCTTCTCCCGCAGGGACGGCGAGCACGGCAACGTCTTCGAAAGGAGCTGCGGGAACCGGCAGCACGGCGCTGAATTTTTCCGGCCCGCTGACCGTTGTTTCAGACACAGCCAGATACCGCATCGACTGCTCCGGCCTGACCCACGGGCCTCCGGACTGGCTCCAACCCGGACAGTTGAAAATCCCGATGTCGATCCCGATGCGTCCGCCTTCGCGGATGGCGTGGAGCGTCGCATCCCACCATTCGTCGCTGAACATTTTTACCGAACCCCGGCCCTGCGGGGTCGCATCCACATTTCCGATGTAGGCGCGCCCGATGCCGGCGCGCTTCATCGCCTCGAGGTCCTTGGTGATGCCCTCCTTGGAGATGTTGCCGCGCAGCCAATACCAATAGACGCCCGGCTTCGTGGAATCCGGCGGCTGTTGAAACGCCTCGGAAAAATGCTCTCCTCGGGCGCTTGGCAAAAACGATGCGGAGAAAATCAGCGCGGCCAGGGGAAGCAATCTTGATTTCATGGGGTGGGCATCAGACGCCGGTTGACAAGGCGGGCGGGAAGCATAGAGGTAAAAGAACTGCTCCAAGGCAGGACGATTGTAAACGAAATATCCCAACCCATGACGAGCTCCTCATCCGTTTTGGCAACTTGATCAATAACAACTATGATCCCCCTCCGGATTGCCCGGGACGGTTACATTGAAAAGTGGCGCTGTCCTTTCCGGACATAAATTTATGAAAAAAGTATTCCTTCCCGCTGTGTTTGTGAGTTTCGCCATGGCGGTCGCCAATCTTGCCGCCGAGCCTAAGGATGGCGGAACGGCTATTAAGGAAGGGGCGCTCGTCCAGGGTACCGGTGCTGTTTTCCTCATACGCGACGGGGTCCGGTGGGGTATCCCCACCCCGGAGGTTTTTCAAGCGTGCGGGTTCAAGGGCCAGGATGTCGTCCATGTCTCGGATCAGGAACTGCAGGCGGTCCCCGAAGGTCCGATTCTCACGGCGCCCTTGAAGCCGACACCCTACAAAACCGTCCGTGAAGGGGACCTCATCCAGGCTCTCGTGGAGGAGGATGGCCGGTTCAAGCCCGCAGGGGCTGTGTTTCTCATCCGTGGCGATGTGCGTTGCGGCATTCCGACCGGAAAAGTTTTTTCAGACAGAGGCTTCAAGGCCGAGTCTGTCATCTTCATTTCCGAGGAGGATATGGGCAACATCCCTGTGGGTGGGATTGTTGACTGATCCAGTTTCGCCCCGGTCATGTTTGGGAAACTCGTTCTCGTTGCCGTCCTGTGCATTGCCGGAACCGAGCTGATTGCTGCGACCGGGGAGGGAACAGCGGGCTGCCCAGGTGCCGTCCATTTTGAAGAGGGAGACCTCATCCAAGCCACCGGTGCGGTATTTCTCATTCGTAACGGCTTGCGCTGCGGGATTCCGAGCATGGAGGTGTTCCGGGCAAAGGGGTTCGAAGGGGAGGCTATCCTCCGCGTCTCCGACGAGGAATTGAGGGCTATTCCGGAAGGACCAGTCCTCGGCATCGTTGCACCCGACAAAACAATCCCCGCCGGGGACGGGTTTCCCAAGTTCATTGTGCCCGGGCAGGAGGAGGCGATGGGGCGCCTGCAGGAGATGTTTCTTCTGCACAAAAGTCCGAAAGTGCAGGGGACATTTCATCTGCCCTACATCATGCCGTCCGTGTTGTGGCCCGCGACCGGGCGGAACTCAAGTGCATCGGCGATGCGGTGGTTTTACCGCGACGCGCTGACAAAGAGAAAGATCGACGACGAGGGCTATGTGACAAGCAACCAGCATCGCGGCCATGCGCATGACGATGGCTGGCCGTTTCCCACGTGGGTGCAGTCGCGCGGGATGGGCTGGCTTTTCTCGCATGCGGGCGACCCTTATGCCCCGATGTTCAAACTCCCCCTGTTTACCTCGCTCAAGGGATGGGAATCATACGCGGTGACCGTAA
This sequence comes from uncultured Chthoniobacter sp., assembly GCA_964431635.1. Classification (GTDB taxonomy): domain Bacteria; phylum Verrucomicrobiota; class Verrucomicrobiia; order Chthoniobacterales; family Terrimicrobiaceae; genus QYQL01. The sequence goes on along the minus strand of CAYSKK010000013.1, from coordinate 87,533 downwards.
CCGCGCACGATCCGAATACCGGATTGCAACTGGATCTCGGCCCCGACGCGTCGCTGACAACCCCGGCGATCAATGTGGATTCGCTTGTCGCACCTTTTGTTGCGATTGACTGGAGTGGTGAGTTGCCCGCCGGCTCAAAGCCGTTCCTCGAATGGACCGACGACGACGCCCCCGCATTCGACACCGCGCGGCGCATCGAGTTCAGCCCCACGCCCCCTTTGCAGGGCCGGAGGGTGATGATGATCCCGGCGCACCGGCATCCGCTTTGGACCGGTCGCATCACGCGGCTGCGGGTGAACTTTGGAAACCCTGCCGCCGCACACGTCACGCTGCGAGCGGTCTACACGGCGGTGGACTCACGGCATCCCGTGAACAATGCGCACTGGATCGAGGCCTGTGTGGATTACTTTGATTGGACCACGGATGTCGAATTCCTCCGCGCGAACCTCCCGCGAATCCGGCAGGCAACGGATTTTGCCGTACGCGAATTTGGGCTGGCAGAAAACGGTGTCGCGGTGGTGCCGTGGGTCGGTCACGATGGACGCCCGGGTTTTTGCATCGGAACGGATGGGAAAAAGACGATTTTCCCCGGACGTGGCGTGGGAAACAATTACTGGGACCTGCTTCCATTCGGCGGACAGGATGGGTTCCTGACCATCTCCCTGTATCACGCCCTGCGGCGCGTTGCCGAATTGGAGGAGCAAATCGCCCGCCACCCGGAGTGGAACCTTCCGGCCCTCCCGGAACGTTCGGAGGAATTGCTCGGTCACGTTGCGCGGCTCCAGAGCGAAGGGACAAAAAAATTCTGGAATGCGAAGGACGGCCGGTTTTTTGGATGGATCGACCGGGACGGTGTGCCGCACGACTACGGGTTTACCTTCCTGAACCTTGAGGCGGTGTGCTGCGGATTCGTCAGCGACGGGCAGGCGAAGGAAATTATGGACTGGGTCTCCGGGCGGCGCGAAGTGGCTGGCGACACCTCGCGCGGTGCGGATATTTATCACTGGAAATTTGCCCCGCGCGCGACCACCCGGCGCAATGTCGATTGCTACGGCTGGGTTTGGAGTAATCCGGAGTCGATTGCCTGGGGCGATCAAGTGCAGGACGGCGGAGCAGTGCTGGGGTTTTCGTTTTACGACGTGATGGCCCGCCTGCGCGTCAACGGACCGGATGATGCCTGGCAGCGCCTGCGGCAGATCATCGACTGGTTTGCTGAGGTGCAGAAAGCCGGGGGCTACCGCGAATACTACAAAGTGCCCGGCCGCGGCATACTGCAGGGAGGGGGACCTCCGGGCGGTCTGGGAATGGACCAGGAGTTCATGGAAAGCGTCCTGCTTCCCCAAGTGATGCTCTACGGCTTTCTGGGTTTCTCTCCCCAGCCCGGTGGTTTCCGCCTCGAGCCGCGTCTGCCGAAGGATTGGCCGTCGCTCACCATCACGCGCATCGCCGTGCAGGACGCCGTGCTCGACATCACTGCCAGGCCGGATGATTTGGAGATCAACTGCCGGAAAGGGGCCTCGCTTCTCGTTTCCCTGGCGCCCGGCCACTGGCAGCTCTCGATTACGGATGCAAACGGCCTGGCCGGGGGCACCATCGTCACTCATGCGATTAAGACCAACGATGATAGAATTCCCCTCACGCTGCAAACCGGACAAAAGGCGAGGTTCTCCAAGCAGGTCGGAATCGTCGAATAAACACGCGGGTATTGGGCCTGGCTTCTCGAGCTGATCCGGGGAAAATAAAATCGAAAAGAGACCCGGATGGATCGCCTTTGCACCGCACGGACCAGTTACTTTGCAATCGGTGTCACAGGCGCGGACCGAGCGACTTTTCCCGGGCGCCGAGCGGTGCGCGGGTTGCTCCGGAGTCGTTCCCGCCACAGAAGCGGGGAGATTCCCTCCCGCGATTTGAACTGGTTGGAAAAATGAAAGGCGGAGTGGAAGCCCAGAATCTCCGCGATTTCCTTGACCGACTTGGAGGTGTTGGCCAGGAACTCCCGGGCTTTTTGCAGCCGTGCTCGGGCATGAAACTGCTTCGGACCGATGCCGGCGCGCTCGCGGAAGGCCTGCCGGAAATGCGAATATCCAACGTGCAGATCGCGTGCCATTTTTTGCATTGAGAGATTTTCCTGGCAGCCTTCCGTGAGGAGCATCTGCGCTCTCCGGACCACCTCATCGATCCGCTGTGGCGGATTTTTCCGCGCGGAACCAGCCTTTCCGGCGAGGGCAAGCAGATGCAACGCCAGAGTGGAAAGTGCCGCCTGTTGCCATGGAGTCTCGCGTTGTGCCCAGGCGTGACATCTCTCGAATCCCCAAAGCACATCGGGATCCGGTCCTGCGCGGAGTATGGGTTTCGCCGGATCGATCAGCCGCGTTTTCCTCGCGCGGTCGAACGCGCGCCCGCGGCACTCGATCCAATGTTCGACCCAGCCGGTCGAGGGATCCGGCGTGTATCGGTGCCAGACCTCGGGAAACAAAAGAAAGATCGTTCCGGCTCCAATGCGGCGCTTGCGGGGAGAGGCGGCCGATTCGAACAGGCCGCCACCCTCCACGATATACACGATCGTATAAGAGTGCAGGATGCGTCCGTCCGCCCAATTGAAATGGTGGTCCGTCGGATGTCGCTGCGCGGGATACCTGCTTCCGGCCGCGACACGGGTGAAGCCGGCGGAAACAACCACGCAGTCCCATGGCGGCATCTGCACCGGCTCGGGCAGGTAAAGAAAATAGTCCCCGGAGTGCGATTCCATCGGCTGTCATTTTTTGTATGAAAATTATCAGTCCGTCAATTCCCAATCCGCTTCCGTCCAGTATGATGTCGCTTTATGAGCAACGTGCGCATCGGACTATTCGGAATCGGGCTCGACACCTACTGGCCGCAGTTCAAGGGACTCAAGAAGCGGCTGGAAGGCTATTTGAGCACAGTGGCCGGGAGGCTCGGGCGTCCGGGCGTCGAGGTGGTGAACCTCGGGTTGATCGACAACCCGGCGAAGGCCTTCGAGGCCGGGCACCGGTTCCGCCGCGAGGATGTGGACATGATTTTTCTGCATGTGACGACGTATGCTCTGTCTTCGACCGTGCTGCCGGTGGTTCGTCGCGCCGGGGTGCCTGTGGTGGTGCTCAATCTCCAACCCGTGCCGGCGATGGATTACGCGACGTTCAACCGGATGGGGGACCGCACGGCGATGACCGGTGAGTGGCTTGCCCATTGCGCGGCCTGCCCGGTGCCGGAGATCGCGAATGTCTTCACCCGCTCGGGGATCCCCTTCCACCAGATTACAGGCATGCTCCATAATGACCCGGAGTGCTGGGATGAGGTGGAGGCATGGATCGAGGCTGCGAGGGTCGCCGGCGTGATGGCCGGCAACCGGCTCGGGCTCATGGGGCATTACTACTGCGGGATGCTCGACATCGCCTCCGACCTCACCCGCCACTGTGCGACGTTCGGAGGGCACATGGAAATTGTCGAAGTGGATGAACTCGCGGCGCTCCGCAGGGAGGTGAAGGTTGCCCAGATCAAGAGCCGGGCGGCCGAATTCCGGAAGGTGTTCGACGTCCAGCCGGACTGCCCGAAGCCCGAGCTCGAGCGGGCCGCGCGCACGTCGGTCGCGCTTGACCGGCTGGTCCGGGAGCACGACCTCGGCTCTCTGGCGTATTACTACATGGGCACCGGCAACGCGGAAAACGAGGATGCCATCAGCTCGATCATCCTCGGCAACTCGCTTCTCACCGCGCGAGGGATTCCGGTGGCCGGGGAATACGAGGTGAAGAATGTCCAGGCCATGAAGATCATGGACACGTTCGGGGCCGGAGGTTCGTTCACCGAGTATTACGCGATGGACTTCACCGACGATGTCGTGCTGATGGGCCACGATGGTCCCGGACATATCAGGATCGCGCAGGGGAAAACGAAAGTCCGCCCGCTCAAGGTCTATCATGGCAAGGTCGGACGCGGGCTTTCGGTTGAGATGTCCGTAAAGCACGGTCCGGTCACGCTCCTTTCGGTGGTCGAGACGGCCGACGGGAGGCTGAAATTCCTCGTTGCCGAAGGGGAGTCCGTTCCCGGTCCGATCCTCGAGATCGGCAACACGAACAGCCGCTACCGCTTCAGTATCGGCGCACGGAGATTTGTCAACGAGTGGAATGCCCACGGCCCGGCCCACCATTGCGCCATCGGCGTCGGACATCTGGCGGAAAAAATCAAAAAGCTGGGAGCGCTTCTGAGGATGGAGACGTCCGTTGTCTGTTGAATGAAACTGCTGTTCGCCGGCCCGACAGTCGAATCCCGCACATCTGACATTTTTTTATAACGCCCCCCCCCGATGAACCAATCAATCCTTCCACGTTTAGCTGCCATATTTTTCCTCCTCGGCGGATGCTCGCCTTCGCCGCGTCCCGCGCAAACGGAGAAGCCTGCGAACGAGGAAAAGCCATCCGTCGATGCCGGGGCTTCCCCGGTCAATAGTTCTTCTGCCGGGGGTGATCTGGAATCGCGTTTTCTCAAGCCACCGGCAGACGCCAAGCCGTGGGTTTACTGGTTTTGGATGAACGGCAACGTGACGAAGGAGGGGATCACTGCCGATCTCGAGGCGATGAACCGGGTGGGAATTGGCGGCGCACTGATGATGGGCGTCGGCCTGGGGACGCCGGCCGGCCCGGCTGATTTCAACTCGCCGCTCTGGCGCGACCTCTATGCCCATGCAGCCAGGGAATGTGTCCGGCTCGGAATGAAGCTGTCGCTCCACCAGTGCGACGGCTGGGCGACCGCAGGCGGACCGTGGATCACGCCCGACCGTTCGATGAAACAGTTCGTTTGGACATCGACAGAAGTTGCCGGGCCTGTTGCGGGACCGCTAACTCTCCCCAAGCCCGAGCTGGTCGAGAACTTCTACGAGGATGTGGCGGTGCTGGCCGTTCCGATGGATGATGTGCGGCAAATCACTCCCTCCCGATCACTTGTGGACGGGAAACCGGCTCCTGAACTGACCGACAACAATTCTCAAACCGGGGCGGCCCTGCCGAAGGAGTCGATCGATCTGGTCTTCGACGAACCGCAGACGGTCGGCAGCCTGGTTTTTGATCTTTCGAAAATCCCTCACCGGATGGGCAGTGCGGTGCCTGTGACCGTGCAGCTTTCCGCGGACGGCAAAGCCTTCCACACGGTCTGCGAGTTCGATATGGGCGTGAGCCTCGGTGATGCGCCTTCACAAACAATGACCGTTTCCTTTGCCCCCGAGCGGGCAAAGGCGGTTCGCGTCCTGATGAAAAATCTCAAACCGGCCGGTCAGATTGCGGAAATCGGGGTCTTCGGCGAGCAGCGAGTTCATCTCTGGGAGGTCAAGGCGGGGTTCTCCCGACGACGCGAACACGGCGGCGAGACGCCCTGGCTGGACCAGGCCGGTCCGGTGCCGCCTGCGGATGGGATTCCAACCGACAGGATCATCGATCTCAGCGACCGCTTTTCCGTCGACGGAAAGCTCGATTGGCAGGCCCCCGCAGGCCGCTGGCAGATCCTGCGCATCGGCATGACCAGCACCGGAAAGCATGTCGCGCCGCGCACGAACGCGGGCGAAGGCCTCGAGGCCGACAAGATGAGCGGCGAGGCAATCCGGTTCCACTGGGATTCGTTCGCAAAAAAAATGATCGCGGATAACAACGTCGCGCCGGGGAATCCGATCTATTCGGTGCACACCGACAGCTGGGAATCGAACCTCCACACGTGGAGCAGTTGGTTTCAGAAGGAGTTTGAAAAGCGCCGCGGTTATTCCATGACGCCGTGGCTTCCGGTGCTGGTCACCGGCAGGATCGTCGGGACTGCCGGGGAATCCGAGCGCTTCCTGTGGGACGTGCGCCGCACGATGGGCGACCTGATCGCCGACAACTTTTACGGTGAGATGCTGCGGCTCTGCCATGAGAGCGGAGTCCTTTTTCAGAGCGAGGCGGCGGGCCGGCAGATGTTCATGTATGACCCGCTGAATTACGCGGCGAAGACCGACATCTACATGGGTGAGTTCTGGATGCCGGACGCTGTGCGCGTGGATTGCAAGGTCGCCGCCTCGGCTGCGCATATTTATGACCGTCCGATCGCTGGCGCGGAGTCGTTCACCTCGGGGAATGGCGGGTTCCGCGATGCGCCGTTCGACTTCAAGGTCCTCGGAGATTACGCTTTCGCCACGGGAGTCAACCGGTTCGTCATCCACCGTTACTGCATGCAGCCGTTCATCGGCATCGAGCCGGGGATGACATTCGGACCATGGGGAATCAATTTCGATCGCTCCAACACCTGGTGGGAAAACGGGGGAAAGGCCTGGGTCGATTACCTCACGCGCTGCCAGGCGCTCCTCCAGTCCGGGAAATTTGTCGCCGACGTGATTTACTACATCGGCGACGATGCGCCGAATTCCCTCGGCCACCGCGAAGACATCTGGAGTCCCGTCCCGTCCGGGTATGATTTCGACGGGTGCAACCTGGAGATCCTGCAAAGGCTCACCGTGGCGGAGAACGGCGATCTCGTCCTTCCGCACGGGATGAGGTATCGCGTGCTTCTCCTCCCCAACCGTGAGCACATGACGCTGCCTGCCATCGAGGCGGTCGAGCGGCTTGTGAACGCGGGCGCAACCGCCATCGGCCCCAAGCCGCTGCGCACACCGGGACTGAAGGACTGGAAGGAAAACGACGCGAAGCTCCTCGCCATCGCAGACAAACTCTGGGGTCCGATTGACGGAAAAAAGGTGACCGAAAACCGCTCCGGCAAGGGGCGCGTGATCTTCGGCCCGTCGCTTGAGGCGGTTCTCGCGGGCATCGCAGCGCCGGATTTCGACTACACCGCCAGGGGGGGCACAACACTCCGCTACATCCACCGGCGTGAAGGAAATGCGGATTTCTATTTTGTCGCCAACGCCGACAGCAAGGCCTCCGTTGACGTGGTGCCACGGTTCCGGGTCGCCGGCAAAGCCCCAGAATTCTGGGACCCCTCGACGGGAACCATCTCCCATCCCGTGGTTTACCGGCAGAATGACGGCATCACGGAAGTGCCGCTGCATCTGGATCCGGCCGGATCTCTTTTCGTGGTCTTTCGCGAACCGGCATCTCCGGATGCGCTTGCTGCAATCGACCGGGAGGGGGCTCCCGTGTTCCCGGCGCCTGCCGCCGCGCCTGCCGGCGGATCCGCGACGGCCGCCAATCCGGATGTCGTGAATTCCTTCACGATGTCCGCATGGATCAACCCGGCTGCGGACATGAACCTGCCGCGGCAGGGGCTGAAAAACATCCCCTTCACCGGGTTGAACCACGCGATTTATCCGGTCCCGGGGCATGAAGTGTTTTCCGACGGTGCCGCGGGGATCGGGCTGGCTGCGGGAAAGAACGGACTGGTCGTCATCGCTCATGCCACCCGGCTTTTTGCTCCGCTGCTCGTTTACAAGGGGGACTTCACCGGGTGGAATCATGCGGAGATCGTTTTTCGCGAAGGAGTCCCTGCTTTGTTCCTCAACGGAAAGCAGGTCGCCACCGGAGAAAAATGTCCGGTTCCCGCGCGTCCTTCACCGGGGGTCAAGCATTCGCGCTCGGTTTCTCCATTCGTTGGGGAAGTGGTTGCCGTTACTGCCGGTCCTCTGGACGCGAGCGCGATCCCGGGCAGTGGGTCCGCCCCGGATGCCGGGTTTTCTCCGGCACCACAACTGGTTCGCGAGAGCGGCGGGCTTCGCCTTGTTTCCGGCAATCCCGGAGCCTACACCGCCCGGACAGCCTCCGGAGCCAGGCTGGCATGGGAAGCTCCCGCTCCCTCCACTCTCGCCGGGATCACCGGGCCCTGGAGCGTCAGCTTCCAACCCGACAGGGGTGCGCCCGGCACCGCGGAATTCAACCAGCTGATCTCATGGACGGAATCCAACGATCCCGGGATCAAATATTTTTCCGGCACCGCGAGATACGGCACCGTTTTCACCCTGCCCGGAACGCTGCCGGAGAACGCCCGCATTTTCCTCGATCTCGGTGTCGTCAAGAATGTCGCCATGGTTTCCGTGAACAACCAATCCTTCGGCACTCTCTGGAAGCCGCCCTTCCGGGTTGATGTCACCGATGCGCTCAAGCCCGGTGAAAACCGCCTTGAGGTAAACGTGACCAACCTCTGGCCGAACCGACTCATCGGCGATGAAAAACTGCATCCCGATCCTGCGTTGGATTACAGCAAGCAATGCCCGCAATGGTCGGCCGGCGGACCGATCACATCGATCCCCGACTGGGTCAAGGCAAACGGCAAAAGCCCGGTCGGACGCACCACGTTCCTGCTCTGGAAATTTTACGGCGGCGATGAAAAACTCCTGCCGTCGGGACTCCTCGGACCGGTGACCGTCACGGCAAGCGCACTGGCCACCGAGAAGTGATCCTGCGGGGTTGGTCCCTGCGGCAAAACGTCCTTCCCCGCCTGTTTGGGAGGCTGCACAGACCGCGGCTACGCCCTGCGGCTTCCCAAGCCGGAGTGAGATATGTGGCCCAGGGCGCTTTCCATCGGGGAGCTTGTCGCAGTCAGATCGATGGCGGGAAAATGAAATTGGTGCCGGCACCAGGTCAACTGGCGTTTGGCATAGCGGCGGGTCGCGGTGAGGATGGCGTCCCGGCAGATCGGCGCGGTGATCCGCCCCGCGATGAGGTCCTGGATTTCGCGAAATCCGATCGCGCGAGACGCACCGGGGCCGATTTCTCCGGCCTTTCGCACCTCCTCGATCACCCCCTCGTCAAACATGGCATCCACATTTTTCTCGAGCCTCTTCCTCAGGTCGGCGCGGTCGCGCGTGAGGAGGAATCCATCGAACTCCCCGCCGTCGGATTGCCAGGCGCCGCGGGATTCGGAGAATGGTTTTCCCGTGGAAAGCACAATTTCCAGCGCGCGGCGGACCCGGACAGGATTACGGATATCGATCAGTTCCGGCGCGTCCGCATCCGCTTCGCGGAGCCGTGCAAGGGCCTCCGGCGGCTCCATGGCGGAAATGGCTTCACGCAGTCCGGGGGCCACCGGGGGCAGGTCCGCCAGGCCGTGGGTGAGCGCCTTGATGTAGAGGCCGGTTCCTCCGGTGAGGATGGGAACCTTTCCACGGGATTGGATGCTCCTGATGCATTGCCGTGCCATTTCGGCGAAGCGGGCGGCGTTGCAGGCTTCCCGGGGATCGAGGATCCCGATGAGGTGGTGGGGGACGCGGCGGGTGATTTCCGGCGCGGGCTGCGCGGTGAGGATCGGCAGGCCGGAGTAGATTTGGAAGGCGTCGGCTCCGACAATCTCGCCGTCCAGGCGTTCCGCGAGCTCAACTGAGAAGGCGGATTTTCCGACTCCCGTGGGCCCCGTCACGATGATCGGACGGGGCCCCGGGTGATCTGTCGGGCTATTGTTCAGGCTGGCGGGTGCGCTCGCTGCGGCGCTCCTCGACGGCCTTGGCACCGCTCACAACGAGCTTGCGGCCGCCCATGTAGTCCTTGTCGTGAAGCTCGGCCACGGCGCGCTTGGCTTCATCGATCGATTGCATCTGCACGAAGGCAAAGCCCTTCGACTTCATCGTGTGGCGGTTCATCACGATCTCCACGTTCTGGACCGTTCCGACTCCGCTGAAGAGTTCGGAGAGGTCGCTCTCGGTTGCATCAAACGAGAGGTTCCCGACGTAGAGCCGGGAGGAGGTGACCTCCACCTGTTCCGGCTTGCGCATGCCGGTCGGACGCTCCCGGCGTGCAGGACGGTCCTGGCCGGCGGACGAGGGTTTGGCATACGAAGCACCGGCCGCAGGCGTCCGGGACTTGGTCTCTGATTTTCCACCGAAAAATCCGATGATTTTTTCGATGAGGTTTTTCTTCTTCGCAGGTTTGGCTGCATCCGTGCGTCCGGATGTCGCGGAACGTTCCCCGCTGCGCGGGCGGCGTCCGCCCCGGCGGGACGAGCGGCGCGATCCGCTCGGTGAGTAGTCAGTTGGCATTTTTCTTGGTTTCAATTGGCGCGGTCCCATTTTCAGCGGGCCACCACCGTTTTTTCTCCCCCGGCGGTGCGCATCCCCCCGCGAGGGCGCACCGGTTGGCGCGCCGCGAGGAACGTGGATGGCGCCATGATGTGAACGAAAAGGCGGACTTAACGCCCGCAAATCCGGTTCTCATGAGAATTGGCGCCGGAGAATCTGTGGAACGTCTCATGTTCCACGCCCGAGTTCAAGAAACAAAAAATGGAAGCAATGGCGTATCGCGATCGTTGCACGAAGCGGCTGCCTTGAGGCGGGAGCAATTTTGCGGTCTTCCCAATTGCTGCGCGGTCTGCTTGGATGGGGGGATGGTTGTTCGGGAAGCAAAAATTGAGAGGAAGACCTCGGAGACGGCGATCGGGCTCCGGTGGGTGGTGGACGGGTCCGGGGAGTCGAAGGTGACATCCGGGATTCCGTTTTTTGACCACATGCTGACGCTGTTTGCGAGGCACGGGCTGTTTGGTTTGGAGCTGGAGGCGCGGGGGGATCTGGATGTGGACTTTCATCACACGGTGGAGGACACGGGGATCACGATGGGGCAGGCGCTGACGAAGGCTCTTGGGAACAAGGCGGGGATCCGGCGTTACGGGTTTGCCTATGTGCCGATGGATGAGGCATTGGTGCGGGTGGTTGTGGATCTGAGCGGCCGGCCGTTTCTTGCCTACAACGCGCCGTCGGATGTCGAGCCGGTCGGGGGGAGTTTTTCCTTCCAGCTGGTGGAGGAATTTTTGCGCGCGCTGAGCGTGCACGGGGGGATGAACCTGCATGTGGATATTCTGGCGGGAAAAGATGCGCACCACATGGCCGAGGGGGTTTTCAAGGCGCTTGCGCGGGCTCTGGACCAGGCGACGCAGGTTGACCCGAGGGTCGAGGGAATCCCGAGCACCAAGGGCGTGCTGTGAGCGCGCGGTCGGTCGGGGTCGTGGACTACGGCAGCGGGAATCTGCGCAGCGTGAGCAAGGCTCTGGAGGCTGCCGGGGCGCGGACCGGGTTGATTTCCAAGCCGGCAGAGCTTGAGGCAGTGGACGCGGTGGTGGTTCCAGGTGTGGGGGCCTTCGGCGACTGCGCATCCAATCTTCGTGCGACGGGGCTCTGGGACCCTTTGAAGGAATGGATCGGTGTTGGCCGTCCGTATCTCGGGATCTGTCTCGGCTACCAATTGCTGTTTGAATCCAGCGAGGAATCTCCCGGAGTCGCGGGGCTGGGGGTGATTCCCGGCAGGGTCGTGCGTTTTTCCGGAGACGGGTTGAACCCGGATCAGGCGATTCCTCACGCAGAGGCGCAGAGCCCGCAGGAAAAAACCGTTTGCGGGTTGAAAGTTCCGCACATGGGGTGGAATACGCTGACCGGACTGCGCGGGCCTCTCTACCGAGGGTTGCCCGAGGGGGTCTCGGTGTATTTTGTGCACTCGTTTTATCCGGTGCCGGAGGAGGCATCCCTCGTCAGCGCGACGTGCGAATACGGAGTGCGTTTTGCGGCGGGCATCTCGCGCGGCGCACTCCATGCCACGCAGTTCCATCCGGAGAAAAGCCAGGCCGCCGGGCTGGCGATCCTCCGAAACTTCCTATCCACTCTATGAACCTGCTTCCTGCGATCGATTTGATGGACGGCGAGGTCGTGCGGTTGAAGCGCGGCCTGGCCACTGAGAAAACCGTTTACTCCAACGACCCGGTCGGGTTTGCAAGAAAGTGGGAGGATTCCGGGGCCGACTGGCTGCACATCGTCGATCTCGACGCCGCATTCTGCGGGGAGCCCAGAAACCTCGCGGCCATCGAAAAAATCTGCACCGCAGTGAACATTCCCTGCGAACTCGGTGGCGGGATGCGGAATTTTGAAAATGTCACAGCCGCTTTCAGTGCCGGGGTGAGCCGCGTGATCCTGGGGACGAAGGCCTGCGAGTCGCCGGATTATATCGCGGAGATGTGCTCGGAATTCGGCGGCGAGCGGATCGCTGTCGGGATTGACGCCAACCACGGAAAAGTTGCCGTCAAGGGATGGACGGAGACCACCGCGACATCGGCATCAGATCTCGCGCTCATCGCGCAGGTGGCCGGCGCCGGGACGATCATCTACACCGACATCGCCACGGACGGCATGCTGGAGGGGCCGAATTTTTTGGAGCTCGAAAACCTCTTGAAAATCCTCGACTGCAACCTGATTGCCAGCGGCGGGGTTTCAAGCGCCGACGATCTGCGCCGTCTCGCCAAAATGCCGCGCCTTTATGGTGCCATCATCGGCAAGGCGCTCTACGACGGGCGGATTACAGGGAACCTGCGGGAGATCATTTCCTGAGGAGCTGGAGCGCTATCCGGCCCGGCTTTATCGACAGACGACACGGTGGTCGTCCCTCCATTCCGGAAATGGGATGCCTATTTCCTGCGGGACCGGACCATCAAAGCCAGACCGGCTCCTGCGGCTGCCAGCAGGGCCAAGGCGGATGGTTCGGGGACTGTTCCCGCGGTTGCTGCCGCGTTTGCGGCATCGTTGACATCGCCTGAGACGAAAGTTATAGCCGGAGTCCCATCAGCAAAGGCGTTCAAGTTGAACTGAATCCAGCCGTAGTGGGCGTCTGAGTTGCTGTCCATGAATTGGACACCCACATAGTTGTCGGCGCCTGCTTCGGCGCTGTTCACAAAAAGAGCCCCGGAGAAAAAGTCGGTGCCCGGGATGTAGTTCAAACTTCCATCTACCACGGCACCGGAACGCAAATAGGTGTCGGATATCGAGACGTCGCCATTGCCCTGCGCCTCAACATAGGCCAGGCGCGGGACATTGCCATCGGCATAGAAGTATAAATCAAAAGTGATGCTGTTGAAAACCCCGCCGGGGTTGTAGGCCAGAGTGAGGTTGACCAGTTGATCATTCAGAGAGGCGTCGCTCCAATTGACAAAAACCGGAGTCGAGGTTGATTGGACATTGACCGCTTTTGCAAGGAGAGGGAACAGGGCCAGACTGGCAGCAAGAAGGAATTTATTGATAGTTTTCATGGGAGGTGTGAGTCGGCTTGTTAGTCATCCAAATATTCCGGAATGCGCTCGAAAGCAAGAAATTTGTTGCATAAATCGTTGCGTAACCGAGGGCCGATGTTTTGATGCATTGAGCTAAATACTTTTGTAAAAAGCTCGTGATGAGCAGCTATCGATTTGTCGGGCGCACGACAAGAATATCGTTTGTCCGATATGTCGGGTTGTTGCTGCCATCAAAACCCGAGTGGAAAACGATGCGGAGGGGATTAAGGATTTCGACAGTGAATCCGGTATCGAGATTGGTGACGCCGTTGGTGAATCCCAGATACATCGAATAAATCCCCGGGTTGGTGGCGTTGGTTGTGCAGCGCTCCGGCAGGATGTTGGTGATGGTGGCAGGCGAGAGTCCGAGTTGCCAGAGGCGGGCCGCCTGTTCCTGCGTGTTGAAGGCGCGGAGGGCGAAGCCATTCGATTCCTCCTGGACGAGAAGCGCATTGGCCAGAATTGCAGCCGCGGAAATTCCGATGACCAGGATGGCGGCCGCGATGAGGACTTCGATGAGGGAATAGGCAAAGATTCCTGAGCAGGTGGAACGCGAGGGCATTTCGCTTGGGCTGGAGGGCGGTGCGCTGTCAGCGCCCATGAATAATGGGACGGCAAGGCGGCCTTCCCTCCACAAAGCTCGCGCTCCGTCCGATGCGGACAGGCGATTCCAACGTCGCAAAAACGAACCGGTCTTCATGGCCGGCTCCTTCCGTCCTCAATCCAGAGAACACGGTCCGAAATGAATTCGACGGCATCCATGGTTCCTCCGATGGCATTCGTTTCCGGGTTGAGGGTCAGGGTGCCTGTGTTGGTGATGGCACTGGCTGATCGAAATCCTCCGGTGATTCTCAGGGAGCGACCGCTTTGCGTGGGGGGGATGACGGAGAGTGTGGCATTGGTGGGGAGGATCGATGCGGCAAACCACCAGGTGTAGTTGGCATTGGTTGTGGCGGTTCGAAGAGTCAGATTGCCGGTGCTCTGTTTGTTGAGATAAATTTTTCGGGTATTTGACGTGTTGGTGAGGGTGATGGTGGAGAGGTTGGTATTTGTGCCCATGGCGGGATTTGCCGGAATGATGATGTGGAGGGAATTGGTGGCGGAGTTTCCCACGATCGTCAGATTCGTGATCGCAACGTTTGTGTATCTTCTGTTTGTTCCGGAGATATTGGTCGTGAAGAAGATGTTTGTCGGGGTCCTGGCCGGAACATCATACCGGAGGTAGGAGGAGGTGGTATCCGTGGCATTCAAGGTCACGGATACCGTGCCGCCGTTATAATTGGTGCCACTGCTGCTGATCAGTTGGTTCGTTGTGAAAGTATTCGAAGGAAAGCTGGCCTGGTTGGTGACAACGACGTAGGTCGGGGGATAATTTGTGCTGAGGGGGGCGGAGAAATTTCCGGTATAGCCGGGGCTGTTCGTTGACGAGGTGAAGGGCACCTCGGGGAAGCCGGAGAAACCCAGGGTGTCGGCGTAGTAGATTTTTCTGTTTGTCGCGCCAGCCCAGGAATTGGTCAGATTTGTTGAGGCAGGACGATGCACGACGAGCGGGTATCCAGCGGTGATGGGGCTGCGGGATTTGATGAGGAACTCCCATTCGACGTTGTAGTCGTTGTTTGCGAACATGGCAGTTTTGGTGACGACAAAGCACTGGCCGCCGAATGGGGAAAAGGGATTTCCTGCGAGATCGTTGGTATTGGTCCAGAATCCGCCGCCGCTGTTGGTGATCCGGAAGAGGCCCCAGCCATTGGCCAGCCCCATCCATCCGGAGTCGGCGCTCTGGCCGGAAGGCAGGGAGTTCAGCAGGTATTGTCTTGCCATGGCGCGGGCATTTTCGATGGCGATCCGGTTTTTCACGCCTTCGGCGGTGGTGTCGGGATAGACCGTGGCGGTGGCCAGCATCTGAACCCAACCGGCCAGGACAAGGGTTCCCGCAAGGATGACGACGAGAGCGAAGATCATGACGGTGCCGCCGATGCGGGAGAGAGGTCTGGTTGGAGCCTTCATAGCGGGGGGTAGGCCGGAACGACAAAAAAATACGAGGAGGCCCCGAACTGAAGCGTGTAATAATCGCTTGCATTCGCAGGGCTTAAAATCTTGTTCGCCTGCCCCGGATACGGGGCTTGTGGCAGGATGGTGCGGTTCATGGGATCCGGCCACCAGACGAGGTAAAACGGGCGGTTTTCCGCCCTGGAGAAGGTGTTGGTCGAGCTGGTGTTCGACATGGAAAAGTAGGCGGCACACGGGAGCGAGTTGGGGCGTTGAATCGGGGTGAATGGCAGGCCGGCGTCCGAGTTTGTGGCGCGGGAGTCCACCTGCGGATAAAACACATGGTAGTAGCCGGTCATGCTCGTGCCAACATACCGGCGAACCGAAGCATAGACCCCGACGGGGGCATTTGTGACGGCGACCCAATCGCTTTCGTAGATGGCATCCACCGTGATGTTGGTGGAGTTGTCTGCGGCAT
The DNA here is from genome assembly GCA_964431635.1 of uncultured Chthoniobacter sp. Taxonomy (GTDB): domain Bacteria; phylum Verrucomicrobiota; class Verrucomicrobiia; order Chthoniobacterales; family Terrimicrobiaceae; genus QYQL01. The sequence goes on along the minus strand of CAYSKK010000013.1, from coordinate 72,064 downwards.
TGAGGATATAAACCGAGAGATTTGTTGCCACGGTTGCACCGTTGCGGAGCGCATTCGTGCTGAAGTTGGTATAAACCGCCCCGCTCGTATCGATGAGGTTTGTTCGGAAATTATCCGGATTCACGAGCGTGCGGACATCGATATTCGTGGGGATGACGATGTTCGTGACACGGAGACCGTTCGCATTCGGCAGGTTGCGGGCCAGGCAGACGACAGCGGACGCGGACGAAATGTCGCTGAGGAATTGTTCCCGAAGACTGTTTGCCATCGCGGCTGATGCGAAGCTCGGCGCCTCGCTCACGGCTGTCTGGGGATCCGTCCAACCATAAAATGAGAATGCATTGTTGATGCCGATATTGACGTTCACCTGCCGTCTCGAAGTGCCCTGGGAGTTGATCGTTCCGTATGCCATGATCGAGACGGCGATGACCATGGCTCCGATGCCCAGGGCCACAACAAGCTCGACGAACGTGAAGCCCGAGGAAGTCTTCAGTGTTCGGTTTTCAGTGTTCAGACGGGAGCGGGGACTGTCTGGAGACATGCGTCTCCGGGACTCAGTTTCTGAACACTGAACCACTGAACACTGAAAACTTTCTTCACTTCTTCGTGGCTTGTTCATCATGGACAACTCCCATCAATTTCACATCGCGATCCGCCATGTTTTGAAGTTCAGCGTCCTGACTGCCTTTGAGAATATCCACGACTCCTCCAGCGGAAAGAGGGGGCAGCTTGGTCTGTCCCTTCGGCCCGATTTGAGCCAGTTCTTCGACGGCTTCGCCGTAGAGGAATTGAGTGACTTCCGGTTTGAGATCGAAGGGAAGAAAAATCTGGCGGGCATCCGCAGCCGGATCTTTTTCCACGAATTCCAGGGTCATGGAGGAGTCATCAACCGAAACGACGCGGAGGACTTCCGCCTGATTGTTGATTAGGGGAGGCAGGACGACTCCCGGTTTGAGGATCAGGGAGCCGAGGAGAATCTGGCGGTGGCCGGGTGTCCCGGAAACGCCCCCGATTTTCACAGCCCGGAGAATGCGCCGCAACCTCGCCTCTTCACTGCCCCCCTCTTGGGCGTTGGCTGTCGGGCTCGATGATTCGGCGATTTGCTGGGCAAAAGGGTTGCGCTCGTTTTTGCGGACTTCAAGGACCTGCCGCGCATCGGGATAGAGAAGGGATTCGGAAGCAGCCTGCGCACTCGCCGCAACCAGAAGAAGGGCCAGGAAATGCGGAATTGGGAAGGCGGAACGCGGAACTGGGCCGCTCCGCGTCCGCATGCCGCGCACAGCGCGGAAAGAATCACATTCCGAATTCCGAATTCCGAATTCCGAATTTCCCTTGGAAGGTTCCGTTGTCATTGTTTCAGCAGGGGTTGTTCCAGAATCACTTCCATCCTCAGATCGTTCGCTCGCGTGCCTTTGGAGAGGTGGATGCTGCTTGTGCGGACGGTCGGCATGGTGACCTCGAGATTTCCAAGCCAGTTCAACAGCTTTGCGTAATCATCCTCGAAGGTCAGCAGGGCACGCAGGGTCGTCGGGATTGATGTGTTGTTTTTCACGCTGGCCGGCTCGAACCGTTGGGACAGGTTGACGAGGTTGGCGTCCTTGACTTTCATCTGCATGTTGATCTCGGCGCTCTGGGTGGTGTCCACGCTGGTGAAATAGGGCTGCCAGATTTTCAGGAACTCGATCAGGTTGGCGGACTGGCGCCGGAGATCCGCAAGCTGGGAGTGCTCGCGGCTCAGGGAACTTCCGGCCGTCTCCTCTTCCATCTGCGCATCGGAGGCTTCTTTTTGCACCTTGGTTCGATGGTTCTGAACCCACAGGGTCAGCTGCACGAGAACCAGGATCAGGATCGCGATGATGCCGCAGGAGATGTGCTTGTGGTTCATGGGGCTTTCGGCGTCTGAGACTCGTCCGCCTGTTCGGCGTTTCTGCGGACGAGCGTGGCCTTGTAGTCGAGCTCCCCGCGTCCGAGTTCCCTGGTCGGTGAGAATGCCCGGTAGTCGAGCGAGGCGATCCGCTCCATGGTTGTGTCGAGCTGTTTGGTGGAGTCGGTGCCGATTTGCAGCTCCAATTTCAACTGCGCGGGGTCATCCGCAGAGCGGTCGATGTGCATTTCAAGAATGGACGACTTCGGAGCCATGCTCCGGGTGATTTCCACCACGAGAGGCTGGAGGGGGAGGGATCCCCGCACCCACTCCTGAATATCGGTCGCCTTTTTTATCTGGGCTTCCAGCGCCGCGCGCTCGTTGCGCGATGCCTGAGTCTGGGCATTGAGGACCGCCGTCTGGGCTTTGTGGCTGTCCCGTTTTGCGATGCCCACCCGGAACTGGATGAAGAAAATCGAGCACAGGATGACGGTGACTGCGATCGAGCAATAAAAGAGGATCGGCACGAGACGGAGAACGAGGGGAAGGGGAGGAGTGATGTCCTTCCTGTCGCTCTTGAAGTCGTCGATCTGGCGGTCGTTGATTTGCATGCGGCTAGTATTTCATCATGAGGCTTGCAAGCAGGCCCGGCTCGGAGAGGTCGTTGATGGAGCGCCCCGGGAATGCGGCTTCGAGACGTTCGCGGAGCCCGGAAAGCGGTTCATCGCAGACCAGGGTGATGTCAATCCCGGGGGACAGGCGGGAATGGAACGGGGCCAGAAGATCCGCGATCGGTGTCACCTCCTCATCATAGACATCCGTTCGCGAGCGGAGCTCCAGCCAGCGGTCCTGATCCTGCACGAGGGCGCAAACCGCCCCCTCGCAGCACACGATGTAGAAGCTGCTGACCGGTTGTTCCGATCCTTTTGTGCGGTTGGTTTCCGACAGGGCGTGGCGGAGGAGAATGTAGGCTCCGCAGCAGACCCGTCCCACGCGGAATCCGGTATCGGCGAACATGGCCTCGGTCTTGCGGGTCTGGTCCTCGTCGAACGTCAGCAGGATGCTGGAGTTGGTTTCGGGGTTGTGGGTGAGGGCGTAGCGTTTTCCCCTCTCGAATTTTCCACCGAGGATCGCCCGGGGGTTGGTTTTCAGCACTTCCTCGCTGCCGGCGCGACGGGAGAGGTTTGTTTCCAGGCTGATGACATACCGGGTGTTGAGGGAAAGCGCGCACCACCCCCGGTCTGTCAGGGACTTGATGTGGTCGACTGCCTGGGTCAATGCTTCCTTCGGATCTGCCCGCACGGACTCGAACTCGGTCGGCTTTCCGGACCGGGAAATTCCCCGCCAGGAGAGCTTGGCGCGCCCAAGGCCGATGAAGACGGTGCGTTCGCCGGGGAACCGCTTTCTCCAGGCCGCCGACGGGTCGTCCGGCTCCGGCCGGAACGCTGAGAAGTTCAGGATCGATTTGAGGTCGATGGAATTCATCGTGAGATCTCCGGCTGACGTTCAAGATAGTCGGTGACCTCATCCCAGGAGAATGCGGTTTCGGTCGGGGCGACCCCGCTCATGAAGCCTTCCTCCATCCGGAGGGAGATGCTTTTTTCAAAGTTATACATGCCTTTTTTCCAGCCCGTTTCGAGTTCCTGATCGAGCTTTTTGAAATCGCCGCGGCGGATGATGTTCACCACGCCGTCATATTGCAACAGAACCTCATGGATGGGAAAGCGTTTTGATTTCCGCTCATCGAGAAGGAGCCGCTGGCACATGACGAGCCGGAGGCAATCCGCGAGGGTTTCCTGCGAGCTGTCGAGGCGCTCGGAGGGGATGAGTTTCAGAAAACGCTGAACGGTCTGGGATGCGGAGGAGGTGTGGAGGGTGGCGACGACGACGTGGCCGGTCTCCGAGGCCTGGAGCGCGATTTCGGCGGTTTCGCCATCCCGGATTTCCCCGATGATGATGACATCCGGCGCCTGGCGCAGGGCGGCCTTGAGAGCCTTGCCGAAGTCGATCTCGTCGCTTCCCATCTCCCGCTGCGAGATGAGCGACGGCAGCCCGTCGGGGTAGATGAACTCGATCGGATCCTCGAACGAGATCACGTGTTCGCGCCGACGGAGGGCGCGGTGCAGGACCATCGAAGCAATTGTGGTGGATTTGCCGCTTCCGGTCGCCCCGCAGATGAGGAACAGCCCGTTTTTCGCCTCGAGGAAGGATTTAAGCGCCGGAGTGGGGACCTTGATGGAGGAAGGGTGGGGGATTTCGTTGGGCAGGAGCCGCATGACCCAGCGCAGGCGTCCCTGGGTGACCATCTGGCTGACACGGAACCTCCGGCCGTGGAGATCCATCGCGCTGTCATCGCAGCCCGGTTCCAAGTATTCCGGCACCGTCATTTCAAAAATCGCCTCATCGTAGATCAGCTGCCCGTTGAACTTGTAGGAGAGAGGCTCGCCGGGAGTGAGATAAAAATCACTGACCCCGTCAGAAAGGGACAAATCGCGGATCCGTTCTCCGACGGGGGAGTCTTCTGGGAGGTCAAGGAGGCGCATGATTCGATGGTGGATGTTACTGTCCGGGCAGAGTCAATTGTCAAGCAAACGAGCCATCGGAGCGCTAGGGGAGCACGCCCACGCCCTGCAGGGCTTGGCGGAGGGTTTGCCTTGGAGCTCCGAGGACGGCATCTCCCAATTGATTCAACTTCGAATCCGAGTAGTAGGTGGCGGCATTGACCTCGCGCATGGTGGACCAGTCAGGCTGGGTAAGGCCTTCGCTCTGCCAGACGACATCTTCGTAGTCCCGGTCTCCCCCGCCGGCGATATCCTCAATGGCGAACACGTCGTTTCCAAGGCTGACAGCCTGGCTCTGGGAAAACCCTGCCACGTCGCCGGTGTCGAAGGACAGCGAGGTCAGGGGGTATCTTGTGTCCGAGATGGTTCCACTGGGCCACTCCGTTTGGGTTTCAAGAAATGAATCGGCCGCAGCAAAGGAATTATCCGGGATCAGGATGAACGCGACTGCGGTGCCCGGGTCGAAATAATTGGGGCCGTCCGGATCTCCCCTGCCATCCCGATCCATGGCCACGCCACCTCCATCTCTCTCCAGAACCCTCCGGACCGCCTCCTTCATAAACGCCATCAGCCCTTCCGCCGTTTTCAAGTTATACGGGGGGTCGCCCATTCCCTCCAGGGAGAACACCCCCAGGGAGCCTCTGTAGCCCGCACCGTCATAGACCTTGTTGCGCGTTGTCACGACTCCGCCTGAGTCGACAATGGAAACGCCGCCGGTCAGGTTGGGGTGGGACAGAAGGGCTGCCAGGGAGGGATTGACGGCCACTGCCGATCCGGGAGAGTTTCCGGGGGCTTCAGACGTTTCGCTTGGAGTGGAGTAATTCCACGCCCACCCGTTGGTTCCGACATTTTCCGCGCCGGTGCGGTTGCTGGTGACCGAGGCAATTGCCGAAATGGCTTCGTTGATCGGAAACTCGACGATGCCGGAGGTCCCCATCCCGATGACAAAACGGGGAGGGACGGATGAGTTGGTGGAGGGAACCCAGCTTGCGCGCAGGCGGGTCGTGCTGCCGCCATTTGTTCTGTCGGCATAGACCCTGGAGTCAACCACGCTGCTTCGGATGCCGAGGGTGTCGGCGGCTCCGCTGGTTTTCAGAATCGTCAACACGTCGCAATAATTCGGGGCCCCGTCGTCTGCTCCCGTCATGCCATTCGTGCTTCCCCCGCTGCTGAGGTAGATCTGGATCGACCTGTTGATCGACTCGACGTCCTGTTCGAGTTTGGTGGCATCCGCAGTCTGCTTTGCCTTTGTTACCGCCACATAGCCGATGGCGCTGATCGCCGCCAGTGCCGCGATGACACCCAGAACTTCAATCATCGTAAAGCCGCTTACGGCTTGCGGGGAAACCATCGCCTTCATGAGTTTTCACATACCATGCAAGCATAATCGAAGTCAATATTATTGTTGCATTGTTGCATAGATTTGACTAGCACAAGGCACTCTCAATCGAGTATAAGCAACCCGAACCTGCCCTGACCCTTGGAACTTCGCGCCTTAGTTATTCACACCCGCCAACCGGAGACTGTCTGCCTGCCTGATGTCGGGGGCAGGCGGAATCAGGGAAATTTTTTTGTGAAACTTTGTAAAATTGTTTTCGCGGTTTTCTTGATTCTTCCACCGACAAATCCGGGGGTGTTTGCGCAGCCTCCCGCCCCCTTTGTTGTCGAGCCGCCGCCGAATGCGGCCTATCCTGACTACGGCCCTGCAGGGAACCTCGCGGCCGCCCGCCTGCGCCGCGAACCGGCCAAGATGGTCACTTTCGACCGTGCCGCCCTGCGGGATGTGTTGCGCTTCCTGGCCGACAATGCCGGGATTCCGTTCATCGGCATTCCGGAGAACGATGCCGCGAATCGCAAGCTTGTGACATTCACCATGGAGGCGAGCCCGTTTGTCGTTCTGGAAAGCGTCGCCCGCGACAACGGGATCCGCCTGAGTTTTGAGAACGGCGTCTGGTATCTGCACACGGTGGATGAAGAGCGCGAGCGGCGGCTGAGGGAGGAGGACGACAACAAACTTGTCGGGATCATTTACCGCCTCAGCTATGACCCGGTGGACCGGGTGGATTTCAAGGATCAGACCACCAATACGCAGCAGAATGAAACCACTTCGGCGACCGCCATTCCGCTGCAAAACTCCCAGCGGGTTTTTCAATCCAAGGAGCCGCGGATCATCAACGAGATCCGCGTGATGCTCGGGTTGCCTCCCATCAAATACAATGTCGATGGAACAGTGCAGGGTGAGACAACGGTGGCTGGCACGAACGCGGCCTCAACAACTCAGACCGCTCCCTCCCAGTCCGCGACGGCGAGTTCTTCCACCACTGCTCCCGGGCGCCTGAATCCGACCTACGTCCCTCCCCAGGTGCCGCAGGTTATTTACAACTCGGACAACAACACTCTCTGGGTGGTTGCCACGCGGCAGCAGCACAAGTGGGTGGCCGATTATCTGCTGGCCGTAGACCTGCCTCAGGACTTGATCGCCATCGAGGTGAAATTTTTTGAAACATCCAAAGATCCGAGCAAGGCATACGGCATCAACTGGGCGGGGACGTTTGGCGGAAACGGGCTGACGTTCAACGGACAGGCGGCCGCCAGCGGGACCGGCGGGGTGACGGTGACGACGAGCAACGGCAACACCGCCAACAACGGCTTCAACAATACCGGCACGTTCAACACCGCCTCACAAACCGGCACCGGCCCGCAGACCGTATTCAATGATCCGGTCACAGGTGCGATCGGGGTGATTCCCGGCCAGCCTCCCTACAGCTACACGCTCGGATCGGAAAATAATGTCGCCTTCAACAACCGCAATAAATACAGCGGCCAGTCCTACAACGCCATGTTCAATGCTCCCTACTCGGCGGTGTTGAGCATGGATCAGGCGTCGGTTTCCATCAAGGCGTTCATGCAGGACACGGATACGACGGTGGTGCAATATCCGCGGGTGCTGACGGTGAACAACCGCGAGGTGGCGATCAGCAGCGCGGTCAACACGCCGATCCTGTCCTCCTCGCAAACCACGGGGAATGCCGGATCATCCACATCGACCCAGCAGATCAACTATTATCCGATCGGCACGCAGATCAACATTCTTCCGAAGACCGTCGGCAAGCAGGACATCGCGATGAGCGTGGCCATCACGATTTCCTCCTACGTGACGGACAAGGCGATTGCCGGGAACCTGTATCCGGTGACCGCTTCGAGAATTTACAATGCGGCGCTGCAGGTCTCCCAGGGCTATACGCTCGCCGTCGGCGGGCTGGAGACCACCGATGACAGGGCGGCGAATGACGGGATCCCCGTGATGCGCGACATTCCGGTTGTCGGCCAGTTTTTCAAGAGCAAGGGCCGCGCGCGCAACAAGAAAAATCTGATCATCTTCATCACGCCGACGATCATTCCCAACACGAAGGCGACCCGCGGGATCAGCGAAACTCCCGAGGCGGTGATCCCGATCCGGCCCAACGATCCGGTCCGGCCCGCGTTCACTCCGGACGGGCGCCTGGTCGGCGGAAAGGATGCCCTCAACGCCGCGTTCGCATGGTTCGATTTCCAGATCAAGTGGTTCAAGCAGATCAACAAGGAAAACCGTTCGGATCGCGAATCGATCAAGCAACTCCGTGCTGTGATTTCCGCCGCGCGCATGCTTGTCGCCGATATCGCCACCATGCAGGAAAATGCCGACCCGGCCCGCGCGCAAAAGCTCGCCGCGGACGAGGAGCGCGCCATGGCGATTCTGACCGAGCTCAACAAGGTGCTCGCCTACGCCCAGGACAACTTGATGTAAGCCGCCGGCCTGCGGCTTTTATCCGCTGCGGTTTGTGATGGAGGAGCCCGCGCCGGGAACGCGCGCAGGCTTCACTTTCTGGATTATCTGCGTGAATCTGTGTGAATCTGCGGTTAGCTTCCTTGTTCATGCAAGCTGACTGGGAAATCAAATCGCGGGCGCATGCCTGCGCGAGGACGGAAAAGGAATTTGCCCCCGGGGAAATTTTTTACACGCTGCTGATCCGCGAGGGCGACGGGTTCCGCCGCGAGGACCTGTGCGAGGAGGCCTGGGAGTCTCGAAACGAAAACATCCAGCCGTTTTCTTTCTGGCGTTCCAAATATGAGCCGCCCGCCCCGCCTCCTCCCGAGCCGCTGCCGCGCGATGATGCCGAGGGGCTTCTCCGCCGGCTCGTGGCGGAAAACGATCCCGCCTACAAGAATGTCCGCTACATCCTGGCCGTGATGCTCGAGCGGAAGCGGATGCTGCGTCCGGTGGAGAGCAGCGACCCCGACATGCTGGTCTACGAGCATGTTGCAACCGGCGAGACGCTCGTTCTTTCCAACCCTCATCTCAGCCTGGAGCAGATTCCGGCGGTGCAGCGTGAGGTCAGCGCCCTGCTCGCGCCGGAGTCCACGGCGGCCGCATAAATTTCCGGAGGGACGGTGCCGTCCGGCTTTTGGATTCCATCAATGAGCGCAGACGGCGCATCGCCCTCCATTTCCTTGCAAAACAAAGCCCTCCGCCCCTTGCTGTATCTCGCCCCGATGGCGGGCGTCACCAACACCGTGTTCCGGCGGCTCTGCAAAGAGCTCGGCGCGGATGTCCTGACCACCGAGTTCGTCTCGGCCGAGGGGATTCTGCACCGGAACGAACGCACGAGGCGGTATCTGGAATTTCATCCGGACGAGCGGCCGCTGGGCGTCCAGCTTTTCGGCGCCGATCCCGGGCATTTGGCGGAGGCGGCCCGCGCGGTGATCGACTGGGTTGCGCCGGATTTCATCGATCTGAATTTCGGGTGCCCGGTGAACAAGGTCGTGTGCAAAAACGGCGGGTCCTCGCTGCTGCGGGACGGCCCGCTGCTTGCCCGCGTGGCCCGCGCGGTTGTCTCGGCGGCCGGCAGCGTGCCGGTTACAGCGAAGATTCGCACAGGCTGGGACGGGCGTTCGATCAATGCCATCGAAAATGCCAGGCTGCTTGAAGGAGAGGGGATCCGGAGAATTGCAGTGCATGGCCGGACAAAGGATCAGGGGTATTCGGGGGAGGCGGATTGGAAAGTCATCGGATCGGTGGCGGATGCCGTCCGGGTTCCGGTTGTCGGCAACGGCGATATTTCGAGCGCGGAGACCGCCCTGCGCCGGCTTCGCGAGACGAAGGTTTCCGGACTGATGATCGGGAGGGCGGCGATGAGCCATCCCTGGATTTTTTCAGAAATTCAATGCGCAATCGAGGGCAAGCCCGCACGGCCTTCGTTTCCTCCGGACCGGCAGTGGGAGTTCATCCTCGGGCATTGCCGCAAGGAGATCGAATGGTGGGGCGGCAGGGAGCTTCTGGCAATGCGGGCGATGCGTGCCCGGCTGATGGCCTACACCCGGGGAATGCCCGGCGGGCCGCGCCTGCGCGAGAAGCTCCAGCGCGTCGAGTCGCTCGATCAGGTGCGGGCGATCGCGGATTCCTGCCTGCCGGACAAGGCGGGGTGATCAGTTATTCAAACGGGTATCGAACGCCGATTTGCGAGCGGATTTCATCCATGACTTCGGCCGTCGCGATGGTGTCCGCCCATGGCATGAGAGGACTTTCGATTTCACCCGCATGCAGGCAGCGCACGGCCTCCTCGCATTCGTATTCAAAGCCTTCGCCCCGCAGCGGCTCGCGGACTGTTTCCGTGTGATTCCCGGCCGTCAATGTCGCTTCCTGCGCCGAGATGAAAATGGAGGGAACCTGAATGGACCCCTCCTCTCCGGCGATGCACAGCGAGTTGTCGCCCTGCGCCGAGAAGCCGCATGCGAATTGCGCGATCCCGCCGCACGGATAGCCGAGGGAAACCGAGAGCATTTCGTCAACTCCCGTCGACGCCAGGGTGGCGATGGAGTGGATTCTTTCGGGTTTTTTGCCGAAGACGAACTGGGAGATCGCGAGATTGTAAACTCCGAGATCCAGGAGCCCGCCGCCTGCGAGATCGGGGTTCAGCCATCGTTTCGACGGGTCTTGGACACCGCGGACGCAGAAGCCCGATGTCACGATCCGGGGTTTCCCGATGCGGCCGCTCCGGAGCCATTCGCGAACCTTCTGGTAAACGGGAAGAAAGCGCGTCCACATGGCCTCCATGAGAAACATCCGTTTGGAGCGTGCGAGATCCGCGAGTTCCCGGGCCTGAGCCGCATTCACCGTCATGGGCTTTTCGCAGAGCACCGCTTTTCCGGATTCCAAAAGGAGTTTGGCGGCCGCAAAGTGGGCATGGTGAGGCGTGGCGACATACACGATGTCGATCGAGGGCTCGTTTGCGAGCGCTGAAATGTCGTCGAAAACCAGGTCCGCTCCCGCTTCCTCCGCAAACGACCCGGCCCGCGAAATGTCCCTTCCCGCCACCGCGCGAAGGCGGCACCCGCCCGCCACGCGGAGATCCCTTGCGAATTTGCGCGCGATCCCCCCCGGGCCGACGATCCCCCATTCCATGGTTCGCGGTTTCATGAGGACCGGGGCAGTCTTACTCGACCGTGACGCTCTTGGCGAGGTTGCGCGGCTTGTCCACGTCGCAGCCGAGCGCCACCCCGATATGGTAGGAGAACAACTGCAGGGGGATCACCGAGAGAATCGGCGTCAGATAATCCGGGGCATGCGGGATGAGGATCACGTCGTCGCAAATCTTGGCGAGCGAGGTGTCACCTTCGGTGCCGATGGCGATGACCGGGCCCTTGCGCGCCTTGACCTCCTCGATGTTGCTCACGTTTTTGTCGAAGACGGCATCCTGGGGGGCGATGAAGACCGACGGCGTCTCCTCGTTGACGAGGGCGATGACCCCGTGCTTGAGCTCGGCGCTTGGATATCCCGAGGCGGAGATGTAGCTGATCTCCTTGAGCTTCAGCGCGCCCTCCATCGCGATCGGGTAATTCGCCTGCCGGCCCATGAAGAGGAAATTGTTCGCGCGGGCATACTTTCCGGCGATTTTTTCGATTGCGGAATCGAGCTCGAGGGTTTTTGCCACGAGGTCGGGCAGTTTCTCCATTTCGGCGATGATCGTGCGTCCCTCGGCATGGCTGAGGTGGCGGATCCGTCCGAGAAGAAGCCCCAGGAGCGTGAGGATCACAAGCTGGGAGGTGAAGGACTTCGTGGCGGCCACCCCGATTTCCGGTCCCGCGTGCATATAGACGCCCCCGTCGCTTTCGCGGGCGATCGTGCTGGCGACATTGTTGCAGATCCCGAGCGTCCGGTGGCCTTTGCGCTGGCTTTCCCGAAGCGCGGCGAGGGTGTCGGCGGTTTCCCCGCTCTGGCTGATCACAAAAACAAGCGTGTCGCGGTCCATCGGGAGGTTGCGGTAGCGGAACTCGCTTGCGATCTCGCACTCGACCGGGATGTGGGCGAGGTTTTCGATGATATATTCCCCTGCGAGGGCCGCGTGGAACGCGGTGCCGCAGCCGCTGAGCACGATCCGGTCCACCGCCCGCATCTGGGCATTGGTCATCTCCAGCCCGCCCAGCTTGGCAGTGGCCTCCTCGGAGGAGAGGCGCCCCCGCATGGCGTCGCGGATCGAATTCGGCTGCTCGTAAATCTCCTTGAGCATGTAGTGAGGGAACGTTCCCTTGTCCACGGCATCCGCGCTGAACTCGACAGTGCTCACCCGGAAATCCGCCCCCGATCCCGAGACGGTTGAAATTTCAAATCCGTCCGCCTTGACGGCCGCGATCTCGTAGTCGTTCAGGTAAACGACCTCGCGCGTGTGGGCGACAATCGCGCTGACATCGCTGGCCAGAAAATGCTCGTCGCGGCCGATGCCGAGGACGAGCGGACTTCCGCGCCGGGCTCCGACCATGACGCCCGGGATGTCCGCGTGGATGACGGCGATGCCGTAGGTGCCGATCACCTGCCGGAGCGCCTGGCGCACGGCCTCGACAAGCCCGGCCTTCGTCCGGTCACCGGCTCCGTCCACGGCCTCGCCGACGAGATGGGCCAGCACCTCGGTGTCGGTTTGTGACTTGAACTGATGGCCCCTGGCCAGCAACTGCTCGCGGAGGATCTGGTAGTTCTCGATGACCCCGTTGTGCACGAGGGCAAGCCGTCCGCCCTGGTCGCTGTGGGGGTGGGCGTTTTCGAAGGTGACTCCGCCGTGAGTCGCCCAGCGGGTGTGGCTGATCCCGGCCTTTCCATGCACCGGGTCCTGCTGGATCGCCTCGGCAAGGTTGGCAATCCGCCCCACCGCCTTGCGGGATTCGATCGATCCCCCGTTGAGGAGGGCAACGCCCGCCGAATCATATCCCCGGTATTCCAGCCTGCGCAGCCCGTCCATAAGGACAGGAAGCGCTTCCGCGCGCCCGATGTAGCCGACAATTCCACACATAGAATTGAATCGTGACAACTCCCTGCCGGTGCGGCAAGATACAATTCCGCCATGAGCCGCCCCTCGAATGCCCTGCCGACTGCAAAAACCCTGGCCATCATCATGGGAGGAGGGGCGGGGACGAGGCTGTTCCCGCTGACCAAGGAGCGCTCCAAGCCGGCTGTCCCGCTCGGCGGAAAATACCGCCTGGTTGATATCCCGATCAGCAACTGCCTGAATTCCGGACTGCGCGGGATTTATATCCTCACCCAGTTCAACAGCACGTCCCTTCACCGGCACATCAACTCCAGCTACAAGTTCGACGACTTCACGCCGAGCTTTGTGGAAATTCTCGCCGCCCAGCAGACACCGGAAGGGTCGCGATGGTATCAGGGAACAGCCGATGCGGTCCGGCAGAACATGCGGTATTTCCTTGAGCACCCCTACGAATACTTCGTCATTCTCAGCGGTGACCAGCTCTACCGGATGGACTACCGCGACATGCTCCGGCAGCACGTGGAATCCGAGGCCGACCTGACCATCGCCACGATCCCTGTCGCCCGGGAGGCCGCCACCGGCTTCGGGATCATGCTCACCGACGACAACAAACGGATCCGCCAGTTTGTTGAAAAGCCGAAGGATCCGGATGTGCTGGATGCGCTCCGGATTCCATCCGAGCTCCTGTCCAAGATCGGGCAGCCGCCCGATGCCGACCTCTACCAGGCGTCGATGGGGATCTACATTTTCAACAGGTCCGTGCTCGAGGCGTGCCTCGACAACGACTACGTGGATTTCGGAAAAAACATCATTCCAGCCGCCATCAGCGACACCAAGGTCATGGCCCATATCTTCCAGGGTTACTGGGAGGATATCGGAACCATCTCCGCATTCTTCGAGGCGAACCTGGCCCTGACCGCACCGCATCCGCAATACAGCTTTTATGTCCCCGGTTCGCCGGTGTTCACCCAGCCGCTTTTCCTTCCGGCGAGCGTGGTCAACTCCGCGAAGGTGGCCAGCGCGATGATTTCCGACGGGTGCATCATCGGGGATGTCAAACTCGAGCGCTGCGTCCTCGGAATCCGCAGCGTGATCCAGTCCGGCTCGACTTTGAAAAATACGATCATGATGGGAGCCGACTTCTACGAGTCGGAGGTTCGGGGTCCGAAGGAGGGCATCCCGCCGATCGGCATCGGTCGCGACTGCGTGATCAACGGAGCGATCATCGACAAAAATGCCCGCATCGGACACCGCGTCGTGATATCACCCGACGGAAAATCCCAGGACTTGGACGGCGACGGATACTACATCCGGGACGGAATCGTCGTGATTCCGAAAAACAGTGTCATTCCGGACGGAACTTGGATATAGGCGTGGCATGAGATTTTTATTCCGAGCGGTTCCCGTGCTGGCGCTTTGTCTGAACCTTTGTGGTTGCTTCTTCGACCGCCCGCTCACGGGCGGTCCCACAAAGAGCGTCAACACCTGGCTCCTCGGGGTCTGGGAGACGACCGATGACAAGGGACGGACGGGCCGGGCGATGGTCACGCCGGTCGATTCCGACCGCTATGCCGTCCAGCTTGCCCTGTCCGGCAAGGGAAGCCGTGAGGTGAAGCGCTATGAGTTTGAGATGTGGCCCTCCCGTGTCGGCGACACGCTCTTTCTCACCCTCCGCTGCCTCAAGAGCGACGGGGATATTCCCACCGGGGGACACGTTTTTGTGCAGCCTCAGCTTCTGAACCAAAATACCGTGCGGGTCCATGGCCTCAGCCTAGACTCCGATCCCGGGGCCTCCAGTTTCGACCTGCGCAAGGAAGTGCGCCGGAAGCTGAAGGAACTCTCCCTCTATGAGGGAGCCCAGAGTGCCGTCTGGAAACGCGTCGAGGAGGTTTACTGGAGCCGGAATGGTGAAGATCCCGCGTTCAAGCCGCTCAGGAATCCCACAAACTGACATGCCCGTTGCGGCGGGGTATGGAAAATGAGGATTATCTGGCGCTTGAGAAGAGAATCGGTCGCGCCCACCTCGCCGACCGTCTGCTGAAGCAGGCAGGGCATTCCGCCAGGCTGCTCCACCAGGGGGAGGGGATTTTCGGGCTGGAGAGGATCCTTCCGATCGATTCCCTGGTTGCTCTTTTCTTTCGTTTCTGCGGGCTTCGCGGACTGGTGCAGCGGAACTTTCTGGACGTCCGGGTCGTCACACGGCACTGGACGCTGCCGCACCTTCCAGCGGCTTTCGACGGGTTCCGGCTTCTCCAGCTCACCGACCTTCATCTCGACTTGGATTCCGGCCTGGCTCCGGTGGTTGAGAGGCAGGTTCGGAAGACAGCCCACGATGCGGCGGTTGTCACGGGGGATTTCCGGAACCGGACGGATGGCGACTACGGGCCCTGTCTGGCCGGAATGGCGCGGATTTCCGCCGTCCTTGCCCCGGAGCGCTGGGGCATTCTCGGAAATCATGATTGCATCGAAATGGTCCCTTCGCTGGAGGGGGCGGGGCTTCCGGTGCTCCTGAACGAAACCGCATCCATCCGGCGTGATGGGGCAGCCCTTTGGATTGCCGGCATTGACGATCCTCATTTTTACAAGACCCACGACCTGCGCAAGGTTCGCTCGGCGGCGCCGCGGGAAGCCTGCGTGATCCTGCTCTCGCACAGTCCCGAGATATTTTCAGAGGCGGAGAGTGAGGGGTTCGACCTGCAGCTCAGCGGGCACACGCATGGCGGACAGGTCTGCCTCCCCGGCGGGCTTCCCGTGATCGTTCCCTGCCGGGTGGACCGGAAATTTGTCAACGGCCGGTGGCAGCACGGGACGCTCCAGGGCTACACGTCACCCGGGACCGGTGGCTGCGCGGTTGCCGCCCGCCTGAACTGTCCGCCCGAGATCACGCTTCACGTCCTGCATGCCCCGGCGTGAGGGGCATCAAGCCGCCTTCGTGGAGTAGCGCATTTCGTATTCGAAAAGCTCCCCATCGCGGAAGAACCGCTTCAACTCGATGGCGGCATTCTCCGGGCTGTCGGACGCATGGACGATATTCACCATCACATCCACCCCGAAATCTCCACGCACGGTTCCCTTCGCGGCCTTTTTGGAATCCGTGGGGCCGATGATGTCGCGCACTTTCCCGACCGCATTGTCGCCGGCGAGGGCGAGGGCGATGACCGGGGTTGATTGCATGAAGGCCTCGACCTCGGGGTAAAACGGCTTCGAGGCGATGTGGGCGTAATGTTCGCGGAGCAGGGAGGCGTCCGCGCGAAACATTTTGCACCCCCTGATCTGGAATCCGGCGTCTTCAAACCGTTTCAGAACATCCCCCGCCTTGCGGCCCGCAATGCAGTCCGGCTTTAAAAGAATCAGTGTCGTTTCCATAGAGCCGAGCACTCTAGTCGCCCGCATCGCGACGGAAAGCAGATTTTTCCCGCTGTCCTACCGGGCGATGAAGCCCGAGGCGGCTGCTGCCGCGGCGCGGGGATTGATCGCGGTTTTCTCCAGCCGGGCGCGGGCCGCCGAAGCCGGGGTGTTCCAGGCGGCCGCGTATTCCGCAACGAGATACGACGACAACCGGTCCAGGCGGGAGCGGAGTTTTTCGAGATCGGGCGGGTCTCCCGCGGGCATCGGTTCCCCCTGTTTCCAGCGAGCCATCCAGGCCTCCTGCTCAAGGCATGAGGCCTCGATCTGGGCGCGCACAAATCTTGCGACAAGCCCCTCGTCCAGATCGGCAGCCTCGCCCTGGCGAACAAGCTTTTGGAGGATTTCCTGCTCGCGTGCGGGATCGCGCACCGGGAGTCCGTCCGACTGCTTTGCCCAGGCCACGTCGCGCGCCATCGAAAGGCGCTCGGCCATGATCGCCACGACGGGTTCGCTGCTCTCGGGAAGCCGGGGCGTCGAGCAGGCGGAGAGGAAAAACATGGGAAGAGAGAGGAGGATTTTCCGGCTCCGCGCGAGGATGTTCACAATCGTGGCTACCTGGAGAGCAGGTTTTCCGGCCGCTTCTCATCCGGCGGCGGCGTTGGCTTGGCGCCCGGAAGATCCACCGGGCGGTCATTGAGAGAAGGAAGGGACTGCTCCGGCTGCGGAGCCGTCGGGTCATAGGGCTGGCCTCCGACGACGAGGACGCTCCCGTCGCTGCCCCGCCTCAGCGCCGGCCGGGTCGAGAACTCGTTGAAGGATTTTCTCTCGATCACTTCGCCGTTGAGGCCGATCTTCGAGTAGATGAAGGTCTTGGGAGCCGAGTTCTGGAGGACGTGGATCTGGTTCCGCACATCCAGCATCACGTTCGGACTGCCGAACGTGAGAAAGCGGCCGAGCTGGTGGGTGCAGTAGATTTTTCCGGCCTGCTTGTCCTCGATGCGGAGGTAGAGCTGGGTGCTTTGCGGAAGTCTGTGCGACAGGAGCGTGATGGTGCGGCTGGTGCCCGCTCCCGGGGCGCCAGCCGGAACCCCGACCGTTTTCTGCCACATCGGGCGTCCGTCGGTGATTTCAAAATTCAGCGAGGGCGAGGTGAAGAAGCGGTTCCCCTGCTGGGTGTAGACCGTGGCGCGCGCGCGGTATCCGCCGAATTCGCTGATCGGAAACAAGGGGGTCAGGTTGACGGTGCGGCTGATCTTCTGCTGGGGGCCGAGCTCGAGCGGGGCGTTCGTGTAGTCGCCTCCAACCGGGGGGATCGGCCGGCCGTCCATCGTTTCCAGCTGGAGCCCGAACCATTTGTTCGGGCCGCTGTCGGCGAGGGAAAGCTCGCCGCCGGTCAGGTTGGTGATCGTGACGGTTGCGAGGATCGGCTCGTAGATGACGTAGAGGTTGCGCTTGAGCGCGATGTCCACCTGGATCTGCGCGTGAGCGGAGAGGGTGGCGGCGACGAGGGCCGTGAGAACAAGCCTCATTTCGACGGAGGGGTGTCGGATGCGGTCCGGAATCCCAGCGCATCATCCTGCTGGAGGTCCATGAGCTTGATCACGCGGCGGGTCACCGACGGGTCGTTGTTTTTCCAGTTGCCTCCCCTGATGACCGGCATCTTGCCTCCGCCTTCGGGGCTGTCGACATAGGTGGCCGTCCACTCGGAGACGTTGCCGGAGGCCCCGAGCATTCCATACGGGCTCTTGTCACCCTTTTTTGCGTCGACGGTATTCCAGCGCTTGAAGCCGTCTTTATCGCCGCCCAGTTTCGGGTTGGTGTTGAGGTCCTGCCCGGTATTGGCGCGTGTGGGATCCTCGTCATTTCCCCAGGAAAATTTGCGTTCGTCGGTTCCGCGGGCGGCCTTTTCCCATTCCTGCTCGGTCGGCAGGCGCCTGCCCTTCCATTTTGCGTAGGCGTAGGCGTCGAACCAATCCACGCCGAAAACCGGGGAGTTCACGTCGAGGGTGGCTTCCTGGTAGCGGCCCCAGCGCTTCGCCCGGGTGTAGTATCCCGGCATCGGGGGATTGAGTTCCTTCATGTCCGCCCAAGCGACCGGGACATGGGATTTGCCCTTGGGCTGGCTGGCATGTTCAAACTTGGCGGCCTGGTCCGGGTTTTTTTCGAGGAAGTCGAGGAATTCCGCATACTTCCCGATCGTCACTTCATTCTCATCGATATAGAACCGCGGGAGCGTGACCTTTTTTCCGTCCTGGTAGATGAACTCGCCGGCCGGGACTTCCACCATCTTGTCGAGCGGGCGGACGGTGGCGCTTCCCTGCCTGGTGAGCGCGTATCGGAGAGCGAACAGCGCGAGGGCAAGGAGGGTCAGGGAGACGGCGGTGTTGATGATCATTCCGCGCTTCTGGCGCTTTTTGGATTCCTCCACGACCCGGATGGCCGCGCGTTCCTGCGCGTCGAGCTTGTAGGCGTCGGCGATGACGGTCTTCGGCTGGTAGGCGGCAACCGTCTGAAGGAATGCCGCCCAGGATGCCGGCGGAGAGTTGAGGTCGACGAGCATCCCGGCAAGATCCCGCGCCTTGTCGGCTCCCGACTCGGGGAGGGCTCCGAGGATGATCTCCCCGAGGCGTTTCATTTCAGCCGGGAGGTCGAATTCCTGCGAGGCTTTGGCCGAGGCGATGTTGGCGATGCGGACGCGGTTGGCCGGGCCGATGAGGATGGAATTGGCAGTGAGCAGGTCGTGCGCGATTTTTTCGCGCGCAAAAAAATCGAGAGCCTCGGCGGAAGCCTTGATCGAGGCCAGGGCGGTGGGCTCGTCCAGTTTGCCTCCGGCCTCGCGGAGTTGCCCGATTGAGCGGCACGGGACATATTCGCAGGAGTAGTAGCAAACGCCCTCATCTTCTCCCGCCTCGTAAACCGAGATGACGACCGGGTTGCTGACCTTGGCCTTGGCGCTGGCGTTGGAGCTGAAGCGCTCCACAGCCTGCCGGTCTGCCCGCAGAGACGGATCGAGCACGTAGAAGCGGACGTTCCGGTCGATATTGGTTTGCCGGGCGCGATAAATCGGCCCCATGGGGCCCTGTCCGACGCGCGCTTCAATCAAATAATTTCCGATCGTTTTTCCGACGAGATCGTCCGGCGGAAGCTCGGGCTCGGTGCCAAGGGCGGCGCTTGTTGCCGCAACCGCAGGCTTGGGGGAGGGGGAATTTGCGGTGCCTGCCGGCCGTGGAGTTGCTGCTGCCGGAGTTGCGGAAACGGCCACCCTCTGCGCAAAACTTTTTGTTGTCGGAGGCGAGTGGGGGGAGGGCGCTGCGGCGACCGGGGTTGGACGGGCCGCGACGGCTGTCGGCCGGGCGGGAGCCGCTGCGGCCTTGGGAGAGGCTTGCGCAACGCGGGGAGTTGCCTGCGGGGCCGGCTGTACCGCCCGGGGGGTTGCCCTCGGAGGCTGTTCTGCCGCCGTGGGCAGGCTGAGCGGTTGAGATGGTCCGACCAGCTTGCGAATTACGGTATCCAGTGTTGCAGGCTCCACCGGCGCGGTGAGGACCTGGCATCCCGCGATTCGATCCGAGTAGGCGGAGAGATCGTGTGCGGACATGAAAACAGTTTTCATATCCGGCAGGTGGGGCTGAATGGTCTCGCGCAATGCAAATCCGTCCGCGGGCTGGGTAAAGACTTCCGTGACCAGAATGTCGCACCCGCCGTGCTGGTTGATCCATTCGACGGCATCGTCCGAACTGGTGGCGGCTCCCGCCTGTGGCCAGCCGAGTTCCCGGAGCTTAGCCGCGAGGTTCTCCGCCGAGTCTCCGGCGCCGTCAACAACCAGTATTTTCATTGGGATTCCTGCTTGAGATAGAGTGGAAGGGGGAACTTTCTTGCGAGCGGTCCTGGGTCGGCCTGGGTATCCTGCAGTTCGCCATTGTAGTAGACGCCCACGATATACCCGGCGTATTTCCTCCCCGGCGATCCGTTGGAGGCGGCGCTCCCGGGGAGGTTGCTGTCCGGGAGGATGTATGTGACGTCGAGCAATTCGGGTTCGTTGTCGGCCCAATTGACCGGCGGGCTGATCCATTGGGAAACGACCTTGGATTCCGTGAGCTGGATTTCTCCTGATTCGTCCTGCTCGTAGAAGAAGACATGGAGCTTCATCTCGCGGGTGTCGACGGTGGCTCCCGGCCGGGATTTGATGGCGATCCGGAGGACTTTCGTGCCCGGTGCCCCGTCCCTCAGTTTCGTGTCCACGATTCCGAGGCGGGATCCCGGTTGAAGGCCGATTTCATCGCGGACATCGGAGTTTTGCCCTGTCGGCGCATCTTCCATGACCTGGTGGGATCCCGAGGGGATGGAGGGGGATGCCGCCCCTCCGAGCTGGGCGAGCTTTTTCTCCGCCTGATTGCGCAGTTCCGCAGGAAGTCCTGGGAGGGCGGCCACCCGTGCGTAATCAGCCGCGGCGTCCGCCGGCTGCTGCATCGACTCCAGAAGCCGAGCCCTGCGCAGGAGGATGCCGGGATCATCGGCAAGCAGGTCGGCGGCTTCGTTGATTCCTTTCAGCGAGGTTTCAAAATCTCCGACGCGGTAGGCGCGATCGGATTCCGTGACGAGCCGGTTGATCCGCTGGACGAGAGCGGGATCGGGCTGGGTGCGCTCGGGTTTGGTGATGGCATTGGCCGTCGGATTTCCTGTCGGCGGCGCGGAGGACGGGATTTCGGTGGCCGGTTGCACGCTGGCCACGGTCGCGCTCTCCACCACTTTCTCCCGCAGGATCGGAAGGAAATACCATGCGACTGCAAGAAATTGGAGGACCAGGATGAAGCCGAGGATCCCGACCGCCACGGCAAATGTCGCGCCCATGGGCTGCCTTGGGATCGGAGGTGAATTTTGCGTGGAGGAAGTCACAGGCGATTCAGTTTACCGGGTTCAAAAAAAAACGAAAGTTCTATTCGCCGGGCTGTTTTTCGATCGTGACCCGCAGGTCCAGGTTTTTGCCTGCGCGGAGCAGGCTGATCGGAATTTCCCGCCCCGGCTCGGTTTCGGCGACCCGGTTGCGCAGGTCCTTCCAGTCGGCGATCGGCCGCCCGTTGTAGGAGAGAATGACATCTCCCGGCTGCAGTCCCGCCCGGGCGGCCGGAGAGTTTTCCAGCGTCTCCTGAACGAGCGCCCCCCTGGTATCGGGAAGGTTCAACTGGGCGGCGACAGCCGGAGAGATCGGCAGCATGACCACGCCGAACCACGGTCGGACCACATGGCCGTAATTCCGGATGTTTTCAAAGATCCGCCGCACGGTGTTGGCGGGGATGGCAAACCCGATGCCGTCGGTGTTCTGGATGACGGCGTTGTTGAGGGCGATGATGTCTCCGTTGAGGTCCACGAGAGGGCCGCCAGAATTTCCCGGGTTGATCGGGGCGTCGGTCTGAAAAAATTCGTTGGCGGCCTCGCTCATCATCCGGCGTCCCTTGCCGCTCACGATCCCCTTGGTGACGGTTTCCTGCAGCCCGAACGGATTCCCCACGGCGATCACCATCTGGCCGATCCGCACATCGTCGGAGTCGGCGAACGGGAGCGTCGCAAGATTCGCCGCGTCAATTTTCAGCACCGCCACATCCGAAATTCTGTCCGCTCCGACAAATTTTGCCGGAAGCGACCGTCCGTCATTCAGATGAACTTCCACGGCTCCGGCGTTTTCGACGACGTGCCAGTTTGTGACGATGAAGCCGTCTTCAGAGACAATTGCCCCGGAGCCGAGCTGCGGGGGCGGCTGGACGCCCGGTCCCGCTCCGAGCAGGCTCCGGAGGACAGCCGTTCGCGGGTCCGCGGCATTCGCGGGAATGGCATTGATGCTCACCACCGAGGGCAGAACCCTTCCCACGAGCGCGGTGAATTCCTTGTCGATCGCCGCAAGATACGGGGAGGAGACGGCGGATTCCGGGGCCGGGGGCGGAGCGACAGGTTGGGATGTCTTCCAGAGAAACACGATGCCGACCGTGGCGGCGGCGGCGGCGACAAACACCAGAAAACGCAGGAGGTTTCGCATCTGTCCGGGCGCCGCTAGAACGACGGGTCGAATTTCGCGGAGGCGATGATTTTTTCGCGGAGAGCCTCTATTTCCAGAGCCTCATCCACGGGGGCCTGCCAGGCGAAGAAGTAGAGGGTGCCTGTCTTGTCATTCGGAATCGCGATGTTCACGGCCCGCATTTTTCCGGTGTCCCCGTCGAAGTCGTATTCCGAGCGCAGGGTGGGCAGGCCGTTGAGCTCGCCTTTTTGCACGGGGGCGCTTGATCCGTCATCCTGGGGCATGTCCACGAGGGCTGCGGCGTAGGCGGCGGGCGACTGCTCGGTGCGCTCCGTCACTTTTGTCGTGACGCTCAGGGTGATCGAGGCGGCTTCCGGAGTGCCGGGTTTTCCGAAGTGGTAAACAAACACCCCGTCCTCGTTCTCCGTCGTTGCCACCCACCCCCCGGGGATCTGGAGGGATGCCTTGACGTCCGGAAGCGGATGGTCGCCGAGCACGGCGTCCCCGGCGATCAGGCTCACCGAAGTGAGGAAAATCAGCAGAGCGGTTTTCATGGTTTGGGTTTGGAAGGTTTGGCGGATTTATTGAAATCTGGATACCGTTGCCGCAGTTCTGCAAGGGCTTTTTCGGATTCAAACCGGTTGTTCGCGCGCAGGTAGGCGTCGGCCGCCTTCTGGAGGGCTCGCGGAGTCACCGACGGGTCGTCGAGCAGCACGGAGACCGTCATGTAGGCCCGGGCGGCATCGTCGTATTTGGATTGAGCGAAGAGGATGTCTCCCTGGAGCAGGCGGCCCTCGGCATTCAAGGAACCTTCGGGTTGCAGGAGGAGCGCCTCATCCGTTGCTGAGGAGGCTTCGGGGAATTGCTTGAGCCCGAGATGGATCCTGGCACTGATGAGGAGCGCCCTCGAACGGCTCGCCGGATCCCTCGCCGACTCCAGAAACTTGTCCGCCGGTCCGCGCGCCTCCCGGAATTTTCCGAGCCGGATCTGGCATTCCGCGAGCCGGCTCCACGCATCGGGCGGGAGAGCGGCCGGGTTGGCGGTCAGGGGGAGCAGCAGGGATTCCGCTTTGGCATAATCCCCGTCGTCCACGTATTTTGCGGCCAGCCAGAGCGTGATCTCGGCCGGGAGGTTGCCGCCTTTGTATCCGGCCGCCTCACGCATCACGGCCTCGCGGTCCTGGAGGTAGTAATGGGCCAGGATGATCCTCAGCGTCGCCCGCTCTCCGTATTGGGCGGCATCGAGCTTCCGGGCGGCATCGAGTTTTTCAACGGCACTCTTGTAGTCCTTCTGCTCGAAGGCGGCCCATCCGAGCCAGAAATTCGCCTGTCCGGCGGCGGTGGATTTCGGGAATTCCGCGAGCAGCTTTTCGAACGCCCGGGCCATCTCGTCGAATTTCTGCTGCTGTCCGAAGATGAGGGCCTTCTGCTGAAGGGCGAGTTCGTGCTCCTTGGTTCCGGGATATTTTGCTGCGATGGCGTCGAAGTCCTCGATGGCCGAGTCGAAGGCCTTGCTTTCCTGTTTGGAAAGTGCGCGCTGGGCGAGCGCGGTCGCGGCCAGCTTGTGGTCGGGGAATTTTGACAGGAATTCCGAGTAGGCGGAGGCGGCGGCCGGGTGGTTGCCTGTCGCGGCGAGGCACCAAGCCATCTTGTAGAGCGCATCTGCCTTGACGTCGTCGGCGAGTTCCCGCGTGAGCAGGCTCTCGTAGACTTTGCCGGCTCCCGCGTAGTCGGCCTGCTTGAAGAGCACCTCCGCCTTGAGAAGGAGGGCCTGCGTCCGCTCCTTGGGATTCGTCGTCTTTTCCAGAAACGCGTCAATCTCAGCCGGGAGGTTCTGCTCCTTCAGTGCATAGAGGCTCACCAGCCGCTGGAACCGGGCCTCCCCGGATGATTCGGAATCCGGAAACTCCTTGAGAAGCCGGTCGTAGGTCCGGCGCGCATCGAGGTTGTTTCCGGTTTGCTTGTAGGAGGCCGCGAGGATTTGAAGTGCCTCCGCGCGGTTTGCGTCGGGAAGCTCTCCGGCAGCCGCAGCCATGGCGACGACGCCATTGTAGTCCGAGGACTGGTAGAGAAGCCGCATGGCGCCGATCACGGCGGCCGGTTTCCAGTCTCCCGCACCCGGTCTCGCGATGAGCTTTTTGAAGAGGGCAAGCGCCTCGGGATTTTTTCCGAGTTCGGTCGCCAGCGCGGCGGCTTTCAATTCCGATTCTGCGGCCATCGCCGGATCCGTGGTGGTTTCCGCGAGTTTCCGGTATTCGGAAAATGCCTGCTCCTTGTTGCCTCCGCGGATGTCGATGTCGGCTGCGGCCATGAGCGCGTGCTCCCGATAAGGATTCTTTCCTTCCACCGCCAGCACGGCCTCGTAGCCCGCCCTCGCGTCGGCATCCCGCTTCAGGTAATCGAGGCTGCGGGCCGAAAAATACAACGCCGTCAGGCGAACCTCGCTGTCTTTCGATTCCTTCGCGGCAATCTGGAACTGGGTGTTCGCGGCCTCGTAGACTTTTTCTCCAAAGAGGAACTCGCCCAAGCGGTAGGCGCCTGCGCCGGCGAATTCGCCCTTTTGAGATTCCATCGCGAGGCGCTCGTAGGCGGCGCGGGCGGCAACGAGGTTGCCAAGCATCCTGTGGCACTCCGCCAGGCGGAACAGGGCGACATCCCTTCCTTCGGTTCCTCCGGACGAGATCAGGAACCGCTCATACTCGGGCACGGCCATGTCATACATCTTGCGGGAATACATGCTGTTCGCGAGGTCGAGCGCGTCCTTGCCGCTGCCGGGCTGGGCACCCGAGGGCCCGATCCGGATGCTGCCATCTTCGTCAGATGGAGGGGGAGGGGCTGCCGTTCGTGATGCCGGGCGGAACGGCTCGTTGGACGCCGGCGGATTTACTGCGGCTGGCGGAGGAATTGGCGTGGATGCGGGAACGCTGGTGGTGACAGGGATCGGAGTGGCGACGGGTATGGGAGTAGCGACAGGGATTGGTTCGTTGACCCTGTTGATCCAGGCCGGATTCTGATAACCCTCAAGCGGGTCCGAATTGACGGGAATCGCCCGGCGGATCTCGACCTCACCGGAGACCGTCTGTCCGAATGCCGCCAGGCCGGCGGTCAGAAAAACACCCGCGATGACCCGGGCTCTCATTCCGGACGTCCGGACATTCCCACGCCCAGCAGAGCCATCAGCTGGGTTGTCGCTGCTTCGAGATCCGAGATCCGGGCCTGAACCCGGCCGCGGAAATACGAATAAGCCGCCATCGCCGGAATCCCCACGAGCAGTCCGGCTGCCGTGGCGACGAGGGCTTCCGAGACACCCTGCGCCAGCAGCATCGGCCGCGAGGCGGCAATGTCGCTGGCGACCACCGTGAAGGCTTTGATCATTCCGAGCACCGTTCCGAACAGCCCGAGCATCGGGGCGATCGTCCCGATATCGGCAAGATAAGTGATCTGCTGGGTCAGGGCCGAAGCCAGGCGCGTTCCTTCAGCCTGGGCGATTTCCCGGGCTTCGGCCAGTGTCGCCTTGGGGTTCTTCGTCACAAAATCCAGCGTGCGCTGGACGATCCGCGCGACGGCTTCGCTGTGGCGGTTCGAGACCGCGAGCAACCCGAGGTAGTCTCTTTTCCGCAGCAGGGCATCGGCCGTCTGCATGAACCGCGCCGTGGCCACCGCACCGCGCCGCATGGTGACCAGATAAACCAAGATCAGCATGATGGTGATGACCGAGAGCGCGGCGAGCGGGATCATTACGATTCCGCCGGACACGACGATTTCCCAGAGGCTGGTTTTTCCCGGGGCCACGATGACCTCCTGCGCGGAGCTGGTGGCCGGCAGGGCCAGGAAAAAAACCGCACTCATCAAAGATGCCGTTGCCCTGCAAGCTCCGGACTGCAAGCGACTCCAATTTTTCAGGTGCATACGCAAGCCATCAACATAGTGGGCGCGCTCCGTCTTGCAAGGATCGTGTTCGGTCAGCCTTCGATTGTGTTGATTTCGACCGGTTCGACCTTGATTCCCTGTTCTTCCAGCCAGGCGATGACCTTCTTGATCTCCTCCCGTTCCCCGTCGAGTTCCAGCGATACCAGTCCGACCTCGGCCGTCACGCTCGCCTGGCGGATGTTTGTCACCACGGAAAAGTTTTTCGCCAGCTCCCAGAGGACCGGGCGGGTGATCAGACGCGCGGGAAACATCAGCCAGAGACGTGTGACTTGCATAGGGCAAAACCTTAGCCGGAAGAGATCGCGCAGAGGAAGAGAAAACAGCCGGATCTCCATTTCCCGCCGCAGTCCGACCGGATCGTGACAATGTGAGGAGCCCTGGAAGAAAGGATTGCACCGCCGGTCCCTTCGGGGCGAAAAGCGTCCGATGAAAACTGATTCCGCCGCCCCGCGTCCTGTCGTCGTCCGGGAGGTGCCGATCGAGCTCTGCCAGTTTGTCAAATTCGGAGGGCTGGCCGAGAGCGGTGGTGAGGCGAAGTATTTGATCGCAGAGGGTCTGGTCCAGCTCAACGGAGCCGTCGAGACGCGGAAACGCAGGAAGCTAGAGGCCGGGGACCGGGTGACGGTCAGCGGGAGGACCATCGTGGTGACGACCGGCCCGGTGATCTGACGCGGGGAGGGGAATTCTATGCCACCCGGACAATTCTGGCGGATGGTGCCGCAGTTCGGCCGCCGGCGCAGGATCGCATCAGCTGAGATCCCAGCGGGGACTCCGGGGTGATCACTGTGATGGTTGTGCCTTCGTGCCGGACCTCTGTTCCGCCGCCGGAGGGTGCGAGGAAAAACCATTCCCTCGTGCCGGGAAACTCAAGCTGGACCAGCGCGCCGAGATCGATTGGCTCGTCCCCGGCGAACGTGCGCAGGGGCATTTTCTCGATTTCGGCAATCGCTTCAACCGCGGCGAGCGCCTGCCTGGCCAGGCCGTCTGCAAGGTAGTTTTCCTCAATGGCCAGCGTGTCGTATTTCCCCTCCGCCCTGCTCTCGGCATCGTTGCCTCCCTCCCGGGTGGTCTTCGAGACGCGACTGCGGGACTCAAACTCCTCCCGGAGCCTTTCAAGAATAGCCGCCACGATTTCCGTTTTGTTCATGAGAAAATCTTTAATACACCAGCGGGATAAACCGGTGCGTGCGAGCTTCGTATTCGCGATACCCGGGAAACTGCTGGCGAAGGAAGCGTTCCTCTCTGCAGGATTTCGCGTGGAAAAACGGGATCAATGCCGTCGCCGCCACAGCGGCAGGCCAGCTCAGCCAGACGAGCGCCCAGCCGAATCCGGCCAGGATCACGGCAGCGTAGAGCGGGTGACGGATTTTTGCGTAGATCCCGTGCTGGATCAACTCGGCACCGTCGCCCGGTTTTGGGAACGGGGTGAGGTTTCGACCGAGCGCGCTCACCCCCGCGATGGCAACGGCGGCGGCCATTGCAAGAACCAACGCTCCGGCCCATCTCCCTGCTGCCGGTTCCGTGCCGGGATGCCTGAACGCAAGGACGACCAGGACAGCGAAAAGAGCGAACTGCCCGGCAACCCAGCCCCCGCCGCGCTCAAGGAATTGCTTCATCGGATACTCAACTCCATGGCGGATTGATCCCGAAGTTCCGGACCGGGGCTCCAGCTCCGCAGGAAAGCGGAAAACCATTCATGGGTCAGTCGTGATTGCAGGCCGGGGATCCGCCGGGGAAAACGAGTCCGTCGCGGAGCTGCACCTTGTCCCGCTCGCCGAGGAAGGCCAGGAGCTCCGGCAGGGACATATTCTCAGCAGAGCAGGTGAAGAAGCGTGCATCCGTGCCGAACTCTTGCGCCACGGTGTCGGCGAGCGTTCCGGCCGGGATGCCCTCCGGGTATTTGGCGACGAGCGCAATGATTTCGTGTCCGTGGATCTGTTCGGTGGTCATGTCGGCACAATATTCGGCAGAGCGGCCCGGCACAAGTTTCAACGGGAATCCTGTTTCGTCGGGGTTCTCGTTTGATCCGTTCTTGTCGCGACGGTCGTTTTTCTCTACGGGATGGAACTTCTGCCAGCCCGATCATCATTTTCCCCAATGCCGGCCCCGACACTGACTTTTCTCGAGCAGAACAATTCCCTTGCTCATCAGGTCGCCGGGTTTCTTCTGCGCGGAAAGTCCGGAAAACCGTGGGATTTATCCGGCACGCAAGTTTGGATTCCGACAGCCGGGGCCGCGAGCCGGATCCGGTATTCCCTGGCGAAGCTGGCTTCGGAGGCCGGCACGGGTGTTTTAGCCCCCCGCTTTCTCCAGCCGATGGCGGCGATTTTGCCGGACCAAGCGGTTTTGGCGACACGGGCTGAGCGGGAGGGCATTTGGTCGGGCGTGTTGCGGGAGATGCATCCTGTCGATGCATTGTTTCCCGTGCCCCTTGAGACCGATTCCCAGTTGATGGAAGCAGGCGGGTTGATGTGCGAGTTGTGCGACACGCTCGGTGAGGCCGCAATTTCCCCGCTGCATCCGGATTTGCTGAAAATCTGCGGGGAGGACGAGGCGCGATGGGAGCAAATCGGATCGGTCTACCGGGACTACTTGAACGCCCTCCGTCGATTCGGCTTGGTCGATCCGAACGAGGCCCGAGCGGCACAGATCCGACATCCGGTTCCGCCGACGGATTTGCGGGCGGTTGTGATCGCCTGCATCCCGGATTTGCCACCGGCGGCTGCACTTTATGCGGAGGCCTTGATGGCAACGGGCATCGCTGTGGAGGTTCTTGTTTGGAAGCCGGCGCCAATCACCGGCGGGTTCGACAAGTGGGGGAGGCCGGTGCCGGCGGACTGGGCTGCGTGCGAAATTCCGGTCACAAGCGAACACCTCCTCACGGCCAAAGATCCGAAAAGCGAAGCCGCTCAAGATGTCGGGTATTTGTCGGCTGCAAAAACCCCCGGCGACTACGCGCTTGTCCTGGTCGATCCCGAACTCGCGCCCGCATTTCGTTCGGAGGTTCTTCGGCGGGGAGGCAGGCCATTTTTACCGGGTGGAGACGATCTCTCTGCGACCGAGCCGGCTGTCGTCGCGCTGGGCTGGATCGAGTGGCGTTCGACGGGTCGTCTGCGAACCCTGCGACGACTGCTGGAGTGTCCGCACTTTGCCCGATGGGTTGGGGCCAAATCGGGACTGCCGGTCTCCCGACTTCTCTCGACCTGCGATGCCCTGATCTCGCAGGCGCTGATGGAGTCGTTCGATCAGGCATCATCGTTTCTGGCCCGCGCCGACAGTGATTCACGCCACCGGCAATGGACGGAAAACGGGCTGCTGTCCGAGACAAAGACGCTGGTGGAGGCGCTCCGGCATTTCCGCGATATGCATCCGGACGAGGTGCTCCGGCAGGCATGGAAAGGCGGGGCGGACGCCGCGGCCGATCAGGTCCTCGACCTGTTCGATCAAATCCGGGAGTCCCCGGTTTTTTCCAAATGGCCGGAAGGAAGGGATGTGGTATTTTCCCGCGCCCTGAAATGCGCGCTGACATTTTCCGCCTCCGGGCCCGGCGACGTGGAATTTATGGGCTGGCTCGAAGCGCCCTGGACTGAGGCCTCGCGGATGGCGGTTTGCGGGTGCGTCGAGGGCTGGCTGCCGGCATCTGTCAACGGGCATGTTTTCCTGCCGGACTCGCGGCGTGGACCGCTTGGCATCCCCGACAATGCATCCCGTCTTGCCAGGGATTCCTACTTGCTGACCTGCCTTCTCAGCATGCGCGGTGACATCCGCTGCAGCTTCAGCAAGTTCGGTGCCGATGGCGGCCCGGCCCTTCCGTCGAATCTCCTGCTCCGCTGCCCGGACGCTGAGATTTCCTCCCGGATTCTGAAGATCTTCAGGGAGTCCGAATCCTCCTCCGTGCGCCCGCGCCGGGAAAACCACTGGCTCTGGCGGCTTCCGGATGACAGGCGGAAAGCCGTGGAAAAAATCAGCCCCACCGGGTTCAAGGAATACCTCTCCTGTCCGTTCAGGTTTTATTTCAAGCGCGTCCTCAATCTGGAGGGATTTGATCCTCAGGCGAGAGAGATGGACGCCCTGCGCTTCGGCTCGCTCGTCCACAAGGCGATCGAAATGTTCTCCAAAGACACGCCGGATGAAGGCGACCGGAAAACGATCGAATCCCGCGTTATCGCCCACCTCGAGTCGGAGGCGGAAATGATGTTCGGGCCGGCCCCGTCAGCGGCCGTGCGCGTGCAGCTCGAAGCCGCGAAGGTTCGTCTCCGCGCATTTGCCGGGGTTCAGGCCGGCGTGATTGCCGAAGGGTGGAAAATCCTTGAGGCGGAATGGAAGCTCGACGCCAACCGGGAGGATCCGATGAAGATCGGCCCGCTCAGGCTCTCCGCCCAGATTGACCGGATCGAGGAGCACCCGGATGGCGGGATCCGGGTCATCGATTACAAGACGTATGCCAGATTGAAAACGCCCGGGGAAACCCACTTCGGCAGCGCCGGGGTGAACGGATTTCTCGAAGAAGCAAAAGTCATGGTGGACGGAAAACAAAAATGCTGGGTGGATCTCCAGCTCCCGCTCTACCGCTTCATCGCGGAACGCCTCCATCCCGGCCGTCCGGTCCGGGTCGCGTATTTCATCCTCGGCGCGGATCCTTCGGAGACCTCGATCCAGGAGTTTGATCTCAGCGACGAACTGCAGAGTTCCGCCATCCGGTGCGCGGAGGCTGTGGCGGCGAGGGTGGCCTGCGGGGAATTCTGGCCGCCACAACCCCACAAGAGCAGTTGGGAGGATCCTTTTGAAAGCCTCTTCCTCAACGGAGCGCCGGAAAAGTGCTTCGATCCGGAGACGATTGCGTTCCTGAAAGGACGGCCATGACCAGCCGGATTCCGCATCAGATGGTGATTGCCAATGCGGGCAGCGGAAAAACCTACCGACTCAC
This sequence comes from uncultured Chthoniobacter sp., assembly GCA_964431635.1. Taxonomy (GTDB): domain Bacteria; phylum Verrucomicrobiota; class Verrucomicrobiia; order Chthoniobacterales; family Terrimicrobiaceae; genus QYQL01. The sequence continues at coordinate 41,130 of CAYSKK010000013.1, read as the reverse complement.
GACCCGCATGGTCACGCTTCTCATGATGGACGTCGAGCCGCGCAAGATCGTTGCGCTCACGTTCACCAAGAAGGCAGCCGGGGAATTTTTGGATGCGGTTTTCCAACGGCTCGCTGGCGCTGCGACGGACGACAAAAAGCTGCAAAAGCTTCGGGGGGATACCGGGATTGCGGACATCACCGCCGGGAAGTGCCGCGATGTTCTGCGGCGGCTTGTTGGCCAGATGGGCGTTCTTTGCATGGGAACGATTGACGGCCTCTTCGCCCGCATCGCCCGCGCGTTCCCTCTGGAATCCGGCCTCGCGGGAGACTTCGCCATGCTCGACCCCTCAGGGCTTCAGTCCGCCCGCGACGAGGCTCTCGCCGCACTCTTCCGGGATTGCTCATCCAACCCGGAGGTCTTCGCCGAGTTCCTTGACCTTGTGCGCCAGCAGAGTCGCACCCAAAGCGAACGTGGAATTTTTTCGACGCTCCTCAAGTCGGTGGAACGTTTTCACGGCAAATTCATCGAGACTCCGGCGGATGTTGTGTGGGGCGACCGGAAGGCGATCTGGCCCTCGGGGTCGCCGATCCTTGCCGCAAAAGATTGCGCCACATCCGCCGCCGTGCTTTGGAGCGCGATTGAGGACACCCATCCCCGGCTCGACGAGTCAGCGACAGAGGCCTGGCAGACCAATCTGGATCTGGCTGCCCGCGCCTGCCCGGACACCGCATGGCCAAGGGAGCTGGAGAGGTTCGTCGCGGAAAAACTTTGCAAGTGTTCGACCGACAAAAAGACCGGAGAGGATTATATTCCGACAGGACGAGCCGCGGCCGCGCGGGTTTACCTGAATGCGCAGGTCGCCGCAGCCAGAGCCGCTCTTCTCTACTCGCTGATCAAGCCGGAATACGAAAAACTCCTGCGGCGGAGCGCGGCCCTCCATGCCATGATGCGCCGGTTTGAGTCCGCCTACGATGCACTCACCCGCAGCCAGGGCCGCCTGACGTTCTCCGACATCACCGATCTTCTTGCCGCCCGTGTGGACGACCCGGCCTGGAGTTCGGCCGTCGGATACCGGCTCGACGCCCGATACGACCACTGGATGCTCGACGAATTCCAGGATACCAGCCGCCCGCAATGGAAAGTCCTCTCCGCATTTATTGATGAGGTCCTCCAGGATTCCGGAGGCGACCGCTCGTTTTTCTACGTCGGGGATGCCAAGCAGGCGATCTACTCGTGGCGCGGCGGCGATCCGAAGCTGTTTTTTGAAATCCACGACCGCTACAATTCCCCGGGCGAAGAGCGGATCACGACGGCCACCCTCAGCGAGTCCCGCCGTTCGAGGCAGGAGATCATGGATGCCGTCAACACCGTCTTTGGAAATATCCCGGCGGTTCAGGACGATCTCGATCTCCCCGGCCGGACGGTTGCAGACTGGGTGCAATCCTGGCAGCCCCACGTTGTGGCGCCGGAGCTGGCGGGGGAGGCCGGTTTCGTTCGCTGGGTGCAGGTGGATGCCGGGAAAGGCGACGACGACGAGGATGATCCGCGGGATCTTGAGATTCTGAAAATCCTGGAAGAAACCGAGCCGTGGCTCCGCGGATTGAGCTGCGCGGTTCTGTATCGAAAAAACGACAAGGCCGCCGCCCTTGCGGCGCTGTTGCGATCCCATGGGATCCCCGTCGCGCTTGAAGGCAATACAAACCCCTGCACGAACAATCCGCTCGGCGCCGCCATCCTCGCCGGGCTCCGGTTCGCCGCATGTCCGGATGACAAGCTGTCCGGCTGCCTCCTCGCCGGCTCCCCGCTCTCCATCCTGCGGGATGGGGAATTCGCATTCCGGGAAAACGCGCTGGAGATGATCGCGCGCCACGGCTTTGAGGAAACCATCCGCCAGTGGGTTGCCTCCTGTGACCTCACCCATGAGCCGTTCCTGGCATCCTGCGCGGCGGATTTTCTCGCCGCGGCGGCCGGGTTCGATTCGGCGGGATCCGGGGGGATTCTCGACTTTCTTTCATTTGTCGAGAGCTACCAGGTTCAGGAACCCGAGAGCGCGGGTGTCGTAAGGGTGATGACCGTCCACCAGGCGAAGGGGCTGACCTTTGATATGGCGGTGGTATCCGGCCTCGATGACCGGACGCCTCAGACTGGCGGCGATCTCGTGCTCGGACGTCCGCCCATGTGGGGGATGCTGCTTCCGAAGAAGGATTTTGCGGATCAGGATCCCACGCTGGCCGCCGCCGGTGAATCCCTGCGGGCGGAGAAGGAATACGGGGACCTCTGCACCGCCTATGTCGCGATGACACGCCCCCGCTTCGCACTCTACCTGATCACGAAGCGGCTCGGGAAAACGAGCAAGGCCAAAAATTTCGCGCGCCTCCTCGCGCTGACGCTCGGAGAATCCCTCGAGTTCGGAAACCCGGATTGGTTTGAAAAATCAGACCTGCTCGAAATTTCTGAAAATCCTTCCGACGAAGTTGCCCCCGCGCTCCCCGCTCCGATCTCGGGCACCCCGAAACCGGTTTCCCCGTCCGCATCACTCCAGCCGGAAACCACGGAGCATAAAACTCCCACCCATTCGCAGAATGCCTCCGCTCTTGGCTCCGAGATCCATGCAGCGCTGGCCGCAATCTCCTGGCTGGATGCGGCCCCTCCATCGTTTCCGGATTGCTCGGGAGAGGCCAGACATCTGCTGGAGGCCTTTTTCTCCACACCAGCAGCTCAAAGGCTCTTCCGTCGCCCCGATGAACCCTGCGAGCTCTGGTGCGAGAAGTCCTTCGATGTCCTCGTCGGAGAGCAGTGGGTGAGCGGGGTCTTTGACCGCGTCCATATCCGGCTTCATCCCGACGGCCAACCCGCATCCGCCACGATCTACGATTTCAAAACCGACAAGGCCACCGCGGAGGAAATCCACTCCCGCTACGCACCTCAAATGGCCGCCTACCGCACCGCTGCCGCCTCCCTCCTGGGACTGACAGATGTCGTTGTCGAAACCGTCCCGATCCGCATCAACCGATAAATCGCAGATTCATGCGAATTCGGAAGTGGGATTGCGGAATTCGGAAGTGGGACGCACTGCGCCCTCCAGCCGCGCTCCGCGCGGGATTTAGAGCATTTCAAGAAAAAGCATATCCACAGATTCTCACAGAATTATAACCTATCAGAAATATCACCTGCGATGATCTGCGCAATTTGCGGATAAAAATCTGAATGGAACGGCCATAGAATTAGTCGAACAGCTCTAAAACTTTGCGGCTTCGTGGCTTCGTGTGAATTTCATCAATCCATTTTCTCGGTTTACCGCCCCACAGTCAGCCGTTGGCTCGTCTGATCAGGCAATCCAGCCTTCTCGAAGCGGGACTGGGCTTTCTTGATGTCGTATTCAACCCGGCGGTGCAGAAGGATTCTTTCCTCGTAGTCATAGAGTGCGTAGCTGGCACGGGGATCGCCATCGCGAGGTTGGCCGACGCTCCCGACATTGATCGCATAGCGGTTGCGGCTCTGCAGGCGCACCGGTTTTTCGGACGGATGATAACGCCGGAACTTCCCGCCAACCTCCTCCCAGATCGCCGGGATGTGGGTGTGTCCGTGAAAGCTGATCTCCGTAGCCTGCGCGGCAAAGTTTTCCCCGGCCTCTTCGAGGGAATCGATGTAGTTGAACGCGGTCGGCTCGTTGAGAGAGGAGTGGCAAAGCGTGATCGGGGACAGGTCCGCCGTGATCGGCAGCCCCCTCAGCCAGCGCATTTGCTCCACGCTAAGGGTGTCGCAGGCGAGCTTGAGCGGATCCCTGATCGTCTCGGCGAGATCGTCGCCGAATTTTTCCAGCAGAAAGAGCATCACCTCGTGATTGCCAAGAACCGTCGCCACGCAGCTCTCCATGATCCGGGAGACACACGCCCCGGGTTCCGGTCCATACCCGACGATGTCCCCAAGGCAGAACATCCCCCGGACAGAATAGCTGTTCATATCCTCCAGCACGGCTTCCAGGGCATCGATGTTTCCATGAATGTCGCTGAGGATGGCAAAATACCTCGCGCCGTTCACGGGATCAGGCTCGGTCTTTTCCGACGCGATTCGCGCACTCCGTGCCGCTTCCTCACTGCCAGCAGCCGGCTTCACGCGTCCCGGTTTCTGGTTTTCCCGGACGGCTGGAGAATGGCGGTCTGAGATCGATGGGCTTTTTTTCATGGGTTGGTGTCCTTGCGCTGTCCGGGACAGCTGGACTCCTTGATGATAGCATCTTTGCCCGCCGTGGACGCGAAATATCGGTTCATCCGCAAAAAGTGTGCTTCTGCCGATTTTGACCCGCCAGAGGGATAAAACAATGGTCGTGCCGCCTGCGGCGGGGTTGCGTCGATTTTGTTGAACCACTGATGAAAGAAATATTTCCACCGCAATGGCGGTGGAGGGAGAGGAGGCGGGAACCGGCGGGCCGGTTCGGCGGTCTGGGGAGGCAGGCGATATCGCATGCGAGCAGGCAGAGTCGCTCGACCACACAGACCCGGAGTCGCTTCGCGATCCTTGCCTTCTCTCCTGCTGATAAACTGGAGGACGGGGCATATTGGCCCGGCCAGATCAGTGGAGATGAGTGGTTAAATACTTTCGTGGCGATGTCCCGCCGCAGGCGGCTCATTTCATGATCTGTCTTCCCCTATGCACAATGTTTGCGGAAGAACCGGAATATCTCATGCGCTTTCTTCCCGGAGGAAATCGGGCAGTGTCATCACTCGAACTCTCCGCCAGGGATTGAGCACCAGCAGGTCGGGATCACCGGTCACGATGGCATTCGCCTCGACTGCCAGGGCCAGTTCTAAAAATTTGTTATCCGACGCATCGCGGCAGTCGGTCACCGCTTCACGAAGAACCGGAGGCGGCACGAAAAATGCCGATGTCCGCCAGACCTCAAGCAATTCCCGGCGGCCTTGCGGGGAAACATAGCGGTCAAATTTGTTTCGCATCAGCACCTCTTCCAACTCGGCAAAAGTCGCTTCGGAAAACACCAGTGGCAAAGGCCGGTCCAACACCATCCGCACGCAGATGTCCGCCTTGCTCCCTGCAACCAGAGCCGCGCTGATCAGGATGTTCGTGTCGAATATGACCACGGATCAGCCCGGATTTTCCTCCTTGAGCAAAGCCTCCAAATTGGACTCCGACAACCCGTCCGTCCGGGATTGCAACTTGTCCATGGCCTGCAGGATTTTGCGGTTTTCTCCCGCCACGAGCCTCCGGTAAAGGGCCATCGGCAGGAAGACCCCCAGTTCCCGCTTCTGGCGTCGGATGACCACCGGTTCCTGAATCCCGAAATCAAGAAATTGCCCGAAATTCTGCCTCGCATCTGTTGCCGTCATCGTTCTCATGAACAAAGGTATCGCACAAAATAGACAAAATGTCAATTTTGAACAAAATGCCTTACTGACATCAGGGTTCCGTTTAACCCGAAAACCAGTTTTTGGACAGGATTCACAAGATGGACAAGATTCCCGTGTATGGTGCCGCGCGGTTCGAGGGATTTTATCAATGATCCGAGGGAATTGGGGTGAACTGGGTCCGGATCTGGCGAATTGACCGATTTGCCTGTTTCGTGGTCATGCAGGAGTGATGCATAGCGGATTCAGGGGCGTTGCACAAGGGGTCATGAGCAGGGGTCGTTGAGCTGGGCTCCGGTGGATGTATCCCAGACCGGGGAGCCGGTTTTGGTGGCGTAGGGCCAGAAGTCGACCACTGCAGCGGTGGCGCTGGCAGATTCCGGAACCAGCGCCGCCAGGGCGTCAAGCTCCGCGACGGAGGCCGTGTCTCCGTTGGCTACCAGCAGGGAGCGGATCGGAACCAAGAAATTTTCGTAAAGCGCAAAAAGCTCCCCGGCTTTTGTCCCCAGCGCCGCGCACGTCTCGACGTTTGTCTGGTAGTCATCGGACCACAGATCTGTGATCGAGTGCCGGAGCCCACCGAGGATGGAATTGCGGAGTCCCTGGGCGTTTTCGCTTGCCCGGATCGCGCGGGCCTGTGCGGGCGGGATCGGCGGCTCGGTGAGCAGCGATTGTGCAGTTGCGTCGAGGGTGAGCGCGGTCGCGCAGGCCGCGAGGATGAGGCAGGTTTTTTTCATAGTGGTTATCTGGAAACGGCCGCACGGAATGCCATATAATCGATATGGATGTTTCGCACTCCGGCATTTGTTACACTGCTGATATTTACAATCGGAAACATTGAGCCCGATGGCAACGTGCCGGAAAAAGATACGGGAGCAGCGCCATTGATGGACACTGTGAGCGTGCCGGAGGCACGGACTAAACGGAACGTGATCCAGGCAGTTCCCGCAGCGACTCCGGTATCTGATGCCGAATTGTTACCATTTATGAACCAATTTGCACTGCGCGTGGAATCGTAGCTAACCCCCATCGCAATAGCGGGATTAGGCAGCGAGGAGCCATTCGCTAGGCCGACAAAAGTGACGGTGTCTGTGGTCTGCTCCAGCCGCACGCGAAACTCTAACTCGGACGCGGTGGACGATCGCGACGCTGTTGCCCATCTCGTGGGATATCCGCAGCAGCGTCCAGCCTTCGGCCGCCCGCTGGGTGGCGTAGGTGTGGCGGTAGTGCAGGCAGGTCCACTTGATGCCTGCCTTCGCGTTGTGAGCCATGAGCCGTTTGCCGAAGGCGTCGCCGTTCCACCTCCCGCCCTTCGGCAGGGGTACCAGCCATTTGGTGCGTAGCGTCGGCAGGTGTTTTTCCAGTATTCGGCGCAGTGGAGGTAGGATCGTCACCGTGCGCTCGCCGGTCTTGAGCGAGCTCTCCGTGTCGGTCTCCTCGTCCATCCGGTTCACGACCGACAGGAAGGTCAGGTCGGGGAAATCGCGTCCTTGGTGAGCCAGAGCGCCTCGGAGCGCCGCAGCCCGGCATAGATCATCAGTGCAGCCCCCATTTGAAAGGAAGGGTGGGCCTCGAGCGCGGCCAGCTGGGTTTCCACATCCGCGGCACTCAGAAAAACGATCCGGCGGTTCTTGCTCAGGTAGCTGGGCAGGGCCGCCACGGGGTTCGGGCAGTGGATGTTCTCGGGGCGGTAGTGGCCGAATTTGATGCAGTGCTGGAAGAAATGGTGGAAGAACTCCCGGTAGTGGCGCTTGGTTTTTACGGAAACCCCGAGCTGGTCCATGAACTCCTGAAGCAGGGTCGGGGTGATCTCGTCGATGTAGGTGCCGCGGAAAAATGGCGGGTAGTCTGTCTTGAAGCGCCGGGCTGAGGGGCCGGGATCCGCCGGCTGGGGCAGTTTGTCCACCCGATCGCTTCCGAGGAATCGCCGCATCATGGATATTTTATTCTCCACATGGCGGGGAGCGTTCTCCGAGCGGATAAAGGCGAAGTAGGCGGTGGCCGCCGCGTCGAAGGTCACGCGCGTGGCGGGCGGCAAGGCAGGCGCGTGGCGGGCGGCAAGGCAGGCGCGAGCCGTGGCGGGGCCGCGCGGCTGACGGACGCTTCCGTGGTGCTGCCGCTGGTTGTCAGTGCGGGAACGAGGCGGCGCACGCCCTCCGGCACCTCGACCGCCTGGAAGCGGGGATCAAGGAGAGCGACCTCCAGCTCGAGGCGCTTCCTGAGTAGCTCGGCTCTGGCGGGGTCGCGGGTTTCGAGGCTCTCGCGCAGAATCTCCCCGGTGGCCGGGTTCTGGAACTTGATCCACCACGTGCGGCGGCGCATGAATTTTGATGCCATCTTTTCTCTGCACAACAGCGCCCGCAAATTCGGAGCGAAAAGTTGATGTGCCTCCTGTGTTGGGCACACATTTCTGAAAAATCTGGGCACACATCGTTTTTGAGGTGTTGGCCGGCAGAGCTTCAGCGTCGTGCAGACTGCTGGGAGCGAATCACTTCCAGAAGTTGGAAGTGGTTGCGGGGGTAGGATTTGAACCTACGACCTTCAGGTTATGAGCCTGACGAGCTACCGGGCTGCTCCACCCCGCGATTGAACTGGTTACTGTATCGTTGTGCGGGGAAATGGCAATAGAAACTTTACCCGATATGGGATTGCCTGTGTCGCATGGCAGCCGGCCGGGAGACATCACAAATCGCGCTCCTTCCGGCAAACAACCCGTGACGGAGCGGTGGAGGACGGATAGACCAGTGGAATGAACAGACAAAAATTTTCCGAACTCGGGCTTTCGCCGGAGGTGTTGAAGGCGATCGGGGATCTCGGTTTTGAGGAGGCGGCTCCGATTCAATCCGCGGCGATCCCGGTGCTCATGGAGGGGCACGATGTGGTCGGGCAGTCTCAGACGGGCTCCGGGAAGACGGCGGCTTTTGCGATCCCGGCGATCGAGATGTGCAATGCGGCGGACCGTTCGGTTCAGGTTCTGATCCTGTGTCCGACGCGCGAGCTGGCGACCCAGGTGGCGGAGGAGGTCCACAAGCTTTCCACCTACAAGAAAGGCCTTCACGCGGTTCCGATCTATGGCGGGGCTTCGTATGAGCGGCAGTTCTACGAGTTGAAAAAAGGCGTGCAGATCGTGATCGGGACGCCGGGCCGGATCATGGACCACATGGATCGCGGGACTCTGGATCTGAAGAACGTGAAGATGGCGGTGCTGGACGAGGCCGACCGGATGCTCGACATGGGGTTCCGCGACGACATCGAAAAGATCCTCGAGGCGACGCCGGACGGGCGGCAGACAGTGTTTTTCTCGGCGACCGTATCCAAACAGATCCGGGAGCTGATCGGGAAGCATTCGAGCGATCCGAAATCCGTGAAGATCGAGCAGCGCGAGCTCACGGTTCCGACCGTCGAACAATGGTATTTTGAAACCCAGCAGCGGATGAAGTTTGAGGCGCTCCTTCGGCTTGTGGATTTCCACGGATTCAAGCTCGGGATCATTTTTTGCAATACCCAGCGGATGGTGGACGAACTGGCGGACGACCTGATCGCGCAGGGGTTTTCCGCCGACCGGCTGCACGGCGGGATCGCCCAGGCCCAGCGGACCAGGGTCATGAACAAGTTCAAGAAGGCGGAATTCGAGTTTCTTGTGGCGACCGATGTCGCGGCGCGCGGGATCGACGTGGACGAGCTCGAGCTCGTGGTGAACTACGACCTGCCTTACGATGCGGAGGATTACGTCCACCGGATCGGTCGCACCGGCCGCGCCGGGCGCAAGGGGATGGCGGTCACCTTCGTCTCCGGCCGCGACATCTACAAACTCCAGTTTATCGAGCGCTTCACCCGGACCAAGATCCGGCGCGGGACGATTCCAACCGCCGGGGAGGTCGAGGAGCGCCGGCTTGGAGGGCAGTTGGAAAAAATCCGCGCCCTGCTTGATCGGGGCAATCTGTCCACGGCCGTGGTGGACCGCCTGCTGGAGGAAGGCTACAATTCCACCGACATCGCGGCGGCTCTCTTCGAACTCCTGGCCGGTCCGACGACGGAGCCCAAGCCGTCCGAAGCTCCCAAAGCTCCGGAACAGGCCCCACGTCCCCCGAGCCTGCGTCCGCCCCCGCGCGGGATGCAGTGGGTCCGACTCAACGCCGGCCGCGAATCCCGGATCTCCCCGCGCGATATCATCGGGCTTCTGGAGGACTCCCTCGGGCTCCCGGCACGCTCTGTCGGCATGATTGACATCGTCCCGGGGCAATCTTTTGCCCAAGTGCCCCGGCAGTTTCTCGACGTTCTGAGAGGTGGACCACGCATCGTCGAGGTCGAGTCGGGTTCGGTCGAAATTTCACTGGTCGAGTCTCAAAAACCGGAGAACAACTATCAAAAAAAGCCTCGAACCGGTGGAAAAAAGCCGCCTTACAAAAAATAAAAACAGTGCTTATTTTCCTAAAAATCAACCGATTGAAATATTTTTTCCAATCCGGTCTTCTCCAGGGCGGAAATTTCAATCACCTGAACCTTTGGATACTTGGAACGGAATGTCTTGATATTGTCTGCGGATTCCGCTAACTCCGCTTTATTCGCGATTACCGCGAAGTTTTTCTTGAGGAGTGTGGGATCATAGAGGCGGAGTTCCTTGCGGAGGGACTGGTAGTCGGAGATCGGGTTGCGGCCGTCGGTGCCGGCCATATCGAGGACGAAGAGGAGCATTTTGCAGCGGACGATGTGGCGGAGGAACTCGTGTCCGAGTCCCTTATTTTCGTGTGCGCCCTCGATGATTCCCGGGATATCGGCGACCGTGATGCGGCGGTATTCCGGCAGATCGACCACGCCGATGACGGGGTGGAGTGTGGTGAACGGATAGGGAGCGGTTTTCGGGTGGGCGGCGGAGATGGCTCCGAGGAGGGTGGATTTTCCGGCATTCGGATACCCGACGAGCCCGATATCTGCGATCGTGCGGAGTTCGAGGTAGAACCAGCCCTCTTCGCCGGGGTAGCCCTTGGTGTGCTGCCGTGGCACGCGGTTCGTGGAGCTTTTGAAGTGGGTGTTGCCTTTTCCTCCATCGCCTCCCTTGCAGAGAAGGAATTGCTGTCCGTGTTCCGTGAGGTCCGCGATCGGTTCCTCCTCGACGGGGTCACCCGGCTGCAGTCCGGCCCGGTGGACGATCGTGCCGATCGGGACCCTGACGATCGTGTGCTGGCTGCTGCGGCCGTGTTTGTTTTTTCCTTTCCCGTGGCCGCCGCGGTCCGAGCGGACCAGTGGCTCGAAGAAGAGGGCGACGAGATTGTCGGTGTCGTGGTCGGCCTGGAGGATGATGTCGCCGCCATTGCCGCCGTCGCCGCCATCCGGTCCGCCATGAGGGATGAATTTTTCCCGCCGGAAGCTGCAGCAGCCGTTGCCGCCGTCGCCCGCCTTGGCGTGGATGCGAATCTGGTCAACAAATCTCATGGGGCAGAGGGTGGGGGAGATTCGTCGGGGAGTCGAACGAAAAGGAAATCACCGCTTTGGAAGCGAAGACTTCCAGTCGATGTGGCCCATGGCGAGGGCGATCCATGCGGGCAGTGCGAATCCCGCGGCGATGATGGCGGCAGACATCGAGAAAAACGGAATCGCCGAAGCCTGATCCGCGGGGTGGAAAAAGACGGTGAATGCGAGGAGCACCACCAGGAGGGATGCGACGGCGGCGCTGAAAATCCATGCGGAGCCCCTTGACGGCGGAGCATGGTGGCCGTGAAGAATCACGAGAACGGCCGCGGCGCAGGCGAGGCACAACCCGCTCCACGCGATGCCTCCGATGGCATCGGACGGGCGGTGCCAGCCCAGAATGAAAACGGCGGTTGCATAGGAAGTGCTGACCATTCCGGCGATCAATGCGAGCCACGGACGCAGCCACGATCCGAAAATCAGAACGGCTGCCAGAGCCAGGGAGGTGCCCACTGTCGTGTGCCCGCTGGGATACGTGTCCGTCGAAAAATAGGGGGGCACGGGAAATGTCGGAGCCGCAAGCAGTTCCCGGGGCAGGATGTGCTTGAGGAACTCCGCTCCAAAGATCGCCGCCGCCGCCGCCGTGACAGCGACAATTCCCACAACCGGCCTTCGGAGAAGGAGGGAAACCAGAAAAAGTCCCCCCAGGGAAACGATCAATGTCCGGTTGTTCACCTCGGAGAGAATGTCGGCATCGTAGGTTCCGATCTCTCCGAAGAGGATGCGGCGTCCGGCGTAGCTTTCATTGTCCCAGTGCTGTCCGGCGGCGGTACGGATGAAGATGAAGTATCCCGCGGCAAGAAACGCGGCGGCAAGCGCCCCGCCAATCAGCAGATGTGTGGCCGTCCGCCAACGCAGCCGGTGCCGGGATTCGTCCGTTTCACTGGAATTCATGGCAATGAGGAGCCTGTCATGCCGGCGAACTGTTCCGCCTGCGCCCGCAGGGCTTCCAGGCTCCCGTCATTCCAGACCACCTGTGTGGAGCGCGGGATTTTTTCATCCTGCGGCATCTGGCTGCCGATGATGCTCCGCGCCAGGTCCGGATCCATCCCCCGCGCTGCCAGGCGGGCACTTTGCACAGCGGGAGAGCAGGCGACCGTGATGATGAAATCAAAATGCGGGTCCGCATGGGTTTCGAAGAGGAGGGGGATGTCCACAACAAGGTGGCGGTTTTCCTTTCTTGCAAGGTCTGCCGCGGAGGTCCATGTCCTGCGGACGAGCGGATGAAGAATCGACTCGATTCTCTGTTTGGCCGCGGGATCCGAGTAAATGATCCGCCGGATTTCCTGCCGGTCCGGAGTGCCATCGGGGCGGTAGGCGATGGGTGAGATTTCCTCCAGGACGAGCGTCCGGACTTCGGGGTCGTTTTCCAGAAAGTCGCGGGCGATGAGGTCGGCATCAAGGACCGGAGCCGGAAGCATCGGGGCAAGAATATCGCGAAACGTGGATTTGCCAGAGGCGATGCTTCCGGTGATTCCTATGACGGCCATATCCGGAATTATGGGACAGGGGGGGAGGCGGGTCAACCGGCGGTTGCTCCGGCGGCAAAATGTCCGGGAGGCGACCGCGCTATTTCCGTTCGATGTTCCGGATATAGAACGGCATGACTTCCGGCCTCGTCATGTTGCGGGCCATGACAGGGTCTTTGAGGATCAGTTCAAAAATCCTCGGATCCACCGCCCGCTTTGCTTCGGTGAGCAATTGAGCGGCGCGTTCGTAGTGTCCGTCCTCCATGGCCAGCGCGGATTGCGCGAAGATCCAGGCGCTGGCATCCAGTGGTCCCGGGCGGCGGTTTTCCAGTTCCCCGCGCACCTGTTCCCCGCGTCCGATCTGGATCAGATACAGGAGACGCACGTTGGAAATCACGATGTCCATCGGTGCGCGGCGGAGGGCCTCGTTGAAATCCTTCATCGTGGGTTCCGGATCCGTGTTTTCGCGATTCAGCAATGCCCTGTGGTAATAGAGGCTGGCGGTCGGCACCGCGACGATGCCACGCGAGTAGATTCTGCAAGCCTCCTCCTTGTTCTTCGCGTTTTCGCTGAGCAGTCCCGCCAGTTCCCATCCGAGCGAGGAGCCGGCCTTTTCGAGATCCACCCCCGCCATGAGGTTTCTTGCGTGTTCGAAGTCTCCGGTCTGGAATGAGGAAACCGCAGCCGCGATGATCCCGGTGGGGGTTTGTGGTTCCGGCGCGGGCGTGGGGGACGCTGGCTTGATCTCCGCAGGCCGGATTTTCCCTGCCGGCTTTTGTTGGAGAGGCGGTGTTTCCACGGACTCCTCAATCGAGCGCTGTTTCGAGATCGCAAGAACGGTGACGCCGGCGAGCGCCAGCACCGTGAGGGGAAGCACGAGCACCAGCATGATACGTTCGTGACGGTATCGGGGATCTTGAAAAAACGTGAGCACGGATCGGGGGCGGCGTGGGGGCGGGGAATTATGTCAAAACCGCGTTTCCGAATGCAATCCTTTCGCTTGTGTGCTCCCTCGTGGGACAGCGGTCAGTTTGCCGGAGCCTGCAAGCCGATGATTTTTCCTGCGTATCCGGTCATCTCAAGGTATCCGGAAGCTTTCACCGGTTTGCCGTTTCGTGAGCCGTCCGCTCCGACGGCACCTTCCCAATAGGCAAAGGGGTTTTCTGTGAGCTCCTGTTCTTTGAGGCGGGCCTTGATCGTGACATCGAGATCGAGGGCCCGGACCGAGAGCCTCCACTCCAGTGGATATTGGGCGCCGGTTTCCTGGCTGCGCCACCATGCCACCGGCTCAAGATCAAATCCCGCGTCGCCGATTTTGAGGTCCGAGCCGTCCTCGAAGACGAACGTGCCCGACGAGTGGGGGTCTCGGTTTTTTCCATCCGTCCGGATCTGGAAAAGCATGAGCTCTGTCCCGTCGTCAAAATCCAGGCTGAACCAGTCCCATCCTTTTTGGCCGGGGGCCAGCTGGTTTGTCGCCCACTCGTGGTCGAACCAGCTTGTTCCGGAGACATCAAGGGATTTCCCGCCGATTGTCATCGAGCCCCCCGTCGCCAGCCTCGTGAGCGAGTAATAGTGGGAGGCCCTTCCCGGTCCCTCCGCCTTCTGGCTGACGCCGTTCCATCCATGAATGACAGGAAGCTTTGCTGCGGTGAGTTTCAAATCCAGGGAGATGTCGCCCTCCCTTGCCTTCAGGCGAAAGTCGTTCGCTCCGGTGCGCTCGCATGTCCAATCCTGAATCCATGCCGTCCGGTTTCCGTTGCCAAAGCCCGCCTCCCCGTAGGCTCCCCGGGAAAATCTCTGCGAGTTGTGAAAGCGTCCGCCAGAGATTTCCGTGACGGCAAAGTGGGCGAACTTCACGTCATCCACAACGAACCGGCTTGCCGGGGCGGGGGATCCCGGCGCGCGGACGCCCTGCCGGAAAAATGTCAGTTGATATCCGAATTCCCGCCCGTCCTCTGCCCGGAGATTTCCCGTGAAATACCACCACTCGGTTTTGAATCCCGGGTGGCTTCCATGATCCCGGGGAAATTGAAAGTCCCATCCCGGCAGCGCAGGAAGCCATTCTCCATGCACCCGGCAGCCGAGCAAAATCACCGCGGCGAAGATCCAGCGGATTTTCCCAATCATGGCACAGGTTCCCGGACGAGGCATGGGTATGAGAAGGCGGATCCTGTGGGGAAAAGTCAAGATCGCGTCCGCCGTTCCGCATCGCACAATATTCTTTCCAAGACTGCTCCTCTGGCTCACCATGAAGACATGTTGTTCGCCCTCAAACGGCTGCTCATTTTGGCCGTCCTCGTCGTGGCGGTCTATTGTTTCTGGCCGCGTTCCCCGTCGCTCTCCTCATTTGATCCGGAGCGGATGGCCGAGCTTCAGACCGGCATCTGGAAGGACGCCGTCGCGAAGAAGAACCGCGAGCTTGTCTTCCCGCTCTACGAGACCTACGAGCGCCAGTATCGTCTGCCTCCGGTTTCGTCCCTGAAGCTGGCCTTCGATACGGCCCGCGCCCTCAACATTTTTTATACCGCGCCGGACGCTGCGGATCAGGAAAAAGCCCTCCTTCCGCTTCAGGCGGTTTTCACCACTCTGAAAAATGAGACGAAATCGAAATTCGACGCGAATACCGCCGCGCGCATGGAGTTGATGACATGGTCCCTGCGCGCCGACCGTGCCAAACGGGCTCAGCTCACCTCCGCCTGGTCCGAACTCATCGGCCTGGTCCATGGCTGTTCCGCCGCGGACGCGCTCCCGGCTGCAAAGAAATTTGCCGCCGCGGCCAAGCTGGCCGACGAGGGGAAGTGGGATGAGACCCGCAAGAGCTGCTCCGAGGCATGGTCTGCCGTGAAGGCTCTCCACCCGGCAAATCCCTAGCGCTTTATTTCTCCAGGCGGACTGCCAGCGGTTCGCCGTTCCGGATGTGGAGGTCGCGCTGCGGAAACGGGATTTCGATTCCCGCGGCGCGCAGATCCCGCTCGATCCGGCACCGCAGCTCGCTGCCCACCTTTCTCGGATCCAACTCGGCGCCGAGCTCGAGCCAGTAGTAGATCCGGAAAACCAGGGAGCTGTCTCCGAAGGATTCGAAGAAAACCCCTGCGGGAGGATCGCGCAGGATCTCCGGCTGTCTGTCCACGGCGGAATGGAGGAGATCCATGACCTTTTCAACAGGAGATCCATATGCGGCTCCGACCGTAAAGTCGTAGCGGTGCTGCGGGTCGGCGAGCGTCCAGTTGGTCACCTCTTTTTCCAGAAACGCGCTGTTGGGCACGAGCAACTCGACGCCGTCGAATTTCCGGATCCGCGAGCACCTGCTCCCGAGGTGGGTGACCTTTCCGGTGCTTCCGGCGACCTCGATGATGTCGCCGATTTTGATCTGGCGCTCGAGCAGGAGGATGATTCCGCTGATGAAGTTGTTCATCAGGTTTTGCGCGCCGAAGCCGATCCCGATCGCAAGAGCTCCGCCCAGAAAGGCGAAGACGGTCAGGGGGATGTTCAGCCAGCTGAGCACCGTGAGGATGAAGATCGCGGCCACCGGGATGAAGACGCTCCTTTCCAGCAGCGTGCGCTGGTCCTCGGCGATCCGGAAATTCTTTGTCGCCGTCCTTGTCGCCGTGCGGGAAATCCATCCGGAGAGCAGGAGGGCGAGGGCGAGCCCGGCCGCCGCGAGCACGATTTTTCCTGTCGTGATGCTGCTGTTGCCTGCGGGATAAAGCTCAAACGACCAGACTTTTTCCGCAAGGTCGGAAAGCCGGGTCCATGTCCTTGCGAGCCTCTGCGAAGGCCCTTCCCCTCCGAGGGTCGATTGAAGCTCCCTGAGGAATTCCTCCTGCAGCGTGATGGTGCTTTCCGAGCGGGAGATGAGGTTTCCCAGTGCTTCGATGCGCTTCTGCTGGGCGGAAACCGTCCGTTCCAGAATCTCCCGCGTCGGGGAGTCCGCGACGCCCGCGCGAAGCTGCTTCTGGGCGGCTTCCATGCCCTCTCTCGCTTCGATGATCCGCCGGTCCATGGTCGGCCGCCAGTCCTTCAACATGCGGAGGTTGTCCTCCGACTGTTTCACAGACGTCTGCAGTTCCCGGGTCTCGAGATTTTTTGAGAGGCTTTCGACGGTGAGCCAGTGAGCTTTTTCGAGTTCGAGCAGGGTCAGTGCTCCCTGCGTTGCGGCGACGAGGCCCTGTGTTGCTGTGACCAGGGCCTCTGCCGCAGCGGAGCGGGGCCCGGAAGCCGGATCGGCTTTGATCGAAGCGGCCTCCGTGATGGATCGCTGCTGGTCCCTGGTTGCGGCACCCAGCTCCTTTTCGAGGGCGACCGTTTCCTTTGCAACGGCGGCCAGTTGTTTTGCCGCCCGCTGGGGATTCAACTGGCGGTCAAAGCCGCTGTTTTCGAGGGCCCTCCGCAGCGAGGTTCGCTCCGCCACGGCTTTCCGAAGGAGGCTTTCCTGTTGGAAGAGCTTCCATTTGCCGAAAAATGTGGCCGCGTCGGCGGCACGCTTTTGGAGGCCGGCCAGTTCGAAGCGGACAGCCGCCCGGTTTTTTGTCTCCTCGCTTTTTGCCGTGGCGACCTCTTCGCCGAATTGCCTGCCCTCCCGCTCCGCATTGGCGGCGAGCGCCTGCTGCTGTGAGATCAGGCGTTTGAAAAGTTCGATTTCCCCCTCGGCGGCGGTGGCGGCCAGCGTTGCCCTCCGCAGGGAGTCCCGCATGGAGGAGGCCTGCTCCTCGGTTGCCGGCGAAGTCACCGGGGTTGCGGGCGTTCCCTCCATGGTGACAAGACCGTTGAGAAGATCCACAGCGTTTTGGTAATTTCTGCGTGTCTCCCTCGCCGCCGCGCGGAAATCCTCTATCAGCGAAGAAGGAAGATCCGCCTGCTTCAGCTTCTCTTCGATGTCGCTCAGGGCTTTCTCATCGGATCCTGCTTCCGACAGCCGGGTGCGGGCCCAATCGAGCTGCTCGGCCATCGACGGCTCTGCGGGAGGCGGTTGAGCGTTGCCGGAGAGCGACTGCAAAACGGATTTCACACCCTGGGCCGGGCAGGGGGATGCCATGAAAAACAGCAGCCCCAGAACAGCGGCGATGGTCGGGAGTCCTCTTGTCACGGGATATTTTCCTAGCACAGGGAAGCGGACATGGACAGCCGGCAATTTACCGGAGGAGTTCGCACGAGTGCGCGGCAAAGCCTGCCCCGAAGGCGGTGAGCCACATCCTGTCGGCGGGTCCGGTCGACAGGCCGCGCTCCAGCGCGACCAGGACGCACGGGCTGCTGATATTTCCATGATCGCGCAGGACGCTTCTTGTTTCTGAAAGCGGATGACCGGGAATTGCCGCTTCGATGTGATCCAGGACATCGCGCCCGCCGGTGTGCGAGAGGATGCGGTCGGGCTCGAACGCGCGGCGGGCATACAGGCTGGCCACGGCAGCGGAGGCCAGCCCGGGAACCGAGCGGTGGAGCTGGTTCTTCAATTTGCCACCCGCGTTGACAAAACGGATTTTTTCCCGGTGCTCCGGCTGGTGAAGCGTGTGGAAGTTTTGCATCCTCAGGTCCCCGGGGCGGCCTTCGCCCCGCCAGACCGCCGCTGCCGCTCCGTCACCGAAGAGGCAGAGGCTGATAAGGACTCCCGGATCGTCGTTCAGATAGAACGCGGCCGAGCAGATTTCGACCGCCACTGTTGCGACGAGTGCGGACGGACGGAGAGCGAGAAATCCCCTTGCGGCTTCGAGCATCGGCAGGGCGGCGCCGCATCCCAGTCCGAGCAGGTCCTGAAGGAAGGCGTCTCCTCGGAGTTCCAACGATTCCGACACATAGCTCGAAACCCCCGGGCAGAGATAGCCGGTGCATGTGCAGACGAAGAGGGCATCCAGATCGCGGGGGAGAATGCCCGCCCGTTTGCAGGCCTCCGCAACCGCCCGGGCGGCCAGCGGGGGAGCCGCCCCAGCGAAGGTCCGGTGAAGACCCTCCGCGTCGAGAGGAAAAACCGACGTGATGTCATCGTTTGCAAAGCGCCGCGTCGCAATGCCGGAGTCCCCGAGGAGGATCTTTTCGAGCAGATCGCGCGATTTGGGCTTCAAGGCCTCGAATCCGGCGGACTTCCTGAAGAGTTCCCAGCAATCGTCCTGACTGAGGACGTTTCCCGGAAAAGCGCTGGAGATGGATTGAAGATACATCAGCGGACCAGTTGGAGAAGAAACCCGCAGGGGACGCATCCGGCGCGCGCCAGATTGCAAACGAGCCCGGGCATTGAGGCCAGAACGCGCTGCATGGCAGCGGCTGTCACCATGCGGCGGCGGAAAAGCGAATTCTGGAGATGGTCCGAGGTGGACATCGCCTCGCGCCAGGAAATCCGGCCTGCGGCAAATTCGAGAAGAGGGCCCAGCGCGCACGCCGCAGATTCAAGTGCCATCGACATGCCGTTTCCGGTGAAAGGGGGGATCATCCGTGCCGCGTCACCGATGGAAAATTCCGGGCACCGCTGGCGCCCGAAATCAAATCCTGCCACCCCGCAGCGGGAGTCCGGGTCGATTCCGGCAGCCTCGATGCGGTCCGCCAGACGGTCAAGGCCGCCGGCACGGAGGTGGTTTTCCAAGGCGTTTTTCCCGCCCGCGGCTGTCTGGATCCGGAAAAGCCCGCAGATGTTGATCGCGCCATTTTCCACTCTTGCAAGCCCGGCATATCCATTTTTTCCAATGTGCATTTCCAAGTCCCCCGACAATTTGATGCCCCGCGCATGGCATTTCAGGCCGATCCACTTGCCATGGGTTTTCGGTCTTCCAGCCGCCCAAACGGTTCCCTCGCCAGGAAGAGCGCGGGAGTTCTCATGCAATATCCCCCCGGCTTCCTGGAAATCCCGCCGGAGCCGGTCATCGAGAGTGTGCCTGGAAATCCCCATCGCCCCGACCTTCAGGCTCGCGACCGGGCCGCGCGCATCGAACCAGCGGGCGGAGCTCAACCGGGCCGCATCATGAAAGTGCGACGCCACGCCCAGTTTCTGCAGCACGCCATCATGCACCCCGCTGACAAACTCCCCGCACACCCGGTGGCGCGGATAGACTCCGGCCTCATGAAGAGTGACCTCCACCCCATGGCGGCGAAGGCCGATGCCAAGCGCAAGCCCGGCCAGACCGCCGCCTGCGATGGTCACAGCATTCAAGAATCCCGGCATGCGTGAAACCTAACCACGCCCCTTGGAGAAAGCGACTCATGGATGTGCCATTCATTTTGAGGAAGGCCAAGGGCCGCCGCCAGCTCGCCGCGGCGGAATCCCGCCCGGATGCTGGCCGGCATGTCATGCCGCGTGATGCGTCCGATGAAAGGCCGGCAGAAAAATGAGAGCGCCAATGCCTGCCGGCAGCGCCGGGGTTCGGAGAAGATGAGCACGCGGAACTCACGGAGGATCGCCCCGAGAATGTGCAGCTCGCTGGAAGGGAAGTGGTGAAGAATCAGGTTTCCCACGGCGATGCCCGCCTGCTGTGCGTCGAGTGTCTGAAAAATATTGCCGGTCGTCCATCGGACCCTCCGGTCCAGTCCGGAAGGAGCGGAAAGCAAATCCAAGCCGGTGATGGTGCTTCCGGGAATATCCGCTGCAAGGCGGTTGCACAGGATTCCCTCTCCGGCTCCAAGCTCGACGATGCCCGCCCGGGCGGCTTCAGGATGGAGCCGTGCCTTGCGGAGAATCCATCTCGATCCGCCAAGAAAGCAATCCAGCCTCCGCAGGTCGCTCCGGCTGCGGATCGCATCCGGATCCTGCGGGTCGAGCGAATCGAGAAGTTCGGGAACGAGCGTGCGCATGGGCGGAGGGTTCCCGCGCGGGTTCCTGCGTCAGGATTTCAGCCAGGGATCCCCGGTGATCGAGGGGGCGATCACAAGCCGGATTCCCGCATTGTTGCGCGCATCATCGGGGAGATGGTGGTTGCGGAACGAGGACATCAGATAGAGAGGGTCATCATTGAAGCAGGACGCCCCGCGGAGGACGCGGTGAGAGGATCCCTTTTCATACGCATCCATGCACCACTCCCAGACGTTTCCGCCGAGGTCGTGGATTCCCAGCTTGTTGGGTGCGAAGCTCCCCACCGGTGATGTTTCAGGAAAACCGTCGCATTGAAACTTCTGGTGGTAATTTCCCGCACCGAGAGGGGGCGGGAACAAATCGCCCCAGGGATATCCCTCCACAACCCCGCTGCGGGCTTTCGGGGTCGCGCCGCTCTCGTAGGTCAGGCCGATCGCCGCGCTCCACTCCTCGTCCCAGGGAAGCCGGTAGGTCAGGCGAGGGGGAATCAACCCGAGCCAGATCTCCCGCTTCGTGAGCCAGTCGCAAAACAGATGCGCGTCATCCCACTGGACATTCACCACCGGGTGATCGTCGCCCTGCGGGAAGTCCGCTCCGGGCATTGCGGCTCCGGTCTCCGAACAATATTGCGCATAATCCCTGATCCGGAGCGGCCAGATACAGCAGATCGTCTTGCCGCGGGGGATCGGGACAAACGGCATCCCAAGGCTGTTGATGAACGGCTTGGCTGCAGAGGCGTGCGCCACCTCGTCGCTGAAGGTTTCCATCTGACGCCTGGGGGCCGCCTTCGGAGCAACTTTTGCGGAGGGATACACCGACGGTTTTGCCGTCCTCGGCTGGGCGGCAAAGCCGGAGGAAGTCATCCGGGCAAACTCCTTGAGCAGACGCTTCCGGTCCCCGAGTTTTCCGACGCCGATGGATTTCAGGTCGTCATCGGTGAGACCGACAAGAAGCGAGTCGTCGATTCCCTCATTGATGAACGCGGGCAGCAGCTCGTCCTTGAGATGCAGCCCAGTCAAAATCCATTCCAGCCTGGAGTTCATTGCGGGTCAGGGCAGACCAACCGGCCCTACAAACCTAGGGCCGGGTTGGAAAGGACTTTCAGCGCCTTTTTGACGTCGCTGACCCGCAGGATCAGCAGCCCCTTCTTCGCGGAAGGCATCGAGGCAAGGTAGGCATACTCGATGTTGATCTTCGTCGCGGAGAGCGCCTTGGCGATCCTGGAGAGCCCGCCCGGCCGGTTGTCGTTTTCGATCATGATCACATCATTTTCCACCACCAGCGTCCCGTGGGATTCCAGCAGGGCGATCGCCCGCCGGGTGTCGCTCACGACCATCCGGACGACCGCATGGTCCACGGTGTCGGAGACTGTCAGCCCGTAGATGTTGATCTTGTCCTCGGCGAGGGCGTCGCATACCTGGGACAATGTGCCGGGCTTGTTGGCGATGAAAATGGCGAGTTGTTCAACAATGCGGACGGATTTCATATTGCCAATCATTCTGGCACAGGAGGAAGCCGTAGTCGAAGGATTTCCCCCGTCGGGCGCCCTGTTGACGCAAAAAGAGTGACTTCGAGAAAACGGCCGGATGCCGGGGGAGCGGGCGTCCCGGCTGCGGGATTTCGTCATCAGGCGATATTCTTTGGCGACCAGAGGATGGCGGTGGCCGCAATTTCCGGAACAGGATGAACCCGCCCGGCTCACTTCATCCGGTCGAACGTCTTCTGCAGCAGATCCAGGGCGGTGGATTCGCCGGTTTTTGCCTGCACGGTCTTGATCCATTCGGCTTCAAGCGCGTTCTTTGTCGGGCGGTTGCTCTCGTAAAAGACGCCGAAGTATCCCGGGGAAGTCTCGCTGGCGAGCCTGTAGGCCGCGAGTTCGTCGGTGGGATCGTGCCGCAGTTCGTCCTCCGGCGTGCCGTCCCGCTTTTTCTCCTCGATCTGGAGGAATGCGCCGTTCTTGCGCGGGTTGCCCGCATCGAAGGCTCCCGGGAAAAACTCCACGCACTCGGAGAGGATTTCGACCACGGAAAACCCGGGGTGGTCCAGCGCACGCTCCATCATCGCGATCATGTGGTTGACCTGGGTCGCGTGCGAGCGGGCGACGAATGTCGCGCCCGCCGTGATGAGCTTTTTCATCGGGTTGACCGGCTGGTCGATCGCGCCGTTCGGGTCGGTTTTCGATTTGAACCCGACCGGCGATGTCGGCGACGTCTGCTTTTTCGTCAGGCCATAGACCGAATTGTCCATGATGACGTAGGTCAGGTTGATGTTCTTGCGGGCGCCGTGTTCGAGGTGGTTTCCGCCGATCGAAAACGCGTCGCCGTCTCCGCCGAAGAGGAAGACGTGCAGGTCCGGCCGGGCGAGGCTCACCCCCGAGGCGAGCGGCACCGCGCGCCCGTGGATGAAATGCCCGCCGTGGGTGTTGACGAAATACGGGAATCGCGACGAACAGCCGATGCCGGCCAGCGTGACGATGTTTTCGTGCGGAAGTTGCCGCCGCTCAAGCATTTTGTAGAACGAGGCCAGCACCGCAAAGTCGCCGCAGCCGGGGCACCACGTCGGGTGGTCGGCGGTGAGATCTTTTTTTGTCAGCTTGTCGGGGGTCGGGGAGGCGGTCAGGGTGCTCATTTCAAAACTCCTTCGAGGATTTCTTTCACGCGGTATGTCAGGCCGTTCGTCTTGTTCAGGCTGCTGATTTTCGGATTGCAGTAGCGCGCCCGCAGGATCGTGGCGAGCTGGCCGTATCCGTAGAGGCCCTCGTCGTTCATTTCGACGACGATGATGCGGCGGAATTTTTCAAAGATTTTTTCGAGCCCGTTTGGAAGCGGGTTCAGGTGGCGCAGGTGGAGGGCGGAGATGCTTTCTCCGGCGGCGCGTGCGGTCTTCACCGCTTCATAGATCGGGCCGTAGGTGGAGCCCCATCCGACGATCAGGGCCTCGCCCTCCGGATCCCCGAAAACCTGCGGAAGAGGGATTTCTTCTGCGAGCTTCTGGAGCTTGTTCCGCCGCTTCGCCGTCATGGCGGTGTGCAGCTGAGGGTTGCCGGTCGGATGGCCCATCTCGTTGTGCTCCAGCCCGGTGACGGTGGGATAAACCCCGCCGGTCATCCTAGTTCCGGGAGGGGCATGCTGGGTGATCGCGTCAAGGGGATAAGGCTGGAACCCCGGCGCGCGCGGAGTGAGATTCGGCACGAACTCCACCACCAGGTTTTTCAAATCCGGCTCGTCGAAGGCTTGAATGCGCGTGGCAAGCGAGGCGTCGCTCAGGATGAAGACCGGCGTGCTGTATTTGCGCGCGATGCGTGCCGCCTCGATGGCGATATAGAAGCAATCCTCGACGTTTGAAGGAGCGAGCACGACGCGCGGGCTGTCTCCGTGGCCGCCGAAGATGGCCTGGTTGAGATCGCTCTGCTCGACGTTGGTGGGCAGGCCGGTGCTCGGACCTCCCCGCTGCACGTTCACGATGATCAGCGGCATCTCCGCCATCGTCGCCCAGCCGATCGCTTCGGTTTTGAGCGAGATGCCGGGGCCGGAACTCCCCGTGATCGCCAGATGGCCGGAATAGGAAAATCCGAGTGCCATCGAGACCGCCCCGATTTCATCCTCGCACTGCACAAACAAGCCGCCGTATTTCGGAAGCTCGGCCCTGAGGATCTCCATGACCGTTGTCCAGGGCGTGATCGGATAGGCCGCGCCATAGCGCACGCCCGCCGCGATCAGCCCGTAGGCGATCGCCTGGTTGCCATCCATCGTCACCTGCGCCCGGCCGCCGGATTCCGCGGACGGCTCGAACTTGTATCGTGTCGAAAGAACGTTGCTTACGGGGTAGGCGTATCCGGCCTGGAACGCCATCAGCGCGGTGCTCAGAACGCTCTCGTCTTTCCCGCCGAACTTCTCGTTGAGAAGCCGCTTCAGCTTTTCGACGTCGAAATCGAATATCTTCGCAAGCAGCCCGAGCACGAAAATGTTTTTTCCCTTGTCCTTTGCCGTGCCGCCGAGGGCCTCGACCGTGAGGCCGGTGATGGGGATGCCGACGTAGACAAAGCGCTTGTCCTCCGTGTCCGGCTGGACGTGGTCCGAGTCGTAAAGAAGCACGCCGCCCTCGCGGAGGAACCCGATGTTATCCTTGTAGCTGTGCTGGTAAAAGGCGACGAGAAAATCAGCGGCATCGCCCGGTGACAGGACATCTCCGGAGCCGACGCGGACTTGAAAAATCGACGCTCCGCCCGAGATCGTTGACGGGATCGTCATGTAGGTCATCACATCCTGCGAGCTTCGTCCGGCCAGCCGGGCCAGCATCGCTCCCGCGCTCTGGATGCCGTCCTGGGAGTTTCCCGCAAGCCGTATCACGGCGTCGCGGATGTGTTCCGGCCGCAGGTCGGCTCGGGTTCCGGATGGGGATGGATGGGGGTTTTGAGGGTCGGTGGTAGTCACGGGATGTGTAAAAGAGCTCAAATCTTTTAGCACTCGAAGTCTTTTTTGCCAGATTATTCCGGATGGGGATTGTGGGCGTGGAATTTTCAGAACCCGGCCCGGAAAAACAAATAAAGAGTAAATAATCACTATTTCTTGTGCCGGCTGTGTATTTGACCCATGCTGGGCGGGTGAGGAGCCCAGAATCCACCGGCCCGGTCATCAGGCGCAGCCGTCCCGTCCGGGCGGCGGGCGGGGCGGGAGGGTATTGGTGGCTGGTGGCGGCCGGCGAGCCCTACCGGCTGCTTTTTCCCCTTGGCGTGGCCATTGGAATAGCCGGTGTGATGATGTGGCCGCTGTCTGTCTGGAAGGTCATTTCTTTCTATCCCGGCATCCCGCATGCCCGGGTGATGATCGAGGGGTTCCTCGGATGTTTTGTGGCGGGCTTTCTGGGTACGGCGCTTCCGCGGTTGCTGGGGGCGCCGAAGGTGACGGTTTATGAGGCCCTCGGACTCGCTGCGGCATGGGGCTGGACGGCGTGGCTCCAGTGGTCCGGGCAGACGTTATGGGGAGACCTGGCGTTTTTTGCGACGATGGGAATCTTTGTTCTGCTGCTCGGAGTGCGGGTGATTTTGCGCAGGGACACACCGCCTCCCGCGTTTGTACTGGTTGCCATGGGGATGCTGTGTGCATTGGCGGGGTCCTTCGGATTGGCTGCTGCGCAGGTGGCTCCCGGGCTGGTGGCAGCATGGGTGCTGCCGTTCTCCAAGCTTCTGCTTTATCAGGGTTTTGTCCTTCTGCCGGCCATGGGGGTCGGGGCATTTTTGCTCCCGCGGTTTTTCGGGCTTCAGAACCGGCAGAGCTTTCCGGAATCCCTGGCGCTTCCCGCGGGGTGGATCTCCCGCTCGGTGTTCGCGGCGGCGTGCGGCCTGCTTGTCATCGCAGGCTTTGTCGTTGAGGCCGCTGGTTTCGCGCGCTGGGGGTTTGCGCTGCGGGCGGCGGTGATGTTCGTTTTCTTTTTCCTTGAGGTGCCCTTCCATCGGGCAGGTTTTGGCGGAGGGTCGCTGGCTTTCGGTCTGCGGATCGCGCTGGTTTCGCTTCCGGCCGGGTTCCT
This sequence comes from uncultured Chthoniobacter sp., assembly GCA_964431635.1. Classification (GTDB taxonomy): domain Bacteria; phylum Verrucomicrobiota; class Verrucomicrobiia; order Chthoniobacterales; family Terrimicrobiaceae; genus QYQL01. The sequence goes on along the minus strand of CAYSKK010000013.1, from coordinate 15,550 downwards.
CCTGCTGGCGGTGCTGCCGGAGCGCACGCCGACATTTTTGCATGTGGTCTTTATCACCGGCTTCAGCCTGCTCGCATTGATTGTGGCGAGCCGGGTCATTCTCGGGCACAGCGGGCAATCCGGAAAATTTTCGGCCCCGATTTGGCCGGTGCGGATTCTTTGTGCGCTCCTCGTGCTGGCCATGCTCACGCGCGTCACCGCCGACTGGATGCCCGGGGTTCAGTGGAGCCATTATGCCTATGCCGCCATTGCCTGGACCGCCGGCGTTCTTGTCTGGGCTGTATGCATTCTCCCCGGGATCGGCAAGGGCGACGAAGCGGGGTGAAATTCCGCCAGGCGGGCGCGAGGGAAGCGCCCGGGCGGCAAGAAAGGTCTTTACCGCCGCGCCGGGTTGGCAAACATGTGCGCTTCCATGAACGACAAACAAAAGAATGCGATCTCCCCGCGCCGGGAGGAGGATTTTCCGGAATGGTATCAGCAGGTGATCCGCGCGGCGGATCTGGCCGAGAATTCGGAGGTGCGGGGGTGCATGGTGATCAAACCCTGGGGATATGCGATCTGGGAGCGGATGCAGGCCGTGCTGGACCGGATGTTCAAGGAGACGGGTCACCGCAACGCGTATTTCCCGCTGTTCATTCCGCTGAGCTACCTTGAGAAGGAGGCTGCGCATGTCGAGGGGTTTGCGAAGGAATGCGCCGTGGTGACGCACCACCGGCTTGAGGCCCGCGACGGGAAGCTGGTTCCGGCCGGCGAACTGACCGAACCGCTCGTGGTGAGGCCGACATCCGAGACGATCATCGGGGCGGCCTACGCCCGCTGGGTGAAATCCTGGCGCGATCTCCCGATCCTGCTCAACCAGTGGGCGAATGTCGTTCGCTGGGAGATGCGCCCGCGCCTGTTTTTGCGGACGGCGGAGTTTCTCTGGCAGGAGGGGCACACCGCCCATGAAACGCGGGAGGAGGCGGAAGTGGAAACGATGAAGATGCTGCGCGTGTATGAGACGTTCGCCCGCGAATTTCTGGCGCTGCCCGTGCTGACCGGAGAGAAGAGCGAGAGCGAGCGGTTCCCCGGCGCACTTCAGACGTATTGCATCGAAGCGATGGTCCAGGACCGGAAGGCGATCCAGGCCGGCACGTCGCATTTCCTCGGACAGAATTTTTCAAAAGCCTCGGGGATCCAGTTTCAGGGCCGCGACGGCGCGGTCGAGCATGCGTGGACGACGAGTTGGGGCGTGAGCACGCGCCTGATCGGGACGTTGATCATGGCGCACTCGGACGACGACGGGCTGGTCCTCCCCCCGCGGATTGCTCCCGCGCATGTCGTGATCATTCCGATCACGCCGAAGGAAGACTCCAAAGCTGCCGTGCTGGAGGCCGCGGAGGCGCTTGCCAAATCCCTGCGGTCTTCCACATGGGAAGGCGAGCCGGTTTCTGTGGAGGTGGACGCCCGCGATATCGGCGGCGGGGTCAAAAGCTGGGAGTGGATCAAAAAGGGAGTGCCTGTGCGCATCGAGATCGGGCCGCGCGATCTTGCCCAGGGCACCGCGGCCGTCTCCCGCCGCGACCGCCCGCACAAGGAAAAAAAATTTCTCCCGATGGCGGAAATTCCCGCGCGCATCGCCGGGATCCTCGGCGACATCCAGACGCAGTTGCTCGCCCGTGCGACCGCATTCCGGGAGACCCACCTCAAGCCGATCGACTCGAAGGAGGAGTTCTATGCCTTCTTTACTCCCCAGAACCCCTCCAAGCCGGAAATCCACGGCGGCTTCGCGCTGGCTCACTGGAACGGAACCGCTGAGGTCGAGGAGCAGATCAAGAACGATCTCAAGGTCACGATCCGGTGCATCCCGTTCGAGGAATCCCCCGAGCCCGGAGTGTGTCCATTCACCGGCGCGCCGAGCCGGCAGCGGGTCGTTTGGGCGAAGTCGTATTGAACCCGGATCCGGCGATTCCTCACGCAGCGGCGCAGAGCCCGCAGAGAAAAACGGTTTTGAGCTTGAGACTCAGGGCGTGAAAAACGCGGGCAGGAGATAAACCCGGCCGGGTTCCAGCCGGGCGGCCTTCGGCAGCACGTCGAGCTCGATTTTTGCCGAGGCGCGGGATTCGCCGAACATCCTCAGGAATTTGTCGAAGCTGTAGTTGCGCTCGTATCTGACGACCTGGGCGCCGGGGGCGCCTCCGAGTTCCGCCGCCTTGTCGTAGGCGTCTTCGATGTAGCCGAGTTCGTCCACGAGCTTGTTCGCGAAGGCATCGGTCCCGCTGAGGATGCGTCCGTCGGCGACCCCCTCGCGGAGCGTTTTCTCGTCCAGTTTGCGCGAGCGGGCCACGATCCCGACAAACCGGTCGTAGCTCTGCATGACGAGTCCCTGAATGTAGGCCTGTTCCTCCGGTGACATTTCCCTCGCGCCGTTGAGCATGTCCTTGAATTTCCCGCTTTTAAAGACGACCGACTGGAGGCCAAGCTTTCCGAAGAGGTCGCGGTAGTTGAGCGTGGAGATGATCACACCGATGCTGCCGGTGAACGTCGTGTCGTTGCACATGATCCAGTTCGCCCCGCAGGCCGCGTAGTAGGCTCCCGAGGCTCCGATCGAATTGAAATAGACGACCACCGGCTTGTGCCGCGCGAGCTTGCAGATCGCGTCGTAGAGCACATCCGAGGCCGTGATCTCCCCGCCGGGGGAATCGACCTGCAGGACGACCGATTTGATCTGCTTGTCCTCCTCCGCCTGCTCGAGCGCCGCCTTGAAATCCTCGACCATGGATTGTCCGAGGCTGCCCGACTCGCTGAAGGCGATGATGCCGTCGAGGGGGATCACCGCCACCTTCGACGAGGAGTCCGAGCCATCCACCAGAACGCGCTCCTCAAAAACCTTCGGCCGCAGAAGTTTGACACCTGCCACGCTCGATCCCCCCTTGGCGCCAAGGGCGGCGAGCAGGAGCAGGTTGACAAACATGCTCGCGCAAACCGCGATGAACAGGACAAGCATCAGGCACCCGGACTTTTTCATGATTTGATCCGGAACGTGGCCCAAAACGCGGGCCTCCACAAGCTGCGAAATCCGGCGGCGGGAACTTTCCGCTTCCGGATTTGTGCCGGCTTCCGGAGATCCCGGCCTATTCTTTTACAAGGAACAGCCCCTCCTGGGCGCCAAGGGTCACGCAGTTGCCCACCCGCTTGCCGTTGTTGGTTTGCGTGTCCTGTCCGGCGGTGGCCTGGAGGCGGCGGAATTGTTTTCCGGGGAGCAGCTTTGAAAGGTCGAATGTGTAGGGCCGCGGCGACGGGTTCGCGAGCACGAGCCCGTGCTCAAACTCGCGGAAGATCACATCGGGATGCGAGTGGGCCGTGACGGAGCTGATCCAGACGGGCTCCGCGGATTCGACGGTGAACTCGAGGTCCACCTGCGGCGTGCGGACGTCATTGAAGAAAAATCTGGAAGAAAAATCCTCCTTGTTCACCCATGTCGAAAACGAGTCCTCTTCGCCGATGCCGAGGGACATCTGCCGCGCCATTTCCGGCGGCTCGTTTTTCATCATTTCGCCGCGCGCGGTGACGGAGACGAACAGGTCCGTGCCGGAGCAGGGAACGCCCTTCAGTCGGACATGGAATTGCCGGGCATCCGGTTTTTTACCGCTGATCTTGATCGCGCCTCCGTCGAGCTCGATGTTTGCGTCGGCGCTCTCGAGTCGGGCGGCCAGTTCTTTGTCCGGCGGCCTGCCCTTGCCGCACAGCAGATCCGGGGCCTGCGCTGCCAGCCGGACAGCCGGCCCTTCCGGCCTGCCCAGCCAGCCGGGACGCTGCTCCGCGCCCATGACGAGTTCGTCCCAGATCGGAAACGTGCCCTTGTGGACGCCCGGCGGGGTGAAGGAGTAGGTGATGGCCGAGTCGGTGAAGACGCCGGCGGCGAAGACGAGGCGGTGGATGTTGAACGGCACGTCGGGCTGCCTTTCCTCCGCGCTTCCGACACCCGGGCCGACAAATTTGTGGTTGATGTAATTGAGCGCCGGCGGCCGGGCGCTCCGGCTCCAGAAAAAATGGCGGTTCAGCCCGCCCGACCAATCGCGGATTTTCCAATCGGACAAATGCGGCCATCCCTCGCTCTCGATGCCGTTGAGGATTTCGAACGCACGCTGCGCCGTGTTTTGCCTGGTCGCGCCGTCGGCCAGGATGATTTTTTCCCCGCCCAGCCCTGCGCGGAGCTGGCGGCAGAATTCGATGACGCCGGCGCCGTAGACGTTTGCGCCGTTGACGATCCCGTCATCGGCTCTGCCGTCCGCATCGCAATCCGGACCGCGTTTGCGGCTGTGTCCGGCCGGACTGTTGTTAAGCACGTCGAACTCCAGTCCGTCAAAGGCCGCCAGCGCGCCGCTTTTGCCGAAAAGCTCACAGAGGTGCGCCACCTGGACCTCGGCGCAGGAGCGGCCGTTTGCATCCTTCGGACACGTGGTCGCGTAGTTGTAGAACCAGAGGATGTTTGAGTCCTTGCCCCACGGACCTTCGGTGCAGTGGGCCGCGGCGTAAGCCTGCCCTGCCGGAAAAGCCCCCGGCGTTGTGCCATAGCATCCGCGCCGGACGCGAATGGTGTTCTTCGCACGATCCACGGAGAGGAGCTGCACCTGTTCGCTTTTATTCCAGTCCGGCCGGCCGGCGGCATCGAGCAGACAGAGGCCGATATCGTCGTTGGAATTTTTGTAGCGTCCCGTACCGGTCTCGAACAGTGATGCGTCCGATACTTGGATGTCGCTCTCCCGTTCATCCGCGCGCACTTCCGACAAAATTTTTGCGCCGTTGTAGTAGAGCCAGTGGCCGGCAAAAAACCGCTGCGATTCCCATCGTGGATCCCGGGCATTGCCGTTGAAATGCAGCAGCACGACCTGATCGGGATGCGCCTGTTTGAAGCGCGTGAAAAAATCCATGTTCCGGGAACGCCCCGGCAGCTCCTCGTCCAGTGCCTTTCCCATGATGCCTGAGAGGCGGCTGAAGCTCCCGTCCCACTCCTCGAACGTGAGCCGGCCGCCGGCCGCAAGGCCCTCGGATTGCCGGAAAAAGAACGCGCGGGGATAGTCATCGCCAAGCACCCTCAGAGGAGGCGGGGACACTTCCGCCCGGACCGGGATGGCCTGACTCCAGAAAAGGCAAAACGCAAAAATGAAGGACACCGGGGGGGGATGCATCATGGCTGGCTTCCTGAATATCTTGTCAGAAAAAATTAGCCGCAAAAAACTTCCGGCCATCCGCCCGGCAGGCTGGATCAGGCAACGGCCGTTCGATGTCCGTTGGCGTGAGGGCGGGAAGTCAATGGATCTCGACCGGGCACTTCGGCATCGCGCGGAGGAAGGATTTCCCATACGGCTTGCTGACGATCCGGCTGTCGAGGATGACGATCGTTCCCGTGTCGGTTTTACTGCGGATGAGGCGTCCGACGCCCTGCCGAAGCCGGAGGATCGCCTCCGGGAGCGAGTAGCTCTCGAAGGCACGTCCGCCCTCGGCCTCGATGGCTTCGAGCCTTGCCTCGGTGAGCGGATGGTCGGGCGTGGCGAACGGCAGGCGGGTGATGATCACGCTCGACAGGGCATCGCCGGGCACGTCCACTCCCGTCCAGAAGCTCGAGACTCCGAAGAGGACGCTGTGAGGGTTTTCGCGGAACTCCCTGACCATCCTCTGCGCCGGCATTCCGGCACCCTGGACGAGCAGAGGCCAGCCCTTGTTCTCAAAGTGTGCCTCCATGGCCTCGGCGACCGTCCTCATCGTCTGGTAGCTCGTGAACAGGACGAATGCGCGCGCGAGGCTCTTGTCTGTGAAATGGGCAATCCATTTTTCCAGCGCCTTCTCGTAGCCGGAGTCCTTCGGTTCGGGCATCTGTCGGACAAGGTGGAGGCTCATCTGCCTTTCGTAGTCGAACGGGCTGCCGATCTGCAGGGCCGGGACATCCTCCGCTCCGACGCGCTGGCGGAAGTAGGAGAGGTTGGGGGTGCCCACCGAGAGCGTGGCGCTGGTGAGAACCGAGCAGGCCCCCTCGCGGAAGAGGAGCCTGCGCAGGGCGTCGGCGAGGTCCACCGGCGCGGCGCGCAGCGTGCAGAACTGCTCCTTGCGGCCGGTCTGCTCGACCCAATAGACGTGGTCGGGCTGATCCACCGAGAGAAAGTCGGTGATCGCGGCGCGAGCGGTCCGCAGTTTGCGCGCGGTGTCCTGCAGCTCCGCGGCTCCGGTCTCATCCTTGCACCGCGCGACCTCGCCGGCGATCAGCTCGCCGAGCTTCGCAAGGTTCGAGCAGACGTCGCCCCCGTCGGCGAGCCCCGCCTCGCGCACCCGGAACTCCCGGCCCCGCTTGAACTCGCACTTGGACGACACGCTTTCAAAAAATCCGTCGGCCACCGGGAGGATATCTGCCACTGCCTTGCACGCGCCCCCGTTTTTCATCATTTGAAAGAGCCCCTTCTTTGTGCGCGGGTTGTAGAGCCGCTGGACGGCCCGCCGGAGGCCGAGCTGGGAGACCTCCATCCCGATGTGCCGCGAAGCAACCTCCTCGAGCGTGTGGGCCTCGTCAAAAATCACGAAGTCGTTTGCGAAGAGGAGTCCACCCGTGCGGTTTTCCGCGTCCTCCACCGCGCCGAGCAGCGTGAAGAAAAGCGCATGGTTCAGCACAACCATGTGGGCGCCCGCGATCCGCCGCCGCAGCGCCTGGTAGTGGCAGCCCGACTGGGGTCCGCATGTCTTCGGAGTGCAGAGGTGCTGCTCGCTCCGCACCTCCTCCCAGACTGCCGGATCCGGCTGCTCGAGAAAATCGCTGAGCGAGCCGTCTTTCGTGGACAGGCTCCACTCGCGGATCCTCTCCAGCTCGGGCTTCTGCTCGGTGGTGAACAGGTCGGCCGCCTGGTGGAACGCCCGAGCCAGCCGGGTCGTGCACAGGTAGTTCTGCCTCCCCTTCATGAGGACCGCATCGAAATCCTCGTCCACCAGCTTCTGGACAAAAGGGATGTCTTTGAAAATCAGTTGTTCCTGTAGGGCGATCGTGTGAGTGGAGATCACTGCCTTGCGCTTTGTCCGAACGGCATGGAGGGCTGCGGGCACGAGGTAGGCGAGGGATTTGCCGACCCCGGTGCCGGCCTCGACGACGAGCTGCCCGCCGCGTTCGAGCGTCCTCGCCACTGCGCACGCCATGTCCTGCTGTTCCCTGCGGAATTCGAATCCCGCCCCGTGAGACAGCTTTCCGTCCTCCGAGAAAATCCCATGGATCTCCTGCTCAAATGCCGACGCTGCGCTCCCGCCATCCTCCCGAATCGAAATCATCCCGGAAGATTGAACGGTGCGCGCGGTATTCTCAATCCCTCATGCTTTGGAATTTGAAAATGAAATGTGTTTGTCCTGCTTTTTGCATTCCTATCGGCGTGGCCCGGAACCACACTCCGCGGATGATTCAACGACTGATCACCCATTGGGTCTATGGCGGCGCCCTGGCGGGGATCCTCCTGCTGGCGCTTGCCCCGATCCTCGTCAGCTCCTGGCCCGCCGCGCTGATCGCAACGTTTCTCCTCCTGCCCGCCTACATGCTGCACCAGCTTGAGGAGCACGATGACGACCGGTTCCGGAAATTTTTCAATGCGACCATCGGGAAGGGGAGGGAAGTTCTTTCTCCCGCTGCGGTGTTTGTCATCAACGTGCCCGGCGTCTGGGGAGTCACCGCCTGCTCGCTCTATCTTGCAAGGGAGGTAAATCCCGGGTTCGCCCTCATCGCCGTCTATTTGGTCCTTGTGAATGCCGTGGTGCATGTCATCCACGCATCGGTTTTCCGCCGCTACAACCCCGGTCTTTGGACGGCCGTTTTCCTCTTCCTCCCGATGGGGGTGTGGGCACTCTGGCTGCTGCAGAAGACCGGATCCATCGCGTTCCATGCGACCGGATTTCTGATCGCCGTTGCGATTCACGCCGCAATCGTGGCGTATGCCCGCGGACGGAGCAGTCGAATGGGATAAGACGCCTCACGAGCCGGCTGCACCCTGAAGAGCCGGCCGCGCTCCGCGTGTGATTCCTACCGGCGGAACGATCCGCTGCCGCCCCGGGCGGTGTGCCATGAGCCGGAGCCTCCGCCCCACGAGGCCGAGCCGCCCCGCCATCCGTGTGCGCTGCCGCTCCCGTCGTTCCAGGAAGCCGATCCGCCGCGCGATCCATGCGCGCTGCCGCTGCCGTCGTTCCATGAGGCTGATCCGCCGCGCCAGGTGTTCACATTTCCGGAGCTGTTATGGTTCCATGACCCATAGCGGTTGTAGTTATTGTAGCAGGCACCCCCGTAAAAGCCCGCTCCGCCCCAGCCCACGGCGGGATAGTAGTTCGGACCGCTGTAGACCGGCCCCGGCCCCGGGCCTGTGGCGTAGTAGCCGGTGCAGCCGACCTGGGAGAGCGCGATGCAGAGAGCGGAAAGTGCGGCAAGTGGGTATTTCATGGGAACAGGGGGTCAGGATTTCAGGACGGAAAGAAACGGGATTTCGCGGCTGCCGGAGGGCGCCCGGAAAATGAAGTTGCCGGGCCAGAGCCCGGGATGGAGGTTCCACCGGGAAAATTCCACAATGGTGCGGGGGAAATTCGGACGGTCGGTGTAGGTGACCGCAATGCGCATCGGCAGTGCGCGCGATCCGGATTCGATCCAGATCTCCCAGTTGACGCCCTCGGAGCGGAAAGCCAGATGGTCGCAAGGTGTGCCGTTGACCGTCGACGGTCCCACAAACAGGGCGCTTATCAGTCCTTTGGTCAGCACCTTGTAGGGATCGCTGAAGAGAAGTCCCGCCGACGCGAAGCGGATGCCGGTTTCCTGTTCCAGCCCCGGGAGCATCTCGTCAATCGTCGCCGGAGCCTTGGAGAGCGAATAGACATTTGCCGCCGGCGCGAAGGCCGCCGCGGTCGTCCCGTCATAATAGAAATCGAAATGCGGAGCTTCCCCGGTGAGGTGGGCGCGAAGTTTGTCCGGACGCTTGAGCGCGACATCCGCCGTGGAGAACAGGGTGAGGAACTGGCCGGTCTTGGCGGGGACCTCCGAGATTGTTCTGGACTGGTAGGTGAAGGCTTTTGCGGCCGCGAGCGTGTTGCTCATCCGCTGGAGCGAAGCCAGGGCTTTCTGGTCGAGCGTCTGCCCGGCCTGAACCGGTGTCAGAAGCGCGACGGCGCAGGCTGCGGGGAGGAACTTGAGGAGGATGGATTTCATAAGCATGAGTGTTGCGGGTTTACGGCCGGGGGGGGGTGTCTGGCTGGATTCAGTTTTGCACATTTTTTCCCGCAGGCGAGCAATATCATGCCCCGCGTCGCGGTCACAATGGCGATGCCGGAACGCTCCGGAGGGTCAGGCCTCCGGGCCCGGATACCGCCTTCATCGCAAAGGGAAAAACATCCGCCCGCGCGCAGAAATCCACATCTGCCGGTGCGTGGAGCGGGCTGGCAGGATCGAGGAACATTGACGCGGCGACGGACTCGCGCACCCGCCGGAGAAACGGTTCCGCGGGCGGCCTTTCTCCGCGGAGAAGCGCGGACATCCAATCCGCGCAGGCGAGGTCCTCGTCCGCGCTCCCGTAGTGGACAGTGCCGGTGATGACAAATGCCGTGCTCCGTGCTCCGGTGGCGGTGATCGCAGCGGCGGTCGCGGAGGCGACCAGAAAGCTCGATGCCCACAGCGAGCGCGCGGACGCGCACGTCACGAGCCCGCGGGTTCCCGCGGTCGTCCGCTGCACGGCCCGGCGCCCGCGGAATGCAAATGCGGCGGCGTCGACCGGGGAATTTCCCAGATCGAATCCCGGCACCGGCCGGCAGTCGGTCTCGCCCATCAGGACGAGGCCCGGCTCGCGTTCGCGGCGGGCGAACGCCTCCGCCACGTCGAGCACGGGATGGATTTCCGGTGCCCCGAGATCGAGAGCGACCGCCGCCGTGCTGAATGCCCGCAGCACATCGATCACCACGACGGCATCCGCGTCGGGAGCTTCCGACAAGTTCCTCAAATCGCTGATGGAGATTTTCATCGCGTCCTCATTTGCGGCGTCGCGGCCATGATGTTTTGCGCGGCATTCGCAGGCAGGACAGCCGGTCCAGTCACCGGCAATCCACAAAATTCTGACACAGGAAACAATTTCATATTTCTCCCGGTCGATCTTCGCCTACAGTGGCCGCATGGGGAAGCTGATTCCACTTGTCGCGATCCTTGTGATCGGGGTTCTGCTGGCGTGTGCAGGCTGTCAGGCATCCCGCTCCGGTTACAAATCCGCCCCTTATGTCATCGTGCGTTCGGATGGTGATTTTGAGCTGAGGGACTACCCGGAGCTGATGGTTGCAGAAACCACGATGAGGGAGGGGGGCTCCGGCGGCAGTTTCAACCGGCTCTTCCGGTTCATCTCCGGCGGAAACCGGGAGAAGCAGAAGATTTCCATGACGACGCCGGTTTTCATGTCCGGCAGCGAGCCGGATGACACGATGGCTTTTGTCATGCCTGCGGATGCCGGGAAGGTTCCGCAGCCGACGGACGGATCGGTAACGGTGCAGGGCGTGCCGGGTGGCCGGTTTGCTGTGCTCCGCTTCTCTGGAAGCCGGAGCCCTGCGCAGGAGAGCCGGCATCTGGAAAAGTTGAAGGCGTGGATGGCGGCCCATGGGCTCGGATCCACATCGGCACCGGTGTATGCCTATTTTGACCCGCCGTGGACGCCGCCCTTGCTTCGCCGCAACGAGGTCATGCTGCGCCTGGATCAATAGGGCCGGCGAGCGCCGGAGCGCGAGGCCTTTGGTTGCGGTGAGGAACCGGATCCTTTAGAAATGGGCCTGCCATGCTGAAACGACTGCTGCGACTCTTCGTCACCGTGTGCGCGATTGTGACCGTGCTGCTGATCGGCACGACCTGCACCACGAGCCCCGAACTGCCGGCCGGGGTCGTGAAGCAATCCTCCAAACTCGCATGCGGAAAGGACAATGTGGCGGTGGATTTTTATTATCAAAAGCAGGCGGCACCCCGGCCCATGGTTGTCGTGGTGCACGGTTTCAGCCGGAGCAAGCGCTACATGGCCGGATGGGGAGCGGACCTCGCAGGGCACGGGATGATCGCTGCGGTGATGACCCAGCCGTATTGGGCCAGGCCTGTTCGCAACGGGGCGGCGATTGCGCGGCTTGTGGAGCTCGGACGCGCCGGCAAATGGCCGATCGAGGCCAGCGGCAACGGCAAGGTGGGGCTTGTGGGCTTTTCCATGGGCGGCCTGACCACCCTGCTGGCTGCCTCAACCCTGTCGCCGCCGGTGGACGCATGGGTCGGACTGGATCCGGTCGACCATGCCGGGCGCGGGGCCTCCAGGGCCGCGCTGGTGAAGGCCCCGGGCCTTGCGCTACTGGCCGAGCCCTCTCCGTTCAACGGGCAGGGCAATGCGCTCTCCATGCTGCAGCACTACGGCGGACCGCTTCAGGTCATGAAAGTCACGGGTGCCACGCACTGCGACGCGGAGTCGCCGACCGATCTCCTCGGCCAGCTCGCCTGCGGCTGGGTGGATCCCCGGCGTCACGAGTTGTTTCGCGCAGCCGCGCTGCAGTTTCTGGACGGGGCGTTCAGCGGGAAAGAGCGCCCGCAGATCACGGCCGTTGATGGCCTGGAAGTTGTTCGCGGCAAGTAAGCGGGGCAAAACCGGTTCATCTGCAAAACGTTCTTAAGACAGTCAAAAGGGATGAAATAATGGTCGAGCCGCCAGTGGCGGGATTGTTGAACGAGGTTTGAACCACTGATGAATGCAATGGATGCCGGGGCAATGGCCCCGGCAGATGCCCTCTTTCGCGGGCGGAGGGCGTTTGAAAACCATGGGGGCTGGGTCTGCTGGCTGGGGCTCCCCACCGCTATTGCGGTGGGATCATTGCATTCCTCAGTGGTTACCTCTGTCGTGTGATGATCCCGCTGCAAGCGGCATAACCATTGTCTATCCTGCGTCCCCAACCGCAGGGGGAATCAGGATCCCGGCTCCAGAAACGGGGCCACGACGCAGGAGAGCCCGAGAAGAGAGAGGAGGGCGAGGGTGATAAACGGGAGAATCATGGTGAAATCAAGCTGCCGGGGTTCAAATGGCTGCTGCTGGAATATCAGACACCCGGGGATGCCTGACGTTCAATTTCGCAGGGCCAGCGTCAGCGCGTGCCGTCCCGCAGGCGAAATGCCAGAAGTGCCCCAGGCATGGGAATTCGATCTGCCCGGTTTCATTTGTTTTGATTGAAATACGGGTGAAACCTCAACTTCAGCATCACGATCGGAGAAGCCATCAGCAGGGCACCGATGATGAAGGAGAGGATCAATGTGGAAATGGATAGAACCCCATCACGGTAAGCCCCGTAAAATGTCCACAGCGAAATCGGGTAAAACAAGAGAACAGCCGTCCCAAGACCCGGCGAAAATCTGCCTTTGGTGGCGAGAAATGGCAGGACATGAAAAAAGGTCGCATTAATCATCATCAAGGCGGGAAGACAAAGCGCATAAGCCGGCAACGACCAGCCGACCGATGAGCAGGAAATGCCCAATACAATGACAACCCCATTGACCAATGCAAAAACCACCCAGTCCACGGGAAGCCTGAGCACGTTGATGGCCCACCCCTTCCAGTCAAACATGTATTCTTCCACAACATGAAGAGCGTAGGCTAATGCTGCAATCCACAAAATGTAGGCGTGACTCATGAATCGTTATATTTTTACCGAACGTCTCCGATGACCTATCCCTGTTTGCTTCTGGCATCCAAGGCTGTCCCGCAGGCAGGGATCAGATCGACTGGCCCCCATATCTCTTTCAAGCAAGTCGTCATTCCGAAAAAGCCTTTCTCCCCGCATCACGTAAACAATGTAAACAACCTCATTCTGTGCGCGATAAAAAATACGGGCTGGGGGAATGACAAGCTGGCGATACTGTGTGCCTTTGAGCTCGGCGGGCACTGCCCCAGTCTTCGGGTGATTCGCAAGTTGTTCGATTCGCTCAAATACTCGCTGAACAAACTTGCTCGCAGCCGCCGGCTTATCGAGAGAAATGTAGTCCGCAATCTCATCAAGATCCTGGAGGGCGGGTTCAGTCCAGATTATGCGAGCCATCGTGCCATCCTCTGCTTTGCCCCCCTATGGGAAAGGACGCGCTTCTCCAGAATGGCTTTCTCACCGCGAGCGATACCCTCAAGGAGGGCCAATCTGCTCTGCATGCCCTCATACATCCCCACGTCAATGAGATATGCGGCAGGGAGTCCATGCTGCGTGATCAGCACGGGCTCCTGGTCGCTGGCAAGCTGAGAAATGACGTCGGTCGCTTTGCGCTTGAGGGTTGTCACGAGTTCGGTTCGCATACTGTGATACTAGAGTGATACTCGCGAGCACTCAAGTTGTTTTTGGCTAACGCCAAAGATGGCTGTCACAGCCCTGACGGACATCGCTATATCTACAAGGTCGGCAACCGTTCCCGCTTCAACGCCAACAAGGCGAACTCCGTTCTGATTTCCATACCATGTGGTTCTTTCCATGGCATTTTCCCATCCTGCTCACGCAGGTTCGGATTGCCAAAGTGTTACCCATGTCTTGAATACAAACGTTACCTATGTCTTGAAACCATACCGCGGGGTGGGTGGATCGCAGGCATCGGGAGCGAAGGCACTCGGCTTGCTCTGCTACCAGCAGACCCTGTGCCTGAGCGGGGGAACGTCAAATCAATGTTCATCGAAACTCCCTACGGCCAGCGATTAGCTGCACGAGCCCGTTCGGCCTTTATTTCCTTTGAGGCGCGAAAAATGAACATGGAATAAAATGCTGCGGAAATAACGCTGTAGAGAGGCAGCACTGATTCACGTGTCATGGCTGGAGCCAATGGAAATATTGTATTGGTGCGAAGAATCTCTCCGATAAAGACAAACGGAAGTTGTGGCAAAACCAAAATGACCCCTCCACCAATAGCGACAAATGACGGTATCCACGGATGAGGGGCTGCGCCTAATCCGTCAGGAGTGGGGAAGTAATGATTCATTTCGATTTGCATGAAATACAGGCCAAGCAGGAAGGCGCACAAAAAACAAATGAAGGCGACAATGAAGGTCTTCATGTTTTTGCCGAACCTCCCCGATCACCAGCTACCACTTGCTTCTGGCGCACAGCCTGCGCAAGCAGGATGTGTGACAGAAGTCTCGAAAGAATGGTAGTTTGGTGCATCGGTTCGTTCGGATTGTTCATTCTGTGGGGAATAGTGAGCGGGATAAAACTTGCTTTGAGCCATCAACCATTGCATCAGCGATACTCCTTGGATCAGATGTCACGTTTGGTGATCCCTCCAAAATTGCAGCAATTGCCGGAGGTGGATCTTTCTTGGCAAGGAAGAAATAATATCCACGAAGCATCCTCTCGGTGGAAGAGAATGAGGGATGCTTGAATATTTTCGCTGACGTTCCTGACATCGCGATCCGGCCTTCCATCACTAAGCGGAGATCATCATATCGTTGCTCATGCAAAAGCGAGAGCCCGATGATTGCTTCCGCAGTTCCATTATTGAGTGAATCAACCCATAACTGCTGAGGCCCTGTTTTGCAGAGGTAGAACATCCAGCCGCCGCCCGCAGTAGCGCCGATCATCAGGGCAACCACTGGAACAAGCATTGCTTTTGCTTTTGAGATTATCGTCGCCATGAGCTTGAGCTATATGATTCCCGAATGTCGGCGATGACCGATAGCCACATGCTTCTGGCATCCGAGCCTGCCCCGCAGGCGAAATGCCAGAAGTGCCGAAGGCATGGGAATTGGGTCCATCGGTCTGGTCTTATTTTTTTCTGACAACAAATTTATACCAGCGCTCACCTGATTCAGCATCTGGAATAGTAATGATGTATTCTCCGTGCTCTTGCTTCTCAACAATTGCACTTCGCTTATCAACTCCCACTTGACCTTTTTCCATTGTAACGGAGAGCAATTCTAGCGCAAGGTTGGTGGACCCAAGCCCGACGTTATATGGTAATGTTTTATCTTCCCCTCTACTCTCCTTTTGCTTTTTCCACTTTGGTAGCCAGGCAATTCCATTTACATACGTCGGCTCGTTAAGCAGATTTGCCCTTCCTGGCTTGGCATTTACTCCATTTTCCCAATACATTGAGTTGGGTTTAATGTGGAGTGCAGAGGGACCATCTACCTGCGCTTCAATGACGAGTTCATCCGGGTTGGCCTGTGCAATGGAATTGACGGCAAATACCATAAGAGCTGCGATTAGTTGTGTTGGTTTCTTCATAGGTTTTATTAATGAAAATCAAAGTGGGCTGTTTGAATGCCCGAACGTCTCCGATGACCCGCGACCACTTGCTTCTGGCACCAAAGCCTGCTTTGCAGGCGAGGTGCCAGAAGTGCCGCAGGCATGGTGATTCGGTTCATCGGTTCGTGAGCTATTATTTTGATATTTTCAACACGAAGCCGCGTTTATAAGTAGAAGGGTCATTCTGTGCCCCATTCATGTCCCGATTCTCCATGTCGACGAGCAAAATATATATGCCTTCAATAGTTTCAACTTTGAAGTGCGACAAATGGGCTTAGTCCATACACTTCATTGG
>CAYSKK010000012.1:0-138378 GCA_964431635.1 uncultured Chthoniobacter sp. | reverse complement strand
GTGTGTGCATTTGCGCAATTGATGCCGCATACTTCCTTGTCGATTGGCACCGATTTCCTGCTGAAGCGCGACTACCTCAAGACGACGCTGCTCTCGCGGGAGGATTCCCTGGATACGATCCAGACGGCTCTCCAGGCGCTGGGGGAGGATTGCTTCAAGGTGACGCTGCCGCTCTCGAACCGGGTGAGCATCGAGTTCATCGGCGACTATGCAGGCGCAGCACAGGATCTGCTGGAAAAGTCGGTCGAGCAATCTCCTGCCGGGGATCTCACCTTCACGCTGACTCTCGATCGCGCCGAGCTGGCGGCCATGCTGCGCCGCGTGGATGTCGTGACCCTGCCGCTGGAGATCCGCGTGGTGGGGACTGATGAAAGCGGCTTCACCGGAGAGATCGTCGCGCTGAAGCTTCCGATCACGATCCGCCGCTCATTGATTTTGCCGGAGCTGGAGGAAGTCCCGACGCTGGCGCTGCTCCGGCCCTACAGCCCAAAGACCTACAAGCCCTACGGCGCGAGCAATGAGCTGGTGGGACAGAAGTATTACCGTGAGACGGTGGGCGACGGAGAGAATGAAACCTTCGTGCTCGCAACGGGGCTGAACAGCGAGGCGGTCTTCGTCTTCGGGCGGGAAAACATCTCTGGCGGCCGCCAGCTCGTGGACGGGACGGATTTCTCGGTGACGGTGGACAATGACAACCAGGTGACGGTGACGGCTCTCACGGGTGCTCCCGCGACGGATGCATGGGTTTTCGTGGTCATCTCCGCGCTGACTGTGGCGCAGTGGGCCGCCGATCTCACCGTGACAGTGCCCCAGGTGATCGAAGGGGATGGGTATCCCTCGCTGCCGGATTTCATGGATAACACGGAGAGCAGGCTCGGGACGCTGGAGTCCCTGCTCCCGAGCATCAGCGGGCTGGCAGCAGGAACCGTGACAGGCACGCTCACGATCGAGATCCCCACGACGGCGGAAGTGCTCTTCTATCGCGGGGCACAGTCGCCCTTTGGAGAAAAGGGGCTTGATGTCAGCAAGCTTCCCTCGCGCGGGCCATACATGCTCCCTGCGGTGCATGACTCCGCTGCGGACAATGCCACGGAGGTGCCGGCCTCGGCCTCTGGAAATGCCGGGAAGGTCTACAAGAACAACGCCGCTCCGGATCTCATCGTCTCGCCAGGCGGACGAGTGCGCCCGGCGGGAACTGTGAAGCAGAACGAGTTCTTCGCCTGCGACGGACGGGCCTTCTACAAGGTGACCCGGGACGGGGCGACGAACAGCTACTATCCGGAGGCCTTCGAGCGCGAGCTCTGGATGCTTTTCGTCAACGACCAGATGCTCCGGGTCGGGAAGAAATTCGAGGTGCAATTCGGCGTGCAGCTCATGACAGCCCTCGCCACGAGCCGGGCACAGTGGACCCTGCTCATCGAGCGCGGAACCGCCCCGCAGGACACCTCCCCATCTCCGGTGGGACTCAACCTCCAGGATATCGTCTGGGAAGCGACCCCCATGCTGGAGCAGCGCCTGATCCTCACCCCGCTGGCGACTGCGCATTTCTTCGGAGTCCGGATATCCCGGTCGGCGGATGCCATCACATCCGACAAGATGAGCTATGGCACCTGGGAGGGGAACAACGCGAATGCCCCGGCGGATGCGAACTTCGCCCTGCGCGCCCGGCTCGTGAAGTTCGACACCGAAAACAGCATCACCACCGCCGCCGGACACATCTCCTACAAGATCGTGGGAGCCATGACTGCCGATGGAACAACCTCAACCGAAGCGCCGAAAGCGCTGATCTACTAACATGGCCGCTCCTGTCATCAACACCACCACATCGATCCTGGGCTACAAACAGTGGGAGGCATGGGAATACCAGCCCTACGCGACAAACACGCCAACCTCGTGGGCCTGCCCGAACCTTCCGACCGGACTCAGCATTGACTCCGGCACAGGGAAAATCTCGGGGGCGGCGGAGGCGTCGGGTGTTTTTATCTGCGGGCTCACCGCCACCAATGGAGACGGAACGAGCGCCGCGCTGGTGCTCACGATCGGGATCGAGGCCGCCAATGCTGCGCTCACAAGCTCTGGATACGAGGTGAAGATCGATGTGGCGACCCGCCAGATCACATTCCTCGCGGCAGCGGCGGGATCGCAACAAACTGTCGAAACGACGAAAGTGGATGGTGGCACGACGACCAAGACGAGCGGCTCGCAGACGGTGGGGGCCAATGCGCCAAACCTCTTCGCCAAGGAGAACGACAGCATTCTCCTCTGGATCACATTCCAGAAAAACGGTCAGGCGCTCGATCTGGATGTCCAATCGCTGGCGCTGGCGATCAAGGAACTGGAGCCGGAAAACCGCCTGGTGCTCGGGAATGAGTTCAAGAAGTTCGGGAGTGGCACCGGGGCCTACTACGGGCTCTATGCCAGCATTTCCGGCGCGGCGCTCGAAGCGGCTCTTTCTGGCTACGAGAAGGACAGCGGCACGGCCTTCGACGGGCTGGCTGAAATCGAATGGCAGGAGGCGAATCCAGACTACGCGGGCGGGTTTGGACCTGAGAACTACCGGTTCACCACGCGTGATTTCCTGATCACGATCGCACGCGACATGGCCGAGGAAGCGTAACCGATGCAGGCGAGGCTTTCATGGCCGGCAGCTCGTTCGCTGGCGGCATCCGGATCCCGAGTGCGCCGCGCCGCATGGACCGACCGCTACGTCTTCCGCACGGCCGGCGGGCTCCACTGGCTCGGTGCCTACGACGAGAGCTACAAACGGGTCGTCCAGGCCGAGGACTTCCAGCGCGCGGAGTTCCTCGCTCTCGACTGGACCGACGCAGATCCGGACCAGAACCACTGCGTCGGGATCTCGTTCGAGAACTACAAGGCGGGCGAGGTGGTGGCACCGACAGAAGGTCACACGATTCCAGGAACCCCCTACGTGCCGGGCTATAAAAAGCTCAATCCTCCATCGTGGGGAGCCCAGAGCGGGAATTTGTTGGTAATTGCACCCGGCTTTTCTGGTGGCGATCTCGCTCCAGGAACCTATTGGCGGAACTATTCTTTGGGGAAAACCGAGTTGGTGACTTATACGGAAATTCCGCCCGTCCCGGCCACGCCTGATATTTTCGTCCCGGGCTCCGATCCAATTCCAACGTCAAACTACGGGGAAAAGATCCTGATCAATCCCTTCACAGCTCCCGCGCAAGTCGTGCTCAGCGGATCCGTGTGGGACAGCCTGCTGCTCAACGGAGTGGTGGCGCGCACCGGCCCGGGCGCGATCGATCCGGTTTCCTTCACGATCCCCGCCGGAGGGTCATTCAAAATTGCCGCCAGGAGCGGGCGCAGCGATTATCCGTTTTTCATCGGCTACGACTTGGAGGCGGCGATCACCGTATGACATGGGCTGCTGCCAGAGATCTCGCGATCACAGGGAAGGCAATCCGCCGCGAGGCATGGCCGGAATCTACAGGCCTACGCGCCTGGCTGCGCCGCCGGCCGGGAGGCCTCTGGGAACTGATGGACGCGGACTTCCATACCATGAGGATCGTCCAGGAGAGCGACTTTGAGACGGCAGATGCCTTCGCTGGCGATTGGACGACTGATCCCGTGGGCACCACTCGCGACGTCTGTCAGCGAGTTCCCATGCACCTGACGGAGTTCATCCCGCCAGGGATCCTGATCTCCGGATCCCTCGGAACTTCTACCGTGACGCTCACCGCCTCGCTCGGAGTGTCGGCTCCCGCCGGCATCTATGCGCTCGCCTTTTATCTCGACGGCGTGCTTGTAGGCCAGCAAGAGGCCTCCGGACCTGGGCAGTATGATGTCACCGCGCCGATTGACTTCTCGGCCTACTCGTCCGAGGCCCGCGTGCGGGCATGGGTGGACGTTGTTTCCCGGCTTCCGCTCCCTTCCTGGACTGGCCACGCGGAGTGGACATTCACCTTTCCGACCGTCATTTACGGGCTGTATTACCGCCCTGTCCTCGAGGGGGGAGCCGGGCCATGCACGATCGCTGGTTATGTGGCGACAAACGAGTTCGCCGAGGCGGTGGCATGGCGCTGGATAGGCCCCTCACAGATTTCTGCCGACTGGCTTTCAGGCACTCTGACTGCCGACGTCGTCATCAGCCCATCCGAAATCCGAATCGAATGGTCGAACGCCACGACATGGGTGCGAACAATTTGACCAAAATGGCTGAATAGCGCCTCCCGGCGCTCCTGGAATCTTCAAAATCCAACTCAGAGGCCCTCATCGAGAGCCTGCCAGCCGCCGGTCCACGTCCTCCCAAAATGGACGCTTGTTTCTTACGAGTTGGACATTTGCATTTTTGCTTACAGCCAACAAAAGGTTGGCAGCGCGTACGGGATTCGAACCCGTGCACCAGCCTTGAGAGGGCTGTGTCCTAACCCCTAGACGAACGCGCCGTTTGGAAGGGGAAGTCAAAATATCACTTGGCGGCGGGCTGGCAAGGATGGAAATTGGAACAAATGGTTCTGTATATCAAATCATGGTGTCCGTGGTGCGTCGATGCGGTCTCATGGATGAGGGGGAGAGGTCTCGACTTCCGCGAGGTGGACGTGCTCGCCGACGAGGCGGCCAGCGCGAGGATGCGGCGGATTTCCGGGCAGTCGCTGACGCCGACGCTTGAGCTGCCTGACGGTGCGGTGCTGGCGGATTTCGACACCGCGCAGCTCGAGCGTTTTCTCAAGGAGAAGAATGTTATTTGAAATCCTGATTGTGGCGGGTACGGGGACGCTCGCGTTCGCGCTGCGTTCTTTCAGGCACCCGGGCCTCTTCCGCACGGGGACGCTCGGTCTGGTGGGGACATCGTTTCTTGCCGGGTGGCTGATCGGGGGCAGCGTGGTGGCCGGGCTCCTCTTTGCCTCGACCTGGTTTCTTCTCCCCTGGATGGAGATCCTGACGCGCGTGCGGCGGATGCGGTTGCCCGCCGAGCGAAACCTGGAGCAGCGGCCGCCGCCACCCCGATCGGTGTTTCCGGCTCTGGAGGAGCTGTCTTCCGAGATGGAAGACTGCGGGTTCGCCTACGTCGAGGATACCGGCTGGACGCATGATGACACGCGGCATTTCTCCCGCCATTTCCTCAATCCCGATCGGACGACGATCTCCGCCCTCTGCCTGATCGAGCAGGGGGAGTTCGCGTTCTACTATGTCTTCTTCCGCTCCAAGGCTTCCGACGGCCGTATGGTCATCACTTGGAACTACCCGTTTTCCTACGGCCTGCACCAGTATCCCGGAACATTTCTGAACCGGATTGCCGGTGAGCCGTCGATTGAAGACCTCTGCCGGAGCCACGAGCGGTTCCTGCCGGAGAGCCTCGGCGGCGCTGCACGCACGGTGGATCCGGAGGCGATCCAGAGCGAACTCCAGGAGGACTTTCGCGGACAACTAAACCACAATCTGGCCTGCGGGATCCTGTGCAGGGAAGGGGACTCCGCGATCCGCTACACTGTTCGCGGGATGTTTTTCCTCTGGTTCCAGTTTCTCAGGGATTTCGTCCGCTTTTCCTGACCTTCTGCCCTCAGCGTCGGGCGGCGCGGGCCAGCGGTTCGACGAACGTTGCAATCCGCTCCGGCAGATCTTTGGAATCGCCGGTTTCGCCGATGTGGCGGACGATCGCGCTGCCGACAACGACCGCATCCGCCTGACGTGCGACCTCGCGGGCCTGTTCAGGGGTGGAAATCCCGAAGCCGACGGCGATGGGAAGGTTTGTCTGCCTGCGGATCTCTGCGACCTGCGTGGAGATGGTTTGCGAAAGCGTGCACTGCTCGCCGGTGACCCCTTCGCGTGACACATAGTAAATGAACCCCTCGGCCGATTTTGCGATGAATGCCATCCGCTCCGGCGGGGTCGTGGGCGCGATTAACTGGATCGAGTGCAGCCCGTGCCTGCGGGCCAGCTCGGAATTCCTCAGCGCCTCGTCGGGCGGAAGGTCGAGGATCAGAATTCCGTCCGCTCCCGCCTCGGCCGCGTCCCCAAGAAACTTTTCAAATCCGTAAACATAGATCGGATTCAGGTAGGTGAAGAGAACGAGGGGGAGTTCCGAAGTGGTGCGGATTTCACGGATAATATCCAGGACGCGCGGGACCGTCGTTCCGGCCGCGAGGGCGCGTCCGGCGGCGGCCTGGATCGTGGCCCCGTCTGCGAGGGGATCAGAGAACGGAATGCCGAGCTCAAGGATGTCCACGCCCGCTCTCTCCATCGCGATCGCAAGGGCTGCGGTTCGCCCGGGAGAGGGGTCTCCGGCGGTGATATAGGCGATAAATCCCGAGCGACCTTTGTCGCGCAGGCTCTGAAACTTCAGGTCAATCCGGTTGGGCATCGGGAATTTCTGACACAAAAACCAGATTTGAAACAGCGTGGAGTTGGGAGGACTTCTGTGAATGGCCGGAAGGGAGGAGAAGATTCACTGTTGCTTATTTGATGTCTCCATTGATAACTGTCGGGCACCCCCGTGTTTCTCCCGACCGGACATTCCCATTTTCTGAAAATCCTCCCTTTGGCGGCTTTGATGATCCTGTTTTGGCCGGGATGTTCATGGGCACAGGACGGGCCAGGTGGAACGACCGTTGCCTGCTGGCACTTTGACGGAGAGCAGGGCTCGCCATTCACGGAGGACCTTTCCAGTCAGGCAAAATTGACTGGGGCGAAGGCACCGCGGGCTCCATCCGACCGGGAGCCGGTGTATGGAGAGCCGGCCCCGGGAGGCGGCAAGAGCTCCCTCCTCCTTCGAAATCAAGGAACATCAGATAATAACGGTGAATATGCGTGCTCTGCGGATATTGCGAAATTCATTGCCGGCCGGGAGGAGTTGACGATCGAAGCGTGGATCAAGCCAAATGAATTGCGACAGGCGGCCATTTTCCGTGCGACGTCACCCGCACGCGATGAGGAGGTGATCCTGGAGACCCAACCGGATGGCCGCTTCGGTTTTTTGATCCTTTCGGGAAAAGAGATAAAAACCGCGTTGATTTCCAAGGAGGGGGTGATCATCTCCGGGGAGTGGCAGCATGTGGCGGGGGGTTTTCAGAATGGAGTTCTCTTGCTTTACTTGAACGGAAAAAGGATCGGCATGCGGCCGGCGAGCGGAATGGAGACGCTGCCCGATCGTCTGTCAGTGGCCGGGATCGGGGCTTATGTTCGCAAGGCGGGCGAAGACACGGGCCAGTTCTTTGACGGCAACATCGATGAAATGAGCATCAGCGCCAGGGCGCTCGCTCCGGAGGAATTTTTTCTGGAGCGATAAGTGTGCCTCGCATTGGTGTATTGACAGCCGGGGCAAATGCAGCGAGACGAACAAATTGTCATCCCAAAAAATCATGATTCCCCTGAACTTCACGAAGATTGCCATTGTGGCAACCGGCTCGCTGGCATTTTTCTCGTCCGCACCGGCAGCGACACCGGACAAACCGAACATCCTGTAT
Source organism: uncultured Chthoniobacter sp. (assembly GCA_964431635.1). Taxonomy (GTDB): domain Bacteria; phylum Verrucomicrobiota; class Verrucomicrobiia; order Chthoniobacterales; family Terrimicrobiaceae; genus QYQL01. Next base: position 130,945 of record CAYSKK010000012.1, on the reverse strand, counting down.
ATTTTTGCCGACCAGTGGCGTGGTGCGGCCACCGGGTATGCAGGCGACCCGAATGTCAAGACTCCCCATCTCGATCAACTGGCAAAAGGGGCGCTGAACTTCTCGAATGCGGTCTCGGTGCTTCCGGTCTGCACGCCGTATCGGGCGTCCCTGTTCACCGGCCGGTTTCCCACTTCGACCGGGATGTTCTTGAATGACGCGTATCTGCCGTCCGAGGAACTCTGCATGGCCGAAATCCTGGGTAAAGCGGGATACTCGACCGCCTACATCGGCAAGTGGCACATCGACGGCCACGGTCGCAACGAATATATTCCGCCGGACCGCAGGCAGGGGTGGGACTACTGGAAAGCCGACGAATGCTCGCACGAATACAACAAGTCGCCTTACTACACAGGAAACGATCCCGGGAAGAAAGTCTGGGCTGGCTACGATGCCTTCGCGGAAACGAAGGATGCCCAGAGCTATTTGAAGGAACGCGCAACCGGAAAAGGTCAGCCGTTCGTTTTGGTCGTTTCCTACGGCGCACCCCATTTTCCCCATGCCACCGCACCTGAGGAGTATAAGAAAATGTATCCGCCGGAGACGATCAAGCTCCGGCCCAATGTGCCGGAGGACCAGCAGGAAGCGGCCCGCAAGGAGGCACAGGGATACTACGCGCACTGCTCCGCGCTCGATGCGTGCGTGGGGGACCTCCTGAAAACCCTGGATGAAACCGGATTGGCGAAAAATACCATCGTCGTATTTACGTCGGATCACGGAGAAATGCTCGGGTCGCAGGGGGTCCGGCCCGCGCAAAAGCAGGTCCCCTGGGATGAATCGGCCCATGTGCCTTTTCTCCTGCGCCTGCCTGATACCAAGAGCGGCCAGGGACGGGAGGTGAAGACGCCTTTGACGACCCCGGATATTCTGCCGACACTGCTTGGACTGTCCGGAGTTCCCGTGCCTCCGAGCGTGGAAGGGACGGATTTGTCGAAGGTGGCTCGTAATCCCTCCGCCTCGACAGACCATGTTGCTCTCTACATGGGGGTGGCTCCGTTTTCCAAAACCGGGGATGCCAACAGGGAGTATCGTGCCATCCGGACGGATCGCTACACCTACGTGCGCGATCTCAAGGGGGCCTGGCTCCTGTATGACGACGAAAAGGACCCTTATCAGTTGAATAATCTGGCGAACAAACCGGAGTTCGCAGCCTTGCAGGGCGAACTCGACGGGAGGCTGCAGGGCGAGCTGAAGAAGCGGGGCGACGAATTCCGCGACGGTCAGTATTACATCGATCTCTGGGGATACAAGGTGCGCAATGGCGGCAGCGTTCCTTACAAGCCGGGCTCACCGGTGCAATCCCCTAAAAAGCAGGCGGGGCCGGCAGCATAAAAATGACGCCATGCTGGACCGCCGCGCATTCCTGAGGGTCGCAGGCGGTGTTGTTGCGGGTTTTTCCTGCGGCGGTGTTGCGGCATCTGTTCCGGAAATCCTTCCCCTTGATGTGCCATCTTCGGACAACGCATTCGATCCCGCGGATTATCAAGTCACCCGCTGGGCTCCTCGAGCATTCCTCTGCCCGGCGTGATCCGCTTCGCTCTTGCATTTTTGCGCGGGGCGGGGTTTCTGGAGCCGATGCGCAAGACGAAGATCATCTGCACGCTGGGGCCGGCCACGGAATCGCCGGAAAAACTGAAGGAAATGATCGCGGCCGGAGCGGATATTTTCCGCCTCAACATGAGCCATGCGACCCATGAATGGGTGATCGAGATCGTGGGGAGGATCCGCCGGGCAGCCGCCGAGATGAAGTCGGTGACCGCGATCCTCATGGACACGCAGGGGCCGGCCATCCGGACGGGCGATCTCAAGAACAAGCTCAATCTCAAGCCCGGAGACATCTTCGAGTTCACGGTCCGGGGCTCGCGCAGCGAGGAACAGTTCTCCACCGATGTGAACTACGACGGACTCGTGGATGACATCTCCGTTGGTGACACGGTGCTGGTGGACAACGGGGTCATGCACATGAAGGTGCTCGAGAAAAATGCGAACCGGATCCGCTGCGAGGTGCTCACCGCGGGCACGCTCGGTTCGCGCCGGCACATCAACCTTCCGGGCGTCAAGGTCAACCTCCCGCCGCTCACCGAAAAAGATCTCGCCGATGTCGAGCTCGGGGCCGGGCTCGGGGTGGATTTCGTCGCATTGAGCTTCTGCCGCGAGGCGGCGGACATCCTGGAACTCAAGCGCGTTCTCCGTGAGCATGGCAGCACCGCGAGAACCATCGCGAAGATCGAGGACCAGAACGCGGTCAAATATGTGAACGACATCATCCGCGCCTCCGATGCGGTGATGATCGCGCGCGGCGACCTAGGAATCGAATGCGCCATGGAGGAGCTCCCGATCATCCAGCGCCGCATCATCAAGAAATGCGTGCAGTTCGGCCGCCCGGTCATTGTGGCGACCCACATGCTGGAGAGCATGATCGAAAACCCGCTTCCGACACGCGCCGAGATCACCGATGTCGCCAACGCGGTTTATGAGCAGGCTGACGCCATCATGCTCAGCGGCGAGACCACCGTGGGAAAATACCCGGTGGATTGCGTGAAAATCCTCGACCGCGTCGCGCGGCGGATCGCGCGCAGCGGAGGGGCCGGGTATGCGAAGGAGGCGGTCGTGGACACCACCCGCCTCAAAACCGTCCGCTCGGCTGTTACGCTCGCGAACTCGTTTCCGAACTCAAAAATCGTCGTCTTCACCCGCCGCGGATACATGGCCGACCACGCCAGCCACCTCCGCCCGGAGGGGGCTCCGATTTATGCGTTTTCGCCCTCGGCCGAGGTGGTTCGCCGACTCGCGCTGAATTGGAACACCCATCCGATCCAGATGCCGTTCGGGATCAATCCCGACCACACGATCGCTGACGCCGAAGTCGAACTCGAGCGTCGCGGGCTCATCACCAAGGGCGACCAGCTCATCATCCTCAGCGATGTCATGGCCGGCAGCGAACGCTTCGACTCGATCCAGCTTCGCGAGGTAATCTGAGGCTGTCGGAGGCGTTCAGAAAATCCGTCATGTCCGCCGGCAGGGGGCAGGTCCAGGAGAGCGGGGTGCCGTTCCACTCGAGGGAGATGGAGGCGGAGTGGAGCGCGTGGCGCGGGAGGAGGAGTCGCTTTTCGAGGGGCGGGGTCCAGCCGGTGCGGATGAACTCCAGATAGCACTCCGGGGAGGGGCCGTAGATTTTGTCCCCGACGACCGGGTGGCCGGCATGCGAGAGGTGGACGCGGATCTGGTGGGTGCGGCCGGTGACTGGTTCGGCGGTGAGCAGCGCGAACCGGTTCCCGTCGCGCTCAAATTTTGAGAGGACACGGAACCGCGTCCTTGCCTCCACGCCCGACGGATGCACTGCCCGCTGGAGGTGGATGGAGGTTTCTCCAACATCGCCGAGCCGGAGGATCGGGGCGTCGATCTCAAATTCCTCCTTCTGCGGCCAGCCGTGGACGATCACCAGGTAAGACTTCCGGATTTTCCCCTCCTGCATCGCCATGGCGGCGGTCCGTGCGGCCTCCGGGGACTTGGCGACGAGCACGGCCCCGCTGGTCTCCCGGTCGAGCCGGTTGATGAGCGAGACCTGTCCCCCGTTGACGAGTTCATAGCCGAGGAGTTCCCTGAGGGCGTCCCAGAGCGTGCGGGGGCCGCCTGGTTTCGTCGGATGCACGAGAAGGCCGGCCGGTTTGGCAACGGCCAGCAGGTCGGGGGTTTCCCCGAGAATCTCGAAGTCTGCTTGAACAGTGCTCACATCGCGGCAATGGTTGGCGACAGTATGGTCCATCTCCGAAATGTCACGCGAACGTATTCTTCCGGCAGCGGCATCGTCCGTGCGCTGGATGGGGTTTCGTTGGACATTCCGGCGGGCGGATTTGTGAGCGTCACCGGGCCGAGTGGCTGCGGAAAAAGCACGCTGCTCAACCTCCTCGGCGGGCTTGACCGGCCGACGTCGGGGGAGATCCTCGTTGATCGCATTCCCCTGCATAGTGCCGGCGAGAGGGAGCTCACATCGTATCGGAGAAACACCCTCGGGATCGTCTTCCAGTTCTTCAACCTGCTTCCGGCGATGACCGTGCGTGAAAATGTCGAGCTTCCCCTGCTCCTGCGGGGCGAGTCCTCCCGCAAGGCCGCACCGCGGGTGGCTGAAATGCTGGATCTGGTCGGTCTCTCCGCCCGTTCCGGGCATTTTCCGCACCAGCTCAGCGGCGGGGAAATGCAGCGCACTGCGATCGCCCGCGCCCTCGCCGGGCGCCCCCGACTGCTCCTCGCCGACGAGCCGACCGGCAACCTCGATTCCGCCAATGCCGCACGGGTCTGCGAAACACTCTCAAAGATTGCTTCCCAAAAAATTGCCGTGCTGGTTATTGTGACACACAGCGAGTCGGTGGCCGGGATGGCCCCGACACGCATTCGAATGCTCGATGGAAAAATCAAACCACACATCAACGGTCCTGCAGCCGGGTGACCCCCGCCTCCAGAAGTTCTCCTTGTTTGCCGGTCTGGGCAACGAGGAACTGGCCGCGCTTCTCAAGCTGACCGACATTTTCGAGTTTCCGGCAGGGGCACGCATCATGAGCGAGGGCGAGCCCGGCCATTGCCTCTATGTCCTTCTCGAAGGCAGTGCGAAGGTGACGGTCGAGGCCAACGGCCGCGAGATCGGGCTTGCGCGGATCGAAAGCGGCGATTTTTTCGGCGAGGTATCGCTTGTTGACGACGGCCCCCGGTCCGCTGATGTGACCTCGATCGAGTCGTGCGTGCTGCTGCGGATCACCCGCATGACGATCGGCGTCCTGGGCGGTCTCCAGCCATCGGCTGCCATTCAAATCCTTGGCGCGATCGGCCGGGCGCTCGTCGGGCGCCTCCGCGCCAGCAACGAGAAGTATCTCGACGTCCTGCACAGCAAATCACCTTATTGACACGTGGATAAACAACGCACCCTAGCATCTCCCGCGACCCTGAGCGGAAGCGCCCTTCACACGGGCGAGAACGTCACCCTCACCATCCTTCCGGCTCCCGCCGGGCACGGGTTCAAATTCCAGCGCGTGGATCTTCCGGACGAGCCGGTGGTGGATGCCGCCGCCACGCACGTCAAGACCGTCGAGCGTGCGACGACGCTCGTGCAGGGGATGGTGAAAATCCACACCGTCGAGCACGTGCTCTCCGCTCTCAGCGGGCTTGGCGTGGACAACGCGCTCATCCAGATGAACGCGAACGAGCCGCCGATCGGCGACGGGAGCGCCTCCGCGTATGCGCAGATGATTTTGAAGGCGGGAATCGTCGCGCAGGATGCCGCCCGCAGCTACCTTGAGGTCACCGAGCCGTTGACGATCGAGCTGGGGGAGTCGATCCTGATGATCCTGCCGGACACGAAGTTCCGCGTCTCCTGCACACAGGTCGGACCGCAGGGACGCTTCACCCAGTTCCTCTCCGCCGAGATCACTCCGGATTTCTACGAAAAGGAGATCGCCGCGGCGCGGACGTTTGTGTTTTACGAGGATGTGAAGCCGCTGATGGACAAGGGCCTCATCAAGGGCGGAAGCCTGGAGAACGCGATCGTCGCCCGCGGGGACAGCGTGTTGAGCAAGGAGCCCCTGCGGTTTCCGGACGAATTTGTGCGCCATAAGATCCTCGACATCATCGGGGATCTTGCCCTCTGCGGCCGGCGGCTCCGCGCGCATGTCGTGGCGGTCAAGCCGGGGCATGGCATCAATACCGAGGCGGCGAAAAAGCTGGCAGCCCGCCATGCCGAGGTCGTTGCCTCCGCTCCTCGTCCGATCGCGGCCGGGTCCGGTGCCATGGACATCAACGAAGTCATGCGCGTGCTTCCGCACCGGTTTCCGTTCCTCATGGTGGACCGGATCATCGAATTGCAGGACGACAAACGGGCGGTCGGAGTCAAGGCGGTATCGATCAATGAGCCGTTTTTCCAGGGCCATTTTCCGAGGCATCCGGTCATGCCGGGAGTGCTTCAGCTTGAGGCGATGGCGCAGGTCGCGAGCATCGTCATGATGTTGAAGACAGAAAACGCCGGAAAAATCGGTTACTTCATGAGCGCGGACGAGGTGAAATTCCGCAAGCCGGTGATGCCGGGAGACACGCTCTTCATTGAGTGCGAGCTCACGAGCGCCAAGAAGCGCCTCGGCAAGGCGGCCTGCCGGTGTCTTGTCAACGGCGAGGTGGTTTCCGAGGGGCTGCTCCTCTTCGGGCTGGTTGACAAATGACAGGCATCCATCCCAGCGCAGTGGTCGATCCCGGAGCGGTGATCGGGGAGGGGACCGTGATCGGGCCGTTCTGCCATGTTGGCAGGGACGTCGAGATCGGCACGAACTGCCAACTGCTCGGGCATGTCACGATGGCCGGACCTTCAAAAATCGGCGATGGCAACGTGTTCTACCCGTATTGCTCGATCGGCCAGCGGTCGCAGGACTTGAAGTATTCCGGCGAGCCGACCCGCCTTGAGATCGGCAACAACAATTCCTTCCGCGAATTCTGCACCGTGAACCGCGGGACGCTTCCCGGCACGCTGACAAAGATCGGGAACCACGGGAATTTCCTCGCCTACTCGCACGTCGCCCACGACTGCACGGTCGGTGACCACGTCATCTTTTCGAACAACGGAACCCTCGCCGGCCATGTCATCGTTGAGGACCATGCCGTCATCGGAGGCCTCTCCGGGGTCCATCAATTCTGCCGGATCGGACGCCATGCAATCATCGGCGGGTGCACGAAGATCGTGCAGGATGTGCCGCCGTATATGATCGCCGACGGGAACCCCGCCGAGATCCGCGGAATCAACCAGGTCGGACTGGAAAGGCGCGGGTTTGCGGCGGCGGACGTGCGCTCGCTCCGCGAAGCCTACCGGTTCCTCTACCGCGCGAATCTCAACGTCAAGCAGGCGTGCGAGAAAATCGCATCCGAGCTTCCCGCTTCTGAAGTCCGCGACCATTTGCTTTCCTTCATCGAGTCCTCCCAGCGCGGAATCGTTCGCTGAGCGCTGACCGATGCTGACGATCCGGGATCTGAAAAAAAGCCATGGGGGGCGCGTCCTTTTCGAGGAAGCCTGCCTCCAGGTCAACTACGGCGAATGCACGGCGCTTGTCGGACCGAACGGCGCCGGGAAATCCACGCTCTTTTCGCTGATCCTGAAAACCGATGAGCCGGATTCTGGAACCGTGCAGCGCGACGAGTGGACGATGCTCGGCTACCTGCCCCAGGAGGGCGAGGCCGTCGGCGGAGAGTCGGCGCTGGACATCGCGACCGGCCGGGCGGGCGAGGTGCCCGCGCTTGAGGCAACCCTCGCCTCGCTGGAGAAGCAGGGCATCGTGGACGGTCCGGAATATCTCGAGGCCCACGCGAAGCACGAGGCGCTGTGCAATCCGCACGTCGAGGCCAGAGCCCGCAAGATGCTCAAGGGCCTCGGATACCGGGATCAGGATTTCGAGCGCCCGGCCAGGGAGTTGAGCGGTGGATGGGTGATGCGTGCCCACCTCGCGCGGCTGCTCGTGATGGAGCCGGATCTCCTCCTCCTCGACGAGCCGACGAACCATCTTGATCTGCTCTCGCTCCTCTGGCTTCAGAAATATCTTCAGAACTACTCCGGAGCCGTGCTCCTGATCTCCCATGATCTCGAGTTCATGGACGCCCTGGTGGGCAAGGTCTTCGAGATCGCCAACAGGAAGATCGTCTCCTACACCGGAAATTATTCCGAGGCGATGCGCCAGCGCGAGGCGAACTACGAGCAGCAGGCGGCCGCATATAAAAACCAGCAAAAGGAAATTTCCGCCCTGCAGGAATTTGCCGACCGGTTCCGCTCGGTTTCCTCCAAGGCCGCCCAGGCGCAGAGCAAGCTCAAGCAGATCGAGCGGATGCAAAAGGTCGAGCGTCCGGAGGCGCCGAAGAAGCCGTTCCGCTTCCGGATCCCGCAGCCGCCCCGCGGAGGGCAGCGCGCGATCAGCCTGGAGGGGATCCACATGGCCTACGGCGACAACCCGGTCTATCGAGGACTCGATCTCCTGATCGAGCGCGGCGAGCGGACGGCGCTTGTCGGACCCAACGGCGCAGGAAAATCCACGCTTCTCAAAATCCTTGCGGGAATCGTCCCGTTTCAGAAGGGCACGCGCCAGGAGGGGCACAACTCCAAGATCGGCTACTTCAGCCAGCATCGGTCGGCGATGCTGGATCCGGCGAAATCCGTCATCGAGGAAGTCCTCGCCGCCAACGGCACGCTGCGCGAGGAGGATGCCCGCGCGATCCTTGGGTCATTCCTCTTCCGCAAGGATGACCTCCACAAGAAGACGGTCGTGCTCAGCGGAGGAGAAAAAACCCGCCTCAATCTGATCAAGTTCCTGGTCGATCCGCCCAACCTTCTGCTCATGGACGAGCCGACGACGCACCTCGACATCCTCACGGTCGAGTCGCTCGTTCTCGCGCTTGAAGCCTACGAGGGCACGCTGGTCTTCATCTCCCACGACGTCCACTTCATCCGCAAGCTCGCCAACAGGATCCTCCACATCAACGCGGGGACCGTCACCTCCTACGCGGGCGGCTACGACTACTTTCTCGAAAAATCCGGTCTCCTCGGCTCAGAGCGGTTCGCCCTCACCGCCTGAGTCCAAACGGGCAAAGGGAGCTGAAGAGACTCACGCAGAGACGCTGGGACGCAGGGGGCGAACAAAAGCGCATTCATTCGAAAGGTGTCCATCCCATCTTTTACAGCCCTCTCTCCTCTGCTGCTCTGCATGAGATTTCATCCCAAAACGGTTTTTCTCTGCGGGCTCCGCGGCTCTGCGTGAGGAATCGACGGATCCGGGTTCATTCCTGTTCTTAGGCTGAGCGAGTCTCCCGCACGAACTCGGCCGCCGCGCGCCGGATCTCGCCGCCGACATCCGCCCGCGCCTTTGCAAATTTCGGGCGGAACCACGGAAAGAGTCCGATGACGTCATGGATGACGAGGATCTGGCCGTCGCAGGCCGGGCCGCTGCCGATCCCGATCGTGGGGATCCTGAGCATCGAGGTGAGCTGTTCCGCGAGCGGCGGATGCACGAGTTCCAGGACGATCGCCGCGACGCCGGCATTTTCCAGCGCTTTCGCATCGTCCATCATGCGCTCCGCTTCGCTGTCCGAGCGGCCCTTGATCCGGTAGCCTCCCTCTTCGACAACGCGCTGGGGGAGCATGCCGAGGTGGCCAACGGCCTGGATTCCGGCTCCGCGGATCGCCTCAACCATGCGCAGGCATTCCCTGCCGCCTTCGATCTTTACCGCGTCCGCTCCCGCCTCGATCAAGCGCACGGAATTTTCCGCGGCCGCCTCCGGGGACGGACAGCTTCCGGCGGGAAGGTCCGCAACGATCCATGCCTGCGTCACCCCGCGCGCCACCGCGCGCGTGTGGTGCAGGATGTCGTCCATTCTCACGGATGTCGTGTCCGGGTGGCCGAGGACCACCATTCCGAGTGAATCGCCGACGAGGAGGATGTCGAGGTCCTCGCCATCCAGCAGACGGGCCGTCGGGTAGTCGTATGCCGTCAGGCACGCGATTTTTCGAGAGCTTCGCTTGGCTTCGAGGAGGAAATCGGCCGACTTTTTCATGGTGGATTTTTACTGCAGTAACCGCAGATCGACGCAGATTTTCACAGATTCTTTTTGGGAGCAAAGCAGATTCACGAGACGGGCTTTCCTTTGCAGCGCCGGCAGAAGGCATGGACCGCGAGGTCCGGGGTTTCGTATTTCCGGAGAAAGATCTTCCGCAGCGGTTCGGCGGCGACATTCCCGAGGCGGATCGATGCGTCGTAGTCGCCGCAGCAGACCGACACGGTGCCGTCGCAGAGGATGTTGATGTGGTGCTTGTAGTAGTTGCAGGTCGCGGCGGGAATCGAGACAGCCTCTTCCATTTGAATGTGAGCCGGCGGATTGCAGTTCGCCCACAGGGTGAGCGGTTTGAGTCGCGCATAGACGTGCGGCTGGATCTCGATGGTGTCCGGGACGGGGGAGGGAACTTCGATGGAGGGGTTCCATTCGCGCAATAGCTTTTGCAGGTGCCGGGCTGAGGCGGGGTCCTCCGGTCGGATGAGTGCGCCCGCATCGGGGTAGTGCAGCCGGTTTTCTGTGAAGAGGTAGATGCCGGTGTCGAACAACGGCACCGCATCGATAAAATCACGGATCTTCGCGATCAGCTCGGGAAGCGCCACTGCGGAATGCTTCATCTCATAGGCCTTGGGAGAGGGGGTATTGAAGCTGATGAAAAGCTCATCGATCGGAAGGGCCACCATCTCCGGACGCAGGCGGGTTCCGTTCGTGGTCACGACCAGATGGTAGCCCGCCCTGTGAACCATCCGGCACGCCTCGTCGAAGTCCGGGTGCAGCGTCGGTTCGCCGAGCGCGGAGAACATGACGTAGTCCACCGGCTCCAGCTTGCGGAGATCCTTCAGGATTTTTTCGAGAAGGCCGAGGTCCATGCGTCCCCGGCGGCGGGAGGACCAGGAATAGGCGCAGAATGTGCAGTCCAGATTGCAGGCACCGCTGAGCTCGATGAAGACATGCTTCGGAATCGACGGCGTGTGTGCGCAGGCGCAGGAACCGTAGTCGCGGCAGGACTCGGGCTTCCTGTTGATCGAGAGAATGTCTTTGAGAAGTCCCACGGCGGGAAGCTGGAGCGGTTTAACCCGAAAACGGTTTTTGGACAGGATTTACAAGATGAACAGGATTCAAAGGAAGAGAGCTGCAGAAACTTGCTTGGAAAGCCTTTTTCCGTAGCTCACCCGCCATAAATCAATCCTGAAAATCTTGTAAATCCTGTCAAAATTCTTCAATCGCAGAATCCGGGTTTGACCCGCACCAGCATCGTGCCAAGGCCGGCGGTGCAGCAGCGGATCTACTCGATCTTCGGAACACGGGGTGCCCGGAGCCTGTGGGGTTCCGGGAAGTTGGAGCCGACCAGCGGGCGGCAGTAACTCAGGAAGTCGCGCGTCACATGGTTGCCTTCGGGAATCAGGAATTCATCCGGCATGTGCCGGGTCTTTGCCGCCACTTCGCGGATGGGGACCAGATCATAGGAGGCGCTGTAATTCAGGACGGGGCGGTGGATGACGACGGATCCGTCCACGTTGTCCCACATCGCGTATTGGACAGCGATCTCGCCGACCTCGCGCGCCTCGCGGGCATCGCGGTTGCTGACCACTCCCAGGAACGAGCGTTGCAGGTAGCCGAAGGTGTCGGAGCGCACGCGCTTGATTTTCAGCTTTGCCTTCACCTCGTCGCCGAGCAGATCGCCCAGTGCTCCGGTGCCGGAGAGCTGCACGTTGCCGTGGGCATCGCGTTCGACCTCTTTCGAGAGTTTTGCGGCGATGCTTTCGCCCTTCTCGTCCTGAATCCCCTCGGAGACAGCGACGATGCAGCGGCCGTGTTCCCTGTAAACGCGATCGACATCGGCAAGGAAACGCTCGATCGAAAACGGGCGCTCGGGCACATAAACCAGATGCGGGCCGTCATCCACGTATTTGCGGGCCAGCGCCGAGGCGGCCGTGAGAAAGCCCGCGTGGCGGCCCATCACGACGCCGATCAAAACTCCGGGAAGGGCGCGGTTGTCAAGGTTCAGCCCCATGAACGCCTGCGCAACAAAGCGCGCAGCGGATCCGAATCCCGGGCAGTGGTCGTTCACGGCGAGATCGTTGTCAATCGTCTTGGGAATGTGGATGGCGCGGAAATCGTAACCCGCCGATTCCGCCTGCTCATTGACGATGCGGACGGTGTCGGACGAGTCGTTGCCGCCGACGTAGAAGAAGTAGCGGATGTCGTGCTTCTGCATCGCCTTGAACATGCGGGCGCAATATTCCTCATCCGGTTTGTCGCGTGTGGACATGAGGCCGGAGGAGGGCGTGTCGGCAACCTGCTCCAGGTTGTGCGAGGTCTCGCGGGTGAGGTCGATGAAATCCTCCTCGATGATCCCTCGCACACCATGGATCGCTCCGTAGACCGCCTTGACTTGGGCGAATTTCCTCGCTTCGAGGGTCACCCCAACGATGCTTTGATTGATTACCGCAGTCGGGCCTCCGCCCTGCGCCACCAGCACTTTGCCTTCCAGTCTGCTCATAGACCGCATACTTTGCCTGTCCGCCGGCGATTCATCAAGCCCGCATCGCGGCGGACAGAAAAACTTTTTTCCTTCCGGTGCCGGCTACTCCTTCGATCCGGACACCGCCGGCAGGCTGATCTGGCCGAGGTCCTTCACCGAGTCAACGACGCGGATGCGTCCGAGCGCCGGGACGGGGATGTAATCGAGGAACGGCTTTCCGGTCTCCGTGGGCATCTCGACGCGGTAGACGTGGCGGTTTGCATTCGTCTTCCAGTCGTCCACCGCGAGCTCCATGGTCGCGAGCTCCACCCGGCGGAGGTAGTGGGTCTGGACGGTGCCGTTCATGTGGGTGATCGGGCTTTCCTTGATACGCTCGATGACCGCGAGGCCGATGGCATTTCCATCGGTGAAGGAAAATCCGGCGATGTTGAAGCGTGAGAAGAACTTGTCGTTGAGGCGGGTCCGCTCCATGAAGCGGTCGGCGAATTGGGGCGGCACCTCGGAATGTCCCGGTGTGACGGCCAGGCCGGAATAGATGGCCCCCTTCCGGTTCTTGTCCGCAGGCTCGTCGAAGAGGAGGATGTCGTATTTTCCCACCGGGATGCCACGGAACTCGAAACTTTTTTTGTCCGGCGAGACGGTTCCGTTGTAAATCGAAGTCAGATTCGCGCCGACGAGGATGGCGGCGCTGATCGGCGAGTTCACGCTGCCCCGGACGCCGCCCGGGGAGGAGGTCGGCGGGTCATAGATCTCCGCGCGCGCCGTGGCGCATGCCAGAGCGAGCGAGGCAAGGAAGAAACACCGCAGAAAGTTGAGCCGCAGATTCACGGGATTTCCGCAGAGTGAAGAGGGCAGGAAAACAGCCCTGCGGGATTTCTGTGTCGGGTGAAGAGTGGTCTTTGTCATGGCTTGCTGTGAGAAACCATCTGCGGTCATCAGCGTTATTTATTTCACTGTCCGAGCAGGCGTTCTGCCTCGCGGGACAGCTCGCTTTTCGGGTATTTTTCGATGATCTGCTTCCACAAAGCTTCCGCTTCACGTGTTCGCCCGAGGCCTTTGAGGGCGGCGGCGAGATAAAAGTCGGTGTCGATCTGATACGGGCTGTCCGGATTGAGTTCGGCGAACGACTGGAGTTCCCGGACGGCCTCGGCGTTGCGTCCGAGCGCGATGAGCGCTCGCGAGCGCAGGAGGAGGAAATCCGACTGGAGCTTGGCCATCGGGTTCTGGAGCTCCCATGCGACGAGTGCGTCCATGGCGTCCCTCGGTTCACCGCCGTCGATGAGATTTTTGACCTGCATCGAGGTGGACTGGTCCATGGCCGCCTGTTTTTTTGTTCGGGCCTCCGCACTCTGGGCGGCCTGATAGGCGGCGATCGCCTTGTCCGGCTGGTTCGTGAGGCGGTAGAAGTCCCCTGCGCGGATGTCGCCGAGCTTTTCCTCGGGAGTCCCCTTGAGAAGGAGCGCGAGACCGTGGCCCTGGTCGACAGCGGAGGGATCCTGGAGGATGAAGACGAGGATGTCCAACTGGAGAAGCGTCAGCTTTTTCTGCATTTCCGGCGAGCGGAAATCGGCACGCGCCTTTTTAAGCACCTCCAGAGCTTCCTTCGGTTCCGTTTGCGCCAGGGCGCTGATGTAGGATGGCATCACCTTCTCCATGAGCGGGGAATTGCGGTCGGCCTTCATCCACGCCGGAGTGAATTTTTTCAAGAGGTCTGCCGGGCCGAACTCGGCGAGGAAGGTGCAAAACGGTCCCAGTGCGGCGGGGGTGAGGGATTCCGGGGACGACGCGCCGATCAGTTCGCAGTAGCGTGCGGTGTCGACGGGGTCATTGATGCTGGCCTCGCGGACCTCTGCAAAGGTATTCGGGATGGTGAAGCCGGTGAGTTTGGCGGTGCCGTTTGTGAGGGTGACCCGGACGGGCTGGGATTCGATTCCCGCCAGGGCTTGGCGGACTTCGGGCCCGGAAACCTTGCCGCCCGCGCCGAAGTCCCAGCTTGCAGTCCATCCCGGCGGCAGCGGGGAGGCGAGTTTCGCCGATGCCTCGAAAAGCCAGAGATCATTCCAGCCGATGTAGGTCTCCAGAGAGACGATGGGAAGGGGAACCGGTTCGTTGTTGATCCGTTCGATTGCGCCGGCTTGGGTCGTGCCGGGGTGCTCAAACCAGTTTTTTGGGAGCGGGGTGTAGGGCTGCGGCACCTTGGTTTTTTCATCCTCGCTGGCCGCCCTGTCGTTCGCCTTCATGATGCGCGCCGCCTCCGCCGCGATTTTCGGATCCACCCATCCGAAGTCCACCATGCCCTCCATTTCGAGGGATCCTCCCTGCGGCTCCTTGCCGTGGAGAGCCTCGATCGTGACCGGGCCGGCGGGAACGGGGAGGCGCTTCATCTGAATATTGCCTTTGTGCGTGAGGTATTTCACGTCCACGGGAACCGGCTGGAAGAAGAGTGGTTTTCCGTCGAGCTTGAAGCCAGCCGCGTCCAGCCCCCATCCGTAAAGTTCGATTTCCTTGCGGTCGGGAAATGCGACGCGGCCGGTGTAGCGGCTGATGTAGCCGAAGTGCGGGCCGAAAGGATTTCCCCTTTGGCTGATGGCCTCTACGAAGTCCGCACCGAACGAGGTCGTGGTTTTCGACCAGAGCGATTCCAACTTGGTCCAAGAGGCATTCTTCAGGTTTTCCTGAAGCGGTTTTGTCTCCAAAAAAAGGCTGATGGCTGGATCCCACCTCGGGATCTGGATTTTGGTTGGTGCCTCGCCTCCGAAATACAGCGTGTAGGCACTTCCCGGTTTGAGATCCTTGGCGAGGATGAGGGCGTGCAGACCCTGCTTTTGATAGACGACGCGGATCGGAACCATGCCGTCGGCGGCGTCGAAAAGAACAATATCCCGGCCATCCGGGCGGAGCTGGCCGAAGTCCGGAAGACGGATGAGGAAACCGTTCGCGGGTTGGGTGGGTTGGGACTTGGCGCGGACGGACATCCGGTAGTTGAGCTGCGGCATTTTCCAATCCTCCGCACCGGACGCTCCGCCGAGGAAAAGCGAGAGGGCAGACAGGACAGGTGCGATGCGACGGACGGACGAGCTTGAAAAAAATGACGTCATGGCGGCTACTCGGAAAGTCTGCGGAAGTAGTCGGCCACCTGATCGCGATAGCTCTCGGGCGCGCGACCCTCGTCGCCTCCGGTGATGGCAGCTGCGGCGGGCCGTGCGCCGGAGCCCTTGTTGTCGAGAACCGTGGTTCCGCTTGTAAGGCCCCCCTGCATCTGGCGGAGGCGAGTTACGATCTGCTGATGGAGTCCCTTGGAATCTGCGGTTCGGCCTTCGCGGAGGGCTGCGGCATTGGCATCCATGAGGCGCGCGACCTCCTTCATCCCATCGGCGTTGATATAGAACATCTCGGCCTTGGCCGCCTGGGTGGAGGCTTTCTCGGCGAGCTGCGCCTGGGCGGCAGCTTTCGCGTTGGCGGCCGCGATCTCCGGAGCGGCGGCCGACTGGACAACCCCGTCGCCCTCCATGCCCTCGCGATCACTGAATCCGGACCCTTTGCCTCCGCCGGTCGCAACGGTTTCCTGCATGCCCGCCGGATCGTCGACATATCCTCGCTGCTGGGAATCGCTGGTGCGCCGGGCGTCCGCCTTGTCTCCTGCAAGGTTGCTGGCGACGCTGCCGGCCATCTCGCCGTTGGCCATTCCGCTGCGTCCGCCGGTGCTGCGTCCCGACTGCTCCGAGTGGCTGGGCTTTTCCCCTCCGGATATTCCCATGCCGCCCATCGATGCCACGTTCCCCTCAATGCCGGTCCATCCTCCGGTGAATGCGGGCATGAAGGAGTTTGTGGACGAGTCATCATTGTCCACCTTTTCCTGACCTTTGAGCATATCAGTGACGATGTCCTGGTACGTGTCAGGAAGAGGCACATTGGGAATTTCGGGGAACTCCTTTGAGTCGAAGGCTTCATTGGTGGTCTTGACCGAGTCATTGGCATTGGCCGCCCAGGCTTCGGTCTGTGGATTGAGGCTCTCGGCTTGGGCTGCCTCTTCGATCCCTTTCAGGATGCTGTCCTCCTTTTCGAAGTCGACAGCCGTCACTTTTTTATCGCCCTCCTCTACTTTTTCCGTGTCGGTTTGATCCACCTTCTCGACGATTTCCGAGAGCTGGAGCATCAGTTTTTCCGCGGCCGGAATGTCCGGAAACATGTGGAGATCGGTGACCATTTGTTCGGCTGCCTGCTGGATCTGGGTTTTGAGCTGCTGGATTTCCCCCACAACCGCCAGTTCCTCTGGCGAGGAGGCGTTCTTACGCGAGAATTCCCGGGATTTTTCGACGATGGCCTGCTGGATCGTGGCGAGGACTTCGAGCTTCGATTTCATTTCCTCAGCTGCGGCGGTCGCCTCCTTCGCTGCTTCCGTTGCGGCGGCGACCTGCCATTCGTTGAGGAGCTTGACCATTTCGCTGAGCTTTTCGATCAGGGACAATTCGGTGGCCGTCGCGGAGGAGATGTCCTTGGAGTCGAGCTGTTCGGCGGCGCGGAACATATTGTCCGCGATTTTGTTCTGGTCGAAGAGGTCGGCGACCTTGAGGAGGCGCGAGCGCAGGGCCTCGTCTCCGGTGGAGGCGGATTTTCCGGCGGCCGAAAGCTCGCCTTTGACCTGTCCGGCGGCGGCGGCGATTTCGTCCTGAGTGGCGGAGAGCGAGGGGCCTTTTTCCGGCGGCGCTCCCTTGGTGAGTTTGTAAAGGTCGCGCTGGCGGAAGAGCAGGCTTTCCAGCGCGGAGATCGAAGCGCCTGCTTCCTTGCGTTCCAAGTCGTTGGCAGCAGCGGCGGACGTGCCTTTCAATTTTGACAGGATGAGTGACTCGAGCGTCTCCGCCGTGCCGAGGAGCTCTGGGGACTTGGCGGTGGCGGCATCGCGCAGGGCCGAAATGGTCCGGGGCATTTCGGCGCGGAGAATTCCGAGAAGATTCTCCCGCATCGTTGTCGAAATGGTCTGCGCTCCGGAGCAGAGGGAGAGCATCATGTCGGAAATTCCGCTCTGTGCGGTCAGGAGTTCCGGAAGCGCCCCGGCGGTTTTCCGGGATTTTGCGACTGATGTCGCCCGGAGGTTGCTCTCCTGGAGTTCGATCAGATGGTCGAGTCCCTTGAGGGCTGCATCCCTGGCTTTTGCCTCGACGGAGGCGGCTCCGGTCGTATCTGTCACCGAGATGGTGATTGCCGGCGAGGTCGCCGTGCCCGGTCCTGAGATTGTGTTGCCGTCTTCGACGAGCAGCTTGTAGGTGAGACGGTCCTGGCCACCGCTCCGCACGGGGACGGGAAGCGACCACACACCGGCAAATGTTGTCTTGCCGGCCACATCGGGAAATTCATGAACCGGCGTCATTTTCCCGGATCCGGGGTCCTCGGCCATCAGCGAGATTTTTGCGATGCCAACCGCGTCGGCCGCCTTGAACCGGATGTCGACGAGATCGCCGGGTTTGGCGACCGCTGTCGAGCCTTCCGGCGGGGATTCCAGCGTGATTTCCGGGGGAGCATCCACTGTGGTTCTGAGTTCGACAGTCTGCGTGGAAACCGTCTCGGCCGAGTCGTGGAATTCCAGAAGCAATGTTTCCGGAACGGAGACGGACACATCGAAACTCCAGGACTGGCCATCCCCGGAGGGCTGCGAGCAGGTGCTCTTCGGGGAGCCCGCGACCCGAAGCTTTGAAACCGGGTTGTTGAAGGTGAGGGTCAGGGAAACTTTGCTGCCGGGGAGGAGCTCCGGGAGCACGGTCCCGGATTCGATTACCGTCGGATTTTGGAGGGAGTAGGAGGGAGGCGTGACGATCGTCCGGACCTTGCTGATGGCGGTGCGCGGGTTGACCTTGACGCGGAACTGCTGGGTGGTGAGATCCGACGCGATGACCTGATAGACGAACGACGTGAAGACCTTTGGAAATTCGAAAGTGAAAGCCCCCTTGGCGGCCTCCCCCTTCATCGGGGACTGCTGCCAATCGCCGCCGTCCTCGCGGTAGCGCAGCCAGACGGATTTTGGAATGACTCCGGTGAGTTCCGCGCGGATCGCGATCGGGCTGCCGTGGATGACCGTTGCGTCGCCGGGTTCGAGCTTCGCAAGCTTCGTGAATGTGAGTGGCGCGATCGGGCTGCCGGGAAGAACCAACCGCGAGACGGCGTTGCCGAAAGTCTTCGGGTTGGCGACGCCCCATGAAGCGGCGGCGAGGGAGATTGCGCCGAGCCCGATCGCGACGCGCTGGAGCCATACCGCGTCGAAAACGATTCCCCATCGGACCTGGGGAAACGGATCTTTGATTCCTCCGATGACGGCTTTGCGGAACGAGGAGGATTCGGGAAGCATCCGGTGGAATTGAACGGCGCTGATGAGCGGGTTGTCTCCTCCTCCGTTGGCGGTTGCCTTTTCGACGCAGCGTGCCACCGCATCCAATGTGAGACGCCTGCTCAATGCGCGGAATGCCATCACGATCGCAACGAGAAGCGGAATCATGGTGAGGATGAAAGCGGTCCACCTGCCTGCGGGTCCGAAGCGGAAGATCCGGTCCAGCCCGGCCATCAGAAGAAGAAGCGCCCCTGATGCCGCGAGGCCCGCAAGGAGCCAGCGACCCGCGCGGGCCAGGCGAATGCGCGAGGAAATCTGTTCGAGGCGGACGCAGGTCTGTTTCGAGGAGATCATGGAATCATTTCCGCTTTAATTCAAAATGTGCCGCCCCCGCCGTGTGTGTGAAATCCTGGGTTCCCGATCCGAGGGCGAGCACCTTGATCGTCGCATACGAGGCCACAGCCGGCTTTCCGAGAACCTTCAGGTTTTCCTTCAGTGGCACATCGAGATCGGTTTCGACCGTGGTCCATTTCTCCGGCGGGATTCCTCCCTTGGCTGTGATGGTGAGATCCCGCTTGTAAACCAGGATCAGGGCGGGATGGCCCTCGCCGGCGGGAATCTGCATGGTTTGGACGTTGAGTGTGGGATTCGGACGGGGATCTTCCGCATACAGCTCCACAAAAATCTTGAAGTGCGTTTGCTTGAGTTCGCGATACAGGTCAACGCTCGCCTTGTAGGGCTTGCCCTCCTCGACTTTTGCGAGCGGGCTCAGCACCTTGAGGCCGCTCACTCCCATGTATTTGTCCGATCCCTGCATGACGATACACGTGCGTCCACCGAGCTGTCCGGGTTTCACAAAGTCCGCATTTTTCACATAGGCACCCTGATAAGGGAACGAAATGAAGAACCCCTGCGCGGGATCCGCGGCCTTCATGTCCCCGTTGGGAATCAGGTTCGTGCCGTCGGATGCGGCGGAGAGGCACAGCGGGGCGAGGAGGGCGGACAGGAGCTGGATTTTCATGGTCGCGGATATTTTTCAGGGGAGGGATGCCTGTCGTCGAACATACCATTCGGTGCCGATGATCACAATCAGGAAGCCGAGCAGGATGGGGTTGTTCCAGAGGGGTTCGACGGTGATGCGGGTGAAGTTGTCCTCTTGGAACGGGATGTCATCGAGCCAGGCCTGGTCCTTCTGGTAGTGGCGTCCGCCCGACTGCTTTGCCAAAGATTCGAGGAATGCCGTATTTTCGGGTTCTCCAGTCTTCTCAGTTGACGGGCGGTTGACGACGAAGCGGGCCTCGCCGGTGAGCGGGCGTCCGGAAATCGTGGCTGAGGTCGTCGCGACGAAGACCCCGGTTGTGTTCGGTTCGATTTTTGCGCGGAAACCGCGCACGGCGGCGCTTCCGGGAACCGCGACCTCTCCCGGGGCCATCTGATACTCGAACGTCTTTCCATCCGGCGTTTTCACCTTGAGCGGAAGAGTGGGGGGGAGTGAGGGGTCGCCGGAGCCGAGGCGGACGATGGCACGCATTTCGACCGGCTCACCGAGCAGGTAGTTGCCGCGCTCGGCGAAGAGATCGATGATGTCCACCCGCTCGCGGTTCGCCATTTCCGGGACCAGCCACTTGATGATTTCCCCCCAGAGGAGGTCGAACGGATTGCGCCCGTCGATCCGCGTGGTGGCGGCGAGATGCCAGCGCCAGAGCGTGTCGGTCATCACCGTCACGACCCGCCCGTCGCCGTAGCGCGCGGTCGCGAGGATCGGGATCGGACCCTTGTCCGTTTTACCCTCGATGAGAACCTGGCTTCCGGCCCCGGATGGGGAGCTGACGTTGACCCCGAGGAGCGGGGGCAGCTTGGCGATCTTGCCAAAGAGCTGGCCGAGCGCCGGGTGACGGAGACCGTCCTCCGTGAACGCGACGGGGAGGGTCAGGTTTTCATACGGGGCGGGTGTTGTGACCGGCAGGATTTTTCCCAGCGGGCTGGAGGCGAGGACCGGGGAAGGAAACAGGTTCGGTCCGCCGATGACCAGCAGCCCGCCTCCGCGGCTCACAAAATCCTTGAGGGCGTCATATTCCGAGGGCTTGAGCGAGGAGATGTCGCCGAGGATGACGATCGAATAAGGGGTGAGCCCGGCGGTGGAAATCTCTGGTGCGGGTGCATTCGATCCGACGCCCGCGAGTTGCCCGTCCGCCCAGCGGACGAACGCATCAGGAGCCGGGCCGTTGTTCCCGGAGATCGCGCGGCGGATGAATTTGAAATCCGGGCTCAGCGAGTTCTGGAGGTAGAGAATCCGCTGGCCGGGCTGCATGACCTGGATGATGATCGGATGGGACTTCGCGTCCTCGTCGGCCGCTTCGTTGGCGACGCGGAGCTCGAGTTCCCAGGGGCCGACGGTATCCGGCGTCACATGGAACGAGGCCTCCTTCGTCTGCTCATCGCCGCTGAATGCGAGGTTGGTTTCCGCAAGATTTTTTTCCCCGTGCCGGAGCTGGACCGGCACGACCTGTCCGTCCATTCCGGAGGCGGTGACCGAGAATTTGACATCAACCGGCGTGCCGACGACGACCTTGCCGGGAAAATCGACGCCGGAGAGGGAGAGGCGTTTTTGGCGGGCCGGGCGGGCGAACGGCTTTTCCAGGGAGAACGTGAAAACCGGGACCTGTCCGGTCCAGTTGAAATCCTTTGCATTTCCGGAGGTGTCCTGTCCGTCGCTGAGTAGGATGACCGCCTGGAGGGGCTGGCCTTTGAACCGGTCGGCGAGCTGGAGTGTTGAGCCGAGGATGAGAGACGAGCCGCCGTTGAATGCGGTGTTCTTTGCGGTGTCGATTTCAGGAATTTCCTCCAGCCGGTCGGCGAACCGGAACAACCGGACATCAAACTTCTCGCGGGCCTTCTGGAATTCTTCCGAATCCAGCCACGACTTCGCGGCATCGGCGCGCGGAGGCTGGTTCGGGTCCACGGGATCGGTCATGCTTTCGGAGGTGTCGAGGAGCACGGCGAGCTGGGGTTTGACAACAGAGACCTCCTCGATCTTCCGCTTCGGCTGGAAGAGCATGACCAGCACGACCGCGATTGCCAGCAGGCGGAGGACTGCAAGGCCGATCGCGCGACCGGGAGAGGATCTGGGAAACTGGGAGAGGAAGCTCCACCCTGTGAGTGCAAACGCCAGGAGACCCAGCGCTGCAAGCGCGGCGGGCGGCAGAAGCGGCTCCCAGAAAATCGCGCTCAATGGGCCTCCGTTTCCGTCGGGTTCAACCCGGCTTCCCGAAACGGCTGTCCGACGCGGCGGCGGTTCAGACGGCCGGTGGCGATGTGTTTCGCTTCGCCGAGCGAGCGCTGTCTGGCCGCCGCATTGGCGAAAAGCGCTTCGACCACCAGGAGCAGCAGGGCGGCGAGAAGGAGCAGCGGCCAGAGGGGAGTCATTCCACGCTGCTCGCCCAGCCACTGCTGGAGAGAGGCGGGGCCGCTGACGCGCTCGAGACCCGAAATATCCTGGAGCATCTCCGGCGTTGCGGGGCTGGGCTTTCCTTCATCCGGATCGGGGCGCGCGGTGAACGCATGGACTGTTCCTTCGGATTCCGAATCGAGAAGATAGACTCCGAGGGCGGGGATGGAGTCGAGGATCTGCGGCGCATTTTTTGGGACAGGCCTCTTCGAGCCGTCGGGGAGCGTCAGGGTGATCGGTCCGGAGGTGGTGAGACTGCCCGCCGCCGGAACCGGATCTCCCACAAGAAACGAGGTGTCTCCGATGCCCCGCGCGCCCGAGAGCCTTGCGACCTGCTTCATCAGAGGCAGAAACGAGGCCGTCAGGGGAAAATCCCCCCACGAGCGGTCGGCGGATGCGTTGAGAAAAAAGACCTGCCCGGCACCGTGCGAGGCGGCGATCAAAAAGGGCTGGTCCGCAATGGTGAGAAGGACGCGGGCATCCTTCGTCGGCTTCAGTTCCGCCAGCCTCCGCTGCGGGAGCGCTGGGAACGGGTTTTCGGCGCTCCATGAGTTGACGAAGACCGGATGGTCCGGGACTTTCGCAAAGACCGCCTGGCGTCCTGCCGGCAGATCTGTGAGCTTGCCCATCCTGGCTGGCAGCCATTCGATGCGGTTCATTCCGGCGGCATCCGTGGCGTCCCCGGGAAAAACAAAAACCGTTCCGCCGGATTCAAGATACCGTTCCAGCCGGACGGTGGACCGGTCATCAATTTGCGGGATGCCGGCGAGAAAAACCGCGGAGAACCCGTCGAGAGGCTCGGTGGCAAGCGCCTCCGGAGCGATGGATTTCATCTCGCAATCCCTTCCGATTTCGAGCGCCTTGCGCAGAAAAAATCCCGAGCGCGTGCGGTCGGGTCCGGTCCCGGATTCCACCACGAGGACGCGCGAGCCGGTTGCGATCGGAAGCACGAAATCCACCCGGTCGTCGGCGGGGAGGTTGTCGCCTGAAAGCCGGACCCCGCAGGCTGCCCAGCGCCCGTCGAGGGTCGTCGGGGCGATGAAATCGAATCCGACTTCCTGCGAGCTGTTCGGGGCGACCTCGACCGTGCGCTTGCCCACATCCTTTCCGGCGCAGGAGATGGTGAGGACGTCCCGGAAGACGTTGTTTCCAAAATTGCAGACGGCGACCGAGCCGCGGACCACGCCGCCGGCCGTGACATACGGAACCGCCGACTTCAGCTTGCCGAGCGTGGCATTTGCCGGGTTGAGATCGTCCGGACAGACGACGAGCGCGCGGATCTCCGTCGTCTTCCACGCGTCGTTGAACATCGCGTTCCGGTCGAACACCCAGCCTGCTTCCTGATTGTCGGTGAAGAGGAACATCTCCTTGGTTCCAACCGGCGCGCGTGCCAGCGCCTGTCGGACCTCCCGGAACGCATCCTCGAACCGTGTCGGCTCCTGGGAGGGCTTGATGGACTGGATGGCGCGCCGGGCAAGTGCGTGATCGGCGGTGGGCTGGGCGACGAGAGGATCCACCGTGCGCCCGACGGAGAGGACCATCACCTGGTCGCCCGGAGAAAGCGAGTCCATCACCGTCTCGGCCAGCGTCTTCGCGGCGTCGAGGCGGTTTCCGCTGCCCGTGGAGATCGACATGCTCAGCGAACGGTCCACGACCAGCGCCACGGTGCGCTGGGTCTTTGCTCCGAACCACCGCGCGATGTTCTTTGGCAGCACGGGCCGGCATGCCGCCGCCACGAGAGCCGCGATGATCAGAAACCGGAGCAGAAAGAGAAAGAGATCCTGGAATTTCGCGCTGCGTCGGGAGCGCGAGGCGACCGCCTTCAGAAAGCGCAGTGTGCTGAACGGCGTGCTGACCACATGCCGCTTCTGCCAGAGATGCAGAAGCACCGGCAGCAGGAGGGCTGCAAACGCGGGAAGCAGGAACGGAGAAAGAAGAATCACGGTTTTTCTAAAGCGACATCCTTCGCCGTTCGCTCAGATATTGGAGGATAAAATCGTCGAACGGTTCGGCCGTGGAGACGAGGCGGTAGTCCACGTTCATTTTGGCGCAATGGTCGCGGATTGTCCCGATGAACGACTGGAGTTCCTTTTTGTAGGCCAGCCGTGCGTGAACGGGATCGAGTTCGAGCCGCTCGCCGGTCTCCATGTCCACAAACGCCGTCACCCGCTTGTAGGGGAGTTCGAGCTCCGCAGGATCGAGGATCTGCAGCAGGATGACATCGTGCATCCGCTTGCGGAAGTGGGCGAGCGCGTTGAAAACCGCATCCGGGTCGTCGAAGCAATCGCTGGCGACCAGAATCAGTCCGCGCCGGGAAATCGTCTCTGCCAGCGCGTGGAGGCAGGCTCCGGTATTGGTCCGCCCGGACGGCTTCTGCACCGAGAGGCGGTCGAGGACGAGGCGGAAGTGGGGCTTTCCGGTGCGGGCCGGGATGGATTCGCGGACTTTGTCGCCGAAGACGTATGTGCCGATGGCATCCTGCTGCCCGGTGGTGACGTATCCAAACGCGGCGGCCACCCGGCAGGCGTATTGGTATTTGGTGATCTGCCCCTCCGAGGCGTATCCCATCGAGGCGGAGGCATCCATGAGCATGTTGACTCGCAGCGATGTCTCCTCCGCAAACTGACGCACGTAGTAGCGCTCGGTCCGCCCGTAAACCTTCCAATCCAGGTCCCGCAGGTTGTCGCCCTTGATGTAACGCCTGCGATCGGCGAACTCCATGCTCTGGCCCTTGAACGGGCTTTTGTGGGAGCCGGACATGGAGCCCTCGCTCACATACCGGGATCGGAGAGTCATCTGCCGGAGCTTGCTCATCAGCCCTGAGGGAATCAGCTCGGTGATCGAGTCCATCAGTTCTTTGCCTTGAAGATCAAAAACCCGTCGACTGCCCACAGGCTTCCGGCGGGGGTGACTTTAAGGAGTCCGATATTCCGCGATGTGAGGCCCTCCTGAAGGATCACCGGCTGCCCGCCGTCTGTGGCCACGCGCATCGCATTGGCGACATTTGCCGGTCCGACGGTCAGCGCCGGTGGTGAAAATCCGGTCACGGAAAGCGAGGCGACCGGCTGCAGGGCCGGGTATTTTGAAGGGACTAGCTTGAAGGCCTGCGCGGGGAGGTTTGGAAAATGCGCGGGAGCGACCGCCTGGTATTGCCAAGGTTGCCCCCAGGGGTCGGATTTCAACTCTGGCGGGATCTTGTCGGCAATGGCTGCGAGCGAGGCAGGGAACGACGCCTTCTTTTTGTAATAGTCTAGTAGCAGCAGCCGGAGTTCTGCAATCCGCGCCCTCGCCTCCCAGATCAGGGCGGCCTCTTTCAGCGCGGCGCTCGCGTTCGGCTGGGTCGCGATCTTCTGGACGGAAGGCAGCCACTCGTCGGGAGGAGCATTCCGCATGGCTTTGTCGTAGGCGGCGGCGAGATCAAAAAACGACCGGAGATCCGCCGGGGCCGTCGCACGGGCTTTGGCGGTTTCGGAGGCATCAGGGACGGCTCCGTCTTTCCAGATCTCAATCGGTTCCTGGGAAATGCCTGGAACGGATCCTGCGGCAAAAAGCAAAAGCGCAAGCGAGCAGGATCGGAGAAGAGCGCGAGGCCGGGAATGCATTTCTGCTCAACGCGTGAGGGCCTGGCAGAAGATGTTGATCCCGAGGTCGGTGGCTGTGGAGGGTTCGTACCCGAGAGCGTAGGGCGCCAGCGCTTTCTCCCAACCGGCTCCGAGATCGTAGGGCGAATAAACCACGGCGACCCCGCCATCGAGCTCGATGCCGAGCAACTCCGGTGCGATCTCAACCTGATTGCCACGCGCGGCCGCGAGTGCGGGACGGACCCGGGCCGATGTGATTTGCCGCGGGGAGCTGAACACCGGGCTGCCGGGCTTGAACGGCTGCAGGGGCGATTGGGGCAGGACTTTTGCGATCTCCCGCCGGAACGCTTTGTCGAAAGAATCCCGTCCTTCCGAGGCCTCGGCGAGGAGAACGCCCCCGTTGCCGAGATACCTCTTGAGGTTGGCAATCTCCTCCGGAGTGAGCGTGAAATCCGTGGTGCCCGACAGATAAAGGAACGGGAGCTCGAAGATGGCCGGGTCGTCGAGAGTCACCTGCTTGATCTCGAAACTCACCTGAGTGCCGGTGACTTTGTTCAGCTCGCCGAGAAGCATCGGCAGCGCCGTCTCGCGCGTTTTCCATGGACCGTTGTGCTTCACCTGCCCGATCCGGACGGCTCCGGCGGGTTTTGTCCCCGAGGCATTTTCCAGAACCACGCTCTGCCCGACCGACTGCCCGCTCTTCTTCATCGCTGTCGCGTAGGCCATGATGTTGGCCCCGAGGCGCCGCGCGTCCTCGTCGGCATAGCCCCAGCTCTCGTGGGCGCTTTTCGACCAGCCGAGTGCAAAATCCCAGCGGGAGATGATGATCGCGGTGCGGTTGTCGATGTCGATCCCCTCGATGAAGGGATAGTTGTCCACGACGACCCCGTCGCGGACCATCCGGTCGCGGAACTTGACCTCGCCGATCTGGAAGTAGCTGCTGAACAGCGGGTGGTCGGTGCGCAGGCGGTAGAGCTGGCCTTCCGGCAGGAGAAGCTGCGCGGCCCGCTTCGCGGACTCGTAGGCGTTTGGGTTTCCGACGAGCGAGTTGAAAACAATCGTGCCCCCGTTGTGGAGATACTGCCGGAGGAGGCTGATCTCGTCCGTGGACAGCTCGAACGTCTTGTAGCCCGAGCGGTAAAGAACCGGATTATCCTCCGGGTTGACGCTCACCTTCCTGAACGGTTTGACCTGGGAGGTGAAATTGACGCCCATCTCGGAGCTCATGGACTCGAGAAGCCCCCGCAGGTCGTTTGGGCTGCGGGTCCAGTCCTCATCGTCGGCGCTGCGGATTTTTGTGATGAGGGCGGGCGGCTTCGGGGGATTTTTCTTTTCCTGGCGCTTGATCGGGGTCACCGGGGGAGGAGGCAGGAAGAGAACGGTCTCCGCAGAGGACACGTTCGCCGATTTCGGCTTCGGCTTTTCCAACGGCGGAGGTTCCGGGGCCTGAGGGGCGGCCTTGGCTCGGATGCCGAACAGCGCGGATGCTGCAAGGATCAGGAATAACTTTCTCATGGGGATACCTTCGGTCGGGAGTTCGTGGTGGGGAAACCGGTGGCTAACGGTAATCTTTCTCCGAGGGTTCTTCAACCTCCTTCACAAGACGCTGGACGATCTTGTCGGTGTCCATTCCCTCCGAATCGGCCGTGAAATTCGTGAACATCCTGTGGCGGAGGACCGGGCGGGCCACCGAGCGGATGTCGTTCCCGGTCACGAGCAGGCGTCCGTCGATCACTGCGCGGGCTTTTGCCGCAAGCACCAGATTCTGGACCGCGCGCGGGCCGGCACCGCAGTGGATGTATTTTTTGATGAAATCCGGCGCGCGGGAATCGGCCGGCCGCGTCGAGCGCACCAGGCGCACCGCGTATTTGATCACGTGGTCGGAGACCGGGAGATCGCGCACGCATTCCTGAAGTTCGAGCACCTCCGCGGCTCCCATGACCTTGTTGATCATCTGCTTCATGCGGACGGTGGTGAGCTTCGCGATCAGCTCCTCCTCGTCCTCTGTGGGATAGTCCACATAGACCGAGAACATGAAGCGGTCGAGCTGGGCTTCGGGAAGCGGGTAGGTTCCCTCCTGCTCGAGCGGGTTCTGCGTCGCAAGGACGAAAAACGGCTTGCCGAGCTCGAGGGATTCCCCCCCGACGGTCACGCGGAATTCCTGCATCGCCTCCAGAAGTGCGGCCTGGGTTTTCGGCGGCGTCCGGTTGATTTCATCCGCGAGGAGGATCTGCGTGAAAATCGGGCCCTTGATGAAGCGGTATTCCTTTTTCCCGGTCTCCTCATCCACCTCGAGGATGTCGGTTCCCGTGATGTCCGACGGCATCAGGTCCGGGGTGAACTGGATGCGGTTGAACTTCATGTCCAGGACATCCGCGATCGTGCGCACCAGTGTGGTCTTGGCCAGACCCGGCATGCCGATGAGCAGGACGTGTCCGCGGGAGATGATCGCGGTGAGCACGTCGAGGACGATCTCCCTCTGGCCGACGATCCCTTTGGCGATTTCGCTGAGGATCAGCTTGGTGCGGTCAGCCATCGCCGGCACCAGAGTTTCCAGCGCCGTCCCCTGTGTGGTGGCAGCTGGGCCCGCTGCCCGTGCGGGCGGTGGAGTTGCCGCCTGATCATCGAAGCGGAACGCGGCCTGGCCGATGCTGAAAACGTCGCCATCCGCCAGCCGGGAGGTGGTGACGGGGTTGCCGTTCAGCAGCGTGTTTCCCGCCCCGAGATCCCTCAGAAACCATGCCCCCTCGTTGAGAAAAACCTCCGCATGCCGGGGCAGCGAGGAGGAATCCCATCCGATGTTCAGGTGGGCATCCCCGGCGGAACCAATCGCCACCGGACTTTGCTTGAGCTCATGAACCATCCCGGTTCCGTCGCCGCCGAAATTGGTTACGAGATTTGCCATAGATTCAGGGGGCGGGGGAAAATGATCACCTCCAATCAAATCCCATGCCGGAGAGGGAAACGTCAAGTGTTATCAAGGCCGCCACTTTTGAGTTTGTGCCCCGCCTGTCGGGCCGCTACGTTGAGTGGGAAGAGCGGGCAGTTAGCTCAGCGGTAGAGCGGCAGTTTTACACACTGTTGGTCGGGGGTTCGATCCCCTCACTGCCCACGTTCCTTGTTTTCATGAAATTCCAATCCAGGCAGGCAGGTTCGGGGCCGTTGATTTTCAACGTGACGTCGTTTGTGGACATCCTGATGGTCCTCGTAATCTTCATGCTTGTGGCATGGTCCACCGCCCGCATCGAGTCGGATGTCGGGATCAACCTGCCGACATCCAGTTCGTCCGCCCCGAGGAATCCCGCGCCCGCCCCGGTGATCATCAATGTGCGCGGGGACGGAGCGATGTCGGTCAACCAGAAGGATGTCAGCGACGGGGATCTCATCAAAATGCTGGAGCGCCTCGTCAAGCTCCAACCCGCCCAGGTTGCCGTGGTCCGCGCTGACCGCGCCGTCCCATACGAGCGGGTTCTGAAGGTCCTGGACTACTGCCGGGAGGCCGGGATCACGCAGGTCGGATTCAGCGCGCTGATGCCCGCAAAAAAAGGCGGATGAAATGGCGCGCCCGGCTGGATTCGAACCAGCGACCGCCGGTTTAGAAGACCGGTGCTCTATCCACTGAGCTACGGGCGCACAAAGGCTGAACATACCACAGGGGAGGCGTTGATGGCCAACGGGAATTGTGCCTGCACCCATTTCCGCAGAAGGCCGGTTGCAAGACACGGGAGATTCCCTTGACGAAAAGCCGGCGGCAGCCGTGCGCTTTGCCCATTCTGGTGATGTCGCCCTCAATGTGGCTCTCATCTTTCGATTTGAAGAGAGCCGGCACTCGGATTCGAACCGAGGACCGACGGTTTACAAAACCGTTGCTCTACCACTGAGCTATGCCGGCGAAGCTGCTTTTTTGCAACATGTGGAATGCAAATCAAATTCCATGTCGCAGTAAGGAGTTGCCACTCCCAAGGCGGCAGGCTCCACTTGTCTTACCATCTAACGAGCAAGACGGTCCGGCACAAGCTGAAAAGCGCCGGCTTGCAAGGCGGCCATGCCGGAAGCATGGGATGCGCTGGGGATCGGAGCCAAAGCAGCAATTCCCTCCTGGTGGCAGAGGATTTTATCAGGCGGAACTCAGCCGTTACGATATCCGGTCAGGCGCAAAACACGGGCCGGTTATTTTCCATTTGATTTGGTGCCTCTCCCCGCTTCCGGGGTTATTTCTTGAACTGCTTCTTTATCGTGCGTTCCAACGACTTGATGTTGTGTTTTTGTTCTTCCGGATCTTCGGGCGAGCGCCCTTGATCGCCGGTGTTCACAATCCAGTTTTCGACCGTGGCCCGCAATCTTTCCAAAACCGGTTTACTTTCCGGCAGGCCGGCCAGATTGGCCAGTTCAAACGGGTCGGTTTGTAAGTCATAAAGTTCCTCTGCCGGTCGTGATCGGGCCATGAACTTCATTTGCACCGCATTCAGCCTGCCTTCGCTGTCGAGCCGGCGCATGAGGTTGAAATTGGGATTGGTTTCATCGGCGTAGGGCATCGCCGGCGGCAGATAAGGCTGGTCGGGGAAAAAATTGCGGATGTATTTGTAACGGGCGTCCCGCACGGTGCGAACGCGATCCATCTTCGTCCCCGCCCGATCCAGGGCGGTGAACAGATATTCCCGGCGCTTGGCGGCCGGCCCCAGAAACGCCTGGCCGTGCATCTCTGCCGGCACCGGCACGCCCGCCAGCGCCAAGGTCGTGGCGGTCACATCAATCAGGCTCACCAAATCGTCGCTGACCGAACCGGCGGGCAATCGCGCCGGCCAACGCACCATCAGCGGCACCTGACAGCCCTGTTCATAGGCGAAGTATTTTCCGCGGAAACATTCCCGGCCATTGTCGCCGAAGAAGAACACGATGGTGTTGCTGCTCAAGCCCTCGGTTTCCAATAGCTTCAACACCGCCCCGACCTTCTCGTCCAGCGCGTGCATGGAATCGAAGTAAAGCGCCCAATCTTCCCGCGCCACCGGATGATCCGGCAGATAGGGCGGCAGCGTGACCTTGGCGGGGTCGGTCGGATTGGTCCCGGCTTTTTTGTAGATGCGGTGCGTTTCATGCAGATTGACCTGCGCAAAGAACGGCTGGTGCTTCCGGAGTTCCTCCCATTTGTCGGAATCAAAAGGCTTGGCCGGTGGCTGAAAATTCCAATCCGTTTTGCCCGCACCGCTGAACCCCACGCCGGCGGGGAACTTGACTACGTTGGCCGTGAAATAACCGGCGTCCCGCAACCGCTGGGTGATTAACTTTACTCCGGCAGGAAGCTGATAGCCGTCGTCGCGATGGCTGCGGTGGTGGTGCGCACCGATGGCGGTCTGATACATGCCGGTCATGAGGGCGGATCGGGACGGAGAGCAGATCGACGAGGTGCTGTAGGCGTGCCGGAACAACCGGCCTTGCGAGGCGAGGCAATCCAATTGCGGGGTGCACGCGTCCGGTTTGCCATAGCATCCCAAGTCCGGCCCGATGTCCTCGGCGATAATCCAAAGGATGTTGGGGCGCGAGGAGGCCGTGCTATTCGGCGGTTCGGGAGCCGCCGGTTCGCCATTCACAATATTGACGAACGAGCATGTTGCCAGCAAACCGGTGACGATGAATTTCATAAAAGACCCATTTTGGCTTCCGTCATTGCTTTTTCAATGAATCCGGCGTGAACAGGATCAACCGCACCGTTTTCTCCGGCAATTCCACGGGAAGAGTGCAATCAGTGCTGTTAAGGATTTTTTCGCGCTCCCATTCCAACGCCCGTTTGTCATCAATGACGTATTCGCTGCAATAGAGCTTCCCTTTGAGGGGCAGATGCTTCAGCTCCAGATTGAACCGCGATGCCCCGTCGTCAAAGTTGCTCACCAGGACGGCGGTTTTGCCCGATTTCGCGTCCGTCGCCGCCACCACGCCGAGGCCGGTCTTGCGATTGTTGCCGGTGACGGCAATCCGCGTCCCGCACTGAACCAATTCATTGAAGGCCTTGAAGGCGTATAGTTGTTTGGAAGGCACGCCATACTGATCGAACATTCCAAAGCGAAAAACCGTGCCGTAGGCCGAATAGAAACAGGCCGCGTCCAGTTCCGAATCCTGCATGAAGGCCAGCATGGATGCCGCAAAGGCCGCTCCCTCGCCACCGCGCACCTTCAAAAATCCCTCGCGCTGCGCCTCGCGGGACGCTTTTTTGCGGAACGCGATTTCGCCGGGGAGATAGTTCCATTCGGTGTAATGCGATTCCGCATCCGTGAACCCGAATTCCTTCATCGTGGCGATGCCGGACTCAATGTTGCTCATCAGCATGGCTGGATGGCTGGCGTAACCGTGCCAGGAAACAAAATCCAACGGCGCTTTATTGGCCCGGCAATATTCCAAAAACTGCCGGCCAACCTTGGAGCTGATTGACCCGGCCATTCCCGGCCCGCCGATCTTCAACGTGGGATCAAGCTGCTTCAGCGCCACCGCCGTCTCCCGATACAGATCACAAAATTGATCCATGCTGCCGGTCCAGCAATTGGGAACATTGGGCTCGTTCCCGATTTCCCAATACCGGATGTTCCACTGAAACCCATTCGCCCACCCTTGATTGTAATGCCGGACGATGTTGCAGCAGATGCGTGCCCACTTCTTAAAGTCCGCCGGCGGATGAATGTAACACTTGGGGGTGCCGTGCTCGATGCTTTCGCCCAGACGAAAGAACACCTGCGAACCCACGTCCAAAATCGCCTTGATGTGCCGGTCGGTTTTATCGAACCGGTAATTTTCCGGCTTGTTTTCGTCGGCCGCGAAATTCGGAAAAATCGCGTGCACATCGCAGGTGTCCAAATCCGAATAGGCGCTGTCATGCGTCCGCACGAGCTGCGGTTTGAACTCCTTGAAGTATTCGCTGTTGTCGAACGCCAGCCCCATATTTATCCGCGGCCCGCCATTCACACCATTCAACGGTTTGAACGGCCCAAGCTGCTGCGAAGCGTCCACGGTGAAAGCCGGGAGTTGCCGAGCGTCGCCGGCATTTTCCACCCCGGACACCTCCGCCAGCGCAGCGCAGACAATCAGGAAATAAACCGCCGCCTTTTTCGGGGGCTGCATTTTTAGTTCTTTTTGCCTTTTGGCTTCGTGCCACTCACCGCCCCCGACTCGGGCTTCAAGGATTCCGGCGTGAAGAGAATCAGCCGCACCGAGCTTTTAGGCAATTCAACTGCGAGGGTCAAATCCCCGCCCGCGACAGGCTTTTCCCGCTCCCACGTCAACGCGTGAGTGTTATTGATGACATACTCGGTGCAGTAGAAATTTCCTTTAAGCGGAAGATGTTTGAGCTCCAGACCGAACTGTGAAGCTTCATCTCCGAAGTTGCTCAACAGCACTGCGGTCTTTCCCGTTTCCTTGTCCACCGCCGCCACAATGCCAAGCCCCGTCTCGCGCTTGTTTCCGGAAACTGCAATTCTCGTCCCGCATTGAACCACCTGATTGAACGCCTTGAAGGCGTCAAACTGCCTTGAGGGCACGCCATACTGGTCAAACATGCCATAACGAAAAACCGTTCCGTATGCTGCGTAAAAAAAGGCCGCGCTCAGATCCGTTTCCTGCATGAAGGCCAGCATGGTTGCGGCGTAGGCTGCGCCCTCGCCGCCGCGCACCCGTAAAAACAGATCGCGGCCGCCTTCCCTGGTTTTCTTCACGTTGGCTGGGACAGAAATCCGGTAGTTCCATTCGTCGAGAAACAATTCCGCGTTCGGGGGGGCAAATTTCCTGACTGCGGCAATACTCCCCTCGATGCTTTTCATCAACCCGGCTGGATGGTCGGTGTAACTATGCCACGATACAAAATCCAGCGGCACTTTGTTGTCCCGGCAGAATTCAAGAAATTCCGCGCCAAATTTATTCCCAATGAAGCCATTTGCCCCACCCGCCAATGCCGGCCCGCCCACCTTCAGATTCGGGTCGAGATTCTTCAGCGCCGTCGCGGTTTCCCGATAGAGTTCATAGTATTGCTCGGCGCTGCCCAACCAACATGTGCCCATGGCATTGGGTTCATTCCAGATCTCCCAATAGCGGATGTTCCACTGAAAACCATTCGCCCACCCTTGGTTGTAATGCCGGACGATGTTGCAGCAGATGCGCGTCCACTTTTTGAAATCGGCGGGCGGTTGGGCGTAACGCTTGGGCTGACCGTGCTCGATGCTTTCGCCCAGCCGGAAGAGAACCTGTGAACCCACATCCAAAATCGCCTTGATGTGCCGGTCGGTTTTATCGAACCGGTAATTCTCCGGCTTGCTGTCGTCGGCCTCGAAATTTGGAAAAATCGCGTGCACATCGCAGGTGTCCAAATCCGAATAGGCGCTGTCATGCGTCCGCACAATTGGCGGCTTGAATTCCCTGAAGTATTCGCTGTTGTCGAACGCCAGCCCCATGTTTATCCGCGGCCCGCCGTTCACACTGTTCAACGGTTTGAACGGCCCAAGCTGCCGGGAGGCGTCAACCGTGAAGGCCGGGGGCTGCCGTGATCCATCGATATTTTCCGCACCGGACAGTTCCGCCATCGCGGCGCAAACAGTCAGGATATACAACGTTGCCTTTTTCATTGTTTGCATCTTTTTGAGCGTATCATGTGCCTGCTCCAATTGCACGAAAGTTGCCGGGCGATGGCTGATTGACGGTTTTGAGATTTGAACGGACAATGATCCGCGAAGTGACAACGAACAAAGCCTTCCCGGAATGAAAAGCCGGGAACCCAATGCGGACAAGGAACTCTACCGGCGGCTGCGCTCGCTGTCATGGGAGGAGCTCTGGACCGAGGAAGTGCCGCGGTTCAACAGCGCCCCGCCGGAGGAGCGCCTGCGGCGGGTGGCCGTCATCCGCGCGGTCGGGGTCGTTTTTTTGGAGTCCGGGTCCAGCGGGCAGGGGAATGAGGTGAGGCAGTGGTTGCGGAGCCTGCTGGGCGATCCCGCGGAGAAGATCCGGCGGTATGCGATGAACGCGCTGCCGAAGGCGGGAGCAGGGCGGGAGGAGGAGGCCGAGATGCTTGCCCTGCTCCGGAGCACCGGAATCGATCGCGAGAAAAAATTTCTGGCCGGGGCGCTCGAAAAAATCGGCGGAGCGGAAACGCTGACTGCGGCGCGCGGCGTGCTGCCGCAGACCGAGCAGAAGGCGCGCGCGGCCGTGGCGCGGGCCGAATGCCCCGGTGCCGTGAGGCTCGACCGGATGCTGGAGGACATTGACGGCGTGAGGATTCATCTCCGCGGGCGCAGAGGTCTCGAAAGCGTGATGCGTTCCGAGGTGGAGGCCCAGGGGAAGTTCCGGGTGCTCGATGTTGGCGATGGACTTGTGGTGGTCGAACCCGTGGGGCCGTTCCAACTCGCGGATGTTTTCGCGCTGAGGTGCTTTGGAACCGCCGGATTTCCCCTCGGCTCGGGCCGGGGCAGTTCTCTGGCCGCGGTGCTGACTTCGCCGCTGACACGGAAAATTTTGACAGCCTTCACCGAAGGTCCCGTGCGATACCGGTTGGATTTTGTTTCCAAAGGCCACCAGCGCGGAGCGGTGCGGGAACTCGCCAATCGCGTGTATGCTTTGTGTCCGGAGATCCTGAACGATCCTCGGAGCGCGCTTTGGTCTATGGATATTTACACGACGGCACGGAACGAAACCGTCGAGTTGCGTCCGCGATGGTCGCCCGACCCGCGATTTGCATACCGCTTGAAAGATGTGCCCGCCGCCTCGCATCCGCCGCTCGCCGCGTGCATGGCGCGACTGGGAGGCCGGGCGGACGTCGTCTGGGATCCCTTCTGCGGATCCGGCGTCGAGCTGATTGAATGCGCGCTTCGCGGAGGCGTGCGGAGGTTGATTGGCACCGATCGAAGCCCGGAAGCCATCGCAATTGCCCGCGCGAATTTTGATGCGGCCGGGGCGGCGGCTGATGCGGATTTTATTTGCAGCGACTTCCGCGGGCATGAAGCGATCGCAGGGCTGGGACCCGGAGCCGTGGATTTGGTCATCACAAATCCCCCTCTGGGCATGCGTGTTCCGATCCCCAACCTGCGCGCCTTGATTGCCGATCTTCTTGCCGTCGCTGCCGTGGTGCTGAAGCCCGGCGGACGGCTGGTCTTCGTGAATCCGGTGTGCATGGAAAATCCCCATCAGATGCTCTCGTTGAAATCCCGTCAGACGGTGGACATGTCGGGCTTCGACTGCCGCATGGAGGTGTATGTGAAATCCGCCCGGGGTTGATCTCGGGCAGCCGGTGTGGTAGACAAGACGCGTTCCAATAATTCCCTATGAAAAACATGTTCCGAAGTTTCTCAATTCTCTCAATTCTCCTGATCGCATCGGCAGCTGGCCTCTGTGCTGAAACCGCCCTTGATGGCAAGATGGAGGTCATGAAGAAGGCCTTCAAGGAGCTTGCAAAATCCCTGGAGCAACCGGTCGCCGCAGATCAGAAAAAATATCTCGCTCTCATTGATCAACTGCACGGGGCGGCAGTGAAATCGTTGGATCTGACCCCCGGGAAGGCGGATGAGATTCCGGCGGATAAGCGGCCGGATTTCATCAAGGCTTATCAGAAGCAAATGGGGGATACGATCGCGCTGATCGAATTGCTGAAGAAGGATGTTGGCGATTCAAACTGGGCCGGGGCACAGAAGCAGATCACCGCCCTGAAAAAGGCCCAGAAAGAGGGGCATTCGGAATTTCGAAGCGAGGAGCAGTGAGAAAACTGATTCTCGGTCTCGCGGGAGCCGGGCTGCTGGCCTTTATCGGCATCCAATGGATCCCGTGTCCGACCATAAACCCTCCGGTTGAAATCACTGTCGAATGGGATTCCACCCGGACCCGGGATCTTTTTCGCAGGGCCTGTGCGGACTGCCACAGCAACGAAACGATCTGGCCATGGTATAGCCGGATCGCCCCGGTGTCATGGTTCGTCCGGGACCATGTGATCGAGGGACGTGAGGATTTCAATATTTCCGTGCCGGGCGAGATCGAGATCGACGAGATCGTGCACCAGATCCGCAAGAGAGATATGCCGCTGGACAGCTACCTGTGGATGCACCCCGAGGCCAGGTTGACGGAGCAGGAGAAAAAGGACCTGATCGAGGGGCTGAAGAAAACGTTCTGACCGGAGGAGGGCTCACCGCCATTCGTGTTTCGGATACTGGCGCTGGAGCTGCTGTTTGAGCTTCGGGTAGGCATCGGTCCAGAACGAGCGCAGGCTTTTGGTGATCTGGACCGGGCGGTGGTTCGGGGCAAGGATGTGAAGGGTGAGGGGATGCCTGCCCATGGCGATCTTGATGTCGTCGTTCACGCCGTAGAGGTCCTGGATGCGGGCGGCGAGGAACGGGGATTCCGCATACGTGATTTTTGCCTTGCGTCCGCCGGGAAGGGCGAGGCGCTCGGGCGCGTGCTTGTCCACAAGCTGCTGCTGCGCGTGGGTGAGGAGCGACCGGGCATGCGGGAGAACCGGGGCGTCCTTGATGTCCCGGTAGCAGGTGGCCCCGTCGCAGACGAGAAGGATGATGTGATGGCGCTCGTCGGTGCCGAGGAGCGGCAGGTTTTGATCGGGCAAAGCCTTCGCGAGGAAATTCACGCGGTGGATCCACTGCTCCACCGCGTCGTCCCACCCGTTCAGCCGCAATTCGCCTGCGAGGACCTGCTCTGCGAGGCATGACGAAGCCGCGGGGCCGGGCTCGGCATCGCGGTCCTGGTTTTCGATGACCAGATCGCGGAATTTCTTTTCCCTGCGGACCACAACTCGGTTCTGCGAGGAATCGAAAAAATGTTCCGACGATTCCGAAAAATCCTCCGGAAACATGTCGCGCAGCCATGACTCCTCGATTTCAGTGGCCAGGTTGAGGAGGACCTGAGCCTCGCCGCCGCGGCCTTCAATCTCGGTGATTTCCGCGGCGACGATCAGCCTGCTATTTGCAGCGACGCTGGCCCGGGCGAGGAGTCCGCGCCGGCCGTGGACGATGTCGCAGACGAGCGTGCCGCCGCTTTTCCGTTTTGCGACCTGGTCGGCGAAGCCGGCGAGGATGCAGCGCGCGACCGCGGAGTCCGGGGGCGGGCCGGAGTCCACATCCAGCGCCTCGGAGTGGGCGATGTCGAGGAACTGCTCAAAGAGCCTGCCGACCTGCCGCGCCGAGTCCGCATGGATGCCGAGCATCCGGCATTCGTTCGCCCGGAAATCCTTCCGTTTCGCCCACGAGAACACGCGCATGAGGACCATGAAGTCCGAGGTGCCGGTGCCGAAAAGTTCGGCGCGCTCCTCCTCGACCTTCCTGTCCGCGCGCAGGAGCATCGAGCGGTTCTGCGTGATCGCGGCGATGAGGGCGGCCGCGCGCACGCAGCCAAGTTCCTCTGCGGCGAGGAACATCCGGGCGTAGCGGGGATGCACGGGGAAATTCATCATTCGCCGCCCCGTGGGAGTGATCTCCCCGTGGCGGGTCGCGCCAAGGTCGTCGAGCAGGCCTTCCGCGCGGGCGAGCGCCTGCGCGTCGGGCGGCTCGATCCATCGGAATGTGGAAAGGTCCCGTTCTCCCGCCGCCTTGAGCGTGAGCGCGGTTTCCGCCATGTCGAGGCGCTTGATTTCCGGCAGCTCGCTCGCGGGCCGGCGCTCGTGATCGCGCCGGGTCCACAGGCGGATGCAGATTCCGGGAGCCGTGCGCCCGGCGCGCCCGGCCCGCTGGTCCGCCGAGGCCCTGCTGATTTTTTCGATGAGGAGGGTATTGATCCCCCGGTGGGCGTCATAGCGCGCCACGCGGGCGAGGCCGGAATCCACGACCAGCGTGACCCCGTCGATCGTCAGCGAGGTCTCCGCGACGTTCGTGGAGACGATGATTTTGCGAGTGGACGTGCGGTTGACCGCGCGGTCCTGCTCGGAGGCCGGGAGTTCGCCGTGGAGCGGGAGGATCGCGCACCGGTTGCCGAGGCGCGCGCCAAGCTCGCGGATCGTCCTGTTGATTTCATACGCGCCCGGCATGAAGACCAGGATGTCGCCTTCCGTCCGGTCGAAGCTGTTCGTGACGGCATCCGCCGCGAGTTCCCACGGGGGATCGTCCTTCGGATCGTGGCCCAGAAATTCGATGTCCACCGGGAAAACCCGGCCCTCGGATTCCAGCGTCGTGCAGGGGTCGAGGTAGCCGGTGATGACGTCGCGGTCGAGGGTGGCCGACATGACGACAATCTTCAGGTCCGGCCGGGCGGTCTCCTGCAGGGTCAGTGCCCGGGCGAGGCTGATATCGCCGTAGAGGTGACGTTCGTGAAATTCATCGAAGATGAGAGTCGAGATGCCCTTCAGCTCCGGGTCCGCAAGCATTTTGCGCAGGAGAATTCCCTCCGTGACGAACAGGATGCGGGTGTTTCTTGACGAGACATTGTCGAGGCGGATCTGGTAGCCGACTTCGTCCCCGAGCCGTGTCTTGCGCTCGGCTGCGACGCGCGTCGCAAGCATCCGGGTTGCCAGCCGCCTCGGCTGCAGGATCACGCACTGCCCGGTCCCGAGGACCCCGCCGTCGAGCAGGATCTGCGGGACCTGGGTCGATTTTCCGGAGCCGGTCGGTGCCTGGAGGACGAGGCGGCTGCCCGCGCCGAGCGCCGTGACGATCTCCTCGTCGAGAGCATAAATCGGAAGGATGTCGCTCATGCGATGAGGCGCAGGTCCCTGATCAGCCGCGCGTAGGTTTGGGACGGGTTGTCGCCGAGGTGGTCGGTCGCCAGCCGCTTGAGTCCGTTTGCATAGTCCACGCGGAAGAGCCCGAATCTCGGGGTGAACGACCCCCATTCGTAGTTGTCTGTGAGCGACCAGTGCAGGTAGCCGAGGATCGGAAGCTGATCGTCAAGCATCCGCCGGACTTCCTTCAGGTGCGCGGTGAGAAAGTTGCTGCGGGTCACCCGGTCGCGCCGCACCCCGCACACCTTGTTGTCCGTCTTGCAGCGCAGGGCCATCCCGTTCTCCGCGATCAGGATTCCTTTTCCAGGAAACGCCCTTGAGTAGTGGTCGCAGAACGCATGGAGGCCGCCGGGCAGGATGTGCCAGTCCCACCACTTGCTCGAAAGTCCGTCCATCAGGTGCCCGTGCAGGCTGCCGCTGGGAAACTCCAGATCGCTGAATGCGGGGAGCCGGAAGATATGGCTCAAAAACGGATCGTAGTAGTCCAGGCCAAGAAAATCCAGTGCGCCATCCCGTTTCGAGCGTTCCGCCGTGTCAAAAAAATAGGAGAACGCCTCCGGCGTCGCCGCACGGCTGGCAAAAAAATTTGCGATCCAGTGGATCCCGCGTCCGGCCAATGCCAGGATGTCTTCCCTGAGCGGCAGGGCGGATTTTTCAAGGGTCAGACGGAAAGACTCCGCTCGTTTCGCGAAGTAAGCTGGAGCCGCATTTCTAGCGATGCCGCTTTCTCTGAGGCAGAGAAGATCGAGAAGCAAGTGTTCCGACCAATAGACATCGCTGCAGAACGTGTTCAAGGTGACCTTTGGGGTCGGCCAGTTGCGTGATTCGTAGAGGTCGTGGATGGCGTTGTAAGCGCGAACATGGGCAGCGAGGAGGCGGTTGTAGGCTGCGATGCCGACCGGGATTCCGGCATCGGGACCGCCGGGAAAGTGGCGGTTGAGGTAGGTATTGAGGACGAGCATGTTCGGCTCGTTGATCGTGACATACCATGAGACGGGTTTCTGGCCATGGGTGTCGCAGAGCCGGTCATTGAGTCTGAGCAGGGTCGTCTTGACAAACTGCGCGAAGAGTTCCGGAGTGGAATTGTCGAGCCAGGCGTCCACTCCCAACCAGTCCGGGTGGGTGAAGTGCTGGAGGGTGACGACCGGTTCCATACCGGCCAGGCGGCAGGCGGCGATGCGGGCCGCATAGGAGTTGATGGCGTCGTGATCGAAACTGTCCTCACCGCGAGGGCTTGATGGCTGGATGCGTGTCCATTCGATGCTGAGACGGAAGGCATTGAGTCCGATCTCCCGGCAGAGTTGAAAATCCTCCTCGTAACGGTTCCAAAAATCGACGGACAGCCCCGTGCGGGCGACCCGGCCCGTGCGCTCGTGGGACGCCCAGTTGTTCTGTGGCTGCCCGGGTCCGTTGTAGCCGCCTTCGGATTGGTATCCGGAAGTGGCCACGCCGGCCAGAAACGGCTCCCGGGGTGAGGGGTGCTTTGCGGATTCAGAATTCATTCCAATCAGTGTTCAGTTTTCAGTGATTCAGTGGTTCAGCAAGGCATCGTGGTTCGGAGATTTCTGTGCTGAACACTGAAAACTGAGCACTGAAAACTTGTGCTATCCCGCGGCGGCGATCCTCTTGCGGAGCGCCTTTTCGCGGAGTTTCGAGATGATCGCCGGCCTGCAGTCCGGCGATTCCATGACGATCCGCGCGATGTCGCGCGCTGCCGACGGACGGCCGAGCGCGCGTGCATTTTCGGACATTCTGCGGATCCTCTCCGGGTTCCCGAGCAGCTTTTCAAGCTTGTGAGCGACAACCGTGA
Source organism: uncultured Chthoniobacter sp. (assembly GCA_964431635.1). Classification (GTDB taxonomy): domain Bacteria; phylum Verrucomicrobiota; class Verrucomicrobiia; order Chthoniobacterales; family Terrimicrobiaceae; genus QYQL01. The sequence continues at coordinate 90,021 of CAYSKK010000012.1, read as the reverse complement.
CCTCGGTGCATTTCACCGCCGCCCCCGCTTCGAGCAGGACATCCGAGTTCCGCTCCTCCTGTCCCCCGATCGGGTCGAGGATGACCATGGGGAGGCCGCGCGCGAGAGCCTCGGCGGTGGTCATCCCCCCGGGCTTGCTGAGGAGGATCGTGGCCGCTCCCATGAAGTCCGCCATCTCCTTCGTGTAGCCGAAAACCCGGAAGTCGCCCGGGCGGTCGCGAACGAGATGGGTGACCTCGTTTTTCAGCTCCTCATTCTTTCCGCAGACCACGATCGCCTGGAAATCGCTGTTGAGCTGGAGGAGGCGGCGCACGACGGCGGTTGCGGGGCTGAGCCCGAGGGTTCCGCCGGCGACCAGCAGAGTCGGCCGGCCGGGGTTGAGGCCGTGCCTTGTGAGGACCGCAGCGGCATCGACGGGCTTTTCAAATTCCGGCTCGACGGGGATGCCGGTGACTTTGATGTGGTCTCCCGGAAGCCCGAGCGCCTCCATGTGAATCTTGTCCTCCTCCTGGGCGACGAAATACCAGTCGAATGCCCGCGTGATCCAGAATGCGTGAAAATGGAAATCGGTGACGACGATCCCGAGCTTCGCGTCCAGCTTTCCGTTCCCGATGAGCCAGGAGAGCACTCCCGCCGGCATGAAGTGGGTGCAGAGGATGATGTCCGGACGGAATTCTTTGACGAGATTGATGAGCGGGAGGGCCTGCGGGAGGTCGAGCGCCAGGCGTCCGCGGTCCGAGACCCAGGGATCGTCGCTGGATTCATACCACCAGCCGAGAAATTCCGGCAGCATCGTCGAGAGCTTGGCGTAGAGTTTTGAGTAGAGCTGCTTGTGGAGGACGTTCGTGTGGTCGAGGGAATCGTCAGAGAGAACTTCCTCCACATCCGGTCGCTCGCGCATTGCGCGGGCGAGCGCGTCCGCCGCCTTCACATGTCCCGAACCCACCGACGCCGAGAGGATTAGAACCCGTTTGCTCATCGTTCCGGAAATCCTGACCGATCCCGGCGACATCCTCAAGCCCCATCACTTCGCATGTTCGCCGCGGAAAGATTCTCCGTTGAAAGATTCTTCGTTTGCACTTCGTCCAGCGGCATAGTTAATTTAACTGCTTCATGCGCCCCCATCTTTCCCTTTTCCCTGCGTTTGCGTCATTGTGGTTTACGTTTCTTTCCCCTCTTGCCGCCCAATCCCCGGGCGACGCGGGCCAGAAGCCGGGGATCGCGATGGTGAAGCCGCAGGCCTGGTCGAAAGACGATCAGGCGACGGCGCTCGAGTTCCAAGCAGTATCCAATCACACCGGCTACTACCAGTTCCGCACGGAGAAAAACCCCGCCTATCAGGTTCCATCCGCGAAGGTGGTGACGTTGCTTTTCTTTCCGGTAAGCCCTGCGGAAATCACCTCCGCCCCGCAGCGTGCCGCCCTGCAAAAGACCATCGATGACCTGGCAGCGTCCGGGAAACGGTTTCCCTCGGCCTCCCGTGCGGTGGATCAGGCGGTTGCGCCCCTCAAATCCGATGCGGAGAAGTTCGATGCGGGCAGCGTCAAGGTGAACGGCCAGTGGATTTCCCGCGCCGCCTATTTCCAGCAGAAGGCGGGCGCCCTTGCGGACCTCCTCCGTCCGGAGATCCTCGCGGCTCCCAAGATCAAGGACTTCGACCTTGCCGCGGACCAGTATTTCATCGGCCTGCAGGAACTCGCCGCCTCCGAGGCATCCGTCCGCCCGGTGATCGCCGGAATACAATCCCTCTACGACAGCGTGGTTCGCAAGCAGGACCGCGCGGAATTGCTCCGGCAGTTGAATACGGGCGGACTCACGTTCGATCAGGCCGCCGAACTCGTCAAAAAACTCAAGGCGCTCCAGCCGCAGGAGGATGCCGCGGCGAATCTGTTCGTGCAAAGCTGGGATACGGCGACCGGCAAGGCGTCCCAACTCACTGCGCAGATTACGGAGGTGCAGGGGCAGTTTGAGTCCTCCATGCCGGAGGCTGGCCCGTCCGTTCCGGCCCTCAGTCCGGAGCTGGCCGCCTCGACCGGAAAAATGGCGGATGCGGTCCGGCAGTATCGTTCCGGATCTCCTCCCGCGGCGATCCAGGTCCCTCTCCAGACTGCCGATGCGATGGTGGCTTTTGCGGACAATCTTCCCGTGCTCGACAAGCGGATCAAAGCCCGCGAATTGCTCGACGCGAAGTCCATTTTGGATCCTCTGCTCCGGCAGGCCGAGCTGATTGGGCCAAAAACCTCGGCCGCCCTCGCCGGGACCCAGAAGAACGTGAACGGCGATGTGGAAAAATTCCAGATTCTCCGGAACGAGGCAAAGATGCTGGCCGACGGAGACAAGATCGAGGAGGCCCTCAAAAAGTATGAGCAGGCTTATGCGATTGTCGCGGCGAAGGATGTCGCCGCCCAGATCGAGGCTTTGAAAAAGCAGTAGGCCGCTCCGGAGGTTTCAAAAACCGGGCCTGCTTTCGTTGCAGGAAAACTCCGCGTGCACAGGCACAGGGGCGGTCATTCTGACATGTCCCATGCGTGGAGCCTGCGTAAGAGATTCCACGGGTTTTGCGGTTTGAGTAGGAGGGGGTGATGTGTCACGTGCTGTCTTTGGTCTGCCCTGCGGTGTTCGGCAACGCTTGCCGCGGGCGGTTGAGTGCACTATCGTCGCCGGATGCGAAATCGGGCACTGGCTGAAGCAAGAGGGATCCTGGCGATCCTTGGCGTCGCGTGGCTTTTTGCTTTGCTCCTTTTTCCTGCTGCTTCCGTGGTTCTGGCCCTCGCCATTCTTTTTACGTTCTACTTTTTTCGCGATCCGGAGCGGGTCCCTCCGCCGGGGGAAGCCATCGCGGTCGCTCCCGCCGACGGGCTTGTCACGACGGTGGACGAAGTCGAGGAATCCGAATTCCTGAACGCAAGAGTCCGGAGGATCGGGATTTTTTTGTCCGTTTTCGACGTCCATGTGAACCGTGCGCCGATTGCCGGGGAGGTGGAGCATTCGGAGCCGAAGTCCGGAATATTTCTGGATGCCCGCGACCTGAGGTCGTCGTCGCTGAACGTGAGCCGGACGTGGGTTTTTTCGGGTGGCGCCGGGACCGTGCTGGTGCGCCAGATCACCGGGGCGATCGCCCGCCGGATTTGTCCCTGGGCGGTCGTGGGAGACGTGCTGGCCCGCGGCGAGCGGTTCGGGATGATCCGCTTCGGATCCCGCACCGAGCTTTTCGTTCCCATGGATGCGGAAATTCTTGTCAAACCCGGCGACCGCGTGAAGGGCGGGGAGACGCCCGTCGCCCGACTCACATCTCCAGCCGACACCACCGCATGAGCGAGTCGAACGAGCCAAAAATCTACCTGCTGCCGAATCTGATGACGGCCGGCAACCTGTTCTGCGGGTTTGCGGCCGTGCTCCGGATCATCGAGGCCTCGCTGCTGGTGGCGTCCGGCCAGCCTGCGGGGACCCTCTACCACGAGGCGATCGCCTTCATTCTGGGGGCGTGCGTGTTCGACCTCCTCGATGGCCGGCTCGCCCGGCTCGGCGGGCACGAGAGCATCTTCGGGAAGGAGTTCGACTCGCTTGCCGACATCGTTTCGTTCGGCGTGGCGCCGGCCCTGCTGGTCTATCAGATCGTTCTCCGGGACTTTCAAAAAACCGGCTGGATCATCGCCTTCTTTTTCCTGCTCTGCGGAGCCCTGCGGCTGGCCCGGTTCAACTGTATGAGTCCCGCTCCGGGGGAAAAGCCGGACCGGGATTTCCAGGGGTTTCCGATCCCGGCCGCGGCCGGACTCATTGCCTCGCTCACGCTTCTCATGCTCTGGCTGCAGGCCGATGAGCGCGCGATCGGACCCTGGAAATTTGTCCTGCCTGTTCTGCTCCTCTTCCTCTCGTTCATGATGTTCAGCCGCGTCCGCTATCCCAGCTTCAAGGGGCTGAACTGGAGGACCCAGCGGTCGATCCCCGCATTTCTCTTCCTCATCCTGCTGCTGGCGATCACCGCGATGAACTACCGCTGGATGCCGGCCGTCCTCTTTGTCTCCTTCCTGCTCTACGGATTTGTCCGGCCGTTCATTTCCAAGGCGATCCGCCGCGAGATCGAAGAGGATGATCCGGATCCGCAGGAGCCGGTGTGACCGGCCGGAAAATGGACGCGGAATCATGGGAGTGTCGCTGATCAGAAGACTTGGATCGCTGGCCGCCGTGCTGTTCTGCGTGGTGTCGATCACCTTTTTATTGATCCGGCTGTCCCCGGGCGGGCCGTTTGACGGGGAGCGGAAAATTCCGGAGGCGATCGAGAGGCAGCTCCTTGCGAAATACAAACTCGATGGGAGCCTCTGGACGCAATACTCGGGATACATGGCGGACCTGCTCCACGGGGACCTGCGGCTTTCGACGAAATACCGCAACCGCTCGGTGAACGAGATCCTCGCGCAGACGCTTCCCGTGACGCTGTGTCTTGGCGGAGTCGCATTCGTCCTGGCGGCTGTGGGCGGGATCTGGCTGGGGACGCTGGCGGCCATGCACCAGCACACCTGGAGGGACGTGGGCGCGATGTTTCTTGCCCTCGCGGCCATCTCGCTGCCTTCCTACATCATCGGGCCGGTCCTGATCCTCGTTTTCGGGCTCGAACTTCACTGGTTGCCGGTGGGGGGGTGGGGGAACTGGGAGCATCTCATCCTCCCCGCGATCACCCTGGCCGCGCCCGCCATGGCGGCGATCGCCCGCCTGATGCGCGGCAGCATGGTGGAGACCCTCCAGCAGGATTTTGTCCGCACCGCGCGGGCCAAGGGGCTGCGCGAATCGGTGGTCGTCTACCGCCATGCCCTGCGGATTGCCGTCCTGCCGGTGGTGTCCTACCTCGGGCCCCTGGCGGCCCACCTGCTGACCGGCTCGATCATCGTCGAAACCATTTTCCACATCCCCGGAGCCGGAGGTTTTTTCGTGAACTCGATCCTCAACCGGGACGGGTTCCTCCTTGGCGGGATGGTCATCGTGTATTGTGTGATGCTCGTGCTGTTCAACCTGATCGTGGAACTAGCCTACGGGCTTCTGGACCGGAGGATCCGTGGCTGATCCTCGGGCCATCAGGCGGCTGTTTCGGAATCCGGCGGCATGGGCCTCCGCCGCGATACTCCTCGCCATTGTCCTGGCTTGTGTCGCCGGGCCGCTTTTCCTGCCGTCATCCCTTGGCGAGCCCGGTCAGAGCCAATATGCGCCGCCCTCCTGGGAGCATCCGTTCGGCACCGACCTGAACGGCCGGGACCAACTCTACCGTGTGCTGACCGGCGGTCGCATTTCCCTGCTGGTCGGCCTCTGCGGTGCCGTGGTGAGCCTTGTGATCGGGACCACATGGGGTCTTGTTGCCGGCTACGCCGGAGGGCAGACCGATGCATGGATGATGCGCCTCGTCGATGTGCTCTACTCGGTGCCGAGGCTGATCTTCATCCTGATCGCGATCAACGCCTTCAATGCGCAGCTCCAGAAATTCGCCTCCGGGCTGGGCTGGGACTGGCTGGTCCAGTCGTCGCGGATCGCGATCCTTGTCGTTACGCTCGGAGTCATCGAATGGCTCACCATGGCCCGCATCGTCCGCGGACAGGTGCTCTCGTTGAAATCCCGTCAGTTCATCGCCGCGGCGAAGGTCCTCGGCCAGTCGCATGCCGGCATTCTCTTCCGGCACCTTCTCCCGAATCTGGCCGGTGTCATTCTGATCTACCTGACGCTCACGATTCCGGCCGTGATCATCGACGAGTCCTTCCTCAGCTTCCTGGGCCTCGGCATCCAGGCCCCGCAGGCAAGCTGGGGCTCGCTGCTCGCCGACGGCGCCGGCGCGATCAACCCGCTCAAAAGTTTCTGGTGGCTCCTCGTTTTCCCGGCCGCCTGCATGTCGGTCTCCCTCCTCGCCCTCAACTTTCTCGGCGACGCCCTCCGCGACGCCTTCGATCCGCGCGGGTGAGCGGCCGGTGCCCCGGCCGCTCCAGGAACTCCGCGGCTAAAAAACGATAAAAATATCTTTTTTTATTGATATGCCGTTGCGGGGCCGTTAGAAACGCCACTTCTTCCATCCCAACCAACAACCCAAATCCATGAGTTCCATGTTTTGTTATCAATGCGAGCAATCGTCCCAGCGCACCGGCTGCACGGCCGTCGGCGTTTGCGGCAAGAACCCCGAGACGGCGGCGCTGCAGGACCTGCTGCTGCACGCGCTGAAGGGGGTGAGCGTTTTTGCGCACCGTGCGGCCGTGGCGGGAGTCCGTTCGGAGGCATTGGAGCGGTTTGCGCTCGACGCGCTGTTCACGACGGTGACGAACGTGAATTTTGATCCGGTCCGGCTGCAGGGAATGCTGGTGGAGGCGGGGCGGCATCTGGAGGAGGCGCGGCGGCTTTATGCGGGCGTGGGGGCCGATCCGGCCTCGTTCAATGGTGCGACGTGCTTTGTTCCGGCGCCAACCCTTGACGACCTCATCCGGCAGGGCGAGGAGACCGGGCTTGAGGGGCGCCAGGAGGCGATCGGGGCGGATCTGCTCGGCCTTCAGGAACTGCTCACCTATGGATTGAAAGGCATGGCCGCCTACGCGTGGCATGTGCGGGATGCGGGAGGAGACACGGGGGAGACATCGCTCTTCATCTTTGAGGCGCTTGCGGCCATCGCGCCGGGTGAAACAACGACCGTCGATCAACTGCTCGGGCTCTGCATGCGATGCGGCGAGGCCAATTTCCGGGTTCTGGAATCCCTCGACGGTGTGCATACAAAACGCTTTGGCCATCCGGAGCCCACGCAGGTCCGCCTCGATCCGGTTGCGGGGCCATGCATTCTGGTTTCCGGCCACAACCTGGAAGACCTGATGGCTCTCCTCGAGCAGACGAAAGGGACCGGGATCAATGTTTACACCCACGGGGAGATGCTTCCGGCGCACGGATACCCTGCGCTCCACAAGCATCCGCATCTGGTCGGCCACTACGGCGGAGCCTGGCAGGATCAGGCGCGGGATTTCGACCGGTTTCCCGGAGCGATCCTCATGACGACGAACTGCATTCAGCTTCCGAAACAGAGCTACTTCCAGCGCCTCTTCACCTGCGGACTCGTCGCATGGCCGGGGATCCGGCATATTGAAGGACGCGATTTTTTAGCCGTCATCAAGACCGCCCTGCGTTCCCCCGGTTTCCCGGCGGACGTCGAGGGAAAAAACCTCACGCTCGGGTTCGGACACAACGCCGTCCTCGGCGTCGCCGGCCAGATTGTTGATGCCGTGAAGTCGGGAGCCATCCGGCATTTCTTCCTTGTCGGCGGGTGCGACGGTGCAAAAACCGGACGCAACTACTACACCGAGTTCACCGAGCAGATCCCGTCCGATTGCGTGATCCTGACGCTCGGATGCGGGAAGTTCCGGTTCAACCGCAACGATTTCGGCGCGATCGGCGGCATTCCGAGGCTGCTCGATTGCGGGCAGTGCAACGACGCGTATTCGGCCATCAAGATCGCCTCTGCGCTGGCCGACGCCTTTGGCTGCGGCATCAACGAGCTGCCCCTCTCACTCAACATTTCCTGGTATGAGCAAAAGGCCGTGGCCGTCCTGCTCACCCTGCTCCACCTTGGTGTCCGGAACATCCGCCTCGGACCGACGTTGCCGGCGTTTGCGACCCCTGCGATCGCGGCGGCCCTTCAGGAAAAGTTCAACCTCCTGCCGATCACGACAGCCGGGGCTGATCTGATTGACTGCCTCAAAGCATAAAAACCTGTTTATTTCACAGGTTCCAGGGTGCAGAGTGGGCGCTGATGTTTATCTACGGAAAAACCTCGGCGAATGCGATAGCGGTGATGAGTTACCTTGCTGCGGATCCCGGGCGCAGATCGGGATCCGGCGAGATTGCCGAGTCGCGCGGGATCTCGCGGGCGTTGACAGCCAAGCTTCTGACCCAGCTCGCTGCGGCGGGCCTCGTCAGTGGGCAGCCGGGGCCCGGAGGTGGCTACACCCTCGCCAAGCCCGCCCGGGAAATCTGCCTGTTCGATATCGTCTCGCTTTTTGAGCAAACCGAGACGGCCTCGGTCTGTCCCTTTGGCCAGAACTGGTGCGGCAATGGGGACCCCTGTCCGCTTCACGACACCATCATCGGAATGACCACCGGCAATCTGGATTTTCTGGAAAAGACGAGTCTTGCCGTCTTCCTGGTGCGGACATCCGGAAAGCCGGCGCCCGGGGGCAGGCCCCGATCCCTCCCGTCGGTCCGCAGGGGCCGGAAAAAGGGGAGCTCTGTCCGGGCGAAGTGATCAGAAGAGTTCCTGCTGGCCCACGGCCTGGTATTTGCCGGCTTCGGCTTCCACTTCCTGAAGCAGGCCCTTGAATTCACACGCGCGAAGAGCCCGGATCAATTCCGGGTAGTCGGGGAGAATCTGGAACGACGACCACTCGGCGGGCAGCGGGAGATCCTCGTCCAGGCGGACCATCTCCCGGTTTGCTTCGATTAAACCGCGCGCGGCGGCAATTTTGTCACGCAGTTTCGGATTGGAAATCGCGGCGGTGTTGTCCAGGAGGTTTTTGATCGAGCCGTGTTCGGTGATCAATGCCACCGCGGTTTTTTCACCGATTCCCGGAACGCCGGGAATGTTGTCCGAGGCGTCGCCCGTGAGTGCGAGAACGTCGGCAATCTGGGCCGGGTTGACGCCCCATTTCGCCCGCACTTCCGGTTCTCCGAGCAGGGCAAACCCTCCCGGAGCCGCATCGGTCTTTGTCGTGGAGTAGATCCGGATGCTTGGCGAGACGAGTTGGAGGATGTCCTTGTCGTTCGTTGCAATGATGACTTCCGCGCCATCGCGTGCGGCGGCGAGGGCGTATGATGCAATGAGATCGTCAGCTTCGGTATCCTGCAGGCTGAGGCTGGCCGGGCCGAAAAGGGGGATGTTTGCCTGCAGCCAATCCTCCTGGGGACGGAGGTCGTCGGGCATCGAGGTCCTGTTCTGCTTGTATTCCGGCTGGAGCGCTGTCCGCCGTTCGGGCAACCCGCAATCCCAGATGACGGCCGCCCGGTCCGGGCGGAGGTCGGCCAGCATTTTCCTGATGGCCTTTGCGTATCCGTAGATGGCGTTGGTGGGTTCCCCCCGGGAGTTCCGAAGCCCCCTGATGGCATAAAACGACCGGTAGAGGAAGTAGTGGCCGTCAACGAGGAGCAGTCGCATGGTGGTTTTCAGAGTGTCCGGAGGGGCATTGGAATCCAAGCGGAATCGTTCCGTGGAACTTGACGCAGGGCGCGGAGTCCCTTAAAGACTACCCCTCTTGATGTCACTCCGAGTTACCACGTTCTGCGTCTTCGCGATTTTTGCGGCCATGTTCCCGCTTTCGGCCCAAAGCCCGGCTCCGCAAGGCAAGCCCGCTGCCGGAATCGCGGTTTCCGCGGATGAGCAGGCGGAATTCGACGCCGCGAAAAACCTCGATGAATCCGGGGCCACACAGCAGGCGATTGCGGCCTACCGCCAGTTCCTCAAGGACTCGCCTGCCTCCGGCCTGGCATCCAAGGCCCAGTATCGTGTGGCGGAACTCCTGGAATCAACCGGCGATCTCAGCAAGGCATTCGATGCCTACCAGACGCTCATTTCAAGGTTTCCGGACACCCCGGAATTTGAAAAGTCGGTCTCCAGGCAGGTTCTGATTGCGAACGAGTATCTTGCGGGCCGGAAGTTGAAATTCCTTGGGATGGAGCTTGTGCCGGCAACCGACCGGGCCGAGCAGATGTATACCTCGATTCTCAAAAATGCCCCGTTCAGCAAAAATGCTCCGGTCGCGCAGTTCAACCTTGGTCTGACGTATGAGAAGCAGGGCAAGGCGAAGGAGGCTGCCGCGGCGTATCAGGGGGTGCTCGACAAGTATCCGAACAATCCGATCGCCGACGACGCCCTCTACCAGATCGGATATGTTTACATGCAGGTCGGCGCGACCGGCCGCTCGCAGGACCTGTCCGCGCTCGTCCAGGCCAAGAATACGTTCGAGGATTTTCTGCTCCAGTATCCGAACAGCGAGAAGGCGGCCCAGGCGCGCGACAACCTGGCCTCGATTGGCGGACGGGAGTCGGGGGATCTTCTGGCGGTCGCGATGTTCTACGACCGCTACAAAAATTACCGTGCGGCCGCGATCTACTACAATGACGTCATCCGCCGCCAGCCGGGAACGAAAAATGCGAAATATGCAGGCGAGCGAATCCAGGTCCTCCGCAGCGACATCGGCGACGACGCGCTGAGAACCGGACCGGAGCGGGCCGAGACCGGCGAGAAGGTGGCCCTTCGCCGTCGCCTGCAGGCCCAGATCGAAACTTCCGCGCTCGCCGACTTCAACGGTCCTCCGCGCAAGGACATCGTCCCGGATGAGCTTCCGGTGGTGAGCAAGCCGAAGCTGCGCACGGACGTGCGCGATGTGCGCCCGTTGCCCTCTGTCGAGCCAGCCCTGCCCACCCAATGAAATTTTTCCTCCCTCTCGCCCTTGCAGCAGCTTTTGCCCTGACCGGTTGCGGGTATCATGTCGGAGAAATCCGCCCGACTCCGATGCGTGCGGTGCGCACGCTCGCCGTCCCGACATTTAAAAACCGGACCTACGAGCCCCGGATCGAAGTCCTTTTTGCCGACACACTCGTGAAGCGCCTGCAGCAGGATGGAACCTACGAGATCGTGGGCGATGAAAAGGCGGATGCGATTCTTTACTGCACCATCACCCGGGTCGAACAGCGTGCGCTGCGGTCGGTGATCAACAATGTGCTTGCGACGAGCGAGTTCGGCCTGAAGGTGACCGCGGACTTCGAGGTTCAGGACCGGGTGACGGGCGCGATTCTCATGCAAGGCGCCGCGCGAGGGGACACCACGTTCTTCAGCGGCAACGACCTTCAGACGATCCAGCGCCAGGCGCTGTCGAACGCCGCGGCCGATCTGGCCGATGACATCGCTGTCGAGGTTTCCGAGGGTTGGTGACCTGCGGGAGTGTTTCCCGTGTTGAGCGTCGTCCCAACTCCCATCGGCAACCGCCAGGACATCACCCTGCGCGCGGTGGAGGTTCTGCGCGCGGCAGACCTGATCGCCGCAGAGGATACCCGGCACAGCGGGATGCTCCTCCACCATCTCGGGATCAAAAAGCCGTTTGTCAGCCTCCATGAACACAACGAGGCCGCCCGCACGGAAGAGCTCATCGGGAGGATGGCCGGCGGGATGCATCTGGCGCTGGTGACCGATGCCGGGATGCCGGGAATCTCCGACCCCGGACATCGTCTGATCCGGGCCTGCATCGCCCACGGGCTTCCCGTCACCGTCCTTCCAGGTCCTTCGGCCGTCCTGACCGCGTTGGTGGGATCGGGATTTCCATCCGACCGATTTTTCTTCGGCGGGTTTCTTCCCGTCAAGAGCGGGCGTCGCGCGGCCGAGATCGGGCGCGCGGCCGGGAGGGAGGAGACCAGCATCTATTTCGAATCGCCCCACCGGATCATCCGGACGCTCGAAGTCCTCAAGGAATGCTGTCCCCGGCGCACGGTCTGCGTGGCGAGGGAGCTGACCAAGGCGTTCGAAGATTACCAGCGCGGCACGCCGGAGGAACTCCTCGCCCATTTTGAAGTCCATCCACCGAAGGGCGAAATCACCCTTCTCGTTTCGGCTGTGGACCGGCATGCGCCCGGGAGCGATGACTAGGCTCCCCCGGGGCGCGAGGTGGCTTCGCGCCGGTCTTTCCGCAGGGCTTGTTTTGCTGCTCGCCGCCGTGGCGCTTTCCGCCCGGATTCCGCACCCGCCTGCCTTGACGATGCCGTGCGGGTTTCACGCCCTCACCGGTCTCCCCTGCCTGTTTTGCGGGGGAACCCGTGCGGTCCGTGCCGTGCTGAGCGGTCAGTGGGAGCTGGCGCTCTATCTGAATCCGATTGCCTACCCGGCGGTCCTCGCCGCGCTGCTGATGGCATCGCTTTTTTTCTGCGAGGCCGTTCTGGGAATCGCGCTGTGGAATTCCGGTCCATGGGCTCAGTGCCTCTGCCGGCTGGCTCCCTTGCTGATCTTCGCGGGCCTCGCCTGGTGGGCATGGCATGTGGTGGCGGCTCTGAAAACCCCGAAGCCGGAACTGGTCAATTTCAAGAATCCGGTGGCCGCAAAACTCGCGGAGATCCTCAAACCGCACGGGCATTGACCGGCTTATTGTATTTTTCTTCGTTGTTGTCTCTCCATCCGCTGATGAGCATCCAACACTTCCGAAATCGCAGGAGAAAAATTATCGGTCAGTGGAAACTCGTCGATCATCAGGCGTCCGAGTGCGCTGATCTGCTGTTCCAATAAAGGTCCGGATTGCATGGAAATCATCTGAGTAATCAGGGAAATCAAATTATCAAGGTATGGAGAAGTTAGTAATTCTGGTTTTCTGGCTCGGTAATCTGAAACCTCCTGGAGTGCAGTGCTGAGAAGGTTGGAATACGGATTCATTTCTTTTCCGAACGTAATGTAGAATGATGTGTGGATTTATTGTGAAAACATGATGTCATTCTATTTCGATTAGAAATGAAGGGAATGCATATGCCTAAGTTACTTAAAAGCAGCATGATGGGATGAATGGCAACTTCGTTTTCGGATGGCATTAAAGTAACGGGGAGTGGAGTCGAGATTTCTAACGGGCATGGGTTTGGGGGATTTCTCGGTTTTAAAAACAGGGTCAAAAAAGGGGCGGTCCATCATATTGAGATATTTTCAGCCACTTGCGATGTGTTCTGGTCGTTTCGCTTTTCTCCGGGGGGGCTGGGCGGGTAGATTGACAGGCCTTCGCGTGCGATTTTTTCGATGAGTCGGGGATTGTGGGTTTGGTCGGTGCGGACGACGTCGAGCTCGTAGATGATGGGAGCTTCGTCGAGGGCTTCGGTCAGTTGCAGCCATTGGGAGGCGGAGGCATCCGGGGCCGAGATGGCGAGATCGATATCGGAGGCGCGCCGGGCGTGCCCGGAGGCGCGGGAGCCGAAGACGCGCACCTCGCGGACGGACGGGAAGCGCTGGAACGTGCGGACGAGAACACCGAGATCTCTGGCGCGTAGGGCGGGGGTCTTCACGGGCTAGTCCCAGGAAAGAGTTTGGATTTTTCGCGACATGTCGCAGAGCAATCCGGTGTAGTCGTCGATGATGTGCGCGTAGATCCGGTTGGCGAGCGCTTCGTCGTAAGCGTGCGAGGTGAGGTTGCGATCGTCGAGCATCTGGAGCCAGACATCGGCCTCCCCGGGATCGGACACGAGGTTTTCTGCGAAGGCCTTTTTGAGCGTGGCCGGGGGCCCCCGCATTCATGTCCTTGTCGTTCGAGGTAGAGCTTGAGCGTTTTCCAGACGACTTCGAAGGTGAACTCGAAGGGTTGAATGGTCGCGTCGCGAACGATTTCGCTTTTCGGCTGGGCAGCGGCTTCGGCGAGGCGGGCTGCGCTTTCTCTCACATCGGCTTGCCGTTCGATGAATCGTTCTTTGCTCATGGCGGATCGTTGGGCGCGGAGACCAACGCGCCTGCACACTAGCACAAACCGTGTGGATCGCGGAGCGAATAATTCAGGGAAGTGGGGACTTGGCAGCGATGAGGCCTGGGTCGTCTTCGGCGCAAGGCGTCTTTTGGAAGATAGGAGAGAATCTATTGACGGAGACCCACGGAGTTTGCGTTGGAGAACCTGTCCGCCCAGGCCCGGACGTCCGGCGGCATTTTGACCAGTGCCGGCCAGCCGCGGGTGTAGCCTTCCCCGGGGAGTTTGCGGGTGGCGTCGAAGCCCATATGGGAGCCGATGTTTGCGACCGTGGGGGCGTGGTCGAGCGAGTCGGACGGGTTTTTAACAAACGTGCTGTCGCGCTGCGGGTCGGTATTGGCGCAGAGGCGGAAGATGACCTCGCTGGTATTGTGGACATCGCAGTCGTCGTCCACCACCACGATGTATTTGGCGAACATCATCTGCCCCATCCCCCAGAGCCCGTGCATGACCTTGTAGGCCTGATGAGGGTATTGTTTGCGGATGGAGACGAACACAAGGTTGTGGAAGACGCCCTCGGCCGGCAGGGCGATGTCCACGATCTCCGGGAAATTCATTTTGAAAACCGGCAGGAAAATCCGGACGCTGGCCTCGCCCATGTAGAAGTCCTCCATGGGGGGGATGCCGACAATCGTCGCCGGATAGACCGCATCCTGACGCCGCGTGATCGCGGTGAGGTGAAAGACCGGGTAGTCGTCGACGTTCGTGTAGAAGCCGGTGTGGTCGCCGAAGGGGCCCTCCGCGCGCATTTCTCCGGGCTGGACATAGCCCTCGAGGACGAAATCCGCATTCGCCGGCACATCGATGTCCACGGTGACGCCCTTGACGAGCTCGACCGACTTCTTCCGGGCGAATCCCGCAAAGAGGATTTCGTCCAGTCCGTCGGGGAGGGGGGCCGTGGCGGCGAACGTCAGCGCGGGATCGCCTCCGAGGGCGACCGCCACCGGCATCTTTTCGCCCCGCTCGTAGTATCGTTTCCCGTGCCGCGCGCCGACCTTGTGGACCTGCCAGTGCATGCCGGTGGTCCAGCCATCGTAGACCTGCATCCGATACATGCCGACGTTGCGGTCACCGGTGTCGGGGTCTTTCGTGTAGACGGTGGGCAGCGTGATGAAGCGCCCGCCATCGTCCGGCCAGCATTTGAGGATCGGAAGGTCCTCAAGGGAGAAATTTCCACCGGGCTCATGGACGACCTCCTGGCACGGAGCCGAACGCACGTGCTTCGGCCGGGCATGGATGACGTCGATCCCGTTGCGCAGAAGCGCGAAGGCCTCCTTCAGCGTGCGCGGCGGTTTCGCCTTCATCAGGAACTGCATCTGGTCGGCGAGTTCGTCGATCCGGTCGAGCCCGAGCGCCATGGCCATCCGCTTGCGGGACCCCATCGTATTGATCGCCAGCGGAAACCTGGACTCCTTCCCGTTGATCGTCGGCTTTTCAAAAAGCAGGGCGGATCCGCCGCCGGGGGATTTCATCTCCCGGTCGGCGAGTTCCGTGATTTGCAATTCGGTGGCGACGGGCGCTGAGATCCGGCGGAGTTCTCCGGAGGATTCCAGTTTTTCGCAAAAGGAGTTGAATGATGTGTAGGGCATTAGAACCTGTGAAAAAAGTGACGGGAGTTGGATTGCAAGCAAAAATGCCGGGCTGCAAGGCGTGGCGAGGGAGCATAGAGATACGTGACCGAGCCGCAACGCAGCAGACCGCCGTTTTTCCGCCGCAAGCCGGTGGTTGGCACTTTTTTCACAGGTTCTTAGGGGAGAGGTCTCGTTGGAGAGGTCGCCCGGGGGGCAGTGGCAGGTTCTTTGGCAATCTCCGGACAGGGCTTCAGGAAAAGATTTTTCCATTCCGCCCAGAGCCAGAGGAGGATGCCTTTGAATACGGTGCGGAGGACCTTCGGGGTTGGCTCGAAGCCGCTGATCATCATCCGGTGGTCGAGGTTGTTCGCCCCGTAGGTTCCGGAGGCAAGGCGGCGCCGGGCGATGGCTTTGAGCCGGCGGTTGGCAAACGCCATGAATTTGGCGACGGCTCCGTCGATCGGGCCATCGAACGGGAACCGTTCAAAACCACCCTTCGGGCGGATGCAGAGTTCGCGGACGGGTCCGAAATAAAACCACCCGATGTCCATGATGAATGCCGCTTCCATGAGGTCGGCATCCCCGAGGTAGTGGTATTTGTCTTTGATGAGCGCCCGGAACCACGCGTGATAGGAGCGCAGGAACCGGGCGTTGAGATCCGGGTAGTCCGCCTTGCCGCCCGCGCGCTCCAGGAGGATGCGGTTGACAGCCGCCGACACGGTCCACGAGCAGAAGTCGAGCCCGGCGCTGTAGAGCGGGTCAAGAAACCCCGCGGCATCGCCGACGATCTGCCATCCCGGCCCGGCGATTTCGCTCGAGAAGTAGGGGAGGGAAGAATAGGCCTTCACGTCGCCTGCGACGACTTCGGCCGTCTTGAACAGCTCGCGACCGACCGGGTGCTTGAGCACATGGTCGCGCAGGCGTGATCCGAGGGATTCTCCGGGAGAAAGCGAGAACAGCCGCTCATCGTAGACGATGCCGACGCTTGTGTCGCCGCCCTTGAGCGGAATGATCCAGCACCACCATCCGTAGCCGGTGAGGTGGTTCGTTGCCGCCGTGCGGCTGGCCTGGCAGGCGCGCGCATATTCCGGATACCTGCTGCGGAGCTCGAATCCGTCGAGATCCGCAACCCCGCGAAATCTCGCCCAGACCGAGTTCGTCGGGTGCTCGGGGAGCGGATTCAGAGTGGAGAACTTTCTGGCCAGAACGGCCGCGCGCCCGCTGGCGTCAACAAGCCACCGCGCCCGGAGTTCTTTTCCCTCCGACTCGATCCGGACAACAGCCCCCCCCTGTTCCAACCCGATGGATGCGACTTTGGCCGGGCGGAAGAGCTCGGCGCCGGCCTCGACGGCAAGATCGAGGACGTGCTGGTCGAGGACCTGCCGGTCCACCTGAAACGACGGCATCCGGACCTGGTAGAACGCGCCGATCTCGCCGCACCGGCCGAAATCGCCGGATTTTTCATTCGCAAACCAGAACCGCAATCCCTGCTTGGGGATGTGATGGTGGGTGAGGTGTCCGGTCAATCCCAGGCGTTTGGTGAGAAAGTTTCCGCTGACCTCGGTGGTCGCCTCGCCGACTTTCCTGTCAAATTCCCCGCAGCGCTCGATGAGGGCAACGCGCAAATCCGGAGCCGCCCGCTTCAAAAGCAGTGCCGTCGAGGCTCCGGAGAAGGATCCTCCGACCACTATCACATCGTGCGTCAAACTCACTGGGACGAGTTCTAGCCGAATCCCCGTCCCGAAGCAAACGGATCGCTGAATTATCCGCTTTTCAACCGCCGGCTTTTCGTATAGAAACCCAATCCATGAACTGGCTTCTCATTGCCGGCGGCGCCTTTTTGGGCACCCTAGCGACCCCTCAGGAAACCCCGATGATCAACCACACGCTCCGTGGAGATTCGGTTCTTGCCAAGGAAGTCGTCTGCCGCAACCGGTGGGGCACGCCGATGATGCCGAATGGCATCGGGGGATACAGCCTGACTGCGGCGATCAATCCGGAGTTCATCGCCCGCAGCCTCATCCAGCCGCCAAAGACCGAAGGCCCGGTATTCCGCCCCGCCACGGTCTCCATCGTGTCGGCGCCGGTGGTCCAGTAAGGCCGTGTCCATGAGCGCGGCTTACCCGCGCGGGGCATTCAACGCGCACTGGTTTAATCTGTTCAACGCCGTGTCGTTCCAGATCATTCTGGGCGCGCCGGTCATTCTCTATGCCAAGAGCATCGGGGCGTCCTCGACCGTTCTGGGCATCATCGCCTCCTTCACTCCGCTGATGAATGTCTTCCAATTGCCGGCCGCGCAATTTCTCGGGCGTTATGGCTACCGGCAATTTGTCCTCATGGGCTGGAGCCTCCGGACGATTTTCATCTTTCTGGTGACCGTGGTTCCGTTTCTGGTGTTTCTCGACAACCCGTCGAAACTGGCGGTGATCCTCGCATCGCTTTTTGTGTTCAACCTTCTCCGCGGGATTTCCTCCGCGGCGTGGATGCCATGGATCGCGGTCCTGATCCCGGAGGAAATCCGTGGAAGGTTTATTTCCCTGGACCAGATTTTCATTCACATCGGCTGCCTCCTGGCGCTTGTGGTATCGGCTGTCGTGATGACCGGGCGGGTGGATTCCTGGGAGTATTCCCTGGTCTTTTTGATCAGCGCCATCGGGGCCACGGTCAGCCTGTGGTTCATCAAGAAAATCCCCGAGGTTGAGGCCTCGGAAACGGTGAGGAATTCCTCCCAGCCGGTCCCGTGGAGGCAGATCGTCTCGTATCCGCCGTTCCGCGCGCTGCTGATATTCAACCTGATCTTCATGGCGGTGATCGGAAGCCTCGGGGTGTTCACGGTCGAGTATCTGCGGGAGTTTCCGAAGTTCGACGTGTCGCTTGTTCTTTACCTATCGGGCGTTTCATTTGTTGGCGCGCTGGTGAGCCTGCCGTTTGTCGGGCGGCTTGTGGACGATGCCGGCAGCAAGCCGGTGCTGACCGGCGCGCTGGTTTTGTTCTGCGTGGTCATCTTCGGCTGGTTTCTGGTGGCGGCCGGAGTGCTGCCGTGTTCGATGTGGGTCATCGGCGGCCTGAATTTTCTGGCCGGGGTCGCGGGCTCGAACTTCAACCTGGCGAATGTCCGGATCATCATGGCCACGATGCCCGAGATGGGGCGGAACCACTTTTTTGCGCTCTTCACCGTCATCACCAGTCTTGGTCTGGGCGCCGCGCCCGTTGTCTGGGGGATTTCCCTCGATGCGATCGGAACCTACGAAGCGGTGACCGGAGTCTTTCACTGGCGGCGGCACAGCATCTACTTCCTCATTCTTTTTTTCCTGAACATCGCGGCCCTTTCCTGCATCCGGTATCTGCACGAGACCCGCGCCGGTGATACGCCGAATCTTGTCTACGCCCGGCTGCGCCGCGCCGGGAAGCTCTGGCAGCGGTGACAAAGTCTGTCTCCGGGGTGAAGTTCGCCTGCCTGCAGACCTGAGGGAAGGCCAGGGCTAAGACGCTTGCTTCAGAAGAATGTTCGGATACTCTTCATTCATGGATGCGGTTATCAACACCGAAGAGTTTATCGGGAAGACCGTGGGGCGGAGGACCAAAGTCAACCCGCTGCTGTTGCGCCGGGAAGAGATCCCATTGAAAAGGCAGTGGTCCAGCGGGCCGTTCGCGACTCCCATTCGCAGAGGGGTTTATCGATTCAGGAGCCACGAGGAGGCAGATCAATGGCTGATGGACCACATGACCCGGAAACCGGCGAACTGATTCCTCGAGACCCCTCGCTTGGAGACTTGGTGGATCTTTGCCGACATCTCGACGCGCGGGGGGCAAGCTACCTGATCGTCGGAGGATTTGCCATCCGGGCAAGCGGGTATGCCCGCCACACCTGCGACATCGACCTTGTCATTGACATCTCCCCTGAAAACGAGGCGCGCGTTTTCGAGGCCCTGGCCATGCTTCCTGACGGTTGTGTCCGAGAGCTCGATCCGGGCGATGTGGCAAAATACACGGTGGTCCGCGTGGCCGACGAAATCCTGGTGGACCTCATGGCCAGTGCCTCCGGAATCGGCTACGCCGAGGCCTCGCAGAGCATCGTTCGGCATGAAATCGACGGGGTCTCGATCCCGTTCGCCAGCCCGGAACTCCTCTGGCGCATGAAAAAACGTGCCGGTCGCGAAAAGGACCGCGGCGACATCCATTTTCTCGAACAGCTCTTTGCCGCGCAGGGCAGGCCGCTTCCAGAAGCCATCTAGCCCGGACGATGGAACATGCCGTCGTGCAGGAAGGATTCTTTCTGAAGGGGCACCGGTAGTTCCGGGTTTTCCGCCGTTCTGAGGTGCGAAAGCGAGGTTTTGACGCGAATGATGCCTGAGGCTAGTCTTTTTCGGCCATGACCCTTTCTGAGTTTGTTTACACGGTTCTTCTCAAACCCAGGCCGCTTCGTGTGATGGCAAATGCGATCCTCTGCCGGCTGATTCCTCCGAGGATCGGCGTCCGCGGAGCCACGGTGATTCCGAACCCCTCCGACCCGGTGGTTTGCGGAGCGCTGGCGCTCGGGGTGTATGAAAGGGAGGAGATCGCATTTTTTTCCGACCATTTCAAACCGGGCATGACGTTTGTGGATGTCGGGGCCAACGTCGGGCTCTACTCCGCGCTTGCGATCCATCAGGGCGCGGGGGCTGTTCTTTCTGTCGAACCCCATCCCGAGGCGTTTCTATTCCTGCAAAAAACCATTGTCGCCAACGAGCCCGGATGCCCCGTCGCCATGGAAAACGCGGCCGCAGGGAGCGAGCGCGGTGAATTGAATCTCTACTCCAACCCGGACAACAAGGGGGACAACCGCCTTTATCAGGACCCGATGCTTGCCGGTTGTCACAAGGTGAGGGTTGAGACGCTGGACGAACTCTGCGCGAAAAACGGAATCACCTCCATCGACTTCCTCAAGGTGGATGTTCAGGGTGCGGAGATGCTGGTCTTTCAGGGTGCCAGGAACATTCTGGCCGCCTCCCCGCGCTGTCTCATCATGACCGAGTTCTGGGCGGATGGGTTGAAAAAATGCGGAGCCGACCCCGGAGGTTATCTGGCGTTTTTTGCCGCACAGGGGTTTGAGCTCCGCGAGTTGGCGGGCGGTGCCCTCCGTCCCTTCGACTTCGACGGGATGATCATCGGCACGAGCAACCGGCAGTATCGAAACATCATTGCCTTCCGGGAGCATTCGCCGGGGTCTTTCAGCGCATGAGGAGCGCATTCCACGTCACTCGGCGTTTTTGGAGACAGGGCCCCGCCGCCCTGCTCGTTGTTGTATGGATCGCCCTCTACCTGCCACATCTGCGCACCAGCCCCGGCTGGTATGGGGACGAGACGCTGACCCACCACACGTCCCGCAACCTGGCTTCAGGGACGGCGAGCAATCTCGCGTTGTGGAACACCTTCTGGCATCCGCACTATCCCTACCAACCGGCCTACTCGCTTCTCAATGGCGTTTTTGCCAGGGCAGCGGGAGGGGATATTTTCGGCTCCCGGCTGTTCAACTCCCTTCTTGCGCTCGGGGCCTCGCTAGCCATCTACGGGCTCGGGCGCAGGAGTTTCGGCTCCCGGCCCTCCCTGTTTGCGGCGCTGATGTTTCTGACCTACAGCCAGACGATCATTCACTTCCGGATGAGCTATGCCCACAACGCCGCCGGGCTGGGCCTGCTTCTGATGACGCTTTTCCTTTTGCGGAAGCCGCGAAGAGCCAACGACTGGATGGCGGGACTGGGGCTTGCTGTCGCTGCCGGGGCCCATCCTCTCTTCGTCCACGGGGCTGCGGCCGGGATTCTCTGCCGGTGGAACCGGCCCGGTTCCTGGATCAGAATCCTCCTGCCCTGCGCGGTTTATCTGGTGGTTTCGATGGGGCTGATCTACTGCGTCTTCGGAACCTGGCTCATTGAGGATCTGGCGCATCTGAAAGACACTTTTTCCTCACGGGGCGCGCAGGACGGCGGCGGGTTTCGGGGGTTGGGAAACTTTGCTGTTTTTATTTTTCAGGATTGGTTTCACGCCGGACTGTTTGCGGGGCTGATCCTCTGCGTGCCGCTTCGCCGGTTTGCGGCTCCGGTCGTGGGACTGATCGTCCTGTTTCTGCTCGTTCGGAACCGGCAAAATCTGGTGGTTTTCTACTATCAGGCGGTTGTGATTCTTCCGGTTCTCTGTCTGGGCTGGGCCGGGCTGATGCGCTTTTGCCAATTGTGGGTCCGCCGGTTGGCCCCTGGAGCGGCCGGAGTGATGTCCTTGTTTTATGCGCTTCCCGTCCTCCTGTTTGCGCTGGCTCTGCCCGCCTCACTGACGGGGACGTTCCTCCCGCGGAACCAATATTGGGTCACGCAGTCGACGGAGGAGGTTGAGGCCGCTGCCGACTGGCTCAATGAGAGGACCCGCCCCGGTGATGTGGTTGGGGGTAACGCCAACATCGCCTGGCTCCTCAAAGCGGAAACCGTTCCCTATCTCCAGATGATTACCTGGCATGGCCTGCCGACCCAGGGATACGAAAACGGCAACGCGAGGGAGAGGTTCCGGTTCGACTCCTCGCTCGAGGACTGCAAGTTCGCCGTGATCGGCGACATCGACCAGCGGTGGACGTTCGGGGAGCCAAATGTGAACATCCTGGCAAAACAGATGGAGGACGAAAAGTGGCCGGTTGCCTGGCGCGGGAAGTATTATTTTATCCTGGCCAATCCCCGGTTTCAGAAACCGCTCTGAGGATTTTCCGTCCTGCTGGAAAATCCCACTGGCAGGGAGCATTTCCGGATGATAAAACAGCATCTTCATGGACAGGATCCTCATCACCGGCGGTGCCGGGTATCTCGGTTCGACGCTGGTGCCTCAACTGCTCGCGGCGGGCTGCTCCGTCACAGTCCTGGACAACTTCATGTTCCGGCAGACTTCCCTTGCGGAGTGCTGCCATCTGGACTCCTTCGACGTGGTCCGGGGCGATTGCCGGGACGAACGGCTGATGAAGGGCTTGATCCCGAAGCACGATGTGATCATTCCCCTCGCGGCGCTGGTGGGCGCGCCTCTCTGTGACCGGGATGCGCTCGGCGCGGTCTCGACGAACCGGGATGCCGTGCGGCTGATTTGTCGGGTGGCCTCAAGGGAGCAGAGGATTCTCATGCCCGTGACCAACAGCGGCTATGGAATCGGGCAGCCGGGGGTGCCCTGCACGGAGGATTCGCCCCTGAACCCGATCTCCCTTTATGGCACCAGCAAGGTCGAGGCGGAGGCGTCGGTTCTCGGGAGGGAAAACAGCATCAGCTTCCGCCTCGCAACCGTCTTTGGAATGTCCCCGCGAATGCGCATGGACCTGCTGGTGAACGATTTTGTCTACCGCGCCGCGACCGATCGCGCCCTGGTGATTTTCGAGGGGCATTTCAAACGCAATTTCATCCATGTCCGCGATGTGGCCCGCGTGTTTCTTCACGGGATCGCGAATTTCGATGCGATGCGCGGCCGCGCGTATAATGTGGGACTTGAAGACGCCAACCTGACAAAGCTCGAGCTCTGCGCGGTGATCCAAAAGCACCTGCCTGGTTTCGTGTATCTGGAGGCTCCGATCGGGGAGGATCCGGACAAGAGGGATTATATCGTGTCGAACCAGCGGATCCTGTCAACCGGCTGGCAGCCGGAATGGAGCCTGGACCGCGGCATCGTCGAACTCATCAAGGGCTATCGCATCCTGCGGAACAGCGTCTATGCGAATGTGTGATTTCTGCGGGTGACTGGAAGGCAGCCCCCTGATTTGACCCCGATTCATCCCGTGTCCATGCCGTTGCTTCCATTGTCTGACATTGATGTGGCGGTGCTCGTCGGCGGTCTGGGCAGCCGGCTGCGCGGGGTGGTGGACGACGTTCCCAAACCGCTGGCTCCGGTGCTGGGAAGACCGTTTTTATTCTATCAACTCGACATGCTTGCCCTGCGTGGCGCCCGGTCGGTGACCCTTTGTTGCGGCTACAAGTCTGACCTGATTCGCCAAATGACCGGAATCGAGTGGCTTGGAATGCCGGTTCGACACTCGATTGAGACCGGGCCATTGGGGACGGGCGGAGCCTTGTCCCATGCGCGTGAATTGCTGGGCTCGGAATGGGTTCTTGTGCTCAACGGAGACAGTTGGTTCGAGCCCGAATGGGCCGCCTTCTTCGCGGCCCGGTCACTTCCCGGCATTGAGGGGTGCATGGCTCTGGTTGAAGTGACGGATGCGTCACGTTTCGGCTCCGTCCGGCTTCAGGACGGGCGCGTGTGTTCCTTTGAAGAAAAGTCCACGGGCGCCGGCATCCGGACAATCAACGGCGGGGTCTATCTTGTCTCCCAAAATATGCTGGCCGCGCTTCCGCCGGCTCCCTGTTCGCTTGAGAGAGATGTGTTTCCTGCCCTCTGCCGGTCCGGTCGCCTGGCCGGAACGGTTTCCGCATCCGGCTTTCTTGATATCGGCGTTCCGGAATCCTATTCCGTCGCCGGGGATTTTTTCACGCGCCTCGGCATTGCCCCGCAGGAGATGTTTCCCGATTCACCTCGGATGGGGGCTGCTGTGCCCAAGATCGGGACGTGCGCCGTGATCCTCGATGAAGCCGGTAGGGTCGTGCTCGAAAGGCGCTCCGATTGCGGGTGGTGGTGCCTGCCTGCAGGCCGGCTTGATGCCGGCGAGACGCTTGCCGAAGGAGCGGTTCGCGAGGCGAGGGAGGAGACCGGGCTGGAGGTCGAAATCACAGGCTTTCCCGGCGTGTTTTCCGATCCCCGGCGGCGGACGGTCCGCTATGCCGACAATGGGGATCTTCGCCAGCTGGTGGATGCGGTCGTGCTGGCGCGCCCGATCGGTGGCCGGCTTGCCGCAAGCCCGGAAAGTCTCGACGTGGGATGGTTCGCTCCCGACCGGATCCCGCTCAACACGGTCCCTCCGGTTGTCGAGATTCTCCGCCATTCCATCGGATGGAACGGGCGGTCCGTTTTGCGCTGAGACATCGGGCGGGCGGATATATGCGATCCTGCCACCCGGCGGGATTTTCTGGTCTGAGGGAAGATCCGATGGCACACTCCCCGGGTTTGAGCACATGATCATTTCGCGCACTCCGTTCCGCATCTCGTTTTTTGGGGGAGGTTCCGACTACCCCGTGTGGTTTCAAGAACACGGCGGTGCGGTTCTCTCGACGGCCATTGATAAATACTGCTATCTCACCTGCCGGTATCTTCCGCCATTCTTCGAACATCGCTTCCGGGTTCTTTATTCCAAAATCGAGAACGTGCAGAATGTGGAGGAAATCGTCCACCCGGCGGTGCGCGGCGCGCTTCAGGACCTGGGGATCTCGCGCGGAGTGGAGATTCATCACGATGGCGATCTTCCGGCTCGAAGCGGCATGGGATCGAGTTCCTCCTTCGCCGTGGGCATTCTCCACGCGCTTCACGCCCTGCTCGGCCGGATGCGGAGCAAGGAGCAGCTGGCAACCGAGGCCATCCGCCTCGAACAGGACATCCTTCAGGAGACAGTGGGCTCCCAGGATCAAATCGCGGCGGCCTACGGGGGGTTCAATGCGATCCGGTTTCTGCGCGATGGAACATTCGCCGTGCAGCCGGTCTATCTCCCGGAAGTCCGCATGTCCGACTTCAAGCGCCACCTGATGCTTTTCTTCACCGGGATCTCCCGGACTTCCTCGGATGTTGCGACGACATTTGTCGGATCGCTCAAAGAAAAGGAGAAAAGCATCCGCAGGTTCATCGACATGGTGGACGAGTCGCTCGACATCCTTTCGCGCGGCGAACTGGATGATTTCGGCCACCTGCTGGATGAGGCGTGGACGATCAAGCGCTCGCTCAGCGATTCCGTGAGCACGGGTTCGGTTGACGAGTCCTACCGGCTTGCCCGCGAGGCTGGCGCCCTTGGCGGCAAGCTTCTCGGTGCCGGGGGAGGGGGATTTCTCCTTGTATTCACACCTCCCGGCCGCCGCCGGCACGTTCAAAAGGCGCTCTCCCATTTGCTCCATGTGCCGTTCGACTTCGAGCCCTCCGGCAGCCAGATCGTCCTTTATGATCCGGAACAGGATTACGAGGAGGTCGAGAAAAACGGACTCGAGGGAAAAGTCCGCAAGCAATAGATTCAACCGATTTTCAAACGTGACACCTCCGGTTTTCCCTTCCAACCTTGACTGGCCGCTCATGCGGAACAACATCACGCGCGCAGACCTCGATGCTCTGATCGCCTTTTTGCAGCAGGACGACCCCATCCTCACGCAATCGAGGCAGGTCGAGGCGTTCGAGCGCGGGTGGAGCGACTGGCTCGGGGTCCGTCACAGCGTCTTTGTCAATTCGGGATCCTCCGCGAACGAGGTCACCATGCTCGCATTGCGCGAGATGCATGGCCCCGGCGAGGTGATCGTGCCGCCTCTTACCTGGGTTTCCGACATTGCCAGCGTTCTCCATGCGGGACTGACTCCGGTTTTTGCGGATATCAACCCGCGCACTCTTGGCATGGACAGCGCCGAGGTGATCAAGAAGATCACCCCGCGCACCAGGGCGGTCTTTCTCACGCACATCCTCGGCTACAATGCGCTCGATGACGCCCTGCTTGATGCTTGCGCGTCCGGAAGCGTGCGGCTCATCGAGGATGTCTGCGAATCCCACGGAGCCACATTCCGCGGTAGAAAATGCGGATCAATCGGGTTCGCCTCGAATTTTTCATTCTATTATGCCCACCACCTCAGCACGATTGAGGGGGGGATGGTCTGCACGAACGACGATGATTTTTATGAGATGTGCCGGGTCGCCCGGTCGCACGGGATGGTTCGGGAGTCAAGGGACGAAGCCTTCAGGGCCCGCTACGCGGAGGCTCATCCCGATCTCAACCCGGCATTCATCTTTGCCCTGCCCGCCCACAACATGCGGAGCACCGAGATCAATGCGGTCCTCGGTTTGAGCCAGCTTCCGCGGCTGGATGACAACAATGTTATCCGCACCCGGAACCTGCGCCGCTTCCTTGACGGGCTGGACCCCGTGAAATTCCGCACGGATTTTGCGGTCGAAGGCAGCAGCAACTACGCTCTGACTCTCATCCTTCGCGAACCTGACGAGCCCCTTCGCGACCGCTGCATGGAGGCCATGACCAGAGCCGGCGTCGAATTCCGCCGGGGGACATCGGGCGGAGGCAACCAGCTCCGCCAGCCCTACCTCCGCCGCCTGCTCGGCGACGAATACCGGAACTATCCCGCTGTGGACCATGTCCACTTCTTCGGCTTCTACATCGGCAACTACCCCTCCCTGCAGCCGGAGAAAATTGACGCGCTGTGCAAAATCCTCAACGCGTTGTAAGCTCGTTTCCCCGGTCCCGCCTCCAGTTTGAAACGCCCATTTCCCATGACGCCCGCCGACCTGATCGCCTTTGAAGAAGAGATCGCCGCCGAATTCAACGCGGCGAAGATCCGCGCGCCTGTTCATCTGTATTTCGGCAACGAGGAGGCGATCATTGGCGTGTTCCGGAAGATTCGCCCGCAGGACTGGGTGCTCTGCTCGTGGCGCAGCCATTATCAATGCCTGCTCAAGGGAGTGCCTCCGGCGGAACTCAAAGCCGCGATCATGGACGGGCGTTCCATTTCGCTCTGTTTTCCCGAATACCGCATTTTCAGCTCCGCGATTGTCGGAGGGGTCGTGCCCGTCGCAGCCGGGATTGCCCTGGGGATCCGGCGTTCCGGCGAGGATGCGCGGGTGTATTGCTTCATGGGGGAGATGACCGCCGAAACAGGCATTGCGCATGAGAGCGTGAAATACTGCCGGAACCACGGGCTGCCTGTCACCTGGGTGATCGAGGATAACGGAAAATCCGTCTGCACCGATACCCGGTCGGCCTGGGCGCTCGAATCCCACTGGTGGGAGCAGGAGGGAACCCGCCCCGATGTTGTCTCCTACCGCTACGAGTCCAAATACCCCCACGCAGGAGCCGGGCACCGGGTGCAATTTTAATGCTTCCATGAAATACTTTGACGAACTCAAGCGCAGCATGGAATGGCTCGCCAATGATCCCAGAACCGTCTTCCTCGGGCAGGCGGTTGAGGTTCCCGGAACGGCCATGAGCAACACGCTCAAGGACATTCCGTCCGGGCGGCGCATCGAGCTTCCTGTGGCGGAAGAGCTTCAGATGGGCATGACCGTCGGTCTCGCCATCCAGGGTCAGGTTCCCGTTTCGATCTACCCGCGATGGAACTTTCTTCTGCTGGCTGTCAATCAGCTTGTGAACCACCTCGACAAGCTGGACGCGGTTTCGTGCGGAGGCTACCGCCCGAAGGCGATCATCAGAACGGGGATCGGCTCGGAGCGCCCGCTGCATCCCCAGCACCAGCACGTCGGAGATTTCACGGAGGCCTTCCGGCTCATGTGTTCGACGGTGGAGGTGATCCGCCTGGATGAGCCGGAGGAGATTTTTCCGGCCTACCAGAAGGCGCTGATGCGTGACGACGGCCGCTGCACCCTCCTCGTCGAGTGGGGGGATTACTACGGGGAAAAATGAGCCGTCCCCTCGATGTCCTTTTCGTCAATGCGGACTCCTCCGTCGCCGCCTATCAGGCGCTGGCGAAGGACTTCGCTGCGGTGGAGCCCCCCACATGGAGCCTTCTGCTGGCCCAGAGCTGCCGGAGCAAGGGGTTCGGCGTTGCGATTCTGGACGCGACCGCCGAGCGGCTCACCCGCGAGGAGACTGTCCTCCGCATCGGTGCAGCCGGCCCCCGGCTCGCCTGCTTTGTTGTCTACGGGCAGAACCCGAACTCCGGCACGACCAACATGATCGGAAACACCGCGTGCGCCGCCCTGCTCAAGTCCGCGCATCCGGACATTCCTGTCTGCTTTGTCGGGTCCCATACCAGCGCGCTGCCCGCCGAGGTTCTCGCCCTGCCGTATGTGGACTTCGTCCTGTTGAACGAGGGAGTCTACGCGCTCCAAAACCTTCTGAAAACTGATCTCCGGACCGGCTTGGAGAAAGTGAATGGCATCGGGCACAAGGAGCAGGGCCATCCGGTGCTGAATCCCCCCGAGCGGGTGGTGCCACAGGAGCGCATGGATGCGGACCTGCCGGGCTACGCGTGGGACCTCCTTCCGTATCGCGAAAAGCCGCTGGATCTCTACCGCGCGCATTTCTGGCACGCCGAGTTCTCCCACGAGAAGCGCTCGCCGTTTGCCGCGATCTACACCTCGCTCGGCTGCCGGTTCAAATGCGACTTCTGCATGATCAATATCGTCAACAGGGTGGACAATGCGGAAGGGACCGTCTCCTCCCACTCCCCGAACATGCGGTTCTGGTCGCCGGAATTCATGCTTGCCGAATTCGAGAAGCTGGCGGCCCTCGGAGTCGAAACCCTGCGCATCTCGGACGAAATGTTTTTTCTCAACAAAAACTATTTTGAGCCGCTGGTTGCGGGCATCGCCGACCGAGGGCTGGGGTTCCGCATGTGGGCCTACTCCCGGGTGGATACCGTGCGCCCTCAATACCTCGAGGCCTTCCAGCGGGCGGGCATCAACTGGCTCGCGCTGGGAATCGAGGCGGGCAGCCAGACGGTGAGGCAGGAGGTTTCGAAGGGCAGCTTCAAGGATGTGAACATCCGCGAGATTGTCAAAACCACCCGGGCGAGCGGGATGAACGTGATTTCAAACTACATCTTCGGATTTCCCGACGATACCCGGGAGACCATGAAGCAGACCCTCGATCTGGCGCTGGAGCTCTGCACCGAAATGGCCAACATGTATCCCTGTCAGGCCCTCCCGGGCAGCCCGCTCTACTACGAGGCCAAGGCCAAGGGGTGGCCTCTCCCCGACTCCTACGCGGGCTATGCGTTTCTCTCCTATGAAAGCCAACCCCTTCCCACAAAGCACCTCACCGCAGCCGAGGTTTTGAGATTTCGGGATGAAGCCTGGCAGACCTATTTCACCCACGGGCCGTTTCTCGATCTCGTCGAGAGAAAATTCGGTGTGCAGGAACGCCTCAACGTGGGGGAGATGGCCGGAATCCGCTTGAAGCGAAGGGTGCTCGGCGACTGAAGGAAATCCTTTACCTTCTTCCCGGGGCTTTCCAGGCAAGCTCGAGGAAGAATTGCGTGAAGTATGCCGCGCCCCAGCGGAGGACCTGAACTTTGGCATCGCCGGCAATCCGCTTCGGCTCATTCGACGGGATTTCTGCGATCCGGCATCCGGCCCTCGCGGCCCTGACCGATAACAGCGGCTCGATACCCATGCGTGTGAAATAAAGCCTCTCCGGAATGGCATACGCGTTTTCCTGATCCAGTCCGAGTTCGCGGAAGAGACCGGTGCGGTAAATGCGAAAGATGGTCATCGCGTCGGTGTAATGGCCTCCGTGCAGCAGGTTGACCGTCCTCGTGAACAGCCAGTTTCCGAAGCCTGTGATGACGCCGTCATCTTCGCTTTTGGCAGGCGGCAGATAGCGGGATGCGACGACCATGTCGAATCCCTCCTTTGCTTTTTGAATCAGGCGCGGAAGGTCCCCGGGCGGGCAGTTTCCATCCGGGCTGAAGGTGATGACATAATCCGAAGTCAGCTGCGGCCACGCTTCGATATAGGCATGGCGGATGCCCTTTTCCCGCTGGACATGAACCTCAAAGCCAAGGGAGCGGGCATATTCCGCCGTACCGTCCCTCGACCTGCCGTCCGAAACAAGAATTTGTGAAAAGAGGGAAAGGTCCACCCCGGGAAGGACCGCCTCCATGCTCGCCTTCTCATTCAGGGTGGGGATGAAAAGCGAGACGGTCATGGAATTCGATTGGATGAACAGGCGGCAGGAGGCATTTGCAGTCCGGGCCCGAAGGCAAGCGAAATCCCGGGATGTTTGAAAGCCAATTTTTTGAAAACCCACGGTCCGGGTGCCGGAGGCCTTTCAGGCTGCCCTCTGCGGGCGGGTTGCGGCCTGGCGCGCGCGATTTTGCCCTTCCGATGCATTGGTGGTGATTTTTTCATGGAATGGGCTATCAAACCTTTTTCCATTCCTTCATGACGCCGCGATTTTCCTCACAGCCCTCCTCCGCGCCTCCGCCCGATCGCGGCATAAAGCCCGGAGTTCTTTTTCTTCTGGCTGTGTTTGCGGTGACGGGGGCAGTCGGTGCGATCTGGCTCTCGCAGCCGGTTTCGAATCAGGAACTGCTCGCCAACTTTTCCAAGGCGCGGGATTTTATGGACGGGGCATATTCGGTGGGCGGATTTCCCTGGTGGTCGCCGATGTTTCTGCAGGGAACGAGCCTTGCCCCCGCATGGTCGGTCATGCTTACGAACATCGTGCTGCTGGCGTTCGGAATCCCGTTCGGGTTCCTCGCCGGGCCGAAGGTTGCTCTGCTTGTGGTGATGGCGTTTGGAGCGTGTGGAATGTTTTTGTTTATCCGGAAGTATGCGGAGGATGATTGGGCGGCCTTTTTCGGCGGGATGCTTTTTTTGTTGTGCCCTTCGCTCCTCACGCGGGCGGCCGGGTATGAGCATTTTGTTGTGGCATGCTCGATGGCCCTCCTCCCGTGGGCGTTCTTTGCCGTTCTGGGATTTCTGAGGGAGCCATCGACAGGGAGCGCGGTATTTGCGGCAGCCACCTACGCGGCGGTGACGCTGGCATACGGGAAGACCGCTCTGATGGCGCTTCCGGTCATGGGGCTCTTCTCGTTGTGTGAGTATTTCCGCCAGCCGGCTGGAAGCCGGGTGACTCCCCGCCTTGTTTTTTGGGCAGGGATCGCATTTTTTCTTCTGGCCGTTGTGCCAAACCTGCCTGCCCTGCGGGAAATCCGTTTTGCGGCGATGTTCGAGTTTGGGCCTTTCGAGGGCTGGCAGCGGGCATTTTCAACGAAATCCGCGTTCGGCTGGGTCGATCGCGCGGGGGCGCTGACGCAAGGCATCGACAGTGCCTATTCGCCGACCACGGGGAACGGCGGAACGTATCTCGGGATCGGGGTCATCCTCATCTTTGTCGCAGCGCTTTTCCAAGGCACCTTCCATCACTCCCCGGAGGGCCGGAAGGCGCGGTTGTTTCTCGGGCTGGCCCTTTTTGCCTTCTGGCTCTCCTTCGGGCCGAAGAGCGTGATGGGCGGCCACATGCAGTTCCTTGCGCTGTCCGCCGGGGCGCCGGATTTTGCGCCGGCGCTGGGATGGTTTTTTCTTGCGGCGCAGGTGTGGGTGATCTTCCGCCTTGTGCCTCCTTCCTGGCCATTCCGGGAGGCGGTCGCGTCGGCAATTTCATTCATCTACCTCTTCGTGCCCGGTTTTCGCATTCTTGAACTGCTCCCGATCTACAAAAACATCCGTGCGCCCTTTGATTTTTTCCATGTCGCCGGCGCGGTTTGCGTGGTGGTGGCGGCAGCGGTCGCTGGACGATTGCTGGTCGCCCGGATGCGTGCGGGCGTCCTGAAGTCCGGATTTATCGCGCTGGTGCTTTGCCTGGTCGTCCTGGATGTGGCTCCGTATGCGAAGCCGTTTTTCAAGGGGCCGATGGAGCGGGAGGTCTACAATGATTTCTTGTCCGCGCAGGAATTTTTGAAGTCCTCTCCGGTTCCCGGCCGCGTCTATCCGTTTTCAGGCCGGTATTTTTACCTCCTGACCCCGATGCTTTCGGGACGCCCCCTGGTTGCGGAGGCATTCAACAGCTATCTCCAGCAGCGCGGCGCGGCCATCCTGCAGGGGACGGCGTTCCTCTCCGACGAAAATCTCGCTTCCTACCTGGACATCGCCGGCGTTTCGCACGTGCTGGTGGACAAGACCGATCCGGATACCCCGAAGGAACTCCAGGAGCGGCTCCGCAAGCTTCTTCATCCGGCCTATGAAAACGCAAATTTCCTGGTTCTGGAAAACAAGGGGTCGCTCTCCGACGGGTTTCTTGCGCGGGATTTTCTGACGGCCACCGACAGTTCCCCGACGGTTGCGACCGGGGCGTTGCAGGGTGCGCGATATCATATGGCCGTGATCGAGATGGCCGGGGTGGCTACCGACGAGCCGGGGCTCCGGGGAAAAATCACCGATGGCCGGATCGAGCCGATGACTGCAGGCCAGGAGGTTGCGGAAGGGGCCCCGTTTTCGCGCCTGGAGAACTCCACGAAGGGCAGCTACCAGAAGGTCGCATTCGGGCCGGCGGGAAGTCCCGGATGGCTTGTGATGAACCAGGCATGGCACCCGGATTGGCGGGCCTACGGGGCTGGCGGAGCGGCTCTGACCGTCCGCCGCGCGTTTCTGGCATTCTCCGCGGTGAAGACCGATGGAGTCTCCGGAGTGGAATTCCGTTTTGAGCAACCCTGGTGGTATGACCTGTGTGCGGGAGTGGGGATCCTTTCCTGGGTTGGGGCCTTTTCTTTGGTTCTTTTTTCGCGATGGTTTCCCGTATGTTTGCGGCCGACTTTGTTTCATGACTAAAGATCCTTGTATGCCGTCGGGGGAATGTTCGATCGCTGAAAAAATCTGGAACAAGGGCGATCTGCTGTCCGGGGTTCTCACGGGGGTGATGGCCTTTGCTGTCTACGCATGGACGGCAGCGCCGAATGTCACGCTCCTTGACTCCGGAGAGTTCATGGTGGCGGCGCAGCATTTCGGGGTGCCGCATCCGACCGGATACCCGCTCTGGACCCTGCTCGCATGGATTTTTCAGCTTCTTCCGCTCGGGAATGCCGCGTGGGAGATCAACCTGTTCAGCGGGTTTTGCGGCGGTCTTGCCGTCGGCCTGACGACCGCGCTCACGCGCAGCTCCCTGCGGTGGTTGATGGGGGGGGAACTGTCCCTCTGGCCCGCTCTCGGGACGCTGATCCCTGTCACTTGCGGCCTCCTTTTCGCATTCAGCTTTTCGATGTGGTCCCAGGCGACGATCGCCGAGGTTTACACGCTGCACGCCCTGATGATCGGGATCTACCTCACGGTTCTCTACATCTGGCTTCGCCGTCCGGAAAACCTCGGCTTGCTGATGCTGGCATTTTTTGTCATCGCCCTTTCCTTCAGCAACCATCATCTCAGCGTCGCGATGGCACCTCTGCCGTTTCTGGTCGTCCTGCTGGTCCGGAGGGACATTTTCTGGGAGCTGGTGCTCGCCTCGCTGATGACCGTCCTGCTGGCGTATCTCGGGTTTGCCATTCTGTCGGGCGAGGGCCCCGTTCTGAAAACGGCGCTGAGGTTTTTCTATTGCGTGGTCCTCGGCTTCATCGTTCTCGTCGTGGTGAGGCGTTTCGCAATCGAGTGGCGGCTGATCGCCTACCTGCCCTTCGTGGTGGCGCTCGGGCTTCTTCCCTATGGGTATATGCCTTTTGCCTCGTCGACGAATCCGCCCATGAACTGGGCATATACGAGGACACCGGAAGGGTTTTACTTCTCTTTCAACCGCTCCCAATACAGCGGAAGCCTTTCGAAGCAGAGCCTGCGGAGCCTGGGCCGGTTGATGGGCACGGTCGGGGAAAAACCGCCCGAGCAGCTGGCACCCGGGGAGCCTCCGCCACGGTCGCTTTACTCGCAATTGCAGGATTGGGCCGGTTTCTTCTGGCTCCAGCTCGGGCGCAGCTTCACACCGATCGGGATACTCGGCTACTTCGGCGCGCTCTTTGTCATTCTCCGCCTGAAAGATGTGGAGCGAAGGACGTGGGTCTATCTTCTGGAACTTGGCTTTGTGCTCGCGGCCATCCTTCAACCGGTCGCCGACGGGGCCGGCATCGACAAGTCCGCCTGGTGGCTTCAGATGCCGTTCCATACCTATACGAATCTGATTTTTTCGATTCTGGCCGCTCTCGGGATTGCGCTGGGGATCAGCGCGGTGTTCAAGCGCTATCCCAGGGCGGCCTGGACACGGTTTCTGCTGCTTGCGCTGCCCCTTATGCCGTTGGCGTTGAACGAGGCGGGGTGCAGCCAGCGGGGAAGGTGGTTCGGATGGGAGTTTGGCCACGACATGCTGAAGGATCTTCCCAAGGGGAGCGTGGTTTTCGGCGGCACCGATCCCGGACGGTTTGTTCCGACTTTCATGATCCTCGGGGAGAGCGGGCAGGCTCCCGCGGTGAAGCGGGATCCGGATTTCGATCGCAGGGATCTTTATATCATCACTCAAAACGGGGTGGGGGAGCCGCTCTATCGCAAATACCTTGCCGACCATTACAGCGCAGGCCGTCCCGCCCCAAAGAATGCGTTCGAGCGCTGGCTCGGACGTGCTGTAACTTATCCGGTCGAGCCGCTCGTTTTTCCGACGGAAGAGGAAATCGATGCGGCTGTCCGCAAGGAGATTGAAGACCATGCCAAGGACGGGGCAACTGATCCCTCTGTCGCCCACAGTGTCGTGACCCGCCTGATCTGGGAAAAGAACCGGGATGCCCGCGACTTCTTCGTCGAGGAAAGTTTCCCTCTCACCTGGTCGTATGATTACGCGCTGCCGCACGGCCTGTGCTATCGCCTCATGAAGGAGCCGCAGAAGGAAATTCCCGCCGATGTGGTGGCCGCCGACATGCGGTTTTGGGATTCTTACATGCAGCGGCTGATCGAAAATCCGGACTTTTCCAAAGACTACGACGCGCAGAGGTCGTTCTCCAAATTGCGCACCACGACCGGCAATCTTTACAAGCACCGGAAGATGCTGAAGGAGGCCGAAGTCGCCTACCGCCAGTCCCTGATCCTCTGGCCGGGAAATCCCGAGAGCCTCAACGCCATGAGCACCATGCTTTGGGACCGCGGTGATTTTGATGGCGTCATCAGGCTCTTGGAATCCGCCAATGCCGAGGATCCCAACGACATGGCACTCTGGCGGCTCCGGGTGATCGCGGAGAAGCGCAAGGAACTCGAGGGGGAGATCCTTTCAGTCAGGACGGCGCTGGAAAAAAATCCGAAAGATGCCGGGGGAACAGAAAAGCTTCTGGAGCTGTATTACACCATCGGCGATACCAACCGGTCCTCCGAACTCCTCAAAACCGCCGTTGAAACCTTTGGAGACAACCCGGAATTTCTCCTCAAGGCGGTCCAATACAGCGAAGCCAATGCGCTCTCCGATCGTGAGCTGGAAGCCGCAAAGAGGCTGGCCGCCGTCGGAACGAATGCCAGCGAGGACTACCTTTGCCTCGCGTGCGCCTACTTCCGGAACAACGACAAAACCAACTTTTTCTCCACCGCCCGCACGGCGATTGAGAAGGGCGGCATCCCGGTGCGCGAAGCGATCGTTTCGCATCCGCTTTTCGCCCCCTGGCGCGAGGACGAGGAGTTCAAGAAGCTTTCCGGGCCGGGTAAAAAGTAATCCGGCACCGGCTGCGGGCTCCAAATATTTCCCGGGGCTGCCTTCCTGTTTGGCTCGCCGGGATCCCCGCGGTGTGGCAGGTTGTCTGTGCGATGGAGCAAGGCCTGCTACGACCGGTGTTGATCTATGATGCGGACTGCCGTTTCTGCGGTTTGTGGATCGAGTGGTGCCGGGAGAAGACCGGCGGCTGCGTTGACTACGTGCCTTCCCTGCGGGCGGGGGAAATGTTTCCTGAAATCCCGCCGGAGGATTTTGAGAAATCCGTGCAGTTCATCGCGCCGGATGGTGAGCGCAGCCAGTTCGCCGACGCGATTTTCATGGCGCTTGCCACGGCATGGATGCCGGCGAAGACGATGCTGTGGGTGCAGCGGCATGTTCCGGGGATCCGATGGACCTTGAACCTGTTTTACCGGGTTGTGGCGAGGAACCGGGCATTGTTCTCGTTTTTTACGCGGATCCTGTGGGGGCCTGATGTGCGGCCGGCCACTTATGCCGTCTCCTCATGGGTGTTTCTGCGGCTGCTGGGGGTGATCTACCTGATCGCATTTGGTTCGTTCGCCCTGCAATTTCGGGGATTGTTGGGCCGGGGAGGTATCCTGCCTGTGGAGAAGTTTTTTCCGGCGGCACATGCCGCCTTCGGGGACGAGGCTTTCCGGTTTCTTCCCTCCCTTGTCTGGCTTTGGCCATCGGATGCGATGCTTGGAATTCTATCCGTGCTGGGATGTGTTCTCTCGCTCCTTCTTGCGGCGGGTTTTGCCCAGAGAGCCTGTGCGGTGATGCTGTGGATTTTCTATCTCTCCCTCGTGCAGGCGGGACAGGTCTTCTATTCCTTTCAATGGGATATCCTGCTTGTCGAAACCGGCTTTCTGGCGATCTTTCTGGCGCCGTGGGCGCTGAGGGTGAACCGTCGCTCCGGATCGCCGCACCCGGTGGCGCATTTTCTTCTTCTGTGGCTTCTCTTCCGTTTGATGTTTGCCTCAGGCATCGTGAAGCTGTCCAGCGGGGATGCCGCCTGGACGGATCTTACCGCCCTGCATTACCACTGGTTCACGCAGCCGCTGCCGAATCCGGTGGCATGGTATTTTGAACAGCTCCCCGCAGCCTTCCAGAGGGTCTCATGCGGCGCCATGTTTCTCATCGAGATCGTGCTGCCGTTTTTCATCTTTCTCCCCCGCGTTCCACGACTCCTGGCATTTTCCGGCTTCATCGGACTTCAGCTTCTGATCGGGGCGAGTGGGAATTTCGGCTTCTTCAACCTTCTTTCGGCCGCGCTGGCTTTGCTGCTTGTTGACGACGTCGTCTGGGGGTGGATGGGGACACGGTTTTCCGGCAGTCGCAGCCGCGCCAGGGGGGGCGATGGATATTTGGCGTGGGGGGCGGCCTTTATCATTGTCCCTTTGAGCCTGGTGCCATTGTGGTCCGCATTCCGGCGTCCTCTGCCTCCGGCCCTTGCTCCCCTGTCCGCGGCCTACGAATACGTTGCTCCGCTCCATCTCGTGAATGGCTACGGACTATTTGCCGTGATGACAAAGGAGCGGCCTGAAATCACGATCGAGGGCTCGCTCGACGGAGTGGAGTGGAAGCCTTATGTTTTTTATTTCAAGCCGGGCCCGTTGAACCGCATGCCGCCGGTCATCCCGCTCTACATGCCGCGCCTGGACTGGCAGATGTGGTTTGCCGCTCTGGGCGGCGTCGGGGAGAACCCGTGGTTCGCGGAATTGCTTCACGCGCTGCTCGAGGCAAGGTCTGATGTTCTGGCGCTATTGGAGGTGGATCCTTTCGACGGCACTCCTCCAAGATACGTGCGTGCGGTGGTGGATGAGTATCGCTTCGGAGATGGACGCGATCTTTCCAGAACCGGAAACTGGTGGAAATCCACCGCGAGGGGCTCCTATGTGCGCGCGGTCACCTTGGAGGATTTCCCGTCAGGTCGGTGAGATTGTTCAGGAGAATTTGCGTTCGAGCTCTGCGAAGGACCACTGGATCATTGTCGGCCTTCCCCGCGGGCTGGCGTAGGGGAGTTCGCAGCGCAGGAGTTCACGGACGATCTGGCGTGCGCGGTTCGGTTCATACACAAAGCGCCTGGCGGCGGCGAGGCTGGAGACTGATCGGACGAGGGCATCGAGCACCAGGGGGCGGCTTGAAAGGGAGCCGGAGGCGCGGAGGGATTCACAAATTTCCAAGAGAGCAGCCCGAGGATCATTTTCGGAGAGGCTCGCGGGGAGCGCCTCGATTTTGAAGGATTCTCCCCCGAAAGGTTCCAGCAAAAATCCTGTGGACTGCAGGGCGTCGAGGTTTTCCAGGATCCATACCGAATCTTTTGCGGGGAGTTCAATCACCTCCGGGAGCAGAAGCCTTTGTGCGGGCGCGGTGCCGGTTGCCGCCTCCCGGCGCAATGCCTCGAACAGGATCCGCTCCGAGGCGGCGCGAACATCCAGAAGCACCAAGCCCTCTCCGCTGCGCATGAGAATCCACCTGTCTTCCAGCCCGCCGATGAGTTCGAATTTTTCTTCCGGAGCATCCGCCGGCCACTCCTCCTGAGGGGGAGGGTTGAATGCCGCCGGCTCCGCATTCTCCGGAGTGCGTGGCGGCGTCGGATGGCCGTCCGGAGCGGGTTTGACCGGTGCTTCCGGCACAGGATCGGATTCCGTGGAGCGGAGCGCCGGACGCGCCAGGCTTTCGAGAAGGCTTCTTGCAGCAAGAAAGATCGTCTGGCGGAGTTGCTCGGGACGGTGGAGCCGGATTTCGCGTTTCGCCGGGTGGACGTTGCAGTCAAAAGCGGCCGGGTCCATTTTGACGCAAAGGACGGCGATGGGATGTCGCCCTCTTGGCAGCGATTCGTAATAGGCTTCGCGCAGGGGTTGGTAAATGGCCGGGCACTGGACGACCCGTCCATTGAGGACGACGAACTGCTGGTCCCTGTCCGGTCGGCCCTCGCCCGGTCGCGCGAGAAACCCCGAGACCGTGATCCCCTGATCCTCAAACGGAGGCAGCGGGAGAATGCGCTTCAGAAAGTCCTGCCCGAAGAGGTCCCGCAGACGCACTCCCAGATCGGTGGCTGCCGCTGCCTGCCAGATTTTTCTGCCATCGCGCAGCAGGGTCATCGCCACGTCGGGATGAGCAATCGCCAGCGACTCCATCTGGAGGAGGATATGCGCCGCCTCGGTTTCCTCCCCCCTCAGGAATTTTCTGCGGGCTGGCAGGTTGAAGAACAGGGAACGGACCTCGACAGTCGTTCCGGGAGCTTCTCCGCTGTCCGTTACCGAATCAATTTTTCCGCCGGACACGACGATCTCGGTGCCGGCATCCGCTCCGGTCGTCCGGGTGACCAGGCGGAACCTCGAAACACTGGCGATGCTGGGAACCGCCTCCCCGCGGAATCCCATGGTCGCCACGCGGGCCAGATCTTCCGCTGTCCGGATCTTGCTCGTCGCATGCCTTTCGAGCGAGAGCAAGGCGTCCTCCCGGTCCATCCCGCATCCGTCGTCCGCCACGCGGATGAGCTGCGTGCCTCCGCGGGCGAATTCCACGACGATCCTGCGTGCCCCCGCATCCACGCTGTTTTCCACAAGTTCCTTCACGACCGAGGCCGGGCGTTCGACCACTTCCCCGGCCGCCACCTGGCTGGCGACCTCATCCGGCAGCAAACGAATCTTTCCCATGCATTTGACTTCGCATGGATTCGTTCATAAGAAAAGAACGTGATCACGGTTACTGACATCGCCGCAAGGGCACTTGTGGACCTGACCCGGGAGAAAAACCATTCAGAGGGTCTGCGGCTTGCCGTGGAAAAAGGAGGCTGCGCCGGACTGCAATACGCCATGACACTCGGCGTCCGGCAGCCGGAGGATACCGAGGTCACCCATCTGGGAGCCCGGGTTTTTCTCGATCCGGCCAGCCTGAAGTTTTTGGATGGATGCACACTGGATTACGACGACGGCCTCTCCGGAGCCGGATTCCGGATCATCAACCCCCGCGCGGTGCGGTCCTGCGGCTGCGGCACATCTTTTGAGCCGGTGAAACCCTGATTCATGCCATCCAACCCGCGCAGCAAACGAGTGTCCTCCAGGTTTTCCGATCAGGATTTCGACATGGCGGATGAAGCCTCCTCCAAGGATGGCAGCCTTTTTGTCTGGACGATCATCATTCTTCTTCTGGTTGCCTTTGCCATCGCCTGCTGGATCGGAAGCTTTTACATTTTCGGCCATCCGGAGACCCCGTTCAGCTACCAGATCCTCAACAAGCTGAAAAAGCTCGATCCGCCGAAGAGGTTTGAGTTTACGGATGCGCCGCGCGGGGAATTTCTAAAGCCCGCCCAGATCCTCGACCGCTACGGGAAGTTGTCTCCGCGTGAGCTGATGCGCCTGAACGAGACGCTGCTCCGGAACTACCTGCGCAACTACAAGCTCACCCAGGACCTCGTGCCCTACGTGGTGGGCACGTATAATATTCTGGATTCCTACGAGCTGACGAAAGACGACTTTTTTGAGTCCGGAGTCGTCGCCCTTGCGCAGGCAAAGGAAGCCCCCAAGGTTCTCCTCGAGCAGATTTTTCCCGCGCAGGCGAAGGTTGTTCCCTCGCTTCACCGCACCCTGCTCACCGGATTGGACATCGACTTCAAGCGCGAGAACGAGCTTTGCGCGATCATCCATGTTGACAAAACCGCTGACGGGCGGGTCAGGGTGACCACGGTTTCGATCCTTTACCCCAGCTATGAATCGGCCACCGCAGCGGGCACGTTCACGCTTGAACCTCCCATGGTTCTGAATGTGGCGGCCGGTCTTCCGGTGGTGACTGCCGGGAGGCTCTCTGAAGCCGATACGAGATATGCCGCCTACCGGCGCAAAGCCGGACTTCCCGCTGCGTCGCCGGACGCACCGCTTCAGACCAGGCTCATGAGGGTCGAGCGCCCTGTCGCTGTGAATGGAGCGCCCTTGCCGCAGGCTTCTCCCTCTCCCGCTGCAGCGGTGCCGGTTGCGCCGTCCGCCACGCCTGTCGCAGCGCCCGTCTCCACGCCTGTCGCAGCGCTCCCATCACCCTCTCCGGTGGCTGATGTCACTCCTCCACCAGCTCCGAGCCCGTCCCCCTCAACGGCCGCCGTGCCTCCCTCTTCCGGTTCCTGGCCAGTCTACGAGCCTGGCCGGATGCCCCGTGGACGGCTTCTCAACGTCAAGGATGTTTCCTCAAAAGGAGGGGGGGACATGTCAGGAGAGCGCACTTATCTTCAAGGCAACTTTGTTGTGACGGCTTCGGGGCCGAGCCGTGCGGTTCTCCGCACCCAGGGTGCGATTACTGATGCCATCGGTTTCGGCGGGCGATCGGGCAATGTCCGGGTGATTGTCGAGTTCCCTCCGGGTTCGCGTCCTCCGGCGGAGGGGGCCACCTTCTCACGCGATGCGCGGCGGCCGTTCCAGATCACCGATGTCCGCGAGGGGGCGGATGGGCAGGTTAACGTGTATGTCCGGGAAGTCACCCGGCCTTGAGTCACGGCTTGCTGCGGAGATCGAAGCCTGCGGACCGGTCGGGTTTGCCCGCTTCATGGAGGTTGCTCTCTACGATCCGGATGAAGGATACTACTCCACCGGCGCCGCGCGGGTCGGCAAGGAAGGCGATTATTTTACCAATGTGAGCCTCGGTCCGGTTTACGGAGAGATCCTTGCGGGCCAGTTTCTTGAAATGTGGCAGGCGCTTGGCGGGCCGTCGGAATTTTCGCTGATCGAGCAGGGGGCGAACGACGGCCGGCTGGCCTGCGACATTCTGGATGCGCTGGCGGGCACTCCGCTCAGCGGGGTCAGGCTCAACATCGTCGAGCCGCACGCGCCGTTGAGGGAGGCGCAGAAGGTCAGGCTTTGCTCCCGGAATGTTGCGTGGTTCGAGCGGTCGGAGGATCTGCCGGAAATCTGCGGCGTCCACTTTTCCAACGAGCTTTTCGATGCATTTCCGGTGCATGTCGTCCGGTCAACCGGCGAGGCATGGGTTGAGCTTCGGGTGGGCTTCCAGGAGGGGCGGTTTTGCTGGGTCGAGGCACCGCCCGATCCGGAACTGGCGGCGATGGTATCCGCATATGCTCAAAGGCCACCGGGATTCACGACGGAACTCTGCACGGGCTACCGGGATTTTTTCCGCACGCTTTCCGAAAAGATTTTCCGGGGGTTTCTTCTTGCCGTCGACTACGGTCTGACGACATCCGCCCT
This sequence comes from uncultured Chthoniobacter sp., assembly GCA_964431635.1. Lineage (GTDB taxonomy): Bacteria > Verrucomicrobiota > Verrucomicrobiia > Chthoniobacterales > Terrimicrobiaceae > QYQL01. The sequence goes on along the minus strand of CAYSKK010000012.1, from coordinate 48,566 downwards.
TCTCGAGGAACACCGCCGGGAAGGCACGCTGCGATGCTACCGCGACCACCGCCCGGATTCCCGCCCGCTCGAAGAGCCCGGATGGAAGGACATCACCGCCCACGTCAATTTTTCGCTGCTCGCCGAGGGGGCGCACCGCGCGGGCTGGAGACTTGAGAAACTCACCGACCAGCATCATTTTTTGGTCGGTGCCGCATCGCAGATGCTGCGGGCTCTGGAGGGGGCTGCCGGCTCGCCGAAACTCCGGTCGCTCACCTCACTTCTTCATCCCGAAAACATGGGGAGGCAATTCCAGGCGATCCTTTTTTCCAGGGGAGTCGCCCCGGGGGTCGTGTTGTCCGGATTCCGGTATGCGCGCGATAGCGACCTGCCGGTGTGAGCTATTCGCCCAGCCGCAGTCCGGTATCGAGCGAGGCATGCTGGGTGCCGGATTCGGCAAAGTAGGCCACGGCCATCTCAAGCCGTTGCTGCATGATCGTATCGATCTGCTCGGCGACGGGAGCCTGCGCTGCGAGGAGCGTTCCGGGAGGCACCCAGGCGCGCCCGGTAAAGTTGTCCGGCACGGATCCTCCGGGGGCCGGGCGGGGGTTGTCCGCCACAAACATTCTTCCCCCGTTTGGTGAAAGGGCCACCATTTCGACATGCCCAAAATACCCGCCGGGTGTCCCGCGCGGGATTTTTCCAAGCAGCCGGTCTCCAAGATAGACCAAAACACTTCCAAGCGGCGCGCGCCACGGGGAGGAAACCTTCACCGGTTTCCAGCCCGCCGCCGCCAGAATCTTTTCCCAGTCCTGTCCGTTCCCCGGTTTCAACCCCTTGCCAACGCCGGACTGGTTCAGCAGGGAAAGCATCGCTCTGCCACACCACCCGGATGGGATGCCGTCGTTGGCGCTGGCCAGGGTGATTTCCCTCAGCGTATTGCCCTTCAGAAGTGGATTTGCTGCGATGGCGGGAATAGCCATGGGCACAAAAAGCAAAATGAGACAAATCCGGAGATTGGGCACAGCACCCCTTTATTCAGGTTCAGCCCCACAGCAAGCAAAATATCGACTGACCATTTCTCCGTCGCGATCGCGACATTTGAAAGCCGGATGAGGCAAAGTGGTGAGAGTCAGCGCGCGGTCTGGAGGGAGGGGCCCCCGCGGCTGTAGGCACGCCGGAGGGCCGCGGACAGATCCGCAGTCCGGACCGGCTTGCTGACATAGTCGTCGAGTCCGGCAGCGAGGCATTTTTCACGGTCTCCTTCGAGGGCGTTTGCCGTCATGGCAAGCATCCACGGCCTGCGCCCGCGGGGATACTTGCGGCAGATTTCCCGGGCGGCGGTGAGGCCGTCCATCTCGGGCATCTGGACATCAAGGATGATGGCGTCAAACGGGCGCGAGCGGAGGGCAGCGAGAACCTCGAGCCCGTTTCCAACGATTTCCGGGCGGTATCCGAGACGTTCGAGCAGGAGCCTGATGATCCGCTGGTTGGTCGGGTTGTCCTCTGCGACGAGCAGTTTCAGCGGGCACTCCCCGGCAATCTCCATGTCGCCCGAATCGGGGGGCAAAGCGGGAGTGGTGGCCACCCCGCTCACGGTTGTGCAGATTGTCTCGTAGAGTTGGGCCGCCTTGACCGGCTTTGTTAAAAATCCCGAGATCCGCAGGGTTTGCATCCGCGAGCGGTCGTGGTCGCCCAGCGAGGTGAGAACGATCATGGCCAGCTCGGGGCGCCTGGCCCGCAGTTCCCCGGCGAGGGTGTAGCCGTCCATGTCCGGCATCTGGACATCGAGAAGGACGAGGTCGATCGGCCGGCCGGCCTCCTCAATCGCAAGGGCTTCGCGTGCGCCGGCCGCCTCGATGGGAACCATCCCCCATCCCCGGGTCTGCCCGCTGAGAATCCACCGGTTTGTGGCGTTGTCGTCCACCACGAGGACGTTGAGCCCGGCGAGGAGTTTTTTCCGTGAGGGAATCGGTTTCGTCGGGAGTTCGCGGCCCGCGCGCAGCGGCACTTCAAACTGGAAGTCCGAACCGTGTCCGTGCGAGCTCTGGACGCGGATCGTTCCGCCCATGAGCTCCACCAGGCGTCTGCTGATGGCGAGCCCGAGCCCGGTGCCTCCGAAGCGGCGGGTCGTCGAACTGTCCACCTGGCTGAACACTTGGAAAAGCCTGTTCAGCCGGTCCTGGGGAATTCCGATTCCGGTGTCGCGCACGGAGAAATGGACGCGGTTTTCTCCGGACGGGCTGTCCATCAGGCGGACGCGGACGAGGACCTCGCCCTTCTCGGTGAATTTCACGGCATTTGCGACGAGATTCATCAGGATCTGCTGCAGCCTGGTGCGATCGGATACCATGGTGGCGGGGACATCAGGCTCGATCCAGTAAAGCAGATCGAGATGTTTTTGATCCGCGTTTGAGGCGTTGAGTTCCAGGACCGCCTCGATGCACTCGCGGATGTTAACCGGGTGCTCCTCGAGTTCGAGGTGGCCGCTTTCGATTTTGGAGAAATCGAGGATGTCGTTGATGAGGTAGAGGAGTGCGTCGCTGCTGGTTCGTATGGTGCCGAGATGCTCCCTCACGTTTTCCGGAAGATCCGAATCCATCAGGAGATCCGTCATCCCGACAATCGCATTGAGCGGGGTCCGAATCTCATGGCTCATGTTGGCCAGAAAATCGGCTTTTGCACGGGCAGCACTCCCGGCCTGAGAGGCGAATTCCTCCGCCTGCTTCCTGGCCACATCAAGGTCGCGGTTTTTTGCAGCGAGCCCCTCCATGGCGTCCCTCCGGGCAATCACCGCGCCCAGAAGCCGGGCCAGAAGCCGCACAAATTCTTTTTCCGCCTCGTCGAAGTCCTTCTCGCGCGGGGTCCTGGAAAAAAAATCGATCGTGCCGTAGGTGGTCCCCGCGACGAGAACGGGTGCGCCGATGAAGCATTCATAGCCGAATCGCCGGAAACAAGGGAGATCTGCGAACGGAGAGGAGGACACGCGTGTGGAAAACCGGAGGTCCGAGGATTCGAGGGTGATTCCGCCGAACGTTTCGGACACGGGGTGGATGTCCGGTTCCATGCCAGGTTCACGGGCCGGTGAAGTCACTTCAAAAACCAGCTCGGAGCCGGAGATTCTTCCGAGGGTCGCCCTCTCGAATCCCAGCTCCTGCCTGGCCAGTTCGATGGCGCGCGCGAGTGTCTCGGTGGGATCCGCCTCCGGAAGCTCGGCGATTTCGCTCAGCGTGTGGAGCATCCGGATGCGGAGGGCGGTTGATTCCTCCGCCATTTTCCGCCGGGTGATCTCGATCCGGATCGCCACGAATTTTGTGATGTTGCCGATGCCGTCGGTGAAGGGCACGATTGTGGAATCCACCCAGTAGAGGGCTCCGCTTTTCGACCGGTTGCAGATTTCGCCCCGCCAGATCCGGCCCGCGTTGATGGTATCCCAGAACCCCCTCCAGAATTCCTTCGGATGGAAGCCGGAGTTGACCATCCGGTGGGTGTTTCCGATGAGTTCCTCCCGCGAGTAGCCGCTGATGTCGCAGAAGCGGTCGTTTGCATACATGATCTCGCCTCTCGGGGTGGTCTCGGCGACAATGGCGATCTGGTCGAGTGCGCGCTGGTGGGTGGTCAGGGCGAGGAGCGACTCCTCCGCCACCGCCTTCTCCCGGCTCAGCCGGTGTTCCGCCTCCGAGCTCCGCCGCTCGAATCTTGAGAAGATCGGCATGAGGGCCATGGCGGTGAAGGCGCTGAGCAGGATCGCATCGATGATCGTCTCCTGCCAGAAGGGGATGCCTTCGGGCAGGATCTGGGGAAGCACCAGCCCCATCACAAGGAGCTCCCCGCCGAAGATGATGCAGAGGGTGAAAAGAAAAATGCTTCCCCATCTCACGGGCTGCGCCGGTCTTCTGTCCGGAGTCACAAGCGTTCCGTCACCGGCTCGCTTTGGCATGCCATGCATTTGGGCCATCTCGGGTGAAGGGATTTTGGTCCGAGTTGGCAATCTGTGCAATCTCAGACTTTGACCCGCTCGATTTCCGCCCCGAGGCCGTTGAGCTTTTCGTCGATCGATTCGTATCCGCGATCGATGTGGTAGACCCGGTTGACCTCGGTGACTCCCTCGGCCTGGAGTCCGGCGAGGACGAGCGCGGCCGAGGCCCGGAGGTCGCTGGCCATCACCGGAGCTCCCCCCAGCTTTTCAACTCCGTGGATGATCGCGGTCGGCCCCTGAAGCTCGATGTTCGCGCCCATGCGCTTGAGCTCGGCGACGTGCATGAAGCGCTGCGGAAAGACGTTGTCGGTCACCACGCTGATGCCGTCGGTCGTGGCGAGCAGCGCGCACATCTGGGCCTGCATGTCGGTGGGGAATCCGGGGTAGGGGAGGGCGTCCAATTTGAGGGGGCGGCGGGATCCGTTCGGGCTGATCGTGATCTTGTTCGCCGAGGACTCGACCAGAAATCCGGCCTGCGAGAGGGGATCTGTGACCGCCCGGAGGTGCTCCGGTTCGACACGGGTCAGCGTGACGCCGTCGCCGCAGATCGCGGCCGCGGCAAGAAATGTTCCGGCCTCGATGCGGTCCGGAATCACCTCGTGTTCCGCGCCGTGCAACTCGCTGACCCCCTCGATGATGATCCGCCGCGTTCCGGCCCCTTCAATCTTCGCGCCCATGGCGATGAGGAAATTGGCAAGGTCCACGACCTCCGGCTCCTCGGCGGCCCCGTCGATCACCGTGGTCCCCTCGGCGAGGACGGCGGCCATCATGACATTGTCGGTCCCGAGAACTGTCGATCCGAATTTCCCCCGCAGGTTGATCATGGCACCCCGGAGTTCGGGGGCGAGGACCTTCACATTGCCCGACTGGACGCGGACAGCCGCCCCGAGGGCTTCAAACCCCCGCAGGTGAAGGTCGATCGGGCGGTCGCCGATGATGCACCCGCCCGGCAGCGAAACCGTGGCCTCTTTCTCCCTCCCGAGGAGGGGGCCCAGGATGCAGACCGATGCGCGCATTTTCCGGACAATATCGTAGGGGGCCTCGGTGATGACTTTTTCCGCCTTGATCTTCACGACCCCGCTGGCCCGCTCGACTTCGCAGCCCAGCTCGCTGAGGATCGTGAGCATGTAGTGAATGTCGCTCAGGTCCGGCACGCGCGAGATCACGCAGGGTTCGTTTGTCAGCAATGCGGCCGCCAGGATCGGCAGCGCGGAATTTTTTGAACCGCTGATGCGGACCGATCCGCTCAGGCGGCGGCCCCCGTGAACTAGAATTTTATCCATGTCTGGCTGTGAGAAATCTTTCGGTATTCTGATAGTCCCGGTGCCGCGAGATGTCTCGAAAATTGTGCGAGGAGAGGATCTCCGCGACCGGTCCGGCCTGGCCGTGTCCGATCTCGAGGGCGAGGAGTCCGCCCGGGGAAAGCTTTCCTTCCGCCTCGCCGGCGAGCCGCCGGATGAGAGCGAGTCCGTCCGACCCTCCATCCAGCGCGAGAACCGGGTCATGGCGCACCTCGCGGGAGAGCGAGGGAATTTCTCCGGTGGGAATGTATGGCAGGTTGGCAACGATGGCATCGAACGGGCCGGCAAGCGACGCCAGGAGGTCGGATTCGTAAAAGGTGATGCGGTCGGCTGTCTGGTGGCGCTCCGCATTTTCGCGGGCGAGGTCGAGTGCCGTCGGAGAAATGTCGCAGGCGGAGACGGCCGCCTGCGGGGCCTTCAGCGCCAGGCTCACCGCGATGACCCCGCTGCCGGTTCCGATGTCGGCGATTTTGTCAAACGCTCCCTTTGCGATCACGAGCTCGACGAGTTGCTCGGTCTCGGGCCGGGGAATGAGTGCCCGCGCATCTGTGGCGAAGATGTTTCCCAGAAAATCCACCGTCCCGAGCAGGTGCTGAAGAGGGATGCCCTCCGAGCGGCGGCGCACCAGTTCCCGCAGCGGGGCCCGTTCGTCTTCCCCGAGCGGCCGCTCGAATTCCAGATACAGCTCGATGCGGTTCCTCTTCCCGAGGACATGCGCGAGGAGGTGCTCCGCATTCAGGCGCGGACTCTCGATCTCCTTCTTCCGCAGGAACTCGGTCGCTGCGTTCAGCACTTCAAGGACGGTCATTTGCGGGTGGGTTGCATGGTGGACCGGGAACATGGCACGGGCATCCCTCCCGTGCGAGATAGAAAAAGGAGTGCTTTCGTGCCAGTGCTTCACTCTGCCCGCCATGATGAAGTCGATGAATTGACAAGTATTCTTTGCGCACGTATTATGTGGCTATGGCAAACATCACGCTTTCCATAGACGAGGATCTTCTGAATCGAAGCCGGTCTTACGCACATGCTCGCGGCACAAGCCTCAACGCGCTTGTTCGCAGCCTATTGAGCAACGCGGCATCCCCGCCTGACACCTCGGTTGATTTTCTGATCGAGCGTCTGAAGAAGAGTTCTGGCGACTCTAAGGGCATCAAAATTTCACGGGAAGAGCTTCATCGTTACTGAGTTGTGAGAAATTTCCTCGATACGAATGTCCTGATCTACTCCGTGGACAGCGCCGATTCCGCCAAGCAGGATGCCGCCATTGGAATCATCGAACGGCATGCGAGGAAAAAAAACGGGGTCATCTCGACGCAAGTGCTCCAGGAGTTTTATTCGGCCGCCACACGGAAACTTGGAATCGATCCGCTCCAGGCCCGGAGACTCGTTCGGGATTTCCGGATTTTCGACATCGTTCACGTCACTCCGGAAATCATCGAAGAGGGGATCGACTGCTCGATCCTCAACACCATTTCATTCTGGGATGGGCTGATCGTTGCCAGCGCCTCCACCGCCAGGTGCTCGGAAATTTTTTCGGAGGATCTCGCCGACGGGCAGACCATTCAGGGCGTCCGCGTCAGGAACCCTTTTCGCTGACCGTCCGACAGCACGGCTTCGTCGGGGGCTCTGACTTTTTTGGGGAACTACCGACCGGAACTCGTATTTATGCGGATCCAGCGATGGCTGACCACGGAGAGCACGGAGAGAGAAAGAAAAACAACCTCTTTGGCAGCGGACAGAATGATTCGCCTTCATCTATGCATTTTCCCTCCGTGTTCTCCGTGACCTCTGTGGTTCAAAGGCGTTTTTCAGGATTTATCTTCCCTGATTCTTTCCGCAGCTTTTGGATCGGCAAACCCTCCTCTTGCGCGCTCTGCGATTCCCGCTATGGTGCTGGCATGTTTGGGCTGACGCGCAACGAACAGGCGCTTGTCGCCGGATTTGTTTTCATTTTCCTGCTGGGTTTCGGGGTCAGGCAATGGAGGGAGTCCGCGGCTTTCCGCGCTGTTCCAACCGCCGCCCCCTGAGCCATTTTTCATGCAGACCACAGCATTTCAAGACGCCGTCGATGCCGTTTCGCGGGACGACCGGCGATACCACCCGGAAGCCTACCTGTTCCTCCGCGACTCGCTGGAGGCCACGCTCAAGCGCCGCAAGAAGGCGAAGAAGGAAGCCGGCGGTCATGTCGCCGCCGCCGAACTGCTCGACGGGTTCCGCATCCATGCGGTCGGCGAGTTCGGGCCGATGGCGATGACGGTGCTCGACTACTGGGGGGTCCGCTCGTGCGAGGATGTCGGCCAGATGGTTTTCAATCTCGTGAACGCGGGGGTTTTCGGGAAGACCGACGAGGACACGCCGGAGAGCTTTGCGGGCGGGTTCGATTTCCGCAGCGCTTTCGTCATCCCGTTCAAGACCGGACAATTTTCTTTGAACGCACCGGCGCCGGACAGCGTCCGAGGTGAGGAATGAACTTCATGCTCGCGACCCTCGCCGCCACTTCACTTCTGGCCTCTTCAGAAAAATCCCCGCCGTCCCTGCCGGATTCCAGCGCCCAGGTCTTCACGTTTGAGAACGGGCTGTCGCTGATTGTTCAGGAGGATCGGAGCGCGCCGGTCGCAAGCGTTCAGGCGTGGTGCGGGACCGGGAGCATTCACGAGGGGAATCAGATGGGAGCCGGTCTCTCGCACATCCTCGAGCACATGCTCTTCAAGGGCACGGAGACCCGCCCCCCCGGGGCCATCGCCAGCGAAGTTCAGAACCTCGGCGGATACATCAATGCTTACACGTCGTTCGACCGCACGGTTTACTGGATCGATGTTCCATCCGACGGCGCCTCGAAGGCGGTTGCGATTCTCGCCGATGCAATGATGAATGCGACCCTCCCGGAGGAGGAATACAAAAAAGAGCAGGAGGTGATCCGGAGGGAGTTTGCGATGGGCTTCGACGATCCCAACCGGCAGGCCTCGCAGCTCATGCTGAAGACGGTTTTCACCGAAAGCCCGCTCCGGCATCCGGTCATCGGCTATCTGGACGTCTATAACAAGCTGACGAGGGACGACGTGCTCCGCTACTACAAGTCCCGATACGTTCCCAACAACCTGACATTTGTTGTGACCGGCGATGTGGATGCGATGAAGATCCGCGACGAGCTCGGCAAGCTGTTCGAGTCGCAGCCCCGCCGCGCACTGGAGGATGTGTATGTTTCCCAGGAGCCGCTCCAGCTCGGCCGGCGCGAGGCCCACGAGGAATTTCCGACCGAGCTCACCCGCCTGGCCCTCGCCTGGCGGACCCCCGGTCTCACCAACCCTGACACGCCTGCGCTGGAGATCCTTTCCGAGATTCTCGGTTCGGGACGCAGTTCGATCCTCAACCGGGAGATCCGGGAGCGCAAGGAGCTCGCGCACTCGGTGAGCGCCGGAATGCTCGCCATGCAGAACGAAGGAGTCTTTGTGATCCAGGCCGTCGCCGATCCGGACAAGCGGGAGGCGGTGGAGAAAGAGGCGCTCGCCCTGGTGAAGGAGGTTCAGGCGAAGGGGATCAGCGATTCGGATCTCGAGCGCGCCCGGAAGTCGATCCTTGCAAGCCAGCTCAACGCGCTGACCACGGTCCGCGGCGTCGCTTCGGATCTCGGCTCCAACTGGCTGCTCACGCGCAACCTCAATTTCAGCAAACAGTATCTGGACGCCATTGGCAGGGTGACCGCGGAGGACGTCCGCAGGGTTGCCCGGGAATATCTCCGGGATGACCGCCTGAGTTCCACATCGATCAATCCTCCGGGGACGCTTGCGAAGAGGGATGCGGCATCCGGTGAATCCAAGTCCGGAGACATAAAAAAATTCACATTGTCCAACGGGCTGCGCCTGCTGGTCCGCGAAGACCCGCGCCTGCCGCTTGTTGCGATCACCGCGGTGTTCCGTGGCGGGCTGCTGGCCGAGTCCAAAGACACCAACGGGATCACGTCGCTGTTCGCCAAGGCCCTGCTCAAAGGCACGAAGTCCCGCACCGGAGAGCAGATTGCATCCCGCATCGAGGACGTTGGCGGCAGTATTTCCTCGGACAGCGGCAACAACAGCTTCAGCGTGTCGGTTGACGTGATGAAGCCGGATCTCGCCCTCGGGCTGAACCTTCTGGCCGATGTCCTCATCAACCCTTCGTTTCCCGATCGCGAGGTGGCCCTGGAAAAGCAGAGCCAGCTTGCGGGGATCAAGGCGGAAGACGAGCAGCCGACATCGGTGGCACGCAATCTCCTCCGCGAGCGGCTTTTCGGCTCCCATCCCTATGGCCTGCGGAATGCAGGCTCCGCGCCGGCTGTGGCCGCCCTGACCCCGGAGATGCTCCGCGAATTTCACAGGGAGTATGCCGTGGCAAAAAACGGCGTCATCAGCGTCTTCGGTGCCGTTAATGCGGAGGAGGTCCGCAAGCTCGTGGAAAAAGATTTCGCAGGCATGCCGTCCGGGAAGCTGGCGTTTGAGAAGCCGCCCGTTCCGGAAGCTGTCTCCTCGGTCCCGCCCGCAACCGCGAACCTCGACAAGCAGCAGGGGATCGTCATGGTCGGCTTCCAAAGCGTGACGGTGGACGATCCCGACCGGCCGGCCATGGAAATTGTTGCCGAGGCATCGAACGACCTGGGATCACGGTTCTTCAACCGGATCCGCGAAAAAATGGGGCTTGCGTATTTTGTCGGGGCCGCGCAGTTCTACGGTCTCGCGCCCGGCGCGTTCCTTTTTTATCTCGGCACCGATCCGAAGAAGGTCGAACCGGTGACGCATGAGCTTCGCGACGAGATTGCTCTCCTCGCCAAAGACGGCCTGACCCAGGAGGAGCTCGACCGCGCGAAGAAAAAGCTTCTCGGGGCCGAGACGATCCGCAACCAGAGCAATGCCGCGCTGGCCACGACCACCGCAGTGGACGAGCTGATGGGCCAGGGGTTCGACTCGTTCACTCGCCGCAGGGAGGAGATCGAAAAAATCTCCCTCGACGACACCCGCCGCGTGGCCTCAAAGTATTTCCAGCAGCCGTCCGGTGTCGAAGTCACCGTCGTCCCGCCCGAAAAAAAACCCTGAAATACCCATGCCAGAAGTCCAAAAAACAACCGCCCTCGGGGAAATGACCCAGAGGTTCATCGAATTCGTCATGATGCAGGCCCAGCAGTCCGCCATGTTCCTCGGCCGCATCCCGAACCCGCAGACCGGCAAGCCGGAGGTGAACCTCGAGATCGCGCGCATGTTCATCGACCAGCTCGAGATGATCCGCGAAAAGACGCGGGGCAACCTCACCGCCGAGGAATCCGAGATCCTCACCCGCGTGCTGGGCGACTTGCAGCTCGCTTTTGTCCAGTCCTCCGGAGGAGCGGCCCCCGAGCCCGCGCACGAGGAGCCTGCACCCGAGCCGGTGGAGGACGTGAAGAAGGAGGAATCCGCTCCGCCTTCCGAGACTGTTTCCGAGCCGTCCGCCGACACGGAGAGCAGGAAAAAGTTCACCAAGAGCTACGGGGCCTGAAATCCGTCAACCTAAAAACCGCAGAGGGTTCACGCGAACTCGGAAGTCGGATTGCGGAAGTCGGAAAGTGGGGCGCACCGCGCCCGAGAGCCGCGCTCCGCGCGGGATTTATCCGAAGTCGGAAAAAGGATTCACGCAGATAGGTTACGGAAAAACCCAGGGTGCATTTGAGGCAGGTGAAACGCTTTCGTGCCATAACCTTCTGTATGCCAGTAAATAATCTGTGATAATCTGCGTGAATCTGCGGTTTATAGGATCAATCGAACGGGTTCAGAACGGTTACACCGGTTTTCAAGAAATCGCCCGTGTTGCGCGTGATAACCGTCAGATCGTGCCTGCGGGCGATGGCGGCGATCTGGCTGTCGAGAGTGGGGACCACATGACCTGCCGCATCCCATTTTGCTTTTAGCTGGCCCCAGACATGGGCGGAACTTGTGGAAAAGGCGAGGACTCGCCCTTTCATGCAATCGCAAAGCGCTTGCAGCCAGCGGCGCAATTTTGTTTTTCGCACTCCCTCGGGCAGCCTCTCGATGCCTCTCCGCAGTTCGCCAATGGTGATTGTGCTCACGTAGATCTCCCTCTCATTTTCGCGCAACCAAGCCACGACCCTGGCATCGGGCTGGCGCTTTGCCGCCTCGCTGAGGACATTCGTATCCACGAGAAAACTCATAAATCGAGGGGCTTCGACGAGTCGCGTTCCCGCTCGGGAATCTCAAACGGCGCGGGACACGCCAGGAGAAGCTCAACCAACCCGCTGTTTGCCGGACGGGAGATCCGTCGGAGAGTGATCGTGTTTTCCTCCTCGATCGACACCTCGAAATCATCGCCGGGAGAAAGGTCCAGTTCCTGCCGGATCGGTCCCGGCAGCACAATTTGGCCTTTTTGGGAGAGAACGGTCGTCATAGTAGGATAATCCTACCGCTTGCCTGCCGGTTGGCAAGCCAATATCCCGCGCAGAGAAGCCTGCAACTCAGTCCGGCCAGCCCTAACGATTGGCATTCAGGGGACGAAGTCTTTCCAGACCGCGTCTGCAAGTTCCGGTCGCGGGACCCACATGACGGAATCCGGGTTATCCAGGTATTTATTGTTGCCAGATCGGGACTCCGGCACGCAGTCCGAGGGAAGCGTAGTCGGCCGGGGATTTGGCCACGAGTTTCCTCTCGACCGGATAGCGGGGGTTGCGGTTCCATGCGAGCGCGTCTCCTTCGAGTCTGGGAAACCATGCGAGCCCGGCATGGGCGCGGACCCCGCGGTAGTCGAATCCGAAATCGCGCACGCACCATGCGCCGAAGGTGAGCGGTTCGGCCGGGTTGGAGCTGATCGTGGCGTGCGCCCAATCCGGCGGCACGACCACGGTTTCTCCGGGGCCGGCGGTTACGGCGAAGCTGCGCCCCGGATCATCATCCGCTGTCTCCTGCATGAGGATCACCGCGCGTCCGGACCAGATTTCGTAGAGTTCGGCAGTGGAGCGTCCGCAGCTCGCGCTCACCGCATGGATATGGCCCTGCGAGCGGACCGGTTCGTCCCCGAGGCGTCCCGCCGCGTAGGTCACCACGCCGAAGAGCAGGTTGCGCGCGAGCAGGTCGGCGCGGCGGTCGTCCGTGCCGACATCCATCGCGATGGCATAAACCGGATCCGGGCCGTCGCATTGCGGGTCACGCAGGCTCGGACGGATGGCATCAAGGCTCCTGAGTTCGCACTCCGGACCGAAAACTCCTGGTCCGTAGCGGAAGCCGAGCGGACCCGTCGTCGGGGTGATTTCGAGACCCTTCATGCCTGGTGCCGGACAAATGCCTTCATGGTCGCGCATTCCTTTCCGGGAGTTGCCGGACGGATCGTGTAGGCTCCGACCGCTGCGGGAACGATGAAAGTTTCCGCGTAGTGGACGCTGAACGGTTCGAAGGCGCCCTTCGGGCTTTCGACGATCACCTCTTCTCCCTCCACGAGATTGAGCACGTTGACGCCGCCCCGCTCGCTGCCTCCGGTGTTGTGTTCCACCTTGTCTGTGAACCAATGCCTCCGGGTCTCGATGAATTCCGCCGGATGGAGTCCGGTTCGCTCCTCGCGCCACCCCGAGCCTGATGCGACCGGTTCGATGCGGTTCACGAGATGAGTGCGGGCGTAGGTTTCGTCGCGGTTCCACTGGATGACATCGGCCCCGCGTTCGATGTTGACCGGGCGGGGTTTTCCGTCGAGCCCGAGTCGCGCCCAGTCCCAGAGTTTGAACGTGAAGATGTAGGGAGTCGCGCTGATCTCGAGGACCATCGAGTTCGCTCCCGAGCAGTGGAGTGTGCCGGCCGGGATCAGAAAATGGTCGTGCTTCTTCGCCGGGAATGATGCCGCGAATTTGTTCGCGTCGAACGGCTTCCCTCCCTGCTGAGCGACCCGGAGGTCCGAGAGCATGGCATCCGGGTCGGTTCCATCCTTGCATCCGAGATACACGATCGCGCCGGGTTCGGCATCGAGCATGTAGTAGCTTTCATCCTGGGTGTAGGGGAGGCCGAACCGCTCGCGCGCGAACTCCGTGAGCGGGTGGACCTGGAACGAGAGGTTGCCGCCTCCCATCGTGTCCAGAAAGTCGAAGCGGATCGGAAATTCCGGGCCGAAGCGGCCGTAAACCGGTTCGCCCAGAAGCGTGCGCGGCTGGTTGAAGACCACGTTGATCGACGGGATCTCGACGGTGGTTCCCCCGTCGAACGCAAGCAGGAGGGAGTTTTCCTCCGGCACGCAGTCGAAACACCATGCGTAGTTCGGCGGGCCGTCGGGCAGCGTGCAGACCTCGCGCATCCACTGCCCGCCCCATGGTCCCGGATCGAAAAACGGGACGACGCGGAACGGCCGATTTGCTGCGGCGGCGAGGCCGGCAAGGTGCGCCGCGCCGGTGATCAGTTTGGGAGCCGTGGTGTCGGTCGTGTCGAGGAGATAGTCCCATTTCTCCATGGTCGCCTGCTTGAGGCGGTCGGCAACCCGCCAGTCGATGAAGAAGCTTCTCTTGTATTGCAGGGAGGCCTTGAGTCCGCGGTTGCGGGTGCCGAGGTTGTCCGCCGTGCCGCGCCGCTGGCGGAGCTGTCCCTCCCACCGGGGCATGTCGGCATAGACAAAAATATCCGCGTCGGGAGCCTGAAGGATCGCCCCCGGGCCGACGACGATTACAAGGCCGGTTTCGCAGGAGATCCCCTGCCGGACCGCCTCCGCTTTCCCCGCATCCAGAAAATCCGCCATCGTGAATGTCTGGTTGAGATATCCGAAGACCGGATCGTCGCCGCCAAGGAACGGGGCGACCATGGTGTCCACTTCCATTTCGGATTTGAACGCCGGCTTGCTGTCGATCACGCAGGCGGATTCAAACGATTTTGCGAGCGACTGCCGGACCGCGTCGTGGTCAACGCCGGGGTAGCACTCGACTGCGATCACGTATTTCTCCGGATGTGCCGCGATGGACTCCCGGAGCCGGGCCGCAATCGCATCCCATTCCGCCCAGCATGAGGAAGAATGGGCGGCGGGGACGGGCACCGACGGGGTTTTGTCATAGTTCGGGGCGCGGAGGCCGAGGCGGGGAAGGTAGTTCATGGGAAATTTCAGCGGCTGATCATTTCGGGCTTTCCGTTCCGCTCGACGACGATTTTCCGAAAATTCCGGTCTGCGATCGCGCCGTAATCGTGCCCGGCATTCGAGGGGAAAATCCCGAGGTAAACAAGCGGGACGGAGCCGGTGTTCATCGTGCGGTGGGCCGTGTGCCCCGGGACATAGACCGCGCAGTTTTCCTTGAGCGCGACCATTCGGCTTTCCCCCGTTGCCTCATCCTCGAGCAGCATGACCCCTTCGCCACGAAGCCCGACATAGACTTCTGCGGCCGGCCGGTGGGAATGGTAGTGCCCTTTTGTGAGATAATATTCGTCGCCGATTTTCCCCGGATAAATGATGCCCAGCCCGTAGTGAAGCTGTCCGTCTCCCGAGGCGGGTTCGACGGCGGTGACCTCATAGAGGATCGGATTGTCGTTTGCCAGAGCGGCTTCAAAGGCGTCCGCATCCGCAAAACATCCACGGAGGTCGGCCAGCCGGCGTTGAACAAATGGACGGTTGCCGATGCGCGCGGAGTCGAGGCCGTAGGCGACCGAGAGGTCTTCAGGTTTGATGGTGTTCAGCATGGGAGTTTCAGTTTTGGGAGCGGGTGGATGCCGCCGGCCCGGAGGGCATTGAGTGCGGCTCCGTGGACGGGAGAATGTTCCGGATCGACGAGCCTCGCGCCGGGGCAGGCCTTGAGGATCGCCGCCTCGGCGAGCGGCTGGTAGGGAAATCCAGACCGGGCGCATCCGCCGAGGAGGACGACATCCGGCCCATTGGGGAAGTCCAGTGCCCGCGCGGTTCCGGCGACGAGCTTCGCGAGCGCGGCGGCACCCTCCTTCAAAATTCTGTTGGCGGCCGCGTCGCCGTCGTTCGCGCAGCGGATGACCACCGGAGCGAATCCGGCCAGTTCGTCCGCCGTCCATTTGTCCACGTAGAGTCTGGCCAGAAGCTCGTTGGGCTCCGACAGCCCGAGAAACGCGAGCACCGACGGCAGGAGGGCGGTTTTGCCGGCGCGTCCGTCCGCCGCCCGCGCGGCGGCTTTCATCGCGGCCAGAGTCAGTCCGAATCCCCCGCCTTCATCGTCCAGCAGCCATCCCCAGCCGCCGCACATGAAGGTTTTTCCGGAGGCGTCCTGGCCCAGGCAGTTCGTTCCGGTTCCCGAGATGAGCGCGATGCCCGGCTTGCCCGAGAGTCCGCCCGCCAGCGCGTTGTAAAGGTCATTCGCCACCGTGATCTCTCCGGCCGGAGCGATCCCGGCGGTTTCCGCAGCCGAGGTCATGCGGGCAATATCGACCGATGCCTTGACTCCGGCACATCCAAGAAAGGCCGCCTGTACTGCGGCATCCTCCAGCCCGGAGATCTGCCGGGCCCGTCTGGCGGCCTCCGCAATGTTGCTGATGGCCGTGGAGATCCCGACGTTGTGGTAGTTCGATGGCCCGGCCTCCCCCCGGCCGAGGACATGCCCCTTGGAATTCACCAGGACGGCCCGCGTTGCCGTTCCGCCTCCATCCACACCGAGAAAGACCTTCATGCAGGCACTTTGCGCTGGAAAAGCGCGGATTCAAGAGAGATAACGCAATATAACATCTTCCGGGAATTCTAACATGAGATTTGCCACTGCCGCCGCCCGGCATCAAAGGATCCTGTCCCTGCTGCGCGACCGGGGGGAAATTCGCGCCGCCCTGCTCGTGCGCGAGCTGGGGGTGACTCCCATGACGGTCTGGCGGGACCTGAAGCTGATCGGGGAGCAGGGGCTTCTGCGAAGGGTCCGCGGGGGAGCTCTGCCACCGGCGGCGGGAACGGGCGAGCCGGATTTCGAGAGCAAGGCGACAGCGGCGGGCCTGGCCAAGGAGCGCATTGCGGCGGCGGCCGTGCGGGAATTTGTGCGCGAGGGGGATGTGATCGCGTTGGAGGGAGGGACGACGGTTGCCGCGCTGGTGGACGCGCTTCCCGAGAGCCGGATCTCGGTGATCACCAACAGCCTTCCTGTCGCCCTGCGGATCCGGCAGAGGCGTCCCTCGATTCCCGTGAGGGTGGTTGGAGGATGGCTGAGCACAATCTCCGGAAACACCACGGGGCCGGGAGCGTTGAAGGAGGCCCGCAAAGACCGCGTGTCGGTCTGCTTCCTGAGCGCCACGGGCTGGGATCCCGCACACGGCCCGATGGATCCGAACCCTCTGGAGATCGAGATGAAGCGCGCGTTCGCCGGATCCGCGGCTCAGGTTGTTCTCCTGATGGATTCGCGAAAATTTGCAGTATCCTCCGCGTCGGTGATGATCCATCCCCGCCGCCTCAGCGCCGTGGTGACGGATGCCATGCCGCGGAAATCCATTGTGGCCCAGTTGCGGAACGCAGAAGTCCGGCTCGTGGTGGCCGCCCCGGATTGAACCCGAAAACCGTTTTATGAGCCACAGAGGGCACCGAGCACACAGAGGGAAATGATGATTTGCAAAAGAATCAATCTGTCCCGTGAATCGTGTGGCGCGTTTCCAACCTTCTCCGTGATCTCTGTGTCCTCTGTGGCATTGAATCGCCGCCCCGGATTGAAAGGGAACTCAGCCAACCGGACTTCTCAGGGCGGAGACGAGGGTTTCCCAGGGAAGCACAGCGCACTTGACCCGTTGGGGGAACTGGTGGACCCCGCCGAGGACCCGGAGTTTCACCGGGAGATCGGGGGCATCTCCGTCCTTGGCCAGTTGCCGGAATTTTTCCGCGAGCGTCCCGATGGCCTCGCACGTCAGCCCCTTGACCTCGCCGGTCATGATCGAGGCCGACGCGGTGCAGATCGCGCAGGCACTGCCGGTGAATTTCGCCTCGGAGACGGTGTCGTTTTCCATCCGGAGCGCAACCGAGATTTCATCCCCGCAGAGCGCGTTATGTCCGTCGGCGGCGTGTGTTGCATTCTCGAGCGGCCCGAAATTTCGCGGCCGCTTCGAGTGCTGGAGGAGGAC
Source organism: uncultured Chthoniobacter sp. (assembly GCA_964431635.1). Classification (GTDB taxonomy): domain Bacteria; phylum Verrucomicrobiota; class Verrucomicrobiia; order Chthoniobacterales; family Terrimicrobiaceae; genus QYQL01. The sequence goes on along the minus strand of CAYSKK010000012.1, from coordinate 31,290 downwards.
CTCCTGGTAAAGTTCGTTGTCCATCATCTGAAAAATGCCACGGCATCGCGCACGATGGCAACCAATGCCTCCACCTCCCGCGCCGTGTTGTAAAGGTAGAAGCTGGCGCGGCTGGAGGACGGGCTGCCGAGCTTGCGCATGAGCGGCTGCGCGCAGTGGTGGCCCGCGCGCAGGGCGAGGCCACGCTCGTTCGCAAAAAACGACACATCGTGCGCATGCACGCCTTCGATCGAGAAAGCGACGATGCCGGACTGCCGGGTCTCCGGCCCGAAGATCCGGAGGCCCTCGATGTTCCGGAGTTTTCCTGCGGCGTCATTGGCGAGGGCGACGGAGTGCTCGCGGATGGAATCGAGGCCGGTGTCGCGCAGAAATCGGATGGCTTCCGCCCATCCCGCCGCCTCAAGGATGGCCGGGGTCCCGGCTTCAAAGCGTGCGGGCGGCTCGCGGAACGTGGCCGGTCTGTCGTAGTAGGCGCGGTCCACCATCTCGCCGCCGTATTGCCACGGAGGCATCGCGGAGAGGAGTTCGTGGCGTCCCCAGAGGGCCCCGATTCCGCTCGGTCCGCACATCTTGTGCGACGAGCAGGCGAGGAAATCACAGCCGAGAGCCCGCACGTCCACCAGCTGGTGGCCGACGCTCTGCGCCCCGTCCACAAATGTGGTGACTCCGGCATCGCGCGCGAGCCGGCAGAGTTCGCCGGCCGGGTTTTCAAGGCCCAGTGTGTTCGGGATATGGACGAAGGCAAAAAGCTTCGGACTGCGTGCCAGCAGGGTTTTCGCGGCTTCCATGTCGAGCGCCGCACCGTTCTCCGTGACCGGGACGTATTCCACACTGGCACCCGCCTCGCGAGCCAGGTGCAGCCACGGCAGGAGGTTGCTGTGGTGTTCCATCTCGGTGAGGAGAATCGTGTCGCCCGCAACGATGTTTTTCCGCCCCCATGTGTTCGCAACAAGATTGACCGCCTCGGTGGTGCCCCTGGTGAAAGCGACCTCTTCCGGCCGTTCCGCGTTCAGGAGGCTCGCGAGCTCCTCCCGCGCGTTCTCGTAGGCCGCCGTCGCCCGCTCGCTGAGCAGGTGGATTCCGCGGTGCACGTTCGCATATTCGCTTTCCAGGAAACGGCTCATCCGCCGGATCACGCGCTCCGGCTTCTGCGAACTCGCCGCGTTGTCGAGGTAGACCAGAGGGTGCCCGTTAACGGACTCCTTCAAAAACGGAAACTGCTCCCGGATTCCGGAAATATTCAATGCCATGTGCGGGGACTATACCCCGAACAGGTCTCCGCGCCAGCAGGCTGTGAGGAAAAATGTGGAACGCTCATTCGATGCAGGGCATCCGCAGAAATCCGAAGGGAATCACCAGATTCGCGGAGCATCAAAGTTATTGCCCTGTTAATCTTGACCGATTGGCGGCGCGGATGAATGTTTTCAATATGAGCTTGAAAACCGAGCTGGAGGGCTTTTGCCGCCATCCTCAGGGGTATTTTTATGTTCAGGATTCTCAGGGAAACTACCTGTCCCCCGCCCGGCTTCTTCTCTCTCTTTCCCCGCAGGTCGTGAATTCAAGATACGGATTCCGCGCAACGGGCACCCAGAAGGAATACTGGATCTACAAGCAGGGGCCCTACGGGACGCAGGAGGAATTTATTTTCCGGACTTATGTTCCCGAGGGGCGTCTGGGCTGGGCTACGGATTTCGAGGCATCGCCCAAATCTCAAACCCACTATTACTCGGAACGGAACCGGGATGGCCTCCTCGTTTCGCTCTGCGGCAAGCACACGCGCCCGGACGACGACACGGCGCTGTTCCTCCTCAATCCTTCTCCGGACACGGTTTGCAAGCACTGCCAGAAAAAGTTGAGCTCCCTTTCGCCTTCGGTTTCCTGAGCGTGAAGGGGGGGCGTTTCCCTGGAGAATCCTGTTTTCAGCCGCCGGTTTTCCCCGTAATTTCCTGAAAATGTCAGACGCCATCCACCAGTTGCGCCGCGATTATGATCGCGATCCTCTCACGGAATCCGAGCTCGATCCGGACCCGGTCAGGCAATTCCGTGCGTGGTTCGAGGAGGCAAGGGCCTCGGGGATTCCGGAGCCGAATGCCATGACGCTTGGCACGGCCGAAAAATCCGGGAAGGTGTCCTGCCGCACGGTTCTTCTGAAGGCCTACGACGATCGGGGGTTCGTCTTTTTTACCAACTACGGGAGCCGCAAGGCCCGGCAGATCGCGGAGAACCCGCAGGCCTCGCTGCTGTTTCCGTGGGTTGCGCTTGCCCGGCAGGTCGAGATCGCGGGTCCGGTTGAAAAGATTTCCGTCGCCGAGTCGCTGGCGTATTTCATGAGTCGCCCGTTCGGCAGCCGGCTCGGCGCCTGGGTTTCCGACCAGAGCGAGGTGATCCCGTCGCGCCAGATCCTTCTCGCGAAATTCGAGGATCTGAAACGCAAGTTTGCGAATGGGGAGATCCCGAAGCCCGAGGGATGGGGCGGATTCCGGATCGTGCCGGAAACATTTGAATTCTGGCAGGGCGGCCACGACCGGCTCCATGACCGGTTTCTTTACGGGAAAGCCGTCGGGGGCTGGGAGATCTCGCGTCTCTCACCTTGAACGCGGAACCTCACGAAAACCGACAGGCAAAAGCATTCCATGCTTGAAGGGCTCCGGATTCTTTTCCTTCTGTTTGTCGCCGCGTCCGTCGCTTCCGCCGCCGTTTTGGACCTGCGCATGGAGTTTCTTGAAAACCCCGTGGGCATTCACACAACCGCGCCGCGGTTTTCCTGGAGAATGGACGACGACCGGACCGGGGCGGCACAGTCGGGATATCAAATTCTCGTTTCCTCCTCCCGCTCGAATCTGGATCGTGACGCCGGTGACTTGTGGGACAGCGGCTTTGTGGATTCCAGCGAATCCCACCTGATCCCTTACAGGGGAAAACCTCTTCTCTCGCGTCAGACCGGATGGTGGAAAGTTCGAATCCGCGATGAGCGCGGCGAACTCTCCGCATGGTCGGAACCCGCACAGTTTGAGATGGGGCTCCTGTGCGCAGAAGACTGGAATGCGAAGTGGATCCAGGCCGGGCTTTCCCCCGTCAACAACAGCATCACCGAACGCTGGCTACGCCACCTCCTGCGGGAGGACTGGACGGAACCCCATCGAGGAAGGATTCCCGATCTCTACCGGGAACTGGAGCCGACACCAAGGTTTCGGAGGACATTTTCGCTGGATCAGGATGTGGTGTCCGCCCGGCTCTACATCAGCGGGCTCGGATGTTACACCGCCCGGTTGAACGGAAAGCGCATCGGGGACGGCGTGATGGCTCCCGCTCAGACCGACTACGACCGCCGGATTTATTATGATATTTTCGATGTCGCGTCTCTGCTCCGGCGCGGGGAGAGCACCCTCGCCGTGGAGCTCGGGGACGGATGGTATCACCAGCACGTCCCCAAAATCGGATTTGAAGAATACGGGAAGCCGGTGCTGAGAGCGCAGCTTGAGATCACAACCGGGGACGGCCGCCGGGAGGTGATTGCGACGGGAGACGGCAAGTGGAAAACTGCCCCCGGCCCGACGCTCAAGAACGATCTCCACACTGGCGAGGTGTATGATGCCCTCCTCGAACAACCCGGCTGGGATGCGCCCGGATTTGATGACAGCAAGTGGGCCTCGGCCGCGACGGTTGATCCGCTCCTGCCCAAGGGACTAGGCACTCCCACGGGCGAGACTCCTGCCATGATCGCCCAGTTGCTCCAACCCGAGCGTCGCAGTCGCACGATCCGGCCGGTGCGGCTCACCCATCCAAAAAACGGTGTGTGGGTTTTCCATTTCGCCGAGCGCATCTCGGGCCGGCTGCTCCTGCGCGTGAAAGATCTTCCTGCAGGCACTCCGCTTGTCCTGCGGGTCGGCGAGACGCTTCGGGAAGGAAAAGGCGGGAAGCCCGAGGCCGCAATCTCCTGGTATGACGAGCTCGAAGGGACCAGTCTGGATGAGAAAGGCCGGAGGATGGGGGATTTCGAAGGTCTCCCGGCAAGCCCTCAGGCCGCCCACATCTGGACCCGCCCCGATGCCCGGGGACAGGAGTTCCAGGCTCATGTGATTCCAACCAGTCTTTACGTGACAGGGGGAGGAGGGGTTGAGGTCTGGGAAAACGAATACAGCCACCAATCGTTCCAATACGTCGAACTCATCGGCTATCCCGAAGGACGCGAACCCGCGCTGGATACCGTCGAGGCGGTCATCGTCCACACCGATGCGCCAAAGGCCGGGAGCTTTTCTGCCTCGGACCATTTGCTGAACACCTTTGACGAGATGTTCCGTCGCACCTTCCTTTCCTGCTTCCACGGAACCCTCGGCGACAACCCCGGGTGCGAACGCAGTCCGTGGTTCGGTGACAATGTGACCGGCCTCGATGGGTCCTACTACCACACCGACATGATCTGCTACCTGCGCAAGTGGATCACCGACATCCAGACGACCATGGGAATCCGCGGGCAGATGTGGCAGACAGCCCCTGGAAAACGCAGTGATGGCGGACGGACCCCACCTGCCTGGGCGGTTCCGTGCATCCTCCTTCCCTGGCACGCGTGGATCTATTATGGCGACGAGGAAATCTTGAAGGACCACTATTCCTTCATGCGTCAGTGCGCGGATTTTTATGCCGCCAAACTCGATAAAAACCACATCTGGCGGGGTTTTGGATATGGCGACTGGGGAGACGTCAACACCGCGATGATCGGAAAAGAGGGCGGGCAGTTTCCCAGAGGCAACAGCTCGGACAACAACATGCCGCTCAATTCCAAGGTCGCCTTCACGGAGACGGCGGCTCTCTACGACGGGGTCAGCAAGCTGTCTGTGATCGCCGCGCATCTCGGCCGTTCCGGGGATGCGGAACACTATCGCGAACTGGCCTCCGCCATGCGGGAGGGGCTGAATTCCCCCGAGTTCTATGACGCCGCAAAAAAAACCTACAGTTCGCAGGCGGCGAATGCGCTCGCCGTGCAATTCGGGTTTGCTCCGCCGGAGGATGTGCCCGTGATTCTGGACTGGATCCACGAGGACATCGGGCGACAAGGCGGCCATTTCACAGTCGGCTCCTACACCCTGCCTTACCTCTTGGGAGCACTCTCTGATCACGGGCGCATAGAAGACGCATGGACGGTGATGACCTCGCCCGGATATCCGGGATTCCGTCACATGGTTGATACCGGATCGGACACCGTCTGGGCGATGTGGGATGGCAATACCCGGTCTCCGGATCAGCATGCCACGGTCAGGTGCAATCAGCATCCTTATGCGGATTCCGGCTCCCTGTGGCTGTATCACGGGCTGGCCGGGATCAAGGCCGATCCTGCCTCTCCGGGCCGCCGGCATCTCATTCTACAGCCCGGCGTTCCAGCGGCGCTCGAGTCCGCCTCAGCAGAAACCGAAACCCCCTACGGCAGGGTGGTCAGCGAATGGAAACGCTCGCCCGAACAGTTTTCCTGGAAAGTCAAAGTGCCTCCGAACAGCACCGCCACCGCGCATGTGCCGCTTGTCTTCGGTGAAAAATCCGTCGTCCGGTGCGGTGCGGACATCGTTTTGAGCCAGGGGAAACCGGCCACAACGGTCCCGGGTGCTTCGTTTCAGGGAATCCGCGGAGGAGAGGCGGTCTTCGAACTCAAATCCGGAGACTACCGGTGGGATGTGAGCAAGGAGTAGTCGGTTACGAACCGGCTCCAGACTTTTCAAAAAGGCCAAGCGCCTCGCCGGCCAGGAAGAGAGATCCTGTGATGAGAATCCTCCCGCTTCCAACTGCCTCAAGGGCTTCAGGGAGCGAGGAGCAAACTTTTGATGGAACTGTCGTCAGAGCAGGGTATGTCTTCGGATCTGTGCTGCGCGGGCTGGCGACCGGAACGAAGAGAAAGGATCCGGTGATCAGGGCGAGCCGCTTCAGCATTTCCGTGTAGTCCTTGTCATCGAGCGCGCCGAAAATGACGGCGGCCTTTTCGCCGCTGAATTGTTCCAGCCATGTCTGAACAAGCGTTTCCGCGGCATGGGGGTTGTGGGCGCCGTCCACGACGATTCTTTCCGTGACGCGCTGGAACCGGGCGGGCCAGACGACATTCCGGAGTCCGTCTGCGATGGAATCCGGCCCGACATGGAACGGAGAGGCAGCAATGGCGGAGACCGCGAGGGCCGCGTTCCAGGTTTGATGGGCGCCGGCAAGGCCGATTTCTCCTTCGTGGGGTTCCTCCACAAAAATCAGATGACTCCCGCATTCGGCGGCTTCGGATCTCAGCACGGCCGAGGCTTCCGGAATTTGCGGGGCCGAAACGACCGGCAACCCGGGCTTGATGATCCCGGCTTTTTCCCCGGCGATTTTCGCGACCGTATTCCCCAGCCACTGCGCGTGATCCATCGCGACCGGGGTGATGACGGACACGACCGGGGTGACGGCGTTGGTCGCGTCGAGGCGTCCGCCCATTCCTGTCTCGAGGATCACGGCATCGCATCGTTCCCTCGCGAAGTGTTCGAGGGCGAGCGCCGTGGTGAGTTCGAAGTATGTCGGCGAGTGGTCCCAGTCCTTGCAGAAGTCGTGGAGCCGGGTCAGCGCTTCCGCGGCAGCCTCACGGGAAACCATGGCCCCGTCCACACGGATCCGCTCGCGGAAGTCGCAGAGATGAGGTGACGTATAGAGTCCGGAGCGAAGTCCGCCGGCACGGAGGATGGAATCCATCATTGCGCAGACCGAGCCTTTGCCGTTGGTTCCGGCCACATGGATGATGCGGAGCTTCTCCTCCGGGTTGCTGAGGTGCCCGAGGAGCCGCCGGGTGTTTTCCAGACCGAGTTTGATGCCGAAGAACTGCGTGCCGTCGAGCCACGTCAGCGATTCGTCGAACGTCACTTCTTCGAGAAGTAGCCGAGCATGTTGCCCAGCGTGGTGCGCAGCTTCGAGCGGGGGACGATGATGTCGATGAGTCCGCGCTTTTCCAGAAACTCTGCGGTCTGAAAATCCGCCGGAAGCGTCTGGTGGGTGGTCTCGCGGATCACGCGCGGTCCGGCAAAGCCGATCATGCTGCCGGGTTCGGCGATGATGATGTCGCCCAGCGAGGCGTAGCTCGCCATGACTCCGGCCGTGGTCGGGTTGGTGAGCACCGAGATGTAGGCGAGGTTCGCCTGGGCATGGAGGGCGAGGGCACCGCTGGTCTTCGCCATCTGCATGAGGCTGAGCATGCCCTCATACATCCGCGCTCCGCCGGATGCGCAGACCAGAACGACCGGCATTTTGCGTTTGGTCGAAAGTTCGATGATGCGCGTGACCTTTTCCCCCACGACCGATCCCATTGTCGCCGCGAGGAAGTTGAAATCCATGACGCCGATTCCGAGCGGATGCCCGTTGATCGTCGCGGTTCCGGTCAGGATGGCATCCACCAGCCCGGTCTTTTCCTTGTAGCTCTTGAGGCGGTCGGCATAGGTGGCGACGCCCTTGAACTCCAGCGAGTCAACGGAGGTGAGGGTGGCGTCGATTTCCTGAAAACTGTCCGGATCCACGAGACTCGCGACGCGCTCGCGCGAACCGAGTGTGAAGTGGTGTCCGCACTTCTGGCAGACGTGGAGGTTTTCCTCGAGCGCGAGGTTGTGGAGGACCTCGCCGCAGGACGGGCATTTTGTCCAGAGCCCCTCGGGCATCTCACGGGTCTTGGCCGCGCGGGGCCGGAGGATGGGTTTTTTGAAAATTGCCATAGTGGTTTCTTTCTATCCGCGCGCCGCGGTGAGGGCGCGCACGGACCGCGCGCCGGCATCCAGAAGGGCCGCCGCGCAGGCATCCAAGGTTGATCCCGTGGTCAGGACATCGTCCACCAACAGGAGGTTCAGATTCGTCACGTCCGCATTCTTGCGCAGAATGAACGCATCCCGCAAGTTTTGCCTTCGGTGTTTCCTGTCCAGTTTCGTCTGCGTCGTCGTATACCGGCTCCGCGCGAGGGCGGGGAGAACCCGGATTTTGGCGAGCCGGGCGAGTTCCTCCGCGAGGAGTTCGGACTGGTTGAATTCCCGCTCGCGCAGGCGGCGCGGGTGGAGGGGAACCGGCACGAGGGCATCTGCGGCCCAGGATTCCAGCCTCGGATCCGAGAGCCCTTCGTGCATCCAGAAGGCCAGCGTCCTCCCGAGCCACAGCTCCCTGCCGTATTTCAACCGGTGGATCAGGTCCCGGACGACTCCGCGGCTGCGGACCACGGCCACGGCGCATTCGAAGGAAAATTCCTCACCGAGGCAGTTCGGGCAGGTGAAGGCCGGGGTCACTCCATCGTAGGGTTGCGAGCAGGCTTCGCAGCGCGGGGGGTGGATTCGCTCGATTCCTGCTTCGCAGGTCCGGCACAGGTGGTTGTTCGCGGGCACGGAGCATCCGCATCCCGCGCAGTGGGCGGGAAAGAACAACGAGCCCAGCGGCTCAAGAACGGCTGAGAGAACCCCTGGCATGGCGGAGGTAGAGAGCGGTGAGAGCCCCGGAGAGGAGGATGATTGCTGCCGGAACGATCCCGGTCGGCACCGCTCCGCTGACCACGTTCGGCCCGATCCATGGCAGCAGCGCTCCCTCCGGTTTGATCTGGAACTTTGCAATGAGCTGGAGGCCCTGCTGCCCCGCGATCCATCCTGCATGGATGCCAACAGGCAGGAACAGCGAGCGCGTGCGGAGGGCTGCAAAGGCGAGGATCAGCCCTGCGAGCAGGAGCGATAAAATTCCCCAGCCGAGGACCGGCCATGCGGGGGCGCTGGAGAATGCCTGCGGGAGCTGGGCAAATCCGCTGAACCAGTCGACCGATATGGCAACCTCCGGTCTGGCGACCCGCATGAAGTGGACGATGGCAAACACCGCCGATGAGACGAGCGCCGCCGCCACGGGTTTCATCGCCCGAAGGCACAGCCCGAGGAGGACGCCGCGGAAAAGGAATTCCTCCAGCACCGCGACCACCGGTGCCGTGGTGAGGATCCGCAGGATCCCGGAGAAGGCGATGTCTTTTTTCAGCCGATAGACTTCAAAGACCAGACATCCGGATGAGAGCAGCAGGACGGGGATCAGCGCGACCGCGATTCCGACTGCCAGGTCGCGCCAGCGCAGGGGATTCGGCATGATGCCGAGCTCCGCGGTCCGGCGGATGCCGATCCATCGGAATGCCGGCCAGAGCATGACGAGCGCGGCAATTTGAAGGCTGCGGCTGAAATACCGGTGAAACGGAAAGCCCTTCAGAAAAGGAAGAACCCCGTGGTCCGCCAGCGCGCTCCCGGCCCAATACAGGGGAGGGGATACCAGGCAGGCGATCAGGATTACTGCGGAAAAATACGCCAGCAGCCGCAAGAGGACGGGATTCGGTTTCACGTGCCGAAACCTATGAGCGAAAATTCCGCCGGATGCGAGACGTTTGGCTTGCCAAACGAGGGTTCTTTCCCGCGAAATGCCCGCGGCATGGAAAGGACCGAGGAAAGATGAGGCTGCACGGAAAACACCCCCGCGCTTGCGGAGCCGGCCGCCTTCGCATGTCGCTCCGGGTGGGCGTGCTGGCGGCTTTGTGCCTGGCGACCGTGCGGGCGCAGGATCCGCTTCCCTCATGGAATGAGGGGCCGGCGAAGCGGTCGATCCTGGAGTTCGTCCAAAAAGCGACCGCAACGGGCGGACCGGATTTCATTCCGCCGGCGGATCGCATCGCCACTTTCGACCAAGATGGCACGCTTTGGGTTGAGCAACCGGTTTATCCACAGGTTGTCTATTGTCTCGACCGCGTTCGGGATGTGGTCCGCGCGCAGCCTGATCTGGCCGGTGTCGAGCCTTTCAAGACCGCTCTCACCGGCAATCTGGAGGCGGTTGCACAACTGCCCGTCAAGGATCTTGAAAAGCTCTTGAGCACCACCTTTTCCGGAATGCCGGTCGATGTGTTTGCGTCGGAGACAAGGGAGTGGCTTGCATCCGCAACCGACCGGCGCTGGCAGCGCCCCTTTACCGCCCTGACCTACCAGCCGATGCGGGAGGTTCTGCAATACCTCCGCGGAAACGGTTTCAAGACATACATCGTCACCGGCGGCGGGCAGGACTTCGTGCGGGTCTATTCGGACCGGATCTACGGCATCCCGCCCGAACAGATCGTCGGGAGCGCCGACTGCACGAAATTCGGCTACGACAAGGAGGGGAAACCGTTTCTGACCATCGGTCCACGGTTGCTGCTCGATGACAACTTTGCAGGCAAACCCGAGGGCATCCACCTCCTGATCGGACGGCGTCCGGCTGCCGCCTTCGGCAATTCCACCGGCGACCAGCAGATGCTGGAATACACAAAGTCCGGGGCTGGCCTGCGGCTTGCAGTGATCGTTCTTCACGATGATCCTGTGCGGGAATATGCCTACGGGCCTGCCCTCGGCCTTCCCGATTCCAAGGTCGGCACCTTCCCCCAGGCCCTCTACGATGAGGCGAAAAAGGAGGGCTGGACGGTGATCAGCATGAAGAACGACTGGAGGAGGGTCTTCTCCTTCGATCCGGAGTGATCCCGGAGTCGGAAGACACCGTCCGCCAAGGCAGGCTTCAGCCCGATCATTTTGGGATATTCAACCTTCCGGAGAACTGCTAGAGCTCGCCCGTCATGAACAAGAATGCGTCTTCGTTGTTTGGATTTCATGCGCCCGGTTGTTGCCGGGTTGTATTGGCGGCCGGATTGCTGTTTTCCGCAATGTTTGCGGGATCGGCTTTGGCCGGGGATTCGGAGTCGGCTATCCAGACCACCGGTGTGGCAGGTTCGCCCGACGCCACCACCACGATCAGCGGGAAGCAACTTCCCGCGCCAGATCCAAAGTTCGGCGGGGTGATCAAGGATGACGCCTTGAAATCCAAATACTGGTGGGCGCCGCGCATCGTTCCTCCCAAGCAGGCGCCAAACATCCTGCTGATCATGACCGACGATGCCGGCTTCGGGGTTCCAAGTACGTTCGGCGGTGTGATTCCGACTCCCACGATGGACCGCATTGCGCAGGAAGGCCTTCGCTACAACCGGGTGTTTTCCACGGCGCTCTGCTCGCCGACGCGCGCCGCATTGATCACCGGACGCAACCACCACTCGGCCGGCTTCGGGGTCATCTCGGAGCAATCCACCGGTTTCCCCGGCTACAACAGCATCATTGGAAAAGACAAGGCCACCATTGGACGCATCCTGCTCGACAATGGGTATGCAACCTCCTGGTTCGGCAAGGATCACAACACGCCCGCCTTTGCCGCAAGCCAGGCCGGGCCGTTTGATCAATGGCCGACTGGCATGGGCTTCGAGTATTTCTACGGCTTTGTCGGCGGAGACGCCAATCAATGGGAGCCCAACCTCTTCCGCAACACGACCCAGATTTATCCTTTCAGCGGAAAACCTCCGGGAACCTGGAACCTGATCACCGCCATGGCGGACGACGCCATCGACTGGATCTCCCGCATGCACCAGACCGATCCCAGCAAACCGCTCTTCGTTTACTACGTTCCGGGAGCCACCCATGCGCCCCACCATCCCACCAGGGAGTGGGTGGATAAAATCCACGCGATGCACCTCTTCGATGACGGCTATGAGAAACTGCGCGAGCGGATTTTCGAAAACCAGAAAAAGCTCGGCGTCATTCCCCAGGACACCCGGATGACTCCCTGGCCGAAGGATGTTCTCAAGCCCTGGGACGAACTGGATGCGGAGTCGAAGAAACTCTTCATCCGCCAGGTGGAAGTCTTTGCAGCGTATTCCGCCTACAGCGATCATGAGATCGGGCGCGTGATCCAGGCGTTCGAGGATCTGGGCCGCCTCGACAACACGCTGATCATTTACATCAACGGCGACAATGGAACCAGCGCGGAAGGCGGACCGCTCGGCACGCCGAACGAAGTGGCGTTCTTCAACGGCGTCCAGGTGCCGGTGCCGGAACAGATGAAATTCTACGACGTCTGGGGGACCGAGGAAACCTACAACCACATGTCCGCCGGATGGTCCTGGGCGTTTGACACACCGTTCGATTGGTTCAAGCAAAACGCCTCCCGCCTGGGCGGCATCAACCAGAACATGGTTGTGTCATGGCCCGCGCGCATCAAGGACAAGGGCGCGCTTCGCGAGCAGTTCATCCATGTCATCGACGTGGTGCCGACTCTGCTCGAGGCAACGGGCATCCCGGTTCCCGACATGGTTGATGGCATCAAGCAGGCACCTGTCGAAGGAACGAGCTTCCTTTACACCTTTGACGAAAAGAACGCCAAAGTCCCCTCGCGTCACACCACCCAATACTTTGAGATGATGGGCCAGTGGGCGATGTATCAGGACGGCTGGCTGATGAGCACCAAAGTGGACCGCGCCCCTTGGGATGCCTTCGGGCCCGCCAATCCCGACCCGCTCAACAACCAGGTCTTCCAGCTCTACGATCTGGGCAAGGATTTCGCCCAGGCGAGCGACATTGCGGACAAGAATCCCGAAAAGGTCAAAGAGATGCGGAAGCTCTTTGTCGATCAGGCCAAAAAATTCCCGATCTTCCCGCTGGATGCCTCGGTGGCCGCCCGCATCGTGGCTCCCCGGCCGAATATCACCGCCGGCCGCACGGAGTTCGTTTACACCCGCCCGATGACCGGACTCCCGCAGGGGGATTCCCCGTTTTTACTGGATTCCTCCTACTCGATCACGGCGGAAATCACGGTGCCGGAAGGCGGCGCGGAGGGAATGATCGTCACCTCGGGGGGCCGCTTTGCGGGGTATGGATTCTACCTTCTCAAGGGCCGGCCGGTCTTCCTCTGGAACCTGGTGGATCTGGAGCGTGTCAAGTGGGAGGGGCCGGAAGCCCTTGCGCCGGGAAAACACACGCTCGAATTTGATTTCAAATACGACGGGCTCGGCGTCGGCACACTGGCCTTCAACAACTTCAGCGGCGTCGGCCGCCCGGGCACGGGAACATTGAAGGTGGATGGCAAAGAGGTCCAGACCGTCACCATGCCAAAAACCCTGCCGATGATCCTCCAGTGGGATGAGAGCTTCGATGTCGGTTCCGACACCCTCACCGGCGTCAACGACGCCGATTATCAGCCTCCTTTCCCGCTCACCGCCAAACTTGACAAACTCACGATTAAGGTGGATCGACCGCAGCTGACACCCGGAGACATCCAGAAACTCGAGGAAGGCATGAAGAAAGCCTCCGACTCAAAGTAACAGACATCAACAGTCAGGAAAACCGCAGCCCGGTCTTCTCTGCGCAAACCTCATCCACACAACTATGAAACCACATCATTCCAAATTCATCGCCGCTTCGATGGCGTGTTCCATTTCCGTCGTCCTGTTCGCCAGCCAGCCAACGCAGGCCAAGGATAACGTCTTTGAAGCCGTGCCCGCCGGCATCGACGCCTACGTCTATGGCTACCCGCTGGTGACCATGGAAATGACGCGGCGCGTGATGACCAATGTCGCCAAACCCACGGGATCCCGCGCGCCGATGGGGCAGTTCGTGCGCATGCGGCAATACCCGGACTCCTCGTATCGCGACGTCACCGCGCCGAATGCCGACACGCTCTATACCACCGCGTGGGTGGATGTGGCCAAGGAACCGTGGATCCTCAGCCTCCCGGACGCGCACGGACGCTACTACCTCTTCCCGATGCTCGACGGCTGGACGGATGTCTTCCAAGTGCCCGGCAAGCGCACCACCGGAACGAAAGCGCAGACCTATGCCATCTGCGGCCCGGGTTGGAAGGGCAAGCTGCCTGCGGGCGTGGTGAAATACCAATCGCCCACCGCCATCGTCTGGCTGCTTGGCCGCATCTACTGCACCGGCACGCCCGAGGACTACGCCGTCGTTCACAAAATGCAGGATGCGATTTCGATTGTTCCTCTGAGCGCCTATGGCAAGCCCTACACGCCACCTGCCGGAAAAGTGGATCGCTCGATCGACATGAAGACCGCCGTGCGTGATCAGGTCAACTCCATGAGCGCGGAGGAATACTTCACGCTCCTCGCCAAGCTCCTCGTCAACAATCCTCCGTCGAAAGCCGACCAGCCGATGGTCGGGAAGATGGCCAGGCTGGGCATCGTGGCCGGCCAACCCTTCGACGGCAGCAAGCTCGACCCGATCGCCCGCAAGGCATTCCAGGACGTGCCTAAGATCGCCAACAAAAAGATCATGCGCTGGCTCAAGGAGGGCATCCTCGTCGGCGACATGACCCTCGAGAACGGCTGGCTCTTCACCACGAAGACCGGCCTCTACGGCACCAACTACATCCAGCGTGCCCTGATTACCGCCATTGGCCTTGGCGCGAACCGCCCGCAGGACGCCGTCTACCCGACTTCCGAGGGCCCGACCCTCATCGGCTCCTACAACGGGGCCAAGAAATACGTGATGCACTTCCCGAAAGGGCAGCTTCCGCCGGTCAATGGGTTCTGGTCGCTCACGATGTATGACCAGAATTACTTCTTCGTCGCGAATCCGCTCAACCGCTACAGCATCAGCGCTCGCCAAAACCTCAAGGCCGGTGCCGACGGTTCGGTGGATCTCCTGATTCAGAACCAGAGCCCCGGTGCCGACAAGGAATCGAACTGGCTCCCGGCACCCAAGGGCAAATTCATCCTCATGCTGCGCATGTATTGGCCGAAGGAACACAGCCCTTCGATCATCAATGGCACATGGAAGATCCCCCAAGTCAAAGCCGTTGAGTGATGCCTGGGCGACCTGTCGCGGTTTCTTTCCCCTGTCTTTCTCTTCCCGGCCTTTTGGCGGTGCTGGTCACCTCCGGCTGCGAGAAAAAAGTCCTTTCTTCGTCCGGACAACCTGTCCGGGCGGAGAAGACCACCGGAACGCAGGTTCCGGGCCTTGAGGAAGTGAAGCAGATCGCCGGGACGGGTTCATTTACGGTCTTCCCATCGTGATGAACCACGCGGTGATGAATGAGTTTTCAAGACTTCGCTCCTGATCCATGATCCGCAAACAATTCCCTGGTGATCACATGTTCCTGGCCGCAGCGGCCGCGCTCTTCTGCGCAGTGACGACGCCGAGTCAGGCCGCTGGCGGCAAGCCGAATATCGTCCAGATCGTCGCCGACGATCTTGGCTGGAAAGACGTGGGATTCAACGGCGCGACGGATATCCGGACGCCGAACCTCGATGCGCTTGCTAAGGGGGGGGCGCGGTTTACCCAGTTTTATGCCCAGCCGATGTGCACGCCGACGCGCGCCGCGCTGATGACCGGCCGCTATCCTTTCCGCTACGGCCTGCAGACGCTTGTCATTCCGGGCCCGGCCGACTACGGCCTCGACACGACGGAGTTCCTCCTGCCGCAGTGCCTCAAGGACGCCGGCTATGCCACGGCCATCATCGGGAAATGGCACCTCGGCCACTCGGACACGAAGTATTGGCCCAGGCAGCGCGGGTTCGATTACCAATACGGCGCGATGATCGGCGAGCTGGATTACTACACCCACAGCGACGCGGGGGTGCTCGACTGGTTCCGCAATAACAAGCCGGTCGAAGAAGAAGGCTACACGACCCGGCTCCTCGGCGACGACGCCGTGAATTATATCAACGGCCGGAATCCGGACGAGCCATTCTACCTCTACCTTGCCTTCAACGCCCCTCACACGCCGTATCAGGCACCAAAGGACTGCGTGGACCGCTATGCCAGCATCGACGACCCCACCCGGCGGACCTATGCCGGCATGGTCGCCTGCCTCGACGACGAGGTCGGCCGCGTGGTCGCCGCGCTCGACAAGAAGGGCATCCGCGACAACACGCTCATCCTTTTTCAAAGCGACAACGGCGGCACGAGGAACGCGATGTTCGCCGGCCAGATGGCCGACCTGTCCAAGGCAAAAATCCCGTGCGACAACGGCCCCTATCGCGACGGCAAGGGCACGCTCTTTGAGGGAGGCTGCCGCGTGGCCGCCTTCGCCAACTGGCCCGGCCACATCAAGCCCGGATCCGTTGACGGAATCATCCACACGGTGGACATCTACCCCACGCTGGCGGCGCTGGCCGGAGCCTCCACCGGCAAGTGCAAGCCTCTCGATGGTGTGAACGTCTGGGAAACCATCGCCGGGGCGAAACCCTCACCCCGCTCGGAGGTGATCTACAATATCGAACCGTTCCGCGCGGCCATCCGCCAGGGCGACTGGAAGCTGATCTGGCGCACGCTGATCCCGGGGAGCGTCGACCTCTACAACCTCGCCGATGACCCGGAGGAAAAAAACAACCTCGCCGCCACGCATCCTGACAAGGTGGCTGCGATGCAGGCGCGCATCCAGGCGCTGGGAAAGGAGGCCGTCAAGCCGCTTGCTCTGGCATGGATCGGTGGCACCGCGCTGGCCCATGGCAAGCCGCTCATGGGCTCAGAAAGCTCCGCGAATGCGGCTCCAGGCAATGCCGAAGGGCCATCCATCACCGACGAGGGATTTGGCGAAGTCGAAACCGCCGTGGCACCCCAATGATGGTCCCCCCGGCATGAGCGCCTTCGGCAACCCGCACAACACCATCAAAAAAACGCATCATGAAAACAGCCCGACTCGCAGTGAGCGCCATCCTTGTTACATTGGCAGGTGCCCTCCAGGCAGAAGGTCCGGACGTTTCCGGGGTTCCCAAGCCTGCCTCTCAGCCCGCGCAGGCCCATTCGTTTACTGATCCGGTCCGGGATTTTGTGCGCGACGACATTCTGAAGCCAGTTGCCCCGTTTGAACTCGTCCCCGGAAAAGATCCGAACGGCTGGTCGTTCGCCGTGGAGCCCTACATCTGGGCGATGGGGCTGAGCGGCACGACCGGGGTCGGTGGCGCGCCGACTCTCAGCGTCAATTACAACCCGCGAAAGATCCTCCAGCAGCTCGACTGGGCCGTGATGGGGATGGCGGAGGTGCGCAAGGGAAGATGGGGCCTCTTGGCCGATGGCCTGTATGCCGAGTTGTCGGGCTCCGGGGATCTCGGGGGCGTTCTTTACAAATCCGGCAGCCTGAACATCCAGCAGGGGCTGGCTTCGCTTGCCCTCGCTTACCGGATCGTTGACGACCGGCGCGGGTTCCTCGACCTGTATGCCGGCGCACGTTACAACTACCTCGGCCTCGATGTCTCGCTCAACGAGGATTCCAGCGGGATCCAGACCCTCAGCACCGGCATGGTGGACCGCGTGACGGCGGTGATCAACACGCAGGCGCAGGAGATCGTTCGAAACGTCCGGGAGGAGGTGAGAGCCACGCTGCAAAACGCCAAAGCCGCCCTGGCCGACAGGCTCGTTTCGGATGTCACGAACCGGCTTTCCGCGACCGCGCAGGATCTCGAGGCCGCCGCGGAAAATGTCGGGGACAGCCGACCGGCAAAGCGTGATCGGAAAATGCTCCGCGACCTGCGGGACCGGGGGCTCGGCCAGCGTGGTGTAGATGACCGCAGCGGCCGCGCATTCGTCAAACACGGCATCGAGCTCCGCAAGGTCGAGGACCTCCGGAATTTCTACCGCCCAAGCAGGAATCCCGGCGTATGGAGCCGGGGCGCTCTGGCTGAATACGTCCGAGCAACGGTCAATCTCGAGATCGCCAGGGCCCGGAATGAGGACACGAGCGAGCTGGAAAGCCGCGCGAGCGCCGCCAAAGCGAAGGCCTCGAAACAATTGGCGCAGAGCATCGAAAATGCCGTCCCGACATCCGTCGCCGGCGACCGTTGGTGGATCGATCCGATCATCGGACTGCGGGGCCAGATCAACTTCACCCGCTGGCTTTACCTGACCGCGCAGGCCGATGTGGGGGGCTTCGGCGCAGGATCGGATCTTGCCTGGAATGCCCTTGCGGCCTTCGGTGTCAATTTCACCCGCAATGTCTTCGGAGAGCTCGGCTATCGATACATGTATGTCGATTACGACCGGGACAACTTCCTCTACCAGATGAACCAGTTCGGCATCTTTTCCTCCATCGGAGTGAAGTTCTGAGCGGCATGCCACCGGTTCCGGGATTTGATTTCATCTTCCCGCCGCCCTGCGCTAGCTTCTGCGGTGATGCGACCACTTTCATTTCTCGACAAGGCCCACTGCTGGCACCCGTTCACCCAGATGAAGGCCTGGTGCTCCGACGCACACGAGCCGCTGGTGCTGGTGGAAGGTGACGGAGCGATTTTGAAAGATTCCGGGGGCCGCGAATACCTCGACGGAAACTCCTCGATCTGGACCAACATCCACGGTCACCGGCACCCGAAGATCACTCGTGCGATCAAGGAGCAGCTCGACCGTGTCGCGCACGTCTCATTTCTCGGAACGACAAACGCTCCCGCCGCCGAACTTGCAGGCCGGCTCTGCGCGCTGTTCCCGCCCCAAACCCTCTCCCGCGTCTTCTTCAGCGACGACGGATCGACGGCGATCGAGGCGGCGATGAAGATGGCTGTCCAGTTCTGGCAGCTCAGCGGCGAGTCGCAGCGCACGCGCTTCGTCGCATTCGACCAGGCCTACCACGGCGATACCGCCGGGGCCGCCAGCCTCGGCGGTATCGGGACGTTTAACGAGCGGTTCGCCGGGCACGGGATTCCCGTGGACAGGATTTCCGATCCGGAGGATCTCGACAAACTTCCCGGGAGCGGGATCGCAGCCGTCGTCATCGAGCCGCTGATTCAGGGCGCCGCCGGCATGCGGCTCTGGCCGCCCGGCCTTCTCCGCCGGCTGCGGGAGAAGTGCGATGAGATCGGAGCCCTGCTCATCCTCGACGAGGTCCTCACCGGATTCGGCCGCACGGGGAAAATGTTTGCCTGCGAGCACGAGGGGGTCATTCCGGATTTCCTCTGCCTCGCCAAGGGGCTGACCGGCGGATACCTCCCGCTTGCGGCCACCATGACCAACGAGAAAATCTTTGCGGCCTTTCTCGGGGAGTTTTCCGACTCGAAGACATTTTTTTACGGGCACAGCTACACCGGCAACGCGCTGGGTTGCGCCGCCGCGCTCGCCAGCCTCGATGTTTTTCAGGAGGAAAATGTTCTGGAAAATCTCCAGCCGAAAATCGCGCGCATGAGTGGACTGCTTGAAGATCTCAAAAGCGATCCCTTCGTCTTCGATGTCCGCCAATGCGGGTTCATGGCCGGCATCGAGGTCCGCGAGCGCGGCGGTGAACCCTTCCCCTGGCAGGCCCGCACCGGCGGCCGGATCTGCGAGGAGGCCCGGAATCACGGGTTGTTGACGCGCCCGGTGCTCGACACCATCGTCCTCATGCCGCCGTTCTGCACGACTGCCGCCCAACTGGAGGCCGCCGTCGAGGCCATCCGCCGTGCGACCGTCACCGTCTGCGGACAACCGTGACACTTCGGAGCGCCCGGTTCCGGGGCCTGGGTGGTTGACAACTGCCTGAGCATCGAATCCGGAGGGGGGGCGACAACAGGGGAGGAAAATATTGAAGAATCTGGAAATCCCATTATTTTCTGCAACCAGAAGCCCGATTTGGTGTTGAAGAACGCTGAAGGGGCTCATCTCGCCCCTCAAAGAAAAACCCAACAAACACATGAAAACACACTGGATTACCACCTGCATTGTTACCGCCACGCTCGCCCTGGCCCCTCTGGGGTTTGGCAAGGACAAAGGAGCTGGCACGCCTCCCGTCAAAGGGCATGTCACTGCTGTTGACGCAAAAGCAAACACGATCACCATCAGCGCCGGCAAGAAGGCCGCGACTCCGGGGCCTCAGGTCTTCACGGTCACCAGTTCGACCGCGATCAAGATCGACGGCACCACCGCCACATTGGCGGATATCAAACCGAAGATGAGCGCGACGGTTTCGGTTGACGCGGACGGCAAGACCGCCAAGCGGATCACGATCAAGTCTTCGAAGTCCGCTGATGGCGGAGCAGGTGCGGCAGCGAAAGCGCCCGCAGCCACCGAATAGTCGTGTCGTTCCCGCCAGGCGGGAGCACGTCTCTCCGGAAGGTTTTCCGGATTATTGGGGCGGTCTGAAAAGACCGCCTCTTCCCCTTTTGAACATATGAAGATATTCCCCTCGCTTATCCTTTCACTTTGCCTCGGGTTTTCCGCGTGTCAGCGGGCTCCGGAGAATTCCGGCCCGGCATCACAACCCAGACCCCAGGCAGAGAATCCGTCTCCAGATGCGAAACGCGCCGCAGAAATTTCGGGATCTGCCGCAAAAAATCCGGATCGCAGGACCAATCCTGAGACCATGCGTGCGGCGGACATCGAGCGCCGGCTTGCAGGCGCCAAAACCCAGGAGGAGACCCTTGCTGTCCTGCGTGAGGGGTGGAAGAATCCGCCCTCCACCTATCGGACGCACACCCGCTGGTGGTGGCCGGGCAATGCCGTGACCAAGGAAGGGATCGACTGGGAGCTGGAGCAGATGAAGGAGCAGGGGTTCGGAGGGGTCGAAATCATGAGCTTCCTGAAAGTTTACGACAAGGGAAACATCGAATTCGGATCGCCGGAATTTTTCGACATGGTGGCCCACACGGTCGCCAAGGCGAGGGAACTCGGAATGGAGGTGACTCCCCCGCTCGGTCCCGGCTGGAACCACGGACATGCCTGGGTCCCCGAAGAGGATCGCGCCAAGGCGATGGTGATCTCCGAACAGGACGTTCAGGGTGGTCAGGCAGGAGAGTTCAAGCTGGCCTTGCCCGATGAGCCTGCCTATGCCAAACGGAACAAGAAGAAGCTGGAAGCCGTGGTTGCGGTCAGGCTCGGCGAAAACGGGAAACCGGATTCCGGCGAGCGCGTGGACTTGAGCGGCGGGGTCAAGGGGGTGGAAGGTTTTCAAGAGAAGCCCAACATCCAGGTGACTGCAAGCCTGCCGCAGGGCCGTTGGAAAGTCATGGGCTTCTGGACGGTGTTCACCGGGCAGAAGTGCGCTGCTGAGGATTACGCGCCGGCCTCGGCCCTGGTGGACCATTTCGACAAGGAGGCGATCCGTCGCTACGCGGAGTATATCGTCAGCCGCTATCAGAAGAGTTTCGGGAAGGACTTCGGACAGACGGTCGATTCGTTCTTCGGGGACAGCTTCGAGCTTCAGCAGGATTTCACACTCTGGAGCAAGGACCTCTTCGATCGTTTCCAGAAGGAAAAGGGATACGATCTCCGGCCGTATCTGCCGATGATCAAATACGACGGGGCTGAGGAGGCTCCCTACGTTCGCTATGACGTCGAAAGCTTTCTTCACGAGCTCGGCATGCAGGGGATCATCGGGACGATGGCCGACTACTCGGCGGAAGTCGGGGTGGGCATGCGGCAGCAACCACACTACCGCTTCAGCACCGAGCTGATCGAGGCTTCCGGTCGCCTGCAGAGGCCCGAGACGGAGAACACGAGACGCAGCTTTGACCCGGTGTTCTGGCACAAGCTCACGACCAGCGGCGCGCAGCTCTACCCGTCGAAGGACAAGCGTTGGGTGTCCGCCGAGGCGTTCACGTTTATCGACGAAAAATACCGGGTGACGATGGAGGAGATCAAGCGGGCGACGGATCTCTTCCTGCGCGACGGCATCACCCAATTCTACAACCACGGGTATTTCTACACGCCCGAGAAGGAACTGGCTCCCGCCCGCGACCTGATCTGGATGAACCGGATCAGCCATGTGAACCCCTGGTGGCCGTATTATCGCGGCCTGGCGGACTATCAGGCCCGCGCTTCGTTTCTCGAGCGTCAGGGCCGCGCGAATGCGGATGTTCTCGTCTACTCCCCGATGCCGACCGTCTGGTCCGAGCGGGTGGATTATCCCTGCCACATGGTGCGCGATGTGCCGTTCGGAGGCCTTCTCAAGACGCTGATCGCCAGCGGATACGATTTCGACATGGTGAATGACGACCTTCTGCTGAACCACAGCGAGGTGAAGGACGGGAAGCTTGTGATCAACGGATTCTCGTATTCCGTTCTCGTCCTCCCGCGCGTGCTTTTCCTGTCGCCGGAAACGATGGCTGTCATTGAACGTTTCGTGAAGGGAGGAGGAACGGTCTTTGCCCTGAACACCCTGCCGGATAAATCCACAGGCCTCGTCGGACACGAGGAGAATGACAAAAAACTCCGCGGGCTGGTTCAGAGCCTCTTCGCAAGCGGGGGAGGGGAAAAGAAGGTGGGCGAGGGGATGACGTGGTTCCTGCCCGGATGTGATGGATTCGACTATTTGACAAAATGGAGCCCCGGTTCGGTGGAGTGGTCTCCCACGCCTCCGCTTTCCCCGGCCTACGCGGATTTCATCAAGGCCCTGAAAAGCCGCCTCACTCCGGATTTCGAGATCGTTGGGACTCCGCTGAGCAACGGACTCACATTCCGCCGCACGCGTGTCGGGCCGGTGGATGTCTGGTTTATCACCAACCTCCAGCCCACCCCTGAAAAATCGGAAGTCATCCTCAATACGAAGGATCGCTTCCCTCAGGTCTGGAATCCCATGACCGGTGCGATCCACGCTGCGGCCAAATCGAGTGTGACCGCCGACGGCCGGCTGTCGCTTTCCCTGGATCTTCAGCCCTGGGAATCGATCTTCGTCGTGCTGACTCCGAAGGCTGATCCCTCGCTGGCACCCGCTCCGGATTTTCAACAGAAGGCCTCCTTCCCGGTGGAGGGGACTTGGACGCTTGAGCTCAAGGGCATCGGCGGAATGCAGGAGAAGATGGACCTGCCGAAGCTTGTGGACTGGACGACTCTGCCCAGCCTCAAAAATTTCTCCGGAACCGGGCTCTATACGATCGAGGTCGATCTGCCGGCGGAATTCACCGGGAAAAACAAAACCGTCTTTCTGGATCTCGGACAGGTGCAGGAGGTGGCCGAGGTGAGGATCAACGGAGCAGCTGTCGGGGTCGCCTGGATGCAGCCTTACCGGATTGATGTCAGCGGAAAACTCAAGTCCGGGAAAAACAAGATCCAGATCGTCGTTGCCAATTCGCTTTGGAACTACGCGGCCGGAATGGACGAACCGAACCCGATCCCGGAGGATCTGCAGGCGCATTACGGGACCACTTGGAAGCAAAATTACAACGGGTGGAGTTCCCTTCAGGCCATCAAGAAGCACAATAAAAACGACCGCCTGCCATCTGGCTTGCTTGGTCCGGTGACCTTGGTTACAAACTAGTTCCCCTATGAATCCTATCCTCGGCGTCTTCTTCCACTGGCTGGGCGGCTTTGCCTCCGGTTCGTTCTATGTCCCTTACCGTCGCGTCCGCAACTGGTCATGGGAAACCTACTGGCTGGTTGGCGGGGTTTTCTCCTGGCTCGTCATGCCCTCGCTCATGGCGTTCCTGATGACGAAAAATGTGCCCGGGGTTCTTGCCGGCCAGACGGCTTCCACGATTTTGTGGACCTATCTCTTCGGGGCGCTCTGGGGAATCGGCGGGCTGACATTCGGCCTGACGATGCGCTATCTGGGCATGTCGCTCGGCATGGGCGTGGCGCTCGGATACTGCGCGGCTTTCGGCACCCTGCTGCCGCCGATCCTCAAGATGTTCATGCCCGAGGTTCCGGTGGAGGAAAACATCGCCCAGATTGCGGCCACCTTCTCCGGCCAGATCACACTGCTCGGGGTTGTCGTCTGTCTTCTTGGCATCGGTGTTGCCGCCCTGGCCGGGCTCACCAAGGAGAAGGAAATGTCCGATGCGGACAAGAAGAAGACGATCGCCGAGTTCAATTTCCCGAAGGGCATTCTGGTTGCCACCTTCTCGGGCATCATGAGCGCCTGCTTCGCATTTGCCCTGACGGCGGCAAAGCCCATCGGGGAGGCTTCCCTAGCCGCCCACACGGATACGATCTGGACCGGCCTGCCGAAGCTGGTGATCGTTCTGCTCGGCGGCTTCACCACGAACTTCGTCTGGTGCTGCTACCTCAACTTCAAAAACCGCAGCGGCTATCAATATCTCGCCCGCGAGGTGCGTGAGGAGCATGCCGGGGATGCCAAGGGGGGCGGCGAACACGGACCGTCGGCAGCAAAAGCTTCTGAAGGGGTGAAAGACCTGAAGGTTCCGGTCCTCAACAACTACTTTTTCAGCGCCCTGGCCGGGATCACCTGGTATCTCCAGTTCTTCTTCTACACGATGGGGGAAACCCAGATGGGCAAATACGGCTTCGCGAGCTGGACGCTCCACATGGCCAGCATCATCATCTTCAGCACGATGTGGGGCTGGATCCTTCACGAGTGGAAAGGCGCCAGCAAAAAGGCCCACCTTCTCATCGGCTTCGGCATCTCCCTGCTGATCCTCTCCACGATGATCATCGGTTACGGTGCCTGGCTCAAAGGCGGCGGAACCCTCCACTGAGAACCGGAATGGCAGGCCGGGAAAGGTAGGGGCAGACCTCCGGGCTGCCCGAATGACCGCTGGGTCCGGAGGCCCAACCCTGCCATGCGCGTCAACAGGGGATCGCCGATCCTGCCGGTCCGGCTACTTCGCGAGAAAAAATTCCAAGTCGTCGAGGTAGAGCGAGACCGGTTCGGTTGCTGTCTCCGGGGACTTTGTCTCGACCATCAGGGAGACGGTCGGGAAGGCGTATTTTTTCCAGCTTTCCAAGTCCTCCGGGGTCGGGGGCCTGCGCTTGCCGTTGACGCTGATATCGGTGATGTCCTGCGGGAACTTGACGACGACCGGGATCCACCCGGCCTGCGCCGAACTTGGCAGCGGCGCTGAAGGAGTTTCGGGACGGAGGGGCTGCTCTGGTGCTTCCGCCCCGTAGTAGCGACTCGAAAATGAGAGGCTCTCCTGGGTTGCGCCCAGACTGGTTGA
This sequence comes from uncultured Chthoniobacter sp., assembly GCA_964431635.1. Taxonomy (GTDB): domain Bacteria; phylum Verrucomicrobiota; class Verrucomicrobiia; order Chthoniobacterales; family Terrimicrobiaceae; genus QYQL01. The sequence continues at coordinate 6,644 of CAYSKK010000012.1, read as the reverse complement.
CAGGAATGCGCTGAGGTGGAGATAGACCGGCATGGAGGGGGGATTGGGGTTCCAGACACGAAAGGAGATCCGGTCGAAGGCGATCGGTGGCAGGTCAAAGACGAGCACGCCGGTCCGCTGCTTCTTGGAAAACTGAAAAGTCAGCTTCAGCGAGGGGCCGGTCTGCTCCGGGGTTGGCTGGTTCACGATTTCCCAGTTCGTGGTCGCGCCGGCCGCCCGCAGCCGGCGGGTGTAGTCCACCTCCGGCTCGAAGTATTCCCAGTGGATCGGGACTTCTTCCGCAAGGATTTTTCCAGTCAGGATCAGCGCCGCAAAAAATAGACGTTTCATTTTTTAGAAATGGGTTTCGCGCAAAGGGCACCATGCACGCAAAGGCGGGAGCATAAGGCTTTGCCAGGCGCGATGCCCTTGTTTCATACGAGGGGTTCCTCCAAGTTGTTGACCAGCCGCTCAACATTGCCTTTCAGCAACTCCCCGCCGAAGTTGATCAGCAATCCCAGCTTGAAACCGGAAAGTCGCAAATAAGTGAGGACCTGTTTGCGGTGAACCCGGGCCAGCGTCTCAATGGATTTCAACTCCACCAGCACGAGGTCTGCAACCACAAGATCAGCGCGGAATCCCTCGTCAAAAAGTTTTCCGCGGAAGGAAACAGGGATGGGTATTTGTCTTCTCACCTCAAGTCCATGCTCACGCAACATGTCTGCGAGAAGGATTTCATAGACCGATTCCAGCAAGCCGGGACCCACTTCTTTATGACGATCAAAGGCAGCTTGGATAATGATTTTTGCGATAGCGTTTTCTTTCATCTTGGCGTCCTTCGCGTCCTTGGCGCGAGGTTCAGTTTTCTTTCCACGGAACGATCTTTCCTTCGGGAGTGAGGAGCCAGTCGCCACCCGGAGGCACCTGGATTGTCAGGATGTCTCCCGAGCGTGAGGCGAGCGGCGAGAGGATGCCTGTGGCCGTGATGATGAGAAGCTTGTTGCCGGCGTAGGAATAGTTCCGGACGGCGGCATCCTTCCAGCCCGACGGCAGGGCCGGATGGATGCGCAATCCCTTTGCGACCGGCTCCAGCCCCAGCACTCCGTTCAGGAAAAAGAGGGGAACGAGGCCGGACTCGGGGAATTCGCGGAGGATGCCGACGATGTCGGAGTGCCCTTCCATGTTGGCCGGATCCCGCCGGATCTCATCCTTCGCCGCCTCTTCCAGGATTCCATCCATCCGCGCCATGGCATTCGCGATCCCTCCAGCGCGAAGGCGCGCCATCAGGTCATAGTAGGAGACGTAGAAGATTGCGCCGCCGTTCTGGATTTGCTGGCCGAAGGCCGCATTGCCGCCGGGCTTGATGTTCAGCGCCCCGTTCCATGTGTTCACCATGGGTGGGGAGCCGGCGTTCGCGTCGAGGGTGTTGGCGCGCGGCGCGAATCCGAACGAGTAGATGTCTTTTCCTGTCGAGGTGTCACCCGCAACCGTCCGCCTGCCATCGAGCCAGTCGAGGATTCGCTTCGCGCGGTCGCTGTCCGCGAGCCCCCAGGCGACGGCCGGCAGATTGACGAAGGTGAACCCGTAGTCATACCGCTTGCCCTCCTTGTCGATCCATCCGATGTAGCGCCCTTTTTCCTCATCCCAGAACGTTTCGTTGAACCGCTGCTTGACCAGCGGACGGAGCGCTCGGAGCTCGGCAGCGCGCGCTGAATTCCCGACGGCCTCCTCCAGATTTGCCATCCAGCGCAGCGACTCGTAGAAAAACGCGTTGTCATAGGCGGACTGTCCGCCGAAAAGCCAAAAATCCCAATAGTTGTTTCCCTTGCTGGCCGGGGTTCCGTCGATTTCCGATTCGGTCACCGTGAGGAGTCCGGTTGCTCCTCCCAGAGTCTTGATCTGGTAATCCATCGCCCGGCGCGCCTTGTCCAGAAGCGACTCTTTTGTTTTCGGATCCTTCAGTTCCAGAAATCCCTTGTCGCGGGTTTGGAGATACACCTGCGCGACGGCCATCGGGTAGATCGCGTTGGTTACGGTGTGCCGGCTGTGTCCGAGGTGCTTTTCACTGCCCGGCGACGGCCACACGTATCCGTCCGCACCGACCGGGTTGTTGCGGATGTAGTTCCGGAGGGTTTCCGCCTGCGGATTTCCCGGCAGCCAGGTGATTTTGCTGGCATCCCAGAACAACCATTCGCAGCTTCCAATGCCGAGCGCCCCGCCGTCCAGCGGCCGGTCGGTCTGCCACCACGGGTTGTTTTTTGAGAAGACCTCGTTGGCGGCGACTCCGTAATTCAGCCAGAGGTTGTTCCAGAGCCCGAGCTTGGTTGCGCTTGAGGATGAGGAAAAGGCGGGGGGCGGCGCGGCGACGACCTGGATGCTCCCCAGCGCCATGCCGAATTTTCCGCTCGTGAGCCGCGTGGCCCTCGGCGTGGTGATGCGGACGGCATCGGCCATCAGTCCATTCAGCGGGATCCAAACGGCATTTTTTCCGGGATCGGGAAAAAATGCGAAGACCGCGCTCATGACCGGATGCCACCTCTTTCCGCCGTCCATGCTGTATTCGATCGCGAAAAACTCCGGAAACGGCTCCCTGGCGTGGCGCGTGAGCACGATCCATCCCACTGCTCTCGGGACTCCGAATTCCAGTGAGAGCCAGTTGCGGACGAGTGGGGAATCCGAGGCCGTGCTCTGCCAGTTCAGGACGCCGGTGACTTTGGTCGTGCGCTCCGGAGTCGCGGAATTGACCGGTTTCTGGCCGGAGGTCGCCGAGCGCACGGGGATCGTCTCCAATTTGGGCGCCTGTCCGCCGCCTTTGATCGAGACCGGCACCGGATGCCATTCCGACCCGCGCCCCGATATGCTCATCGCCATCCACCGCGCGGGGTAATCTCCGGGTGCCTTCCAGATGTGCTCCAGATCCATGCCAGAGTCTCCCGCCACCCGGCCGGATGGCGTCCAGGTCCCATCCCCCCAGTCGTAGATGTAGTAGACCATCTCGGGCACATGCTTGGAGAGAGCCTTGATCCCCAGCGGCTGTCCGACCGTCCCGGCTTTCGGCTGCGGAGCGGCGGAGGCTGTGACACAACACGCCAAAAAAAAGAAAAGGCTTCGCACCAGGAGAGGAATATTCATTCGGAAAGCAGCAGAAGATATAGCCGCGAATTGAGGAATTTCACGCAGATTGACTGGAAAACTTCCAAGGTTGAACCGTGGGCCTCCGGGCTTTGTCTGGCGATGATCCGGCCGGATGCCGTCTCCGGGCCGAGGGGCGTCACTTCCCGGAATCCCTTGCGCGGATACCAACCTGCGGTTACTTCAGTCCGAATGAAACTTTGGAGCACCGGCTGCATGGCCGCCGGGTTCATTCTTGTTGCAGGCGCACTTCCCGTTTCTGCGCAGTCCCCCGGCGTGCCGGTCGAGCGCGACGAAATGCTTTCCGACGACGCGCCGCTGGTCGCGAAAGCCGCCGCTCTGAAGGATGAGGGAAAACTCCTCTCGAACAGTCAGGTTGCCTCCGCGCTGGAATCGCCGCAGCCCGCGCCCCTCGTGCTGCCGCCGCCCTCCACCTCGCGCCTTGAGCCGCGCGCTCTTGCAGCACTCGGCCGGAAAGCGCTCGTTCGCATCGGATGGTATTATCTCGGGAAACGATCGAAGCAGTGGCACGTGGATCTTGCCGACGGCTATGCGATTTCCACCGACGGAGCCGTGACGACCTGCCACCATTGCATCGCTCCCGGGGAGTTGGAAATGCGCGAGGGCTACCTCGTCGCGGCGGATGCCTCGGGCAATGTTTTGCCTGTGGCTGCCATTCTCGCGCAGGACAAGGAGATGGACGCCGCCATCGTGCGGGTGGAGGGTGGAAATTTCACGCCGCTCCCGCTCAACGATCAAGCCGCGCCCGGTGACGCCGTTTACGTTTTCAGCGACCCGATGAGCGCGGTCGGCTATTTTTCCTCGGGAATGCTCAACCGTTTTTTCTGGCTCGATGGCCACAAATCCATGGATGCGGCGTCCCTCGAGGGTGCGCGGAATTTGCGCATCCATGTGAGTGCCGACTGGGCGCCGGGAAGCAGCGGCGCAGCCGTGCTCGACGCGTGCGGCAACGCCGTCGGCCACGTCTCGGTCATCGATCCGCTCGTCTCCGACGACCCTCTCCCGGAGGAGGCGGCAGGCAAGCCGGGGAAGAAACCGAAGAAAAAATCACCGCCTCCCGCAGACCACAGAGCCCTCCTCATCCTCCATGAAGCCGTCTCCGCCCGCGGTGTGAAAATGCTGGCGGAATCCATGCATGTGGAGTCCCACCAATAGTTCAGGAGGGCACTGAGACGGGAGATGAGCATAACCTGACAAGACTGAGGGGCAGGGTATCCGTAATGCCGAATATGTCCGACGCTCACGGGAACCCCGCGTCGTTCCTTGGATCGAGTGCGGGATCGAGCCCTCCGAGGATCAACGGAATGGCTGAAAATCCAAGGAGCAGCTCCTCGGAAAGCTGTAGATCTTTATAATAATTAGCTAGTTATGAAAAGTCTAAAAGTGTAATTCTGAACATTTATGGTTGTTCCCTCCCGAACAGGATATTTCACCAGCAACAAGGGGGCTCCCATCGGGTTTGACATTCCGTTGGACCCTCCTTCAATTGGGCCATACATGGAGAAGTCCCCCGACCTGAATCGCAACCTGGCCGTTACGTTTTTTGTCCGGGTACACAAAAGGGATTTCATGCGCGATGCGGGCATCCTGAGCGGCTCCGGGGCACGAACGGCCATGCCTTTCTGGCTCTGCTGACATGACTCGAGAAAAAAACGAAGGACTTTCCCCGATATCCGCAGACCCTGATGTGCGGATCGGTTCCCCCGTGCTCACGGGTGGACGCGGCGTTTGGCTGGCAGCGGCAGTTCTCATGGGCGGTCTGTTCGTCACCGCCACAGCCGTCCGTCACGAAGAGTCCAGAAAAGTGGAGGAGGAGAAACTTGCGTTCGATGTTGTTTGCAGGGAGGTTCAGGTCAAAATTGAGGAACGTCTCGCTGACCACGAGCAGATCCTGCAAAGCGGCGCGGCGTTTTTCATGCATAACAGTGTTACCCGTGCGGAGTGGCACGATTTTGTCGAAGGCCAGAAAATCAACCAGAGGCTGCCGGGCATTCTGGGCATCGGCTTCGCGCTGGCCGTTCCGCGAGCGCAACTGGGGCAGCACACTCGGGAGGTTCGCTCCGAGGGATTTCCCGGCTATCAAGTCCTGCCCAAGGGGGATCGGGAGGTCTATTTTCCGATCATTTATCTCGAATCTTTTTCCGGACGCAACCTGAGGGCTTTCGGCTATGATATGTTTTCCGAGCCCGTGCGAGGTGCGACGTGCGGCGATGGAACGGGCGAGGGACGAAGAGGCTGCCGCCCTCCCGGGCCGGGGTATTCTGGTGCAGGAGACCGGTCAGGATGTCCCGGCAGGCACATTGATGAATGTGCCCGTGTATCGGATGGACGCACCGCATGCCACCGTGACCGAGCGCCGCGAGGCTCTCTTACCGCCATTTGGTTTTCGCGGGGCGGCATCCGCGACATGCGCCAATTCTTCCGGCGTCTGAAAGAAGAACGCGTGGACGCACTCGATAATGGCATGGTGGTCAACCATCACAATCTTGACGAAAAGGTCTAACCCCGACGTCCAAGGCTTTTCGCATCAAAGCAACCATCGACACCAACTTTTTAAGCCTATGAAACGCAGCGAAATCAACCACCTCATCTTATCCGCCCGCCGTTGCTTCGAGCAACATGGTTGGACACTCCCCCCAAACCCCCGCTGGGATGTCACGGATTTTGGCCTGGGAGACTGGACCACGAATTGCCTCGTATTGGTCAACCTTGCCGAGCAAGCGGAATATTGTGAAAAGCTGATGTATGCGAGAAGGGGAATGATCACCCCCATTCATTGCCACCGCAAAAAGAAGGAAGACATCATCAGCCGCTGGGGAACACTCCGCGTCCAGATTTGGCAGGGGCACCCCGATGAAAAAGTTCCCGGAACGTTCGACGTCCTCATCAACAACGAGCGGCAATCGGTTTCCAACGGCGCGAGCATCAATCTCAAAGCCGGAGAGCGCATCACTCTCGTCCCCCATGTTTACCACACGTTTTATCCGCTCACCGAAGAATGCATCATCGGAGAGGTTTCCACCGCCAATGATGACGCGAACGACAACGTCTTCGTCGATCCAAATATCGGCCGCTATCCCACGATAGAGGAAGATGAAGAACCTCTCGTCAAACTCCTGAGCGATCCCTCATGAATACCCTTGCCCAGCGCCTCGAAGCTGCGTCGACCCAAGATTGCCGGGTGGTGACCGGGTTCGATGGGTTCGTCGATGAAATGATTTCGGTCGTGAAAGCTGTCTGGAGGTGTCTCAACCGGTCGCGACGAGTGAAAGTGCCGGTGGCTCGCAAACGCTGATAAATACAGGCATCCGACGCCTTTCGACCGCTTCTGTCGCGACGGGTCGCAATGAGGAAAAATCTCGGGGCGACAGGATTATCCCGGCTGCGCCGGGCTCTGCGAGTTTGGCTGCGCGATCGAGTTGGCGCTTCGCGCTGACAGTCGAACCAAGGTTCTCATTGAATCTTGAAAGACAGATGTCCAGAGGGGCGGATTATCTGAAAATAGACGGAAA
>CAYSKK010000011.1:0-151621 GCA_964431635.1 uncultured Chthoniobacter sp. | reverse complement strand
CAACAACCATCCCTCTCTTAACTCCGCTGCGGCCTAAATCCCGGGGGGAAGCTCAATCTCAAAATCATCGGTGTAATGTGATAAAACTCCCGCCAAGTCGTGTGCGTTCCAAGACTCAATCCAATCCTGTGCGAACGCATCTGCCCACTGTTTGGTAATCGTCATATTTTGGTGCGCGAATGCTGCCTGCGCACCAAGATCAGCGACTGGTTAGGGATCGAGTTGCTCATAGTGAAATCACGATAACGCGAAGTGGCCATATCAACGTCCGCGATGACCGATCACCACTTGCTTTCGGCATCCGAGCCTGCTCCGCAGGCGAAATGCCAGAAGTGCCGCAGGCATGGGTATTCGATCCGTCGGCTCGTTTTACCGTTCGGCCATTTTTAGCTTTCGGGATCCAGCCAGTCGCTCGGCAATCCATACCTTGATTAGTGATTGCCGGGGCACGCCTAGCCGATCCGCTTCAAAGTCGAGTTTGGTGATCATCCAAGCAGGAAAATCCACATTGACGCGCTTGGCCTGATGCCCCGGTCTGACTGCCTTCGACAAATCGAGGTAGGGAAGGATGTCCTCCTTGCCGTCATCAAAAATCTTATCCAGTTCTTCCGCTGTCATATTGCTGTTCCTCCTTTTCGCGTGCCCGCCTCACTGAAAATATCCGGATGGAATCGCCTCGTAATGTGTAAAAGGCCACCCATATCTTGTCTTTTGCTTTCCCAAGGAGTGCATATCGCACCTCGGTATCGCTGCGAGCCGGGATAACCAACCGATCTTCGTCTTCCCAGAGGATCTGAGCCTCGCGGAAGTCAATGCCATGCTTCTTTTTGTTGTGCCGGCTCTTGGTTGGATCATACTCGAACTCCACGGTATATATTCTATACCGTCACGGCTACCTCAATGCAAGGGTTGTTTTTCTGCCGAACGACCCAATCTCAGCGACCCGGCTCACGGGGCGCAATGATTGCCAACCGCGACGCCCTCGCCAGGTTTTGCACCGCAGGCGTTGCGGTCATTCTGAGTTGCGTTGAGAAACCCCATGATGAGCGGGTGTGGACTCTCCGGCTGAGAGCGAAGCTGTGGCACGAAAAGCGTGCCCACGAAGAACGGATGGTTGCGCAGTTCAACGACGCGCACCTCGCCCTCGGCGTCCGAACCAACGATGGCAAGGTCGCCGGAAGAAAGCGCAGCAGTGTGGTCGGGGTTCACGCCGAAGTTGCAGTAATACTGTTCGGTCACGGTGGTTGTGCCGCAGGTGCGGGCAACAAGACTGTCGGGACGCAGGGAAATGACCAGAGCCCGGCCAACGAGAGAGCACGCCAAACGAGAAATGAAAAGACTGGAAGAGTAAGGGGCATACTCGGCGTGGGTCGCGTCCGAAAAACCGAGGACATGGCGCGCATACTCCAGAATGACGTGCTGGAAACCGCCGCAGGTGCCGAGAAGCGGCAAGCCGGACTCACGGGCAAACCTGATGGCGCTCAATGCACCGCTCATGTTCTGGTAGGGACTGCCGGGAGCCACCCAAAGACCGTTGAATGAATCCAGCGACTGAATCGCGTCCGGCGCGTCGAGTGAAGCAGTGGGCAGCCAGATGGTCTCGATGCCTATCGACAAAGCAGAAGCGGCGTGGGTCAGAGCGGCATCGGTGGCGCGGTGCGGCTCGAAGCTGGTGTCGTAATCGCCAATGATTCCGATTCGTGTCATCATCGTTTTGAAAAAACTTTCCCTAAAACACCTTGAACAAGAGGAGAACCACGGTTCCCCTCATACCCCTCCTCTCGGGGGAACAAACTCCTTCCCTCTTTCCTGTTGACCTGACCACATGTCTGCAGCGCATGGTTAGGCGTTGCGGTTAGATTCGGAGACGCTCAAAAGTAGGTGGAATGAAATGGAACATGGAAGCCTGCCTTGCGGGTGGACTCGAGAACGGCGTCCCTGCTGAATGAAGTCGGTTGACCGTTCAGAGTGTAGGACAGACTCAGCCGATACTTGCCGGGTGGAAGCTGATCGTCGTAGCCACCGCGTGATGCAAAGGCGTAGAAATAGTTCCGGTGGGAGGTGTGCTCGCCATACCAGTAGGCGAATGGGGCGTGCAGTGGATGAGATGAACCGTCGGGCCAAGTAATCGTGCCACTGATGGACTCGACTGCGATGGTCTGGTGGTCGTCGTCGAGACGCCATTCGATGACGAATCCGTTGGGTTGCTTGTTGGGGCCGCTGCAGCCCGGAATAAAGCCTCGCTGATCGGAAGCCGGACACCACGTAGAACCGATGGAAACCGAGTAATACTTGCCACGATGCTGAATCGGTGTGGCCATCTGCCAAAATGTATCGACGCGAAAAGTCGCGAAGAAGACCCCAGCGATGAGCAGAACGACGACTGCGGCAATAGCGTAAAGAAACTTCATTCACAGGATGCGCGAGCGACGCCTAACAGGGAGTTATTTTACAGATTTGTTTGTTTTTCTGCAACGCTATAGCCATTGAAAATGTTTTACTATTCCGGAATTTCCCCGAGGTCGATGTTGAATATCACGCGCATACCGTAATAGTAAAACAGAACTGTTTGTTTTTGTGGGCATGGGAGCATAAATCGACTGTGTGAATATTCCGGTCAGGCATCATCCGCCGCCGAGCGGGGCGACGACGGAGGCGGAGGCGGGCGGTTTGAAGGAGAATTCGATCGAGCCGGGGGGGAGGAGTTTTTCGTTTGAGTATTTTGTTTCGATCCGGTCGCCATCCCTGCCCTGCATGGTGGAGGATCGGAGCCGGAGCGAGGAGTCGAGGTCGAGGATCAGGCTGCGGAGCATGCGGCGCATCGGGCCGGACCGCGGCGTGAGGTCGAGGCGGAACCCGTCCTCGAGGCGCGTCGCGGAAATCCGGAAGAGGGAGTCGAGATTTTCGAAGCGGAATGCCTGGCCGAGGGCGGCGAAGAGCTGTCCGGGTCCGTGGCCAGCCAGCGGGTATTTTTCGACCTGCTGGAACTCCGGGTAATACATCCAGAGCGTCTTTCCGTCGCTGACGATGAGGTTGTTTGTCTTCCGCAGGAAATGGTCCGGAGGCTCAAAGGCGATGCTCCCGGACTCGACGACGGGGTCCTTCCACATCGGGAGGGTTTTCGTTTCGACGAAATCCGCCTGGACCATCCGGCCGGCCCGCGAGGCGGCAAGTTTCGCGACGAGGGCGGTCGTCTCGGAATCGTTGAGCACCTGGCAAAACGCACAGGCTGGAAGCAGCAGGAGGAAAAGAAGAACTTTCACGTGGCAAGCGGGATGAATTGATACCATTGGAGCGGGTCGGAGAGGAAGTCCTGCACGAGAGCATTCGCGACCCTCCGGGTGCAGTCCGCGATCGCGCTGTCGCGCGGTGTGGACCGGTCGGCGGAGACCGGCTCACCGGTGCGCACGACATACCGGCCCGCAGCAGTTCGGCGCACGCTCACGGGAATCACGGGGCAGCCGGTCATCCATGAGAGGATGGCGGGAGCCATCGAAAACAGAATCACACCGCCCGGAAGCTCGACAGGAAGGGACCGCCCGCCGACCGGACGGTCCACAAGCATGGCGGTGAGGCGTCCGGCTTCAAGGGCCTCGGATGCGCGCAGCGAGGAAAACGCATCGCCGCCAAGCTCGATCGTCTCGGCCCCCCAGCGCTTCCGGTAATCGGCCCGCCAGCGGGTGAGTCCGGGCGTCGGCTCGGCATCGGTCACCACACTCACCCGCAGGCCCGACCGTGTCAGCACCAAGGCCCCGAACTCAAAAAATCCATAGTGTCCGGTGGCGAGGATCGCGCCGGAAGTCAGGGCCGGCAGCGCCTCCTCGATATCCGCCAGCGCAAACGCTTCGTCCTCCGAACGTCCCCCCAGCCAGAAATAATCGGCAAGGGTCCCCGCATAATTTTCAAATACGCGCACCGCGTCCCCTGAGTTGGCGGAACGATCCAGCAAGCGGAGGTTGTCCGCCACTGTCCGCACCACTCCCGGCTGGGTCGAGCAATACGCCCTGGCAACCAACCTCGCGATCCCGCCGGAGAGACGCCGGCCGGCAAGGGAGGAAACCTGGCGGAGAAAGGAAAAAGCCGAAGCGGTATAGCCGAGCCGGTAAGCCAGCTTGCGAGTGTGAAGGTTCGGATCAGTCACATGCCTCCCGGAATCCCCCTCATTCGACATCCCTGCCATCAGGGATCACGCAGCGGAACCCCCTGCTCGAAAGTCCGTCGAGAACAAGCTCGAGGACTCGCGCGCTGCTGCGCCCGGGCCCCTCGTGCATGAGCAGGATCGCTCCCGGTTTCACCCCGCTCAGGATCCTTGCCGCCGCCTGCTCCGGATCCCGTCCGGGAAGCCCGTCGAGTCCGTCCGCAGACCATCCTGCCACCCGCAGCCAGGCCCGCGCAGCCGCAGGATGGACGCAGAAATTCGTGAGTCCGGCCGGTGAGCGGAACCATGACGGGCTCACGCCGGCAGCCACCCGGATGGCATGGCTGCAGCGCGCAATCTCGCTGCGGATCGCGCAGCACGGCATCGTCCAGAAGAGGCCGGAGGGATGCGAGTAGGTGTGATTTTCCAGGGTGTGCCCGCCCGCCACGATCCTCCGGCAAAGCGGGCGGTTCCAATCCACATGTTTTCCCACGACAAAAAACGAAGCGAGTGCCTGATGGGATTCCAGCAACTCGAGGATCCGGGGCGTCTGTTCCGGATCCGGGCCGTCGTCAATCGTAAGCCAGACCTCGGGTTGATCCGTCCGAAACCGCCTGGCGACCGGGCCGTTGAGGTCGCTGTTCCGCAGGAGCGTCGGCCCGAGGCGCAGAATTTCGTGGACGGTCCATGCCGCCACCCTCGCCCGCCCCCGAAGGAGCACGGCGGCCGCGAGCGCGAGCTTTCTCGCCGCAAGGATTTGCTGGCGCTTTTTCATGGACTATTTGCCATCCACAGGCGGGAAGACGCACTGCAGCGGCCTTCCTTTGCTTGTCCGGTAAACCGTGAAGTCCGTGCGGTCCACCGTCAAAATCGTCGCGGAGCCTTCGCGATGCATCTCGTAGAGACGGACCAGGCAGGCATCGGCAAGGTCCATGGGCTGGTCTGCATATTTCGCGCAAATCCGGCCAATGGAACCGGCCTCGCGTTGAAGATCAAACCGGCACAAGATCAATTTCCGGTCGATGGCCTCGATCAGGCGCGCTGGCGAGCCGAGAAGGTGGGAAGCTTCGGTGATCACCGCCTCGCAAGTCACCAGCGGCAGAGGCAGCCGCGCAAGCAGGCTCTCCGCCCAGGCTTTGTATTTTGGCTCCTTGCGGGCAAAGGCGCTGACCAGCGGACCAGTGTCAACCAGATACGTCACAGGGAGCCCTTTTTCATCGCGCGGCGCACTGTTGCATTTGTCGGCGCGGAAACCTCGACATCCACCGAACCGAAAAACCCGGCAAGGGGAGAAGCCGGACGGAGGGGGGCCTCTTCGATTTTGTGCCGGATCGCCTTGCGGACGAATTCGTTGACGCTCTCCCCGTGCCGGGCTGCGATTTCAAACAACGCCCGCTTGTCCTCGCCCGGAAGCCGAATGGAAAGTGTTTCACTCATGAGTTGTATGTCACACAATACGACTTTAAAGACAAGGGTTATTATTCAGCGGCATCGCATCGAGATCAAGCGGGGGATACGCGCAAGCATCCCGAAACACAAGCGCACATGCACGGCCGTGAGAAGGAGGTTGTCGCGGACATAGCGGAAGTGGGTCACCCCGCCCTCGGAGCGATCCGGATAGCGCACCGGCACGGGGACATTAACCGCCGGCACGCCGGCCCAAAGCAGGCGGACGGCCATCACCGTGTCAAAATCAAACCGCCTCGCTCCCCGGGTGGATTCCAGAATCCCGAGCGAGGGAGCGACCGGATAGAGACGGAAGCCGAACAACGAATCGGAAGCCCCCATTCCCCACGTCTCCAACCGCGCAAAAAAATTTCCGATGAGCCGTCCCCTCACCCGCTCGGGCGGGGCATCCGGACCGAAGACCGGCACCCCGGCGATCAGCGAGCCGGGCGACATTTCCGAGCGCTCAAAAAAATCCGCGATTGATCCGGCCGGGTGCTGGCCGTCGGCGTCCATCACAAGGGCGTGGGAGAAACCCGCCGCCCTGGCCTCGCGAAATCCCCGGAGCACGGCGCCGCCTTTGCCGGAGTTTTTTTCGAGCCGGATCACACGAAACCCGTCCCCTTCAATTTCCCCGGCGAGATCTCCGCTGCCATCCGTGCTGCCGTCCACCACCGCCCACACGGCGTCGCAATGCAGCCTCGCGGCCAGCATCGTCCGGGCCAGATGGGCGCCGCTGTTGAAGCTCGGCAGGATGACGAGCCGTCCGCTCATCCGCCCGCTCCACCTCCGAGTTCCTCCCGATACCATGACTCGATCCGGCGGCTGAACCCGGGAGCGGACTCCCCGGGCACCGGCTCAAAAACACTTCCGACACGAATCTTGAAACGCAGCGGCACATCTGCGGGAGTGAACAGCGAGACCCCCTTGGTCAGATGCGTGCCATCGTATTCCACCACCAGCGCGCGGACCGGGGCACCGGTCCGGACCGCCACCAGGGCAAACCCGTTTTTGAAACCGTTGACCGGCCGGCTCACCGTGCGCGTCCCCTCGGGGAACACCAGCAGGTTCTCGCCGGCAAGGATTTTTTTGATCCCCTGCCGGACGAAACCGGGACCGGAATCGTTGGTAATATAGCCTGCGGCGAGCGCGCTCCCGCCCAGAACCGGATTCCACAGAAGGCCGGCGCGCATCACGCACGCGGAGGGGGGAAGGTGGGCGAGGAGAAAAACCGCGTCGAGCAAAGCCGGATGGTTCGACACGAGGATCGCGCCGCGCAGGTCCTTGAGTTCATCCAGCCCGCTCACCTCAAGCCTAAGCATTCCGGTGGTCCTCATCCACCACACGTAAAACCGGAAAAGCGCGCGCAGGATCCGCTGGCCCGCCTCCGCAGGAAACCTCGACACCTTCCAGACAATCCAGAGCAGCGGAGACGCCAGGCTGGCCACGCCAAAGAAGACCCCCGTCGCCACAAGCTGGCCGAAGTAGGAAAATGCCCCCTTGCCGAAGCATTCGGACGTCCCAGCCATTCCGGAACTCGCTCGTGAATTTGCCATGCCCCGGCGGAATCAGCTCATCCCCTGCCGAAGCCGGCCGGTTTCCTTGATCGCCTCAACGGCGGCCTTCAGTTCGGCAGGATATTTTAAATCCCATTCGACCGGCATCCCGGCGATCCGCGTCGTCCAGTTGGCATCGCCGACAGCCCCCGGGATATTGAACCGCTCATCCAAGCCGAGCAGGTCGGTGATCTGGTGGACGGCCATCCACGAGTTGCAGGCGAAGAGCCCCCGGATGAGCGCGGCATGCACCTCGCTCGAAAATGGCAGCGGTGCCTTGAGATCCTCCCGTCCACAAAACCCGAGCAGCTCGTTCATTCCGGCAATCGCAGCATCCCGCCTTTCCGGATCCCCGCAGTCAGCCAGCCAGTCCTCCCAGAATTTCTTCAGCGGCGGATGGTCGTGCGTCGCGAATGTGGCGAGGCTGAGGCGCTGGTATTCGCCGCCGGGGATCAAGGTCCCGTCCGGATTCCTCTCCCACTGCGGGATCTTGAATCCGGGAATCTCCAGAGCCCGCAATGTCGGGCGCACGTAGGGCGCGACCTCGCCGAGATCCTCGGCGATCAGCCGGTGCGGGCCGGTCTCCTCCAGGAAAATCCTGAGAAGCATGTCGCCCTGGACCCGGTTCCGCTCGCGGTTTTCCTCGGTGCTGTCGTCCCGCTCGACAAACCCCGGGAGCCTGCCGCCGGTCAGCGCGGCCGCCTCGACGGAAGAAAGTTCCGTGAATTTGCCGTTCTCCTCCGGACGCCACGGGAAACTGTAGATGCGGAAAAAGCCGAGCGCATGATCGATGCGGAGGAAGTGGAACACCTCGCACGATGCGCCGAGCCGGCGGCGCCACCACGCAAAATTGTCGTGCGACATCGCCTGCCAGTTGTAGAGCGGAAACCCCCAGTTCTGACCCCACTTCTCGGTGAAGGGATCGCTCTTGAAAACCTTCTCGGGCGGTGCGCCACTCGATCGCGTGAGATCGAAAATCTCCGGCGAACTCCACACATCCGCGCTGAAAATGCTCACCCCGACCGGCAGGTCGCCCACAAGCGCGACGCCGAGCTTGTCGCAGGCCGCGCGCACGGTCTTCCACTGCATCCGCGCCAGCCACTGGACATACCTGTAAAACCGGACCAGATCGCTGAACCGCTTTTTTTCGGCGGCAGGCAGCCGGGACTCCCATTCCTGAGCGGCCTCCGGATTCCGATGCTCCTCCGGCCAGCCCGTGGTGACCTCGCTCCCATTCCACGCCACCAGAGCGCGGAAGAGGCTGTAGGGTTCCAGCCAGTCGGCCTGGTCGCTCTCGAATTTGGCGAACGCCCGCACTCGCACCCGGTCGGCTTTCCTGCTCCGGAAAACCCGGAACGCCGTCTCCAGCAATTCGTTCTTCAGCGCCTTCACGGCGGCATACTTCACCGGTCCCGCGCGCAGGGCTTTCACGTCGTGACGTGCGCAGACCGCGTCGAATGCCTCCGCCGAGAGCTCCGGAAGCCACGTCGGAGTCGTCGTGATCGTCGAGGGCTCGTAGGCCATCGAACTCAAAATATTGTATGGACTGTGATCGCTGCCGGACTCGTTTACCGGAAGAATCTGCACCAGCCCGAAGCCCTTGGACGCCGCCCACCCGGCAAACTCAACCAGCGCCGCCGTATCCCCCACACCAAGATCCGCCTGCCCCCGCAGTGCGCTCACGGGACTCAGAATGCCGGCGAGTTTGTTGTCGGGCGTGGGTTCCATTGGGCCGCAATTTATCGCGTTCGCGCAAATGGTTGTCGAGAAAACTCACGGCCGGGAGCCCGCGTGGGCCTCGAGGGCTTCGCGCGTGATGGCATGCCTGGCTCCGCACCGCGGGCAGTGGATGCGCAAGGTTTCCTCCCCGGCGAAGAGATCGTCGCCCTGGCGGAGAAAGACAGGCGCCAGAAAATCGAGCATTTTCTCCTGCGTGCAGCCGCACTGGAACCGGTAGTTGCGGCTTTCAAGAAACGACAGCTCGACCTCCGAATCCAGCTTCCGGATCGCGGCGTCATCCAGCGAGCGGAGCCAATCCATGTCGCAGTCGGGCTGCGCGGACACCATCACAAGGTCCTCCTCGCCATGGCGGAAAAACCTGGCCGGCCGCTGCTCGCTCTTTTCGTAATACTGTTCGACGGCGGGAAAAAATCCGGCGGCATCGAATTCGACGACGCTGCGGCGCGGGGGACGCCCGTCGTCGATGACATCGGCATAAAACATCCCGCACTCGATCGCCCGGACATTTTCATGGAACACATTCGCGACGACAGCGCCCGTGGCATTGTCGCCGGAGGCAAAGACGTTGACCCGGGGATCCGGGAAGTGAACCGTCCACGCGCAGGTCTCCTTCCATGGACGGCTCGCGCAGTGAAGCGTCAGGGCAGCCAGGGCATCGCGGCCGAAGCCGTCGCATCCCGGCGGCACGTGCAGACCGCAATCCATCCGGTGCAGATACCACGCGGCATACAGCTCGGAAAACGATGCACGGGCGACGAGCGCATTGCGGCCCCGGGCAAAATACGTGCGGACTTCCACGTCGTCATTCATGGAGATCGAGCGCCCTGATCAATTCGCGTGGTTTCCAGCGGAAGAGGTGCTCCCCCTGGCGGAGAGCCATCCGTGCGGTCCTGTGCTTTTTGTCCACGGCGAGAAGTTCCGCCTCCCGGCCGCAGAGGTGGACGTTTTCGCAGAGCATCGCCAGATCGTGCTGCGATCCGAGCGTCGAGGAGAGCTTCTGCGCGGCTGCAGCCAGACTATCGGCCGGAGGTCCGATGACCAGCGACTGGTAGAGCAATTGCTTCACCCGCTTCCGCCACTCGTGGAAAAGAAAATCGTCCTGGTCGTTTTTCAGGCATGCCATCATCGTCCGTCGCGCTGCGCGGTAGGAGGAGAGCCATGCCTCAAGAACCTGCCCGCGGGTGAGGCCGCCCAAACCGGCGCGGGCGACGAGAGCGGTGAGCTGGCCGCAGGCTTTCTGCGGGGATGTCCAATCGTGCACGGGTTCCCCGCCGCCCCCCACGAACGCCCGGGCGGCTTCATCCGCCTTGCGCTGCCCGAGGAGCCTGCGAAGCAGGCCGAGCTGAACCTCGTGGTCGCGCGCCGCGCCAAACCCGTCCTTGACGGCCCGTGCGCACTGGTCGAGCCCCGCGAGGTCGCGTGCCTTCAGGGCGCCTTCCGCCAGCCGGACAACGGCGCGGAATTTTTTCATGTCCACGCGGATGTCGTGGATCCGTTCCTCCGCGCGGTCGGGAAGCGCCTCAATATTCCGAAAAGCATCCCCGGCGAGCTGTTCCAACACAGCCCGCACATCATCACCCGGGTTTCCGGAAACAAAAAGGGATCCGCTCACCGGCTTGGTTTACCGCCGCGAATTCCCCGAGTCCATTTCCGTTTTTGCATTTCCGGCCGTATCCGTGCATGAATGCGGGATGACCGAACGCGACATTCTCCACCCAGCCGACCGCCTCGTTGCGGCGATGGAACGAATCTACGGCTACCGGATGACCACCACGTCGGGAGGCAACCTCTCGATCCGCGGGGATGACGGCACGGTCTGGATCACCCCGGCACGAATCGACAAGGGGAACCTGCGGCGCGAGGACATTGTCGCCGTGCTTCCGGACGGCACCGTGCAGGGGAGGCACAAGCCATCCTCCGAGCTGCCGTTCCATCTGGGCATTTACCGCGCGCGGCCGGATCTCTGCGGAATCGTGCATGCCCACCCGGTCGCGCTGGTCGCGTTCAGCATCTGCGGGAGGGCGCCGGAAACCCGCCTCTTTCCCAAGTCGCATGCGATCTGCGGAAAAGTCGGGTTCGCCCCCTATGCGCTGCCGGGGAGCGCCCTCCTTGGAGAAAAAATCGCCGAAGTCTTCGCAAGCGGACACTCGTGCGCGATGCTCGAAAACCACGGGGTCGTGGTCGGGGGCGCAAATTTTCAGGAGGCCTTCACACGATTCGAGACGCTGGAATTCACGGCCAAGACGCTGATCAAGGCCTCGGCTCTCGGGGCCGTCACCCTGCTGAATGACGGGCAGCTGGAGCTGGCCGCGGCACGAAGGGTGCCGGACCGGTTTTTCCATCCCGGAGATGCCTCGTCCCGCGAGCGGGAACTGCGCCGCGACCTCTGCGACTTCGTCCGGCGCGGATACAAACAGCGCCTTCTCATCAGCAGCCAGGGAACATTTTCCGCAAGGATTCACGGCGAAGAGTTTTTGATGACGCCGGCGGGAGCAGACCGGGCGGCGATCCGCCCGGGCGACATCGTTCTCGCGGGACCGCAGGGATCCGAGGCCGGCAAACCACCCAGCCGGGCACTGCCCCTCCACGCGGCGATCTACCGCGCCCATCCCTCCGTGCAGGCCATCGTCATGGCAACCCCCGTCAATGCCACCGCGTATTCGGTCTCTGGCGAAACCCTCGACACGAGGACGATCCCGGAGAGCTACATTTTTCTGCGCGATGTCGCGAGAATCCCGTTCGAGGCGGCCTATGGCGACCCCGATGCCTTTGCAGCGCTCTGCCGGCCGGAGTTTCCCGTGAGCCTTCTCGAAAATGACGGGGTCATGGTGCTGGGCACATCGCTTCTCGATGCGTTCGACCGGCTCGAGGTGCTGGAGTCGACAGCCGAAGCCCTCATCAACAGCAAGCCGCTCGGAGCGGTCCGCCCGATGGACGACGGCGTGATCACCGAACTCATCAGCAAGTTTCTCGGCAAGGCTCCCTGATCAGCAACACCCGCAGGGATCATTTCGTCAGCAACTTCACCGGCCCGAGCAGGCCGGAAGGAGAAGGCACGTTGTTGACCAGGTTGCCGACGCGGATCCGGATCTCGTTTTTTCCCGGGTGGAAAGCGCCAGTTGTAAATTGATGCGGAGGCCAGAGCTTCGCTCCGATCCTCTCTCCGTTCACCCAGACCTCGGCCGTGTGATTCACCGTTCCCAGGTCCAGGACCAATTCCCCCTTGAAATCCGGCAGGGTCACCGTCCGCGTGTAATCCACCAAGCCGATGAAGTTTTTTGGCAGGTCATTCCACGTTTCCCACAACATCAACTCCCGCTCCACCCCGCCAGCTGCAGTCAGGGCCGGAGGAACCGCGACCGGGTGCTGCAGGTTCGGCTGCACAGACGGATCGACGCGGACCCTCCATCCGCCTGCCTCCACCGGGAGAAGAACATTTCCGGTGGGCAATGCCATCACCGGGTCGGAACTCGCGGGGCGCTGCGGATCAAAAACCAGCCAGCAGGCCTCGTGCGGCTGGAATGCCAGTGACAACCTGGACCCGTCTCCGGCAGTTGTTGAAGCCACGGGCCGGACCCGGCCGGTCTCGCAGTCCCAGACGGAAGCCGCCCCGGTTGCTCCGGCCACTGTCACCTCGCACTGCCGCGCCTCGGGGCTGTTGTTGACCAGCCAGAAAAACTCCCGCCCGTCTATCCGCCGGTGGTGCTGGAGCATCGGGAATTCGCCGGACAGGAATTGAATGCAGGACTCCAATCCCGGAGGTTTCGCATCCAGCGTCGCCGCGAGTCCTTGCGGGCAGGCTTTCACGGTGGGCTGGGCCTGGAGTTCCGTCATCAGCTTCGCCATGGCCGGATCATTCAGCCCGTTTTCGGGGGAACCGGCCGGCAGGTTGCCCAGCGTATAAACATGTCCGCCCGCCTTGGCGAATTCCACGAGCGCCTTCGCTTCCGCGAGCTGCATCACCGCCATGGGAGGCACCACAACGGTCTTGAAACGAAAATCCCCACGCACCAGATGATCGCCCTCGATTTTCATCTGGCTCATATAGTGGCCGTCGGCGACGAGATACTCCACGCGGTGGCGCGTGAGCTCCCTCATCGCCGCGCCATACGCCTTGTTGATGGATTGAACCTCCGGGGAATACAGCTCGTCCAGCACATTGATGTTGTTGACATCGTTCCCCCAAAGCTTGTCGGTCTGTCCCAACAATGCCCAGGCACTCTCCAGGGGATTGAGGAGCAAGACGTCCGGCACGGCGCGGCCATGCGAGTTCACGTAGGATGCCCTCCGGGTGAAATCCGTCCAGAGCCGCAGGTTCGACCACAGTGGATTCTCGTCATACCAGTCTGGCACCCACACGTTGCCGTCCAGATCCCTCGTCATGAAAATGCCATGCGACACGACATGCCCCACGCCCCAGGCGACGACGGAATTCACGCACTCCTTCATGGTGACAGGACTGAAGTCCTTCCATCCGGCGGCCCCCATGATTTCGCTCATCAGGCGGCGGCCTTCGAATTCCGCCACAGCTTGAGCCTCCTTGAAATCATGCACATCATACGCTTTCAGCTGGAGGCAATCCGTGCCGGGCATCGAAAACCCGCGCTGATTTTTCATGTGATCGCCCACGAAGGACGTCTGCCACTGCAAGCTTTCTTCCCACAGGTTGGCGATGTAATACATGCCGCGCTGCTTCAGCCAGTCGCTGATTTCGGCGTGAAAGCCGGAGTAGAGATCCGACATCGAGTTGAACCAATCCACCCGTGTGCGCGCGCTGAGGCCCTCCGCGTCGTCGTCGAACATCAGCGGCATCCAAAGCCGGATGTCGCGTCCGGCAATTTCCTGATACCGCTGCGCCAAGTCCTCCGACCACGGAATGCCGTTGCCATTGCCATAGCTGCCCTCGGTGTCACAGAACGCGCCGGGAATCGATTTGCCCATGTGCGCACCGAGGTGGTCCGCATAGGGCTGGTGGGCCAACCCGATAAAAGCCCCGGCCAGTTGCCGGTTCAGGACGCTGACATCATTTCCTGTCACCTTGTCGAAAGAGTAAACACGCCAGTTTCCACCGGACGGGGCCGTCCAGTCGAATGCCGCGCCAGATCCGATCATTCGCAACGTCGCGCTGCGAACGGTGGCTTTCTGGTAGGGATCGTTGGTTTCCGGCAGGCTCCAGGGTGCCATACCGGCGGGACCGACGATCCGGACCTTCGCCCACTCCTCGTCCTTGAACTCCGGCTGGGTCCATCCCTCGTCTCCATATTTCGAGGTGCTCCAGCCGCCGTCCGAGAGAACGCTGACATGCCGGCCGTCGGACAGGTCCATTTCCAAATCGCTCAATAACGCGTCACAGCCATTGCCATCGCCACCGCCTTCCACCGCGATGATGTTGCGTCCGGGATGCAGCAGAGACGAGACATCGTATGTTCCCACCTTGGTCCAGTCATCCCCCTGGCCGACTGATACCCCGTTGATAAACAGCTTGTAGCTGTTATCCGCGGTGAGCCTGATCACGGCCTTGGTCACAGTCAGGCCTTCGTCCAACTCAAAAGCCCTCCGAAAATAATAGGTGCGCGCGGTATCGGCCGGGTCGGGTTGCCAGATCCACTCTCCTTGCATGGCTTTCCGGGGAGCGATCACCTGTCCCGCCACGGCGAATTCGTCCGCCGGCAATTTCCATGGAAACATGTCCGGAGGTCCGATGATTCGCGCATGCTTCCACTCCCCGTCTTCGAACTCCGGCGTATTCCAGCCCGCCTCCGCATTTTTTGAAACCAGCCACCCGTCGTCCGAAACGATGTTCACCTGTCTGCCCCCGCCCAAATCCAAATGCAGGATGCAGAGCAACGCATCCCAGCCGTTGCCGTCACCTCCGCCTTCCACCGCGATGACGTTGCGTCCCGGACGCAATAGCGCCGCGATATCGTAAGTTCCCATCTGTCTCCAGTCGTTTCCCTCACCGACCGGCGACCCATTGATGAACAGCTTGTAGCTGTTATCCGCCGTGATTCGAAGCGTTGCGCCGGTTGGCGCCCGGTCCAAGAAAAAAGTCTTTCGGAAACAAAAGGTCTGCGGAACCGGCCCGGCATCGGCCTGCCAAATCCACTTTGCCTGCATCGCATCCGGAGTTGCTGCCGAAGAATCGGCCAACTGTGCCGCCACGGTGAAAAACGATTCGGGAAGGCTCACGGTTTTCCCGCCCTCCACATCCACGGTTTTCCATTGCAGCGATTCATTCGCCAACTCCGGATGCGCTTTAAGGACGCGTCCCGCCGCGCGGCCGACCGGCCACATGTATTCGTCGTTGTAACCCAGATATCCCCCGCCCGCATCCGCCGACTGGAGCGCTGCGCCAAAGGAATCAAACCATTCCCTGGACAGCCACTGATCTTTCGGCAGGCTCGGTGAAGGAGCCATCACACCCGGTCCGAAAATATCCGACCCGGAGCGCCGCGGATGCGCGTATCCGGGATTCAATCCCTGCTCCATCATCTTTCGCGCCATGTCGCGCGCCTTGGCAGGATACTTCCCCGCATCCAGCGGTTCGTCCCAGAACCAGAACGCAAACGGGGCATAAATCATGTCCGGTTGGGAAAATCCCGCGAGCAAATCGCCGAACTTCGCAGCCTGAATCTGTCCGTAATCCGGATTCAGATTTCCGCCGGATGCCGGAGTCCCCGGCCCCGTGGCGGCGAGAAGAACGAAACAACCCGCATGGCGGAAAAAGCGGCAGGCTGATTTCAGAACCGCTCTGGACAAGAAAGCTGAGGACATGGGGAAATGGGAGAGCGCCTCCAAAGGGGCGAAGCCACTCGTTGAACGGTGTGGTTTGTTCGAGGGAAAAATATCAATATTCGCGAGAAATGGCGATGTGATCAGCAGGAGGAACCCGCCGCAAGGCGGCCATCAGCTCGTCCGCGCGCAGGGGCTTGGTGAGATAGTCGTCCATACCTGCTTCCATGGCCATCCTCCGGTCATCCTCCATGGCGTTGGCGGTGACGGCAATGATCCAGACCCTGGATCGCGACGGATCGGATTTTTCCTCGGCCCGGATCCTCCGGGTGGCCTCCGTGCCATCCATGCCGGGCATCTGGTAGTCCATCAAGATCACATCGTAGTGGCTTTTGCGCGCGGCTTCAACGGCCTGCCAGCCATCGCCCACCAAATCGGGATCACAGCCCATCCGGCGAAGGAGGATGACGGACAGCTTCTGGTTGATCAAATTGTCTTCGGCAACCAGGACTTTCAGGGAAAGGCCCGGACGGCTTTGAACTGCGACCGTTTCAGGAAGGCCGGGGCCTGATAAGGCGGCAGCCGTGTCGTCCCCTTCCCGCTTCGACGGGAATTTCCCGGCCGTCTCGATGGGAAGAATGACGTGGAACGTGCTCCCCTTTCCAACCGCGCTCTCAGCCCAGAGCCTGCCAGCCATCATCTCGACCAGACGCCTGCTGATGACCAGCCCCAGCCCGGTCCCGCCGTATTTTCTCGTGGTGCTCGAGTCCCCCTGGGTAAACGGCTGGAAGAGCGTCTCCAGCCGTTCGGGGGAGATTCCGACTCCGGAGTCGCGGACGGAAAGGTGCAGGACCGAGGGGGAGTCGAGCCTCACCTCGACCTCCACGAGGTCGTTCTCGGTGAATTTGACGGCATTGCTTAAAAGGTTCACCAAAATCTGCCGGAGGCGCGTCGGGTCGCCCTGAATCGTCTCGGGAATCCCCGGCTCGATGGAGATGCGGAAATCGATGCCCTTGGCCCTGGAAAGATGCTCGAGCAGGGTGCAGGCGTCGCGAACGCACTCGGCCAGGTTAACGGGAATGCGCTCAAATTCGAGCCGTCCGCTCTCAATCTTCGAAAAATCAAGAATGTCGTTGATGAGGGTCAGGAGCGTATCCGCGCTGGTGCGGATCGTTGACGCATATCCGAGCTGCTCGCTGTCGAGCTTTGTCTCAAGCAGGAGGCCCGTAAATCCAACCACCCCGTTGAGCGGCGTCCGGATCTCGTGGCTCATCATCGCAAGGAACGTGCCCTTGGCGGAATTTGCCTGCTCGGCGACGCGCGCGGCCTCCTGCGCGCGGTTGATTGCGGCCATCAGGCTGGAGTTCACCTCCCGGAGCTTCGATTGGGCCTGAAGAAGACGGTCTTGGGACTCCTTGATCGAGCGGATATCCGTGAAGGAGAACAGCCGGAACTTCATGCTGCCGACCTCCATCGCATTTGTGTTGATCAACACCGGGCAGGGCTCCCCGAAATCAGGCGACACAACCGATTCGATGCCGCTTGCCTCGAACCCGGCGGATGCCTCGAAAAGCGTGGCGGGAATAAAATCCAGGGCCTGCCGTCCGGTGATCGACCCGCTGCCGCCGGTCAGGAGCACACAAGCGGCCGGATTTGCCTCGACGATCCGCCCGTCCACCCCGTCCACCAGAACGATCCCGCTTTGCACGGTGTGAAGAATCGCTGCGGTGCGCCTCCGGCTGGCTTCCAATTCGGCCAGGTTCGCAAGGATCTGCCGGAGAAGAAGAACAAACATCGCGATGAGCAGCGCGAAGCACAGCGCGGCAGTCACAAGAATAATCCACGCGGCACTCGCCACCGGTCCCAGGACACGATCCTCGTCGGAGGCGAGCAGCACCGCCCCTTTCCAGCCGCGAAATGTCACGGGAACATACGAGGTGATCCAGTTCATCTGCCGGCCATCGATTTCGATCGGATGGACTGAACGGCCCTCAAAACTGCTTTCGATATCCGCGGACAGGCGGGATTTGAACGCCTGGGGAACCTGCATGCCGGAATACAGACGGGAGCCGTTCCGAATGAGGGTGGGCTCCCCGTCGCGGGAATAAAAAACGCCCCAGAGCCCCGGATGGCTGAGACAAAACCGCGTCAGCTGTTCCGCAGCGAGCGCATCCGGATTCAGCACCGCGACCACCCGGCAGGCGACATTGCCCTCCGAATCCTGAACATCCCCATAAAGGGCCACCTGCCTCGAATCCACCGCCCTCCAGTCTTCCTGGCTCCGCAGAGGAGAAACAAAAAAATGGTTGGTGCCATCGATCCCGGCGATCCTCCCGTATCCCTTGTCCTCGTAGATGCGGAGCTCCGAAACGAGCGGCTGGTTCAGGGAGAGGAACCGCCTGATGGCAGTCGTCGTCCCGGAGGAGGCTGCCCCTTCGACGAGGAGCGTCTTAAAAGGAAGCGATGTCAGGGAAAACGTGAAGTCTTCCTCGAAGCGCACCAATTCAGCCGAGAGCTGCTGGACCTGCCCGCGGCCGAGTTGCCTCATCTCGCCGGTAATCGCCTGGATCTGGGAGGACCTCAACTGAACCGTCAGGATATAGCCGCCGGCGATCAGGGCCAGAGCCGCCAGCAATGCCAGGATGACCGGCAGGCGGAGAAATGACCAGAGGGTCCTGGAGTTCATGCGGTTCACGCTGGCTTGCTATTTTGCAACAAATTCAACAACTTTCCAACCCGTTTCCGGGACGGGGAGCGAGACCGCCGTATAAGTTCTTCCGGCAAGCTCAACGGGGACTGCCGTCGCGAACTTGTCGAGCAGGGCCGAAGCCATCTCCCTCACCCCGTGCGCCGGGCTTTTTGTCACATTATACTCGTCGGGACTGAAGGTGTTCTGCCTCACGGTTTCGAGATACCTGTGATTCCTGAGGGGAGGCATCTCCAGAAGTTCGATCGCCTTTTCCGTTGCGGCGACAACCTCCCCGCCGGGAACCACGACCAACATCGGCACATCCCGGGATTTGAAGTAGCGGTCCACGATGGTGGAGATGGCCACCTCCACCCCCGCAACGCCGGCCAGACGGTCTCCTTGGTAAACCGGAGCGAGCGCGCCAACCATCCACCCCCGCCCGGAGGGATCCAGCCAGGGCCCACCCATCCACACTCCCCCGCGGTTGGGATCGTGCCGCTCATCGGCAAGCCAATAAAACTGAGACTCGGGCATGTTCATCTTCGGCGGATATCGGGAAGGCGCGTCGAACCACGGGTAGCCCCGGACCAGACTGTTCCTGTCGATGAACCAAGCCCGGCTGACCTCGGGAAATTCCCGCGTGATGCGGATCAGGTCCCTGTCGAGCGGTTCCGTGAAATAGGCGGCTTCCGTCACCTCCTCCGTGATGGGAACCGCGCCTGAAATCCAGAGCGTCGCGCCTCCGTCGTCGAGCAGCTTGTGAAAAGTTCCGTCCTCCGCCATCCCGTATTTTGAACGGTCGATGCCGGGCAGGATTTCCTCCCTCCTCGCATAGAGATCCGCCACGGCGCCGGAGAGCTTTTCCGTCTCCTGCCGGAGCCTGGCCAAATCGGAATTCAGCTGGGCGGCAAGGCTGGATGCCTCGGAGGAGGTCCGGAATTCCGGAGGTTCCGGGTTCCTGCCACATGAGACCAGAGCGAAGGACAGAAGGACGTTGAGGAGAGGACGTCTCATCCCGCAAGACTCCTGCACCGCATGGGATAGCTCAAGGACGAAACAGGGCGCCGGCCGGCCTTCACCGTTCGAGGCGGCACCGTGCGGCGACGTAATCCGCCTCGGGGAGAGCGAACTTCCGCACCTCGACAGTCACGGCAACCGCGTGGAACTCATCCACAAGCAACCTGGAGATATCGGCCGCGAGCGTCTCGATCAAATGACGCGGCCCCTCGGATGCGAGCGCCCGGACGCGCCCGGCGACAGCGGCATAGTCGATCGTCCGCATCACGTCGTCATTCATGTAGGGAAAAGGCGCGCTCGGCTGGATGCACAAGTCGATCTGAAGCTCCTGAAACTCGGCACGCTCGGATTCCTCCACCCCAATCTGCGAATGGACTTTCAGCGATTTGATCCAGATTTCATTCATAAAACGAGGGCCAGCGAGTTGACATCCCGGACAACCATTGTCGGACCCGCTTGAAGAAGCTTATCCGCTGGATCGAAGCCCGTCAACACCGCCACGTCGAGAATTCCGCCGTGCCGCGCGGTTTCGATGTCGTGGACCATGTCGCCCACGAATGCCGTCTCCTCCGGGTTCAGGCCATGAACCCTCAGGATTTCCCGGATCTTTTCGCGCTTGTCCATGATCCCAACGTAACAGTGCTCGAAGAACTCTGCGACGCCGAGACGGGAGGCCTGCGCCTCGAAATGGGACGGCTTGATCGTGCTGAGCAGGAAGGTCCGCTTTTTCGTTCTCCGGCAGAACTCAAGGAACTCGCGGGCTCCCGGAAGCAACTCGATCTCCTCCTGCAGCCCGAGGAAGTGGCGCTCATAAAGCGCCTCGAGCCCCTCGGAGGTCGCCTCGGGCAGGAATTCCGCGTAGAACCCGGAGAACGGAAGGCGGAAATGCCTGCGGAAATCCCCAAGCGAAAGGTCCTTCCGGCCGTATTCCCGGAAAATGAGGTTCGTCGCCCGCAGGACGGCAGAAAGGTCGTCGGCAAGGGTGCCGGACCAGTCAAGAATCACGTTTTTTATCATCCTGAACCCGAAGATTCGATTTTCAGGCCCAGGTGACCTTCCCCTTCTTCTCCCGGATGACGACCGATTTGAGAAATTCAACGCCCTTGCTCAGCCCCTCGGCGGGGCTCATCAGGCTGTCCTCATGCTCCATGGAGAGCGTGCCATCATACCCGCAGAGACGAAGGGTGCTCACAAAATCACACCAGAAATCCGCCCCGTGACCGTAGCCGACCGTTCGGAAAATCCATGACCGGTTCTTCTCGTCTGCGTAGTGCTTTGTGTCCAGATAGCCGTTGACACCGGCATTCACGGGATAAAGCCCGGTGTCCTTTGCGTGGACGTGGTGGATCGCCCCGGCCAGGGCGCGGACCGCCTTGACCGGATCAATCCCCTGCCAGAAAAAGTGGCTGGGATCGAAGTTGGCACCGATGACCGGCCCGCATGCCGCACGCATCTTCAGAATCGTCTCCGGATTATACACGAGAAATCCCGGATGCGCCTCAAAGGCGATTTTCACGCCGTGGGATTTCGCTAATGCCGCCTGCTTTTTCCAGTAGGGGATGGCAACTTTGTTCCACTGCCACTCGAGGACTTCGAGGAAATCCGGCGGCCAGGGACACGTCACCCAGTTCGGAAATTTTGCCCCCGGATGGTCCCCCGGACACCCGGAAAATGTTGTCACCACCGGAACCCCGATCTCGCCGGCCAGCTTCACCGTGTTCTCAAAAACCTTGTGGTGGGCCTGCGCAATTTTCCTGTCCGGGTGAAGGGGGTTTCCATGGCAGGAGAGCGAGCTGATCTCCAGGCCGCTGGCAGCGATCGTCTTCACAAAGCGATCCCGCTTCGCCTTGCTCGCAAGGAGCTCGGCCGGCTTGCAATGCGCATCGCCCGGGTAAGCCCCCGTGCCCAGTTCCACCGTATCGCAACCGAGCCCGGCAATGTGGGACAAGGCTTTTTCCAAGGGGAGAGCGCTCAAAATCGCGGAAAAAACACCAACTTTCATAAGAACCTGCATTCACACCCGTTAAACGAATCCCTGTCGAGGAAATTTCGCCGTTCCAGGAATCGATCCCTGATTTCACGAACACCCCCATCGGATACTTTGCCTTTCCCTTCCGTTTCTGATAACGATCCTTGCCGCATCGCACAACGGACCCATGCCTGATTACAGTTACAAAATCACTCCCGGCCTGCGGATGGTCGAAGAGTGGTATTCCGGGCTGATCGGGGTCGAATTCATCAACCGGTGCCTTGAAAAAATGTCGCGGGACAAAAACTTTGATCCGGCCTTCGACATCATCGTGGATTTTTCCGGGGCCGTGTTTGATGAATCCTGCAAATGCCCTGACATGTTGGGCCAGGCGGCGGAGTGCCACGACCGGGCCAACCTCGACAGCCGCTCGAAAACCGCAGTGATTGTCAGTTCCCCCTTCACGACCGCATGCGCGATGCTTTTCCTCCGCAGGGCTTCGACAAGAAACATTGAGATCTTCAGCACGCGCGAAGCGGCGGAAAAGTGGATCAGCGCGCGGCCGTCGGAATCCTGACTTTTGAAGAGTACCGGGCGGGCAGTCCCATGATTCGCTCACAGAAAGCATTGTTTTGCCGGACGGGTTGCGGATAGGATTCCTCATGCTCTGGGTGTGGAAGCAAATCCGTGAGTGTCCCCGCATCCTGTGGGAGGCCGTATGGACATTTGTCGAGATCGACGGCGAGCAGCGCGCCGCATCGTTCGCGTATTACGCCCTGTTTTCACTCGTCCCGCTGTTCGCGATCATCCTGACCGTCGGTTCGTCGTTTTTTGAACCGCAGGAGGTCATCCACACGGTCCAAAGGTATTTCCCCCTCGGCGGTCCGGAGCAGGCGTTCGTCTGGCAGCTCGTCGGCTCGCTGGAGAAATCGCGTGGCAGCGTGACAGCGGTTTCCTTTGCGATCCTCGTCTGGTGCTCCCTGCGCTTTTTTCAGGCGCTCGTCCGGGGAGTGAACCGGGCCTGGCACACGATCGAGATCCCGTGGTGGCAGCTGCCCCTGAAAAATCTCCTGATGATCCTGGTGCTGGCGAGCGCGCTGCTGATCGGCTTGATCGCGCCGGCGCTCCTCCAGGCGGCGAAGAAGATCCTCGTCGCGTTCGAGGATTTTGTGGAGTCCCAACTGCCCGGGGTGAACCTGGATCTGATCGCGCAGCTCTTCGACTGGGGCCGCTACCTCCTGGCGGGCGGCGTGCTGTTCTACTCGTTCATCCTCCTCTACATGCTGGCCCCGAGGCGCCGGGTCTATTTCCGCCAGGTCTGGATCCCCGCGCTCACCGTGACCGTCGCGCTGCAAATCTGCCAGAACGCGTTCGTCAACTATCTCCCCCGCTTCGTGAACTACAACGCCATCTACGGAACCGTGGGAGTGATGATGCTTCTCATGCTCTGGGTCTATATCTCGGGAGTCGTGATCTTTCTCGGCGCATGCCTGTGCTCGGCCGGAGCCAAAATCCACGGCGACCCGAACGCTACTCCATCCAGCTCAGAAAATTAAAATTGGCGGAGATCATCACCGCGACGACAGTGGCGGTGGCGAGCAGCCCAAGGACCGCGACAGAGGCTGCGGAGATCAGAATCACGCGGATCCGGCGGTCCTCGGGGTCATTGGTGTCAAGCATGTCACCGGATTAGCGCAACGGGACGGGGTTTGTCAAACCGCCTGTCGGGATGCCGCGTTTTGCTCCCCTGGTCAGTTCCCCACGGGGACGACGATGACCGGACAGGGGCTGTGCTTGAGGACGCCGGTGACCACGCTGCCGCTGAAAAGGTGGTAGAGGGCTCCGTGGCCGTGGGAGCCGAGGACGATGTAATCCGCCGCGAGGGTCTTTGCCTGTTCGATGATTTCATCCACAGCGAGGCCGAGCACAGCCTCACAGGCAACATCAACCCCCATGGCCCGCAGCGGGGCAGCCATCTGCTCAATCCGCTGCTTCGCCCCCGCGATCTCCCCCTCTTCGATCGGCGGCGGAGACGTGGCGATGACATCCATGGCGGCACCGACAGGGACATAGGTGGCCACCGGCTCGATGACATGGAGGAGAACGACCCGCGCCGGAAGTGTTTTGGCGAGCCCCCCGGCATGATTCAAAACTTTCGCAGTGCTGGCGCTGGCATCGAGGGGAACGAGCAGTGTTTGCATTCCGCCACGATACGGCATCGCGTCTTGGCTTGCGAGAAAAACCCGCGATAATGGCACGGTGGACGATTTGTTTCAGGAACTCTCCGGCGCGGTGGCGCCCGATGCGCCGCTCGCCGCCCGCATGCGCCCGCGCACATTGGATGAATACGCGGGCCAGCAGCACATTCTCGGACCGGGAAAACTCCTCCGCCGGGCGATCGAGGCCGACCGGATTTCCTCGCTCATCCTCTTCGGCCCGCCGGGCACGGGAAAGACGACGCTGGCACAGGTGATCGCCGGCGCCACGAAGGCCAAATTCGAACGCCTGAGCGGCGTCGAGAGCAACGTCGGCGACATCCGGCGTGTCATCGGGGCGGCCGCGCTCCGGCGGGCACAAATGAAGACGATTCTTTTTGTGGATGAAATCCACAGGTTCAACAAGGCCCAGCAGGATGTCCTCCTCCCGGAAGTCGAGAACGGCCTGATCCGGCTCATCGGCGCGACGACCCAAAACCCCTTCTTCAGCGTGAACAGCGCCCTCCTTTCCCGCTCGCAGGTTTTCCAGTTGGAACCGCTTCCGGAGCCCGACCTGATCGCCCTCATGCATCGCGCTCTTGCGGACCAGGAAAGAGGGCTCGGCGGACGGGGCGTCCTCCTGGAGCCTGATGCCGCCGCCCACCTTGCCCGCCTGAGCGATGGCGATGCCCGGCGCTGCCTGAATGCCCTGGAAATTGCCGCGCTCACCACTCCGCCGCAAGACAACGGCTCCGTCCGCATCACCCTTCACGCGGCGGAGGAGAGTATCCAGCAGAAGGCTGTCGTCTATGACGGCACCGGAGACGACCACTACGACACGATCAGCGCATTCATCAAAAGCATGCGGGGCAGCGACCCGGATGCCGCGCTTTACTGGCTCGCCAAGATGCTCCACGCGGGGGAGGACATCCGGTTCATCGCCCGCCGGATCGTCATCTGCGCGAGCGAGGACGTCGGCATGGCGGACTCCAACGCGCTTGTCGTGGCCATGGCCGCCCAGCAGGCGGTGGAATTCGTCGGCCTTCCCGAAGCGAACCTCCTCCTCGCCCACGCCACCGTTTATCTGGCCACCGCTCCGAAGAGCAACCGGTGCACCGTCGCCATCGGCAAGGCCTCGCAGGAAGTCCGCGAAGGACGGACGCTCGCCGTCCCCGCCCATCTCCGCGACGGGCACTACAAAGGATCCGAGCGCCTCGGACACGGAAAGGGCTATCAATACAGCCACGATTTCGAGGGCTCATATGTCCCGCAGGCCTACCTCCCGGAAGGACGGGTTTTCTACGAACCCACCGAGAACGGCATGGAAAAACGTGTCAAGGAACGCCTCGCGTATTGGAGGGCGATCTACGAGGCGGCTGCGAAGGACTCGGGCGCAAAAACCTGAGCACAGCCGCAGGCACCCGGCTCAGCCCACCGGATCTTCGCCGCGAAGTTCGAGCACCCTGCGGATGGTGTCCTCGATCAGATTGTTCGGGCAACTGGCACCCGCCGTGATCCCGATGCTCAGCCGCCCGCCGGCCGGAAGCCAGCCGGTCGTCCGGAGCTCCTGCTTTTTCTTCAGATCGTAGTGGAGGATCTCGTCTGCCGAGCGGAGACACGACGCGTTCCTGACAAACCAGGTCGGCTGCGATTTTTCCCCGATTTCGACCAGATGTGTCGTGTTGGAACTGTTGTAGCCGCCGATGACGAGCAGAAGATCCGGGGACTCGGACAGAAGCTGAAAAAGTGCGTCCTGGCGCTCCTGCGTGGCCCCGCAGATCGTGTCGAAATACCGGAAGTTCGCGGTATCGCCGCCGTCGCGCGCCGCGACGGCTCCGCGCAGGAGGTTCTGGATCTCCTCGGTCTCGCTGCGCAACATGGTCGTCTGGTTTGCCACCCCGATCCGCTTCAAATGGATTTCCGGATCAAATCCGGGGCTTGCAGAATCACGAAATGTTTCCATGAACGCGGAGGCATTCCCGCCATTCCGGATGAAATCACAGACCCGGACGGCCTGGGCGAGATTGAGGACAATCAGGTAGTGGCCGCTGCCGTCGGGGCCGAGCGCGCGGGAGGCGGTCGCCCGCGTCTCCTCGTGCGATGTTTTTCCATGGATGATCGAAGTGACCTGCTCGGCCGCATTCTGCCGGACCCTCTTCCAGACGCTCATCACATCTCCGCACGTGGTATCCACGATCCGGGCTCCGCGCGCCTTGATGGCATCCACCGTCGCGATCTCGGCGCCGAAGGCGGGAATGATCACAATGTCCTCGGCCCCGAGTGCGGCGAAATCCTCCGCAGAAGGCCGTGCGGGAAGATGGAGAATGCCAAGGTCGGCCATCTGCGCATTGACATCCGGGTTGTGGATGATCTCGCCGAGAAGGAATATCCTCCGATCGGAAAAAACTTTCCCCGCCGCATAGGCGAGGTCGATCGCCCGTTCGACACCGTAACAAAACCCGAACTGCTTCGCGAGCCGGATCACGGTCCTCCCCGCCTGCATCACTCCGCCCTGGGCCCGGATCCTCTCCACCAGAACGCTGCGGTAGTGGCTCTCCACCTGCGCCTGCACATGGGACATCACATCCGGCGTGCGAAGGTTCACTCGGCCGGGAGAGGGTGTGTTGGGATCCATTGGTCAGTCCTGGGTTCTTTTTGTGGCATGGACAACCTGCCCATGTTGAATATCCAATCTACGCATCGGCAGGATGCCGATGCCACGGAATTTTGCAGGACCGCTTCGCGGGACAACCCCAGATTTCGTTTGACCGGTCAGGGCTGGTCGCGCGGGATGTCGTTCGGATCCTTCTTGAACACGGCGGAGGAGATCGTGAACGACTTCGGCGGATCCGGATCGTTGTAGTCCTGCGGACGCGGCGGGTTCTTGCCGAGAGTCGCATCCTCGGGCTGCGTCTGGGCGATGCTCACAGGCGTCCCGATGCGGACGATCTCAAAAAGCTCCCGTGCGGCGTTCTCATGGACCCTCAGGCAGCCGTGGGTCCGGGGCGTCGGCCAGACGGATCCCACATGGAACCCGTATCCCGGAGAAAATCCGACCCAGTATTGCATGGGGAACCCGATGTAGCGGTATCCTCCGCCCGGACACTGTCCGCTCGTCCCCGCGATGATCGAGTTGCCATTCACCCAGAACCCGTAGGATCCGGAGCGCTTGTTCTCGATTTTTTCGATGACGCGGAAATTGCCCTTCGGAGTCGGCTTCGCCGGGGTTCCGATCGCTGTGGCGGTCACGAGAAGCGGCTTGTCACCCTCCAGCACATAAACCATCCGGTTCTGGAGCGAAACCTTCACGCGGACGTTGGCCGGATTTTTCGGTTTGTAGCCGACCGGATCGTAAACCGGGCGGACGCTGAGTGTTTGGCAGCCGGTGAACGCGATCGCCGCAGCGGCCAGAAGAATCGGAAGTGTGCGCTTCATGCAGCCATGTCAAAAAGCCAAAACCGGCCGTTTGTCAAATGCGGATCATAAAATAAGCGTGTTGCAGGAGATCGGCGCGCGGGTATTCTTGCCGGATGTATCAAGAGCACGACTTCCACTACGCGATGGAGAACACGCGCGTCGTGGTGAGCCCGCAGTGCGGGATCGAGACCTTCGGCACCACCCGGTTTCATTTTTCCCTCGTGAGCGAGCTTCTTGACGAGGTGGACACCGTCCGCATCCGCGACGGCCGGATCGAGGCTGAGCGGCCGAGGATCGTTTCGCCGCACCACTTCAGCAAGCTTCTGCTCGACGGGTTCGGCGACAAGGCCCGCGAATATGCCGACTGGGTCGAGTCCCACGGGGCCGCCATGCGGATCCTCCGCTACGGGTTTCAGTTCCGGAAAACCGATCTGTCCGAACGCGTTGTCCGGGAGCCGATGGACTCGGCTTTAGACCGGCTGAAGGACAAAATCGGCACGGAAGAAGACCCATTCGCAACACTCATCGCCGGCGTGGATGATGCCTGGGAGGTCTGCCTCCTGAAGTTTTCCATGGAGATGATCCAGAAATCGGCGGGAGGAAATGTCGAGGAGTGGCAGCGCCGCGGGCTGATTTGATCGTTTCCTTTTTCCGCGCGGTTCGCATAACCTCATAACCATGATCATCCGGACTCTTGTCATCCTGGCACTCGTCGCCGCAATCCTGGGCGGCTCGGGATATTTCGCCTACGAGTATTTCGTCAAACCCAAGAAGCTCGACATCCAGGAACAGAAGCTCGCCGAGACCGCTCCCCCGCCGCCGCCGGATCCGAGTCTCGCCGCCTTTGAAGCGCTCAAGCCATCACTTGACCAGGATACCCCGGAGGCCCAGGCCGCGCTCCAGCATTTTCTCGATACCTATCCGGAATCTCCCATGTCGTCCGCCGTCCGGGCAGCGGTCGGCAGGATCAACTCCGCACGCCTCCTCTCGCCTGATCCCTCGCCGGAGAAGACGCCCTACACTGTGGTCTCGGGGGACTCGCTCGTGAAAATCGCGGCGAAATTCAAATCCGGCGCGGAGCTGATTTACCGGGCGAACCGGCTCGCCACGATCAATCTCAAAATCGGACAGCAATTGATGATTCCAAAACTGGACACCACGCTCGTGGTCGACCGGGGGGCGAACTCGGTCACGCTGCTCAACGCCGGGGCGCTCGTCCGCGAGTATCCGATCAAATCCCTCAAACTTCCCCCCTCCGCCGGAAAGGGAACCCTCGAAACAAAGGTGGCCGACAAGGTGGCGATGAAAGGCAGCGTCCGCGCGGCCTTCGGCACCAAGGACTACGAGGGCAGCGACCGCTGGCTGATGCTCGGGGCGGCCGGCATCGTCCTCCGTGGAGCGCCAACCGCCGCCGCCGATGGCACGATCCCCCCAATGCCTCCCGGCATCGTTCTCGACCCGGCGGATGCCGAGGAAATTTTTGTTCTGACGACCCGGGGGACTCCGGTCACCATCAAGTAATCCACCATGAACATTCAGCCGCTTGAATTTGAAAAACCGATCCTGGAGCTGGAAGCCAAACTCGAGGATCTGAAGCGCCATGCGACCGGCAAAAATATCGACATCGCCCCAGAGGTCCGGCGGATGCAGGAGAAAATCACAGCCACCCGCAACGAGATCTACGGAAACCTGACCGCCTGGCAGCGGGTGCAGATCGCCCGGCATACCGCCCGCCCGTTTTTTCTCGACTACGTCTCGGATGTCTTCACGGATTTCATCGAGCTCAAGGGGGATCGTCTTTTTGGAGACGACGCCTCAATGCCGGGAGGGCTGGCCCGCATCGACGGAATCCCGTGCGTTGTCGTCGGCCAGCAGAAGGGCCGGGACGTCAAAGAGAACCTGCTCCGGAATTTCGGCAGCCCCCACCCGGAGGGATACCGAAAAGCGCTCCGCCTGATGCGCATGGGGGAAAAATTCGGATTTCCCGTGGTGTCGCTGATCGACACTCCCGGCGCCTATCCCGGCGTCGGAGCTGAAGAGCGGCACATCGCGGAAGCCATCGCCGTGAACATCCGCGAGATGATGGTCCTGCGCACTCCCGTGGTCTCAATCGTCATTGGCGAGGGGGGATCCGGAGGCGCCCTCGGAATTGGCGTGGCGGACCGGGTTCTCATGCTGGAAAATTCCTATTACTCGGTGATCAGCCCCGAGGGCTGCGCCGCGATCCTTTGGAAACACCGCAAGCATGCACCGGAAGCCGCGGAAGCCCTCAAGCTCAACGCCGGCGCGCTCATGGAGATGGGGCTTGTGGATGCGGTGATCCCCGAGCCGCCCGGCGGCGCGCACCGCGACCCGGCAGCCGCTGCGGCCAACTTGAAATCCGCGATCCTCGGCGCCCTCCGCGAGGTGATGAAGACCCCCACCGACAAGCTCGTGCGCCAGCGCTACGACAAATTCCGCAAAATGGGGATCTTCCAGGAATAAGTGAAGATCATCGATCGCACAGTCGGCCTCGGGGTTCTCCTCACGACGTTTTTCGGCGTGCTGGTGCTCACGCTCGTCCTCGTGCTGGGGAACATTTTCAAGGAGCTTCTCGATATCCTGATCAACAATCCGGATGTCCCGATTTCGACGGTCCTCGCGTTCATCGCCCTTGTTCTGCCCTTCTCCCTGACGTTCACGATCCCGTGGGGATTCCTCACCGCGCTGCTGCTCGTGTTCGGCCGCATGTCCGCGGACAACGAGCTGATCGCCCTGAAGTCAAACGGCGTGAGCATCCCGCGCATCTGCGTGCCGGTGTTCGTCCTGGCGGCCGCTCTCACCCTCACCTGCTTCTGGATCAACATCGAGGTCGCGCCGCGCGCGGAGCAGGCCATGACCCGCGCCGTCATGGAGATCGCCACCAGCAACCCGGCATCGCTTTTCCAGGCGGACGAAATCATCGACAAGTTCCCCGACCGCCGGGTCTATGTCGGGAAAAAGGAGGGCGACAAACTCGTCAACATCATCGTCTTCGAACTGGATGACTCGTTCATGCCGAAGCAGATGATCTTCGCGCACGAGGGAGTGCTGAGTCCGGATCCGGAAAACTCCCGCCTGCTTCTGCGGCTGTTCAATGCGCGCTTCGAGCAGCGCGACGAGCACGACCCGCAGGATGTGAATAAAATCCAGCAGGGCATCGTCATGAAGGAGGGGGTCTTTCCGATCTCCCTGTCGAAGTTCTTCGAGGAATACCAGGGCACGCGCCGCATGAGTTCCTACACGCTCTCCGAGCTTGCCGACTTTCTTGCCAAGGGGGCGGGCGAGCGCGAAACCGAGGCGATCGTTGAGTTCAACAAGCGGTTTTCCGTGGCCCTCGCCTGCGCCGCATTCGCGCTCATCGCCGTGCCGCTCGGGATCACCGCCCACCGGAAGGAAACCTCGGTCGGATTCGCGCTCAGCCTGATCATCGCATTCACCTACTTTTTCTTCATCATCATGGCGGACACCTTCCGCAACAACCCGGCCGCCCATCCTGCCGTGCTGATCTGGATTCCCAACGTGCTGTTCTTCACGCTGGGCAGCTACCTTTTCCTCCGGCTTTCCAGGCGCTGACGATGTCCCTTCCCCGCCTCCTGCTCCGCCTGATCTTCCTTCTCGTCGTGGCCGTTCTGCTGGGCACCGGGGGAGTCATGGCGTGGTTCAGTTCGTGGCGGGCGGAAAAGATGTCGCATCTGAATGCCGCCTCCACCATCGCGGAAACGAAAGCGGGCAAGGTGGAATACGTCCGCAGCGGCGAGGGGCCGTCGGTGCTCGTTTTTCACGGTTCGCCCGGCGGCTTCGACCAGGCGATGCTGCTTGCCAGCAGCCTCTCGGATTCGGGATTTCAAATCATCGCACCTTCCCGGCCCGGCTATCTGAGAACCCCGCTCACCACCGGGCTTACGCCGGAAAACCAGGCGGATGCCATGCTCGCGCTGTTGGACTCGCTCAGCATCGACAGCGTTGCCGTCATGGGGGTTTCGCTGGGCGCCCCGGCTGCCATCGAGTTCGCGAGGCGGCATCCGGAGCGCGCCTGGGCGCTTGTCCTCGTCTCACCGGTGACAAAAAAAATGCCGGCGCAGCCGCTCAACCCGCCGCTCCCCGGGGTGCTGAATGAACGTCTCACTGGCGATATGGGAGCTTGGGCGTTTGTCGAGGCTGTGCGGCGGGACCCTGCAGGAGCATTGGGGGGGACGTTCGACATCGCACAGTCCGGAGACCCGAAGGCCCGTGCATCATGGGTGCAGTCGGTGCTTGGAAATTCCGCCCAGCTCGCCTGGTTTCAGGACCTTGCCGGAACATTCGCACCGCTCAGCCCCCGCGAAAGCGGACTGAGGAACGATTTGCTCCAGTTGCGGGCTCTTGCCGATGTCCCTTACGACAAACTCACGATCCCAACACTTTTCATTCACGGGGCGGAGGACAAATGGATTCCCTTGCCGGACGTGGAGGCCGCCGAAAAGCGCATGCCGAATGCCCAACTTCTGGATGTTCCCGGAACCGGACACCTCGTCTGGCTTGGCCCGGACAGCGATCAGGTCAGCAAGGAAATCCTGGAATTCCTGAACCGTTTCCACGGCGGCCAAGGCGCCCCCTGATTTTTTCACTCGATCTCCACGAGGGTTCCCACCGGCACTTCCGCGAAAAGCACCTTGGCATCGTCAGCAGGAAGGCGGATGCAGCCGTGCGATGCGGGATAGCCTGGAAGAAATCCGGCGTGCAACCCGAAATCCCTGCACGACAGCCTCAGGAAATACGGCATTTTTGCCGGGTAAATCGTGGACTTCCAATCCTTGTATTTGTCGGTGACCACGAACCTCCCGGTCGGAGTGGGAAACTTTTTCCGTCCCGAGGAAATCGGAATCGTCCGCACGATGATCCCGTCCTTCCAAAAATAGGCGGTCTGATCCGCGAGGTTCACCCGGATCTTCATGCGGGCGGTTTCCGAACCGGGTGCCACCCCGAGGAGCGCCTGCATCACCTCGACGTGCCCGTTGCGGCCCGCAAACCAGAGGGCAAACGTCTTGTGCCGCTGCGTCACGGCGAAGCGTTTGGCCCCGCGCTCCAACAGCAACCGCACCATCCCGGGATTTCCCATCGAGGACGCCAGCATCAGGGCGGTCAACCCACGCTCGGAAGTCAGAAAATCCTCGATGTTTGTTCCCCGGAAGCGCATGAGCAGTTCTTCGGAAACCGGAAAGGGAATCGGCGCATTCACATCAACCCCGCCATCCAGCAAGGTTTTTACCATTGTCTCATCACCCCGGGCCACCGCCAGAAACAGCTCCGGAGTCCGATCGGGAGGCGCAGGAACGGATGCCTCAACAGGAGCGGGGGAAGGCACAGGCTCCGCCATCGCCAGCAGTGGCAGAAAAAACATCAGGGCCGCCTTGCTCATGACTTTTCAAAAATCCACACCACACGCCGGGCCACCGGCAGTCCCGCCGTCGCGCACGATGCATCGCGTGAGGCGTGCGCCCGGCTCGACGATGGCATTCTCCCAAAGCACGCTGTCCTCCAAAACCACGTCCTTCCCCACCCTCGCTCCCGCCCCGATTGAGCAGACCCCCTTGAGCTGCGCGGAGGGCTCCACGACGGCGGAATCCTGCACAGCCTGCGGCCAGCCCTCCCGGACATACGACAAGCCTCCGTTCCGGAGCAGCACATGGGCATCCAGATAGGTGTCCCGGTTCCCGAGGTCGAACCAGAGCCCGTCGTCCACAATCATCGCGCCGACGGGGATTCCGGCGCGAATCATGTCAAGATAGACAGGAATGATGGAGAGGATTTCCCCGGAGGGAATGTGCCGGAAAATATCCGGTGAAAGGATGCTGATGCCGGTGAAAAGGAACGAAGGATCATCGGAATTCCCGAGAGATTTCCGGATATCGGTCACCCTTCCGTCCCGGCACTGGACGTGCAGCGGACCTCCGAAGGAACGAAGGATCAGGGTGGCAATGTTTCCAGAGGCGAGGTGGCTCTCGATCGCGGGCCGCAACGGGAAGTCAGCGAGCACGTCCCCGTTGTAAACCACGAACGGTGCCTGCCCGATCAAATCCTCCACATTCTTGATGCCTCCGCCGGTATCGAGCAGCACCGGTTCGTGCCGGAAAGCAAGTGGACAGCCGCGATACGTTCCGCCTCCCAAATGCCCGGCATACGCTTCCGGACAGTGGTGCGTGTTGACAACAAAACCAGTGATCCCGCTGTTGATCAGATGATCGAATGCAAACGTAATGAGCGGCTTTCCATAGAGCGGGACGAGCGGCTTCGGACGCCTTTCCGTCAGCGGCCGCAGCCGGGTGCCGAGCCCCGCGCCCAGGACGAATGCCTTCAAGCCTTTTCCTCCGCAAGCCGGAGAATCGCATCCGCCGCGCACGCCGCACCGAACCCGTTGTCGATGTTCACCACGGTCACTTTGGCGGCGCAGCTCGTGAGCATGCCGAGAAGCGCGGCGATCCCCCCCAGGTTCGCGCCGTAGCCGATGCTGGTGGGAACCGCAATCACCGGACGCTCGACAAGCCCCGCCACCACGCTCGGGAGCGCCCCCTCCATCCCGGCCACAACCACAAGGACCCCGCACGAGCGGAGGCGGTCGATCTCCCCCAGCAGGCGGTGCAGCCCGGCCACGCCAACATCAGTCACCCGCTCGACTCTTTGGCCAAAGGATTCCAGAGTGACCGCCGCTTCGTCTGCTACCGGAAGATCGGACGTTCCCGCGCAAACGACCCCGACGGAAAATGCGGACTTCGAAGGTGCCGCCGCGCCGATCGTGATGCAGCGCGCCCGGCCGTGCCAGACCGCCTCCGGAAAAACCTCCGCCACCGCTTCAAAATGCGCGGGCGTGGCGCGCGTCGCGAGGACCGGCTGACCGGCACTCCGAAGAACGCCTGCCATCTCCGCCACCTCGCCTGGCAGCTTGCCCTCGCAGAAAATCGTCTCAGGCCGGCCACAGCGATCCGCGCGCCCGACATCCACCCGAACGAACTCAGGCGTCATGGGAGAACAGATACCGCATGGGAATCATCCCGCTTTCGACAAACCCGTGCTTCAAATAAAACCTGCGAGACTCGGCGGGCTGGTCGGTCAGAAGTGTGATCCGGAGGAAATTTTTCTGGCGTGCGAACTCGATCGCGTGCTTGAGCAACTGCGATCCGTATCCCTGGCCGCGGTGGTCCTTGTGGATGACGAGGTCTTCCAGTATCAAAACGAACCCGCCTTCCGCCGTGCTGATCGTGATGAGCAGGTTGATCATGCCGATGATGCGGTTCTCGTTCCTGAGAACGAAAATCCTCCCGCGTGACGGCTGCTCCAAAATCAGTCGGAGCCCGCGGAGCTGCTTGTCGCGATCGGGAGTGAAATCCTCCTCCTGCGCGAAAAGCTCCATGAGCAACTCCGTCAAATCGGACAGATCATCCAAAGTCGCCGGCTCGATGCGCAGATCCCTCATACCGGTCTGATTAAGCGATTCCCGTGCCAATGGCAATCCGAGAACCACCGGCACGACAAATCCGGATCACCTCCGGAAGCCTCCACGCATCCCGCCTCCGCCATAGGATCGCATCCCGCCCACGGAGCGGGAAAACCGCTGGGCATCCAGATCGGAGTGCAAGCCGCTGTCGAATGACGACGCCTCCGGTCTCGACCAGTTGTCCCCGGTCCGCCGCTCCCAGCCCCCGTCGTTTGCAGGCCGGTAGGCATTCCCGTCCTTCCCGGCGAAGACGTTGTTGTCCCCGAGGTGTTCGTCATGAATCCGGTTGTCCGCATTGCTTTTCCAGCTCTGATAATCAGGATTCGAGCGGACCTTGTCGGCGTCGGCTCTCAGGTTCGCATCGTTGCCGGCCCGGATGCTGTTGGCATCGTTTCTCACCGTGTTGTCCACGTTCGTCCGGTTGATCGTGTTTCCGGAGTTTCTCACGACATTATCCGGCCAGCGGTTGTAAACATTGTGGGCGTTGACGTTCACATTGTTCCAGTTCCGGTTGATGGTCACGGAATTCCCCCACCCGCCGTGCCAGGGTCCCCACCACGGCGAGCCCCCCCATCCATGATCCGCCGCAAGGCCGAATGCAAAGCCCGTCGCCAGCCCGCACGCAAAGCCGGCACCGAACCCGTAGGTCAGCGGCGGGCCGATCCAGACATCAGGACCGATGAACGGCGGATACCAGAAGCCGGTGCCGTAAACGACCACGCCCTCCGGCGAAAGGCACGGGCCGAAATATCCCGGAGTGTAGCCGGTGAAGACGACATCCAGCGTCGCCCCGTAAACATGGACGTTCGTCGCGTAGTAAACCGGACAGCTTGGCGGGATGGTATAAATCGCATTGGGAACCGACGGAGCCACCGTCCACGGACCGAGCGCCGCATTGGCAAAAAACCAGACGCCGTTCACGACCGAGTAGAAGGCATCCTCCGCCACTTTGATGACCGGGGTCGCGGTGTTCACCGCATAGGAAAGCGCCGTCCCCTCGACCGGTTGGAAAACGGGAGTGCCGGCATAACTCACGGTCGTCGTCGCCGTCCGCGCAATCGTGGCCGTCTGCGGAATGGTC
Organism: uncultured Chthoniobacter sp.; assembly: GCA_964431635.1. Taxonomy (GTDB): domain Bacteria; phylum Verrucomicrobiota; class Verrucomicrobiia; order Chthoniobacterales; family Terrimicrobiaceae; genus QYQL01. Next base: position 116,149 of record CAYSKK010000011.1, on the reverse strand, counting down.
GAGGAAATCGCCGCTTCACCGGCCTGGGGAGTCCCTGCCACCGAGGCCAGAACAGTTCCCGCCGGATCGCTCTCAGGAATTTTCGCAAAATCCGCCGGAAGATTGGCGGAGGGAACGAACTGCCACGGTCCGCTCAGCGACGGCGAGGTGAACCACCGCCCGGAGATCACCACATAATAATTCTGGTTCGCCTCATCGACGAAGATCGAACTGCCGGAATTGGTGACTTTCAACAGCCCGGTGCCCGTGATCGGAGCGAACTGCGGAGGTCCCTGCGTGGTGATCAGCTCCGCAGGCCCCGTGCTCACGAAGACCGCCGGTGCCGGACCGGGCTTCGATCCGTCCGGCGGATTGAAGAGCTCCGCCGTGGAAGAGACGTTTTGGAGAGCGGTTGCGAGGGCGGAGGGCGGGTTCTGCGCCGGCACCCACGGCCCGGTGAGTGCGGGAGCCTGCGACCAGCCGCCGCTGACCCGCAGGTAATACAGCCCGCTGCCCTGGTCCATCACGAGGACAGCCTGGGTATTGATCGCGCGAAGGAGGCTCGTGCCGGCAACCGGCCGCAGCGCAGGGTCTCCATTCACCAGAACCAGCACCGCGGATGTCTCGCTAAAAAAAATCGCGGGGACGGGATTTTGCACCGGGACGGTCGGAGTTCCCTCCGCCTTCGTCACGGCGAGGTTCGCCCGGATCGCAGGCAGGGAGAGGTTCTGCGACCAGCCGATGGCCTCGCTGCACACGAGGGCGGCATAGTTGGAAGCCTGGTCGGGAGATGAAGGAAAAACCGCCTGAACGGGAGCGATGTTCGACAGGGAGACCGTCTGCTGCTCGTTGTCCACATCGGCGGTTCCTGTCAGAACCAGCGTGCCGAATTGCGGCGCGGCGGCTCCCTGCGGAAGCACGGAAACCGCCATCCGCGCGGTCAGGGTGTTTCCCGACCATCCTGTCACCTGCGGCTGATAAACAGTCAGGGAAGCTCCGCCGCTCGTGAAGGATTTCGGCCAACCGCTGCCCGTGTCGCAAAAACCCCGCGGCGAAGTGAGGGCCAGAACGAAGCCCGCAAGCAGGAAGGCTGTCTTCATGCGGACACTCCTATCACGGCCTGCCCGCCGGCGCGAGCGGAGAAAATTCGGTGTTCAGTTGCAGGTTCCGCGATAGGATGCCGCGCATGAAAATCCAACAACTCCGCGCCTCCGGGCTGGTGGTGGCAGCCGGGGCGAGCCGACGCATGGGCTTTGACAAGGCGGCCGCCATCCTGGCAGGACACCCGCTGGTCGCCTGGTCGCTCGCCGCGTTCGAGGCCTGCGACGACATCGGAACCTGCGCACTGGTCTGTGCGGAATCCCGACTGGATGAGTTCGCAGCGATCGCCGCGCCCTACAAAAAATTCCGTCTGATCGTTCCCGGCGGAGCCGAGCGCGCGGACTCTGTCAGGAACGGACTCGATGCCCTGGAATCCTGCGCCCCGCCACTGGTGGCCGTGCATGATGCCGCCCGGCCGCTTGTCACGCCGGAACTCATTTCGCGGGTGGTCGCGGCCGCGGCCGAATGGGGGGCCGCAGTGGCCGCGGAACCGGTGAGCGACTCCCTTCACCGTGCGGCGGGAGCCGGGCATCTCGTCGAAACCGTATCCCGCGAGGGACTCTGGGCCATGCAGACCCCGCAGGTCGCCAGCCTCGCCGCACTTCGCGAGGCCCTCGAATCCGTGCGCAAATCCGGCCAACCGGTCACCGATGAAATCTCCGCCCTGATCCGGCACGGGCTCCGTCCGCGCACGGTTTTCCACGGCTCCCTGAATTTCAAAGTCACCTTCCCACGCGACCTCGCGCTGGCAGAGGCCGTGCTGGCGTCTTATCCCGCTTCCCCGGTCTCCGGGGGATGCTCCTCCTGAAGCCTTTCCAGGAGCTCGGACATATCCTCGACCTCCTCCCAGACAACCCGGCTCACGTAGATGGGAGCCTTCTGCTGGGCGGCCATGGCCATGCAATCGCTCGGCCTGGCATCCAATTCGATGATCTTTTTTTGCTGGAGCTCGTTTTCCGCGGTGAGAATGAGACGCCCGAAATACGTTCCGTTTTTGAGATCGTTGATGACAACCCGCTCGACCCGCGCCCCCAGCGCGGCGAGGACATGGGCCAGAAGGTCATGCGTCAACGGCCTCTCCTTGTCGGTGCCGCTGAGAAACATCCCGATGGCGGCACCCACGCTCTGGTCCACGTAGATCACAAACACCTTCTTCTCGCTGCCAATAAAGACCGCGCAGCCCTCGCTTGTGGGAACCAAAGCCCGGATCTGAACCGGCATCACCGTCTTGTCCATGCCTGAAAATAAACGATCCCCGCTCCAAGTGCGAGAAAGATAACGGAGAGGAGAATCCAGCCGCCGAAAACGTCCGTCAGTTGGCCTTGTTCGCCCGGCGCTCGGCTTCGGTGGCGATGGCAAGGACTGTGTTCTTCGCCTCGACGAGAGCCTTGTTCTTCAAACCGGCGACGAGGTTGGTGATCGGGACGCAGAGGTTCGTGTAGCACATGAGCGTGCGGTCGCCGTCATACGGCTCGATCCGGAGCGAGCCGTCGCTCTGCTTGGCAAGCGGCGACTGGATCAGCTTCCATGACACCGTATAATTGTCCCCGGATTGCAGGTAGGTATTGCGGACGGTGTAGCTGGTCTTCTGAATGACGGGAACTTTCACCGTATAGCGCACATCCCTGGTTCCGTCCGGGTTGGTGGCGATCACCTGGGCGGAAAGCAGACCCGGGGTAAACGATGGTGCCGCCCCGTAATCCGTGAAGAGATCGATGACGACCGAAGGCGGGGCGTTCACCACACGGTAGAGGCTGAGCTGCGGCCAGGGCACACCGGTAATATCCTTGCTCTTCACCACCGTCTGACCTCCGGCCAGATCATCGCGCTGGGATTTCGGGACCTCCTTGACGATGTCGGCTTGGGCGACGACTCCGAGAATGAGGAAACAGAAGACGGGGAGATTTCTCATGCCGTAAATCTTACACCACTTCGGGGGCTGTGGCAAATCACCTGCTGAACCCGGAGACCACCCCGCTGTAGATGTCGAAAAGCCTGGAAAAAACGGTGGTCCACGAATACCGGCTCCTCGCCTCGGCGCTGGCTTTCAACCCGGCCCCCCGGAGGTCGAGGGTGAACTTCGATTCGATGGCATCCGCAAGCGCCGCGGGGGAATTTTCCGCGGCCCAGAATTCCTGGTCGCTGAAGATGATCCGGTCCATGTAGCTGCCCCGGATGCCCACGACGCATGTGCCGCTGGCCTGACTTTCGAGCGCGACCAGCCCGAAGGTCTCCTGGATGCCGGGATGCACGAAGAGGTCGGCGGCACGATAGATCGCGGCCAGTTCGAGAGGGTCATTGCAGTAGGGCATCCAGTGAACGGACCCGGTCTCGTCGCGCAGACGGATCACCGACGGACGCTGGGTGCCGTCCCCGGCACAGAGCAGGTGGAACCGGCCCGGCGCACGTGCGTGCAGGATCGAAAACGCGTCGAAGAGGGTCCGGACATTTTTTTCCGGCGCGAGCCGCCCGACATAGAGGAGGAGCCGCGCATCGGCGGGAATCCCGAGCCCCGAACGCGTTTTCTCCCGGTCGGCGATCCCCGGAACAAACACATCCGCATCCACCCCGAGATCCACGGAGTGCATGCGCTCGACCCCCCACGATGCGAGCACCTTGCAAAGCGCCGGGCTGGGAACAAACGTGCAGGCGAAGTGGTTGTAAAGCGCGCGGACGTATCTGCGGCAGATGTCATCGGTGATCGAGACGGCAACCCGCCCGAAATACTTGGCGACCGTGCGCAGGTAGGCCTCCGGAAAGTGCGAGTGGTAGAATGCCACGACCGGAATGTCGAGTCCGCGCCCCGAGGCGACCGCCTTCCAAGCCACCTGATACGGATCGCCGGACTCGATGATATCCGGCCGTTCCTTTTCGAGGACCTCCTCGACGAGGTGCAGCTTCGTCAGCGCGCGGTAGCGCGAGGTCCTTGAGACGAGCGGGGAAGCGATCGTGTAGGTTCGCACATGCGAATCCCCGGAGCTGCCGGTGGACCCGCCGGGCACGATGATCACATGCTCGCAATCCGGACGCCTGGTCCGCACATACGCCGACTTCTGCTCGATATACCGCCTCACCCCGCCGCTGACCGGAGAGTAAAACTGGGTGAGGTCGCAGATTTTCAATGACGTGGGAGAGCGAGGGACGTTTTATCCCGAATCCGGCGGTTCAATGCCACAGAGGACACAGAGATCACGGAGAACATTGGAAACGCGCCACACGATCCACGGGACAGATGGATTTTTTTATCATCGCTCTGTGTGCTCGGTGCCCTCTGTGGCTCATAAAACGGTTTTCTGGCTTATTCCGCAGCGGCCAGCCAGCGTTCGGCGTCAATCGCGGCCGCGCATCCCTGGCCGGCTGCTGTGATCGCCTGCCGGTAAACATGATCAGCCACATCGCCCGCGGCGAAAACCCCGGGAATATTCGTTGCGGTGCCGGCTTTCTGGACAAGATACCCGTTCTCATCGGTCCCGAGAATCCCCCGGAACGCCGCCGTGTTCGGCTCGTGCCCGATCGCGACGAACACGCATTTGACCTCGAGCTCGCTTTCGGCACCGGTCTTCGTGTCGCGGAGGCGGACCCCGCGCACCTCCCCTGCCTCGTCGGTCAGATACGCGCTCACGACGGAATTCCACACCGGCTCGATCTTCGGGTTGGCAAGCGCGCGTCCAGCCATGATCTTCGATGCCCTCAACTCATCCCGCCGGTGGATCAGGTAGACCTTCGAGGCAAAGCGGGTCAAAAAATCGGCCTCTTCGCAGGCCGAGTCCCCTCCCCCGACGACGCAGACCGGAACGTTGCGGTAGAACGCGCCGTCGCAGGTCGCGCACGAGGTCAGCCCGTGGCCGATGAGCGCGGATTCTCCTTCGAGTCCGGTGTATCGAGGCGACGCCCCGCTCGCCACGATGAGAGCCCTCGTCTCCAGCCATTCCCCGTCCACCTTCACGCGATGCGGGCTCCCGGGCTGGAATTCCTCGACGACACCGTAGCGGAATCGCGCGCCGAACTTCTCAGCCTGCTGGTGCATCCGCTGGATCAGGTCCGGGCCGTCCACCCCATCCGGAAAACCGGGAAAGTTTTCCACGGCGGTCGTCGTGGTGAGCTGGCCGCCGGGCATTTTGCCCTCGAGCACGAGAGGATTCAAATTCGCACGGGCGGTGTAGATGGCGGCCGTCAGGCCGGCGCATCCCGTGCCCACAATGATCACGTTTTCCATAGGACGGGGAAGTAAACACGAACTTCCCGCCGCGCGAAAACAAATATTCTCAGCCCCCCGGCGAAAGCGACCCCGGGAACCCGGCGGGCAGCCGGATCGGGCGGCCCTCGGGCATCCGGACCAGCGCCAGCGCCTGGCGGCACGTCACCAGAAGCGCACCATCCGACGGGCGCACGATCTCGAACCCGACCCAGAACCGGATTCCGCTCCACTCCGTGACGCGACCGTCCACCCGGATTTCCTCCCCCAGCCTCGCGGGCCGCTTGTAGTCGATCTCGGTCCGTGTGACCACCGGGTGGATATTCGTCCGCGCAATCTCCTCGAAGCTCATCCCCATCTGGATGGCCAGCAGCGTCCGGGCGGTTTCAATGAAACGAAGGTAGACGATGTTGTGAACCACCCCGCCCGCGTCCGTATCGAAATACATCACGCGCACATCGGTCGAAATCCGGCACTGGTCGGGCACGTTCATGGAACGCAGTCTGCGGAATGCCCCCGCGCCCCCACAAGCGAAAAGCGATGCGTTTCCAACGGACAATACGGCATCCCTCCACCCAGCACCTGCCGGATCGGGCTGTCCTTTTACACAATCATCGGAAAAGGGGCACGTTGCGCTGGTTGCAGAAGATGCTGGAGTCGGCCGTGAAGTGGTGCGCGAATACGCAAATCGAAATGCCCTACTTGTTGCCGACAACTCCCGCCGGGGCGAGAATGGCATCGCGCATACCGTGAAGCAGCTTTTTGTCATCGGGGCAGATCGTGGCAAGCGCTCCGCCGCAGGCGACGGATTTTTCGCCGACAAAGTAATAGGGGCAGAGCCGGACCCTCCCGCGCATGGCGCGCAGACCGTCCATTCCCGGCAGCCAGAACGATTCCTCCACGAGCCGTCCGGGGTGGAATTCCTGGAGGATATGCGGCCGGTGGTGAAAGTCCTTGAGTGCGCCTTCAAGTTCGGACTGCCACTCGGTCTGCGGAAGGTCGGAGGCCACGACCACTCCGCGCGATCCCCACGCATGCTCGGAAAACCCGCTGATCTTCATGATGAATTTCCGCTTTTTCTGGCTGAACCCGGCGACCTCCGCCCAGGATTGCGCATCAAGCCGGGGAAGCACGGCATGACGCGGGAGGGGGTCCGGATCCAGAAGCCATGTGTAGGGGATGACCCGCCGCAGCGCGAGATGCGCGCGTTCGCCGAGCTCTCTGCGCCAGAATTCCTCGAGCGGCTTGAGCCAGAAGAGCGCGAACCAGAGCTTTTCCTCAAGAGCGGGTTTGATTGGAGGGGTGATGGAAATCCTTCCTGCGGCAGCGGCCTGCATGAGCGGGCCGGAAGCCGGGACGTTCGCAAGGTCGAAGAGTTCGAAAAACCGGTAGATCCGCGGCTGCCAGTCGTCGCGCGGTTCGGCGCCGAGAACCCGCCATGCAGACTCACCGACGGAAGAATTCAATTCGCTGGCGAGCCATTCCATTTCCGGACGGTAGGTGGAAGCCTCCTCGGAAATGACAATGTCCCCGCCGGGAAGAATTTGACGAAACCCCTGGAGCATCCCGTCGGGCCCTCCAAGCACCTCATGGCCGAGGCCTGCATAAGTTTTGTTCAGCCACGCGGTGAGCCCGATACCGCCCGGCACGCTGTCCACCTCCGCAATGGTGAACCCCTCATCGGTCAGGATGAGGTCCGGTCGGATGACCTTCGGGATGTCGCCGGCAACCCCGTGCTCGCGCTGCCATGCGACGAGCTCGGCCGGCTTGCCCCGGTCAAGGATCTCCGCCACCCATCCGGGCTGGCGGCCTTTCACGCTGAGCCGGTAAAGCTGGTCACACGCACGGAGGAAAAGCAGAAGCCTGTAGCCCAGTTTGTCGAGCTCCTCGTGAAGCTCCGGGGAAATCCCGAACGGACGCGGGGAGATCCTCCAGTCCTTCTCATGGAAAAGCCCCCCGTCCGGAAGCGCGGCATGAACCGCGCGGGCCGCTTCCAGGGAACTCATGAGAGAATTTTGAGAGCCTGCCGGATCAATTCCTCGGCGGTGAGCCGGGTTCCGGAGATCTCCTGGACCCTGCGGATCGCCTTTTGCGCCTCGACCTGCCTATACCCGAGGGAAATGAGGGCGAGCGTGGCGTCATGCAGCCGGGCATCCTCCTCGCTCGGGGCGTTCTTTGCGCTCGAGGCCTCCCATTCAGCCGCAACTCCGACCTTGTCCTTGAGTTCGAGAACGATCCGCTCGGCGGTTTTTTTCCCGACGCCGCTGATCTTGGAAATCGCCGCGATATCGCCCGCGACGACGGCGGCTTTGAACATCTCGACCGGCAGGCCGCTCAGCACGGCAAGCGCGATCTTCGGCCCCACCCCGGTGACATGGTGCAGCAGAAGGCGGAAGAGGTCGCGTTCTGCGGAAGAGAAAAATCCGTAGAGGATCTGCGCATCCTCGCGCACGGCGAGGTGCGTCAGGATTTTCACGGGCGATCCCGGCTGGGGAAGCCGCTCATAGCTTGAAACCGGGATCATAACCTGATACCCGACTCCCTGGACATTCACGACAATCTGCGTCGGCAGCGCCTCGGCAAGGGTTCCTTCGAGAAATGCAATCACACCGCACCCATACCAAAGCAGGCCGAAAACTCAAATGGGCGTTGTGTTTTTTTCTGCTCTCATCGGCGGCGGCCCTGGCTGATACCCGGTGGGCCTGGATGGTCGAACCTTCATTCATGGACTACAAAGTCCGCGAAAAGGTCGACGGGTCGGAACGGACGATCCTGGCCCTCGTCCGGGTGAAAGACGGGGAAATCTTCGGCGCGGAAGGCGGGCATCCGGACACGCTCACCATGGCCTCGAAAGAAATCTCCAAGGAGGCGAAGAGGACCGCCAGGGAGGTTTTTGAATCGCTGGAACCGAACTACGTCCGGGACAAAAATGGAGTCATCAAATACGCGGCACTGGAGTCGAAGAATCCCCTCACCGCCTCGGCCGTGCTGGCTCCCGGGTTCGCCGAACGCTTTGCGGCAACATTGGGTCCCGACCTCCTCGTCGCCCTCCCGAACCGCTACCAGATCCTCGTCTTCTCCCGGCAGGATCAGGCGTTCCAGCAGATGGGCGAATTCATCATCTCCGGCTATCTCAGCTCCAACTACCCGGTGAGCCGGGAGATCTTCGCTTTGGACAAGGGGAAGCTCAGGTCCATCGGAGTGCTGAAATAGGACGCCCGGAAGTGCGCTCTGGCGGCAAGCCGGAGGACCTGCTATTATAAACGAATGAAACCCGCCTCGCATCTGGAAGAGCGCGCGGCCCGCGCGGAGAAAATCATCGCGGCCCCGGAAAAATTCAAAGTCTGCGAGGGCTGCGAGTCGATCGTCGCGGCACGCGTTGTCACCTGCCCGAACTGCCACGGATACCGGTTCGACGAGGCGGCAGAGCGGGTTGTCGACCAGGCACGCCTGCTGGCCTCCCGCCCCCAGCAGAGCGTGACATCCGCCGATCTCGAGTAGTTGACAGATCGGTTTTTCCCGCCAACATTCCTCCCCAATCAACCAACAAAAATCCCATGGCACTTGAAATTGGAACCAAAGCACCTGACTTCACCCTCAAATCCATGTCCGCCGACGGCCTCGTCGATGTGACCCTCTCGTCGAATTTCGGCAAGCAGGCAACCGTCATCCTCTTTTTCCCGCTGGCCTTCACCGGGGTCTGCACCCAGGAGCTGTGCGACGTGACGGCGGGCCTTCAAAAATACGCCGACCTGAAAGCCGAAGTCCTCGGGATCAGCGTGGACAGCCCGTTCGCGCAGGCTGCATGGGCAAAGAAGGAAGGGATCTCGATCAAGCTCCTGAGCGATCTGAACAAGGCGGTGACAAAGAGCTACGATGTGGTTTTTCCGGGCCTCGCCGGGATCGGCGACACCTCGGCCCGCGCAGCATTCGTGATCGATCAGGCCGGCATGATCGTTTACAGCGAGCAGACGCCCACTCCGAAAGACCTTCCCGACTTCGCCAAAATCGAAGCCGCGCTGAAGGCCCTCTGATGCCGGCGGAGCCCGGAGACATTTCGAGCAACGGGACATGCCGGGGCAAAACCATCGTGGCAGGGAGGTTTCTCTGAATCCATCCCGTGGCATGGGCATCCTGCCCATGCGTCCATCAAGACACGGGCATCCTGCCCATGCCACGGTGTATTGTCGACACCTCGACAGCAGAACCCCACAGGCCCCGCCATGCAGGTGATCCCGACGAGGGGAACGAATCCCGACCTGCGCAACTTCCCGGACTTTCTGATCCTGGGACCGCAGAGGACCGGGACCACATGGCTCTTCTTCAACCTGCATTTGCATCCGGAAGTCCTGCTCCACCGGATGAAGGAGACGTATTTTTTCAGCACGATCGGAAGGCCGGACCATCCGCGCTTTCTGTATCCCTGCCTGGAGGATTACCTGGCCTCGTTCGACGAGCCATTCGGGGAAAGGCTGAAAAAGCACTACACGTGCCTGCGGAAGTCGCTTTCTTTTTACCATCCGAAAATCATCGGGGAGGCCACCGCGTCCTATGCGCTGCTTCCCGACGAGCTCATCGCAGAGATCGTGGCCTGCAAGCCGGATCTCAAGGGGATCATCATGCTGCGGGATCCGATCGAACGGGCGTGGTCGCATGCGAAAAAAACCCTGGTGCGGGGAAAATCGGAACCGGTGGGATTTGAAAAGTTTTGCGCGTATTTCGAGAGCTCCGGTCAAAGGCAGCGCGCGGATTACCCCGCGATGATCACAGCCTGGAAAAAACATCTCGCCCCCGGAAACCTCTACCTTGGCCGCTACGACCGGATCGCCGGCGACCCGAAAGCCTTTCTGGAGGATGTGGAACGTTTTCTCGGGATCACCACCAGGGCGCTCTTTTTCAACCGTCACCTGACCATCAAACTCAACCCCACGTCCGGGGCCCCGATGCCCGGTGACATCCGCGGGTTTTTGGACAGCTTTCTGGCAAAAGATGTGGCGGCGTATCAGGAACTGATTTCGGACATCGGTGCAGGCCGCGCGATTTGATCGTCAATCGCCCCGGTTTTTTTGCCCGCCCGCAGGTGCTTGCGCGGGAGCCCGCCCGGTGCTAGCTTCCCGCCCATGTTTCTTCCCGTCCCTCACCTGATCGTCCAGCCCGACGATGGAGTCGCCCCGGTTTTGGATTTCATCCGCCTCGCAAAAGAGAGCCTCCTCATCAAGCAGTTCACGTTCAGCCAGCCGGAGCTGATGGAGGCCGTGGTGGAGAGAAAGAACGCGGGGGTGTCGGTGCGCGTCATGCTGAACCCCAAGCGCTCCGGCGGGGACCGCGCGAACGACGAGACGTTCGAGTTTTTTCAAAAGGAGGGCGTCGAGATCAAGTGGGCGAGCCCGAAGTTCTACGTCACGCACGAGAAGTCGATCGTGGTGGACGGGAAGGCGGCGCTCATCGCGACCTTCAACCTTTGCCAGAAGTATTTCACCCTCACGCGCGATTACGGGGTGATCGTGCAGGAGCCCGCCAAAGTCGCCCAAGTGGCGGAAGGGTTCCACGCCGACTGGGAGGAGCGCGACTGGCATCCCTCGCCTGAGAGCGGGCTTCTCTGGAGCAACAACAACTCGCGCGAGGCGATGTCGCGGTTCATCGATTCCGCCCGCCACTCACTTGCCGTTCAGCATCCCAAATTCGTGGACGCCACGATCCTCGACCGCATCCTGAGCGCGGCGGACCGGGGTGTGGCCGTGCGGGTGCTCTGCGGCGGCAAGCACGGGATCAGCGACTGGGACATCCTGGACACCTTCTCCTCCCTCCGGGTGATGCACCGCTCGGGCATCAAGGTTCACAAACAGAAAAATCTGCGCCTCCACGCCAAGCTCCTGCTGGCCGACCAGTCGCATGCGCTGGTCGGCTCGATGAATATCGACCGCTCGGCATTCGACCTGCGTCGCGAACTCGGAACCCAGGTGCGTGATCCCGGCGTGGTCGCCCGCCTGCTGGAGGTCTTCGAGGGCGACTGGGAGACCTCGCACCGCTACGAGGCCCCGGATCCGCTGGATCCGTCCCTCCACCACGAGAACGACTTCCCGCACGACAAGGATCTCCAGCATGAGTGACAGGCCCTCGCTGACGGACCTTGCGCTGACATTCAATCACATCGCGCTCGCCTCGTTCGGCGGCGGGCTTTCCGCATGGTCGCGCGAAGTCATCGTCGCGGAAAAAAAGTGGATGGAGGACGAGGAGTTTCTGAGCGCGGTGACCATGTGCCGCATCCTTCCGGGCGCAAACCAGGTCAACCTCGCGGTTTTCGTCGGCGTCAAGTTCCGTGGCATCCCGGGCGCACTGGCGGCGGTTTTCGGGCTGACATTGGTCCCCGTCCTGCTCGTTCTCGCGATGGCCTATTTCTACTTCCAGTTCCACCAGGTGCCGGCCATCCAGGGGATCTTGAAGGGCGCGGCCGCGGCCGCGGTCGCCCTGACTCTTTCGATGGTCTTCAAAACCGGGCGCAAGTGCCTGCATGGCATTGTCCCCGTCACACTGTTCCTGGCCATCTTCGTGCTCAACGGCCTGATCCGGTGGCCGCTGCTCGCCTGCCTGTCGCTGCTCGCCCCGCTCGCCGTCGCGTGGGCGTGGCCGAAAAAGCCATGAACATCCGGACCCTCATCCAGATTTTCATCCTGTTCAGCTCGCTCTCGATCCTCTCGATCGGCGGCGGAAACACGGTTCTGCCGGAAATGCACCGCAAAACCGTGGACAGCTTCCATTGGCTCACCGACAAGCAATTCGCCGACGTCTTCGCGATCTCGCAGGCCGCGCCCGGGCCGAGCATCCTCATCGTCACGATCATCGGATACAAGGCCGCAGGAATTCCGGGGGCGCTCCTCGCCACGCTGGCCATGATGCTGCCCGCGGGCATGCTTGTGTATCTGGTGAGCCGTGTCTGGGAAAAAGCCAAGGACTCGGCGCTCCGGAAGGCGATTGAAAAAGGGCTCGCCCCACTCACGGTCGGCCTCATCCTTGCCAGCGGCTGGGTGATGAGCAAAGCGGCCGACCACGACTGGCGGGCTTACCTGCTCACCGGGGTGTGCACCGCCATCTTTACGACGACCAGGATCAACCCTCTCTTCATCGTCGCTGCTGCGGGCCTGGTCGGCTGGCTGGGTTGGGTCTGAACGCGCTTCGCGCGCAATGGGAAATTCGAAAGTCGGACGCCACGGCGGCGTCCCTCCAAACCGCCCTTCCGCCTTCCGCCTTCCGCCGATTGCGGGATTGCCCGTCCGCGCAGATTTTGCTTATCCTCCGTTGTCGCCTTCCTCCCTATGAAGAAAATCCTGTTTTCCCTGGCACTTGCAATCACCCTGGCATCCCTCCACGCCCAGCATGTCGGCGAAGTTCCGGGCGATGACAACGCCAGTGGCCACTCGCGGTTCTGGACGTATTACAATCCGTATCCGTCAAACTATATCGGCTCCCGCGAGTGGTGGAATGGCGAGGTGCTTTCCGGAGACTGGTGGGGCGTCCGGAACTACCTGGACGACACCGGCGTCGAACTTTCGGCCAGTTACACAAACAACATCGCTGGAAATCCGACCGGAGGAAAAAGCCGCGGGTTCACCTACACGGACAACGTCAGCTTCGGGCTTCAGTTGAATTTCGAGGAACTCATCGGCTGGAAGGGTCTCACCTTCGACGTCAGCGGCCTGAACCGGGCGGGATCGAGCCTCTCCCAGGACAACATCGGAAACCAGTTCACCGTCCAGCAGGTCTATGGCGGGCAGACGGCGATGTTCTACGCGCTCGTGATGGAGCAGCGCCTGCTCGACGACAAGATCAGCATCAAGGCGGGACGGTTCTCGACCGGCGACGATTTCGCCTCCTCCCCGATCTACTGGCTGTATATGAACAACGGGATCGACGGCAACCCGCAGGCCCTGCCGGTGAACACCCAGTTTTCCGCTTACCCGTGGGCGGTCTGGGCAGCCCGACTGAGAGTCGATCCGACGCCGGAATTCAACGCGATGGTCGGCGCCTACCAGGTTTCGAACCGGGTGTTCAACCGCGACTACCACGGCCTCGACTGGAGCGTCCGCTCCGGCGACGGCGTCCTCCTGATCAGCCAGTTCGGCTGGACTCCGGAATTCTTCAAGCGCCCGGTGGAAAAGGCGGCACCGGCGGGCGATGGAAAAACTGCCCTGGCGACAAAGGCCCGCTCGGAAGGAAAATCCTTCAAGGCGGTCTCGCCAGAAACGGAGATGAAGGGACTTCCGGGCCACTACTGGGTCGGAGCCTACTATTCGCCGTGGACATTTCAGGACATTGGTGCCGCGGGCAAGACGGTGACAAATTCCTACGGGTTCTACTGGCACGCCGACCAGATGGTGTGGCAGGAGGCTCCCGGCAGCGACCAGGGACTCACGCTGTGGTCGGCCTTCGTTCTGTCTCCGCAGCAGAACATCGCCAAGCTGCCGTGCCAGGCGAACGCCGGCATCGTTTATAAAGGCCTCGTTCCCGCGCGTGACAACGACTACTCGATTTTCGGTTTCGTTTACGGAAAATTCAGCAGCGACTACGCGGCGGCAACGAACGCGGCGGGCAATGGGTATCCGGAATATGAAATCGTCCTCGAGTGGGCGTATCGCGTGAACCTCACGAAGTTTGCCTACATCCAGCCCGATGTCCAATGGGTCATCAACCCGGGCGGCACCGGGAACATCCCGAATGCCCTCGTGCTCGGCGCCCAGATGAGCGTGACATTTTGAGGGCCGTGAAGAAATCCATCTGATGGGCCACCGCCACAGATTATCCCAAATCCAAGAAACGAATTCTACCACAAAGAACACAAAGAGAGTTGGATACAGTTTATCGGAAAGTTGATTCACCCGGCGGGTAAGGCAAGCATCGGAGTGGTGCGTTTGAAAAATTCTTACTTTGTGGCCTTTGTGTTCTTTGTGGTGAAATGAATTGTTTTTCTCGGATTATCACAAATCATTCACTGACAGCGAGCAGGTCTCCCTCCCCATCTTTAGCGAGTGGCAAGTCTGCTTTTGTGTTTTCAGCCCCTCGATCTGTGTGAATTCCCTCAATCTGCGGCGTTTTGGCTCCAACTCGTTCTCCTTCCTATTGGCCGGGGTGGCTCTGCTCGCCTCCCCTGCGGTCCGGGCGGAAGACTCCGCCGATGCCTGCGAACTGGTCCGCTGGGTGCTCCGGGATGAACGGGGCCTGAAAGACATCCCCTTCCCCGATGTTGTCCTTGCAGCCACCGGAAAGAAAGTCATCCCCGTCGATCCGAAAAATGACGCCGCATGGCTCGAACGGATCGGGCGCGCCCTGGACCGGACCCTGCACGCCCTGAACGAACCGGAGGGAAAGATTCATGACACGGCACGCGTCAACGAAGCCAGCCGCCACGTCGAGGACCGCCTCCTGCTCGAACTCAACAGCGAGCCGGGGTGGAAGTGCACGATTCCTAAGAATGCCGGCGGGGAAGACCAGCGGAGCGGATACCCGGACCTCCGGCTCACCATGGAAAACGGCAAAGTCGTTTACCTCGACCCGAAACTCTACGACTCGCCGACAAGCACGCTTCGCACATTTTATTACGAGCCGAAGACCTCGACAAACAAGATCCGGGACGATGCCCGCCACCTCCTCGTCGCCATCCGCCACACCGGAAAATCCGGAAACGACCTGCGGCTGACTTCATGGGAACTCGTGGATGTCTCGAAAATCCGGGTGCGCCTCAAAGCAGAGTTTCAGGCGTCGAACAGCGACATGTATCGCCCGGAAAATATCGTCTGGCGCGCTTCGCGCGCAATGGGGAATGCGGAATGAGGAATGGAAAAAGTCGGACGCAGTCCCTCCGGAGATCGGTTCCATTGGAGGGCGCTGCGCCGTCAGCGCCGACTTTTTCACAAACCAAATTACGGACGCCACAGCGGGCGTCCCTCCAATATTGTCATTCCGCAATCCGCATTCGTGACATTCGCGCCGCAGGCGCAAAATCAGAGATTTGTAGGCTGCCCGCCTCCGGGCACGTAGATCAGGCTCTTTCCGTCCAAGGTCAGATACGCCGCGGCAGATGACCGCTCTTCCGAAGTTAAAAATCTGCTTTGAAAGCGGATTTCGATGCTTGGGTCGGCCGGGTTTGTCACCGCGAAACCGTTGATGAGCCCCGTGATGGCGGCGGACCTGTTTTCCCAGCCGGGATATCCGCTGTTCCGGGCGGCCAGAGCGAGGTTGGCCAGAGACATCGCAGTTCGCTGGCTCTTGGCCATCCGGTTCGCCTCGATCAGAACCGGGAGATTCGGAATCGTGATGACGGCAATGATCCAAAGGACCGCGATCACAATCAAAACTTCAATCCATGAAATTCCAGAAATTTTTTTCATCTTTTGACAGAAGCCCCTCCCGAAAGGTTTGCCCTACTGCTGGTTGATCATCAGAAGTTGACCGTTGGACATGACGAGATTTTCCATGCCAATTTCGTTCGTGGTGGGCACGGGGACGCGGAAGGAATTTGTGGTGCCGAGACGGTTGTTCGTCACGATCAGCCCGCCAGATGCGATAAGCGCAGCCACGGCATCCTCTTTTGTTGAAAACGGGAAATCCCGGGAATCCGCAGTCGCCTGATAATAGGCGAGGTAGGAGTTATAGACGGAAACGACATTCTGGGCGTTGCGGAGCTTGGCTGCCTTGTCCGCCGACTGGGTGATGTTCGCGATGTTGGGGATCGCGATCGCCGCGATCACGGCGATCACCGCGATCACAACAAGAAGTTCAACCAAACTGAATGCCGACTTTGACATATTTGCTCGGGAAGACTGCTTCGGAAAAACTTTTCTCTTCCAACAAAACAGGCTCTGAGTGGGGTCTCAGAGCCTGTCTCAAGTTTTGGCTTCCCCCCTCAAATAAGAGGAGAAAAATCCACGATTGCTGATCAGTTGGTTTGGCTTGGCGTGAAGACCAGTTGGTTGTTGGTCAGTAGCAATTTGGTCAGATCGGTATTGTTGGTGGTGATGCCCGGCAGGCGGAAGGAGTTCGTCACGCCCAAGCGGGTATTCACAACGGACTGGCCGCTGGCCATAGAGTTAAGGGCCGCCGTTTTGTCTGCAGTACTAGGATACGCATTGCTCACGGCATAATATGCCTCCGCGTAGTTGTTGTAGGTCATGGCCAGGGACTGGGCATTGCGCAGCTTGGTGGCCTGATCTGCCGACTGGGTGATGTTTGCGATGTTGGGAATGGCAATCGCCGCGATGACCGCGATGACTGCAATCACAACGAGTAATTCAACCAAGCTGAAAGCTGATTGAACCGACAGTTTGTTAGTTGGCTTTTTCATAACGACCCCAATCTCTCGTCACGGCTGCCTTTTGACAACAAAAGCCATCCCGCAATCACAAATAGGGAAAACCTGTATTAATTTACGCAACAGTTGCATGGCGCTTCGCGCGGAATGAGGAATGCAGAATGAAAAAGTCGGACGCCACGGCGGGCGTCCCTCCAGAGGCCGGTCCAATTGGAGGGCGCTGCGCCGTCAGCGCCGACTTTTTTGATTCTGCAGATTGCCCTCTGCAGCCCACCCTTTGTGATGGACGAAGCCGGACGCCACCACCCCGCGCATCCGCCACTGCACGAGGGATTCAATACCCCCGCCATCGTTTTTCTGACCGTTTGCACGGCTGGCCGGAAGCCGGTGCTTGCGAACGCTTCCGCTCACGCGACTCTTCGAGACGCATGGGGCGCTGCGACATCCTGGTCGGTCGGGCGATATGTGCTCATGCCCGACCATGCGCATCTCTTTTGCGCACCGGCGGAATTCCCTCCAAGGCCGCTCAAACAATGGGTTTCCTTCTGGAAGTCGCATGCCGCACGCCACTGGCCGCACCGGGAGGATGCCCCGCTCTGGCAACGGGATTTTTGGGACACTCAATTGCGACGTTCGGAGAACTACACCGAGAAGTGGCAATATGTGCTGGCAAATTCGGTGCGGGCAAAGCTGGTGGAGCGGGTGGAAGACTGGCCGTATCAGGGCGAGATGAATATCCTGATGTGGTAGAAAAGTCGGACGCCCTGGAGCGCCGTCAGCGCCGACTTGTTTTCCCCAATCCAATTCCACGGACGCCACAGCGGGCATCCCTCCAGAAACGGTGCCGTGGGATTTTTCATTCTCCATTTTTCATTTTACATTCCCCATTGCCGCCGCAGGCACGCAATCAGCCCGTCTGGATCAGCGAGCGGTTCTTGGCGAGGTAGGCGGCGCCGGAATAGACGGTGAGGATGACGGTGATGGAGACGAGTCCGTGGGTGCCGAATCCCCAGGCAGGCGCAAGCCACGGTCCGGGCGACCATTCGTTCACGGAGAGCAGGATGAGAAAGTAGATGATGGTGATCATCTGCCAGGCGGTTTTGTGTTTTCCGAGCTTGTCGGCGGGCACGATGATGCCCTTTGAAGAGGCGAGCGACCGGAGGCCCGTGATGAGAAATTCGCGGCTGATGATCACAATGACAGCCCATGCGGGGAACGCGTCGATGGCGCAGAGGCTGATAAACGCGGACGCGGTGAGAATTTTGTCCGCCAGGGGATCCATGAGCTGGCCGAAGTCGGTGATGAGCCCCCGGCGGCGGGCGATGACTCCGTCGAGGTAATCCGTGACCGTCGCGGCGAGAAAAACGACGAGCGCGATGGTGAAGCGGCCCGGGATCTCCACGGCGAAGCAAACGACAAATGCCGCTGTGAGCCAAAGCCTCGAAACAGTGAGCTTGTTGGGCAGATTCATCGCGAAGAAGACGGTTGCATGGTCCGCACAGGCCACACTACGATACCCGGCTTGTGTCTGCAAAACCAATCCAATGTGACATCGGCCTGATCGGCCTCGCCGTGATGGGTGAAAACCTCGTTCTGAACATGGAATCGAGAGGGTTCCGCGTCGCCGTTTACAACCGGACGGCATCGGTCACCGAAAGGTTTGCCGGAGGCCGCGCGCAGGAGAAGAACATCGTCCCCTGCCTGACGCTGGAGGAATTTGTCGGCGCGCTCGCACGGCCGCGGAAAGTCCAGATCATGGTCAAGGCGGGCGCTCCGGTGGATGCCGTCATCGGTCAGCTCCTGCCACTCCTTGAGCCCGGGGACATCATCGTTGACGGGGGAAATTCCCTTTGGACGGATACCCGGCGGCGCGAACTGGCACTTCGGGAACAGGGAATCCATTTCTTCGGGGTCGGCATATCGGGCGGCGAGGAAGGCGCTCTCAAGGGGCCGTCCATCATGCCCGGTGGATCAGCCGAAGGCTGGAAAGCGCTCGAACCCATCTACACAAAAATCGCGGCTGTCGCGGAGGGCGAGCCGTGCTGCCGGCACATGGGCCCTGACGGCGCCGGGCATTACGTGAAGATGGTTCACAATGGAATCGAATATGGCGACATGCAGCTCATCTGCGAGGCGTATGCGATTCTTCAGGCAACCGTCGCGCCGACGGCCGACGAATTCGCCGCGATCTTTTCCGAGTGGAACCGGGGGGAACTCGATTCGTTTCTGATCGAGATCACGGCAAACATCTTCATGCGCAAAGATCCGGAGTCCGGGAATGCGCTCGTGGATGTCATCCTCGACAAGGCCGGACAGAAGGGCACCGGAAAATGGACGGTCGGCCACGCGGTCGAAATGGGTGTGCCGCTTTCCGTGATCGGGAGCGCGGTTGAAGCCCGGATCCTCAGCTCGATGAAAAGCGAGCGCGTTGCAGCCTCGGAGGTCCTGCCGCCGCCCGGCGTTCCGGAATGGAGCGGCGACCGGAATGCGATGATCGCCGCCGTGAAGGACGCCCTCTACGCCAGCAAGATCATCAGCTATGCGCAAGGATTCGCCCAACTCGGAGCCGCCTCGGAGCTCTACGGATGGGATCTCAACTTCGGCGATATCTCGTCAATCTGGCGCGGAGGGTGCATCATTCGCGCCCGTTTTCTCAACCGCATCACCGGGGCCTACCGCAATAATCCGGATCTCAAGAACCTGATTCTCGACCCGTATTTTTGCAATATCATTGCGGAAACGCAGTCGAGTTGGCGGATGGCGATCCAGACGGCCATTGGGCTGGGCGTTGCAGTGCCGGCATTCAGCGCGGCACTCGCCTATTTCGACAGCTATCGGTCACTCAGGCTCCCGGCCAACCTTCTTCAGGCACAGCGGGACTACTTTGGAGCCCATACCTACGAGCGCACCGACAAGCCTGCCGGCAAGTTTTTCCACACCGAGTGGTTTGGTTAGCCCCAATACTGTTCGATTAACGTGGCATGGCCGTCCCGGCCATGAGGAGTTTTGATTCGTATCGGCGGGACGCCGATGCCACCTTTTCCTGCAAAGGGAACAGGGTTAGCCCTTGAGTCTCGACCTGTTGTCCACTTTTGCCGCAGCCGCCTTTTGAAGATCGATCCCCCGCATCCGGGCTCCGGTGCCGACTTGCCCGACTTGCAATTGCCTCCCGGAAGAAAAGAAAGCAAGGATCCTGGCGAGCAAACTGCGTTTTCCCGCAGCCTGCGCTTCAGCAAGGAGGACATTGGTCGGATCCTCGTAGCCGGCCCGCTGAAAGGCCTTCCGGCGATAGACTTCCGCCATGCGATGCAGCTTTCCACCGGTTCCAAGAATCTCGTCAGCCATGCGAAGGATCCGCCGGTTGGGAAGCATCAGCGGGCAAACGCGCCGGACAAAGCCAAATGCCACAGGCGGGGCATAACCCGCCGAAACAAGCATCGTGATCGCAGCGGCGGAGGAGCGGCTGATCCCGGCCTCGCAATGCGTCAGCAGTCCCCAATCGGAAAGCGGAGCCATTTTCTTTCCGAATTCCACCAGGGCGGCGACATGGTGCTCCTTTGGAGCCTCATACCGCAAATACTTGGGGATCGTCATCTCGATATCGTCGAGATCATGGAAAACAAGCTGAAGACGGTGACGGGTGCCCCGAGGCGGCTGGAGGTAGGTATTGACCTCGTCAGGGTCGATCAAGCTCACAAAATGTGTAACCGGTGCCTCAACGAAATCAGGCACTTTTGTTCTGGGGCAAACCATCAACCGCATGGAAAAAATGCCTACGCTTCTGACTGCCATTGGTCAAGCGCAACAACAATTTTGTTGCATGAACTTTTCTCCGGATGGAATGAAAAAGGCGGATTGGAAACCGACGGAAGCCGCCTTATCCTATGAGGCATAGCCAGATGAAAACCCTATCCCGCTGCCGCCTGTATGGAATCCTCGATCTCGGATACGTCGATCCCTCCAGTGCGCTGCCAATGGTCCGCCTCATGTTGGCGGGCGGGGTCGGAGTGATCCAGCTCCGCGCCAAGTCACACGACATCGGAACCATCCGGGATACCGCCTTGCGGATCGCTCCTGCCTGCCGCGAGGCCGGAGTCCCCTTCCTTTTGAACGATCATCCGCAACTTGTAGCGGAGACAGGTGCCGATGGCGTTCATGTCGGACAGGACGACATGCCGGTCGCGGATGTCCGCGCCATCATCGGACCTGATGCCCTTATCGGCCTCTCGACCCACAGCCTGGAGCAGGCCGTCGATTCACGGGGAGCCGACTACATCGGCTTCGGACCGCTGTTTTCCACGCCCACAAAGCCCGACTACAAACCGGTCGGATTGCGGGAAGTGGCCGAAGTCCACCGCCGCGTCTCCGTCCCGATATTTTGCATCGGAGGGATCAAATTGGAAAATCTCGGGGAGGTCCTTGCCTCAGGAGGAAAACGCGTGGTGATTGTTTCCGGGATTCTCCAATCCACCGACCCGGCGGCCTACTGCCAGGATTGCCTGCGGGTGCTGGGGTGAGCATTTGTTTCGAATCGCACCTGTGCCGTGGGCTCGTGCCCATGCCACTATGGGGCGTTCAATGGAGGGCGCTGCGCCGTCAGCGCCGACTTGTTTTTCCCAGCCGGATCTACGGACGACACGGCGGTCGTCCCTCCAAGGTGCTGCGGGCATACCCCGCTTCCATTCCGCATTCCCGCCACGGGCGGCTGAATTATTTTCCGAGCGAGCGGTTCTCGAAGGCCGGAGGGGGAAGGTCCTCAGGGAGTCCGAGTGGCTCGACGATCTCCTCCTGCTCGTCATCCTGACGGACCGGTTTCCCTTCCGCATCCATCAGACGGGCGGTCACGAAAATAATCAGATTCCGCTTGATCTTCTGGTCGACATCCGAGCGGAACAAGCGCCCTGCAAGGGGAATGTCTCCGAGAATCGGCACTTTGTCCTGCACCTTCTGCACGTCCTCGCGGATGAGTCCGCCAAGGGCCACGGTCTGCCCGTCCCAGATGCTCACGCTCGTCGTCACCTTCCGGGTGGAGAAGATCGGCTGGTTGATCGTGTTGTCCGTAATCGTCGATTGAACGATATCAGGAATCGGAAGCGGCTGGTAAATCGCACCAAGGATTGGGGAACCATAATTGATGAATCCCTCAAACTCGACAACCTCGGGCGAGAGGTTGAGATCGATCGTGTAGTTGTCGGGACCCACAACCGGCTCGACTTCCAAAGTCACGCCAAGATCCCGGGTTTCGAAGGTTGTGGGAGTCGAAGGAGCAACAATACCTTGGGAGATGACCGATGTCGGTCCCGCAATAAATGTCGTGTTCCCCTGAGGTGGAGGCGGAGGCTCCGGCGCATTGAATTCGGTGGGATAGGGGAAGTTGCGGACAACCTTGATGACCGCCTTGTTTCCACTCTTGGTTGTGACCTTCGGGGCGGACATGAGATCCACCCCTTTCTTCTGGTTGAGAGCTCGAATGATCAGTTGGAACTGGGGATTCGAGAACACGCCCGAAAGCCCGAAAATCGCGGGAGCCGGAGTGAAGGCACCAGCCAGGCCTCCCGCTTGCTGGTAGAGAAGAGCATCAATCGAGTTGGCGGTGACCGCAGATCCGCCGCCGATCCCGGTCCCTGATCGCAGACCACCCGTGACGGGGTTTTGGCCAATGGCACCGAATGGATTCGCTGCCGCGTTGTTAGTCCGTCCAAACCCCTCCGTGCCGCCCGCTCCATACATCCCCCCCCCGATGTTCAGAGGGCCCAAGAGCCAGTTGAAACCGAGCTCCTTCATGTTGTTCTGGGTGATTTCCAGAAATTTCGACTCGATTTCCACCTGGGTCGGCTGGATCCCCATTGCAGCGTCCACCAAAGTGTCAATCAGATCCAACGCAGGCTGGGTATTCCGAACGATCAGCTTGCTGCCCGCAGGAACGTATTGCGCAAACGCACCGGAAGGGAACGGAACCCCCTGGCTTTTTAGAAAATCAAGAGCGCCTGTTCGATCCTTAATCCTGGAGTCGTTCAGGTTCGGCCCGGGACCGGCGACGGCAGTCGCAGGCTCGGCAGAAGTGGATCCCGAAGGAATAAACCCCGGGGGAACCCGGTATTCCTTCGTCAGCAAATCCTCGGTGTTCTCCGAGATGGGAACGATGGAAACAGCGAATGGCTCGACCTTGTATTTGAGGCCGGCGAGCTCGGTCAGATACCGCAGCGCCTCGATCAGGGGCGCATTGTTGAGAGAGAGATTGATTTTGGTGTCGGCATTCGCAACCGGGCGGGCGGGCGCGGAAGCATCCGGCGCGGGGACAGCCGTCGGGTCCGTGGAAACAACCGGTGTGGCAGACGCGGGTGGGAGCTTGAGGACGATGTTCACCCCGCGCTTTTGCTTGGGGTCTTCGGTCGTCGTATCGAGATCGCGGCTCCGCTGTTTGAGGAATTCGACCGCCTCACGGACGGTGGCATCCCTCAGCTCAATCTTCGGAATGATGATGCGGTTGAGCTTGGCAGAAATGGCTTCGGTTCCCATACCCGCAACATTCCGGCCTTGCGCCCCGGAAGCGGTATCCCGGTTTTGAAGTTTTTTGACCGGACGCTCCCATGCCCGATCCACCAGCCAGAGCATCCGGCTGCGGGTCTCATTGTAAGCATTGCCGTAGTAGGTGCTTTTCTGGTTATTGACCCTCTCCATGCCCATGCGCGCAGCATTGTTGTAGCGGTCGATGTTCAGCACCTGCTCGTAGCGCTTGATGGCCAGATCGAAACGTCCGGTCGCGTAAAATCCATCGGCTTCCGCCAGGAGTTTGCTGACCTCATCCCGCTGGGCGGCGAACTGGGGAGTCACCGTCTTGTTGTAGTAGTCCGACTGTTCGAGGTTTGAGAGGAACTGGACGGCCGGCTTGTAGCCCGGATTGTATTGGGGAAGAAGGACTGTCTTCGCCACCTGCTCGGCGTCCGAATACCTGCCGTTCTGGACAAGAAAATTGGCGTAGGCAATTCCGGCGGTGCTGAACTTCGCGGTGGCAGCCTTCCTCTGTGCCCCGGTGGCCGGACCCGCGGGGATTTTGTCCAGCGCGTCAAGGTAGCTCACATAGGCGGATTCGAATTCCTTGTCGCTGAGCGCCTGATCGCCCTTGGCAATCAACTTGTCTGCAACCAGCAAGTCCTCCTGCCGGCGCACGATTTCCCGCTCGGCGAGGGATGCGGAGTTTTGAGCGGAAACGAGCGCCGGTGCGGAGAGGATGAGTCCAAGAAGCAAAAAGCAGTGCCAGCGACAAGCGGCCGATGCAGAACGGGAGGTATGGGCCGCCGGTTCGGTGTGTGGCATGGGGTTCGAGCCCGTGCGATTTAAGACATGGGCTGGAAGCCCATGCCACGTGATCAATTCCGGTGTTCCGTATTTCATCGAAGGGTAAAAGTGTTATTGAGGAAGAGGAACAGTCGCCGGGTCTCCTGGAATCGCCTCGGATTCGACAGCGGCCGCATTTGGCACGGCGACGACCTGATCCTCCTCATCGGCCCGGATCAGCGGCTGACCTGCGGGGTCAAGAAGACTGGCGGTCACAAACATGATGAGATTGCGCTTCACGTGCTGGTCGGCGCTGCTTCGGAACAGGCGACCGGCCAGAGGAATGTCGCCGAGGATCGGAACTTTGTCCTCCACCTTCTGCACATCCTCGCGCATGAGCCCGCCCATGACAACCGTCTGCCCGTCATATACGGAGACCTGGGTGGTCACCTCACGCGTGGAGAAGACCGGCTTGTTGATCACGTTGGCTGTCACAAGAATGTTCTTGCTCAGCGCACCGATTCCACCGAACCCGCCGACGCTCACGTCCGCACGAATCGGGCTGCCGTAATTAATGAATCCGTCAAACTCCACAACACGCGGCGCCAGAACAAGGTCGATCGTGTATCCATCAGGTCCGACAGTCGGCTCCACCTCCAGAGTGATTCCGGTCGGCTTCATTTCAAACGCAGTCGGAGATGTCGGTGCAACAGGCGTGTAGAGCTGGCCGGCTTGGGAAGTCACCTGGGGCAGATCGTATTCCGAAGGATAGCGGAATTCCCGAACGATCTCGATCGTGGCCCGCTGACCGCTTTTGGTGGTAACCTTGGGGGCACTCACCAGATCCACGCCCTTCGACTGGTTGAGAGCCCGGAGGACAACCTGGAATTGCGGATTGGTAAAGACACCCGCCAGTGCCAGGACCGCAGGTGCCGGACCGACCGGAGTTCCAAAAAGCAGCGCGTCCACAGCATTGACACCGAGAGCGGTCGTTCCGGAGCGATTGCCGGCGGTGATCGCTCCTTGGGAAAGCGAGGAGGCCCCTACCGGAATAACACCACCGGGATTCAGGAAGGGAAACGCGGTATTGCCATTGGGAGTGCCGTTGCCGTCAACGGTTGTCCCAATCATGTTGGATCCCCCGGCAGTGGTTCCACCTCCCCCGTAAACACCGGTTCCGAAAGGCATGGCGAACTGGCCGAGGAGCCAATCGAAGCCGAGTTCCTTGAGGTTGTTCTGGGTGATTTCGAGAAACTTCGACTCGATCTCCACCTGGCTGGGCGGAGTGGTGAGGGAGTTTTCGACGAGGGTATCAACGAGGTCGAGATTCGACTGGGTGTTTTTGACGATCAGACGGCTGGAAGACGCGATGTAGTTTGCACTGGCTCCATCGGGAAATGTGACCCCCTGACTTTCAAGATACTCGCGGGCACCCGAGCGGGCGGTGACAGAGGACTGGGAACCGGGGGCCACTCCGGGAGTCGCAGCGGCTGCGTTGGCGGGAAGCGAGGAGATGAAGCTCGGCGGGACCTTGTATTCTTTGGTCAGGAGAATGTCGGTGGGTTCGGATTGAGGGACCACCACGACGGAGTACGGCTCGACCTTGAGCTTGAGGTTGGCAGCACGGGCGACGTAATCAATGGCGGCACCGAGAGGAATATCGGAAAGCGTCAGCGAGAACGGCAGGATGGCACTTTCCTGCTCGGGGGAGAGCTTGAGAACGATGTTGACGCCCTTGCGTGTCGGGTCCGGTTCGTCTTTGTCAGCCGAGGCGGCGCGGCGCTTCAGTTCATCGAGAGCCTCACGGATCGTCGTCTCGCTGAAGTTGATCGAGGGAAGGATGATTTCCTCGAGCTTGCGGTTGATGGCGGCCGTGCCGCGGGTGTCGATCTGCGGCTGCTCGATGATCTGCGATGCCGTGGAATCAAAGCGCCTCACAGGAAGCTCCCATGCCTTGTTGACCTGACGGATCATGTCGCTGCGGGCCTCGCTGTAGGAGGTGTCCGCAAATTTCTGGCGGGCCCCGTTGACCTGCTCCATCCCGCGGCGGGCGGCGATATTGTATTTGTCGATGTTCAGAACCTGCTCGTAACGCTTGAAAGCAAGGTCATAACGGCCCGACGCGTAGAATCCCTGCGCCTCCTGCAGGAGCTGCTTGACTTCCTCCACATTCGCCACAAAGCCGGGCGTCATCGTCTGGCTGTAGAAAGAGGTCTTGTCCTTCAACTCGTTGTTCAAAGAAACTGCAGGCTTGTAGGAGGGGTTGTAGCGGTCCTCCAACACAACGGCCACCGTCGTTTTCGCATCCTCGAAACGCCCCTCGGAAATCCGCTGGCGGGCGAGTTTGACAGCGGCATCGGAAAAACCATCCAGCGCCTGCTGCCGGAGAGAGGCGCTCGCCGATCCGCCGGCAGGCAGCATATCGACCGCGCTCTTATAATAGGCAAAGGCGCTCTCATAATCCTGGGTTTGAAGAGCCTGCTGGCCTTTGAGCGTAATCGTCTTCGCGTATTCCGCCGTTTGCTCGGAGCGCCGGATCTGGGCTTCGGCCGTTCCCTGCACACCGGGGTATTGGGCTCGGACTGCCGGAATGGCTGCCAGGAAAAAAATCGAAAAAATGGAAAGTCGCATGGGCTGGAGGCCCATGCCACAAAGCAACTTGGGCAATTTCATGATTGGTTCTGGCAGCATGGAAGGAAAATACGGCTGGTGGTCATTCAGCCTTGCCGATCCGGAATTTCTGTCCGGATCCAAGGTCTTCTATTACGGCTTCTTGTGCAGAAATGTCAATAAGTTTGTATTTTTTGGATGTGTCCGGCGGCAAAGTGAACTCATCGTCTTTCTTTTGCCGGATTTTGGAATTGTCGTAGAGGTAAAGGAATTCGCCGTATGAGGTCGGGTCATCGGCTTCCTTGTTATAGACAAGCGGGATCTTTGCTCCCGTCTTGGTGTTTTCAACAGTCAGGACCGAGACATCGACCTCCATGTCGTTCCGGTTGTCCGTCTTTTTCTCGTAGGAGAGCACCTTATACGGGGTGCCCGCGACCATGTCGCCGAGCTTGAGAAACTGCGTGCGCGACTTGGCATCACGCGCATTGAGGATGAATGTCTCGCCATCGCCCGAATCGCCGCTGAACTTGAGCCGGAACGGCTCCGGGATGAACTTCGTCAGTTTCAGCTTGGTGTAATACGGGGGCACCGCATTGGGATTCGTGGGGTCGGTCTGGGCGAGAAACTCCTCCAGGTTCGTAAACCGGTCGTTGTCCGGATCCTGGTCTTTGATATCGGGAGCCGAGTAATCCAGATTGTATTTGATCAACCAGGCGTTCGTGATCGGGGGATGGAGATTGTCTCCTCCCTCAAGCGGATCGAAAAGCTTGTCGTCCTTGAGAACATACGGCCTGGAAGCGAGAAGCGACCCCGCATGGGCGCTCCAGGTTCCGGGCGAGGTCGTCAGCTCCGAGGCAGACTCGATGGACTTCAAATCCGGCGGGGCGATGGTATTGTCGGGCTTCTTGGAACTGTTGCGCTCGGAAAAGGTCTCAGGAAATGAAACGGCCTGGAATGAAAGCCATCCCGCACTGGCCAGCAATGCCAGGGCAAACACACCAAGGAGGGCTCTCTCGTAATTTTTTTTGATCCAATCCATGTCTCTTACTTTTTCGGGGCGACCGGCTCTGCAAAATCCAGCATGTCCAGGTGCAGGACAGCCTTCACAAGCTCCCGGCCGAGGATGACTTGCAGGGATTTTTTGTCCGCCTCCCCGTGAACTGATCCGTCCGTCGACGGAGAAAACGGATTATTGGCGGCCTGGGAACCACTGCCCCCGGCATTCTTGGATGGCGCATGCGGGTTCGTATTCTGGATTCCAACCGACCGGACAATCAGAAACTGGTCCGAGCCGAGCAGGGAATTGAACGCCACCCGGAATTTCCCCTGCTCCGCTGTGAACGCAATATCAAATGGAAGCTTCTTGAGGACAGGCTCCTGGGCATCGGATTTTTTTGATTCCGCCGGCTTGGAGCCGAGTTCTTCAGCAAGCGGCGGCCGCACGATGGAATCCACCGAGGCGACCTTGAAATCCACAAGGCGTGCGACAATGGACTGGATCACCCGGAACTGGCGGAAAAGCGCAGGGGCGGCCTGTTCGCTCGGAACCTGATCCTTGTATTGGTCGAACCCAAAATAAAAATTCGCCGGGAGTCCGACCTCTCCGGCCTCGGCCTTGGCGCGGATGTCATTCACCGCGGTGCGGAGTCCGTCCTGGAACTGCTGCGGGGTGATCTTTTCATCCAGAGGAATCTTCATTTTCGCCAGCTGGGACTGGAATGCCTGGATCCGGGCGGAATAGCTGTCGAGCCCCGCTTGGAGGGCTTTCTGGTTTGCCTCACTCGGGAAGGGAATCTTGTTCTGGAGGCTGTGCAGCTTGGCGATAGCCGCCGCATAGGATTCGCAGGATGTGGAGTAGGCTGAAACCGATTGGGAAATCAGGTAACCGAGAACGGCGGCGGCGGCCAGAGTGATCACAACCAGTCCGGCGAGAAATGGGTTTTCTTTGAACCAGTTCATGGAAGCGGGATGGGGTTCCGAAGCGGGAGAACAAGGGTGTAGCCATACGCCCAGCTTTCTCCAGTGGGCGTCGTCCGCTGGATGACAATCTTGGCCTTGTCTTCAGGAAGGTCAAAGATGGGAGACGCCTTCAAATTTTCAACGAACTCATCGATGATTCTGGCCTCTTTATCGTTCGGCGGATTGTCGAGATACAACCCCCTGACTTCGAGCGCAGAAATCGACGCCGATGACTGCGGGTTATGGCCGGGCTTTGGCGGGCCGGCCGGCGGAGCGGGTGGAGGCTGCGCAGCGGCACTGCCCGGTTTCTCCACGCCAATAACCTTGCCCCCTGACATCGGCTGAAGCTCCGTGATCCAGATGAAACGGGCAGGCAGTTTCTCCCCCAAAACATCCAGAATCCCAACCCATGCGGCCCGCTCGGCGGAAGCCAGAAGAAGCGGAGAAACCAAGGCATCCAACTTCTTCTGCCTGGCAAAAAGGCCGTCCATTTGTCCAGCGATTCCTTCCAAACGGGTGACATCCGCCTGAACCCCGGCCAGAACATCATCGTTGATCCGTGTCGCGCGATCGAAATAGAGCCACCATGCCGCCAGAGTCAGCAGCAGGCACACCGCGGCGGCGATCAGGAACGGCCGCCTGCGCGCGAGGTCCTGTTCCTTGACAACGGAAGTCGGCCGCAGGTTGATCTCAATCGGGCAATTGTCCAGGGAGCGCAACGCGGCTCCGACCAGTTCCCCGACGGTGTGGGCTTTGGTGGACAGGTTTTCCGCAACCGATGCGCTGGTCACCGTGACGTTCTTCAGCGGGTTCAGAAATTCAATCGGGGTCTGAAGCTTTTCGCTGAAAAACTCGACCATGTAGGGAAGGCTGACCGTTCCGCCACAGAGGAATACCCTCACTGGCTGGCTGCCGGACTGGCTGGTGCGGTAAAAGCTGACCGATCGGGTGATCTCGGCGTGCAACCGGGTCATCGTGTTGCGAACAACTTTCGCGATCCGGGCCTCGGTCGGATCGCTCGGCTCGGCGTAGGCGCCGCCCAGGCTCACGAATCCTTTCTGAATCTTCAGTTTCTCGGCAACCGTGATGTCCTGGTGGAACTCCTTCGCCACAGCAGCGCTGATCGTGCTGCCGCCGACCGGAATGCTCCGGCTGAAGACGCGCTCCCCCTCCGCAAAAATCAGATTGGTCGTCCGGGCACCGATGTCCACGATCAGCGAGCACCCGGTGGCTTCGGGGTAATTGTAGCGGAATGCATTGTAGACCGCCATGGGTGCGACATCGATGATGTTCGGCTTGAGCCCGCCGGCATTCACCGAATCCGCCACCTCGCCAAGCTGATCGGCCTTCATCGCCACCAGGACCACATCCCAGTTGCCGTCGCGCTGCCCCCCCATGATCTGGTAATCCCACACCACTTCGTCGATGGGGAATGGAACATTCTGCTGCGCCTCGAATGCGATGATGCCCCCGACATCCTCGGGCGCGGATCCGGGAAGCTTGACAAAACGCGAAAAAACCGACTGCGCGGGGAGGCTGAAGTTCACCGGCTCCCGGCTCTTGATGCCCATCGAGGCTTTCAGCTGCTCAACCGCATCCTTGATCTGGGCAGGACGGGTGGCATCAGCCGACGGGTCGGCAATCAGCTCGGTCTGGGCAAAAGCATGGAGGCTGAATCCCCCGTCGGGGAGCTTATGGAACTCCGCCAGACTTACGGTCTGCATGCCGAGATCCAGCGCAAAAATTCGAGTGGGTTTGGCCATTGAAAGAATCTCCGGGATTAATTGCCCGATTGGGGTTTCACCTGTTCGAAGTAATCCCACTCCAAAGATGCAAACGGTGTCTTGTCCTTGCCGAGGATGAAGCCGGGCACGGTGGTGTATTTTGCAGCGCCATCAGTCCACCATCCCACGGGCGCCTGAGGAGTTCCCCCGAGCTTGCCCTGCCAGGTCTTCATCGCCAGAAGACCGCTTTCACCCTTCACCTCAACCCCCACCGAAAGCAGCGTCTGCATGGCATTCGATGGAACCTTGCCCTCAAAAAACTTCGCCAGAGTCCGCGGGCTCACGTAGGCAACGGCGTGCAGGCCCTTTTCCTGCGGAACATGGACATGGGTCACGGACCCGGTGAGCAATGTCGGCTTGCGATCCTCGGTCATCCCCTCATTCTTCAGAAGAAGATAATAGGTGAAAACCAGATCGCCGCTGAATTTCGGGGCTTTGGGGATGGCATTCCGTTCAAATGTCACCTCGACCTCAAGCCACTGCCCGGGCCGACCGGTGGACTTCTTTGAATATCCTCCAGAAGTGAGCTTGGGTGTGTCCACGAACTCGGGCTTGATATCCTGAATCATGATTTCGGTGTTGACAGGAACCGATTGGGAACGGGCCGGCAAGACAAGCCCCAGAGCGGACACCGCAATCAGGACTCTGAAAATCGACGAGGGGAGCATACGTGGGAATACGCTCTAAATTATCAAGGAGGTGAAGTAAATAAAGAAAACCCCGCACAACGCAAAAAGTTGCGTGGCGCGTTGCGATGACTTCGCCATTGACTGGGCTTCATGCAGGGTTCAGAACAGGCACCTTTCTTTTTGTGGACAGCATTTCGATTCATCGCCCGCGCAACCTGGACTGGAAGCGCGCTTCCGCTCTTCTCTATGGCGACTGGGGGACCAGCAAGGCTTACGTCATCGGCCTCGCGTTCGCGGCAAGCGGGTTCTCTTCGTTGCCAATCATCGTTGCCGTCTGCGCGCTCACCGCGATCGTCGGGCTGAACTATCTCGTCGTCTGCCGCTGTTTTCCTGACGGCGGGGGAGTTTATTCGGCGGCAGCCCACCACGGGAGGCTGCTGGCGGTTGTGGGTGCCCTCCTGCTGGTCGCGGACCTGACGGTCACGGCGGCCTTGAGCGGATGGGCGGCCCTGAGCTACCTCGGAGTGCCGCAGGAGCACATCATGGTCGCAACGATCGGGGTCATCATCCTGATCGGGATTCTCAATCTCTTCGGCCCCCGCCACAGCGGAAGCTTCGCCGTGGCCCTCGCGGTTCCCACGATGATCGTGGTCGTCGCAATCATCCTCCTCAGCGCGCGCTTTCTCTCCTTCAACCACCTCGAACCCCTGCATGAGAATTTCGGCCATGTGTGGGTCTCCTTCGTCGGCGTGATCCTTGCCCTGAGCGGGGTTGAGGCGATCGCAAACCTCACCGGCACGCTCAAACCGGACAAGGGCTCCGTCATCGGCCACCCGAAAGTCG
Organism: uncultured Chthoniobacter sp.; assembly: GCA_964431635.1. GTDB lineage: Bacteria > Verrucomicrobiota > Verrucomicrobiia > Chthoniobacterales > Terrimicrobiaceae > QYQL01. The sequence goes on along the minus strand of CAYSKK010000011.1, from coordinate 84,469 downwards.
GACGCGCATCAGCAAAGGCGATCCTCCCGATCGCGTTCGAGGTCAGCGTGGGAACCGCCCTTCTCGGGTGGGCAATGCTCTCGCTCCCGAAGAATCTCGCCCCGGAAATGGTCGCCCGGAAGGAGGACATGCTGAGGTTCATCGCCGAGCAGTATGGAACGATGAACTTCGGGCACGAATTCGGCATGGTCTTCGGATTCCTCGTGGGAATCGTCTTCGCGCTGCTCCTGCTCAGCGCCGTCAACACGGCGATCGCCGCGCTGATCGGGCTCCTTTTTATGATGTCGCGCGAGGGCGACATGCCGCGGGGATTCTCCAAGCTCAGCTCCCACGGAGTCCCTCTCGTTCCTCTTTTCATTGCGGTCGGGCTTCCCGTGCTGGTCCTGCTGATCAGCAACAATTTCGAGGCCCTCGCCGGGCTCTACGCGATCGGCGTGGTCGGCGCGATCTGCGTCAACCTCGGATCCTGTGCCACAAACCTCAAGCTCCCGATGCACTGGGCCGAACGCGGGCTCATGGCCCTGACGTTCCTGATTCTTTGCGCGGTCGAAATCACGCTCGCCCAGACCAAGCACGAGGCGCTGTTCTTTGTCGTCTGCGTCCTGGTGGTCGGGCTCGCCCTCTGGGCGTATTCCCAGCGCCTGAGCGGGATCCGGACGCTCACGGTCAGCCGCGAGGTGGCCGAAATCGTGCGTCCGGAAGTGGTCGAGACGATGCGCCATCCGGCCGAGCAGGCCGCGAAGATTTTGGTGTCCGTCCGCGGCCTCACCCCGGTGCTGGGCTTCGCGTTCGATGAGGCGGAACTGCGCAAGGCGGCACTCTACATTCTCTACGTCCGGGAGATCGCGGTCCTCTACCAGGGGCTCCCGGATCCGCCAAGGAACTGGAAGGACGATCCCGAAGCCAGCGCCATCCTCGGCACTGCAGTCCAGATTGGAAAAGCCAGAGGCATCCCCACGGTCCCCGTCTTCGCAACCGCCCCGAACGCCGCCTCCCTCATCGTGGATACCGCCGCGACCCTCGGCGCGGATTTTCTCATCCTCGGAGCCTCCCACAGGGGATCTCTGACAAAAATGCTGCGAGGAAATGTCGCCACCGAGGTCGCCGCCAGCCTGCCGGACAACATCCAGCTCATCATCCACAGTTGATCAGGAGCCGTCCAAAAATAACGTGATGCAAGACGCGCAGGGATTTTGCCGTCAGCCAAGGCGCAACGAAGGAGCATACCCGCAGTGGTCTGTGACTGAGGAGCAACGCCGGATGGCGGCAAAAGAACCAGCAGATTGTATTATGTGATTTCTGGACGGCTCCTCAAAGCCGGAACCGGACTTCGCGCACGACCTTCCTACCGAACCGGGACTGAAGCTTTTCCAGAATCTCGCGCTTCCATGTGCGGTCGAGCTCGTAGCGCACGCTCGGCTGGACGACCTGGACCGTCAGCGTGCCTCCGCTGAGCCCCACGGGAACGGAATGCTGCGAGAGAAAGTCGCCGACCACCTCCCGCCACGCAGAAAGGATCTGCTGCTCGCCAAGCCTGTCCCCCAGCCCGAGCTTGGGCAGGATCTTCTGGAGCAGATCCGCCACGGGCAGGCAGCGCTCCGGCTTTTGCTTCTGCTCCTCCAGGCCCCGCCACTCGGACAAAACTTTTCGGCGCAGCGATTCGGGTGACATACCGGTGATTTTAACCGCAGAGCCCGGGCAGAACCGAGAGGAAAATGCCGTTTCGAAAAAAGGGAATTTGCCCGCAGGGTGAAAAAAAAGGCTCCCGGATTCCGGGAGCCTTTTCGTCAGATGAAAATGAGAGCTATTCCCCGTCGCAGCCGATGGCCTCGACCGGACACCCCTCCATCGCTTCCTTGCACTGGGTCTCCTCCTCGGGAGTCTCGGGCTGCTTGTAAACATAGCTGTGCCCGCCGTCGTCGTTGCGCTGGAAATTCGCCGGGGCGGTTTCGCGGCAAAGATCGCAATCGATGCACTGATCATCCACGTAGAATTTTCCGTTCGCGTTGTTGCTGTATTTGTTTGCTGAGTCGGCCATTTGGGTGAATTGTTGGACCCGAAGCTTGGGTTTCCGCCGGCAGATTGCAATCGTTTTTTCGCCAAAAACCCCATATTTTACCGCTCCATGCAGCCGTTTCCAGAAATTGAACCCCCGTGCCGGCCGCAACCTTCCCTGCCCGTGAGCACGGAAGCAAAAGTCGCCATGGCGGAGGAGATCATCCGATCCCATGCCCCGCTCATCATCGCCTATTCCGGCGGCGTGGACAGCGCCTGCCTGCTCGCGCTCGCCGTGCGGGCTGTTGGAGCTCATGCTCTTGGCATCATCGCGGACAGCCCGAGTCTCCCGCGCGCCGCGCTCGCGGATGCCCTGGAAACCGCGACCGGCATCGGAGCAAAAATCGAGGTCGTCTCCACGGCGGAATTGGAAAACGAAAACTACCTGTCGAATCCGCCGGACCGTTGTTACTTTTGCAAGGCCGAGCTTTTTTCCGCGATGGAAAAACTCGCGAGGGAGCGGGGGTTCCGGACCATCGCCTACGGTGAAAATGCCGACGACCCGGCAGCCCTGCGTCCGGGCTCCCGGGCCGCCGCCGAGTTTCACGTCCTCGCCCCGTTGAAGCTGGCCGGGCTTTCGAAGGAGGAAGTCCGCCGGGTTTCCAGGGAACTCGGACTCCCCACGCACGATGCCCCGGCCCAGCCGTGCCTGTCATCGCGGATCCCCCACGGCACGCGGGTCACCGGCACCGCGCTCGCACTTGTCGAAAAAGGCGAGGCCCATGTCCGTTCGCTCGGTTTCCGGGTTTTCAGGGTGCGCTACATCGAAGGTCCTCCGCCGGGTGCCCGCGTGCAGATCGCACCGGAGGAAATGCCGGCGCTGGCCTCCCGCGAAAAGGCCCTGCTTGAGGGGCTGTCCGCGCTGGGATTCGCGACGGTCGAAATTGATCCCGCCGGCTACCGGGGTTCATGAATCCGCAGTTCCACCGCCGCATCGCCTCGCACAACCGACACGCCGTCCTGGCCGCGATTCTAAGCCTGCTCGGTGCCTGGCTCGCCTGGACGATCGCCTACGGCCTGCTCGTGGGCATCACTCTCGGACTGCTCACGATCATCCAGGGGCAGGAAGTCATCGCCGGAGAAAAACTGATCGCCTTCCCCGCATGGCTCCGGACGGCCGCGCTGTCCGCCGCGCTGGTCTCGCTCGTCTGGACCGCAGTGGATGAAAGAAGGCGCCGCTACCATCCGGTCGGCGACCGCCCCGTCGTCGGGTGGCATCTCCTCGGCGACATCCTCATGCTCCCCGCGCGGCTGACCTTCGGAGTGGGCCACCAGCTCGCCGCCATCATCCGCCTCAACCCTTCGGAGAAGCAGGAGGCTTGCGATCTGCTCCAGCACATCCACACCGAAAAGCGCTGCCCCGCCCACTCGCTCGGAGCACTGTTCGCGAACCCAAAGCGACTCCGCAAAATCCTCACAGCCCTCCAATTGGCAGGCTGGATCGATCTCCTCCGCACCACCGAAAACGGCTGGATCTACATCGAGCGAAGCTGTGAAGCCGCCGAACTCGCCGCCATGTTTGATGAGGAGCAAACCGATCCCGCCTCCTGAAGCGGCAACCATCATCCAACCTGCTCCGCAGCGAAGCGGGCGACTGCGGCGGCCGAGTCCGGGGTGAATTCCCGTTGAACCAGGGGCTCGCGGGTGAAATTCTGTCGCCGGATTTCGCCTCCCTGCCAGATCCAATCCTCTTCGGAAAATGGCCCGACAAGACGCGGATCGCTCCACGTGTGAATCCCGAGCAGTGGCGTGCCGACGGCCGCAGCCAGATGCATGGGACCGCTGTCCACGCTCACCACAAAACGGGCGGCCCGCAAAATTCCGACCAATCCCTCAAGCGGGGTTTTCCCGCAAAGATCCACGACCCCGTCCGGAAGCCCCGCAGGCACCTCCCCTCGCCCGACGATCACCAGGCAGGCGGAACTCCGGGACCTGAACCCGGAAACGAATCCCCGGATCGCCTCCGCGCCAAGCGACTTTCCGGCTCCACGGGCAAAGGGATGCAGGACCACAAAACCATCCGGCAAGGAAGGCGGCTCTCCGGCCGGAAGCGGAAAAGCACAGGCTTCAGGAACATCGATGCCGAGCATCGGCAGCACGCGCAGATAGCGCCGCACCGCATGCTCGACAGGCACCGTCGCGGCACTCCGGCTGTAAAAAAACCGGCCCCCCTCCCTCGCGTCCGCGAGCCCGACGATGGTTTTCCCTCCGCTGCAGCCGGCCATCAAGGCGCTCCGCAGAAGCCCTTGAAGATCCACAACCACATCCGGCTTCAATCCCCTCAGGCCCGCATACCAGCGCAGCGCGCGCGCCCATCCGCCGGCACCCCGGAAATCCTCCCTCGGAAAATGCTTCGTGGCCGAAACCACCGGGTTCCCGGACAAAAGCGGCGCCCAGCGCGGGTCCACAATCCATGTCAGTTCGGATTCCGGCCAGGCCTGCCGGATCGCCGAAGCCACCGGCAGCGCGTGGATCACATCGCCCATCGAGCCTGGCTTGATCAGCAATACCCGGCGGCTTCCCATCAGATTTTTCGCTCTGCTTTCATCAAACAAATTCCCGCAGTTGAACCACTAAATATCACTAATATTCACTTATTGACAGAATGTTGCAGATCACCTGGGCTTTGGCCTGCAAGGTAAAGGGCGAGCATTTGGACAAGTTGCTGTTCTGCCTCATGTTTGAGTGGTTTTTAGTGTTCTTTAGTGGTTTCAAGGACCATCGCATCACTGGACCTTCAGCGAGGTGACCACCTCATCGATCTTCAAAGCCTGCGGACCGATGTCCTCGAAGACCTGCATCCGGGCAAGTTCCTCATCAGACGGGAAGCTGGCGGGATTCGCGCGCTGTTCGGGAGCAAGCAGCTCGCGGGCGGCACGGTTCGGATTCAGGTAGGGAAAAGCATCGGAGATCTCCTTGCTCACATCCGGGCGCAGAAGGAAGTTTATGAAAGCCTCCGCATTTTCCGGGTTCTTCGCGGACTTCGGAATCACCAGGCTGTCAATGAAAAGGTGCGTGCCTTCCGCCGGGACCACCCACTTGAACTTTTTGTCCTCGTTGAGGAGGATGGCTGCCTCCCCGCCCCAGACGACGCCGACCGCTGCATCGCCATTGAGCAGGGCCGTCTTCGGACTGTCGGAGTCATACACTTTCACCAGCGGAAGCCAGCGCGCAAGCAGGGGCCTCACCTTTTTCAAATCCTCGTCGGAGGCCCGGTTGATCGGAGTCCCCTGGGCAAAAAATCCCCATGTCGCGATCTCGCGGGCATCATCAAGCACCACGATTTTCCCCCGGTTCGCTTCCGTGAAGACATCGGCGAATCCCCTGATGTCGCCCGGAACCTTTTCGGTGTTGACCACAATCCCCACGGTTCCCGCCATGAACGGAACGCTGAACTTGTTGCCCGGATCAAACCCCCTGTTCAGAAATTTCGGGTCGATGTTCCGGAGGTTCGGAATCTTCGCCGGATCAATCGGATGCAGGAGCCCGTCTTTGACAAGGGCGGCGACCACGTGCTCGCCGGGGAGGAGGATGTCAAAGTTGCTCCCGCCGGCGAGAAGCTTGGAGAGCATTTCCTCGTTCGACGCATAAGTCCGGACGGTGACCTTGATGCCCGTCTCCTGCTCGAAGCGGCTGACCAGCGAGGGAGGGATGTATTCGGACCAGCAGAAAATATCGAGCTCCTTGCTGGCCGGAGCAACGGACGGAGAAGGTTCCGGGGCGGGCTGAGGCTCGCTGGCGGCGGGCTGGGGAGATTTTCCGCAGCCGGCAAGCACCACCGCGGCCACCAGCAGGGACAGGCTTGCTTTCATGGGGTATTCCATCGCGCGGCTGGTTCCATTCGCTCAGAGAATCTTCAACCGCGTGAGATCCTGGGAATCCACCAGCCCGATCGGCTCGTCGTTTTCATTCACCACGACCAGATCGTCGATGCGGTGGCGCTCGAGAACCTGCAGGACCTCGGCGGCAAGCTTGTCGCCGGAGATGGTCACCGGCTTCCGCGTCATGAAATCCCCGACGGCCCGCGGACCGATGTCCGGATTGCCGGGAAAATGCCGGGCAAAATCCCCGTGCGTGAAGATGCCGGCGATCTTCCTGTCCTCCGAGACGATCACGGCCGCTCCCGCGCGCCGGGCGGTCATCCCCTGCACCGCCTCCAGCACGGTGTCTCCGGGCGAAAGAATCACCAAATCGGAAAGCGGACGCATAATCTGATTCACCCGAAGGAGCAGGCCACGGCCGAGGCTCCCCCCGGGATGGAACCGCGCAAAGTCCTCCTTTTTGAATCCGCGGGCCTCAAGCAGAGTCATCGCAAGCGCATCTCCAAGGATCAACATGGCGGTCGTGCTCGAAGTCGGCGCAAGATTCAACGGGCAGGCCTCGCGGGAAATCCCCACGTCCAGCACTGCGACAGCAACCTTGGCAAGCGTGGACTCCCTGTCGCCGGTGATGGCAATCACGGGCAGCCCCATCCGCGCGACCGCCGGCAGCACGGCAATCAGTTCGTCCGTCTCCCCGCTATAGCTCAGCGCCAGAACCACATCGCCATCTGCAACAACTCCCAGATCGCCGTGCAGCGCGTTCAGCGAGTTCAGAACAACCGCCGGTGACCCCGTGCTCGTCAAAGTCGCCGCAATCTTCTCCCCGATGTGCCCGGACTTCCCCACCCCGAGAACGACGACCTTCCCGCGGTTCTCCACCGCCGTGCGGATCACCTCCACCGCGCGCCCGAATCCGTCATCCAACCGCCCGCACACCGTCGAGGCCTCCCCAATTTCGATTTCAAAGACCCGGCGGGCCCGTTCCAGATAATCCATCCGAACACCATGCGCCACGCGGGCCGCACCTGAAAAGCGTAAACCATTCCCAAAAGCACTGACCCATCGCGCTCGCGGCATGCAACTGCTTTGAAAAACAAACAAACGATTGACGGCCCGGGCGTATAGGACATGCTGTGTCCCATGCGAAATAAACCCGCCACCGTCCGGCTGCCGAGAGGCCGCAGCCGGATCCCATCCACCCGCTCCACCCGACCCCCCTACGCCCGGATGATCAAGATCCACGAGATGATCGCCGCCGGAAAATTTCCGAACTGCACGACGCTCGCGGATGTTTTCGAGGTTTCCTACAAGACCGTGCAGCGGGACATCGACTTCATGAGGGACCAGATGATGCTGCCGATCGACTACGATTCGGTGCAGCACGGATTCCACTACACGAAGCCGGTGAGCTCGTTTCCATCGGTCAACATCACCCAGGGGGAACTCGTCGCGCTGCTCGTCGCGCAGAAGGCGCTGGAGCAATACCGCGGGACAGCCTTCGAGAAGCCGCTGCGGGCCGCATTCGAAAAACTGACAAGCGGGCTGCAGGACGAGGTCTCGTTCTCGCTCGACGAACTGGGCCGGACATTTTCCTTCCGCCCGATGGGCGCTGCCCGGCAGGAGCTTGAGATTTTCAATCTCCTGGCGGACTGCGTCTTGAGCAACATGACGGTGGAATTCGATTACCACGCGCTAAAAAAGAACCGGACCGACCGGCGCCGGGTGGATCCCTACCATCTCGGCTGCATCAACAACCAGTGGTATCTCATCGGCAACGACCATGTCCGCGGGAATATCCGCACGTTCGCGCTCACCCGCCTCAGCCGTCCGAAATCCCTGAAAAAAACTTTCCGGCGGCCGGCCGATTTTTCCCTCGGAAGCATGATGAAGGACAGCTTCATGGCGTTCGAATCCGGAAAGCCGAAGAAAGTCCGGATCCGGCTGGATGACTTCGCCGCGCGTCTGGCCTCCGAGCGCAGCTGGCACAAGACGCAAAAATTAAAAGCCCTTCCCGGCGGCGGTGCGGAGATGACGCTTGAGGTCGGCATTGCCCCGGATCTGGAAAACTGGATCCTCGGCTGGGGCAGCCATGCGGTCGTCGAGGAGCCGAAGGAGCTCCGTGAGAGCATCGCATCCATCGCCCGCGCGATGGCACTGCAATACCGGCCCTGAGCGTCAGGCGTGGTATTCCTGAAGGCTCTTCACTCCGTAACCTGCCTGCTGGATTGCCCGGATCGCCGCAACGCTGGCGCGCGCCCCGCGAAGCGTCGTCATGGTCGCGACACGGGCGGCGACGGCCGCGCTCCGGATCACAACTTCGTCCCGCCGGGGCTGCTGGCCGCTGGGGGTGTTCAGGATGAAGTGAATCTCCCCGTTCTTGATGAGGTCGAGGACATTCGGGCGACCCTCCTGGATCTTGAGGAGGGTTTTCACGGGAACGCCGGCAGCGGCGAGAAGCTGCGCGGTGCCTGAGGTTGCGTGGATGATGAACCCGAGCCCGGCAAACTCGCGGGCCACTTCGATCGCAGCCGGCTTGTCGCCGTCCTTCACGCTGATGAAGACGTTTCCTTTCGTGGGCAGCGGCGGCTGGGCGGACATCTGGCTCTTTGCGTAGGCGATGCCGAGGTCGGGATCGATTCCCATCACCTCGCCGGTGGACCGCATTTCAGGGCCGAGGATGATGTCCACCCCGGGGAACTTGATGAACGGAAACACGGCTTCCTTCACGGAGTAGTGCGCCGGGATGATCTCTTCCGTGAAACCCAGTTTCTTGAGGGTTTCGCCCGCCATGATTTTTGCGGCCATCTTGGCAAGCGGCACGCCGATCGCCTTGCTGACAAAAGGCACCGTGCGCGAGGCGCGTGGGTTCACCTCGAGGATATACACGTCGCCGTCCTTGATCGCGAACTGGACGTTCATGAGCCCGCGGACTTCGAGCTCCTTCGCCATCGCCTTCGTTGCGCTCTTGATTGTGGCGAGGGTTTCCGGAGCCAGCGAGAAGCTCGGGATCACGCACGCGCTGTCGCCGGAATGGATGCCGGCCTGCTCGATGTGCTCCATGACGCCGCCGATCACGCAGGTCTCACCGTCGGCGATGCAGTCCACATCGACTTCCGTCGCATCTTCAAGAAACCGGTCCACCAGAACCGGACGCTCCGGACTGGCCTCCACGGCTGTGCGAATATATCTGCGGAGATCGGTCTCGTCGTGGACGATCTCCATCGCCCGGCCACCGAGGACAAATGACGGGCGCACGAGCACCGGATAGCCGATCCGCGCAGCGACCGCGACGGCCTCCGCCTCGTTGGTGGCGGTTCCTCCCTGGGTCTGGCGAAGTCCGAGCTTGTCGAGCATCGCCGAGAAATGCTTGCGGTCCTCGGCCATCTCGATGCTGTGCGGCTGGGTGCCGATGATTGTGCATCCGTTGGCCGCGAGCCCGGCAGCCAGGTTCAGCGGGGTCTGTCCGCCGAACTGCACGATCACGGCATCCGCCTGCTCGCGCTCGTAGATGTTCAAAACGTCCTCAAGCGTGAGCGGTTCAAAATACAGCTTGTCGCTGGTGTCGTAGTCGGTCGAAACCGTCTCCGGATTCGAGTTGACCATGATCGTTTCCCATCCGAGCTCCTTGAGCGCGAAGGCGGCATGAACACAGCAGTAGTCGAACTCGATCCCCTGACCGATCCGGTTCGGCCCGCCGCCGAGGATCAGAACCTTCTTCTTGTCGCTCTTCCTCGTCTCGTCCTCGTCCCCGTAGGTCGAATAATAATACGGCGTATAGGCCTCAAATTCCGCCGCGCAGGTGTCCACCAGCCGGTAGGTGGGAACCACGCCGAATTTTTTCCGGCCCGCGCGGATGGCTTCTTCCCTGGTTCCGAAAAGATGGGCGAGTTGCCTGTCCGAAAAACCCGATTTTTTCCAGCGGCGCATGGCCCTGGACAGCACGGCGGCTTTGTTTTCCTCCGTGCGCTCGGATTCGGGAAGCTGGTTGATCAAGGCCTCCGCCGTCTGGGACGGGATCGCCTGTTCCATCTCCACGATCTGCCGGATGTGTTGAAGAAACCACCGGTCGATTTTTGTCAGCTCGAAAACGTCTTCGACCGTGAGCCCGGACTGGAACGCATGGCGGATGTAGAAGATCCGGTCGTGGCACGGAATGCGCAGCTTCTGCTTGATCGTCGCCAGGTCCGGAGACCCGTCCCTGCCATCGGCCCCGAGACCGAACCGCCCGATCTCCAGCGAGCGCAGCGCCTTCTGAAGCGACTCCTTGAAGGTCCTCCCGATCGCCATCGCCTCGCCCACGCTCTTCATCTGGGTCGTCAGCGTCGGATCCGCCTGCGGGAATTTTTCGAATGTGAACCGCGGAATCTTCGTCACGACGTAGTCGATCGACGGCTCGAAGCAGGCCGGGGTTTCGCGCGTGATGTCGTTCTTCAGTTCGTCGAGCGTGTAGCCGACCGCAAGCTTGGCGGCGATCTTGGCGATCGGGAAGCCGGTCGCCTTCGAGGCAAGAGCCGAACTGCGCGACACCCGCGGGTTCATCTCGATGACCACCATGCGCCCGTTGTCCGGGTTCACCGCGAACTGGATGTTCGATCCGCCGGTCTCGACGCCGATCGCGCGGATCACGGCGAAGCTCGCGTCGCGCATCGCCTGGTATTCCTTGTCGGTCAGCGTCTGGATCGGCGCCACCGTGATCGAGTCCCCGGTATGGACGCCCATCGGATCGAGGTTTTCGATCGAGCAGATGACCACGCAGTTGTCCGCACGGTCGCGCATCACCTCCATCTCGAACTCCTTCCACCCGAGAAGCGACTCCTCGATGAGCACCTCGCTCACCGGCGACAGGTCGAGTCCGCGGCGGACGATCTCCTCAAGCTCCTCGCGGTTGTAGGCGATCCCGCCGCCCGCACCGCCGAGGGTGAACGCCGGGCGGATGATCAGCGGAAACGTCCCGATCTCGGCCGCGACGGCCGCCGCCTCGTCGTGCGTGTGCGCCACGCCCGACCGCGCGCAGTCGAGGCCGATCTCGATCATGATGTTCTTGAAAATCAGACGGTCCTCCCCCCTGCGGATCGCCTCGGCATTCGCCCCGATCAGGCGCGCGCCATGCCGCTCGATCGCGCCGGACTCCACAAGCGCCATCGCCGCATTCAGCGCGGTCTGCCCGCCGAGAGTCGGCAGCACCGCGTCCGGCTTCTCCCGCTCCAGAATCTTTTCAATGACCTCCGGAGTGATCGGCTCCACATACGTACGTTGAGCGAACTCCGGGTCGGTCATGATCGTGGCGGGGTTGGAATTCACCAGAACGACCTCGTATCCCTCCTCGGCCAGCGCCTTGCAGGCCTGGACCCCGGAGTAGTCGAATTCGCACCCCTGCCCGATGACGATGGGACCGGAACCGATGAGCAGGATTTTTTTGATGGATGTGTCCTTGGGCATGACGTGGCGGGCAGACTATGCCAACCGCCTCCCCGAGGGCAACGAAATGGTTGGACCGAATCAGAAAATTCCGCCCCGCCAAAAGAAGATCCCTCCCGATGATTGGTACGGCCGCATCGATAATCGGGAAAAACGGTCAGCGCGCGGTTGCAGACAGGAATGGGAATGTTTATGACATTTCGCGTGAACACGTCCCATTTGCTCTTTGAAGCCGCATGCCGGAGGATCCCGGGAGGGGTGAACTCGCCAGTGAGGGCGTTCCGTGGAGTCGGCGGAGAACCGTTTTTCACGAAAGCCGCCAAAGGCTGCCGTCTGCTGACTGCGGACGAGCGGGAACTAATCGACTACGTGGGCACCTGGGGACCGGCGATCCTTGGCCACGCGCCGGAGGCGGTCATTTCGGCGGTGCGGGAAACCGCCGAGATGGGGCTGAGCTTCGGAACTCCGAATCCGCTTGAGGTCGAGATGGCGGAAACGATCTGCCGGTGCGTTCCCTCGGTGGAAAAGGTCCGCATGGTGAACAGCGGAACCGAGGCCACAATGAGCTGCATCCGCCTCGCCCGCGGGGTTACCGGTCGCGACAAGATCATCAAGTTTGAGGGCTGCTACCACGGCCATGTGGATTCTCTTCTCGTCAAGTCCGGCAGCGGCGCTCTGACCCACGGAACCCCCGACAGCGCGGGCGTCCCGAAAGCACTCGCCCGCCTGACCGTTACGGTTCCCTTCAACAACCTGGCGGCCGTGCAGGCGGCTTTCACCGCCAATCCGGGGGAAATCGCGGCAGTCATCCTGGAGCCGGTTCCGGCAAATGCCGGCCTCTATCTCCCCCAGCCGGGATTCCTGGAGGGTCTGGAGCAGATCTGCCGCGAAGCCGGCTCCCTCCTGATTTTTGACGAGGTGATGACCGGGTTCCGCCTCGCCCGGGGTGGCGCACAGGAAATTTTCGGAATGCGGCCTGATCTCACGGCGATGGGAAAGGTCATCGGCGGCGGGCTGCCGGTCGGGGCATTCGGGGGCCGCGCCGAGATCATGGACCAGCTCTCCCCGGACGGTCCGGTTTACCAGGCCGGAACGCTTTCCGGAAACCCGGTGGCAATGGCCGCCGGGCTCGCCCAGCTTCGCGAACTCGAACGCTGTCAGGGATGGTCCCAGTTGGAGGAAATCGGACTCGCATTCGAGTCGTTCGCCCGGCAGGCCGTCCGCGGTCTGCCCTGCACGTTCCACCGGATCGGCTCGATGTTCTGCCTCTACTTCCGCGAGGGCCCCATCCTGCGGCTGTCCGACGCCATGGAAAGCGACCGGGATAAATTCTCACGCTTCTTCCACCTCTGCCTAGCCGAAGGGGTCTACTTTGCCCCTTCCCAGTTTGAGGCGGGATTCCTCTGTCTTGCCCACACAGCCGGGGACATCGAGGAAACGGCGCGCGTCATGACAGCGGCGCTGAAAAGCGTCTTCTAACCTGTCCAACAACCTGGCAGACCAGGGCAGCTGTCAACCCTTCGAGGATGTTCCAGCCTCAAATGTCCGTCTCCGCAGAGAAAAATTGACTTTTGTCAAATTCAACCGTGCTTTGCTTTGCGTGAAAAGCGGGTTGCGGGTTCTTGTTTATTTTATCTGGACGGTTGGCGTGGTCACTGGGCACGCCGAGATCCTCTCTCCAGTGGTGGTAAACCTCCAGAACATGGACGGCAACAGCCGGCTCGGGATTTCCCTTAATATCGGAGGTGCCGGGCTCAACGAAATCTATCTGCTCGACACCGGAAGCAGTCCCCTGACGAGCGCTTATGCGACCGGCGCTCCTTGGTGGGGAACTTACACCGCGAACATGACCGAGACGAGAAGCATCATCTACGGCGGGGGAAGCGGAACCCAAAAGTTCGATTACCATCCGGCAGCCGCTTCTGTCACGCTGGCCGGAACAACGGTTTCATCGCCTTCCGACTCCTCCTTGGCGATGATTTTCTCCGGCTATACCAACAGTGACCCCCACGGAAATGCCACATGGGTTCCGGATACCGCGTTTGATCAGGCGGTCGTGGACGCTGTCACAACAAACGACCCTCCCTTTGCGAGCCATGTGTTCGGGACTCTGGGTGCGGATTTAAGCGATTCCCAGTCCGGGCTCATGCACATCGTGAGCAGCCAGACATACGGCCCGTCGGTCACCAATGGATTCCTGATTGATGCGACCTCAACCGGTCCGACCCTCACGATCGGCCCCGACCAAGCCACAGTCGCCCAATTCACCCACTGGTTTGACATGAACACCACCGGAGCGGAGATCAACCAGCTGCTCATCAGCCCCGGCTACAGCATTGACGCGGGAGGAGGCCAGGTCAGTCTGGGCGCTCTGCCCACGCTGCTCGATACGGGAACCCCGCCGGATTCCCTTCTTTTCATCACGCAAGGCAGCGCCGTTGACGTTTCCGCGTTCACTACGAACGGGTATTTGAACGACGGGGTTTCGATCACCATGCTTCTCGGCGACACCCCCTACACATTGACCTCGGATGCAAGCCATAGAATCAGCGTTTACGGAAATCCCTCCGACTCCAAATCGGGCGGCCTCACTTACGGACTGAACTTTTTCAGGGACCATCAGGTCCTCTACGACCTGGACAACAAGCGAGTGGGCATCCTTGCTGTTCCCGAACCATCGACCTTCTTCTGCGTCCTGGCAGCCGGCCTTTGGCTCGGGTTTCTACGACTCACCCGCCGGAGCCGCAGATCCCACGGGTGAAACCGCAATAAACCCGCGAAGGCCATCCCCAAGATTCCCTGTTGCCAATCCCGGCTTCCGGTGAGATATTGCCGCCATTGGGGGCGCATTGGTTTCGACTTGAAGTGTGAAGCCCGGCCCGCATGCCGAGGATGATTCGTTGGCCTCGTAAAAAATCGGATCAAAAAAACTAAACGCAGATTACGAAGATCTCGCTCTCGCGGCCTAAGTTGCCGTGACGTGTCCCGGCAGACGCCTGCTAAGCCGGGATGCGACGACAGCAGGCTAATTTCCAGCCGGGGTGGCCGCGGCGGGAAGTGAATCGATTTCGTGGCCGCTCTGGGGCGGGTGGCGTGACGGCCCGCAGCATCGCCCCGAGCACAAAGACCGCCTAAGCATGTAGAAGGTTGAGTGAATCGCTTGAAGGACAGGGGTTCGATCCCCCTCGCCTCCAGCCTTCGCTCGCAGCGCAGCAAGAGCGAAGGCTGTCACGCCGGAGTCGCCGAATGGCGCGAAGGCGGACCTCCCCCCCGCTGCGAGACTACGGCTTGGCAAGCCAGCCCCGACCACCATGTTCCACTACGTCTATGTTCTCGTAAGCCAATTGGATCCCGACCGCCACTATGTCGGCCTAACCGACAACTTGGAGAACCGCCTTGTTGCGCACAATTCCGGAAAAGTCTCCCATACCGGCAAACTCCGTCCCTGGCGCTTCGAGACGACGGTTGCCTTCCGGGACAAATCCAAGGCGGTCGCTTTTGAGAAATACTTCAAGTCCGGCTCGGGCCGCGAATTCGCCAGACGACATTTCTAACCCGCCAGCCTTCGCTCGCAGCGCAGCAAGAGCGAAGGCGGACCTCCCCCCGCTGCGAGACTACGGCTTGGCAAGCCAGCCCCGACCACCATGTTCCACTACGTCTATGTTCTCGTAAGCCAATTGGATCCCGACCGCCACTATGTCGGCCTAACCGACAACTTGGAGAACCGCCTTGTTGCGCACAATTCCGGAAAAGTCTCCCATACCGGCAAACTCCGTCCCTGGCGCTTCGAGACGACGGTTGCCTTCCGGGACAAATCCAAGGCGGTCGCTTTTGAGAAATACCTCAAGTCCGGCTCGGGTCGCGAATTCGCCAGACGACATTTCTAACCCGCCACTTCGCTCGCAGCGCAGCAAAAGCGAAGGCTGTCACGCCGGAGTCGCCGCCTGCCGTCAAGTTCGTTGCGAATGTGTTTCAAGCGGACAACTATTCATCGGGAAGAAAGGGCCTCACTACCTCCTTGAGAAGTTTGTATCCCTCGGCATTGAAATGGAGTCTGTCCGCGATGAAAAGTTCGGGGCGGGGCTTTCCATCAGGGCCGAGAACCATGGAAAATGTCTCGATGTATTTGAGGTGCGGAGTCTGCCGGACAAACTCCTCGACCATCGAGTTGAGCTCCTTTTCCTTGTCCGCCTGCTTCCACCGGGCGATGCTCGGGTTGAGCGCAATGTAGGCGATGTCGGTTTCGGGCAGCTTCGCATGAACAGTCGCCACGAATTCCTTGAAATCCTCAAAAACCTGCCCGGGGGATTTGCCCGCAGCGAGATCGTTGCCCCCTGCACGGAGGAAAATCATCCTGGGTTCGTAAGGGAAAATGATCCTGTCGGCGAAGTGCGTGGAATCCGCGATTTGTGATCCCCCGAACCCGCGGTTGATGACCTGATGGCCGGGGAAGTCCGCGGCAAGCGAGGTCCAGAGCCGGATGCCCGACGACCCGATGAAAAGCAGCGCATTTTTCGGAGGAGGGCTCGTGCGGTCTTTTTGCTCGAAGGCGGCGATCCCGCTCTCCCACTTTGCAAAATCGTGGCCGGACTCAGCGCACCGGGCTCCCGCCACGGACATCGCAATCAGGAATGCCGCCAGAAGAAGTTTGCGGCGGCATTTCCTTTCCAGGAATTTCCGGGGGGCTATCGGGAGTTGGGAGTGGGTGTTCATGGATTATTTCTTTGATTGTTCGCCGGAGGTTTTGCACCGGAATTGATGCATCCCGCTCCCGACAGTCTGTTTTCCTGAAGGAAGATCGACATCGGCGGCAGCCCCCGGGGGAACCGTCAAAGCCAGCACGATCACGTTGTCTTTGCGCTCCCATTTCACCTTGATCCAACCGCGCGGGGAATCGAACTCGTAGGACACCCGGTCCAACCCTTTCACAAATGTCGGCTTCACGGCAAACCGCGCATATCCCGGCCCTTCCGGCAGGGGCTGAATGCCGGCCAGGGCACGGATGAAAAACGAGGAGACCCCGATGTAGCAGGAATGCACCTTGCTGGAGCAGTCCGTCGCCCAAAGCTCCGGCCAGGTGTTGAACCCCTGATCAAGAAAATAGGCATACCCCGGGTATTCCCGTCGCTGGAGCACGTCAAAAAACCACTGGTGATATTCCGGGTGTCGGAGAATGAACTCCAGAAACACGGCGAGCCCGGAACTTCCGGCATCGATGAAGTTCTTTGACTTCATTTCCGCCTCAAGCGCGGACCGGACCTTGTCCAGATCGGCTGGCGGCACGATCCCGGCGAGCTGGGCCAGCATGGATAAAACCTGATTCGGCTCAACGTAATCACCCGTTGCAGGAACGAAAAATTTCCCATGTGCGGCCGGTCGGAACACCGCCAGCCTTTCGTTCCATGTCTTCACATCATCTGACTTTCCGAGCGCATTCGAAATTTCATCCATGGTTTGGAGTAGAAGTGCGTAAATCCCGTTGTTGAAGCAGAGCGCCTGCGGGCTTTCGCCGAAATTGGAAACATGCGAGTCATGCCCCATCTGGTCGGGAGGGACCGGCCGCGCCCAGTCTCCGAGAAACTGGAACTTGTCGCGACTCTCATACCGCGACAGCGTTCCGCCGGAAGCTGCCGCGTTGAGATACTCCATCCAGCGTTTTGCGGAATCCTGATTTTCTTCAAGAAGTTTGGGATCGCCGGATTGCAGATAAAAATCCCACGGCCCGAGAACAGTGAACGAACTCCAGAGCGTGCCGCCCCCGCCGGCCGCATCGGGTGCCGTGTGAGGAATGAAACCGTCCGCCTGCTGCACGTCGCGCCAATCCCGGAGCCATTTTCTCACAAAAGCGGTCAGGTCGTAATTGCCCGCCATCCCGCGGGATGAGGCAAAGGCATGTTCCCCATACCCGCGACGCTCACGATGGGTGCAGTCGTGATTGTATCCGTCGAGAGTCAGGTTCCGATACGTGTTGAGATCGGTCTCGTAAATCCGGTTCAGCAGGTCGCTGGAAGAATCAAATTTCCCGATGCGTTCGAAATCGGTGCTGATGCGATGCACTTTGAAATCGGAGGGCACGGGGTTGCCGGTCAGCCCGGTGACTTCGATCCACCGGCCGCACATCCAATTGAAATGGTGCTGGAAGACGGCCTTTCCCGTCGGACCCGGAACCACCTCGCTGATCTGTCCGTAGTCCACCGGTTTGTCGAGATCGCCCAGTGTTCTGAAGCGGACCGGCCGGCCGGGCTCGCCCTGCACTCGGGCTTCCAGTTGACCCGTCAAATACCCGCCGAAATCCACAAGCACGCTCCCATCCCGGCGGCGTTCGACTTTCTTTGCCTCGATGGTTTCGACGCGGCGGGTCGGCGGGGTGATGTCCGCCGATAGCGCCGAGGTCTCACTGCGGCTGGCCGCGGCTGCCCAGCCGGAATCAGAATACCCATTTTGATTCCAGCCGGGATCAGAAGCCCCGTCGTCCCACCGCTCGCCTCCAAAAAACGGTTTTGGAATATCAGGAAAATAGCGCGAAAGATTCGAGGTGCGGGTCTTCCAGGACGTGTCGCTGGCAACAACCTGTCCACCGATGTCCGTATAGAAAAGGAATGCAGGCTCCACCTTCGGATTCGCCCCCACCCTGCCGGGCGACAACCAGACTCCCAGGGTGTTTTCTCCCGCCTGAAGAAATGGAGCAATGTCATAAACGACGTAGAGCGTCCGTTTCGCCATTGCGCCCGGACCGGTGATGCTGGCATTCGGAGCGAGCGCCCGGTCATCCACCTTTTTTCCGTTCACATAAAACTCGTGATATCCCCGCGAGGCCAGCAGCACCAGAGCCTGCCTGGGAACACTCTCAAGCCGGAGAGACTTTCGGAACCAGGATACCCCGGTTTGGGGATCGGCTCCGGAATGGAAGATCCACTCGCCGGCGGGCACCTTGCCGTCGAGCAATCCCGTGGCAAAGCGGGCGGGCGCACTCCATTGCGAGATCTCTCCCGCGCTGTCCTTGATCCGGACTTTCCACCAATAGCCTTGCAACGGGGACAATGGTGGTCCCGCATAAGGGATCAAGCGACTGCCGCTCCCTTGCTGCCATCCCGAATCCCAGACATCGCCTTTGTCGGCGGCAAGCAGTTCCGGCGAACCAGAGACGAGAATTTGCCGGGCCGTCTGGGCCTCCCCGTTGTTCGCAGAATCCAGTTTCCAGGAAAATCGGGGAGTCGAAGTTTCTATACCCATCGGCTCAGGGGTGTGTTCGCAGGATAACCCGCGAACCTGGATCGAGGCTGCGATGGACAGGGAGGGAAAACCGCAGAGCGAAAGTACGGACAGAATACGAATCACCCGAGAAAATCGGAAGCGGACGATGGGCATGGCTTTACTTCGGGTGATTTGAAGTTGCGGGTGCAGGAAACTTCTTTTCCGCTTCCAGCGAGCCGATGCCGACCGTATCCGTCGGCCCGGTGAACCCCGGCCCGCCTGCGGCCACGTAGCCATCGCTTCGGCCCGTTTCATCCGCGCTCACCCAGAAAGAATAGAGTTTTCCATTCTCAAGTTCGAAACGGAGGCGCACGGGTTTTCCTGCAACGGAAGAAAGATCTCCCGCGCCTTTCCAGCGGACAGGAATGATCGTCCCATCGGATTTCACCGGTTCGCAATTTGCAAGGGTGAACGGCTCGATGACCCTGCCATTCCCATCCAGAACCTCGGCGCGCAGACGACCGTCGGGAACATCGGCGTTCACGAACAGTTGCTTTCCGTGGAATGTCACCGGTCTTGTGGTCAGCGTGCCGGCTTCCGCGCCGGAATTCATGCTGGCAAATCCATCCCTCCTCAGGAAAGCGACTCCGGTGCTCCCCTTGTCATACATGCCGCCTCCGGCTTTCCCATTGGCTTTGCTCCGTTTCTCATCGCCCTGGAATCCGATGTAATAGAACCAAAGCTTGTCACCGCGGATCAGGCAGACGCCGCCAACCGATTGGACGTATCCCCGGTCCCACACGTCGTTGCGCTCCGCGCGGATAAAGGGATGGCGATCGGGGCGGGACCAGTGGAACCCGTCCCTGCTATACATCAGTTGAAGTTCGGTCGTTTTGGGGAGTCCGA
This sequence comes from uncultured Chthoniobacter sp., assembly GCA_964431635.1. Classification (GTDB taxonomy): domain Bacteria; phylum Verrucomicrobiota; class Verrucomicrobiia; order Chthoniobacterales; family Terrimicrobiaceae; genus QYQL01. Next base: position 65,075 of record CAYSKK010000011.1, on the reverse strand, counting down.
ACTGCTCGCACACGTCATTATCCGGACCATACCAGATCTGGAAAACCCCGAGCAGGAGACTCTCGTAGGCCACGGCATCAAGGTTGTAGAGCTGCGGCGTCTTTTTGATCTCCGAATCGGGTTCGTCCAACCGGTCGGCGGCAATCCACAGCACCGGTTCCCCATCCTTCCACTGCGCTCCTTTCAGGAAATCGTCGGATTCCCAATACCGGCGCGAGCGGCCACGGTAGTCATCGCGCAGGCTGAAAACCCATTTGTTGCGAAATGGATTGAAAAACATCGTACTGCGATCCCCCATTCCTCCCGACATCACCGGTTCGCTCCAGTGGATTCCATCGGCCGACACCATCAGGTAGGCCCCCAACTTGGAATCGCCGCCGGGTTTGCGGAGGAACATTTTGTATCGCTGCTTCGGATCCTTGGTCACATAATCAACGAATACCGTCGAAGAATCGGGCTTGATCGTTCTGGGGAGGATGCGGTTCGTGCCCGGCTCGATGTCGAGTTCCGGGCGATCCCACTTCAGCCCATCCTTGCTGGTCGCATAGGCCATCGAGGTCAGCCATTCGGCTTCATACCACATCCGGAAGTCCTGTTTGTCCGGATCCCACCAGACTCCGCCGCTTTTCGGCGTGGCAATGGCCAGCCCGCTGCCGTTGCCGGTTTCCATCGGCGTCTCCGGGCGAAGAACCGGATTGCCCTCGTATTTCGTGGCGTGGTGGTATTCGCGCGCCAGGCCGGTCTTCTCAATCAGGAAATCATCGACAAAAAGCTGTCTGCCCACATCGATGGGGATGACTTTCGGGGGATGCGTGAGATACGGCACCGGCATCGGCGACACATCGTCAAAGGAAACCGACCTTGGCGGCCACGACTCGGGAAGTTGGATTCCGTTGTAGAGCACCTCGCCTTGATTCCCGGGCCAGGCCTCCATGATGTCGGGCTCGGGAACAAACCCGTCGAAGCCGGCAATCACGGCCCACTTGCCCAACGCGAGCTGCTCCCCGGTCTTCAATTGTTTTTGATAGGCACGGACTTGGTCGCCCGGGTTCCTCCCGAAAAGCTGGAACGCCGGATCCTCACTCCGGACAAAACCCGCCGCCTCCAGTTCAGCCGCCCGCGAATCCTTTTTTGAAGCGGCGGGATCGGGAGTCAGCACAACGACATTCCCCTCCCGAATGCATGTGAAGTTCAGCCGCTCCATACGCCCGCGCAGGAACTTCTTTCCCTTGAGCCAGGGAGGGCAGTCCGCGAACGTGAACTCCCGGTTGGTGAAGAGTTTGGTTCCCGGAGCAAGCACATCAACCTGCGGCCGCTGTTCCAACACGCGAATGGTGGCAGCGGAAGCATTCGTCTCTCCCGCAGACAATGGACACGTGAACACACCAAAGAGAAGGATCCAGGCCGGAATCATTTGCTTCAAGGGAATCGCAATCACCCGCGCTTTGAGTTCGGCAGCCACTACTTCGATGGTGCCGGCGGGGGCTGGGGAAGCTTGCAGGACTGCCATGCGAGAAAGCGCCAGCCCCCCTCCTCCTCATGCCACACGGCGAGAAAACTGAGAACGCCGTCGGAGGGCACATCGCCAGTCAGAGTCTTGATGTGAGCGCGTCCGCTCATCAGTGCGATTCCGGATGCCGGGAAACTGAAATTCCGCTCCTCATAGTCGTAAACGAGGTATTTTGTGCGGCCACTGACGAGGAGGTCGATGTAGGACGCCTTGTCATCCACAGCTCCGGTCGAGTGGGCATAACGGAGCCCGTCGGAAAAGATTTTCTCAAGCCGCCCGCGGTCCGCCGCAACAATTGCGGCGACCCGCTCGTCGTCGGCCGAGCGAAGAGCTGCGACGCGGGGATCATCCGCAGCCTGCAGCACGGCTGAGACAAGCAGGATCCCTGCGATGGAAGAACGGATGGCGGCGGGAATATTCATGGGGCGAAATATCAATACTATCGGGGATTGGATGTTTTTTGTGTGGTGCCGGGGACCTCATGATCTGGAACGACCACCACGCCCCATTTTTTAAGATTCAACGCCTCATCGGCTGCCATGTCCTTTTGGTAAACAGAACACCGGTTCTGCCTGCCTTCAAAAAGCGAAATATCCGGCAGCTCGACTTTCTGAAAGCCGAGCTCCGAGAGTTCCTCCTCCCGGCTGTCCGGGCTGTTCCCGGCCTTTGGCGTAAGGACATAGACCACGCCCGCCTTCCTGCAGATGACGCTCACCCGATCGATCGTGTCACGGATGAACTTGAAACCGTCCATCGCAGGCGGCACTTCCTTGATGGGATACGCCCGGTCGAGAAAAAGCTTTGCCCCATATTGAAAGACATCCAGTTCCCCGCTCGCAGATTCCATCTCCGCACCGGGGCCCGTCATCAATGCCATGCCGTCAGGAGGTTGCGCCGCAGTGAGCGAAGGGACAGCACTGATGAACAGCAAACCTGCGAACAAGCAGGCCACAAGGGCGGATTGGATAGTGGTGGGACTTTTCATGGGAGGTGGATGTTGGCGGCTTTCAAACGGTTCATTTTTTCTGGCCTGCGGAGGAGGACTGCGGGGGATTCCCGGATTGAGGGTTCGGCATGCCGTTGGGATAGATTTTGGGATTGATGCCGCTGGCCTGGTTGATGAGCACTCGGGAACGGGCGGCAGCGCTGGTGAATTTTCCGGCGAGCACGTCTGCCTCCGTGAAAACCGCCATGAGGATGTTCTTGTCGCGGCCTCTATTCCAATCGTAGATCACACGAATCGTCCCGTCGGGAGACTGCGTGCCGTCCGGGTAGGAGACACTGTCGCGTTCGTCGAGCACGAGGCCGCCTTTCCATGTCGCTCCGTCATCCTCGGAAAGATACGCCGTGAGATGGCTGCGGCTGATTTTTTTGTCCAGCGGACCGTGCTTCACAAGCAGCAGGTTTCCGGAGGCGAGGCGGCGGAGAAAGAACCGCGAGGTGGCATCGGGCAGGCAGTTCTTAAACTCCGTCCAAGTTCGCCCTCCGTCTTTGGAAACGGATTGCGCGATACCGAATTTCGTGCGCGCAAATTGCCAGAGTGATCCGTCCCGCCGTTCCACAATCATCGGCTCGTCGGAGTCGCGCTGATCCGGCGGGACATTTGCCGTGCCCCGGAGCGCCCATGACTTCCCCTTGTCCGTCGAGACCATCGTCCGGCAACTGCCGTCCGTGTGCCAGATGGCCGTCGGGAAAACCCATGCTCCGTCGCGGGTCACGATGGGCTTGTTCAGCATGACGCCCTTGCAGATGACACGGGGAGCACTCCACCGGGGCGATTCGTCGTCGGGGTTGTCGGTGGTCATGGCCATCGTCACCGTGGCGAGTTCGCCGGGACCATTCAGCCACCAGAAGAGCCAGAGGCGTCCGTCGGGATCGAGCCAGAAGCAGGGATCGGATGTCCGCATGGGCCCGTCGCCGTCCGGATCAATCACGAATTTCAGATCGCTCCAGGTTTTGCCATCGTCGCCGCTGGTCGCGCCGACCACATAGTTGTATTGATCCTCCCACACCTTGCCCGCATACCAAACCGCCCAGAGACGCCCTCCTGGCGCACGCTCGATCCCGGGAATCCCCTGATAATTGCGCCTGGCCGGTCCGTATTCCGGACCGGGGTTGAAGTTGACCGGCGGATGGACGAACGAGTCCAGCCCGGCAGTTGCGACAGGACCTTCCGGCTGCAGGAGTTTCGAGCCCGTGCCGGGCAGAACCAGCACAACCCATTTTCCAAAATCCAGAACCTCGCCGCTCTCCACCTGTTTTTGATAAACAGAGCACAGTCCTCCCCCGAACAGATTGCACTCCGCCAAGTTGGTTTTTTGAAAACCATGCGCCAAAAGCACCTTCCCACGACTGTCCGGATTCTGTCCCATCGTGGGGGTGACAACAAAAACCAGGCCGGGTTGGCGGCATACGGCATGAACGGCCTCGAGATTGCCTCGAATGAATTCGAAACCACGCAAAGCCACCGGCAGCTCCTTCGCAACGTATTCCCGGTTTGAGAACAGATTCACCACCGGCTCAAAGAAATCCAGTTGACCATCGGCGCACTCAAGCACCGCGGCCTGCCCGCTCAGCAAATCGGTCCCGTCGGAATTGGAGTTCTGCCCGACAGCCGGAGAACATGCCACGCCAATGAGTATTAGCAAAGCGACTGGAATCAGTTTGTGAAATCCGGGGAACCCTCCGGGCATAAGCACACTGCGGGTTGTTTGATCGATTTCCATCAGAACATTTCCCGTGTTTTTGATCATAAGGCCTGGGCGTTTTTACTTTGAATTTCCTTCGGGCATGACGATCACTCCCCATTTTCCAAGATCCAGAGCATCATTGGCCTCCATCCGCTTCTGGAAAACGGTGCACAGATTCGAATCGCCACCAAGAAGGGAGGACTCCGGGAGATTCACCTTTTGAAAGCCCCGGGCCAAAAGTTTTTCTCCGAGACTGTCCTTGTTGCGTCCCAGAGAGGGGGTAACGACATACACCACACCGGATTGGAGGCAGATGGCGTGAACTCCATCAATGGTGCCGCGAAGAAATTTGCACCCTCTCAGCGACTCCGGCACTTCCTTTAAATTGTAGTCCCGATCTGAGAAAAGTTTCTTCCCCGGTTCAAAACTATCCTCCTCAACGTCTTTGCCCTGAAGAACGGCCGCAGAACCGCTCAGCAGCGCGGCACCGTCGGTGTTGGAATTTCTATTGGTTGGAACGGTGACGGCAGGGATTGCGGGCACAGTGGGATTGATTGCCGTGGCTTGATTGATAAGGGCCCGTTGACGGCTGCTGGCTGAGGCGAATTTTCCGTCGAGAACGTCCGCTTCCGAAAAAACGGACATGAGGATTTTTTTATCCCTCTCGCGCCCGTTGTCGTAGATTACGTAAATTGAACCATCGGAAGCCTGTGTGCCATCCGGATAGGAAACCCCGTTGCGTTCATCGAGCAGCAAGCCTCCCTTCCATGTCCGTCCGTCATCCTCGGACAAAAACGCGGTCAGATGCGAACGGGTCTTTCCGTTATTGGGAGGATTATGCCGCACCAGCAGCAGACGTCCACTGGCCAGCCGGCGGATGAAAAACCGCGAGACCGGATGAGGAATTGAACTGGGAACCACATCCGTCCAAGTCTTGCCACCATCGGCGGAAACACTTTCGCCGATGCCGTAGGTGGTGCGCACCAGCATCCAAAGCGAACCATCCTTGCGCTCGACGATCATGTGTTCATCGGCATTGCGATCCTTTGCAGATGGAACTCTGGCTGCTCCGAGATCGGAAAAGGTGGCCCCGTGGTCACTGGAAACAACAGCCCGCGAGCTGGCATCGGCAAACCATGTGGACAACGGCAATATCCAACGCCCATCCGCTGTCACAATCGGCTTGTTCATCATGACGCCGTTGCCGATCAGGCGCGGCTCCGACCACTTGGCAGCTGCATTGCCGGGGTCGCTGGTCGTAACCGCAAAGGTCTGAGAGACCCGCCCCTTGTTTCCTGCGATTTCCTGCGCCCAAAAGAGCCAGAGCTTTCCGTCGGGATCGGTCCAGAGGCAGGGGTCGAACGGGCGCACAGAGCCGTTCCCATCGGGATCGAGCACGAACACCGGCTGCCAGGACTTCCCGTCATCTCCGCTGGTGTGGAGTAAAATGTAATTGTCCTTATCCTCGGTGACGCCGCCTCCATACCATGTCGCCCACAAGCGACCGTTCGGCGCGCGTTCGATCCCGGGAATGCCTTGATACATTCGTGCACTGTCGGAGTATCCCGGACCGGGAGAAAAATCCGGCTTCGCGGGTGTCTCCGCCGACGTCGATGCGGGTGCGCTCAGCGGACGTTGTCCGGCCGTGACATTTTTCGGCCCGAGCAACACCGCCCACCTCTCCAATCGGCATTCCTCGCCGGGCTCCATTCGCTTTTGATAAATCCTGACCCGGTCGAGATCCGACTTTCCAAAAAGCTGGAATGCCGGCTCGTCAACCCGCTGGAATCCCTTCTCCTCCAAAGCGCCGGCGAGACTTGCGGCCTGAGGAGTCGCCGGATCCGGGGTCACCAATGTAACAATGCCGGCTTTCGTGCAGCGGAAGCTCATGCCCTGGAGCGAACCTCTCACAAATACCTGTCCGTTCAAACATGCGGGCGGGTCCAGCAGCGTATGACTGCGGTCCATGAACAGCCTCACTCCGGATTGAAACGTATCACATTCAAAATCCTCCAACACCTCGATCTCCGCGGGTTCTCCCGAGTCAAACTGCGACAGATCTTTTTGGGCTTTTACCGGCAAGACCAGCACCCCCCACTTGCCGGGAGCGAGCACCTCACCGGCTGCAACCTGCTTTTGAAAGATCGAACACAGATTCGCCTCATCGCCAAAAAGCAGACACTCCGGAAGATCAGTGTTGTCAAAGCCCAGCCCCGACAACACCGCCGCGCGGCTGTCCGGATTGCGGCCCGCCGTGGGCGTCACAACATAAACCACGCCCGGCTTGCTGCACACCGCGCGAACACCATCGATTTTGCCGCGTATGAATTGAAAGCCGTTCAGGCCGGCCGGAACCTCCCGCACCAGATACGCCCGGTCTGAAAAAAGTTTTTTGCCGGGTTCAAAAACTTCCCGCTCGCCATCGGCACACTCCAGAACGGCAGCCGGCCCTGACACCAGTGCCCCCTCGCCGGCGGCCGGGCGATCTACGGCCCGGGACATTCCACCGCAGACAAACAAAAGAAGGAGTGAAAGCCTCGGAATGATGGATGTGGATTTCATGGTTTTGGGGGCGCGGTGGTTTTTGGAAAGGAAAATGTTAGTGACCCGGGAGGGGTTTGCCGGAGGTAACCGGAGAGTCTTTGTAGCTTCCGAATTCCGGTCCGCCTGCGGCGACGTATCCGTTGCTCGCACCGGATGTGTCCGGGCTGACCCAAAACGAAAAGAGCTTTCCGTTCGTGAGGTGAAAGCGAAACTTCACCGGCTTGCCCGCGAGAGCGGAGAGATCTCCTTTCCAACGAACCAACTGCTTGGTTGAGTCGCCGCGGACGGGATCGCAATTTTCCTTGGTAAACGGGGCGATGACGTTCCCTCCATCGTCCAGGATTTCCACGCGGAGTTCGCCCTGCGGCGCATCAATGTTTACGAAAAGCTGACTGCCCTGAAACGTGACAGGACGGGTCGTCAGGACACCGGGGGCTTCCCCTGCATCCATCGAGGCGAAGCCGTCCCGCCGGATGGATGCCACGCCGGTGCTTCCCCGGGCATACATCCCATTCTCCAGCCAATGGCGGTCCGCGCGCGAGGCATCGCCCTGGAAGCCGGTGTAATAAAACCACAACCGGTCGTCCCGAACCACGCACAGCCCGCCGACAGATTGAACATACCCCCTGTCCCACACATCGCGACGGGAGGCTGGAATAAACGGTCTCCGGTCGGGCCGGGACCAGTGAAATCCGTCGCGACTGTAGGCCATCTTCAACTCTGTGACCTTTGGCATTCCCTCATGCGCGCACACTGCGTTGTCAGGACCGAGATGCATTTCGTAAATGCCAAGAAGGATGCTTTCGTAGGCAACGGCATCGAGGTTGTAGAGTTGCGGCGGCACTCCGATTTCCGGGTCGGGTGGATCCAACCGGTCGGCCCCGGCCCAGAACACGGGAGTCTGCCCGCTGACGCCCGCCCGATAATCATCCCACTTCGCACCAGCCAGAAAATCATCGCACTCCAGGTAGTGGCGGCTGCGCCCGCGCACGTTGGAACGCAGGCTGTAAACCCACTTCCTGCGAAACGGATTGTAGAACATCGTGCTGCGGTCCCCGGTGATGCCGCTTTCGACCGGCTTGCTCCAGTGGATCCCATCGGACGAAACCATGCAGAGCCCGGGCTGGTCCGCACCGGGAGGACGCAAATACATCTTCCAGCGCGACGCGGGATCCTTGCCGTCGTAATCCGGAAAAACCGCCCACGAATCCGGGGTGATCGCCGGGTCCAGGATGCGGTTCGTGCCCGGCTGGATGTCCAGATCCGTCCGCTCCCAGTGGATGCCGTCCCTGCTTGTGGCGTGGCAGATCGTGTGGATCCAGCCCGCCTCATACCACATGCGGAACACCTTCTGATCCGGATCCCACCAAACGCCGCCGCTCTTCGGACAGGCAATGGCATTCTTCGGGCTGTTGATTTCCAGTTCGGTCTCGGGAGAGAGGACCGGATTCCCCTCGTATTTCTGCGCCTGATAAAACGTGCGCTTCAAGTTGGTTGTTTCCACGAGGAAGTCATCCACAAAGAGCTGCCTGCCCCCATCGATCGGGATGACTTTCGGAGGATGGTCAAGATAGGGCACCGGCATCGGCTCGTTGGATTGCGGATCAAGCGAACGAGGAGGCCATTCCTTGGGCAGCCGGATGCCGTTGTAAAGCCGTTCGCCATCGTTCTCGGACCACGGTTTCGGCGGAGGTATCTGCCAGTCTGTGGCAGCACGCGGGCCCACAAACACCGCCCATTTTCCAAGCCGGAACTCCTCACCCGGCACCAGTTTCTTTTGGTAGATGAGAACTTTGTTGAAATCCTCCTTTTCGAAAAGCTGGAAAGCCTGGCCTGCAACCCGCACGAATCCCCGCGCCTCGATCACCTTGGAAAGGCTGTTCGCACGCGGGTGTGCGGGATCGGGAGTCAGCAGGGTCGCCACGCCTTCCTTCGTGCAGCGGAAACTGAGATTCATAATTCCAGCCCGGACAAATGACTTTCCCAGAAGTTCGTCGGGAGCGCCTTTCAGCACATAGCCACGATCCATGAAAAGTTTGATCGCCGGCTGGAAAAGATCGACCTCGTGTTCCCCCAGAACCTCGACCTCCGCCGGTTCGCCGGACTCAAACGGCGGAAGGCCGGAATCCACAGATTGTGCAACAAGCGGCCAGACTGCGCTTGCGGAGAACAGAAATATGGCGATCCGATTGGTCATAAGAGGAAATGTCTTCGTGAACTCAGCACATTCGATTCGAACCCCGGGCGATGGATTTCATGAATCCTGTTTGAGTTGGGTCAGGATTGGCTGATCCGGGTTCACAAGCAACCAGGCAAGCGATCCCGCAAAACACAGTCCCGCGGCAACGAGAAACGACGGGGTCCATCCAAAGTGATCCGCGATCCAGGGAGTGAGCGATGCGGTCACCGCTCCGCCAACCTGGGCTCCCATGTTCATCAATCCGGAGACGGTTCCGGCGGATTTGCCTGCAATGTCGGCTGTCACGGCCCAGAACGCGCTCTGCGCAAGATAGAGTGCCCCGGCTCCCCCGGCGAGGACGATGCTCGCAACCCGCGCGCTTTCGACCTGCGTCGCGCCAGCAAGGAACACGGCCGCAAGCGAAAGCCCGAACACCGCCACCCCGCAGCGCCCCGCCCGCCTGCCGTAGTGTCGAGTGATCCAGTCCGCCACCCAACCGCCCAGAGGCGCGGCACACGCCATCGCAATGAACGGGAGCATCGAATAGAGCGCACTCGATTTCAGATCCAGCCCGCGCACGCGGCTGAGGTAAATAAAAAACCACGTGAAGAAAATGTAGGCGACGTAGCCGTAGGCGAAATAGCTGAACGTGATGGCGAGCACGTTGCGGCTGCCGAGAATGGCACCCCAAGGCAAGGTAACATGGGACTCCTTCGTCTCCGGCGGCAGACCGGCCTCGATGTGATCGATCTCCCTCCGACTCGCGAGCGGATGCTCCCGCGGCGTGTCGCGTGCGATCAGAAACCAGATCGCCCCCGCAACGAGCCCGATCAGGGCACTCACGTAAAACGACCAGTGCCAGCCCCACTTGGACAGGATGTAAATGATGATCGGAGGGGTTACGCCCGCGCCGGCACCAACGCCGGCAAAAATCAGCCCGTTCGCCAGGCCGCGCTCCGACGAGGGAATCCAGGTTGATACCAGCCGGTTCGAAGACGGGTAGACCACCGCCTCTCCGAGCCCGAGAAGAAACCGCGTCACGATCAACAGCCCCACCGATACCGCAAGCCCGGAAGGCACCCATGCGGTCAGCGTGGTGAACACCCCCCACCAAAGCACGCCGATCGAAATCACAAGGCGGGCACCGAATCGGTCAGCCAGCCGGCCGCCGGGCACCTGGAACAGGGCGTAGCCGATCACAAACGCGCTGAAAACCCAGCCCAACTGAACATCACTGAGCCCGAAATCCTTCTGAATCGCCTGGCCGGCGATCGAAATGTTCACGCGGTCGAGATACGCGACCGCGCTCATCAAAAACATCCAGAAGATCAGGAGCCAGCGGAGCCGGCCATCAAGGAACTTTGTCGGGAAAATTCGGGGGGGCATGGGATTAATAAATTTTACGCGGCGGACCGCTTTGCGCCGGCCATGAGACCCGCCATCGCCTTGGTCAGGTCCGCCTGCTCCTCGTCGATCGCCCCGTGGCCCGCCATGTGCGCATCGTAGGCCTCCAATGCCGCCTCCATGCTGGCAAACATGTGCTTCTCAAGCGACCGGAGCGCCGATCCGGGATCACGCTTCCGCAGCGCGCGCGCCACGCGCGCGTGTTGGCACCAGACCCGCGCGACATGGTGTAGATCGCGATCATGGCTGCGGAATCCGAAGATGGCGCTCCGCAGATTCAGGTCGTTGTAGATCTCAAGCGCGTGCCGGTTTTCCGCGGCGTTCAGCAGGAGGAGATGGAAGCTGATGTCGGCATTCAGATACCGCTTCAACGGCTCTCCCCTCATATACGGCTTTCCAGAGTCGCGGAAATCGCGAATCGCAGCCAGCATCTGGTCGCAAAACTCCTGCGCCTGCTTCATCTGCGCGGGCCTCATCCGACGGGCCGCCTTCTGCACTGCAAAGCTCTCAATGGCGATGCGAAGCTCATAGAGCTCGATGATCGTCGACCGCTCGGCATGCTTCACAAAGGTTCCGCTCGAAGCCACCGGCTCGACAACCCCCTCCACCTCCAGGCGGCGAATCGCCTCGCGAACCGGAGTCCGGCTCATCCCCAGATCCGCCGCGAGCTGCACCTCGGAAATCTTGCCCCCGGCGACCAGCTCGCCGCTGAGAAGCATCTTCTTCAGATGCCGGTAGGCATGGTCTCCCAACTTCGATCCCTCCTTGCTCGTTTCAAACGCCTTGCGGGATGCAGATTTTTTTCGCGAATTTTTCTTCATCGGGTCAAATTTTACACAAATACGCGAAACCTGAATACAGGATATTGAGCGCCGCTCCAGAATTCTTGGACAGCGGGGCGCAAGCAAACCGGACACTGGGAATATTCTCCGGGAATTCCTTAAAATCCCCGGCAGGGCACGGCAGGAAAAATGGCTTTCAGTAGCGTGCATTTCTTGTGATGAGAGGTTCGTCGTCCGTGCGAAAAGGGGAAGCGGGAAGCCCCCTCCCGTTGAAGAGGTTGCAGGTCGGATTGTCCGCCCAAGCGTAGCGAACCGCGACCGGTTGGGCGATTTTGTCCGACCAGACAACAACGGAATCGCCATCGATTCTGGCATTCGCCCAGATCCAGATGTGTTCGGGTCCGCAGACGGAAAAGCCCTCCAACTCGCTGTCAGGACTGTTGCGAACCAATGGCGCGGTTTCCCCGATCTTCGTCTTGACCGGATAGGCTGCCGGCAAGGGCCAGGCAACGAGCCCTCCATCAGCATGATCAAATGAAAGACGCACTTCCCCACGCGCGACTTCCACCGAACGGCACACGGGTCCACAAAAGGCCGCATTACGACCGTAGCATTTCGCCAGCGCGATCCGGGCGAGCCTGTCTCCGACATCCTTTTTGTTTTTTGGATGAATATCTCCGGATTCCCCGAGATCGACCAACACAGCCTGGCCGGTGTTCGGCAATTTCAGGGCCATCGACTGGGCCTCCCGCAGTTCCGCCCACATGCTTTCCTCGGGCACTGATCTCTTCTCCAGAAAACCCGCAAGCTGGCAGAAATAAAATGGAAAATCCCCCCGATTCCATCGTCTGCGCCAATCGCTGATTAGGAGAGGAAAAGTCGTGCGGTATTGGACGGCTCGCCGGACATTGAATTCGCCCTGATACCAAATGACTCCGCTGATGGCACCGGGGACGACCGGATTGATCATGCCATTGAAGAGATAGCCGGCGACAAACTTGGGATCGGGAGGCTTTGCGGGGGAGGAAGCCTCCATTCCGGAATTCTTCAGGGCGCTCCGGAAGCGGTCACCGGAGGCCTTCAACTCCGGTGCCGAGTCGATGCCCTCTTCGCTGATCCAAGCCTCGACAGGAGTGCCGCCCAGGGAAACGTTGATGACACCAACCGGAACGCCAAGTTCCCGCTGGAGGTTTTTGGAAAAATAATAGGCAACCCCGGAAAATTCCCCTGAAGTCTGCGGAGTGGCAACAGTCCACTTGCCCTGGCAATCCCGGCGAGGCGTTCCCGATGCATTGGCGGCGACACGAAACTGACGAAGGCGGAAATTCCCGGATCCGGCGATTTCTTCGTCGGCCCCGCTGGAAAACTTGAGGGGAAATTCCATGTTGGATTGTCCTGCGGCCACCCAGACCTCCCCCACGAGGACATCCTTGAAAATCAGGCGGTTTTTCCCCTCAATTTTCAATTCAAACGGACCTTCTTTTGCTGAGGACAGATTCAAAGACACCTTCCACCCGCCATCGGGTCCGGCCGTGGTTTTCGCAGTCATGCCGTCCAGCGTCACGACAACCTCTTCCTGCGCCTCCGCTTCTCCCCAGATGGAGACGCCCGGCGCTTTTGCCAGAACCATATGGTCGGAGATGATGGCAGGCACGCTCACATCCCCGAAGACAATCCCTGAAAAAACGGCCAGAATCGCCGAAACACGGATGCAGGCACCTGCATGGGCGCGCGGATTTTCCATGCCTATCTGGGTTGCAGGATTCCCTTGGAATCGAGCACTGCCGCCTTGCCGTTCACCGTAACGCCTGCAAGCTGGGAAGCTGAGAGCCCCGCGGCGCTCGTTCCAAAGGAAACCGACGTTTTTCCCGGAACATGGTTTTCGATGATCAGTTTCGAAGAGGGAACCCAGGAGCAGGCGGCCGAGTCGGCAAAAGACACTGCACTGTTGCCGCCAAGAACGATGCGCAAGGTCCCGGAATCGGCGAAAGTGAGTGTTCCGAATTGCGCACTGTGCCCCCCGGTTTCCAGAGTCTCCGGTCCCAGCACCGACAAATCTCCCGGATTGGAAATCGCTCCATCGGCAGCCAACTCCAGAATTCCGCCATCCATCTTGTAAGTGCGTCCCGCAATGGCCTGCGGTCGACTCAAAATAATCGTGCCACCGGCGAAGGTGACGGGTCCCCGTGCAGTGGAAGTCGTCCCCTTGCCTCCAATCACAATGGTTCCCTTGCTTCCAAAACGCAGACCGTTGTGAGCCATATCTCCAAGAATCTCGATCCGGGAATCCTCTGGCCCACCAAAGTTGACCGGAGATTCCATGCGCAGATTCCCCCGGAACGACAGCACAAAGTCCTGCGCGGAAAATATCGAGGGGATCGCCCTGGATTTGGGAAGCGGCTTGCAAATGCGAGTCTCCGAATCAATGAAAACCCGGAATTTTCCAGTGGCATCCCGGTTCGCACACACAAACACTCCTCGAAATCCCGGCTCCATTTCCTGGCAGGCCACCTCCAATGCGGCTCCGTTCTGACCCTCAATCGTCAGATCACACTCGGTCGTGGAACGCTGTATGACAAATTGAAGGAAATTCGCACTCGCGCCGCTTTTCAGGACCACCTTTGACCCCGCCTCGAAATTCAGGAACTCCGCGGCTGTCTGCCCCGCAGACGGAACCCCGCCGTTCCAGTTTGCATCTTCATCCCAAAACCCGCCGCTTTCGCCGGTCCACCGCGTCTTGGCGCTGTCCTCGGCGAGCAGGGCAAATATCGAAAATGCCAGCAGGCAGAGGATCCCTGCCATTTGGAAAAGTTTTGAACAACGGGCTGTCAGAGAGAGCATGGAAGAACTGGAAATTTGCAGAAGGAGGGAGGGTGGCCCCCCCATGGAGAGCCACCCCATTGTCCCCACTCACCCCCATGAGTGGAAATCTTGCTAACCAACGGTCTTGCGACGGCGGAAGACGACGATCGCCGTGAGTCCGAATGCCGCCAGGATCCATGCGGCCGGCTCGGGAACGGCGGTGATGTTCACAAAGTTGCTCGAGGACAGGTATTCCCCGCTGAAGTTGCTCCCGCCGCTCGTCGCATTGTAGTCGATCTTCCAGTCCTGCCCGTTGAACGAGAATGTGTCGCCATTGTTGAGCAGAATGGAATTGTAGGTGAAGAGCCCATTATTCCATGCGCCGTTGTAGTTGATGAGGGTGAACTTGGTGTTGTTGGCAAAGGTGCCGACGTTCAAGTTCTCGAGGGTCAATTCGACCGTGCCGTTCAGGTCGAGATTTCCGGTGACGACCTGCAAGTCAGCTCCCACGCTCAGGGATGCACTGAAATCCATTTGATACCCGAATGTGGAGCCGCTGTCGAATGTCAAGGCTCCGGAAGCGAGCGACTCGATGCTGGATCCAGGAGCCAGTGTGCCTCCAGACTGGACGGTCACGGTGCCACCGATGACTCCGGAGCCCCCCAATGTTGCTGTATTCGCCACGGTCACCGCGCTGGAAACATTGGTGGAGCCGTTGATCAGGAGCGTGCCGGCGCTGACCAGTGTGCCGTCGGTGTAGGTGTTTGTGCCGGAGAGAGCCAGAGTCCCCGCACCACTCTTGGTAATCCCGCCGTTTGAGACAGCCGCCGAGACATTCAGATCCACCGCAGTCCCCGTGCTGTCCTGCACATCAAATGTTCTGGTCGCTCCGCCAAGGTTCAAATTGCCGCTGATCAAAGCCGCCGTAGTCGTGTTTCCGGTGCTGTTGAAATTGACGTTGCCGCCAATCGTCAACGTGCCGACCCCGGTCGTGACCTGGTGAACGCTGGAGGAAGTCCCGGAAAGCCCGCCGAGAGTCAGCGATCCAACGGTTCCATTGAACCCGTTCAGGTCCAAAGTGGAGCTTGTAGCTCCCCGGACAGTGAAACTGCCCGAACTGTTGAGCGCGTTGTCGATGCCGAACCGGAGAGTTCCATCCGTGATCTGGTTGTTTCCGGTGAGCGTGCTGGCCTGGCTCAGAAGCATCGTTCCGGCACCCGCCTTGCTGATGCCGCTTCCCGACAGGACGGCGTTGACATTGAGATCCACGTCAACCCCCGAACTGTTGTTCACATTGAAGATGCGCTGTCCCGCTCCCACGTTCACATTACCACTGATCAGCGCCGAGGTGGTTGGATTGCCCGTGCTGGCAACGGTCACGGTGCCGTTGAGGGTCAGTGTCCCCGCGCCTGTCGTGACTTGGTTCACGCTCGTTGATGTCCCTCCTGTGCCGCCCAGGGTCAGTGTCCCAATGGTGCCGCTAAACCCATTGAGATCCAGTGTTGCCGTGGTGCCGGACGCATTGGCGTTGACAGTGATGTTGGATGACGACGAAATGGTGTTGGCAGCCCCGTAACGGAGAGTGCCGGCATTGACTGTCGTCCGGCCATTATAGGTGTTCGCTCCAGAAAGAACGAGCATTCCGGTCCCTGTTTTGGTAAGGCCCACGCCATCGGCACCGGAGATGACACCAGAAATGGTGTCGCCAGCCACGGTATTATTGGCGACTGTTATGGTTCTGGTCGCTGCGCCGAGATCGACTGTTCCGTTCAAAGTCAGCGCCCCGGTATAAGTGGCAGCCTGCCCCAATGTGAAATCCCCCCCCACGATGATGTTATTGCTCCAGGTGCGGGCATTGGCATTTACCGAAGCCAAAGCGCCGCCATTGAAAGTAATTGTCCCCGCCCCCACTCCGGAATTGGCGCTCGTCACAAGCCCTCCATTGATCACCAAACCACCTGTGAAGGTGTTCGCCGCACCCAGCGTCCAAGTGCCCGAGTCATTTTTCACAACAGCCACCTTGCCCCCGGCAGAGCCATCCCCAATGACGCCACCCGCATTGTTCACGACCGTGTTTGTTCCCCCAAGGTTCAAAGTGGTGGTGTTTCCCGTGGTGGAGACTCCCGTCACGGCTCCGATTCGCAGGATGGTGCTGGCGGATGAGGCATTGGCATTGACGGAAGCGCTTCCCCCGTCCCCCTGGATCACAAGAGCGGAAGACACATAATCCGTATGATCGCCGGTTCCGGCAAGATTTTGAATCACCCCGCCGTTGCTCAGTTGAATCACGCCGGTTTTCAGTGTGTAGCCGAAGGCGGAAGTGTTCCCGAATGTAATTCCTCCGATGTTGCGGTTGGCATCCACCGTGACATCCCTTGCCGCGTTCAGTGTGAAATCAAACGTGGCAACATCCGCGCTGCCGGTACCTGCGGCAGTTCCGGGAACTCCGTTGTTCCAGTTGCTCGGGGTAATCCAAGATCCGGCGTTATCCACATTCCACGAAGAGTTGGCCGCCCGCATTTGCTGGCTTCCAACCAGAACCAAGACTGCAACGGCACTTAATTTGAGGAGATGAGAGGGGCTTGTTTTCATGGGGTAAAGAGCTTGTAATACCAAACAATATTTCCTGTATACAGGTTTTTGCATCCCGTCAACCCTTCTTTTGAAGTTTTTTTGCGATAGTCCTGAAAGCAGGATGGGCGGGAATAGAATTCATCGGGGCATCGAACGGGAGAACAAACGCTATCGGGGCAACACCCTCCGCAATGCGGCCTGAAGTTTCTCCGGGACAACAAGCGGGGTGGCATTCTCCCTGTAGGAATACGTCCATTCGAGGGTCCCGTCGGAGAAACGCCGGGGGAGTCCACTGGCGGCGTCCACCTCGAGAAACCTGTCGGCTTCCCTGTAAAGATGAATTTTGGGTTCCCCCTCCTTGACCATCGGATCGGGCTGGCGGGTTTGCGGTTCCGCCCAGAGCAGTTCGGGAAAATGATAGAAATCCATGGGAAAAACCAATCCCTCGATGTTTGGGCGTCGGACATTGAGCCCCCGGCGGGGATCGTCAGCGACACACCAACCGCCCACGTAAAAACGCACGGATTCTTTTCCTGCATCACCCGAAGCCTGGCTGACACGGATGATCCCGGGACGGATATCCCGCTGAATGGCCACCGTAACCGGCGGGGAAGCAGCGCCATCGCCTTCTCCATTTTTGTTCTCCGTCTTGGAAACAATTTTGATCTTGGCGGTCACATCGACTTCCGGCTTGAGCAGCATCTGGAATGTGTAAGTCCCGGCGGCAAGGGTTTTCGATCCAGGCCCCGGCTGCACAGGTGACTCTTCTTGAGCCGACAGGTTTTGAAACATCGAGAAAGAGGCTAGAACCAACCCGGCGATCACTCCCCACTGGCGGCATTTTTTCACAAAGAGATTGGCCCTGCGGATACCATCCCGTGGCAGAGGCACTCTGCCCGTGTCTTGTTGGATTTTCACGCATGGGCGGGATGCCCATGTCACGTTCAGCAATCCACGGGCGCACAGGGGAGGGATCGCTGAACCCTCCGTCATTCCAAATGTCATCCGCGATTCGCGATCTCTAGTATTCATTCGTAAACGGGCTCGATATGCTTGTCCACGATCTCTCCGGTGATGCGATCCAAGGTCAGATAGACAAAAAAACGCTTCTGACCTTCGACAACAAAACTTGTGAGCGGACCATCCTGAGGCGTGACCCGACCCGACTGTGCGACCACATCGAGCATCAGTTGCCAGCTCCGGGTGTCGGTTGTCGAGGAAAGCGCCCGGATAAAATTCTCCGCCCGGGTTTTATAGGGCGAAAACCCGCCGTCTGGTTTGGAAACGGAGTTCGTCGAAAGCCGGGCAGTCATGTTCGCGCTGCTCAGGACGGGATTGGAAGCGGGATCCAAAGTCGAAAAAATCGACGCCACCGCATCCGCATCTGAATTTGCAACCGAACTTGCACCGGCGCTCGAAGGATCAAGAGATGCCCCGCGCAGCAAGGCTTTCAGTGTTTCTTCCGTCGCGAGATTCGGATTGATTTTTCCGGTCACTGTTGCCCGGTCTTCAACGGAAAAGACATCAAGCAACCGCCGGTCCGGGCTGTCCGGGCTGAACAGGTCCAATGACTTCCATGGGATGTCCCGGAAGACCGCCCCCAGTTCCGCCACGGAGCGAAACGGCCGGTTGAGAAAAACCGGCCGCGACTCAGCGGCTTTCGCAAAGGAGGCCACCGGCAGCGCAGGGTGGGCATCCTCGGGAACCCACCGCGCATCAGCAGGGCGCGTGATGCCGTCTGAATCTTTATAGGAGTGGGTTTGAGTCGCACCAGAGTTGAGTGCCAGGTCCGATGGAATGGAAACCTGTATGACTCCGGTCCCATTTGGCACGAAAAGAGACCACCCCGGCGCGGGGCCTTCGTTGGAAAATGCCGTGGTGTTTAGAAAACTTGTTCCGACCGAAGTGGTGAGACCGTTCGGAAAATTCCATGTCCCGCCATTCCCCTTCCATGTGTCGGTATTCGCCCGGATACTCAAGCCGGGCGAGGAATACATTTGATCGGTGAGACCGAACCGCTCCGTGCGGGGGTCGGTGTTGGGATAAGCCTTTCGAATTTCCCATGCCGTCCACCGGGAAAAACACCGACTCGACGTGTCGCTGGCGCTTGTCCAATTAAAACCCGGGCCATCAACTGCGGTTGCCTGCACATTTTTCGTCCCGGGATCACCGTCCAGCACGACAGCCTGGAGGCCATTTCCACCAGCGCCCCGGCCCCCCAGAGCAAGATTGTTGTAGATCTGGCAGGTGTGCCAGTCCTCTCCGACTTTCACTTCCAGTGCAAATGTCACCGGTTCCGTTTGCAACCCCTGATATGGCTCGCTCTGATCCGAGTAAAATTGGACGGCATTCCATGCTTTGGCACCGCAGGACTGGTCGAACCACGTATACCAGGCAGGTCGGGGGTTCGCCGCAGGATTGGCTTTCCAGTCTGTCCACATCTTGGAAGTCCACAGATCGGTCCCTTTGATTCCAGAAAAATTCGGGTTCGATGCTTTGACGGTGCAAAGCAGCAGAGCGTTCCTGCCACTGTCCGGAGTGCTCCCGACGTCCGGTGCGGCACCCAGAATCCCCTTGAGCGTGATGATCTCCGAAACAACTCTGCTGATCTCCATGTCCGTGCTGGTTCCCACGGTGAGATCTTCCATACTGTTGTTGGCCGCCAGGTTTCCATTGACCAGATACGGTTCGTTGAAAAAGGCGCCGTTTCCGCCAAGGCTGAAGAGAATTGCACTTCCCGCCAGGTCCGGCGAGTCAAAGTCGGCGGCGGTTAAGCCTCTCTGCGAATATTCCACAATCCGCTTCAGTGAACTCCATGGGTTGTTATTGTTCTCTTGCGTGTTATTCGGCAGGCCATTCAGCAAACTCTGGCTGGTGTCCCCGGGGATTCCGCTCGGATTCCTCACCTTGAAGTCATTGCCTCCGGGGGACGTCATGTAAACCATCGGCTCCATCAGCACGCGCCCCT
This sequence comes from uncultured Chthoniobacter sp., assembly GCA_964431635.1. Classification (GTDB taxonomy): domain Bacteria; phylum Verrucomicrobiota; class Verrucomicrobiia; order Chthoniobacterales; family Terrimicrobiaceae; genus QYQL01. The sequence goes on along the minus strand of CAYSKK010000011.1, from coordinate 45,622 downwards.
TGATGATACGCACCCGGTATTCGGACATCTTGTTCCCTTGATAATCGCGTGGATAATCCGCTCCGGTGGCGGCGTTCCGGCTGGGATTCCAAAGCTCAAACTGCATGTAGCCTTTCAGGTTGTTACCGTCCCTCAGCGCGGAAGTGATCACTTCGTTGACATAAGGCAGATTTTCCTGCCCGAAAGAGTCGAAGGGTTTCGGATCAACATCAATGAAAGTCGAACGAATGCCCGTCGGAATGCTGTCGGGATCGGATTGGTCGATGATATTGGCCCCGATACGCAGCAGATGCAGATCTTTGGATATTTCCCAAGCCACTTTGCTACCGGTCCCCGCAATTGATCCGACAGGTTGAAAAAGTCGATCCGTCGAACCGCCGGTTTGACCGAGGGAATCGGGATTGATCGCCGCCTTCAAGCACTCGAAGAAATCCGGTTCGCGAACCGGGCCTGGACCATTAATTTGGATGGCCAGATCCTTAAGAGTCTTGATCTTATCAGCTGCAGCAGTTCCGTCAGGGGAGGTATAGATAAAGATTTTGTTTGCTGGATCCCATGTCAGTCCGAAGTATTTTTTTATCTCGGGTTGATGTCTTGGAGTTCCATCCGCCTCACGGTCTGCAAGCCACCTCAGGCGTGCGAGAGAGAATCGGTTTTGAATGAGCGATTGCCCCGCTTTGATGGTGCAGGCTTCCCTTCTGCCATCAATCCGATCCACTATGAATGTCGTATCGTTCGCTGCCTTCAGATCGTTGTGGGCCAGATCAATTGTTGTGTTTGTACCGTAGGCAAAAATATTTTCGACCGTGAGGCGATTGCCCGCCTCCGACCGGGTGCGAAGCAGGGGCAGCAACGACTCAGAGAGCCCCAGCTTTCCAGCCTTGGCCGCCTCGACGAGTTCCATCCGGGAGAAAAAGCGGTTCTGACCGGACTTCATTTTGGCAGTAGGAGACTCGATGCGCCCGGCTTGCCTGGGATCGGTGACGGTTGAATTGCCATAGTAGTCAAGCGCAGTGCCCGAAGGATCCCGCCAATCAGCGATTGTTAAACTTGCTCCACCTGGGAGAGCCGAGAGATCAGCGAAAGCGATGGCACCCTTGTCTCCCTTTGAAACACTGTTTGGAACTCCGACCTCATTGATGTCCAAGAGGCCTCCGACATCATAAATCATGGCGGCATAGCGGCCGATGACGTTCTTGGAGTTATTGCTTGAGGAATCCGATTGTCCATAGACATAGACCCATTGGGGGACATTGGTCTGAGCGGCGGATTGATTTGCAGTGAGCAGAGCCGGGGCCATCCAGCGGCTTCTGTTAAAAGTCCATCCGTTTTTTGCTGGGGTATCCGTGCTGATTCCATTCGTGTCCGTGGTCTGTCGGATCAGTGGTGACAATCGGGGGTTTTGTTCGGCCATCCCGGTGCGGAGCGGGAGTAGACGGTTTGTAGAGTTCGTCAAATTCGTGGATGACTCCTTCTGAAACTGGGCGATGATCGTGTTGATACCAACTTCCCCCACTTCCTTCGCGATCATTTCCCTCGAATAGCTCTGTGAGGTCTGCAAGGAACTGCGGGAGCGCACGAGAAACGCCACCGCCATCACCGTGACCAGCAGCACGAAGGCCAGCGTGACCAGAAGAACGGAACCTCTTTTTCCGTTCTCGAATAGAAAAGCAGAGGGGTGCGTCCGGCTTCTGCGAAAAAGGATTCTCATCTCTGTTACAGCTTGATAATAAACAAGATATGCAACGACCAATTCATTGCATGTTACTATAAAAGTTTCATCCCACTGTATGATGCGTCACATTCACCATTGAAAATAATATACAATATTTAACATCCTGTATACTGGTTTTTGCACCACAGGAGACAAATTTCAATGAACCGCCCGCATCGTTCCGGAGACAAATCGTTTCCCTGGAACGTCCCGGGTGCACGCCCGGGCGGATTTGCAGGGACTATTCCGCGTGAAAAACCTCCGGGAGCGGAACGCAGACCGGAGAGTTGTCGGGATTGGTTTCCATGATGTCCGCCATGTAGGCCCACCACTTTTTGACGATCGGATTTTCGGGAAGGCGGTCGGCGGAATGGCCGTCGGCCAGCTTCTGCACGGCAAAGAGGATCAGCGTCTCCCGGTCGAGAAAAATCGAGTAATCGGAGACGCCGGCCTCGGTCAGCGTCCGGGAAAGCTCGGGCCAGATTTCGTCGTGGCGTTTCTCATACTCGGCCTCGAAGCCGGGCTTGAGTTTCATTTTGAATGCGGCGCGTGTCATAAGGGCAGGGGGATGCGGGGGTGAAATCATGCTGCCGGTTTTTTGGCAGAACCCGCTTCTGCAGATTAGCCATGCGGCAGAAGCAAAAGCAAGAGGCTTGGGAGGCTATTGTCCGGTTTTAAAGGAAACGGGAGGAGCATCCAGACCGGCGGCGTCGATGAGGGCGTTGCCCAGATCTTTTCCGATCCGAAGGAGGGCGGGAGTCGTGTAGTGAAACTGTCCTTCCGAGAGTCCTTTTGCCACCGGGTAGAGGTCCGCACCGGCGGTCTCGGTGGCAATCACTTTCGGCACGGTCGCGGCCACGGCATCCTGCGCCTTGCGGACGATTTCCCATTCCGCAATCTTCCTTGCATCCGGACTGCCTTCGATCTGCTGCGGGGAAATTTTGGCGAGCACGAACGGCAGATCCGCGCCGAACGTCGCACGCACATCGGCGATGAAGTCGGTCAGATGTTTTTGATACTCGGCTCCTTTCCCGTCCAGCGCATCCGACTCTCCTTGAACCCATCCCATACCCAGCACTTCGACCGTGCGGTCGGGGTATTTTGCCTTCAGCGCGGCGATCCCCCGCTTCGCGACATCCTGAAAAATGCGGTAAAGTTTTCCATCGGCCGCGGAATCCGCCGTGCCGTCGGGCAGCCAGCAGTCCTGCTTCCAAAGGCTGCTGCCACCCATGGCAAATTTGATCACCGCCAGTTTGGCATCAGGGTCGGGGAGGCGGTCGCGGACGGTTCGTGCAAAGCTCAGTTCCGGGCCGAACCGGCTGACCGGCGCAACCGTGAGAGCCGGATAGCAGTTCGGGAGCGGCTTGACGTTCGTGTTGGAATTTCCGGATTGCAGGGGCAGCAGCGTGTCCTCCGGCAGCATGCCCGGCCCGGGAATGTCGTAAAACATTTCCACATCCCCCTGCGGCTTCGCCAGCGGATCCTTGGTATCCTCAAGATACTGCTGATATCCCCAGCCCAGCGCATTCGACTGCCCGCCGAACAGCAGCACATAAACTTTTTTCTCCGGCGAAGGCGCGATCCCTGCTGAGGCCGCAGCCGGCAGACCGGGTTGGGGAGTCGCCCCTCTTTCCGGCATGACCAGAACACCCCACTTGGCAAGGTTGAGTGACTCATCAACCTCCATCTCCTTCTGGTAGACGAAGCACCGGTTCCTCTCGCCTTCAAAAAGAAGAATACCCGGAAGATCGACCTTTCGGAAGCCAAGTTCCAGCAACTCCGCTGCCCGGCTGTCCGGGCTCTTCTCCGCCGTGGGGGTAAGCACATATACGACACCCGCCCTCCGGCAGATGACGCTGACACGATCGATTTTGCTCCGGATGAATTTGAAGCCATCCATCACCTCGGGCACCTCTTTGATGCAATACGACCGGTCGAGGAATAACTGTGCCCCCGATTGAAAGACATCCTCCTCTCCGCCGGCGCACTCAAGCCTGGCAGCCGGACCGCTCAACAGCGGAGCGGGATCCTGGGCGAAGCAGGGGCCGGCAGCACAGTGGACCCATGCGCCCCAAAGCAAAATCAGAAACACCATTCGTCTCCGGCAGTCGGCCGGGAATCTAGGGCGGGCAGAAATCATTCCGAGGCGGGACATGAACAGCCCGGGTTAGCGAACCACGCGACCGGATCCCGAGCCGCGCATCAGCGCCTCGACTTCGGCCCTGCTTGAAAAGTTGTAATCGCCGGAAATGCTGTGCGCGAGGCAGGACGATGCCACCGCGAATGCCACCGCGGTTTGCGGTTCCTTGAGTTCAGGAGTCGTCAGCGCAAAGATCAACCCGGCGGCAAAGGCATCGCCGCCGCCCACGCGGTCAACGATGTGCGTGATCGGGTAGGCACGGTATTCGCCATCGCGGACAGGAGCATAGCAGGCATGGTCTTCGGCCGTGTCATACAGCATCGCCCCCCAGTTGTTGTGGGAGGCTGAGATGCTCTCGCGCAGCGTGATGGCCACTTTTTTGACATGCGGAAATTGTGAAACGATCTGGCGCGCCACATCGGGATATTTGTCGTTGGCGACCCTGCCGCTCTGCACATCGGTATCCTGCGCATGAATTCCCAGAACCTCTCCGGCATCCTCCTCGTTGCCGATCACCACATCCACATGGGCAAGAATCTTCCGCATGGTCCGCTGCGCAAGTTCGGAGGGGCTCACTCCCCCGCCCCAGTTCCACAACTTCCGACGGAAGTTCAGATCGCAGGAAACCGTCACCCCCTGCGCACGAGCCTCCTGCACCGCCAACAAGACCGCCTCGCTGGCCACCAAAGAAATCGCCGCGGTGATTCCGGATACATGAAACCAGCCCGTCCCCGCAAAGATGCCCTTCCACGGATAGCTTTCCGCGGGAGTTTGCGAAACCGACGAGCCCTCCCGGTCGTAGATCACCGTGCTCGGACGCTGATTGGCTCCGGTTTCGAGAAAATACAAACCGAGCCGGCCGTTTTTCGTGCGCACGATATGCCGGGTATCGACCCCCATCGCCCTCAGGTTGGCCACGCAGGCATCCGCGATGGCGTGGTCCGGAAGAGCCGTGACGAAGGCCGCCTCGCCGCCCAGATGAACGACGGACGCCGCAACCGACGCCTCCGCTCCCGCGAATGTGATGTCCAGCGAACCGGGCATCGCCTGGCGGAAACGAAGGAACCCCCTCGGCGCAAGCCGTCCCATGATTTCTCCAAATGTAATCACTTTGCTCATAGTCTTGTTTTCTTAACCATCTCCGCAACCTGGCCCGCCCGCTGCTCGATGGACGCCCAATCCCTCTTCCGGATCAGGTCGCGCGGTGCAATCCATGACCCGCCGAGCGCCAGGATGTTCGGTTCGCGGAGATAGCTCTCCGCATTGCCCGCATCCACGCCACCGAGCGGAATGAAACGCAACCCCAGATGTGCATAGGGAGCCGCAATACTTTTTAGATATCTTATTCCGCCCAGCGGCTCCGAAGGAAAAAACTTCAAAACCCGGCAGCCGCATTCCAGTGCCGCTTCAATATCACTCGGAGTGCAGATGCCCGGAGCGAACGGGAGGCTCGCGCGTTTCGCTTCCGTCACCACTCGCGGATTCATTCCCGGAGCCACTCCAAATGCCGCCCCGGCGGCGGCGGCCTCCCCCACCTGCTGCGGGGTCAGGATCGTCCCCACCCCGGCAATCATCTCCGGCACCTCCCGGAGAATCCGCTTCAAAGACTCCATCGCGGCTGGCGTCCGGAGCGTCAACTCCATGCAACCCACCCCTCCCGCCAACAGTGCCCGGGCCGCAGGCACCGCATCATCAGGATCGTCTATGACAAGGACAGCCACAACGCCGGAACGATGTAATTGTGAGAGGAGCGATTCGTTAAACATGGGACGGATTTCAGGCTTATTGGTTTGCTCCGGATCCTGCAGGCAGACGGGCACGCCCGATGGAAAGCAGATGCATGAATGCTGTATACAGGTTTTGCAATTGCCTGCAATATTCTATTTCCATCTCAAAACCAAGGGGAGATCCGCAGCCTTCACCCCGGAGGCGCCTCACCGGATCAATCCCCGATCGTCACCGGCGTCCCGACGATCACCTTCCCGTAGATGATCGGGGCGATATCCTTCGGAAGACGCACGCACCCGTGCGATGCGGGATAGCCGGGGAGTTCCCCGACATGCATCCCCTCCGCGCGATGGCTCTGGAGGTTTTCTCCGAACCGCATGAACCACAGCATCGGCGCGCCCTTGAATGTGGTCCCGCTCGGCGCCGAATCAATTTTCGTGCTGACGCCGGCCCGCACGATCAGGCCGTTCTTGTTCACAAAAGCGCCATAAAGACTGGAGCGGTGATCGGGATCCTTCTGAACAATCACAAAGCTGCCCTTCGGAGTCATGCCCACGCGCTTTCCGCTGGAAATCGGGGAATCAATCCCCACCTCATCCCCGACCTTGAGATAGACCCTCTGCCTGTCGAGGGAAATATACACGCTCACATTCTCCGGCGTCGCCTGCTCCAGAACCCTCGGGATCACCTTGGCGGGATCCTGCTTCCGGATGAGTTCGGAGGCGGATTTCTGTTTCTTCTGCGGACGGGGCGCCGCCTGCTGCGCCACCACAAGCTGGCAAAAAATCAGGACGGCTGTCAGAGCGAGGACCGGGGCTAGGGAACGCGAAAGAAAAGAGGTGGGATGAGCCGCGGCGGTGGTCATGGTGAAAAGCCTGATCCCGCTTATCCGCTCATGGCCGATTAAGCAACGAGATTCCACTCTGGCTTTTTTGCATCGCGATCGCGTCACTCAACGGCTTGACGGGAACAACGACGAATCGGATTGCATTTCGCAGGAGATTCCGGAGCATGCGGATTCCAACCATAAATCACAATATGCAACTCGCAATGATCGGTCTCGGCCGGATGGGAGCCAACATGGTTCGCCGTCTTCTTCGCAACTCCCACCAGTGCGTGGTGTTCGACACAAATCCGGAAGCGGTGGCGGATTTGGTGAAAGAAGGTGCGACCGGCGCCGCATCGCTGAAGGAACTTGTTTCGAAGCTCGAGAAGCCGAGGGCGGTCTGGATCATGATCCCTGCGGCGATCACCGACAAAATTGTCGACGAACTCGCCGGGTTGCTGGAACCCGGGGACACGATTATCGACGGGGGAAATTCGTATTTCCGCGACGACCGCCGCCGCAGCGAATCCCTGCGCCCGAAGGGCATCCACTATCTGGATTGCGGAACGAGCGGAGGAGTCTGGGGGCTGGAGCGCGGCTATTGCATGATGATCGGCGGAGACAAGGAGGCCGTGGACCGGCTTGATCCGGTTTTCAAAACTCTCGCGCCGGGCAAAGGCACCATCGAGCGCACGCCAGGACGGGAAAAAATTGCCGGGACGGCCGAGGAGGGTTACCTGCATTGCGGACCTTCGGGAGCCGGACACTTTGTCAAAATGGTCCACAACGGGATCGAATACGGGATCATGGCCGCATTCGGAGAAGGCTTCGATATCCTCGCGAATGCCAACGTCAGCACGAAGCAAGCTGCGCAGGACGCCGAGACAGCCCCCGCGATGCATCACGATCTGGACTACGAGCTGAATCTGGCAGACATCTCGGAGGTCTGGCGCCGCGGAAGCGTGATCAGCTCGTGGCTGCTCGACCTTGCGGCGGCGGCATTCGCCGGTAACCCGACGCTCTCGAACTTCAGCGGACGCGTCTCGGATTCCGGCGAGGGACGCTGGACGATCATGGCGGCGATCGAGGAGGCGGTGGATTGCGAAGTGCTCACCGCCGCGCTCTACGCCCGGTTCCGCTCGCGCAAGGAACACACGATGGCCGAAAAAGTCTGCTCCGCAATGCGCTACCAGTTCGGCGGACACCTCGAACGCCCGGCGGGAGGCTAGCCCGACACCCGATTTTTTCCATTAGAATCCGGAAAAGAATCGGGTATTGTCCCCGCCGAATGAAGTTCCGTCTCCTCCTCTGCATGCTGCCCGCCGCCGTCCTCGCGCAGGGGGTGACCATTGACAACACCGGCTCCGAGGAAAACCCGAAACCGACCTGGGAGACCCAGCGTCAGGCCCGCACCTACACGCTGGCGATCCCGGCGCCGCGCGGGCAGATCACCGACCGGAACGGACGGCCGCTCGCCCAGAGCCGCCTCAGCTACAATCTCGCGATCAACTTCCCCACCCCGCTCGACTGGAACGAGGCGAAAATTCTCTCCTTCGCCCGGCAGCAGATCACGCTGGCAAAGGGCCTTCTCAAGCGGGACATCCAGATCAGCGATCAGGCGATCCTCAGCCACTACAAGAACCGGGGCGTCCTCCCGCTCGACATCGTCGAGGATCTTCTCCCGACGGAGCTCTCCGTGATCCAGGGGGGGCTTCCCTCCGAACTCATCCTCCGGCAAACCTATGTCAGGTTTTACCCGAACGGCTCGCTCGCCTCGCACATCATCGGCTACACCGGACGCGAGGCTCCGCTCTCGTTGCGCCCGATCGAAAACAACGACCTCATCTTTCCCGAAAGCCAGGGGCGCGAGGGGCTCGAACAGATTTTCGACAACGAGCTGCGCGGCCAGCCGGGCATCCTCCACATCACCTACGACAAGGACGGACGGAAGATGTCCGAGCGGATCGCCCGCCAGCCGGTGCCGGGATACAATGTCATCACCACCCTCGACGACAATCTCCAGAGGCTCTGCGAAAAGGTGCTGGCCGAAAACACCAAGCGAGGCGCGCTCGTTGTCATCGAACCCTCAACCGGGGAAATTCTGGCGATGGCCTCGCACCCGGGCTTCAATCCGAACGACTTCGTGCCGATCGTGAAGCCGGCGGTCTTCGACGCGTTTTCCAAGGATCCATCCGACCCCCTCGTCCCGCGCGCATTCCGCTCCTCCTACCCGGCGGGCTCGACATTCAAAACCTTCGTCGGATACGCGGCACTCAACTCCGGCAAAATCAAGCCGAAGGACGAGTTCAACTGTCCGGCGGACTTCACGGTCGGAGACCATACGTTCAAGAACTGGAAGAAGACCGGAGCCGGATCGCTCAATTTCAAGGAAGCCCTCACGCAGTCGTGCAACACATGGTTCTACCAGGTGGGAATCAAGATCGGTGCACCGACGATCATCGAATACGCGAACCGTCTCGGACTCGGCCGCCGCACCGGCATCCCGGTGAAATCCGAAACGGAGGGGAACATCCCGACCGATGAATACATGATGCGCGTCCACAAGCGGGTCATCAAGAAGGGCGATGTCGCCAACATGGCGATCGGCCAGGGCGACATCCTCATCAGCCCGCTCCAGATGACCCAGGCCATGGGCGTGATTTCCCAGAAAGGCGTCTTCCACCAGACACGTCTCGTCAAGCAGGTCCAGACGATCGACAACCGTGTGATCGCCGCATATCCCGATCGCGTGCGGGATGAAATCCCGGTTACGCCGGAGATCGACGAGGTGTTCCGCAAGGCGCTGGTCGCCGTCACCAGCGATGGACAGGGAACCGCTCACCGGGCACAGGTCAAGGGAATCCAGGTCGCCGGAAAAACCGGCACCGCCCAGTGGGGCCCGACCAACAAGCAGCGCACCGCCGCATGGTTCACCGGATTCCTGCCCGCCGACAATCCTCGCTACGCCTTTGCCGCACTCTACGAGGGGGAGCCGAACGACAACACGGTGCATGGCGGCTCGCATGCGGCCCCGATCATTGGAAAACTCTTCAAGCAGGTCTTCGCTCCTCCCGGAAAATCCGGCGACAAGGCCGACGATAAAGCCGACGACCAGGAACCCTCCGCCGACGAATCGAACTGATTCCACCGCGGAGCACCCGGAAAACGCTCAGGAGGTCACAAAATTTCGCCCGGGCTCCAGGAGAATTTTTTCCGCGGACTTGAAGCGGCACATGCCCTCGATGCCAGGTGGCAGATCGATGATTCCTTTCAACCTGCTCCCCTCCCTCTCCCAGCATGTCCGGATTTCCCCGTGAGGAGTTTCGACGCTGACGGATGCGCGCTGAAGGTCGCAAAGTTCGGGCTGGATCATTACGGATTTCCAGCCCGGCGCATCCGGACGGATTCCGCACAGGGAGCGCACAAAAAATGTCAGGGGAGCGGCTCCCCAGGCATGGCTGAAGGAGTGTGCTACGGGGAAACCCTCCTTGTGTTCATGATGTCCCTCCCAATGCTCCCATGTCGTTCCGGTCTCCACAAAGTTGGCGTATCGCTCCCGGATCATTTTCAATCCGAGCCCGGCTTTCTCGTGAAGGTCCAGTGCGCTGAGAACGAAGTTCATCGCGAACGGACTGGCGCGAACGAACCGCGGATTTTCAAAGGCCCCGTCAAGAAGACGCTGCGCACGCACGCTGCCAGGCAATTCCAGATGCAGCAGCGCGTGCGAGGTGGTGCCTTCGGAAAACACGGTTGATCCACCTGCCGTCCAGGCATCCGCATACGCACCGGCGGCTTCGTCCCACAACTGGCCCCGTATGGCATCGCGGAGATTTGTGGCGCGCGACTCCAACGCGTTCCCAAAGCGCTCGTCTCCGATCAGTCGTCCAAGATTTTGGACACAGCGGAGCACATCGAGATAGACAAGATTCAGACTGGTGTTGATATCCCCCGCCCCCGGCTGCCGTCCGCTGTCCGGTCCTTCGCCGAGTTCGATATACATCCAATGCGGAACACGCTCGAGGAGTCCGTCCTGATTGACAAAGGCGGAAAACCACCGCAGGGCGTGCAGGATGTTCGGCCACCACTCCACAACAAGGGTTTTATCCCCGGTGAACCACCAGTAATCTTCAAAAGCCCGTATCCACTGAAGGCTGTAGAAGGGGATCGGGCTGACATTCCGGTTGCCGGAAGGGTAGCGGGGAACAAGAGAGCCCATCCAATCCAGGCCCTGTCCGATCTGTTCGATCAACCGGCGGTGGAGCCGCGCCACGGGAAAGCGGTGGTGAAGCGTCAAAGCCGTTTCGCGGGCATCTCCAATCCATTGCTGCTGTTCCCGGCTCGCGCTGTCCACGATGCCATCCTGTGCGCACAGCCGGAGGGTTCGCTCGCACGCCTCATCAAGGCCGTTCAGAAACTTGTCATCACTGTCGAATCCCGACACGGGCGGCAGCGGGTGGGCAAACGTATTGATCCAGGCCCGGCGCAGAACAAACGCCTCTTTGCTCCACACCCAAAGCTGGGCGTATCGGAAGGCAAACCAATTGAAGGCGGCCTGAAGCGTCTGGTCTCCCGGGCGGAGTATGAAGCGGGAGGTCAGCACGCGGGACTGGGGCGGCTGAGGCACGCATCCGTGGATGAGTTGCTCGGCAAAGAGAACGTCAATGATCGCGCCTTCGGAACCTTCCACATCCAGGCGCAACAGACCGGCTGTGATTTCTCCGAAATCCACATTGATCACTCGCGCCTTCCCATCGCCGGCCAACTCCAGAGGAAAGCCGGCAGCCATCCCACTGTCCGCCACACGACGGGGACCGCCGAGTTCATCGACCTCAGGCGGAAACGCAGCGACCGGCCGGAGGACTTCCAGATGCGGGAGGGCCTCGCGGATTCCCTCCGCACGAGCAGGCAAATCATCGGGGACAAAATGATACCACGGCGTGACCGCGAGATCCTGTTTGACGTAATCGGAACCCTCCCACCCCGTGTCGTCAAAGCCCGGCTCCTGCCATCCCGGCTCCTGGCGGGAGAGATCCTGCACTTCGATACACCCCAGCGGACCGTGGAGACGCGGGGTGGGACGGACGAACTCTTCTGCGGGCCGGGCCTTCCAACTCCGGTCGCTGACAACGAACGACCGGGAGCCATCGGACATCCCGATCTCCATGTGGGCCAAAAGGGCCTGCATAATGCTGATTCGCGAACCGGTGCCGAACCCCTGAAACAGGCAGAAAACAGCCAGAACATTCCGGCCGGGCTGCAGGAATTCCGTCACATCAAACACATCGTAATACGTCCAGGTCGGATCGCTGCGCGACGGACCCCTGCCAACAAACCGTCCGTTCAGCCACGCCACATAGTGGGTGTCGGCAAACAGGCGGAGTTCCGCGCCAAGCACAGGTTTTTCGCACAGGAAGGTCTTGCGGAACCGCATGAAACGATTTCGAGGATTTTCATAGAATACCGTCTCGCCGCTTTTCCAGATCAGGCCGGTCCCGGGAGCCCATGGGATATCCAGACAAGAGGGATGCGAACGTGAGAAGAGCGGGTCTGTCATGAGAAATCTTCAGCGGCGAAACAAGAAAGCCCGCGCGACTTGTGACCTCCAATGCAGCCCTCTTTGTCTGCCCTTCCGAACGACGGCGGGGAGAGGGATCTTTTCATTATAGCGTATTTATATTTAATTGCACAATCAGCAATATTGCATGGAATTTCAACAGTTTTCCGAAGTCGATACAAATCCTGGAAACTCGACAAGATCACTGAAGCATGAGATGCAGAATGCATGCTATCATCATATCCGAGCTTTCCCTCTTTGATGCCCCGGCAGCTGAATCAAAGCTTGGTGGACGGGTTGCGAGTCCTTCAATTTGCCATGATGCGCGGGGGCGACATTGGGGTCACCGTTGTGGCCGAGGAACTGGGGATGGAGGTGACCCGGTCCCACCGCCTGCTCCGAACGCTCGCCGCAACGGGCTACCTTCGACATGTGAAAGGCCGCAAATACGCACCCGGACCGGCCGTGCCAATCCTGGCCGCGCAATCCATGCAGGCGACCGGGTTTGCGCAGAACATTTTTCCGATCTTGCACGAGCTTCACGAATCCACCGGCATGCTCCTTGCCTACGGACTGCTCTGGGAGCGTTTTGTGACCTACCTCTACCACGCGTTCCCGGATGTGCATGGCGGGGGAGCCGTGGCGGGACACCCCGTCTTCCAAGCCACCGAGTCCCGTCTCGGCCTTGTCATGCTTGCGTCGCTGGATGAGAGCGAAGTCCTGCGCATCTATTCGGGACACCCAATCCCCGGATTCCGCAACAGGAACCAGCTCATTTCAAAACTGCGCTCCATCAACCGCAAGGGCTATAATTATGATGTCACCAACGACAAAGGGGATCATACCGTTGCCATCCGGTTTGAGATCAATCCCTGCGCCGCCATCGGCATCGCCGGAAAGATCGACCGCAGCGAAGCGCCCGCATGGGCGGAGCGCTTGCGGGTTGTGGCGCGGAAAATCGAGGCTCTCCAGACGAACCGCCAGGCTCTGCTGCTTGGGAAATGCTAACGTGGATTGCGCGGCATCCGCCCTGGCACCCACCTGACATCCGACACGTTTTTCAAAACGACCTGCTTGGAATCGGAGGCCTCGAGCGGTCGGTCATCCACCGTATTCCCGCGCACGACAACATCCCGGGCGCTCCAAATTTCGAGCGCGGGCCGGAGACATCCGGAGATCCGGTTGTCTTCGATGAGAATCCCGTGCGGTCCGCGGCTTTCCGCCGGTTCCGCCCCCCCCAGACGCTTGAAGAGCAGAGTGATCGCCGCCGTCGGAATCGTGTCGAACGAGCAATCGCGAATCTCATTGTTCCGGATGATGATGTCCGACGGATAAAGTCCGTTGGGATATTGGGTTTCGTTCAGAAAAATGATGGCGGAAGCACTTGTGCCGTTGAAAAGATTGTTTTCCACCACGCCGGTCTTTGCGCGGAAAACCGTTCCGTAACGCCGGATCCCGAGCAGGCGGTTGTTGCGCACCACGAAATCACCGCAGGACTTGCTCCGGTTCCAGATCTGGTCGGCATTCACCAGAGATCCACCAATGGATAGGTCGGCGGGAACCGGGTCTTCAAAGATAACCTCCCAATTTCCCGAGGCGGACCGGACTTCCTTCACCTTGGTCTCGAGCAGGATTTTTCCGGTTTGCGGACGAAAGAATGCCACTTCGTCGCCCGGCTCCGCGGAAAAATTCTCGGCCTTCAGAACAAGCCGGTTTCCCGCTCCGGAGGAGAGTGCCGCAATCGCCATCGGACGCGCATACAGGGCAATCCCGTCATCGCCAATGCCGTTGATTTCGCACCCTTCGATCCAGGGTCCGACCTTGTTCCCACGGCAATGAACCCCATCGGCCAGCCCGTTGAACCACCGCCCCTCCTTCAAGATCAGCCGACAATGCAGGACGTTGATGCGGGAACACCACAATCCCCAGAAGTGGCGGATGGCCGCATAATTCACGATCTGGTAATAGGTGATGGTCTCCGAGTTCGTGGCGAAGGCCAGGGCGCTTGAAGAACTGTCCAGAGCGTAAACGAAGCGGTCGTCCGGTTCAAAATGTTGCACCAACTTGCCCGGGGTCACTCCGGCAGGAACCACCCGGCCTTTGTCCACGGCATAAGAAGGCGGGGCGATCTGGAAGGAATAGTGACGCTCTCCAACCTTGCGAATGGTCTCCTTCGCAATGAGAAAATAGTTGTTCGCCCCGCTCTTGAGGCGTCCGTCAACATGCGGATCAAGCAGCTTGATGGAGCCCTCCGCTTTCGCAAAATACCCGTCATCGAAAGTGGGAAAACCCTCTTCCAGCCGGACCTCCACGGTCGCATTTTCCCGGTCCACCGAGACCACACGGCCCTGGGTCAGCGGCAACTGCTCCGGCATGTCCACGGTGAAATCCCGAACGATCACGTTCCGGCTGTCGCTGATCTGGCAGAAGCTGGCGTCGTAGTCCCGGAGATGAACTTCCGAACCGTTTCCATTTACAATCAGGCCGTTGGCTCCCTTGATTTGGAGAAAGCACTTCCCGGGATTTTTCGACAGGTAGAGCGCCTTGGGGAAAATGACCTCCACCGATTTTCCGAGCTTGTTCAGTCCGATGGCCTTGTCGATCGCAGCCTGGGCGGCCGGTTGATGATCGTCGCTGGCGGGATCATGGACGACTTGAATCGTCTCATCGCAGGGAGTGACTGCAAAATGTCCCGTTTCGCTCCATTCCCCCGTCATGTCCTGACCGTGAGAATGTGCGCGAACCCGCCAGGAATAACTTCCCGCCGGAAGAGGCCTGTCGGGAACATAACGGTTGAGAAAAATCGTGTCTTCATCCACCAGGTCACGGAAAGCCGCGTCGCGGGCGATTTGGATCTCATATCGGACAGGCTCCCCCGTATCCTGATAAGCGGCAGGATGCCGGGACCATGTGAAATGAGGAAAAGACAGTGCCGTTGCACTCCCTTCCGTGGGCGAAAACAAACGCCACTCCTCCCGTGCCCCGCCACTCCCGCCGGATTCATGGGGTTTGCAGGAAACCAGGAGCGCACAAAGTGCGAGGAGCGGGAGCAATACCGGCCGGGAGAATCTCATGAATGTTGCCGGACAACCCTTACGCAATACCCTCCGGGGTTGCGACACAGGATGTAGCCATATGGTTTCTTTTCGCATCCCGGATTGCCTCCAAATAGGAGTATCCATTGGCTTTGTCAGGCTCCAAATAGCTTCCTTCCGTCCACTCATTCCAGGCATTGACGGTCAGGAACTGCGGAAGCCCGCGATCCCGGAGTTCGGCGAGAATTTCCGCGATGGCCGAACCGAAACTGGCTGGAGTATTCTCGGTAAGAACTCCCGTGAACGGATAGCGGCGAACCTCCCACCGATCCGACTGCACGGTCCTCGGCGTCGCATCCCATCCCATCGAGACATTAGGAAAATACGGAGCGGGAAAACCCATCGCCTCCTCCCGCCAGAAACGTCGGAAACCCTCGAAAGCATCGCTGTAAGGCACAAAAGTTTCGGTGTTCAACCGGGGACAATGGTGGGTCCAGACATAGGATGTCGTGCTGTCCAGCCCGAGCGCCACAATCAGGTCGTTCAGCTTTGTCGGAACCCTCTCTCCCGGGAGGACCGGGGATCTGAAAACCACCCCGTTGAGATGGAGATCTTCTCCACAGCGGGCTTTCACTCTTTCGCGGAATGCCTCGAGCTGTCGACCCGCTTCCGGCAAGCCCCCGGCCTGATCAATCAGGGTGCACAGATCGTAAAAGGAAAAATAGGGCCTCCCGTCGATCCGGAAACAACCCGGATGCTTCAAATACTTCTCGGAGATGGTCTCCGCCATGCGCTCCATGGTGGCGGGGGTCACCTTGCCGGGATACAGAATTTCCGAAGTCCTCCCCAGTTTCGCCGGCATGATCTCGCGCCAGTCGTGGTTCGCCCACATCAGACAGAATTTCACCCGGTGGTTGTTCCGCGCTCCGAGATACCCCCGGTCCAGTGCCCCGTTGAGAAATTCCCCGTCATCGTAGTGATACCAATCGAAAATAAACACATCAACGCCATGGTCCGCGGCAGCATCGATTTTTTTCTCCATCACGGCCGGATCGGATTCATCCTTGTATCCCCACAGTGGCACAAGAGGTTGCCGGTGGCCGGGAAACCGCGGCGTCGCCGCCCTCACCAGATCCCATTCCGTCCATCCGCGGCCGTGTTCCTGCTCGTTCCGCGGATCTGTGTGATAATTGGGAAAATAATAGGCTCCGATAACCGGCTCATTCATAAATGTCGCAGAACAGGCTGCGGAAAATCCCCCTGCACCGCATTACTATCATGGCCAAACCTCCGCCCCCCTTGGCCATTTTGCAGGAACCCGGCCACGGCTGTCATCCGCCACAACCATCAATCCTTATGGGGTTTTGGCGCGAAAATCCGATGGCGACAGCCCGAACATCTCCTGGAAACGGCGCGAAAAGTGACTGGAGTCCTGGAAGCCGACGTCAAATGCGACTTCCGTCACCGATTTATCCGTTTCTTGGAGCAACCGGGAAGCTTCTTTCAGCCGGCACGTACGCAAATATGCCAGCGGGGATTGTCCGGTCACTGATGCAAACAGGCGGTAAAAACTGCGTTTGGAAAAATGGAATTTCCCCGGCAATTCGTCGAAGTCGATTTCTTCGCAGATATGGGATTCCAAGTATTTGATGGCTCCGGCGAGCCTGTGCGTCAGAGAACTCGGAGCCGTCAGCGGACGGTCATAAAGGCGGGAAATCTCGGTGATCAATTGGAACAGCCGGGCGCGGGCCATGAGACGGAATCCCTTGGGGCGCTTCCGGGACTCATGCACGATCCGGAGGGCAAGCGCTTCGATCCGGCAAAGTTCCTGGGGCTCCAACTTGAGCACGTGCTCCAGATTTCCACTGCTGCGAAGCCGGGGCTCGATGTGAAACAGGGCATCATAACCGGGCAGATCATCAAGCTCACTGTCATCGAAGCCGAGTCTCCCGGGATCGAAGCAGATGTTGATCAGACTCAGTCCCACGGGTTCCCGGTAAGCGTGCTTGAAGCCCGGAGGGAGCACAAAGACGTGTCCCGCCACGATGGGCAGTTCCTGTTCATTGAGAACGTGTATCCCGCAGCCACCCACAACAATGCCGATCTCAACGAACCGGTGCCAGTGCTCCGGAAATTCCGGATGCTCGGGAACAACCGTTCCGGAGATGGGAAATTCCTCCAGCGAGACACCTGCGGTTTTGAGAAGCTCCGGCGCCTTTTTACGCCGGCTGCTGCTTTTCATGAACGACAGGGGAAACAAATCGGAGGAAGGCATGGGAGCTTGCTCTTACTGTTGCCCCGGTCGTCTCTATGTCAATCGGAAAGCGGCCTGTGACGCGACTGAAATTCCCTGTTCGATTTTGTTAGGCAATGGTTCTGGAAGGCCGCTGACGCGATCACTGGTGAAGCCAGAATGTTGTTCCCTCCGTTGATTTAACTTCCGGAATCTCCGATTCCATCCGCATCTCCACATGCCCGTCAACAAAGCAGACAATCCCTTTCCCTTCGTTCCGATAGGTGAGACTCTGCGGCGTGCCCGAGGCGCTGGAATGCTTGGCATCGGCAAAAAGCATGGTTCGGGAAGGAGTCGCCACCTGCAACAACGTAATACGGTTGTCCTGCGCGGGCGGAACACTGTCGTTGCGCAAGTATTGATTGATTGCATAAGACCTCAAAGGAGTCCCTTCGGATACTTGCATCACAGGGGAGTAAAAAATCGTCCCCTTGAGGTTCAGTCCCGTGGCCTGGGGTTGGAATCCGACAAAATCCTTGGCATACGCCATTTTATAGAGAGCGGAAACCCAACTGTAATTCGAATTCACCGTGTCGTAAACCGGAAGACGCCCCTCGTTCTCGGTCGTATAAATTCCTGTCAGGATCCCGAGTTGGCGCAGGTTGTTGGCAGATTTCCCAATATTGCTCCGCCGGATACAACCGGTGGCTGTCGGAAAAAGCACTGCTCCCAGAATAGAAATAATTCCGATAACAACCAGCAACTCAACCAGGGTAAAACCCGGGGGTTTTCTCATTTCGCATTTTCACTCAGTGTGATTTCAAGCACGGGCGCACGACCGGAACCGGCAGTGCAAGCGTAAAAGGCAAAATTGTGGCAGTCACCCTTTGTGGAATCGGCGACGATGGCCAGACCGTGGTTTTCGATTTCCCCATCCACCCACTTTTGAACCAGAGGCGTCACATCGATTTTCCATGGATCCCAAGAATCATTCGGCTGGGCGGGCACCTCGATTTCCGTAAAATTCTCGTCCCAAACAGGCTTTGTGTTCCATGTCACCGTATTTTCAAACCACTCTGTTGTGATGGGGTAAACTCTGAAAACCGGTCGCATGGACGTTTGTCCGCGTCCATAGAACATGAGCTTCAACACGGCTGAATCAACTTTGGATTTCGGTGGAATGGCTGACAAATCAAACTCAAACAGAGGAACATTCTGGTCCAAATCTGGAGAATCCGGCTTCATCCAAGATCGATTGCTCAGCATGAGAAGCGACGAGCGCGACGCAACCAAATCCGGCTTGGCCAGGGAAATCGAAACGGCTTGGCGGCAGGGCACTTCCTCGGAGGTTTGGGCCCCGGAAAAACAGGAGGATGCAAGAAACATGACTGCTGCCGTGAGAATCTGATGGGGAAACTTCATGGTCTTTTTCTTTCGTTGCTTTCGGGAAACCGTACTCCGAGCACGAGCCCCGGAGCACGGACGATCAAGACTTGTTCAGACCACAGTCTTCCGCTTCCTCATCAGGACGAGCGCAAGGCCGCCCACGGTGAACAATGCCACCGTGCCGGGCTCGGGGACGGTGGTCACATCGGCCAGCGTGGTTCCCAGGCGCATTTCGTCAAAATATACAGTGCGGTTGTCATTGACGGTTGTGTGGCTTTGCAGGGCAAAATAATTGAGTGAAGAGGCCGCCGTCCATGTCTCCACCGCAGTGGCTGCAAGGCCCTGTGTCAGGGAAGCGGCATTGTTCGTGGCATACCATCCCGTCAGTGTGTCCATTCCGGATGCGTTCACGTCCAACTTCAGAACAATCTGATACGTGTTCGCGACCGTCGAGGCATCCAATGCCAGAAGATCGTAGGCATTTCCCCCGGCAAATGCCGCCAGATACACCGTGCCTCCGACATTGCGCACCCCATAGTGAAAGCCTGTGCTGAGATTGATGGTCGAGAATGCCGGTGCGGACCCGAGAAAACCGGATGTCAGGTATTCGCCTGTTCCCAATCTGCTAAGGGCGCCGACGTTGACGAGACCGCTGAGATAATAAGATCCCGACAAGGCCGGTGTGGAAGCCAATTGACGGCTGCTGGTACGATCCACCCCCTTGGCAATGAAATTGACGGTGCCGTTTGCGGTTGTACCCTGCACTACGCTGCCGGATAGGCTGACCGTATTTGTAACACTGATGGCGCTTGTGGGGCTCACCCACTTATTGGTGGCATTGAACCCGGTGTTGCCTTGGACCACAGCCGTATTATCGGGAGCCGGAGTGGATTGCGCGACGCCACCGGCACCATATGAGCCGCCGCTTTGGGTGGCCTGGGTCCAAAAGGACTCCGTGGAAATGACAGCTGCGGATGCCTTGCCGGGTATTAAGCTTGTAAAAGCAGCGGATGCCACTGTCACCATAAGAGGGAGATTCAAGGTTTTCATAAGTGTTATCTGTTGGAAGAACGTTTATTTGATCAACTGGGGCAATGTTGACCGATGAGATTTTTCTAGCAGGAATGCCGTGGCCAATCGCTTGCCTGTTGTTGCCAAACGGGGTGATGAACTTCCCCGGCCTAGCATCCAATCAGTATTTGCCGTTCAGCGTCACGGGAGGAAAATCGTCCGTGCGGAATGGAGATGCGGGGAGTCCGGCCCCGTTATAAAGGTTGCAAGTCGGGTTATCCGCCCATGCATAGCGCACGGCGCGGGGAACCGGCACCTTGTCCGACCACACGATCACGTGGTCGCCATCGATTTTTGCATCCGCCCAAACCCACTTTTTGTCCTCGCCGCAGATCGAGAAGCCTTCAAGCTGGCTGGCAGGACTGTTGCGGAGCAACGGGGCTGTGGATTTGGTCAGAGAACGAACATCATAAGTTCCAGGAAGAGTCCCGGCGACAAGTCCTCCATCCGTGTGTTGGAAGCAAAGAACGGCCTTTCCGTTTTCAACCTTTATGGAGTCGAAAACAGGTCCCGAATATGGAACGGTCTTTCCATAATTTTTTGCCAAAGCAACGAGTGAGAGCCGTTCGCCGACATCCTTCTTGTTGCGGAAGTGAATATCCCCCGACTCTCCAAGATCGACAAGGACCGCCTGGCCGGTATTCGGAAGCCGGAGCGCCATCGACTGTGCCTCGCGGAGTTCCGCCCACAGACTTTCTTCGGGAGCCGGCTTCTTTGGCATGTAGTTGGCGAGCTGGCAGAAATAAAATGGGAAATCCCCCCGGTTCCATTGCGCCCGCCAGTCGGTGATCAGGAGCGGAAAAGCCGTGCGGTATTGCCAGGCACGCCCGATGTTGTTTTCTCCCTGATACCAAATGACCCCGCTGATGGCGTATGGCAGAATGGGATGAATCATTGCATCGAAAAGATAGCCTGCCACATCCAGCGGACGGGGAGGGTTCGGCGGCGCCTGGGGAGCCGCCGCCATTTTCCGTGCATCCAATGGAGGAAATTCATATTCCGCCTTGGCCGCCCACCCACCGGCAAGAGAATCCGAACCCGCTTTCGGTTCGCCTGTAAATTTTGCCGGTCCAACCGGTTCATAAAGACGGATCGCAAGAATGTTTTTCCCCTGTCGGATCTCGCCGGAGGGAATATCGTAGGGACCATAACGCCTCACATATCCTGTGCCGGGAAAGTCCTGCCAGGTGGTTTGCTTGAGGAGTCGGCCGTTCCAATACACACTGTCAAATCCGTCGATGGGCAGGGAGAGGGAAAGGTTGGCACCGGTTTGGGGAATATCGATTTCTTTGCGCAGCCAAACCGCTCCGGCCCGTGGAAGCCCTTGTGCAATCACTTCTCCGGGAATCTTCACCGGAACCCAACCTTCGGCAGGGACATTTCCATTCACATAAGAGGCGACATCCCCCACCGGCTTGTCTTCGCGTCCGTTTTCCGAAATCCATGCCCCCAGCCGGTCTGTGAAGGTTTTCTTTTGGGCCGGATATTCTTTCACAGCGGCCCGGAGCCGTTCGCCGGATGCCTTCAAATCGGGGGCGCTCTCCATGCCTTTGTCGCTGACCCAAGCCTCCAGGGGAGTTCCGGCACTGGCCGCACACACCACTCCCACAGGAACCTTCAGATCATTCTGGAGTTTTTTTGCAAAGTAATATCCGACCGCACTGAAACCTCCGACGGTTTGGGGTGAAGCCACGACCCACCGGCCTCCGACATCGTCCAATGGCTCGGCCGAGGTATTCTTTTTCACCAGAAATTGTCGCAGCAGAGGGTTGGCGGATACGGTCGTTTCTTTTTCCGCGTCCACCGAGTCTTTCAGAGGAAACTCCATATTTGACTGGCCGGATGCAATCCACACCTCCCCCACAACAACATCGGAGACCAGGATTTTATTTTTCCCGACAATCGTCATCTCAAATGGACCCGGAGCCGAATCCCTGAGATTGAGAGAGGTCATCCACCTGCCATCGACCCCCGCCCTGGCCGTGACTGTTTGTCCGTCAAAAGCAACCGCGATTTCCTCGCCCGTATCCGCCTTGCCCCAAATGGGAACCTTGGCTGTTTTCGCCAGCACCATGTGGTCGGATATGATGGCAGGAAGTTTGACATCCGCCCGCACATGGCCGGCAACAAGAGCGACGGCCACCACAAACCATAAACAACAGGGAACTTTCATGGGCAAATTTCGCATCGGGGAAAGCAAGGTTGTGAAAAATACCACCTGCCGTGGCGAATGCATATTTCGATCCACCATTCACTCCCATCACGGATTTTTTGCCTGAACGCCACAGCCAATCATCCGTCCGTCATTGCCAAAGACCATTCCTCCATTGTTCCAATCCCGGCCTGCGGTTGGCAAAAACATCCCTGTATTTGGCCATGGCGCGCATGCGTCTGTGCGATTTTGCTCTTAACCTGTCTGCCTCTGCCAATACAGAACGGGAATCTATCCGCAACAAGTCCTTTCGTTATTTGGGGTTGTCGGGCGGTGTGCATGGGGGTGTGCACCGTCCGACATTCTCCTCCGGTCCGAATCCCGATGAGTTGCGAACCGACGGAATCAGGGCAACAAAAAGCAGCCCTGCTGCCAATGGCAGATCAAAAATCTGGCCATGCCATGATACAAGCATCATCAAAGTGACCAAGTTTCAGACAGCCAATCCATGCCGGAAGGAAACTGAGAAACCACCCATGCCCGCCGTTTATGGCGATGACATACACTACGACCGGTTGAAACCAAATCGGACCGAAAAATACCCGCGATAGAATTTGCACATTCAGCAAATAATAATTGACACCCCCCTCCTGATCAAATAGTGATCCCCAAATCGACCATGTCTTCCCATCCGTCTTCCCCCCCCATCCGGCATTCCGAGTTGCAATGCGATATTCTTGTCGCTGGAGGCGGACCGGCGGGGGTGCCGTGCGCGCTGGCAGCGGCGCGGGCGGGGGCACGGGTGATCCTGGTCCACGACCGGGCGGTGCTGGGCGGCAATGCGTCGAGCGAGATCCGGATGCACATTGTCGGGGCGGACTGCCACGGGAAGCGCGGTGAGTTGATGACCGTTGAGGCGCGGGAAGGCGGGATCATCGAGGCAATCCGCCTGGAGCAGGCGGTCCGCAACCCTCAACGTTCGGCCACGATGCTGGATCTGACGCTTTACGACCTGTGCCGGAATGAGCCTAACCTGACCCTCCTGTTGAGCACATGCCTGGACGGGGTCGAGATGTCGGATGGAAAAATCGCGAAGGCTCGGGCCACTCGGGCCATGACCGAGGAAACCTTCGGAATCGCTGCCAAGATTTTCGTGGATTGCACGGGGGATGGACGACTGGGAGCCGAGGCGGGGGCCGATTGCCGGCGCGGGCGCGAGGGGCGGGAGGAATTCGGCGAGGCACTGGCGCAGCCGGAAGCTGACAATCATTCCCTGGGTTCCAGCCTGCTCTTCCAAGCTCGCAAACACGACATCCCGATGCCCTTTGTCCCGCCCGGATGGGCGCGGAAAATTTCCGCCGGAGATGTGGCAAACGACCGGCTCCACTTCCGGCCCGGCGAGTCGGCGGAGGATCTGGATTACGGCTTCTGGTGGCTCGAGTGGGGAGGCCATCTGGATACGATCGCCGACAACGAACGGATCCGCGACGAGGTGGCGGCGATCCTTTTTGGCGTCTGGGATCACATCAAGAACAGCGGACTCTATCCGGGTGCGGAATTCTGGGCGCTGGAGTGGTTCGGATTTCTTCCGGGCAAGCGTGAGAGCCGCCGGTTTCTTGGCCGGACAATACTGACCGAAGAGGATGTGATGGAGTCGCGCGCCCACACGGATGCGATCGCGTATGGCGGATGGTTTGTGGACACACACCCGCCGAAGGGCGTGGATTCTCCCGAAGAGCCGCCCTGCGTCCAGCACTGGGTGGACAGGCTTTTCGACATCCCGCTCGGATGTTGTGTCTCGCGGAGCATTCCCAACCTGATGTTTGCCGGTCGCAATCTCAGCGCGACCCATATTGCCTTTGCCTCGACCCGGGTGATGGCAACCTGCGCGGTCGTCGGGCAGGCGGTCGGAATTGCGGCGGCGCACGCGGTGCAGCGCGAAATCGAACCGGCCCGGCTCTGGGACGATGCTGGTGAAATTCCCGCCATCCAGCAGAAGATCCTGCGCGAAGACGGATTCCTGATCGGAGTTGCGAATGCGGATCCTGGCGACCTCGCGAGAACCGCCACCGTTACGGCATCCAGCGAACTGCCGGAATCGCCGGCGACGAACATCCTCAGCGGATTCACCCGCTCGGTTCACGGCAATGGGGGAGCTCCCGTGGACCGTGTGGTGCCGGGCACGCACCGGTGGATGAGCGATCCCGCAAATGGACTCCCGGCCTGGATCCAACTGGAATGGGAAAAGCCGGTTTCCTTTTCCGAGATCCGGATCGTCTTCGATACCGGGCTCCACCGGGAACTCACGTTGTCGATGTCCGGGAAAACAACCGCGAAGATGTGCTGGGGAAAGCCCCAGCCCGAAACCGTTCGGGATTACCGGATCGAAGCCTGCGACGAATCGGGCCGCTGGCATTCCGTTGCGGATGCCACCGGAAATTTCCGCCGCCTTGTGATCCACCGCCTGCCCGATCCCGTCACGACACAACGCCTGCGGGTCGTTGTGGAAAAAACCAACGGTGTGCCCGAAGCCAGGATTCTGGAAGTGCGCGTGGAAAAATCCTCTCCCCATGAAATTTGCCACACTTGACTGGATCGTTCTCGGGACCTTGTGCGCGTTGCTCGCGGCGGCGGCGGCTTACGCCAAAAGCCTGACGCGGAGCGTCTCGGATTTTCTGGCAGCCAACCGGTGCGCCGGAAGATACCTGCTCACGCTGGCGGACGGGGTGGCGGGGTTCGGGGTGGTGACGCTGGTCGCCAATTTCGAGAAATTCTACGAGGCCGGCTTCGGGGCGTTCTGGTGGGGCATGGTCCTGGCCCCCTTGGGCTCCATCGCGGCCCTGAGCGGCTGGGTCGCCTACCGGTATCGGGAGACGAGAGCCCTCACGATGGCGGAATTTTTTGAGCGCCGCTACAGCCGGAAGTTCCGGATCTTCGCAGGCTCCCTCTGCTGCATTTCCGGCCTCCTGAATTACGGGATCTTTCCGATGGTCACGTCCAACATGCTGATGCACCTGATGGGATTCCCGGAGACTCTTCCGGTTGCTGGAATCGAATGGCCGACGCGGGCGGTGATCATGCTGGTGCTGCTTTCGATCGCCCTGGTGCTGACGTTGTCCGGCGGGCTCATCACCGTGATGATCACGGACTTCATCCAGAGCCAGGTGCTATTCTTTTCGCTTCTTGTCGTGGCTCTCATTCTGGTCCTCCGTTTCGACTGGCCGACCGTGGCCGAGGGGCTTTTGAATGCCCCGCCAGGAAGGTCGAGGATCAACCCCTTCGACCAGGATGCACTCGACAGCTTCAACCTCTTTTTCTTCTGCGTGATCGGGTTCAAGGTTTTTTACAACTACCTGGGCTGGCAGGGAGGACAGGGATTTTTCGCTGCGGCAAAATCCCCGCATGAATTCCGGATGTCGCGGATCCTCGGGGAATGGCGCACCGGAGTGACGTATCTCGCCTTTCTATTTGTCCCGATCGCAGCGTATGTCTTCCTGCACCATCCGAACTTTGCCGCGGACGCGCGGGCGGTCCAGGCGCTCATCGAGCCGATTGCGGATGCCCAGGTCCGCTCCCAGATGTTGGTGCCCTCGGTGCTTTTTTACATCCTGCCGGCAGGGGTGCTCGGGCTCTTCGCGGCGGCGATGATTTTTGCGGCCATCGCAACCGACGACACCCAGCTTCACTCGTGGGGAAGCATTTTCGTGCAGGATGTCCTGATGCCATTGCGGGGACAACCGTTTTCGCCGGAGACGCACCTGCGGGTCCTCCGCTGGTCGGTCTTCGGGGTGGCTGTTTTTGCCTTTGCCTGGTCGATGTGGTTTCCTCTCAAGGACTACGTGCTGATGTATATGCTGGCCACGGGAACCATCTATCTCGGAGGTTCCGGCGCAGTCATTGTCGGCGGGCTCTACTGGCGCGGGGCGACAACCGCCGGCGCATGGGGCGCAATGATCACCGGCGCACTAATCGGGGTGGCGGGCATCCTGGCACAGGGGTTCTGGAGCCAGATGACATTTTTCCACCAGTGGATGCCAAAATTTCCGCTCAATGGCGCGGAGATCGCGCTGGGTGCCTACCTCTGCTCAATCGTCGTCTTTGTCTCCCTCTCCCTGCTTACCGGAAGGAAGCCATTCCATCTCGAACGTCTTCTTCACCGGGGCGATTACGCGGACGCCAAGGACCTCGCGGCAGATCCTCGGAAAGACCGGGAGGATGCCTCTGTACCCAAATGGCAGCGCATGCTCGGGATCAACCGTCATTTTACCCGCGGCGACAAAACCATTTACTTTCTCCAGATGGGCTGGACCGCATTCTGGTTGATCGCCTTTGTCATCGGCACAACGGTCAGTTTTCGCGTTGGAATTTCCCCGGCCGCCTGGCTGGGGTGGTGGAAATTTGTTCTGGCTCTCAGCCTCGCCGTCGCCCTCATCACCGTCGTCTGGTTCCTGATCGGTGGCATCCGGGATTATCTCGAACTGATCCGGCGTCTCAAAGGGGAAGTCACGGAACCAGCCGATGACGGCTGGGTGAAATGAAAATTCCGGCGCGACAAATTGGTCGCTTGTAATTTTTCACAAAACCCTCGCTCCCCGCTTGACACCATCAGCGAATTCTGGGCACTGTCGCACCAGAAGTTTGTCACAGAACTTTACAAATCAAACTCAATCAAAACACACCTCATGAACAAAGTTGAACTCGTCACAGCAGTCCAGAAGACCCTTGGTTCCAGCAAAGCCGACGCCGAACGCGCGGTGAATGCCGTCGTTGACGGCATCAAGCTCGGCATCAAGAAAACCAAGAACGTCCAGCTCATCGGATTTGGAACCTTCAAGGTCGGCAACCGCAAGGCCCGCACCGGAGTCAATCCGAAGACCGGCGAAAAAATCAAAATCAAGGCATCGAAGGTCGTCAAATTCTCGGCCGGAAAAGCTTTCAAAGGCGCGCTGTAAGAAGCAGGATTTCCCTCCCGCCACGCAGGAAACCCGCTCCGCCGAAAGGCGGGCGGGTTTTCTCATTTTCAGGCCCGATGTTTTCGGCCCCGCAGCCTTTTCGCCGCGCCTGGTGTCAGGGCTGACGGCCGGCCTTCTCCGCGAGGATTCCAGCCGCAACCTTTTCAGCCAGTTGCTGGCGCACCGCTGCGCTCTGGATGTTTCGGTTGTCAGAGGGATTGGAAACGAAACCGAGTTCGCAGAGGACAGCAGGACGGCGGTTGTTGCGCAGAACGTAAAATCCCCGGTTCTTGATTCCGCGGTTGTCGGTGCGGTAAACGCGCGTGGTCTCCCTCAGAATATTGGCGGCAAGCCGCTTGGACCGGAGGCTCTGGTAGTAGATCTCGATGCCATGCGCCCCGGCACGGGCAGTCCAGTTGTAATGCACGCTCACAAAAACCGCGCGGCCAGCAGAGTTCGAGATGGCAGCCCTCCGTCCGAGTGTCACAAAATAATCCCCGGTCCTGGTCTCGATGACCCGGACTCCGCTCTTTCGCAGGACATCCGCGAGGCGGTGCGCGGTATCAAGAGTCAGCGCCTTCTCCGGAGATCCGGAACAGGCGCGCGCCCCCCGGTCGTGTCCCCCATGCCCGGCGTCCACGATCACCGTGTCAAACGATCCGGCTCCGGGGCCGTAACCGCCCCCGGTCGAGGTGCACGAGACAAGACCGCAAGCGGCCGACATCGCGACGAGCGCAAAACCGGCACGGCGGAGCCTGCTCCAGCCGTCATCTTGAAAACGAAATTTTCCTTCCATGCTGCGTTTCCGGAGTGACCAACCGGATTCCCTCCGGGAAGCATAGGAACGGAAGCTCGTGGTGCAATCATTTTAGTCTCGATTTTCCGGCACCTTGCGGCGTGGATAGCGCGATGCTTGCAAAACGTGTGATCCCCTGCCTGGATGTGACCGGCGGGCGGGTGGTGAAGGGAACGAAATTTCTTGAACTGCGCGACGCCGGGGATCCGGTGGAATGCGCAAAGGTCTATGACCGGCAGGGCGCGGACGAACTGGTCTTCCTCGACATCACCGCTTCGAGCGACGGGCGGGCGACAATGGTCTCCGTCGTCGAGAGAACAGCCGAGCAGTGTTTCATGCCGCTGACGGTCGGAGGAGGGATCCGCACGGCGGAAGATTTCCGGACCATGCTGCGGGCCGGAGCGGACAAGGTCAGCGTGAACACCTCGGCCCTGCAGCGCCCGGAGCTGATCCGCGAGGGCGCAGCCGCCTTCGGCTCACAGTGTGTCGTCGTCGCCATCGATGCCAAGCGCGACGGCCCCGGAAAATGGCGGGTCTATACCCACGGCGGAAGAAACCCCACCGAACGGAACGCGGTCGACTGGGCGCGCGAGGCGGAGCGCCTGGGTGCCGGTGAAATTCTTCTCACCAGCATGGACACCGACGGCACCTGCGGAGGATACGACCTCGAGCTCACCCTCGCGGTGGGCAGGGCGGTCGGGATCCCCGTCATCGCCAGCGGCGGAGCGGGCGATCTCGACCATCTGGCCGATGTTCTGGAAACCGGCGGCGCCGATGCCGTCCTCGCCGCGAGCATCTTCCATTTCGGAAAATTCACCGTGGACGACGCGAAGGACCATCTGGCCAAACGCGGCCTGCCCGTCCGCCGTCGGTTCGAGGGCTGACCCGCTCAGAACCCGTGAAAAAAGTGACGGCCGCTGGATGGCAAGCAAAAAGGGTGGGCTGCAAGGCGTGGTGAGGAAGCATTGAGATACGTGACCGAACCGCAACGCAGCAGACCGCCCTTTTTCCGCAGCAAGACGGTGGTTGGCACTTTTTTTACAGGTTCTCAGGGAAGGCCGGCGGCCTTCCAGTCGACTCCGCGCATCTCGCCGGTCTGGAGGAATTTCTCGTGCATGGCAAAGGCGGCGCTGAGGGTGGCGGGCGTCTGCCCCTTGGTCACGCTGTCGAAATAGCCATGCAGTTCCTTCCGGAAATCCGGATGCGCGCACTTGTCAACGATGAGGCGGGCGCGTTCGTGCGGAGTCTTGCAGCGAAGGTCGGCGACCCCCTGCTCGGTGACCACCACCTGCACCGAGTGCTCGCTGTGGTCCATGTGGCTGACCAGCGGAACAATCGGGGTGATTTTTCCGCCCTTGGCAAGCGACGGGCAGGTGAAGATGGAAATGTATCCGTTCCTCGTGAAATCGCCGGATCCGCCGATGCCGTTCATCATGCTGGATCCCATGACGTGGGTCGAATTCACGTTGCCGGAGAGATCGACTTCGATCGCCGTGTTGATCGTGATGATGCCGAGGCGGCGGACCATCTCCGGATTGTTCGTGATTTCCTGGGGGCGCAGGCAGATGTGCTTTTTGTAGAAATCCAGATCCTCGTAGATCTCCTTGAGCAGCTGCGGGCTCACGGTGAGCGAGGTGCCGGTCACAAACTGGCATTTTCCTTTCTTGATGAGGGCGATCACCGAGTCCTGGATCACCTCGGAGAACATGTGGAACGGCGGAATGTCGGGATTTTCTCCGAGAGCGGCGAGCACCGCGTTCGCGATGTTGCCCACGCCCGACTGGAGGGGCAGGAACTCTTTCGGGATCCGTCCCACGCGGATCTCGCTCGCGAGAAATTCGGCGACGTTCTGGCCGATCTTCTGCGTGGTCTCATCGACGGGATCGAAGGGCGCGACCTCGTCGGGCAGATTTGTCTCCACGATGCCGGCGATCTTCGAGGGATCGATCTTGATGAAGGGAGTCCCGATGCGCGTCGAGCAGTCTTTCAACGGGATGGGATCCCGGTGCGGCGGATCCTTGGGTTCGTAGATGTCGTGCAGCCCGCGCAGGGCGGCCGGATGGTTGCGGTTGAGCTCGATGAGCACCTTGTCGGCAACGCGGCAGAATGTCGGCGACGCCCCGACGGATGTCGTCGGAACAATCTCCCCGTCCTCGCTCACATCACAGGCCTCCACCACCGCCCACTGGAATTTCCCGAGAAACCCGTAGCGGACCTGCTGCGGAAGGGTCGAGAGGTGCATGTCGAAGAAGCGGGTTTTCCCGGAATTGATCGCGGCGCGAAGATGCTTGTTCGACTGGTAGGGCGTGCGCCACGAAATCGCCTCGGCAAGGGCTAGCTCTCCATCCAGCGACTGCCCGGTCGAGGCTCCTGTCACCACCCCGATCTGAAGCGGACGACCGGCTTCATGCTCGGCTTTCGCGTGCTTCGCCAGCGCGGTGGGAATCGCCTTTGCAGCACCGGCCGGAGTGAATCCGCTGAATCCGATGGTGTCGTTGTGATGGATCATCGCGGCCGCTTCGTCCGCCGTCATGAATTTGTCCCTGAGTGCCATTGTCGTTTTTTGGTGGGTTGGTTTGATTGGTCGGCAGAGTTTATTATTAGATCAGCTAATATATTTCAACCAGTTTCTCAACACTTTGATGTGGAACAAGAATTTCCCCGCTTGAGGGGTCCAAAAGGCGGAGATTTCCGAGCGGATCGAGCCCGACAAAGGCACCGGTGAGGCGGTCCCCATCGGAAAGTTGGAGCTGCACAGGGACGGGGGTCGCCCAGCGGGCGTTCAGCTCCAAAATGGCAGCCGCCATGCCACCTTCCTGCATATTCTGATGGGCATCGGCCAGCGCGTTGAGCGTCCGGATGGCCATTTCAAAAACATCGGGAACATCCGAAGCAGCGCCACAAACCCGCTCAAGGCTTGTCGAGATGGCCTCAAGCGCAGGGTCGGTCTCCCAGGGGGCGTTGATGACATTCAGTCCGAGGCCGACAACAAGCGTCTTGCGCGTGGACTGCTCGATCAGGAGACCTCCGAGCTTTTTGGGACCGGCCATCAGGTCGTTCGGCCAGCGGAGGCGGGCCCCCGGAACCTGCATCATTTCGAGCATGCGGACGAGATGAACCCCCACCATCAGTGAGAAACCCGCCCACTGATGCAGGTTTCCCTCCGCCGGAAGCACGGCGGAAATCCAGAGCCCACCGGGGTCGGAAACAAACACGCGACCGAAACGGCCTCGTCCACCGGTCTGGGTATCCGAACGCACCGCACTCCACGCGGGAAGATCGCGCGCCAGATCGTTCGTGGATCCGGCGGACGGATATTCAAACAGCCGCCAACCGGCGGTGCCGACGACTTGGAAGTTTTCAGTGTTCAGTGGTTCAGTTTTCAGAACAAAAGACTCCCTCCTCTCCATGCTTTTCTGAACACTTGTCTCACTTCGGCGCGAGGATCCGCTCGGCATACTTGGCAAGGATGTCGCACTCGAAATTGACCTCATCGCCCGCCGCAACGGCACCGAGATTTGTGGCCTTTCGGGTATGGGGGATGATCCAGATCGTGAAGGTGTCCGACCCGAGTTCCGCGACGGTGAGGCTCACTCCGTTGATCGCGACGGACCCCTTGTAGGCGATGTAGCGGGCAAAATCGGCCGGTATGTTGAAGTCGAGCCGGAGGTCACCACCCTTGGGAGTCACCGCTCGGAGCGTGGTGGTGGTATCGATATGTCCCTGGACAAAGTGTCCACCGAGCCGCCCGTCGGCCGCGAGCGCACGCTCGAGGTTCACCCCGTCGCCCGGCCGCAGGTTTTTGAGGTTGGTGCAGCGCAGCGTCTCCTCGAGAAGATCGAACGAAATGAGGCCTTTCTTGTGCGAGGTGACGGTGAGGCAGCATCCGTTGACCGCGATGCTGTCGCCGGTGTGGATGCGCTTCTCGATATGCGGCGCGGTCAGCGTCAGTTGCGTGGATTCCGGGGTGCGGCGCAGCCATTGGCATTCGCCCAACTCTTCGACAAGTCCTGTAAACATCGGCGGCATTATCGGCGGAAATCCGCGCGCTCTGCAATGGGATTTCCTTAAAGTCCACCTTGCGGCGCGACCTCCCCGCGGATATGTGATCGTGCAACATGATCCGGTTCCCTGCCTGGCTTGCGGGCGTTCTGTTCGCTCTCCTGCTCCTCGCCCCCCGCGCTTTTGCGGCGGAGGGAGGTGCGGCCTTCCCGACGCCTCTGGAAACCTACAACGACGGAGCAGGATTCGACGTTTGGGCGAAGCTCTCAGGACGGGTTGCCAGGGATCCCTTCAACCTCGTCGCGACGGCAATTTTCCTGGCGGCCATCGTGCACACGTTCCTCGCCGCGAGGTTCCGGATGATCTCGCACCGGTTCGAGCACGAATACGAGGCGTTCCGCAGGCAGGTCGACAAAGGCGATCTGTCGGTTGCCGGCCTTCGCGACAAAAAGCGTTTCCTCTCGGTGGTCTTCCATTTTCTCGGGGAGGTGGAGGCGGTCTTCGGGATCTGGCTGATCCCGCTCGCCGCCGCGATCGTGTTGATGAAGGGCCCCGCCGCCGCCAAAACCTATTTCAACGGGGTGAACTTCACCGAGCCGATCTTCGTGGTTGTCGTCATGGCGATCGCCGGCTCGCGACCGGTCCTGTTCTTTTCCGAAAAATGCCTGGAAAAATTTGCGCGCCTCGGCGGGGCGACGCCGGCGGCCTGGTGGCTCGCGGTTCTGACCGTCGGCCCGCTGCTCGGCTCGTTCGTCACCGAGCCCGCCGCGATGACGATCTGCGCGCTGCTCCTGGTCACGAAGTTTTTCAAGTTCCAGCCGTCCATGGCGCTCCGTTACGCGACGCTCGGGCTTCTGTTTGTGAACATCTCCGTGGGGGGCACGCTCACCCACTTTGCCGCGCCTCCGGTAGTGATGGTCGCCGGAAAGTGGGGCTGGGACCTCCCGTTCATGCTGACCCAGTTCGGCTGGAAGGCCGCGCTCGGAATCACCGTTTCGAATGCGGTCGTTTTTGCCGTCTTCCGCACCGAGCTTCTTTCGCTCCGGGGGGCCACGGCGGAGGTCCCCGCACGTCCGTCGGGAATTCCGTCATGGGTCGTCGGCGTCCATCTAGCCTTCATTGCCTTTGTCGTTTCCACCTCGCACTACGCCGCCGTTGTCGTGCTGGTCTTCATGCTCTTTCTGGCGTTTGTGATGGCGACCGAACACAGCCAGGACCAGATCAACCTGAAGTCCCCGGTCCTCGTCGGATTTTTTCTGGCCGGCCTCGTCATCCACGGAGGGTGCCAGCAGTGGTGGATCGAACCGGTCCTGCGAAGCATGGGAACCGTCCCCCTGCTCTTCGGCTCCACCGCGCTGACCGCATTCAATGACAACGCTGCGATCACCTACCTCGCGTCCCTCGTGCCGGGGTTCTCGCCCGAATGCAAATTTGCGGTCGTCGCCGGTGCGGTCGCGGGCGGTGGACTTACTGTGATCGCCAACGCCCCGAATCCGGCCGGCCAATCCATCCTTCAGGGGCATTTCGGAGACGAGGGCGTCAATGCCTTCAAGCTGTTTCTGGCCGCCCTTTTCCCGACGGTCGTCATGATTCTGGCATTCCTGTTTTTACCCTGATCCCGGAAGCCTGCCTTTCGGGATTGAGTCCGTGGACCGGCACTTCTCATGAGCAAAATCCGTTTTCGCATCATCCCTCCTGTCAACCGGGCATCCGAGACCGCCGGTGTTGCCGGCAGCATCCCGGCGCTCGGCGGCTGGCAGCCGGCGCTCCCGCTTCAATGGAAAGCCCCGTATCTGGAGGGAGAATTCGATGCGGAGCCCGGTACGGCATTCGAATACAAAATCATCCGGGGAAGCTGGGAAGCCGAGGAGGTGGACGCCTTCGGGTGCATTCCGAAAAACCACTCGCATGAGGTCGGACTCGACGCGACCCTTCACCACACGGTGGCGGACTGGAAAGACCGCTATCGCGGATGCCTCACGCGCGAAAGAATCCACTCCCAATCGCTCGCCGGATGGCGCGATCTCCTCATCTGGACCCCGCAGAGCTACGGCACCGAACCGTCACGCCGGTTTCCGGTGATCTACCTGCACGACGGCGACAGCGCGTTCAATCCGCTGACCAGTGCGTTCACGGGAGCGGACCTTGCGGCGGACGAATGGGTCAACCTCCTTTCCTCGCAGGGCATCGCGCCGGAATCCCTCGTCGTGGGCATCTGCCATCCGGACGAGTTTTCGGAGGATGGCTGCCCGATGCGCGAGTTCGACCTTTCCCCCGAACTCGGCGGGGCCGCGTATGCGCGGTTTGTCGCAGGGGAACTCGTGCCCCACATGGACACCCACTACCGCACCCTCGCCCGTCAGGAGGCCAGGATCCTCGGAGGAGTCGCCCTTGGCGCGCTCAACACATTTTACACCGCGCTCACCCACCCCGGAGTTTTCGCAAACTTCCTCTGCCTCTCGACATCGTTCGAGGACGTCTCGATGTCCCTGCCGTCCGAATCCCGGCAACTGAACTCCCTCGCCTCCCTGCCCGCCATGCCGGCGGGGATCCGGATGTATTTCGACTACGGAACCCACGGGATCGATGAATGCTACGCCCCCTACCATATCGAGCTTGCATCCCTCCTGCGGCAAAATGGCTGGCGGGACGGAGAGCAGTTCACCGTCCGCAAAATCGAGGGCGGCGCACACGATGGGGTCTCCTGGCGGACCCGGCTGGGACCGGCCCTGGAATTCCTCGCCCGGCGCACTTCCGCTTGAAGCGATTCCGGCAAGATATTGTTGGCGGCGCAATGGGGAACAGGAAGATATTTTATTAGTTTTCTTTGCAGATAGATTATTTTTTGTGTATTTTGGCTTGAACACAATCCTCCGCCCCTTCCATGATCCCGCACAGCGCCCCCCAGGTCCGCAAATACATCCAGTCCCACTGGGACAAAACGGTCCGCGTTCCCGGCTCCGCCGCGCGCGGGGTGATCGACCTCCCCCACCCGTATGCCTCGCCGACCGCCGGGGACACGTTTCCATTCCTCTGCTACTGGGACACGTATTTCACCACCCTCGGGCTGTGGGCCGACGGGCGCGACGTGCTGGCGCGCGGCCAGTCGGACAACCTGGCCTGGCTGATCGAGCGTTACGGGTATGTCCCGTGCTACATCCTCGAGTGGGATCTCACGCGCTCGCAGAACCCGGTGGCCTCGATTTTTTTTCGCGAGCGTTACGAGCGCGAGCCGGATCCGCAGTGGCTGCGCCGGGCCTGCGATGCCATGCGGCGCGAGCATGCGTTCTGGGCGGCCCACCGGACAACCCCGAACGGGCTCTGCCGCGGGTTCGTCCACGGCGGGCCGGATGCCATCGAGAACTTTTCAAAAGTCCTCCAGGAGCGGCTCGGGCCGGTGCCCGGGGATTTCGAAGAGCGCCAGCGGTTTCTTATGGAGGCGATGGCCGAGGCGGAGACGTGGGATTTCACCCCCCGCTTCAACGGCGAGGCGTCCCACTACAACCCGGTCGATTTGAATGCGATGGTCTATGCGCTGGAGGCAAACATCGCCTGGGCGACGGCTGAGCTCGGGGATCCGGTGGCCTCGGCCGAATGGAAACAGAAGGCCGACCGGTGCCGCGATCTGATCAACGCCATCTGCTGGGACGACTCCCGGGGGTGCTACTACGACCACAACTTTGTCACCGGCAAATTCAGCCCGGTCCTCTCGGCGGCGGTCACCTTCGCGCTGTGGGCCGGAATCCCTGATGCCAGGCGCGCGGAGACCTGCATCTCCAGGCTGCTCGAACTGGAATTCGAACACGGAATCGCCACTTGCGAACCCGGACAAAACCGGCGCTCCGTCCCGTGTCAATGGGACTACCCGAACGTCTGGCCACCGCTCCAGGCCACCGCGGTCTTCGGCTTGCTCCGCTACGGTCGCGAGGCGGACGCCCGCCGCATCGCGGAGAAATATCTCGCCACCGTCTGCCGGAATTTTGAATCCACCGGACAGCTCTGGGAAAAATACAATGCCGTGAGCGGCGGGATCGACGTCTCGGACGAATACCCGATGCCCCCGATGATGGGGTGGACGGCGGGCACGTTTTCGTGGTTCCACGCATGGCTCACGGGAGAAGCCGCGCCTCCCAAGTTTTGTGAATCCATCCGCGAATGGACGGAAATCGGCGCGATGTGGGACTCTGCCGAAGGGTTCCGCGCGGACACGCACCTCGCGTTCCGGGGAACATTCGATCTGACGGAGCCCGTGACTGTCGAAGC
The DNA here is from genome assembly GCA_964431635.1 of uncultured Chthoniobacter sp. Classification (GTDB taxonomy): domain Bacteria; phylum Verrucomicrobiota; class Verrucomicrobiia; order Chthoniobacterales; family Terrimicrobiaceae; genus QYQL01. Next base: position 9,770 of record CAYSKK010000011.1, on the reverse strand, counting down.
CCGGTTTCTCGGCGTCAGCACGTTTGATCTTTATCTCGATGGGACACTCGTCGCAGAGGGGCCCGCACGCTTTCATGTGAACCACGCGGAATATGACCGCCGCGAATGGCCGCTCCCCGCCGGACGCCACACGATCGCCGTCCACGCCCACTACGAGGGCGAAACCGCACGTTTGATGGAATCCATGGACCCGTTCTTTTGGTGCGAGGTCCGCAATCTTTCCGGGCGGCTGCTGCCGGTGGACTGGAAATGCCGGGAACTCGAGGGCTATCAGCGCCAGACCCGGCGGATCAGCCCGCTTTTCGGATGGATCGACTGGTGCGACACGTCAAAAAATCCCGATGGATGGGAACTGCCGGGCTTCGATGACGCATCCTGGCCTGCTCCCGCGATCCGACCGCGACGGTTCCTTTCGTTTGATCCACCAACCCTGCGCCCGTGGGCACCGAAGGAAGTGCCGATGAGACACTCCTCATCCGGAACGCTTGTCTGCGCCCGACACTTCGTCTCGAACGACCCGTCCTACATCTTCTTTCTCCGCGATCTGAACGATCCGAAGACTCCCGCCCAGGGCGTCTGGCGACGCTACGACCTCGGCAAAATCCGGCTCGGACGCGTCCGCCTCACGCTCGACCTGCCAAAAGGTGCCGCCGTCGAAATCGCCATGGCGGAAACCCTCGAACACGGCCGCGTCGCGCCGTTCATCAACTGCGCCTCGGGGCCGTCGCTGAACTACGACCGGTTCGTCGCGCGCGGGGGACGGCAGACATTTATTCCCAAGACCCCGAAGGGCGGACGCTTCGTCGAGATCCACATCATCTGCGATCCTGCAGACGTCCGTTGGGAGGAGGAGGTTTTCCTCGACCGCGTCTACTTCGGCGAGAACGAGGCGGGAAGCTTTTCGTGCAGCGACCCGCTGCTCGACCGGATCTGGCTCACCGGATGGGAGACGTTTCGCAGTTGCTGCGAGGATGTGATCACGGACAATCCGACGCGCGAGCGCGGCCAGTGGATCGGTGATGCCCTCTCGGTCGGGCTCGAGATCAATGCGGTCGGAAGCGGGGATCTGAGTCTCGTCAAACGCTCGCTCAAGACGGCTCCCTTCAGCGTGGATTCGCTCGGCAGGATCCCCGGCCTCTACCCCGGCATCCGGGAATTTCTTCCCACCTACGGCAGCGAGTGGACCGGGTCGAACCTCCGCTACCACGAAGTCACCGGGGACAGCAGCCTGCTCGAACCGCTCTTCCCGGCCGCGCTGCGCAACCTGGAATCCTACCTCCCGCACCTCAAGCCCGGCGGCCTTCCGTCGGTGCCCGGCACGTGGACGTTTGTGGACTGGGGATACCTCACCGAAACGAACCCTTTCGCCGAGGGCGAACAGCGCGGATTCCACGCCGAGGTCGATCTCGGCCTCACCCTGTTCTACTACGAGGCGCTTGGCGAACTTGTCCGCTGGGCGTCCATCATCGGCCGCGAAAAGGATGCCGCGAAAATTTCCGATGCCCGCGAACGGCTGACCGGCGAACTCCGGAAAACCTTTTCCGCCGATGCCCTCTGTGACCCCGCCACGCGCAACAGACTCGGCTATCACGCCATCGTCCTCGCCCTCCGAACCGGTGTCGTCGGCGAGGAAGGGAAGAAGGCCGCCCTCGACTTCATCAAGACCCACCTGATGCGCTGCTTTCCGAACGATCCCGGCGCACCGCGCCTTGCAGACACTTCGGTGATGGAATCCCGCCTCATCACCCCTTCGTTCTGCCACTTCGTTTTCCCGCTCCTCATCGAGGCCGGCGAAATGGATTTTGTCCTCGACCAATACCGGACCGCCTGGGGCTGGATGCTCGATCAGGGGCTGACAACATGGCCGGAGGTCTTTGACCTGCGATGGAGCCACTGCCACCAGTGGGCCGGATGCCCAACCTGGCAGCTCTCCCGCTACGTCCTCGGCCTGCACCCTCGCTTCGACCGCGGGCCGGGCCATTTTGAAATCAAGCTCATCCCCGGCTCGCTCACCTCAGCGAAGGGCAGCCTTCCGCTCGACGGACAGGGAGGGAAAATCCGCATCGAATGGAAGCCCACAGGTGATGAAATCATGATGCACATCGAAGCCGACGCACCGGTGACACTCATCACCTCCGGAACCCCGCTCGCAGCCGGTAAAGTCTCGACCTTGCGCTTCCAACTGAACACTCTCGGGGCAGCCGTTCCCAAAACATGAGCTCCCACAAAGACACCCCTCCCGACCAGAGAGTTCCCATCCTGAAACGCATCGCCTACGGGTTCGGCGCGCTGTCGGACAACTTCATCATGAACGGGTTCGGCTCAATGGTGACGCCGATCTACAACATCGGGCTCAAGCTGGACCCGCTGCTGGTGGGATGGGCGGTCGCAATCCCCCGGCTGATCGATGCCTTCATCGATCCGCTGATGGGCAACATCTCCGACAACACGCGCAGCCGCTGGGGCCGCCGCCGGCCATACCTCGTCGCCGGGGCCACGCTCTGCGCCCTCCTCCTTCCCCTGATCTGGATGCCGCCGTTCCACTCCCAGAACGGCATGTTCCTCTACCTGACGCTGATGGGGCTCGCCTACTTCACCTGCTACACGGTTTATACGATCCCGTTCTGCGCGCTCGGGTTCGAGCTCACGAGCGACTACAACGAAAGAACGCGGCTTCTCGCATGGCCGAACTACATCGGACTCCTCGGCTCGCTGGCCATGCCGTGGCTCTACCCGCTCGCCCTTGCCGCAGTCTTTCCGAACGAAGTGGTCGGCGCCCGTTGGGTCTCCGTTCTCCTCGGTCTCCTCATCATCGTCTCCGCTCTCATCCCGTTCATGGCGCTCAGGGAGCCGAAAAGGGGGCTGGAGCAGCCGAAGGAGAAACTGTTCACCGCGATCGGCGTCGCCATCCGGAACGGCCCGTTTCTGATCGTCATGACGGTGAACCTCATCGTCCTCCTCGGGCTCGCGACCATGGTGAGCCTCGGGCTCTACATCAACATCTACTACGTGTATGGAGGCGACAAGTCGGCCGCCGCGCAACTGAGCGCATGGGCCGGCATGCTGGTCGCGGGGCTTTCCTACGTCAGCGTCTGGATGGCCACCGTGATCTCGACGCATTTCGGAAAGCGGCATGCGGCGAACATCGGTCTCGGAATCTCGCTCGCCGGCGCAATCAGCTTCTGGTGGACGTTCTCCCCGACCATGCCCTACCTCCAGCTCATCTCCGCGGCCCTGACCGGCCTCGGGCTCCAGGGATGCTGGATGCTTTTCATCTCGATGATCGGCGACGTGTGCGAGGAGGATGAGCTGAAAACCGGCATGCGCCGCGAGGGGATCTACAGCTCGGTGGGAGGCCTCTCCCGCAAGGCGGCGGTCGCCGCCGCCGCAGTCGGAACCGGCATCGTGCTGAAGGTCTGCGGATTCGACGCCGAAATCGCCGAGAAAACCGGCGCGCCGCACGAGGTCGTCATGAACATGAAACACTGGTTCGTCTTCGGACAGGCCGGATTCCTCGCCCTCGGCATGTTCCTGCTCCGCTTCTATCCGATCACCCGGGAGAAAGCGGAGGAAACCCAGCGCCTGCTCCGCGAGCGGAGGGGAATTTCCGACCGGGCTGGCTGAAGGACAGCCATTGACGAAGGGCGCTCCCTACTTGATCTCGCGGAGCTTGCCCCCGGATTTCCGGACGATGGATCCCACTCCTTTTTTGTCCTCGGGCTTCATCTCGAACCCGATGACGTTGATCTGACATCCGCCGGCCCCCTGAAGCGCGCCATCGGCCACCTTTTCGATTTCCTTCCACGGAATGTCCTCGATGCTCCCTCCCGGCTTCCACTGGAAGCTGGCATCGGAGATCAGAAAGATCACGTCCGGCTGCATTTTTGCGGCGAGCTCGAGGACGCCGACCAACCCCTGGGGATTGCTGACGACTTTTGATGAGGCGCTCATGCTCCCGGATGCCACCCACTCGCTCTGGATCCAGTCGAGAGCGGCGGCGCGGTTCTGGTCGGTCGCGGGCAGGAGCTCGGGTTTGAACGGCTTGTAGTTTTGCGTGAACTGGATGATCCCGAATCGCGCGGTGATCGGAAGCTTCGAGATGAGGGCCGAAGTTTCCTCCTGGATTCTGGTGAGAGGAACCCCGGCTTTGTCGGCCTTGTGGACAACGCTGGAGGAGACATCGAAAAGAAGGAGGATGCGCTTGCCGGTGGATTGGATGCCGAAAAAACTCATGCCGGTTCCCCCGAAGCCCCCCCCGCTTCCGGATCCTCCGGCACCGATTCCGTTTCCGGCGCCTCCCGCGCCGACGAGGCCTGAGACCTGCTCGGAAACGATCTCGGAGGGGTCGAGCGGCAGGACCTGATCAATGTCCATCCTGGGAAGTTCCGGGAGGGCGAATGCCGTCGGGCGGATGCTCTGCATCTTGTCGTTGAAGCTCGGCTTGGGAGCCATGCCGTCGAATGCCGCCATGTTCATCTTGTGCTCGCGCTGCCTGGCCGGGAGACGGATGTCCTTGACCACCTTGAACTCCGCGGGCGGCTCGGTCAGGTAGCGGGCCACGATCACGACCCCCGCGATGACGCCTGCGGCGAGGTGGATTCCGATGCTCACGAGCACGATGGTGATGATGAGCCGTTTGAGCCGCCTGCGCTGGTCCGGAGGAGCGTCGGTCATGGCTCCTCCTCCGTTGCTCCCGCGAAGGTCACTCCCTTGATGCCGGCCTTGGCGCAGGTGTTCAGCACGTCAACGACACGCTGGTGGATGGCGGCATCCGACACATCGACCGTGATGAGCGCCTGGCTCTTGTTCGCATCGGCCGACTCCTTGAACCGGGTCAGCGTCGCAAGAAGCATCGGCAGATCGCGCTGGTCCGCCTTGTCAAGCGGGAGGTCGTTCAAAACGATCTGGCCATTGTCCTGGATCAGGATCCTCTGCTCGTCCGGAATGTCGAGCGTCTCCTCTTGGGCGACGGTTCCCGGCAGAGTCATGTCCATGTCCGCCTCCGGCTTCACCGGCTTCGAGGTAAGGATGTAGAAAAAGAGCAGCAGGAAGCAGACGTCGATCATCGGGGCGATCTGCAGCTCGATCTGGGGATGTTCGGTGCGCTTCATTTTTGGATGACCCCGAAGACGACTTCGATGGCACCCGCCTCGCTCGCGATCGCCATGACCTCCTTGATTTTTTTGCCGGGAGTTCCGGCATCGGCGCGGATGTAAAGTTTGAGGGGTGGAAAATCCTTGAACCTCTGTTTCAGGTGGGCGGTGAGCTCCTTCGCCGTGACCGCGCGGCTGCCACTAAAGAGCTGGCCGGACGCGTCGATATTCACCACATCGCGGTCGCCCTCATCGACCGGAGCCTTCCCGGTCGAGGCCAGAGGCACCTTGATGTCCATGAGCTTTTCCCCCTTGGTGATTTTCCCCGCGAGCATGAAGAAAAACAGGAGGAGCAGGGTCACGTCGATCATCGGGGCGATCTGGAGCCCGACTTCGTCGTGATGGACACGGCGCATGCGGCGGCGCGGAGCGGACATGGTTCTATTCGGCTGGAGCGGGAGACTCGTAAACCGGTTGGGAGGGGATGCCTTGTGCCTCGCCGGTGAAGAGGTCGAGCATGTGGGAGAGCGTCTTGTGGACGTCCGCCATGTTGGTCGTCAGCATTCCGCGGAAAAAGAAGTAAAGAAACATGGACGGGATCGCGAGGAGCAGGCCTCCGCCGGTTGCGATCAGCGCCTCGCCGATGCCTTTTGCCAGATCCGTCGCCTCGGCCTTCCCGGCCGTGAGGGCGCTGAAGCTCGTGATCATGCCCGCCACCGTTCCCAGAAGGCCGATCATCGGCGCCAGCACGGCAAACGTGTTGAGGTAGTTGACCACCACCATTGTTTTTGGTTGACTTTATCCCGCGCTTTCTGTTTTTGTGGCGGGCATGAAAACCGCCTATTCGTATATCCGCTTTTCATCGAAAAAGCAGGCGGGTGGCGATTCTCTCGCCCGGCAAGTGGCGTCGACGGCAGAATATTGCGCGAAGAAGGGACTCGTCCTCGACGAACGCCTGCGGCTGAAAGACCTTGGGGTTTCGGCGTTCAAGGGAAAGAATTTGGAAGAGGGCGGGTCGCTTGCCCGGTTTCTGGATGCCGTGCGGGAGGGGGCGGTCGCTCCGGGTTCCGCGCTGATTGTCGAGAGCCTCGACCGGCTCAGCAGACAGGCTCCTCGCCGCGCTATCTCGTTGCTCACCCAAATCCTTGATGCGGGCATCGAGGTTCATTTGACCGCGACGGATAAAGTCTTTTTGCCGGAAAACGAGGACGGGATTGACCTCATCATGACCGTTGCCGAGACCATGCGGGCGCACGATGAATCGGCGAAAAAATCCCTCCGGCTCAAATCGGCATTCGCGGCCAAGCGCAAGAAGGCAGAGGCAGGCGAAAAAGTCAGGGTGCAGGGGATGCTTCCTTGGTGGCTGGAATTGGCACCGGACAAATCGGTTGTCTGCCCCGATGAAAAAGCTGCCCTCCTCAAGCGGATTTTTGAAATGATGGCGGCAGGGGCGAGTTCCATAAAAATCAGCAGAAGCCTCAATGCCGAACCCGGAAACCCGCGCGTTTGGGTTCCCTCTACGATTTGCCGCCTCATCAAGTCCGACGCTCCTCTCGGCGTCCTCAAAACGCCTGTGCTCAAAATCGAGGGATATTACCCGGCGATTATATCGCCCGACCTCGCTGGCGAGGCCCGCGCAATGCTCGAAAAAAACAACCTGACTGAGATGGGACGCCCGCCAAAGCCCGACCGGCTACCCAACATTTTGAAGGGGGTTTTGCAACACGCAAAAACGAATTCCCCCCTCTGGTTGCAATGGAAGCAATTCAAATCCAAGCTGACCGGGTATTACCTCGCCCGCGACACCGCCTGCAATCCGCTGTGCCGGTTCAATGCCGACCAGGTTGAGGGGGTGCTCCTATCCGCCCTCGCAGAGCTTAAACCCGAAGAGACACAGCTTGAAAAACCGGTGGGAAACTTGAAGCAAAAGAGGTTGGAAGCGAAACTCTCCGCGCTGGGGATAGGAACCAAGAATTTGGTTAAATTCTTGGAATTCGACTTGCCGTCCGTAGTTGAGCGGCTGGTTGAACTGGAGGTGGAGAAGAAAGCACTTGCGGCGGAATTGGAAAAGGTCAAGCGGGAGGCTCCTAGCGCATTTGAACCGGGCATCCTCGAAGCAGCGAAAGGATTTGAAATGGCCGACCTCCGCAACCCAAAACGCAGAGAGGAGTTGGCAATCGCGCTCCGCAAGCTCGTCTCAAAGATTCAAATCGCCTGTCGTCTGGAAGACCTGGGCATCACGAAGGAAGACGACAAATTGTTTAGACATGTCCTTTTTGAGGGTGAACCAAATATCGTCAATTTGACCCCTGAGCGCGGACGCATCGAACTCGCTATGATGATAACATTTAGAACAGGGGCTAAACGTCTAATTTGGCACCAAAACCATGGGCGGCCAATCGGCTGGGCTATTTTTAGCCTGCGCATTGATTAGCGGTTCGATTATTACGTCCGGCGGATGCCAAAGGAAGGCTTGATTACGGCAACGACGATGCCGATGAAGTTTTTCGGTGTGACCAGCAAATGAACTGGATTGATTATCCACCCGTCGGAAAAATCTAACGGATATGCCTCGACCTTGTCGCGGAGGCATACCATCGCTAAGCGACCCTTATCGGACAGTTCCAAGCTGGGAGGCAGGGCAACAATCACTCTGTCGCCCGGATTGACTTTCAGGTTCGCGGGCCGCCAGTCCCGTCCGGCTTCAAGAACAATGTGCTTATCGTCTGGATTCAGTTTCAGCAGGCGCGGGTCGAGCCAAAGAGAATCTACTGCCCGCCATTTCGCCATCGGCCACTTCATTTTCTCGGGAACGTGATACATTTTAGCCACGGTGAGCATTTGTTTGCCCCGTATGGCCGGTCGCAGGGTTCTTTGCATCCTGGGGTTCCAATCAATGAGCCCCGCTTGTTTCATCCGCCCCAAGACAAGCGAAGTGTGACTGCGACTCCTCTTGTTTAGAGCGTTTTGAACTTCGCTCAAGGTCGGGCAAACTCCGCTTTCGGCTTGGGCCGTGATAAAGGCGAGCGCGTTCCTGACTTCCGGTGTCATTTCCATTTCGCGGCTCAGGGTGGCAGATTCGCCGCAGAAATCAATTAGGTCCTTTCGGACCTGCCCGCAGATTTTCGATTTTCAGTTTATTGCCGTCATGAACAACACACCTGACACCAACCAAAGAAAGCCATTTCAGAGCCCGCAGAAAAAAATCGGTATCTGCATTTATAGCACCCACAAAAACATGAAAACCCACCTCGAAAGCATATCAGACCAACCAATGAAAATCTATCCAGGCGACACTGTTGAGCGAATCGTCAATTGCGTCCCGGAGGAAATCAGGCCTGCCATCATCCTGGTTGCCAGCAATCTGTTTCGCATGTCCGAAGCCTACGCGATGACATACGAGCAGTTGTTTTTGCACTGGAAAGCAGGGTGGGTTTGGATTCCCGACAGCATGGCAGCGCGAGCCAATGGGCGTTGCCTGAGCCGGTGGGTGCCAATCAACCCGGCAACCCGACATCTCCTCGCGCCTTACCTTGGGAAGAGCGGACCACTCTGCCCACAATGCAAAAGGTTCTCCGCTGTCTCGTCCCGATATGCAGCGGCACTGAGAAGGACAGGCATTCCAGTCGTAAGGAATGGTTTGCGGCAATCTTGCATTTCGGCCCATCTATCATTCGGAACCCGCAGCGAACATGTCAGCAGGTGGGCGGGAAAAGCGGAATATGTCGAACGCCCACACTTTGTAATCCAATCAAGCAGCAGAGATGATGCCGTTACTTGGGCAGCCGGGCTGCTTGGTGTTCCAAAGGCTTCACCTGCCGTAAAAGATTTTATTGCCTATGTGCTCACCCAGCCACCTGCTCCGGGGGTGATTTTATAGGGCCGCTTGGACCTACGGACGGGTTTTGCGTTCCCGGTGTCTTGTCACATGAACCAAGAACATCAGGAAAATCAGCCCGTATCAGAATCCTTAGAACATGCTCAAAACAGCAGAAAAATAAAAGTCGGTATCTCACACAATGGGAAGAAGAAAAAGCGTATGCGCGGACAAGGACCAATATGGGATAAGGGGAGTAAAAGAGAGCGGACGCGCGTCTGCGTCTACAAAATCCAAGACGGCGAAAAACTCAAGTGGCGTGTCCGCTGGTATGAGGCGGGATGCAAGAAGGCACAGACTCGCACCCATTGCGCCAAAGAGGCGGCTGAGGCTGATGCCGAACGCATTTATCAGATGATGCTCGAAAACAGGGTTGGTATTGGCACCATTGACGAGGACACCCTTTTTGAAATTCGCGAAGCGGAAAAGATTCTCGCGGGCTCTGGATTCACTCCCTCCACTGCCGCGCGGCGGCTTATGACGATTATTGACCAGGTTCCAAAAGGCAAAACAATCAATGATGTCGTGCAGCGCGGGTTAGCAGTGCTGAGTAATACCGTGAAATACGAAAAGCCGCTGAGTTTTGTAATGCCTGTGTATCTCGAATATCAGTCGCGGCAGAATGGGTTATGTAAAAAAACCTGCATAAGCCACAAGTATCTCCTAACGAGGTTGGGCAGGATTTTAGGAAGCCGACCGGTTTCCGATATCGATGAAATAATGATAGAAGCCTTCAAGGCGACCTAATAGTTTCAACTTTGAAGTGCGACAAATGGGCTTAGTCCATACACTTCATTGGG
>CAYSKK010000010.1:0-159145 GCA_964431635.1 uncultured Chthoniobacter sp. | reverse complement strand
ACGGCGAGCCCGCCGGTGCCGGTGATCTGCCCGCTGAACGTGCCCTGCGCCTGCGTCAGCGTGAGCGTGCGGGCACCCAGGTTGACCTGGCCCGCACCCGTCAAACCGGCGGTGGCGACATCGCCCGCAGCGCCACCGATATCCCAGGCGCCATCGGCCCGCACGCCGGAGGAATGGGCGAGGCTTCCCGCCCCGCTCAACGCGAGCGACGCCCCGGCGGCGATCTGCGTCTGCCCGGAAAAATCGTTCGCGCCGGAAAGGGTCTGGTTGCCTCCGGCCACGGCGAGCCCGCCGGTGCCGGTGATCTGCCCGCTGAACGTGCCCTGCGCCTGCGCGAGAGTGAGCGTGTGGATGCCCAGGTTGACCTGGCCCGCACCCGTCAAACCGGCGATGGCGACATCGCCCGCCGTATACCTGATATCGAACAGTCCGTCGCTTTGCACTGCCGAGCTGGAGATTGAGCCACCTCCCGCGAGGTTCAGACTGGCTCCAGCCTGAATGATGGTTGGTCCCGCGTAACTGTTGCTGCCGGAGAGGGTCTGGTCGCCTCCGGCCACGGTGAGTCCGCCGGTGCCGGTGATCTGCCCGCTGAACGTGCTCTGCGCCTGCGTCAATGTCAGCGTATTGTTGCCCAGAAGCACCGATCCTGAGCCGGATAGAGTATCAAAGCTGGCTGTGACTCCCGACAAATCCAGCGGGCCGTCAACCTGCACGGCCAAAGCCGATCCGGTCCTCAGCACGACCGCTGCGAGGATGAGCGCTTTCCACGCAGCCTTGAGGCGTTTTTCCCTGGCCGACTGGATCGAAGCGCGTGTGCTCATTGGGGAACCTAAATCATTCAATCAAAGGGCGCTCCCAATGAAAATGCCAATATTGCCAGGAAGTTTCGGACGGGTGCATATCGGCGGACTTGCACGAAGGCGAAAAAACACATCCATTGTCGGCATGCGAACAATTCTGGCGGGCGTTCTTCTCCTCTCCACTGTCGTCCGGGCACAGGATGCCGACCCGCGCAAACGGATGATCTTTCCCTTACACGGTCCCGAGCCGGTGGCGACCCCGACGCCCGCGGTCGCGGCCAAGACGAAGCCGGAAGATCCGGGAGCCGTGATCAGCGCATTTTTTCTGGCTCTGAAGTCCGGCCAGGTGGATGCGGCCTATGAGGCGCTCGTCCGGGATACGATCATCGCCGAGCGCAAAGAAAACGTTGGCGAGCTCAAGCAGAGCACGAAGAAGGCGCTCGACAGCTACGGACCGGTCGGCGGATACGAGGTGATCGATACGCTGCAGGTCGGAACATGCCTCGTGCGGCAGACGTGCATCTCGCTGAACCAGGACCTTCCGCTGCGCTGGCGATTCTATTTTTACAAATCCGGCGGGGTCTGGAAAATCGTGGACATGCGGGTGGATGACGGGCTTGTCGAACTCTTCGAGGAGGTCAGCAAGCGCGAGAAAATTCAGCAAAGCCATTGAACCACGGAGGACAGGAGAAAGATGCGGCAAGCAGGGAGAACAGGCGTCCCGCCTGTTTGGAGATAGGCTTTCGCAACTCAATCAGTGCGCACACGGGCGGGACGCCCATGCTCCCTGTGATCTGGCTGCCGCTGCTGCAACTTTGGAAGATGCTCCCTCTGTGGTTCCAATCTCTTGCTAGCTGGACACCCGCATGAACTCGCCGCGGGATTTTCTCCGGTTCATCCGGTTTTCGCACACGGTCTTTGCCCTGCCCTTTGCACTCGGGGCGATGTTCGTTGCGGCGGGCGGCCTTCCTCCTCTGCGGGTGATTTTCGGCGTGTTGGCGGCGATGGTGTTTGCGCGCACCGCGGCGATGACATTCAACCGGCTTGCCGACTGGGAGATTGACAAGAGAAACCCGCGCACGGCGGGGCGCCACCGGCTGGCAAGCCGCCCGGCCGCACTTGCGGCGTGCGTGGTTTCCTCCGCGGGTTTTGTGTTCTCCGCGTGGTGGCTGAACCCGCTGTGCCTTGCACTCTCGCCGGTTGCGCTCGGCATCGTCTTCTTTTATTCGCTGACGAAGCGATTCACCCATTTCGCGCAGTTCTTCCTCGGTCTGGCCCTTGCGACGGCTCCGGTCGGCGCGTGGCTTGCCGTCACCGGCATCTTGGCATGGCCGCCGCTGGCGCTGGCGCTGGCGGTCCTGCTCTGGGTGGCCGGGTTCGACCTGATTTATGCGACGCAGGATTACGAGGTGGATCTGAGCGAGGGATTGCGGTCGATGGTCGTGCTTCTCGGTGTGCCGGGAGCTCTCCGTCTGGCAGTGTGGCTTCACGCGGCGGCTTTTCTCGGACTGGCCGCGTTCGGCTTCACCGCCGGTTTGGGGAGGTATTATTTTTCGTCGCTCGCGATCGTTCTGGCGGCGCTGGCCTATGAGCATTTCGAGGCACGGCGCGGGAACGTCGAGTCCATCAATCGCGCATTTTTCCAGGCGAATGCCATCGTGGGGATCGCTTTCGTCGCGGGAACCCTTCTCGACTGTTTTGTCTGAACCCAAACATCCTTCCCGCGCGCGCGCCTGGCTCAAACTCCTCGCCGTCGCGGCCCTCATGCTGACGGTCCTGGCCGGGTCGGTGGTATTTTACGCGACCCACAACCTGACCCGCATCACCCGCTGGACCGTTCACCGCGCGATGCCCGCACTGCGCGCCGAGGTCGCCGATGTGAAATTCGAGGCCGTGAACCGGATCGTCATCCGGCAATTGACGCTCCGGGAGCGCAGGACCGGCGCGGAACTCCTCCGCCTCGACGGCGGGAGCATCGATTTTTCCTTTGCCGACATCCGGAAAAAAACGTTGGGGGAAATCCGGCTTGTGAACCCGCGCCTGAAGATCTCTCCGGATCTGCTGAACGTGATGCCCGCGGCGGGGGCCGGAGGCTAGGGAGGATCGCTTCCCTGGTCTGTGCGCCGGATTGTGTGCGACTATGGCGAGGTTTCCCTCGGAGGCTTCGGACCGCCGAGTCCTGATCTCACCTTCAAATTCGCATTCGACTGGATGAATCCGGGAGTGGAGACTCCACTTGGACTCACTCTCTGGGATCTGCATGGCTTCGCGCCGGGCGATCCGGCGGCTTTTCTCTCGCTGGATGTGGTCCGCGCCCGGGTGACTCCCGGTGAGATGCTGAAGAACCGCCGGATCGACTCGGTCGCGGTGTCGGGGGGAGGTTTTCTGCTCGGCACGGCGCTTCAAAAACTTCTTTCCGGCCCGTTGGTTTCTTCAGTCCCCTCCGCTCCCTCCACCCGGTGGACGCTGGGCCTGCTGGATATCAACGGCGTCCGGGTCCACCTCGAGGACACTCGCGAAACCGCATCCAATATCTCCTTCGAATTGAGCACGAGTCTCCGCGAGATCTCGCTGGCGGGCGCTGCCTCCGCCCTCGGCGAGGAGGAGCGAATGGTCGAGATTGCAGACATGGAGATCCTTTCTCCCTACGACCCGTTCATCAAGGTCCTCACCATGCGCCGAATCCTCCTGCACTTCACCCTTGCCGGACTTCTCCGCAAGGAGCTTGCCGGCGTCGAGATTCTCAACCCCTCGATCTATGTCGGGCAGGACCTTTTCTGGTATATGGACGACACCCAGAAGCGGTTCGCCGGAGACGGGAGCAACAGCGGCGGGCCCGGATGGAAGATCGGCAGCCTCAAGATCAAGGATGGACGCCTTCTCGTGGGCAGCGGAGGACGCGCGAAATACGGGCTCCCGCTGAATTTCCACGCGACGGCCAGCGACATCGCCCTCGACAATCTCACCACCCTCAAGCTCCAGACCGCATTCGAAATCCACGAGGAAAACTACTCGTTTCCCGACTACCAGCTCGAGGTTTTCACGAAAAAGGGAGACCTCCGGTTCGCATACCCGCCGGAAAAAAATGAAAACAACCTCGTCGGAAAATTGTTCCTGAGCACGGTCTGCTGGCGGCAGTTTCAGGCCTCCGATGCCTGGCTCTCGGCGACGTTTGACAAAACCGGCATCAACGGCGACTTCGGCGGCCGGATCTACGATGGCTACCTGAAGGGCGGGTTCAGCTTTCTGTTCGAGGAGGAGGCCCCGTGGGTCGGATGGCTTTATGGCAAGGGGATCAGCCTCAGGCAGCTCACAGACGTTCTCGCGCCGAAAAATTTCCGCATGACCGGGCCCGTCAACTTCAAGCTTCAGATGGACGCTTTCGGCCGGAACATCGAGCGGGTGAAGGGGAGTTTTCAAGCCGTCAAACCGGGCCGCATGACCATCGGCAAGCTGGACGACCTTCTCGCCAACATTCCGGACTCGTGGTCGAACCTCAAAAAAAGCAGCACGCGGGTCGCGCTCGAATCGCTCCGGGACTTCGATTACGACAAGGCTGCCGGCGACCTCTGGTTTGTGCAGCAGCAGGGAGTCTTCGGGTTAAAGTTGCAAGGACCGCTCGGATCGCGCAACTTTGACATTGTCCTTCACGCCGATGAATCGAACCAGGGGCGATGGAAAGACAAACCATGAGAATCCTCTGCACCGCCGCCGCAGCAGCCGCCCTGGCCGGATGCTCCGCGCCCACCGTCAACCTCGCGACTTCCGAACCCATCAAGGTGGACATCGCGATGCGCCTCGACGTTTACGATCATAACAAGGGTGCCGCAAAGACATCCTCTCCGGCAGCCCAGGCGCAGGACCCGGAATCCCGCCGGCGGAACCGGATGGCCGACATCCAGAATTTCAAAAACTCCCGTCTCGTCGGCGAGGGCCGCGACGGGCTGGTCTCGATCCGGGTCGACACGCCGGGAGAGGCCGGTGATTACATGAGAAAAACCGTCGCCGCCGAAAACGACGACCGCAGGGTCCTCATGAAGGCGCTCGCTGAAAAGGAGCAGCGCAACATCGACGACGTCCAGTCCGAACAGGCCGCCCTCTGGCAGAAGCGGGCCTTTGAAGGCGAGCTCATCGAGGTGGCCTCTCCCGATGGCACGTTTTCGTGGGTCGCAAAATCAGGCAGATAGAGGCTTTACTCCGCAGGGATGCCGGTGTAGCCTCCCATCCAATCAGCCCCCCGGCAGATAAAACCAATAAAACTATGGCCACAACAAAACGCAAAGCTAACCCTGCATTGATGAAACCCGTTCAACCGGACGCCGCGCTCTCCGCGATCGTCGGTTCGAAGCCGCTTCCCCGCAGCGAAATGACCAAGAAGCTCTGGGACTACATCAAGAAAAACGGTCTCCAGGACCCGAAGAAGAAGACCAACATCAACGCGGATGACGCGCTGAAGGTCGTCTTCGGTGGCAAGAAGACCGTCTCCATGTTCGAGATGACCAAGCTCGTCTCGCAGCACGTCAAATAATCTCCTTCTCTCCCGCGGGGCACGGATGTGTCCCGCGGGAGAAATCCCCCGCAGCCGCAAGCGGCGCGGGATGTCAGACAATCGTGAAGCGCGCCGCGCGCGCGGCGGCTTCCGCATCTTTTTCTGATGCGGCGTGAATCCAGAGCACCGGTTCGCCTCTGGAAATTTTCTCTCCCGTCTTTCTGATCCGTGAAAATCCGACACACGGATTGATGACGTCCGTGGTCTTGTGACGGCCGGCTCCCAGTTGGACGGCTGCGGCACCGATTGAACCGGCGTCCATTTTTTCAATCGTCCCGTCCTGCGGTGCAGGAAGCGGGCGCACGACCGGTGCCGGATGGAAGGCATCCCAGTCCTCAAACGCCCGCGGATCCCCCCCTTGGGCCTCGACCAGCGAAAGAAATTTTTTCCAGGCGGAGCCGTCTTCAAGGTGCCTGGCGAGAACGTTCCTCGGGGAATCGGACACGGCCGCCGCGAGATCGAGCGTGATGGCCACGAGATCCTCCGGGCCTCTGCCCTGCAGCGTTTCCACCGCCTCGCGAACCTCCAGGGCATTGCCGACCGTGTGGCCGAGAGGCTCGTCCATCGGCGAGAGGAGGAAGGAGGTTTTCAAGTTGTTGCCCTCTCCCGCGGCGAGCAGCCCCGCGGCGAGCAGTTCCGCCTCCCCGCGTGTTTTCATGAAGGCCCCGCTTCCGAACTTTACGTCGAGCACCAGCCGGTCGAGCGACTCGGCGAGTTTCTTGGACATGATGCTCGCGATGATGAGCGGGCGCGACGGCACGGTGGCGGTGACATCGCGCAGGGCATACAGGCGCTTGTCGGCCGGACAGAAGTCGTCTGTCTGCCCGGCCATGAAGACGCCGACTTTTTCGAGCTGCCGCAGGAAGGCGGCCTCGCCGAGGTTCACCTGGAAGCCCGGGATGCTTTCCAGCTTGTCGAGTGTGCCGCCGGTGATCCCGAGCCCGCGCCCGGAAACCATCGGAACCCAGAGGTTGTCGCACGCAAGAAGCGGGGCAAGAACCAGCGAGACCTTGTCGCCGATTCCGCCAGTGGAATGCTTGTCCACCTTCGGCGGAGACCCCTCCGGCCACTGGAACACCCGCCCGCTGTCGCGCATGGCAGCCGTCAGCGCCGCCGTCTCGCCGTCCGACATCCCGCGGAAAAAGACCGCCATCGCAAACGCGCTCATCTGGTAGTCCGGAACGCCGCCGGCGGCATACGCGGCAATCAGATCCGCAATCTCGCGGTCCGTGAGCCGGCCCCCGTCGCGCTTTTGTTCTATCAGGGAAGGAATGTGCATGCCCGAGCCTGCCAGCATGCGGACCATCGGCTGCGGGATCAAGCCGCATTCGGGATTGCCGCTGCCGCGAGGGTCTGATTGTTTCTTCCAACGGCCATGACCTCCAAGCGACTCACGTTTTTTCTCCGGCTTTCGAGCACGGTGGCGCTGTGGGTGCTGATGCTGGGCACGATCTTCTCCGGGTATGACGTCGGGTTTTTCTGCCTGCTGGCGTTCATGGCGCTGATGGCGCTGTGGGAGTATTACCGGATGCTCGAGGGCGACGGGATCGGGGTCTTCACGCTGACCGGAATGATCTGTGCCGCGGTTCTGCTGGGCGGCGGATTTCTTCTGATGAAGGAGAACGGGCCCGAGAAGGCCTACGACTTCGAACTGGTCGTTCTCGTGCTGTTTCTCATCGTGATTTTCGCGAGGCAGATGTTCCGGGGGGCGGCGCGGGATCCACTCCGGGCGATGAGCTACACAGTCTTCGGGCTGCTCTACATTCCGTGGCTCTTCAGCTTCATCACGAAGATCATCTACCTGACTCCGCCGACGCCGGAAGGCGCGGCGACCGGACAATATTATGTCCTGTTCCTGGTGATGGTGACGAAGTTCAGCGACATGGGGGCCTATGTTTTCGGGAGCCTGTTCGGGAGGCATCCGTTTGCGCCTCACATCAGTCCGAACAAGACGTGGGAGGGATTCGTGGGGGCCCTTCTGACCTCGCTGCTTGCGGCGTGGTGGCTCTATGCGCTGATGCCCGGAAAGCTGTCCGCATTCCGGTTCGATGACGTGGTGATCCTCGGGCTGCTTCTCGGCTTTGCCGCGGTCATCGGAGATCTGGCGGAGTCGATTGTGAAGCGCGGCGCGAACATCAAGGACTCGAGCCATCTCCTCCCAGGGATCGGCGGGACGCTCGATCTCATCGACAGCCTGCTTTTCACCTCTCCGCTCCTGTTTTTCTACATGAGGCTTGTCCTCGGCATTCCATGAGAAAGCGCCGTGTTGTCATTCTCGGGGCGACTGGGTCGATCGGGCAGAGCGCGCTCAGGGTCGCAAAAGACATTCCGGACCGCATGGAGGTGGTCGGGCTTTCGGCGCATCGGAATGCGGAGGCTTTGTCCGCGGCCGCCGCGGATTTTCCGTCCGCCCGCTGCGTGCGGACCGACGGGCCTGACGGCATGGAGCGCCTGGTCGAGCTCGCCACGCTGCCGGAAGCCGATCTCGTTCTGATCGCCATCGTCGGAACGGCGGGTCTCAAACCGGCGCTGGCGGCCATTGAGGCCGGGAAGGACATCGCCGTCGCCAGCAAGGAAATCCTCGTCATGGCGGGCGAGGCGGTGATGGCCGCCGCGAAGAAATCCGGAGTGAGGGTCCTCCCGGTTGACAGCGAGCACAACGCGATTTTCCAGTGCCTTGAAGGGCGTGAGATCTCGACGGTGAAGAGGTTGATTTTGACGTGTTCCGGGGGGCCGTTCCGCCACACGCCGCGCGGGGAGTTTGACACCATCACGCCCGAACTCGCGCTCCGGCATCCGACATGGCAGATGGGGCGGAAGATCACCATCGACTCCGCGACGCTCTTCAACAAGGCGCTCGAAATGATCGAGGCGAAATGGCTTTTCGACGTCCCGATCGGACAAGTGGAGGTGGTCGTCCACCCGCAGAGCATCATCCATTCGATGGTGGAATTTGTGGACGGCTCGACACTCGCCCAGCTCAGCCGCTCGGACATGTGCTTCCCAATCCACTATGCCGTGACGTGGCCGGACCGGGTGCCGAACTCGCTCCGCCCGCTGGATTTTGCGGAGCTCGGACGCCTGGATTTCGAGGCGCCGAGAAGGAGTGATTTCCCGGCGCTCGACCTTGCGGTGGAGGCCGGGACGAAAAGCGGCACCCTGCCGGCGGTCCTGAATGCGGCCAACGAAGTCGCGGTCGAGGCCTTTCTGGCCGGGCGGATTCGATTTCCGCGGATCTGGGAAATCGTGGCGGGGGTCATGGCCGCCTGTCCTCATATCGATGACCCGGGGCTGGAGCAGGTGATCGAGACCGACCGCGCCGCACGGGCGCTTGCTTCGCGTCTGGTCGTGGCATAGGGTTCAGCACTCTTTATGGTTTTCGACATTCTCAAGTTCCTCTTCATCTGCGTCGAGGTCGTCCTGATTTTCAACCTGCTCATCGTCGTCCACGAGCTCGGGCATTTCCTGGCCGCCAAGTGGCGCGGTCTCGTCGTGGAAAAATTTGCGATCTGGTTCGGCAAGCCGATCTGGAGCAAAACCATCGGCGGGGTCGAATACCGTCTTGGCTCGATCCCTGCAGGCGGGTTTGTGGCCATTCCGCAACTGGCTCCGATGGAGGCCCTGGAAGGGAAGGTCGAGCAGTCGCGCGATGCGCTTCCGCCGGTGAAGCCGCTCGACAAAATCATCGTGGCTGCCGCGGGGCCGCTCTTCAGCTTCGGGCTCGCCTTCGCCATGGCCTGCATCGTCTGGTTCGTCGGGAAACCCCAGAGCGAGTTTGACTCGCCGACCATCGGTTACGTGAAGGAGGGCGGACCTGCGGAAAAGGCGGGCCTTCGCGTCGGCGACCGGATCGTCGCCGTGGACGGCCAGCCGGTGAAGCATTTTGTAAGCGGCACGGACAGCGTGAAGTGGAGGATCGTCCGGAGCGAGGGGAACACGATCGCATTCACCGTCAAGCGCGAGGGCCAGGAGATCACGATCCCGACCGGATGGGTCAAGCCCGAAACCTCGAACTGGCGTCGCCCGGCTCTCCGGGAGGTGCAGATCGGGCCGCGCCTGATACCGGGCGTGGGATTTGTCGTGCGTGGCAGCCTGGCAGACAAGGCGGGTTTCCAAGCCGGTGATCTGATCACGGAAATCAACGGCGAGCCGATCTATAATCTCGACGAGATCGGGCCGTTTGTGGATGCCAACCGCGGAAAATCCCTCGCGGTCGCCATCGAGCGGGACGGTAAGCCGGTGAGCCTGACGCTTCCGCTTCCGCCTGTCTCTCCGGAATCCGCCCCGGTGAATTTCGGGATCGAATGGGGCCGCACGATGCTGACCTACCCGGATCCGTTCACCCAGGTCAAGGATGCCGCAACAAGCATCTTCCGGATGGTTGACGCGCTCTTTTCTCCGAAATCCGACGTCAAAGCCGCGCACTTCAGCGGACCGGTCGGGATCATGCGCCTCTACTATCAGATTTTCGAAAACGAAAACGGCTGGCGGCTGGCGCTTGCGTTCAGCGTCCTGATCAATGTGAACCTTGCCCTTTTGAACCTCCTGCCGTTCCCGGTCCTCGATGGCGGGCACATCACGCTGGCGATCATCGAGGGGATCCGCCGCAAGCCGATCAACGTCCGCGTGCTCGAGTTCGTCCAGACCGCCTGCGCGCTCGCCCTGATCGGGTTCATGCTTTACCTGACATTCTACGATGTCGGCGACATCTTCTCCTCCAAGTCGCCGGTCGCGGAGAAGTCCAAATAGCATCATGGAGCCGGTTTACCGCCCGTATTCCGGACGCCGTCCGGCACGCGAGGTCCGCATCGGCACGACAGCGGTCGGAGGGCACAATCCGATCCGCATCCAGTCGATGCTCACGAGCGACACGATGGATACGGCGGCCTGCGTGAAGGAAACGCTCGGGCTCGTCGGGGCCGGCTGTGAAATCGTCCGTATCACCGCTCCCACGGTCAATGATGCAAAAAATCTCGGCAACATCCGTGAGGCGCTCCGTCAGGCCGGCTGCACGGTCCCGCTGGTCGCGGACATCCATTTCAAACCGGAAGCCGCGCTGGAGGCCGCCCGCTGGGTGGACAAGGTGCGGATCAATCCCGGAAATTTCGCCGACTCGAAAAAATTCTCCGTCCGGGAATATACGGATTCGGAATACGAGGCCGAGATCGGCCGGATCCGCGAGCGGTTCTCCCCGCTGGTGCA
Source organism: uncultured Chthoniobacter sp. (assembly GCA_964431635.1). Taxonomy (GTDB): domain Bacteria; phylum Verrucomicrobiota; class Verrucomicrobiia; order Chthoniobacterales; family Terrimicrobiaceae; genus QYQL01. The sequence goes on along the minus strand of CAYSKK010000010.1, from coordinate 148,594 downwards.
CCTTTGCAAAGATCGCGGTGTCGCGATGCGGATCGGCACGAATCACGGCAGCCTGAGCGACCGGATCATGAACCGCTTCGGCGACACGCCTCTCGGCATGGTGGAAAGCGCGCTGGAATTTGCGGTCATAGCCCGGGAACTCGACTACCACGACCTCGTCTTTTCGATGAAATCATCGAATCCCAAGGTTATGATCCAGGCCTACAGGTTGCTTGTCGCCAGGCTTGAAGCCTTGAACGAATGCGGAACGTTCGGGCCGCGCGCCGCGCGGGATTCTTCCTGGCACTATCCGATCCATCTCGGGGTGACCGAGGCGGGGGATGGCGAGGACGGGCGGATCAAGAGTGCGATCGGCATCGGGAGCCTGCTCGCCGACGGGATCGGGGATACGATCCGGGTTTCTTTGACCGAGGACTCGATTCATGAGATCCCCGTGGCCCGGGAGCTGGTCCGCATGACTGAGAGAAGGAAAGCTTCACAGTCGGAGAGCCTTCCCTTCGACCCGTTTTCCTATGCGAGGCGTGCTTCTGAAAAGATTTCCGCCGCCGGGATCCCGACCGGCGGCGACGAACTCGTCCGCGTGGCGGTCCGGCGGGCGGATTTCGACACCGTCGGGAATTCCGGCGATTTTCAGCCGGAGATTGTCTGCGAGGACGCAGGGCTTCTGGAGGTTGACCCGCGCGACGGATCCGCCGTGGCCGCGGTGAATTCGCTCCCCGATGCCCGGCTGGTGACAGTGTCGGATTCGTGCGATCTGGATCTGATCCCGGCGTTCCGGCTGCTCGCCTCGCGACTGGACTCCCGGCATCCGATCCTTTTGAAGTCGGAATTCGGAGGTCGGAATTCGGAAAGAACGGACACCCTCCTTGTTGCGGCGACGAATATCGGTTCGTTGCTCTGCGACGGGATCGGGGATGCGGTGCTTGTTCAGGGCGATGGAGGGCAATCGCTGCGGATTGCCTACAACATCCTGCAGGCGGCTGGCGTGCGGATTTTTAAAACCGACTACGTCGCGTGCCCGAGCTGCGGTCGCACGCTGTTCAACCTTCAGGAGACGACAGCGCGGATCAAGGCCGCGACGCTGCACCTCAAAGGAGTGAAAATTGCGATCATGGGCTGCATCGTCAACGGTCCGGGAGAGATGGCTGACGCGGATTTCGGCTATGTCGGGGGAGCGCCCGGGAAGGTCAATCTCTACGTCGGGAAGACCGCCGTGAAATTCAACGTCCCCGAAGCCGAGGCGGTGGACCGGCTGGTGGAGCTCATCCGCGAACACGGACGCTGGTTCGACCCGCAGCCGGCGGCCTGATCACACCCGGAAGATCGCGCCGAGTTTTTTTCCAAGGATCAGGCTCGCACCGATGATGGTGACGGCGAGGAATGCCATCGCCCAGACGCCGAGCGCGCTGGCCATGTAGCGGCCTTCCCCGAGCAGTTGGTAGAGTTCGTAAATCGCCTTCGTGATCGGAAAGTCCTGCTGCTTCTGGGCAAGGATGAGCGAATCGCTGACCTCGAGCATCGCGAATGAAAATGCGAGGAGTCCGCCGGCCATGAGGTTCGCCGCGATGAGGGGGATCGTGATTTTTCGCAGCGCACGAAGGGGCGGACATCCGAGGTTTTGCGCGGCCTCTTCCAGCGTGACGCTCGTCTGCTGGAATCCAGCCGCCGCCGAGCGCACGACATACGGCAACCGACGGACCGAATACGCGATCACCAGGATCATGAGAGGATCCACGGACGGGTTCATGAAGGAGAAAAACTTTCCCTCCTGCGTCATCGCCAGGTATCCGAACGCGAGGACAAGCCCCGGGACCGCCAACGGGAGCATTGCCATGGCGTCGAGAATCTGGCGTCCGGCAAGCTTTGTGCGGACGACGACATACGCGATCGCGATGCCGAGAACGACGTCCAGCACGGTTGCGAGCCCGGCATACTTCAGGCTGTTCTGAATTGATGGCAGTGTGAGGTTGTGCCCGAGGGCTGCCTCGAAATGCGAGAGCGTCCACCCGGCGGGAAGGATCGTGCCATACCAGTCCTTCGAAAACGCAACCAGGATCACCCCGATATGCGGGAGAATCGCGAGGCCGGTGATCGCGCAGAAGGCGCCGGTGCAGAGGAATCCGCCAAGCCGTCCGGTCTCCCGGGGACCGCCCTGGCTGGTCGCCTTGGCCATCATCGCATGGCTGCCGCGGCCGAAGAGAAGCTTTCCTGAGGCGTAGAGGAGAACCGTGGTGGCGAGGAGGACCGCCACAAGAGCAAACGGGAACGGGTTCCCTCCGATATCCTTGATCCCATAAAAAATTTGCACCGATGTCACCCGGTTGAACTCGAACATGAGAGGGACTCCGAGCTCGGTGAACGACCAGATGAAGATGATCGTCCCGCCCGCAAACAGGCCGGGCATGATGAGAGGCAGCGTGATTTTCCGGAATTTCCGGAACCCCGTGCACCCGAGATTTTCCGCAGCCTCCTCCATGGCGGGATCCACATTCGCCAGTGCGGCGAGGACATTCAGATACAAGATCGGATAGAGGTGCAGGGCGTTCATGGCCACCACCCCCCACATCCGGCTCTCCCCCAGCCAGTCCACCGGATGTCCGGCATCCAGCAGTCCGGTCGCCTCCAGCAAAGCGTTGAATGCCCCCTGCAGGCCGAGAATCTGCCTGACCCCGATCGCGCCGACAAACGGTGGCAGGATCATCGGAATGAGGATCAATGCGCCGAGCAGGGATTTTCCCGGGAAGAGGTATTTGTCGCTGATAACCGCGAGCGGAACCGCGATCAAAGCCGTGAGCAGCGTGCTCCAAAGCCCCATCTGAAACGAATTCCAGAGCCCCTCGAGATAGATCGGATTCCGGAATACCTCCGCGATGTAATCCCATGTGAATTTTCCATCCGCCCCCACGAACGCGCCCTTGAGCGTCTCGACGACCGGCCACGCGAAGAAGAGCGCGAAGAATGCCGCGGTGAGGAGGAAGACGAATCTGGAAAGAGAATGGGACATGGACTAATCCTCCCGCGAAGCCGCGGAGGCGCGAAGGGGTTGGGAATAGGGATCGTCTTCGAGGCCGTTGACTATCCGGACGATGCCGTCTTTGAGAAGAGCGGAGTTGAAGTTGATGAGGAGTCCGAGTTTGAAACCGAGCAGGCGCAAATAGGTGCGGAGCTGTTTTGGGTCCGATTTCGAAAGAACTTCGACGCTTTTCAATTCGACACAAACCTTGCTCTCAATAATCAGGTCGGCACGAAACCCTTCCGTAAATTGTCGTCCCCGGAAGGTTATTGGCACCACCACCTGACGTTCTACGCGCAACCCCCTGCGTATCAGCTCATCAGTCAGCAAGACTTCATAAACCGATTCCAATAATCCGGGACCGAGCTCTCTGTGGATTTGCAGCGCCGCATCCACTGCCTCACGGGCGATCGCATTCTCACTCCAAATCTTCGCGTCTTCGCGTCTTCGCGGGAGATCCTTCATTTCCCCTCCTTTGCCAGGCGCTCGGCTTCGCGGTATTGGGCCCGGAATTTTTCCCCGAGTTCCTTCGCCAGACGGACTTCATCGATCCGATTCGCGGAGGAGAGGACCGGGCGGATTTTTTCCTGTGCCGTGACATAATCCACCGGGGTGACATCCGAAAACTTCTTGAGCGCCTCGCGGGGGAATCCCGCGGCCGCGAGCGCCTTCCATGCGGACGCCTGTTCGTCGTGGGAGTCGAGGCACATCACGCGGATGATGAAGCTCATTGCCTTGAAAAGCGGGCCGGTCCAGGCGGGGTGATAGGTGAAGAGCCTGGCCTCCTCGTATGGCATCACGCCGGGGTCGGATCGGAATGGCGCAAATTCCGGCACATACAATTCCTTCAGCACGGGCAGCCGGCGGAGCGCGTATTTTTCCGGTCCGCCGGGCGTCCCGACTTTGAAGTTCCATAGTTTCTGGCCTTCGGGCGAAAGGACGAAGGAGATGAACTCCTCCGCGACCGCGCGATTCGGTGCGCCGCGAAGCAGACCGATCGGATCGACGCCGACGGACGAGCCTCCGGCCGGGGTGAAATACTGGAGCCGCGATGCCGTCTCGCCGACCTTCACGGCCTCGCTCTGGAATCTACCGTAAAAATCGATGCACATGCCGGCCGCGGCGTCACCCAGCGAGACGTCGAGCGGGACTTTTCCCGCGGCATCCGTGAAGTAGCGCGCGTTCGCCGAGGCGGCCTGGATGATTTCGAGCCCGCGTTTCCAGCCGATCGCGAGAATTTCAGGTGCCTCGACTCCCGCCTCGCGCACGAGCTCCTGCATCTGTTGCTGGATCACCATCTCGAACGCCTTGGCGGCGGATCCGCTTTTCGTCGGATCGGCAAGGGCGACCTGCTTGAAGAGAAGCGGATTTGTGAGGTCGCGCCACGAGGCGGGGAGCTCCTTCACCCCGAGACGCCGCAGCGAATCGCTGTTGTAGCAGATGCCGAACGAGGAAAGGCACGCGCCGATCCAGCGTCCTTCCGAATCGTAGAACGGTTCCCCGGACACTTTCTGCGGGATGGAATCATCCGTGAACCAGTCGGGATGCCGGCCGATCACATCGCTTGCGACCAGGCGCCCCGCCGAAGCCTGCTGCTCGAAATCATACGCTCCGCCGCCGAAAAACACGTCGATCCCGATGCCCCGGTCGGATGCCAGGAAAGCCCGGCGTGCCGCCTGTGCGGGGGTGTCCATCGCCGGGGCATCCGACGGTTTGATCTTCGGGTTGTCAAACGCGGCGGCGACCTCCGGCGTCCATGCGCGGCCTCCCAGAGTCCACTCGCGTTCGAAGACCGCGTAATACTCGCCTTTCAGATACCGGGCGATCTCGCTGGTCCCTCCAGGAAGCCGCCAGTCGAGGCGAACCGAACGGCCGGTTTTCTTTTTGTAGTGGTCGGCAAACGCCCGGCTGAATTCGTAGCGGATCGCCTCGTTGTGTGGCGAGACGATGACCAGTGTGTCATCCGCGCGGGCGAGAAGGTTCTCCTTCGGCTTCAAGGCGAACGGGATCGCAATCACCACGGCCATCGCGGCCAGGACGACAAGGATGCGACGGCTCACGGTTTCACCTCCGCATCACGACGACGTCCTCCGCCTGCGCGGCGGCAAAAAGATCGCGGTCCGACGAACGCGCCGAGAGGCGCGGGTTCAACTCAAAAATTTTCAGCGCCCCCCCGGCGGTGGAGAACCGGTATTGAGCGATCTCGCCGAGATAGACCGCCCCGCCGACCCGTCCGCACACGGAATTCTTTTCGGGCCGGGCCTCATGAAGCGTCCAGCATTCGGGGCGGATGGACATCTCGGCTTCCTCGCCCGGCTTCGGGAGCCAGTTTGGATCCCCCAAGGCTCCCTCGAAAACGCCGAAGGTCCCGGCGTCGACCACCGCCCGTCCGGCGGAAGCGGAACGGATTTTTCCGGGGATAAAATTTGTTTCCCCGATAAAATCCGCGACGACCTTCGATTTCGGCCTGCGGTAAACCTGCTCGGGGGTTCCGATCTGGGCGATTTTTCCGCCTTCGAGGATGGCCATGCGGTCGGATATCGAGAGCGCCTCCTTCTGGTCGTGCGTGACGTAGATCGCGGTGAGCCCGGACTCCTTGCAGACGCGCCGGATCTCGGTGCGCATCTCCAGGCGGAGTTTGGCATCCAGATTTGAGAGCGGCTCGTCGAGGAGGAGGCAGCGCGGACGGATGACCAGCGCCCTTGCCAGCGCCACACGCTGCTGCTGCCCCCCCGAAAGCTGCGCGATTTTCCGGTCCGCATAGGCGGACATTTGGACGGATTCCAACGCCTCTCCGACGCGTTTTTTGGTTTCCGCCGCGGAAACTTTCCGCTCCTCAAGGCCGAAGGCCACGTTTTTTGCGACCGTCATGTGCGGCCAGAGCGCGTAGCTTTGGAACATCATCCCGGTGTTCCTTTTATGGGGCGGGAGCCGGGTCACATCCTCCTGCCCGAACAGAATTTTTCCGGAATCCGGGATATAAAACCCGGCGATGTTGCGCAGCAGGGTCGTCTTCCCGCACCCGCTCGGCCCCAGCAGGAAAAAGATTTCGCCGGGCTCGATGCGGAAGCTGATGCCATTCAGGGCGACCGTGTCCCCGAATTTCTTGACCAGATTCTCAATGGTGAGCGCGATCATGCCTGCTGCATACCCGCTTGCCGGTGGAAGAGCAACCCCGATGGCGGCATGGGGACAATTGCCTCCTCAGCGAAGGGAGCCAGGAGACTCCGCCGGGTCATGAGCGGGACGCGTTTCACGAATCAGCTCCGCAACCAGGATTTCAATTTCCGCGAGCGCCTGGGCCGGTTCCGCCGCGTCCAGATCATGCACCGCCCAATACGTGATTCTGTCCGCCCAGGAGGGGAACTGGGCGAGCATCATCGCGTGGTGCTCGTCCCTTTTGAGGGCCACGATGCGGTGTGCCCGGGCGAGATCCTCCTCTGTGAGAGACACGCGCGTCGGTCCGGTGTGAGAGGGATCGATCCCCCTCTCGTCCAAGGCCGCCCCGGTGTGCCGGGAAAGATTCCCCTCGGCAAGATGAATCGCCAGCCCCCGCGAAAACGCCCGCCACGGCAGACCGTCCCGCCGCGCCACATGGTTGAACACCGCCTCCGCAAAGCGGCTGCGGTAGTAGTTGCCCGTGCAGATGAAGAGCACTTCGCGCATGAAGGAAAATCCCGGGACCAGGGGGAACCCGAAGGTTATTTCTTGGCAGGAAAATACTGGTCGATGACCGGTTGGATCGCATCCGCCCAGATCTGGTAGCCTTTCGCGTTGGGATGCAGGAAGTCCGGCATGACATCCGGGCTCAACGTGCCGTCGGCCTCCAGGAACTTGTCTCCGAAGTCGAGGAAGATGACTTTCTTTCCATCCGCCAAGCCAGCAATGATTTTATTGGTTGCCTGAATCTTGGCGCGGGCGGGATCCGTCGTCGCGTGGCCGCGGGGGAAAATCGCCTGAAGGAGGATCGTGGCGTTGGGGCAGCGCTTGCGGTAATTACGGGCGATCGCCTTCACTCCATCGGCTATCTGCTCGGCGGTGTTGGAATAAATATTATTGGTCCCGATCATGATCGCGATCAGCTTCGGGTGGAGGCCGTCCGCCTGACCCTGTGAGAGCCGCCAGAGCACATGCTCCGTGCGGTCGCCACTGATACCGAAATCAAAGGCGCCAAGTTTACCGTAGCGTTTCGCCCAGATGTCCTTGCCAGTTACCTGCCACCCGTCGGTGATGGAATCGCCGTCGAAAATGAGTTGAATGGTCCCGGCGGTTTTCGCGGCTTTTTCGTTGTTCAATCTCACCCGCGCAAACCAGTCGAGTCTCGGCATTGGAAAAACGGCGGTGTTCACGCCCGCCGGGGCCTCCGGAAAAGGAGAAGGCATGGGCCAGACCGGGTTTTCCCCGGCGCAAGCGGCACCGGCAAGCAGCAGGGAGAAAAAAAGGGTTCGCTTCATAGCGAAAAGGGGACGATCCCCGACTCCGCAGGATACCGTCAAGGTAATATCCTTGACGGCAACCGCTGCCAGGTTCGCGATCACGATGGGAAAACGGAGCTATCTCCTCGGTTCAACCGCGACTCCGTCGCGCACGGTGTCCGGCGGATGGAGGATGACTTCCTGCCCGCTGGCGAGTCCGCCCGTCACTTCGGCAGAGGTGCCGTTGCTGTGCGAGATCCCGACTTTCGTGAGCCGGGCTCTTCCGCCTTCGACGGCGAAAGCCATCCATTCGTTGCCGCGGCGGAAGAGGGCTCCCGTGGGAATCTGGAGGACGTTGTCGCCGGTCCATGTGACGATGCGTGCTTCGACGCGGTAGCGGTCGCCAAGCAGTCCGTCCGGCAGGTCGGAAAAGTTCACGCGCACCTTGACCCGCTGCTCCTCGACCCCCAGTGCGGAGATTTTCAAAAATGCGCCGGGTTCGACGAGGGCGACCCTTCCGTGCAACGACTCCCCTCCGCCCCATTGTTCGATTGAGACGTCCGCTCCCGGCTTCACGTTGACCGCGTCGCTGGAGAGGAGTTCGATCTCCGCCTCAAGGTCTTTGGGATCGCCAACTTCCATGATCGGGAGCCCGGGCGTCACGGGCCGTGCGCTTTCCTCAAACACATTCAGCACGAACCCGGTGACCGGGGCGTGGATTTCGACGGGCTGCCCGCTTTCCGGAGAGTCGCCGGTGACCTGCACGAGGGCGGCTCTGGCCTGCTCCAATTCGAACTCGGCGACCTTCAGCGCGAACTGCGCCGAGCCGAGCTGGTTGTCCAGCATGTCCACCCGGTTGGCGGCGGCATCGTATTCCTTGATGGCGATGGCACCCTTTCTTTTGAGCTGTTCGGCGCGGACCAATTCCTTCCGGGCGAGGTCCAGCTCCGCCGTGGAGCTCTGAACCATCTCGCTGTGCTGCATGCGGGCGGCTTCCGCGGAGCGGATGGCCGCCTCGGCCTGGGCCTTGGCGCGGGGATCGAGAAAACTCGACGGGGATGCCTGGATCACCGCCAGCAGGGTTTTGTTCGCGACGATCGGATCCCCGGCCCTCACCGGAACGCGGCGCAGATATCCTGCCACAGGCGGGGAAACCACGTAGCGGTTGCGGATGCGCGTCTTCCCCTCCTCCAGCACAGAAACCGTGAGCGGCCCGCGCGTGACCCGTCCGGTCTCGACTTCAACCGGTTTCGGCAGAAGGCCTGTGACAATGAAGGAGGCCAGGGCGAGGCCGAGCGTGCCGAGCAGGAGTTTTCGCCAGAGGTTTTTCCGTTTGGCAGTCTGTCCTTTGGTGGATGGCGGTTTCATTATTCCCTGGCTTTGAGAACTCCCAGAAGGTCGAGGTTTCGTATGCGACGGCTTACAATATAAAACGAAATGCTGGCGGAAAGCAGAACGATTAAAATCGCGGTGGCGTAGGTCTCGTGGGTCAGGATGAGCGGCAGGCGGATCGTCTCCGTGCTGGCGGATTGGACGATCCAATCCGCAAGACCTCCGCCAATCCAGAGCCCGAGCGGGATGGCAAGAACGGTCAGCATCACGAGCTCGCCGATCATGACTCCTGCGACCTCGCGGGATGTGAATCCGACCACGCGCAGGGTCGCAAGGTCGCGGCTGCGTTCGGAGAGCGAGATGCGGGCGCTGTTGTAGACCACGCCGAACGCGACAATCATCGAGAACGTGAAATAGATGCCCTGGATGAGGGTGATCGACTCCGCCGTTGTCTTCCGGAAGCTCTGCTGGAGGGCCGAGGTGATTCCGAGATTGGCGATGCGCGGGGTTTTCTTCACAGCTTCGAGAAAGTCATTCCACCGTCCGGCATCCACCGAGAGGTGTGCACCGCTGACCGTCTGTCCCTCCTGCATGAGGCGGCGCAGTGCGTCGATGTCCATGTAGGCGGTCAGCCCGGCATAGTCCGTAATCAGGCCCCGGACCGTCACCTCCCGGCTTGGCCTCCGGCCTTCCTGCACCTCCATCATCAGCTGTTCCCCCGGTTTGACATCGAGCATTTCGGCCAGTTTCTCCGAAATGAGCAGGCCATCCTGGGGGATGGGCAGCGGTCGGGCATCCTTGTCCAGCGCGCGCTCAAGGAGGGCTCCCGGGACAACGCCGGTCACTGCGAGCCGGTGGCTGCGATGTCCGAACCGAAGGCGTACAGGCACGCTGCGGAACGGCTCCGCCAGGATGACGCCCGGCAAATGCCGGATATCCTGGATGGCTTTCGCCGATCCCGGTTCAATGAGGGATACCGTCACATCCTGCCGCTGCGCCAGAAGCCAGTGAAAGTCGAGCATGAAGGAAATCCCGTCCCTCATGGCCCCCGGCACGATCGGGATGCCAACGGCCAGAGCCAGCCCGAGCGTGGTGAAAAATGCCTGCCATGGCCTGCGTTCGATATTTCTCAGGGCCATGCGCATCGAGGGGCCCGCCAGGCTGGTGAGGCCGAGGCGTTCGAGCACGGAGGGTTTGAATTCCGCGGGAGGCTCCGGCCGCATCGCCTCGGCGGCAGGAAGTCGCATCGCCTGGCGGACGGTCCCCATCACGCCCAGAATCGATGCGGCCGAGCTGAGAACAAATGCCAGCCCGACGGCGGAGAGGTCGGGATGAAACGTCAGCGACGGAAACTGGAAGAACTTGTGATACATCTCCACGACATTCGACCCGAGCCATGCGCCCGCGATCCCTCCGGCGGCCAGCCCGATCCCCACGATCACCAGCGCGAATTTCAAGTAGTGGAAACCCACCTGGCGCGCGGAATACCCGAACGTCTTGAGCTGCGCGATCTGCTCCCTCTGGAGGCGGATGACGCGCGAGAGGACGGCGCTGGTCATGAACGTGGCAATGCTGAGAAAGACGATCGGGAACGCGATCGACATGCCGTTGAGCATTTCGATTTCATCGTCGAGTTGTTTTGCGGAGGCGTGGTCGCCGCGATCATAAGCGATCAGCCCGCCATAGGGTTCGAGGAGGCGGTCGATTTCCGCCATGACCGGCGCCGGATTTTCGCCGGGCGCGACATCCACGATGACGTTGTTGAATGCCCCGTCGAGGTCGCAGGCCGTGGCCAGGTCGCGCTCGTTCATCCAAAAAACTCCGAACCGCTTGTTGTCGGGCAGGGCCTCTCCGGGGCGCGCTTCAAAGACATATTCCGGCGACAGCCCGATGCCCACGATCATCAGGCGTTCCTTCGCACCGCGCAGGATCACATCGATCGAGTCGCCGGGCTGGAATCCATGCGCCTTTGCGAAAGCCTCGCCCACGATAACCTCGTTCGTTTTTCCGACCTCCGGAAATCTCCCCGTGCGCAGAAACAGCGTATTGAGACGCATCGGGCGGTCTTCGGGGATGGATAGGATCGTGCCGTCCGCGGGTTCCGACAGGCCGGGCAGGTCCATGCGCAAGGCCCCGACAACCCGTGTCTCCACTGCGGCCACGCCCGGGATGGCCGCGAGGCGCTCACGCAGGGCATTCGGCGCGCGCTTCAGATCGCAGAAGACATCCGCAAACCGGTTCTTCTCGTAGTAGGCCGCCCGCGTGGTCTCCAGCGAAAGGATCAGGCTCCGCGCCATGATCATCATCGCCAGACCGCAGGCCATCACCAGGCCGACGGCCACCATCTGCCCCTTCATCTTTCCGACATCGCGGAACAGCTTGAGGTCAAGGGCGCTCACAAAAAGTTTTCAGCGGTTCAGTTTTCAGAAAAACCCGGCAAATGCAGATTTCGGTGCTGAGCACTGAAATCTGAACCGCTGAACACTTCCGTATCACCATTGGAGCGACCGCACCGGGCGGCGGGTTGGATTCCGTTCGGTTCTGGAAATTTTGCCGTCCATGAGATGGATGACCCGGTCCGCCATTTCGGCCATGACGGCATTGTGGGTGATGAGGACGGTGAGCGTGCCAAGGTCGCGGTTCACTTTTTCGATGGCTTCCAGCACGGTGATGCCCGTCTTCACATCCAGGGCACCGGTCGGTTCATCGCACAGAAGGACTTCCGGGCGTTTTGCGATTGCCCGGGCGATCGCAACCCGCTGCTGCTGGCCCCCGGACATCTGTGAGGGGAAATGGTCCATCCGGTCGCCGAGTTCCACAAGGTCGAGCGCCTCTTCCGGCGTCATGGGATCCTGCGCGATTTCCGTGATCAGCGAAACATTCTCCCGCGCGGTGAGGCTTGGGATGAGGTTGTAGAATTGGAAGACAAACCCGACCGCATCGCGGCGGAACGTGGTGAGTTCGTCCTCGTCCGCTTCAGTGAGATTGCGTCCGCGATACCAGAGCGTTCCACCGGTCGGAACATCGAGCCCGCCCAGGTTGTTGAGAAGGGTGGACTTTCCGCTTCCCGATGGTCCGAGAAGGACGACCATCTCTCCGGCATGCAGATCGAGATCCACGCCATCCAACGCCCTTACCTCCGTCTCGCCAGACGCGTAAACCTTGGTCAGTCCGCGCCCGACGAAAACCGGCTTTTCGCTGGATTCAATGGAAGGCGGTTCCATGGGAATTGAATGAGGAGAATCGCATCGGTTGTCACCGATCCATGCGGAGCCGATTTCTACGACTGACGGGAGAGAAGCTTGTCCGCGAGCGAGTGGAGGGTGGACGCGCGTTCGCCAAGGGGGGAGAGCGCGGCGTGGGCTTTTTGTGTCAAGCGGGCCGCCTCTTTTTGTGACGCTTCAAGTCCGAGCAATGCAGGGTAGGTGGTTTTCCCCGCTGCGGCGTCCTTTCCCGCGCTTTTCCCGAGTTTTTCGCTGGATTGGGTGACGTCGAGGATGTCGTCGATGACCTGGAACGCGAGGCCGAGGTTGTCGCCGAATTCCTCCATGATGCCGAGGGTGCGTGGGGTGGCATTCGCTGCCATCGCGCCGAGCCTGAGGCTTGCCGTGATCATGGCCGCCGTCTTCCCGCGGTGGATGAACCGCAGGTCCGCCGGGGAGCAGGATTTTTTTTCACCCTCGAGGTCGGCCACCTGTCCGCCGACGAGATTCCGGCTGCCGGCGGCACGCGCGAGTTCGGTGATGTAGTCCGCTGCAGAGTGGCGCGGGGTCGGCTTCATCCGCGCGAGGATCTCGAAGGCCACCGTGAGCAGGGCGTCTCCCGCCAGGACGGCAATCCCCTCGCCGAAGACCTTGTGGGATGTCGGCCTGCCGCGCCGCATGTCGTCGTCGTCCATGCACGGAAGGTCGTCATGGATCAGCGAATACGTGTGCACGCACTCGACCGCACAGGCCGCCGGATGGGCATCGGCCACCCGGCGGATCCCGCAGGCGCGGGCCGCGGCCAGGCAGAGGACCGGCCGCATCCGCTTGCCTCCGGCAAAGACGCTGTAGCGCATCGCCCGGTGGATGGTGGCCGGCCTGGCGGACTCCTTCGGGAGCCAGAGGTTCAGCATGCGGTCAACCGTTCGGATGTCTTCGGCGATCTGGACGTTCATTCCCCGAGAGGATTACAGGATTCCGAGCGGTGCCTGCAAGCATGCGCAGGGAGGAGCATTTTCAGAACTTTCCGAAAAGTTCGTTTGATTTCGCAGTGGCAACTTGGAGAATGCCCGCCTCCCATGACGACCCACTATATTGCCTGCGACCTCGGGGCCGAGAGCGGCCGCGTGATGCTCGGAACCCTCTCGAACGGCCACCTTTCGATGGAGGAGATCCACCGGTTCACGAACATCACGATCCGCCTCGGAAGCACGATCCGCTGGGATATTCTCAGGACATTCGACGAGCTGAAGAAGGGTCTGCAGAAAGTGGCTCAGCTCGGGATCGCCCCGGAGAGCCTGAGCGTGGATTCGTGGGGGGTCGATTATGTCTGGAGCGGATTCGGTCAGGAAATGCTGGCGCCCGCCCATATCTACCGCGACCCGAGGACCGATGCCACGTATGAGAAGGCGCTCGCAACGGTCGGGCGCGAAAAGATTTTTTCCGAGACCGGAGTCCAGTTCATGCCGCTGAACACGCTTTATCAGCTGATCGCCGACATGGAGGCCAGCCCGGAACTGGTGCGGCAGGCGGATGGATTTCTCTGCATTGCCGACTACCTGAACTTTCTTTTCTCCGGCGTTCGGAAGGCCGAGGAGAGCATGGCAAGCACGACACAGATCTACAATCCGGTGCAGAGGACGTGGTCGAAGGAATTGATCTCCGCGTTCGGGTTCCCCGAATCCGCATTTGCCGAAATCGTTCCTTCGGGTGTCACGCTCGGGCCGTTGACGACTTCCGTTTGCGAAGAGACGGGTCTGAAGGGGGTGAGTGTCGTGGCGACCTGTTCGCACGACACCGGAGCGGCTGTCGCGGCAGTCCCTGCCGACCAGGGTGACGACTGGGCCTACCTCAGCTGCGGCACATGGTCCCTGATCGGCGTCGAACTGCCGAAGCCGCTCATCAACGAGGCCGTCCGTGAAGCCAACTACACCAACGAGGGCGGTTTCGGGGGGACGACACGCTTTTTGAAAAATATCGTCGGCCTCTGGATTCTTCAGGAATGCCGCCGCGACTGGGAGCGTCGCGGAAAAAACTGGGGTTATGCCGAGCTCAACCGTCTGGCGGAGGAATCCACGCCGCTTCGCACGCTGCTCGACCCGGATGATGCGCGTTTCCTCAAGCCCGGCGACATGATTTCCAAGATCGAGGCCTTTGCGCGCGAGACCGGGCAGCCGGTTCCATCCAACCCCGGGGAATTCACGCGTGCGGTCCTTGAAAGCCTCGCCCTCCTGTATCGTCATACCCTGGCGAAAGTCGAGGAGTTGACCGGGCGTTCGATCCGCAAGCTGCATATTGTGGGGGGCGGCAGCCAGAGCAGGCTGCTGAACCAGTTTGCCGCCGACGCCACGGGACGCCGGGTTTTTGCCGGGCCTGTCGAGGCGACAGCCATCGGAAACATCCTGATCCAGGCGATTGCCGGCGGGGAGATCTCCTCGCTTGCCGATCTTCGGAAGACGGTCGAACGCTCGTTCCCGGTCGAGGAATTTCTGCCTTCCGGAAAACCGGAATGGGCCGGGGCGTTCGACCGGTTCGAGCACATCCGGCGATAGAGTCCATTCCCGATTTTCCGGAACGGTCCGGTGGCCGGGCAGTGGGAATCGCTTCCGAAGGTGTATTGGATTGAACAGGGGGCGGACATCGGCTAGGAATGCGGCCATGAAGCCAACTCGAAAGCCCCAACCGGTCCAAGTTCACGGCCAGCCTTCCTGGTGTTTCAAATCGGACCGGACCGAGGCCTGCCTCACCCCTCTCGGTGGACATCTCGGCCCGGTCACGTTTCGGTTGAACGGCAGGCGGGTGAGCCCGTTTTCCGTCGCGCCCTGGGCGGAGGAGAAGGAAGCCGGCACGCTGATCCCGCTTCTCAAAGTGCTGCGCGGCGATTTTTTCTGCCTGCCCTTCGGCGGTAACGCGACCCCGTGGCGGGGCGAGCAGCATCCTCCCCACGGCGAGACGGCCAACGCCCGCTGGCAAATGGAGTCGCTGACATCGGCCGGCGACCGCGTCTGCCTCCATGCCAGCCTGAAAACGAAGGTGCGCACCGGCCGCGTGGACAAGCGGATCTATCTCCTCCGCGGCCAGACGGCGGTGTATTGCCAGCACACCATCTCGAAGATGAGCGGGCTCATGAACCCCGGCCATCACGCGATGCTGCGCTTTCCGGACGAACCGGGAAGCGCTGCGATTTCGACCAGTTCGTTCCTTTTTGGTCAGGTGTCCCCCACTCCCTTCGAGACCCCTGCGGAGCGGGGCTACAGCAGCTTGAAGACGGGCGCGGAGTTCTCCTCGCTTTCGGCCGTGCCGCTTGCGAACGGCGGACGGACGGACCTTTCTCAGTATCCGGCCCGCCGCGGATTTGAGGATCTGGTGATTCTTGCCAGCGACCCGGAGCTCCCGTTCGCGTGGACGGCGGTGGTGTTTCCCAAGCAGCGCTACGTGTGGTTCGCGCTCAAGGATCCGCGCATTCTTCGCCAGACCGTCTTCTGGATCTCCAATGGAGGCCGCCATTACCCGCCATGGAACGGACGCCACGTTGGCGTGATGGGCCTGGAGGAAGTCACCGCCTACTTCGCCAACGGGCTTGCAGAGTCGGCGCGTTCCAATCCCCTGTCAAAGCGGGGTGTTCCCACGGTGCTGAAACTCGACCCGAAGCAGCCGCTGGTTGTGCCCTACATCATGGGCGTGGCGTCCATTCCGGCCGGCTTCGACCGGGTGCGGGAAATCACCCCGGGCAAGGGGGAACGGAGCGTCACACTCGTCTCCCACAGTGGCAAGACCATCCGGACCCCTTTGCGGACGGATTTCCTGCGAGCCGGCGCCGGATGGTGATTGCGGTGGCCCCGGCTACTTGTCGGAGGCCTTTGCGATCTGGGCGATGAGTTCTTCCCTGGTCGGACCCGTTGCGTGTGTGACAAAGAAGGCGGTCGCCGCGTTGGCGATCACAAGACGCTCTTTGATCGGCAGATTTCCCAGCGACGCGCAGAGGTAGCCGCCATTGAAGCTGTCGCCTGCGCCTGCCGAGCGAACGACATTTTTTTGACGCTCCTGCATGGCATGCGCTTCTCCGTCCGCAGCGCTTGATGCGGCTGCAAATTCCGGCGTGTGGACGACCAGTTCATCGAAGCCGATTTTTTCACGGGCAGTCGTCAAGGCGGAAGCGATCGCCGCGGGGGTCAGATCCGGGCATTCGACACCAACCCTTGAAAACAACTCCAGGACCTCGTGTTCGTTCAGGCTGAGCGTCATCGGGATCTTGCTGTTGTAATTTTTGATCAACCCCAGCGACTTCACAAAGGACTCGCTCGACTTCTTCTTGATGTCGGCAAAGTCAAAGAACATCCGCCGCGGCGGCTTGGCGTCCTCATACTGCTCCATGAAACCCTTGAAGAACCCGTCAAAGTCCGTGGTGAGAGACCAGTAGCCCAGCCCCAAAATATCCACGCCGGAAAACATTTCCTTGAGCTTCTGCCCGCCGAAAAACTTTTTAAAATCCTCCCAGGTCAGGTTGGAGACCGCCTGGAGGTTGCTCATCAGGATCTTTCCATCGCTGAATTCAAAAACAATCGTCAGGGCCGGGTCGCCGAGGGAGAGCAGGTGGCAGTTGTCCTGAAACTCCACAAAAGCCGGGTCGATTTCCTTGCCGCCGTAAAGACCGGGCAACAAAGGCTTGATACCCAAAATCGCCGCGATGCGACCGGTGTTGATTGCGAATCCCCCCTCGCAGCGCCGTTTCGGCACAAGCTCCATGCCGACGCCGCCGTCCGCCCGCTTCACCAGCAGCTCGCCGAAATGCTTGAGCTTCTGCATGGCCGTGAACTCGGTCAGGCTCTTTCTCTCTTCGACAATTTCGTAAACCTCATCAACAAAACCGTCGCAGCCCAGCAGGATCTTGCCACTGAGATTGTTGATGTAGTCGGTGTATCGTTTCATATCAGAACTTCCTTGTCATCAGGTTGGCTGAATGCTTTCCGCACACCGGACTGCAGAGTGCTGGCCGGGGAGCATGCATTTTGCGGAAGAAGGTTGGCAAAGCGCGGGTGGGGAGTCAAGCGCGCGCGGACCGGCTGACGGGAAATCTCATTTTCCTCCTCATCCCGCCCGCCTTCCGTCTTGAGATATCGTTCCTATCGGATACGCTTTGCTGATGCCATTGACGATGGACCAAGCCACTTCGGAATGACTCAGAACCTGAGTCTGCGCTCCACGAGATCCCTTCGGAGTTTTTTTTGTGAGCCTGCTCACTGTTTCCGTCCGGGCGTCATGATGCCTTGGTTGCTGGCCGGATTTGCCCTCGTTTACTATTCTCTCTACGTCACAGCCGGGCTGAATCTCGGAGGGGAGGGGGGGACGGCCGGGGTTGTGGCCATGCGGCTGATGGCCGGTCAGCGGCCGATCGTGGACACGTTTCTCGGTTACAATGTCCTGTGGTTTTTTCCTGTCGCCGGGCTCTTTGAAATCACCGGTCCGAACTACCTCGTGCTCCGCTGGTATTTTTTCGCATTCTGCACCGCGTCCGGGTTGCTCGCCTATTTCGTCGTCCACGGATATACGCGGAATGCGTGGTATTCGGCGATCCCGGCGGTGATGGTGATCCTCGTGCCGGGAATGATGTTCCGGAACTACATGCCGTTCCTTGGGATCCTGAACGCATTCCTTCTCACCCGGGCGTTTGTCATGGGGAGGGCATCGCGGTGGAAAACCCTTGGATGGATGCTCTCTGCGGGCCTCGGGCTCGGGGTCACGTTTCTTTTCCGGATTGATCTTGGGGTCTTCTGCACCGTTATCTTTCTCGGTCTGGCTGCGCTCTTCCCTTTCGGTCACCGCGGGGATTTTCTGAAGCGGAGCGGAGTGGCTCTCGCAGGTGCCGTCGGCGGATTTGCGCTCGCCTGGGTCGTCCACCTTCCGGTCTGGAGCGACGCAAAGGCCCGCGGCTACGACCGCGCGTTTCTCGAGCAATACACCGGATGGATCAGAATGATTTCCTCGGAGTTCCGCCAGCAGATGGCTGACCTCTCGGAGAATGACGGACCTGCAGCGCCCGCGCCGGCTTCGGCTGCGGCTCCTCCTCTGCAGTCGCCTCCCGTTGCGGCTCCGGCAGCCAAGGCCGCGGAAAAACCGAATGGGGATTCCTGGGAGGACCGTGGTGCGCTCATGCGTGTGCCCGTCTCGGATATTTTCCATGGGCGGAAGTGGACGCAAAAATCCTTTGCGATCAGCACGTATCTTCCCCTTCTGATTTCCGTGATCGCGATCATCGCCGGCGGGATCGGGCTTCTTCTTGCGCTCATCCGTCGCGATCCTGCGGAAAAGGAGCGTTTTCTTTATCCCCTGACCGTCCTCGGATGTGCGCTCACGCTTCTGCCCCAGTTCCTGTTTTTCCGTCCCGACACGCCGCATTTGTCTGAGATGATGGTGCCGTATCTCGCCGCACTGTCGCTCTTCGTCTGGGCGGCGGGGCAGTCTGCGCTCTGTGAGCCCGGCCGGGGCCGGCGTGTTTTCGCAGGGTTGTTTGCCATCGTCTGCGCCGCGGCGGCGGTGATCTACTTTTCCCATGCGTTTCCGAAGGATTCCTCCGGGTCCATCGCGGCAAAAAAAATGGCCTCGCACGAATTCCGCGCACTCAATGGAGTGAACGTGAACGTGCGAGACCGTGAGGCGGCCTGGCTGGCGGGGTTGCGGGATGCCGTCCTGCGGCATTCCTCACCGGGCGAATATGTGCTGTGCCTTCCCTATTCTCCGACGATCAACTTCATGACCGACCGACCGTCGCCGATGCACAACCTGTATGTGGACAATTCAACCGCCGGGAAAGACTTTGAGGCGGGCTTCCCCGCCATGATCACCGGGTCGTCTCCGGCCGTGGTGGTGATCGACCAGAGGCGAATCAACAAGAGCGAGCAGTCGCGTTTTCGAAGCTGGGCGCCCGGGCCCTACCAATGGCTCTGCGAGAACTACGTCTATTTTGGCCGTTACTTTCGGAGCGAGGTCTTCGTGCGGAAGGACAAGATCACGGGATCGTTCAGCCCCGAGGCGGTCGAGGTGGCCGACTAAGCCCGTCAAGGAACGAGGTGGTTTCCTTCCGGTTGTCGTGCATCTCGGCGACAAACCGGGCGCACTCCTTCTGCATGCGGGCGAGGTTTTCAGCGGAGCCGAGCATCGAGCGGGCTTCCCCGGACATCCGGGCGGGGTCCCCTTCGCAAAACCGCCCGAGTGCATAGCGCTGAAAAAGCCCGTCCGGATTCACATCCAGCGACAGGAGCGCCGCTTCACCGAGCCCGGACTGGATGAAGCTGTTCGGCCAGCCCTCCCATTCGGATGTGTTCACAAAAATTTTCGCCGAATCGTAGACCGCCTGGATCTCGTGGTAGGGAACGCGCTCGATGAATTCGAGGTTCGGGATGGTCTCCGCGCGTGCCCGGACCGACTCCCACAAGCCGGCATCCTCGCGCGGGCAGACCATCCGGCACGCGGCCTCCGGCAGCTTTTCGGCAAGGTCCAGAAACAGGTGGGGCCGCTTGATCGGCTGGCAGCGGGAGACCCAGAGGAGGTCAATGGGTTTTTCTGCCGTCCTTTCGCCGACGCGGGGGAGGATGAGATTTCTGTAAAATCCGCAGGTCATTCCATTTTTGTGGAACAACATTCGTTGATCCTCCGTCATGGCAAACCTGGCATCACAGTGCCGCATCGCATGCTCAAAAAGGAATCCACGCACCGGATTCTCGCGGCGGAACCCGCCATTCACCTCGGTGTCGAGCCCGCAGATGAAGCCGAGGCGGAATCCGAATGAGGATTTCATCATGTGCAGGAAGAATAGCCAGGTCGTCCAGCCGAGCAACAGGACCCAGTCCGGCCGCTCTTCCCCGATCACTGAGGCCACGCGCGGAAGAGCGAGAAGGGTGTCCGCGATTCCCCCGGTCTGGAATTTTCCGGCGTTCCGGATGCGGACCCCTTCATGCAGATCGCCGTCCGCCTGGCCGGTGTCGCCCGCTGCGATGACCGTGTCGATCCCGCGCGCGGCAAGCTCCCTTGCCAGGAGCGCGATCTGAAGCTCCGCGCCTCCCGAGACCCGCGAGGTGCTGCGCTCCAGAACGAGGTGCGCGTGGCTGGACAGGAAAAGAATCTTCATCAAAACCCCCTCATCAGCCTGGTGATCGCCGTGCGCGGTTGCGGGAGCGCGGCGTAACGCGCCGGGCAGACGCGGCGCATCGCGGAGAGCATCGTCGCCGCACATTTCACCGATACTCCGAGCGCCCGGTGCATCAATGTGTAATCCTCCTCTGCGATCAATCCGGCAGTTTGGTTCGTGGAGCCTTTTGCCAGTTTTTCGCGCAGGGAAAAATACCCAGCCCACCCCGCCCCGGCCGGTTCAAGCCACGTCGCCGCAATCCTCTCCGCGTCCGCCTCGGATGCGCCGGACCAGTCGCATAGATTCCGGATGAGGATTCCGCGGAGGCCGCTGTTGCTGGGTTTTTCCCCGGAGGAATTTTCCCGGCCCATGATGGAAGATCCGTGGTTGCGATAGGAGACGAGGCATGCGTTGTCTCCGGCGGCAGAGCCTTTCCGCATGAGCCGCGACCAGAGGTCGAAGTCGGCTGTCACATTGTCTCCCGAGTAGCCTCCCATTTCATTCCTGACGAGATCCGCGGGAAAAACCGCCGAGGTGTGAGGGATGGGATTCCTGAAGCAGAGATCCCATCGGAGTCCGGCGTCATCGATTGGCGGACGTAACGTCCCCCTCCACCATCCGCGTCCGTCGATCAGCGTCGCCCGGGAGTAAAAAAGAACCGCCTCCGGATTTCGGGAGACGAGCCGGCGCTGCCGGTCCAGGCGGTCCGGCCGGCAGCGGTCGTCGGCATCCTGCCGGGCGATCCATTTGCCCCGCGCCTCCGCCAGTCCGGAATTCAGCGCATCCACAAGCTCCCGGTTCCGCGGAAGCCGGATCAGGCGGATCCTCGGGTCCGGAACGCTTTTCACGATGTCAGCCGTGTCGTCGGTTGACCCGTCGTCCACGACGACGATTTCAAAATCCCGGAACGTCTGGGCGGTGAGGTCGGCCAGCGCGCGCCGGATGTGCGCCCGCGCGTTGTAGGCGGGCAGGAGGACTGAAAAAAACGGACTGCTCAAGGTGTGGTGACTTCAGCAAAGTTTCGTCCTGCTCTGAACATTTCCTTTTCCCCGAGTGGCAGCGTATGCAGGCGCTCACGGAGTTTTTCACCCGTGATTTTTTTGAGTTTCAAAAGCCCCTTCACAAGCGCGAGATCTTTTTCCCTGCCAACGACAACTTTCACCGCCGCAAGATCACAGGGGTCAAGGGCGAATACATTGTCGAACCCGTCCATCGGCACAAGGCGCTCCTCCCAAGCGGGCGGCAGGCTCTCCACGATGGTCGGGTGGAGGATGTCGGCGTGATAACCGTGATTCGTATGAAACATGGTGTTGATTCCGATTTCAGAAGCCAGTCGGAGTGCGGTTTCCCGGTTCACCGGCTCAAGCAGAAAGTCAGCATCGTAGGTTGTTTCAAGCGGAAAACCCTGCTCTCCCAAGTCGGGAAATGCGGCCAGAAGCGAGGCGGATCCAAGAACAACGATCCGTCGACTGCTCTCCCTCGAAGTGAGTTCGGAAACCAAATGTCTTAGTGAGCGTAGGCGCATGGCCGTAATATTTCGACGATCTCCGGCTTTGAAAGAATTCCCGCAAACGGAGCAAAGCCGCGCAGGTGATCCGCCTTTTCACTGTCTTCCCGGAGCGTGGCCAGCAGCGATTGCATTCCCTCCGCCGAATCCCGCGCGGCGAGGATCATCGCCTCCCACTGCCGGAGCCGGTGCTGCTGATCCGCCCCGTTGGCGATCCATCGCGCGATGTTGTCCAGTCCCACCTGAAGCAATGCAGGCTCGCACTCGATTTTATCCGCGATCAAACGGAACATTCCGAGTTTGTCGAACCGGGTTGGAAAATCTTCGGGCATGAAACGAGCCTACTCCACGCGGACCACTGCTTCAAGCAGCACGGGAACCGGCGGTCAGGAACAGAGGAGCTTTTGAAACACCGCCGCGTGGCGTTGGAGCCAGCGGTTCACATCCAATGTCCGGATTGCGTGTTCGCGTGCGGTCTGCGACATGGCCGCGTGGTTTTCCATGATCCGCTCGACGGCATCGGCAAGGATGGATGGATTCCCGGCGAGGTCCTCTGTCCAGCTTTGCCGGATGGGAACGAGAATGCCCGCCGTGTCGGGAACCAGCTCGGGCATCCCGCCGCTGTGCGTTCCGACAACCGGCACCCCGCACGACATCGCCTCGATCGGAACGGTCGGGCAGGGGTCGTTGAATTTTGTGTGGAGAAGGACGTGCGCCCTGCGGTAGATGGCCGGAGCTTCGCTCTGCCGGAATGGCGGCAGGATGGTCACATGATCCCGAAGGCCATTCAGGATCCTCCTGACATCAGATTCCGCGCCTTTCCAGCGAAACTCCCCTGCGATGGTCAGATGAGCCCTCCGTCCGCGTGAGATCAGCTCGCGCAGGGTATCCACGGCGGACTCCGTGCGGTAAAGCGCGTGACTGGTTCCCGCCGCAAGGATCTGCCAGGCATCCATAGCTGGTCTGCTCTCTGCCGGAGTGAACATGCCGGTGTCAACCGGATTGAGGCAGATCTCGGATGGCGCGGCGGAGGGTCCGAGGTAGCGTTCGGCACTGAGCCGGGAAAATTCGCTTTGGTTGAAAATGTAGTCGGCCTGTGAGCGCAACTCCGCCATGCGGAGATTGAACCAGGCGTAGTAATCTCCGTAGCAGCCGGGATACGCGATGCCGTTCTGGTTCCAAACGAGCTTGATGCCTTTTTTTCTCGCGGCAGCGACGATTTCCTCCGCGTGCAGCGGCAGCGCGCTGCTGACCAGATAGATGAGATTGAACCGGCTGAGGTTTTCCGGAAAATTCGCTTTGAGCGGGATCAGCTTGATCTGTCCGCCGATCGGAAGCCGCGCGGAGGAGGAAATTTCCAGCCTCCCGTAATTGACCAGCGGCCGGTTGGGGAGGGCGGCTTCGATGTGCGAGGCCCGGGTGCGGGCGCGGCGGCGGGATCCATGGTGCAGGAGCGTCGAGGCCGCCTCGCGCAGAGGAAACATTACGGCTGCAGCGGCGGAGACCGGTTCGACGATGCGTGGCTTCATGAGGAGAGTGCGCCCGCAATCCCGACGGCTTCACAGGCCACGCGGCTCGAGCCCGGATTTTTTGAGCGGACGTTTTCCATGATCCGTGCGACTCCCGGGTGGGAGCCGAGAGGCTGTCGGAAATTCCGATGCAATCTTGAGATCCCGAGATTTATGAATGCCCTTACCGCGCGACCGGGAGGTTCGGGGTCCCCGCGGAGTCCCGCATACGCCTCGATCAACCGCGATCCCAAATTGGCAGGCGAGTGGCTCTCCAGAGCCGCGTCCCTGAGGGGTGAGAAATCCGGCTGTGCGGCGGCGATGCCTGCAAGCAACGCGGCCCCTTCCCCGGGAGAGGAATAAAGAAATCCCTCCAGGAGATCGGACGCCATGCCCACGCGGGTGCTGATCACGGGCCGGCCTGCGAACAGGGACTCCAGGACGGCGTAGGGACCGCCCTCCCAGCGCGAGGAAATCAACACGCAATCAAGCGCGGCATAAAGACGGTTCAGCTCCTCGCGAGGGAGGACGTTCACATCAAAATCATCGTGGTCCAGCAATCGGCCGGAAAAAATAAACGGAATCCCCCTGCGGGCGAGTTCCCTGCGGAGCCAATGCCTGCGCGGGCCGGCAAGAAGAACTTTGAGCGACGGAATCGACTGCCTTGCCCGGTCAACAATCTCCACAAAAACATCGGGGCCCTTCTGAGCCTTGGGCAGCGAGACATCCCGCTCCAGGGAATCCCGGTGAAAATTGCCCACGACAAAATCCCCTTCGGAAATGCCGAGCCGGTCACGGATTTCCTTTCGCTCCGCAGAGGGAATGGGGTGGAAGACATTTTTCGAGACCGTGTAGGGGGCGAACGCGGATGGAAGACCCAGTTTGCGAAATTGGTCCATGGCCTCGCGCGAACGGGCGATCCACAAATCCACACGCGCCGCGGCCTGCTCGAATCCCGGACAGGTCAGGTAAAATGCCGGCGGGTTGTCCGCAAAACAGACGACCGCCTTCCCCTCCAGCGCATTTTTCCCCGCGCGCAGGAGCGGCGGCCACCAGGCGGAGTGGATGATGGATGAGCGCGCGAACGTGCCCGACTGAACCCTGCCGGCAATCGCCTCGCGGGCGCGGTTCAGATCCTCATCCAGCGCCCAGCCGATCCCCTGTCCTCCGAAAAAATGGACGGAAGGTTTCAAGTCGAACAAGCGAGCTGTTGGACAATCCTGCGGTAGGCCGCGCACATGGAATCGCCGGACGGAGCCTCCTGCAGGATACGGTTTCTCAGGCTGCTGTAGCGGGCGCGCATCTCGTCCAGGGCGGCTTGAAAATCCTCTCCGAGAAGAACCCCGAAGCGCTCGCCGAGCTCGACCGTTCCTCCGGTGTCGCCCGTGTAGAGAAGCGGGAGCCCGCACTGCATGGCCTCGACGGGATGCATCGCTCCGGGTTCGTATCGCGAGGCGGTGACCGCCACATGGCACTCACGGAGAACCGCCGCGAGCCGGTGTCCGGAGCAGGCGGGAAACGTCCTCGCCGCCTTCCAACGGATGTTTTCCGGCCAGCGGCCGACGATCCGGAGTTCGACTCCGCGGAGTTTTCCATCCGCGATCGCCTCATCCATCGCTTCATAAACAGGGAATCCCTTGGCCGGGTTGTCCGACCAGTGGTGCGTGACGATGCGAAGCGGTTCGCCGGGTTTCCAGACGCGCGCGCCAAACGGATGAAAAACCGCCGGGTCCGCCCCGTTGTGGATCACCGAGTGCGGGCGGGAGGCGTCGAACCACCGGGCCGCGTGGTAATCGCGCAGCCATGCGGAAACAAAAACCGTGTGGTCGGCTGCGCGGTTGCAGGCCGCGAGGTGCGCATCCATCTTGTCCGTGCCCTTGCGGACATCGTTGTCATTGATCCGCTGGATGCATCTCAGACGCGGGTTTTTTTCCTTCGCCCGCAACACGTCATCATAGGAAAAGGAGAGGCCGCCGCCGAGTCCGGCGTGGGTTCCGAGCACGCAGTCCACCCGGTCGCCGAGGTTTGTCACCGTGCGGAACCCGCAGCGCTCCAGATACGGCCCCACCTGGCCGAGCCACTGGTTGCCGCCGCCATACGGCCCGCGCCTCCACCGCATGTTGAAGGCGACGGTCGCTGTGGATGAGAAAAAATTCATTCTACGGATCACGGATTGAGCAAACGGGCGGGCCGTCCCGCCGTCTTCCTGGTTTACAACCCCTGCAAGTGTCTTTAGCTAGGTTTGCCGTGCGAATCCACTTTTACATGCCGGAAAGTTGCCTTCCTCCGGGGGAAGAGTTGCCATTCTGGCTGGCTGGAACTCCCAGGAAGTTCTCGCTTCCGGGAAAAGCCTCGACCGCACAGAACTGGATTCTCCTGACTTGCGGCCGCCTGATGAGCGCGGGCGCAGACGTGTCACTCTGTTCGAAAATTCCGGAAGACGGCATTGTGATCGCCCTGACCGGAAATCTGCCGGCGGGCTACCGGGCGCCTTCAGGAGCCTTTCTGGTCGGGGTCGTCGCTGACGGACTTCCTCATCCCGCGTGCCACTTGCATATCGTCCAGAACGCCGTTCACGCCCGTCGCCTTCCCCGGTCGCTGTATCTGCCGCACTGGCCGCAACCGGGGCTGATCCCGCGGAATCCGGATCGCGGGGATCATTTTGAAAATCTGGTTTTCTACGGCGACCTTCCGAATCTTGCTCCGCCATTGCGGGAGCCGGCGTTTGCCGACGGCTTGAAATCGCGGCTGGGAATCTCGTTCCGGATTGCCCGCTCCGCAGACTGGCACGACTACTCCGAAACCGACTGTGTCCTGGCCATCCGGGAGTTCGGCCGCCATCTGTTTCTCAGAAAACCCGCGACGAAGCTTTATAATGCCTGGCTGGCGGGAGTGCCGTTCATCGGCGGATCGGATTCGGCGTATGCGGCCGAAGGAATATCAGATTCGGACTATGTCTCCTGCTGCAGCATGTCGGAGCTGCTTGATGCGCTGGAGCGTCTGAGTCGGGACAGAAGTTTCCGGAGGGATCTCGTCAGGGCCGGCTGGCGGGCAGCGCACCGATTTACCGTTGAAAGCATCACGGAAAAATGGGCGCAATTCGCATGCCTTACAGCACCGCAACTTGCTGCCCGGCAGTTTTCAAAGACAACGACCGGACGGAAACTTTCCGATTGGACTCAGCAGGCGGCGCTTCTGCTCGACCGCCTGCGCGGCGGTTATTGAGCCGGTTCGATTTCTGAAATGATTGAGGAATTCAGGCTGGCTTTCAACAGATCGCCGTTGTTATCACACGGAAGACGGAACCCCAATGGGCGGACGGAATCCTCAAAAGCGCGCGGGCATCTTCCATTTCCTGCGGGCAAGTCGGATTCCGCGAGGATCTCATAGTAGAACATTCCCTCCTTCGGCGGTGTATAAACGCCGTGTCGTTTGCCTTGCCGGATTTTTGCTTTGCAGCCGGTCTCATCGTTGATGATGTCAGCCGCGACGGGTGTCATCAACAGCGCCTGCTGCCAGTTGAACCCGCTGTTTTGAAAACGCTCAATCATGTCATCCTCGGCACCGAGCGAGGAATCCACCATGTTCGACTGAGTGGCATCACGGGTTTTCCAAGGGCCCAGTTTTTTCCAGCAGGACAGAGGAGTTAATGATGGGATGCCGGAAGGAACAATCCCCGGAATGCGCCATCCGCAGGTGACCAGCGGGAGGGGGCCATCAACCCGGCGTGGAATCCGGAAGGAGAATTTCCGGCGGACGGCTTCGGCCGCGATGCCTGCGGATTCCTCGATGCGCGGCGGACCGACAAGTCGTTTGTAAGTTTTTCTTCTCAGAAAGTTAAGGCCGGTGGAACCGATCCAGGGATTGTTCTCGAGGGTTTGAACAAGCCGGATCATCCAATCCCCCCCCACCATGAACTGCACGTCGTCCGGCCAGAGAAGCAGGTATTTTCCGGTGGCGCGTGAGACGATCTCGTTCATCGCGGCAGCATGTGTCTGCTCGCGGAACCATTTGTTCGGAATCCAATCGAGACTCTCGATGTAGTGCCTCAGACCGGGTTCACGCGAAGCGTTGTCGCTGATGATCCACTCGATATCCGGATAGTGGATGCAGCGGCGGGCCGATTCGACTGTCGCACGGAAATAGTGCAGCCGGTTCCAGCTCAGGAACGCCACGGTGATTTTCGGGAGTCCGCTCATGTAAAAAACGGCCGGGCATCCACTGTCTCAACGGGGCCGCGCCGGTAGTGCTGCTGCTTCCATCGGGAGTCCGGTTGGCGGTTTAGCAGCTGGTTGATGGAGCGACGCATCCAGCCGGAGATTCCTCCGCAGTGGATTTCCATGATATTTTCTCTGACGGTGAGACCCCGTGTGTCGGAATCCCGGCTGCTGCGCCGGAGAAAACAGAGATGCAGACAGCGGAGGGGGGTCTCATCCCAGGCCAGCGACTCCTGAAAATTGAGTTTCATGTCGTCATTGTAGTTGGGATGAAACCGGATTGATCCTCCGTGCAACCGTTCGACTGTATCTCCATCCCAGGAGGAGATCGCAGAAAAATTGTAGAGTTTCGTGATGCTTCTGCTCGGCGGTGCCATATGGCCGGACGCGGACGAGCGGTCGGGAGCGAGCGAGGTGCAGTGAAGGACATTTCCCTTCATCCGCCAGACCCGGTCGAATTCCCCCGAAAGGAGGCGTTCCCGGAAACCTCGCAGGAGCTCCGGATCATAGATTTCATCCCCATCCACGCCAAAGACCCATGTATTGGTCCCCACAAATGGTTTGAGAAGGTCGTGCGATGCCGAAGGGTGTCCGAGAGAGTGAAATTCCGCATGGGAAACAGATCGGGCGATCTCCTCGAGAATTTCTACGGTTCCGTCCTTTGAGCCGTTGTCACAAAGAATGATCTTGTCACAAAAGGAGGTGATGTTTTTCACCGCCTGCCCGACGAAGAGATCCTCGTTGCGAACGAGGATGATGCCGACGATTTGAGCCATTCTTGACTTCAGTATCCGACGAGCTCGCGGAGATATTCCGGTCCAGTCTGACGGATTACGCGTGCCGGATTTCCAGCGACCAGAGTGTCCGGAGGAACGTCCGAAACCACCACGCTTCCAGCCGCAATCACCGCGCGGTCGCCGATACGGATTTTCCCGAGAACGATCGCGCCTGTTCCAATGAAAACGCGGCTTCCGATCTCAGGTGCTCCTGTCCGGTAGTCGTTTCCCACGGTGACACCGTGAAAGACATAGAGGTCTTCTCCGATGGCTGTCGCATTCAGAAGTATCCGGCCCCAGTGAGGCATGATCACTCCCCCCTCCAGACAGGGACAGTGAATTTCCAATCCCGAGCGGTGGGACGACCACTCGTAGAAGCTTGAAAGGACCCCCTTCAGCCAGAAGGGATTCGCGGCTTCCCGCAGCCTGAAAAACAGGAGCGTTCGATACTGCGGCCGGGACATGTAATAGTGCATTTTCCATGCGGGAGATCGCCCGGGAAATTTCAGAAATCTCCTGTCCCAGTCTTTTTGCAGAGCTAGCAGGCGGGAGTGGTTAAAAAATGGAATCATCATGTGCCGGAGCTTAAAGGAATAGCGGCGAGCGTTTTGATGGACATCCGTTTGACCGCCTTGGATGGAGAAAGGAGCTTGTCACAGAAAGGGAGATTGCGGGGCAACCAGTGTTTCGAGGTAGTTCCAATCGATTGCCAGATAAAAATTCGCCGCCTGCGGGAGGAAACCTGATCAAAAGAGGAGCCGGCAGGACGAGGAGGAAGCAAACTGCGGCGAAACGGACGAGTCCGGGCGCGAGTGTTGCGCCTTCGCGTGCGGGAGGCCTATTCCCCCCTGCCGGATGATGGCTTCACCGGAAGAACAACCGGCTCCAGATTGTTCCAGTCGATCGCAAGAAGAAAAGTTTCCGGCTCGGAAGTGAAGAACCGCGCTTCCGCCGGATAGTCTGCCTGGAAGTCGGAGAGGCGGTCGAGGTATTGGTTGCGGGAGATCGAGTTGTCGGCTGCTCCGTTTGAGATCAGAAGCTGCGAACCGCTGAGAAGTGCGGGTGATTCCGGGGGCATTGTGCTTCGATAGCCCGC
The DNA here is from genome assembly GCA_964431635.1 of uncultured Chthoniobacter sp. GTDB lineage: Bacteria > Verrucomicrobiota > Verrucomicrobiia > Chthoniobacterales > Terrimicrobiaceae > QYQL01. The sequence goes on along the minus strand of CAYSKK010000010.1, from coordinate 119,402 downwards.
CATCTTCAGCAGAAGCGGGACGGGGATTGTGAGCAGGAAGCAAACCGCGGCGAATCCGATCAAGCCGAAAGGGATGTGCGGCTCTTCGCAAGAGTGATTCTCTCCCCCGGGGATCATCATGGCCGCAAGCTTGCGAGGCAGATCCAGCAGCATGGCAACCCCGGCCGCCGCGAGAAAGATCTGGATCGGTTCGGTGGCTGCGTAGGGGCGCTCGCCGGCATCCCACGGGGGAGCAAATGGAATCGACGCAAGGATCGCCATTGCCGCGAGCAGTATCCACATGGAATCTCCACGCAGCGGCTTCCAGAACCAGCACCCCCCCAATGCCAGAAGGAACATCGCCATGCCGGAGGAGGCAAACCGCTTTTCCTGACCGAAACGAAATAAAAATCCCTTCTGGAACGTCTCTTCGTAAGCCCGGGTGACTCCCCGGACCAGGCACATCGGGGTCTCCTGAATCTGTTTGATGTTGTGCTCCATCACGAGCGAGGTATTCCATCCGAACTCCTCGGCGCTGGTGCTCCATTTCGTGCCGTTGAGGAGTCCGTGGAGGGTGAAGGCAAAGTTTCCGAAGGTTTTCGTCTCGCCGCGGGAGAGGCCCTTCATCACGAGGTGGTTCGCGCCGAAGCAGGCACCGATGACGGCCAGGCCGGCGAGCACTGCACCGGCCGCAGCGGCGGTCCGGAACCGGCCGGGAGACGGGATCGTCCAGACCCGGATGCCGGCATAAAGAGCCAGTGCCGGGAGAACAAAAAGCGCGCCGGGTCTCGCCACGGAAGCCAGGCCGATGAACAAGATCGAAACGAACACCGGCCACAGCGTCTGCCGATCAACGGAAAGAAGCAGAAAGCCGAACCCGATCACGCCCAGCAGGAGCCCGAGATTTTCTGTCATCAGAAGCCCGCATCCGTGCGCGCGGAAATACAGCCAGAAAAGAAGGCAGTAGATCGCGGTGCCGGAAAATCCCAACCGCCGCGACACGGGCGGGCAGGTGAGCGCGAGGCCAAGCATCACGAGCGATGAGACCAGAAGGTTTGCGAGCAGCATGTTCAGCCCGGCGAGGTCGAGAATCACGGCATAAAATGCCGGGTAGAGGAACCGGCCATTGAACATGTGCTGCGTGGTTCCCTGGATCGCGATTTCGGCGGCCTGCTGAAAGTGGAGCCTCGCATCGCTGCAGGGGATGATGCCCCCCGCAAGGAAGGAACTGTCGGAGGCGGCATTGAGCCCGTAGTAGAAATAACCGGCCACCGCAGGGAGCAGGGACAGCACCAGCAGCATCGTTCTGGAGGCGGCACGTTTCTGCATCGAGAGGGCCGCCATCAGGACAGCCCAGAGCGCCGGGAGAAGCAGACCGAGAAAAAACCGGTCGGAAAGCAGTGGTGTGAAAAAGAAAAATCCGGCGGCAAGCGCCACAGACAGGATCACCGAACCAATCCAAACACCCGGCTTTTTCACCAGTCCGCACGTTCCTCCGGGGCATGCCGTGCGGAGCGCGATGGCGGTTGCCGCCAGCGCAACGAGCCAGACCGCCAGCAGGATGGATTCGCGGATGGACCAAACGGGGGCGCGGACCGTATAGACGCGATCCGCCTGCGGTCCGCCGTCGGAGGTTGAAAAGTGAATGCGTGTTCCGCTGATCTGGTAGCGTCCGCGTCCCGCGTTCGTGATCTGCCTGTCCGATGAATTCGGGCGCGCCAGCGGGATTCCGTTTTCGCAGACAACCGGAGCATCATGGAACAGGACATCGCGCCCGCGCTCCTTGGTGAGGTTGTGCGGCATTTCAGCCGAAAGCAAATAACCGTCCGGACATTCGATCCCGGAGATCTGCGCGGTTTTTGATAGCCCGAACGAGCCGGGAAACGACAAAACTCCGGCCAACAGGAGAAGGCCTGCGGATACGAGCATCCAGAAAGGGGCGGTCTTCGGAATAGCCAAAGGCTCAGACAAATTTCAGTTTTCTGGCGGCGAACGCGACCATGCGGAACAGGAGGATGCCATGGCGGAACCGGCTGATGTTTGTTTCGCCGTAGGTCCGTTCCTTGTATCGGACGGGGATGTCGCGGATTTTGAGATTCAATTTGTCCGCGCCGAACAGAAGGTCGAAATCCCCGAACGGGTCGAAGTCCCCGAAGTAGCTCCTGTTTTGTGCGATGGCCTCGTAGTTTTTTCTGGTGAGAACCTTGGTCCCGCAGAGGGTATCCTTGAGGTGCTGTCCGAGCAGCCAGGAAAACAGGATTCCGAAGAGTTTGTTGGCGCAGAGGTTTAGGAACTGCATTGCGCCATCTTCCATGGGATAGATCAGGCGGCACCCGTTGGCGAAGTCGCAGCGTCCGTCCGCCAGCGCGTGGTAGAACTTCGGAAGATCCTCGGGGGGCATCGTGAGGTCGGCATCCAGGATCATCAGAATGTCACCCGTTGCCATCGAAAATCCGAGCCTGACCGCGTCGCCCTTTCCGCGTCCCGTCTGCCGTGCGATCTGGATTTTCCTGCCGGGGTGGGCGGCTTTTGCCTTTTCGATTTCGGCCCAGGTATTGTCGGTTGAATGGCCTTCGATGAAGATGTATTCGATGTCCCGCGCGAACGCGGGAATCCGCTCGATGGCAGCCGGGATGTTTCCGGCTTCATTCCTTGCCGGAACGATGACGGATACCGAGGGCGGGCCGGCGATTTTTTCCGGCTTTCTTGCAATCTGGATGTTGGTGAGGCAGAGGAACGGAACGAACGGGGCAACCCACCGGTTGAGAAATCCGGAAAGCAGGGGAACTGATGCCGGGAGAAGAATGCGGCCCTCGGATTTGATGATTTCCCAGCCGGCGAGTTCGGAAATGTTCCGCACGTCGGCGGCTGACAGCCAGTTCAGGTCGGGCTGCCGCGAGCGCAGGCCAAGCAGGGTTAGAAGGGAAAGAAGCGGCCTCCAGAGAGTATTGTAAGTTGTGATGACAAGCCGCGCTTCGGGCCGTGCGACCCTGTGGGCCGCCTCCAGCAGCGCCTGCGCATCGCTGCAGTGGTTGAGGGTGTCGGACACGAGAACGACATCGAATTCCGGACCCGGTTCGATCCCGCAGGCATCCCCGCAGTGCAGGGTGGCATCCGGGCAGTTCCTCCTTGCGGAAGAAATCTGCTTTTCCGAGGCATCGATCCCGGTTTTCGAGCGGCAGCGGAGCAGTTGGAGAAGTTCCCCCGTGCCGCAACCGATTTCCAGCACGTCGGCGGTGCCGGGAATGACCAGGTTCAAGTAGTGAGCCAGAACCCGGCGGTATGACAGTGCGCCGGGTTTGTTTTGATACGATCCACTCTCGTGAAACGCGATGCTGGAGGAGGAGTTCAAATGCTATTTTCCTGACTGCCACCAAAATACGCGCGCCCCCTCGACGAACAAGGCGTCATTTTTAAACGGGCCGACGTAGTGGCGGCAGACGCTGCCGGGACGGCGGAAATTTGTCCAACTGATCTCGTATTCTCCGGGCAGCTTCCCGCCCTTGCCCCAGGCCGATCCGGCCACGGCAAAAAACGTTTGCTCCAGGAAATGAAATTCGCGGGCCATCGGCGAGCACCGCTCAAGAAATTTTTCCGCGAGGTCGAGGTTGACGGCCGGTCGCACCATGAGATCGAGGCCGCTGTTCACCCGCTCCCAGAGCGGGAACCCCATCGCCTTCTCGATGCCGGCCCGGTCGGAGGAATATTTTTCCTTGGTATCCTCCATGAACCAGAACGTCTCCGGGCGCTTTTCCATCCAATCGAGGACGAAATCCGGTCTGCGGAAAAAGACGATGTCGCTGTCGATGACGATGTAGCGGTCGTGGGGTGCGAAGTGGCGGGTGTCAAAAACCTTCAGGAACCACGGGTGCTTTTCACGGTGGTCCCTGCAGACAGGGTGGCTGCTCAGGCCGGAGGAGAGGGCCTCATCGGCCTCCCTCCGCCGGATGACAGTCGCATCGGGGAAATTCCTCCGAATCTCGGCGACATCGTCATCGGTGAGCGTGCCATCGTCATGCAGGAATGGAGCCCAGGAAACCCCGCTGTGAAACTCCAGGCTTCTCAAAGTCAACTGCCCCATCAGCAGGCCGTCCTTGGAAAGAACCATGTGAAGGGAGACGGGAAGGCCGTGAGCGGGGAGGTCCCGCCGGGTCTTGATTGCCGGTGCCGCAAAGAATTTCCGGCTGAAATTGATGGCGGCCCGGCGGAGTGCTGGCGGAATGATTTTCATTTGTCCGGCAGCGCGGCCAATATTTGATTCAGCAGGGCAGGATCCTTCTTCCGGAGGAATCTGACAAAAAACCTGTTCGGCCCGCCCTTGGTCATGATTCCGGAGTAAAACATCGGGTAGGGACCGTCGCAGAAAACGTCCTCGAAGGGAATGAGCCGCAGGCAGAGCGATGCCCAGGGTTTTGGCAGGTGAGGAACGACCGCCATCAGCTTGTGGAAAAATGCCCTGTCGCACCATGACATCGCCGCCCCGAGACGGCTGCGCGGATTGCCGGAGAGAGCCGATGCCCGGATCTGGTAGCAGCGGTTTCTCCAGCCGGCCGGGATCGGGGCATCCGGATCTGCGGTGCATTTTTCAAAATGCCATGCCGAGCCGCCGGCGGATTTGTTCGCCAGGGCGATGTTGCAGCAGGTGCGGGCGGCCTCCGCGTTCCAGAGCGCCGGATGCAGGTGGAATCTGGGATCACGCGGCCCGGTGAGATGCTTGAGATGGTGATCGCTCCGGGGGAGAAGCGGACTTTTGGAGACGAAGCGCCGGTTGTCCCAGCCCATGAGGCTGATGTAGAGGGCATCCAGGCGGAGCATCAGATCCGGCAGCGTGACGTTGAGATCTTCGGCCCGGCATTTCGCGAGCGGCACGTGTTCCTCCGGGATGATGTAGAGGGTGTCGAATCCCCGCGCGATCATCCCCTCGACCCCGTCCAGAAGAACCCTTGTCCAGTTCGTGCACTCGCCCGGGTTGCTCATCGGAATCACGTTCCAGCCGGCTTCCGGAGCCGCTTCCAGCCCGCAGAACCAGATGTCCGGATGCTCCGCCCAGTGGCGGTCGAGGAGCGATTTCGTCAGGGGGGCTGCCCAGCGGTAGTTGACCCAGACGGGAACAAGAATGCCGGTTTTCATGCGTCTCCGGATTTCATCCACTCCAAAAACACCTCGCGGCATTTCGGATTCGGCGGCGGCAGCTTTCCTGAAAGCTTGAGAAAAAGCAGATGGGCCCGGGAGCGCCAATACCACGGTGTGCGCACGCCCATCCGGTCGGCGTGTCGGAGGACCGGTTCCAAAATCGCCCACGATCCGGTGCGCTGGATGCGGGTCAGCGCGTGGTCGATCATTGTCGCGGGAGTGACCTCAAGAAATCCGGTGTCAATGTTCCGCCGCCGGCACCATTCGAGAAATTTCAACTGGAGCTGGAGCCGGAACCAGATGCTGCCGGTTTCATTCTGCCCGAGCGACGAGAAAGAGTAGGATTTATCAAGGACAAGCTGGTTGCAGTGTGCAAAAGGCGCAGTGACACCGCAGCGCAGCCAATACTCCGCGTCCTCAACCTGGCGGAAACGTTCGTCGAATCCTCCCACCTGCTCGTTCAGGCTTCGGCGGATCAGTGCCGCTCCGGCCGTCGGAATCGGAGTCCACCAGAAGTGGGCCTTGGCAGGCTCGGGAGGATTGCCCACGGCATACGGCAACCCATGAAGGCGGGTTTCCGTCGGTTTCCCCCGCCTTTGCAAAACAAACCCATGAACGACCCCGGCATTTCCGGGTGAAGCGTAAGAGGACAGGGATTCCAAAGCCGTCGGCATGAGAGCATCGTCAGCATCAAGGAAGAGCATCCATTCGCCGGACGTCGCGGCGGCTCCTGTATTTCGAGCTGCCGACAGGCCGCCATTCTCGCGCCGCAAATACCGCACGTCAGGCTGGAAGCTGCGGCAGACCGAAGGAGTGTGATCCGTGCTTCCATCGTCCACCACAAGAATCTCATCGGCGGGGCGGGTCTGCGCTTGGATGCTGGCAATGGCCGATGGAAGCCATTCGGCCGCATTATATGCGGGAACAATGACACTGATCGTCATGGCCGGGAAGAGGCGAGATCGCGGATCATTTCGACATACGGCAGATAAACCTTCCGATTGTCAAATGCCTGAACGAAGTCCCATCCGCTCTGCGCAAGACGTTCGCGCAGGCAAATGTCGCCGATGAGTCCTGTGAGAATGCCTGGATACTCGTCCAAGGCATCACAAAGGAGCGCGTGTCTGCCGGAGACCAGTTGATAGCCCCGGGCACCTACGCTTGTGCTGACGAGAACTTTTCTCTTTGCGAGAGCCTCAAGAGTTTTCAGGGATGAGCCGGTTCCGCTCCGCAGCGGTGCCAGCACGATGTCACAGGCGGAATAGAGCCAGTCCAGAGTCGCTTCGGCAACCGGTCCGAGGAAAAGAAGGTTTGGGCGGGGAGACATCCGGCCGCAGCACGAACCTGCTGCAACAAAAAGCAGCCGGGACTCGTGCCGGAGGGAATCCGCCATTTTTACAATTTCGGCAACCGCCTCGCGGTTCGGTTCATGGCTGCTGCCCACGAAGAAGCAGACCAGACCGCCTCTTTGACGGTGCCCGGCCACCACTTCCAGATCCAAGTCGTCTGGCTGATCCGGCGCTGGCCTGGGAGTGATATCGATTCCGTGAGGGATGAGGACCGGTTGAAACCCTCCGGCGCGGATTTCCCGACTGTCTTCCTCAGTGCAGCAGCTGATGGCATTCGCACGTCGGCATGCGCCTAACTCGCAGTTGCGGACGATGCGCTTCAGGCTTGGCTCGGTGATTGAGTTGGAAAGGATGTCGTGCAGCGTCAGCAGCACGGGTTTTGCGCCGGTTCCCTGCGGAAGAAGCGAGGCCCAGAACGGGTATTCCAAAAGGAGCACATCCACGTTGGCTGCGAGGTCCCGGATCGCTCTCCTTAATCCCGGCTGGATCAGCGGTTGCAGGTGGTGCCACCATTGACGGCGCTCCCGTGCGGAAGTCCGGCCCCTCCAGAGCTGGTGGGTGAAACTGTCGTAAATTCGGAAGGCGGATTCTCCGCACCACTTTTCCAGCCGGCCGGGAGCGATAAACCTGTGGCGAATGTTGCGCTCAGCGACAACGCTCCCATGGCCTGGGCTAAGGATATCGACGGATTCGAAGTGCTCCGCCAGCAGGGAAACCAGGGGAGCCACCCGTCGCGCGGCACCTCGATCCACCGATGGGAGGCCCGGCCATGGGTAAAGGAGCCCGACTTTGCAGGAGTCAGGCATGCTGATGGACAAGGGATAAAAGCCTTGAGACGAATTCTCTGGCGCTGAACTCCTCCCGATAAACCGGTGCCATCTGATGTGCCCTTGCTGACATTTCCCTGTAGCGGGATGCCATAGAGCTTATTGCTGAGGAGAGTGACAAGGGATCCCGTTCCGACACGCGAAGGCACGCGGCTTTCTCGCCGGCCTTCTCATCCATCCAAGATCCGCCGCTGACAATAACCGGACGTCCGGAAGCAAGTGCTTCGCAAAAAATGCCACTGGTTCGGAAGCCGTAGACCCTGAGGTGGTAGGGTAGCAGAAAAACTGCGACACGACTGAAAAGTTGCGCGTATTCCGAGTCGCTATCCAAACACCGGTCGACTAATTCAACATTCGGAAGCTTTGCCTCCCGGAGCCGGGCAACCCAGAGTGCCGAGGTGTCATCCGGATCATGAACCTGAACAAGAAACTGCGGAGGAGCCGGGTTCAGCGACAGGCTGAGGATCACCTGAACCACTTCGGCGAATCCCTTGTCCGCGCGCGGGCTCCCCAAAACCCCGAAAACCGGCTTTTCTCCGGGTGGAGGAGGATTCAGCTCTGAGATGGCATTTCCGATGACGTGAGGAAGGATTGGAATTTCGCAATCGAGAATCGTCGAATAAGCCGCCGCGAGTCGCGAACTGTCCGTGATCGGGAGAAGATTTGCTTTGCGGGGATCACCCTGGAATTTTCTGAGCGAGCGAGCGAGCTGTTGATGGTGAAGAAACCGGGATGGATCATAGGCCAGATGAACCGCGAGTATCGGCGCGCACGGGCTTGGGATGGAACGCATCCAGTTCAGCCAGGCAGTCAAATGGCGGGGGGTGATCATCTGGCCGAAAATCACATCCCGGGAAGAAATCTGAATATTCCGGAATGCTCGGTGAAGGTCTCTCTCGAAGCTCCATCGGGAGATTCCCTCCAACAGATCCAGAATCCGAGGAATTCCAATTGCCCAAGCTGGCGGCGCTGCCCGCCAATCGCGCCTGAACACCGCCCTGGTCTCGACGGAAGACATTAACTCCGTCGGGAAATCCGTTCCCGCCCAAACAGAAGCCTGAAGACCGAGTTCCTTGGCAGCCACCGCAAGCGCCCGGTTATAAAACAAGTGGTGGCCGGTTGTGTCCCGAAGACATTGATCAACCAATAAGAGCCGGCGGGTTGAGCTCATGCCTTTTGGAGACTTTCTTCCTCTTCCGGAAGGTCGAGAAACCTCCTGACCGTCGGCCAGCGTGCTTCCATCGTATGCGAGGAGGCGGTGATTTCAACGCACCGCCGACTCATCAACTCCAGACGCCCGGGGCTTTCATAAATTTCGATCAGCGCCCTGCCCATCAATTCCGGACGGATTTCATCGGTGATGATCCCATTGTAGCCCTGCTGGATCAATTCCCATGCTCCCTTCAGGTCGAAGCAAATGGGAACCGTGCCACAGGCCATGGCTTCCTGAGGAGTCATGGGTCCTCCCTCACCCCAAACGCTTTTTCCGATGTTGAGAGTCAGGAATACGGCGCAGGTTTGCATCTGGGAGATGATTTCCTTCTCCACCCCGCACAACTGGAAGAATTCGAGTTTCAAGCCGGCGGAAAGGCACATATTCTGGATCACTTGAATGTAGCCCCCGGTGTGCGATCCTTCATCGAAGTAGCCGACCCGGTGCCGGAGTCTGCGGGCCGGGTCAGGCCGCCAGTGGTGCTCATCCACCAACTGCCGGAGCAGGGAGGTCTCACGTGCAAAAACAGCGGTATGCCAGGTTTGAACGACCCGGTTTACGCCGGCCGTGCGCACAATCCGGTTTGCCGCCATCTGGTCGGCCAGCTTTGGGAAATGGCTTCTGGCCGAGGCTCCAAGTTCCTGATCCCAAAAATAGAATTTAGGGCAGTGTTCGAGATAAGCGTCCGCCTGAATCCACGAGGTGACACAGCGGACATCGGCGGCATTGTTTTTTTCCTGAATGAATTTTTCCAGGGAGATATATGGAGCGTGTTCGAGAAGCCAGTGAGAGTGTTCCCCATCCAGGCTGACCATGAATGCTGCATAGCCGTGCCTCCTGAGCAGTAAAACCAGATTGTTCAAGAGCTTCTCTCCGCCGCAGAATTTGTGGCTCCCCTTCAGTTTTGATCCGGCGCAATAGGAAACAAAAATGAGTGGAGATTCTGGTCTGGCCGAAGCTCTGATCTCGTTGGAAACGCCTTGCGAGCGACGTTTCCATGAACGGAAAGCCGGGATCGTCTCCAGAAGCGGCCTGAGAAAATCGTTTGTGATGTCGATTTTCAGACTCGAAAAAAACAGCCGGGCTGCCACCCCCATCCGTGCCCAGTCGATTTTGGTTTGTTTGAACTTCATTTTTTCAGATTTCCCAAAAACGTTTCAGCCAGTCGGGTTCGCCAACCCTTCGAGCGGTCTCCTTCCTCTTCGTGTTGACGGCGGGATTGTACGGCCAAAGCAGCATTTTGAATATCCTCCGGTTCCAGAAACTGCCGCGTTCTGCCACTTCCCTGTTCGATGACTTCGACACCATCCGCTGAAGGGAGGCGTTTCCATGCATCACACATGGTTTCCATGGCCACATCGGAAATGCACCACGGCTTTTCATAGGGGCAGGAGAAGTCACATCCCCTGCAGGGGACAGCGCGCGTTGTGACGACTGCGGGTCCGCGCGATGGCAGAAAACGCCCCCAATGGCTGCCTCCGTAGATTGCAAGAATGCTCCGGCGTGCTGCCGAAGCGAGGTGCATCACTCCCGAATCTCTGCCGAGATAACCCTTCGACTGGGCGACCAGAGCCAGGGTGACATTCAGCGGTGGGGGGGAGTCTGCCAAATTGATGGTTCGTGCGGAGGAGGGAAGGCCGGCCCGGATGCGCTCGATGGAGGAATATTCCTTTGTGTTACCGAAAAAGACCAATGGTTCGTCCGGCAGGATTGTTGAGAAAAATTGAGTCCAATTGTCCTCTCCCCAATCTTTTTTCATCAATCCCGGACGTGTTCCAACACAGACAGCCCAATACTCGCCGGGTTCCAGCCCGTGGCGTGCAAGCAGAGCCCCGGCGGATTCCCGGCTGTCCGGCCGAAGCATCAGATCAGGCACAGAGTGAGGGAGGTCCCGTCCGATAATGGCCGATGCCATCAGGCGGTTTTTTTCGAGTTCTGGCATTGCTACGGGCACCTCCAACCGGAGGTCCCACTTGCTGCTGAGTTTCACCGGATTGGCTGTTGTGGTGGACGGCCAAAATGGCTCGCCGGTGTGGAATCCGGCGCACTTCACTTCACTCATGCGTTGTTCGAGCCAGATCTGATCGAAGAAGTTGATCGAAAAGAGAGCCGCGATATACAGATCCGGCCCAAACTTCCTGATGGCCTGCATTTCCCCTTGGAACGGGTTTTTTTGTCTCCGTGTCGAAGGCAGGAACGGGTCGGCCGCGATCAAATGGATCTTGATTTCCGGAAACACACTCGCGGCAAGGTCCGCCGCGGGATTCCGCAGAAAGAGCTGCATCTCATGCCCGGCGTCGAGCAGCGCCCGGATCATTGGGACACGCAAAATGAAGTCGCCCAGACCATCCGGACTGCTGAGGGTGATTTTCATAGCCTGCTGCCTACTCTCGGATCTTGTGCATCGCGATCGCATAGGGTTTCACGCCGAATGGCGTTCCGAATGCACCGCGTCCCGCCCAGCGGTCGGCCTCGGTTTTCACGAGCACCCACTGGCCGGAATGCCGGAAGGATTCCATGTCCACGCAAAGTTCCCGGCCAGATCCTATCCGGGCTGAAGCTGCTTCCCGTCCGTCAATCCTGACGTGCAGGGCGATTTCCTTCGGGCCGTTTCCTCCCGGAACGCTGAAAACAAGCGCTTTCAAATCCTCGTCCGGCGGCACAACGAATTGTGCTTCGCGGGCGAGAAGAAATCCACCGTCTCCCGAGGGGAGTCCCCAATTCCAGACCCCGAAAGTGCGATTGGATGGCAGCGATCCGGAAAGAAGCAGGGCGGATCCTCCGACGATAACCGAGAGGGGAGCCAGGGCGGGAAGGAATGACCATTTTTTCGCGCGACTGGAGGTTTCTCCAGGGGAAACCGGAAACACACTCATCGGAATGAAAGCAGCAAACTGCCAGAAGAGAAGATTGTCAGGAAACGAGAGAAGGCGGGAATCGATCAGAGAGACCAGCAGGAAACACACGATGGCAAACGCGCCGGCCAATGCGGGATTTGGATCTGACGCGGGAACGACACGCAGGCCGAGCGCGACCAGAGTGCCCACGAGCAGGATAAAAAGGAGAGCAACCGGCATGCCGGCACCCGCCGCCAGTTCCAGAATGTCATTATGGCAGTGAAATCCATTGTAGGTGACCTGATCGTCCGGGACTGCCAGCGAACGTTCGGCATGGGCATATTCGGACCAGATTTTTGAGCCGGGAAAATCACGGGACCCGTAATGTTCCATAATAGAGGAGAAGCTGCCCAATCCGACTCCACTGAGAGGGCTTGCCTCCATGATGGCCACGGCCTTGCCCCAGATTTTCATGCGTTCGGAGAGAGTCTCGTTTTTTGCCCACTCATCCGCGGAGACAAGTGCATGCAAGTGCTCGGCGGCTGTTCCCTGCTTTTGCCTTCCGGCCAGGCCCGCCCTGAGCCCTCCCGCCAACACCAACAGAAGAAGCAACGCGCCAATGGCGCTTTTCCATCCCGTGGTCTGAAAAAGAAGCAGGATCATTGTGAGGGCGACTGCCAGCCAGGCACCCTTCGAAACCGATCCAGCGATAACTAGAATGGCGAGGCCTGATCCCAGCAACGGACCCCAAGCGCGTTTTGCAACCGAGAGTCGAACGGCGGCGAGGGCGGCAAAAAATCCCGCAAAAAGACATGCCGGTCCCCCCATATTGTGCACCGCACCGAAAGGAAGAGAGATCAGGTTGCGCCCCGCGTCCCTGTGTAGGAGCAGATTGCAGGCGAATTCAGGCAAAGCGAACAAACAAATTCCTGCAAGCTGGACGGAGACAATCATTATCAGCAGTTGTTTGGAACCTGACAGTTTGGATCGAAGCATCCCGAAGAGCATGCAGCCAGCCGTCGCATTCAACCCCATGGTCATGGCGCTGAATTCCGTCTTTTCCGGCCAGGAAGGGATTGAAAAAGCCACCGAGAAACTGTTGCTCCAAGAGGGGTGCAGAAGCGAAAAAATGGAACTCAGCAACAGGGCCAGAGCGAGGCAGTTGACTCCGAAACCCAACAGGTCCCGGGGTTGCTGGCTAGCCACTAAAAGACTCCGGAGCAACCATCCGACAAAGAAAGCCGCAAAGCAAACGACAGGAAGATTTCCGATCGGAACCGCTTTCAGTTCATGGGCCGCACAAATCATCGGGAATCCGCACAAATAAAGAACAAGCCCATTGCGGGGAAAAACGCATCCCAGCGCAGCGAAGAACCCCGTCACGATCCAGAAGAGCCAGAACAGAGGTTGCCCGGGGAGCCCCTGAAGAATCATCGTGGCAAAGAGAAGCCGTCCACAGAAGACAGCGAAGAGAAGCGAGGCCGCCCAATGCACAAGCACCGGCAGCCTTCCGGCCGCCGGTGATCGCCAAATGTCCCGAATGTTGAATGCGGAGATCCGGGTCATGTCCCTTTCATCAGCAGGACGGTTTTCAGCGTCCGCAATGCCACCGTAAGATCGAGGAAAACGGAACGGTTTTTTATATAATACAGATCATACTCGAGTTTGATCCTGGCATCATCCACAGAATTTCCGTAACGATACATGATCTGCGCCCATCCGGTGAGGCCCGGACGCACAGACAGCCTCGCCCGGTAGTATGGGATCTCGGCGGCGAGCAGCTTGACGAATTCCGGGCGTTCCGGCCTCGGCCCAATCAGACTCATTTCACCGCGCAGGATGTTCAAGAGCTGGGGGAGTTCATCGATCCGTGCCGCGCGCAGAATCCGCCCGACAGGCGTAATCCTTTTATCGTTTTGCGAAGCCCACCGCGCGCCTCCCTTTTCCGCGTCGTCCACCATCGTGCGGATCTTGACAATCCGGAATGTTCCGCCCCGGATGCCGACACGTTCTTGAAAGTAAAAGACCGGTCCCCTTGATCCGAGTTTCGTTGCCAGGGCCGCCAACAGGATCAGTGGCGAAGAGACAAGGAGGAGCATCAGGGAGACGAGCAGGTCCAGCAGTCGCTTGATCACCCGGTAGAACAGCGGCATGGAAGAGGAGGCCCAGAACGTCGTCGGAAGCCACTTGTCGCCAAGGTGGTTGATCGGAACCCGGCCGAGTGTTCGCTCTGCGGCAATCTGGACCGGCACGACATCAATGCCCCGTTCAAAACAGACGAGCAGCGACTCAATCACCTCCCGACGCATTTCATGGCTGATTGCCAGCACCACTTCCTGGATGTCATATTTCTCCACAAGCGGGAGTAATTGGGAGCAATTGCCGGCAACGGGAACCCCGCGGATGGAACCCCCGATTTTGGACGGATCATCATCGAGAATGGCAATGACCTCCCACTCCCGGTTGATGGAAGCGACATCCTCCACGAAATGGCGTCCGCTTCCCCCCGCCCCCACAACGACGCATGTCTTTTTCCGAATGGAAATTCCCAGAACGCGCTCGAGAAGTCCGCGACCGATGGGAACAGAAAAAAGAGAGAGAACGCAAAAAATGGCGGGGATCAGGCGTGGAAGTTCCGGCCCGTTCGAAACCATGCCGCCGGGGCGGCCGAGAAGAAAGAAAAGAAAAAGATAGATGACGAATGCAATCAGCCAGGAAATTCCCCACCGGCGGAGATACCGGAGCCGTGAGTTCAAGCTGGTGACATCGAGACAGTCGTTGAGAGAGGCCGTCGCAAACAGCACGATTCCTGAAAGCGCAACCCATCCCATTTGTCCAACCAGCTCCTCTGTTGTCGAATGCGATATCAAAAGCACCAGGATCAGCGCCACCACTGCCGAAACGCAGAGAAGGAGGGCATCTGAGACCGCAAAGAGGACTTTTTTTTCTTTGATGGAAAGCATGTTTCGCAAAGCGGATTCAGCGCAGGCGCCTGTAGAGAAACTCTTGAGCGGAGGCCGGCATCAAACGCAAGCCCAATGCGGCAAGGGCCCGGAAAAAATTGACTGCACTGACCCGGCGCAGGGTTTTCATGGCGTGGATGCGCGCGGAGAAATCCGCTTTCGCCTGCCGCCACCCGCTGCGACGCTGGAAGAAATGCCTGTCTCTCGTAAAATTCAGAAGTGGATCGGGAAGGTTTGCGAACCGGAAACCGGCCGCAGCGGCGTCTGTCCACAGGTAATAATCCTCGATCAAGCCAACATCCGTTCGATAACGGAGACCGCTTTCGAACACCCGCCGTCGGAACATCACCGTGGGGTGGTTCATGGGGTTCCGGAATGGAAGAGTTTCCAAAATCCGGTCATGCGCCAGCGGCATGTTTTTCACCTGAAGGAGGCGACCGGCTTCATCAACCTCGCGACAGCCGGTTCCGAGAATGTCCACTTCCGGATGTTTTTCCATGAAATCAAGCTGCCGAAGCATCCGCTCCGGATGGGACTCGTCGTCCGCATCCATCCGGGCGAAATAGGTCCACCCCGGCTCGCCCAGCACCTCATGAACCAGGAGATTAAGTCCCGCAGCCAATCCTCTCCTTTCCGGTGAGGAAAATATTTTCACGGGTACGGGCGCACTGGCCTCCTGAAGGAAGTTGCGATCCGGGATCGCGCCGCCATCAATCCTAACAAAAAACATATCATCCGGAGTGAGGCTTGAAGCGGTTGAAAACAGCGCCCTTCCAATGAACTCCAGAGGAGTTCCAGCGGCCACCGCAATGAGAATAGCGACTCGTTTCACATCAGATCATCCTGCACCCCACACCTTCCAACATCTCGAAATTACAGAGAAGGAATTGCGTGCTTTTGGAATCTTTATACGTCAATTCCTTTTACTCCTTATTTGAAATGAGCTTCTTCCGCAGGAAGCCGAGTGCTGGAACTTCAACGTAGTAGTGCACTAATAGTGCAATCACGACAGCAAGACAAACAGCGATTAAAAAGCCGTAAATGCTGCTTTGGAAGTCGAGCCATTTATAGTATATGGCAGGCTGACGCAGCAACTCGAAAACAATTGTATGAGTAAGGTAGAGGGCATATGAAGCAGCACCGAGAGCAAGAACAAATGAATTTTTTATTCGCCATCCACATGAATGATACAAAAGCATAGAAAACACGAGAACAGCCGGCATGGTTAGCCTTAACCATAATTGTGTTTGAAGGAGTTTTGCAGGGGAGGCAACTTCAACATACATAAATAATATTAAGCCGCTTGTTCCAAGTATAGGAAATAGTATTTTCCTGCTTTTTTCCGAGAGCAGAGCTAGTGCTTTCCAGATATAGTAAACAGCAATTCCTGCCACGAAATGCGGCGTATATGCAGAGGAGTAGAGCCGGATGGCAGGGCTTGGATTAATGGTGATTTGGCCGAGCATACTAACGGCGAGAACAATGAGTGCGGCTAGAGGGGGGGCAATTTTTTTTCCGAAACTTAGAGCCAATGCGAAACAAACATAGAAAAACATTTCAATGTTGAGCGTCCACCCAACGCCTAAAATTGGCTGAGGATTTCCATTGATATCAAAGTAAGGAATAAAAAAGTATGTTTTGAGAATGCTTGCCGCAGTAAAATACGAAGTATCGAACGCCGATGCAATCCATTTTAGAAATGAAGCGGGATCGTTCGCAGCAAGGTTAAACACTCTCGGCAATGTATACGGCAAATTCAGGAGCCCCAGATTGCTGAGCATTATAAATGCTGAAATACTAAACCAGTATATTGGAACAATGCGAATAATTCGGTGCAGTATAAAGGAAATACCACTGGCTTCTTTATCATCTCGAAGCACAATATGCGTCATGATGAATCCGCTGATGACAAAAAATATCGCAACGCCCTGAAATGCAGTTTGGTTATTTTTTAGGAGTGGAAATGCGGTATGATATTGAACTACCGCAAGCGCGGCAAATGCTCTTAGAAGCTGCAAATTTGTAATCATTATGATTGACGAATCAGGGGCAGGTCGATTTCCTGGTGGGCGGCGTTCGGCACAAAGCAGTTGAGTTTCTCGACATCGATTCTCGCACCGTCGAGGAACAGCCGGTTGAGGGCCCCGCTGGAGTATTCATCAGTCGAGCCGGCCCGGTTGTCGAGGATGCTTTGAACTTTGTTCACCGGCGCGCAGAACGCAACGGACTGTTCGAAGCACAGGAGGCGACCATGTTTTCTTGCAAAAAGCCGGCTCGAAACCGAGAGGCCCTGTTCGAGGCGGTTGGGATTCGAATACGGCAGCGTCCGGAGCAGCGTGATCACATCCACCGTGCGATACACCGAGCTTGAGACCTCCAGCGGATAGCCAAAATCCCCCTCTTGCCCAGGCCAGGAAAACTCGAGGATGCCGTCCCCGCGCTCTGTGAAACGCGGAAACGCCTGATCGCACCTGTTCGAGTAGCAATACGAGGTGTTTTTCCCCACGCGGAGGGAAAACCCGATGGACGAGGGCGTGGCGTCCAGCTTGCGGACAACCTGCTGCATTGAGAAATCGCGGATGAACAGGTTGTCGTCCACCAGGAACATCACATGGGGACGCCGCACGCCGGGCCTGCGCAAGAGGAGCCTATGAAGAAGCCCCCGCCCCGCTGAGCCGGGATCCTCAACCTGTGCGAGCAGGTCTTTTTTGAAGTCGGTCTCCATAATCCACTCCACCTGCAGCCTGCCACCAAATTCCTTCTTCAAGATGTCGTAGCCGTCCGCGTAGGCCGCCTCCGAGGCCTTGCAGATAACAGATACTGGGAGTGCGGCGGACTCCCGGCACCGGAGACGAAGCGACTCCAGCGTGCCATGCAGTTGGAGTGGGCGGTCTTTCGAGAAGATGAGGGTTTGAACGTTCATGGGAATTCAGGAATCAGCGGCGCCCCCGCAGCAGCCCTAAGGGATTTTCGAGCAGACCTTCAAGGATGAGCGATCGCAGGGCGTCCGGCCTTTAAAAGGCGAGAAGATCACTCCCGTTCAGAGTGGGGAGCTTTGCGGCGGCGGCGTAAATTTTCCCCGGATGTCCTCGTTGCGGAGCAGGGCCGCGTAGAGTTCCTCATACCGGGAGGCGATAACTTCCCAGGTGAAGTGCTTCCGCCAGGCGGACTGTGCGGAGGCGGCCATGCGCTTCCGGCACTCCCCATCCTGCCAGATCTCCTCGAGCAAGCGCGCCCCGCCGGGGACGTCGGCAATCACCGATCCCTCGCGGTCCTGCTTGAGCGTCCCTGGTAGAATCCGGCCGCCGCCGGTCCAGCGGATGATCTCGGCAGAGTTCCCGACATCGGTCACCAGAAACGGAGTGGCAGCCGCAGCCGCTTCGAAGAGGACGAGCGGGGAGCATTCGATCCACGAGGGAAAGAGCAGGAGATCGGCATCCAGAAACGCGCTGACGGTATCCCGGCGGGAGAGGGCGGTGGTTAGAATCCGGCGGCTGTGAGCTTCGTTCCGACGGCTTGCGAGCCATTTGTGGGCGCCGATCTGCCAGGCAGGCAGGAAGCCGGACATTCCCTTTCCGCGCAAAAAATGCCATGCGGCCCGCGCCAGCTTGCGAGGTTTCAATCCGCTGAAGAGCCCCTCCGCGAATTCCCCACAGATGAGCAGAAGTGTGGCATTGCGGAGATGGGATTCGGAGAATATCCGTACGGCTTCGATCTGTCCCTTGGCGACCGAGAGGTATCCGGCGACATGAATGATCAGGAAATCATCCTCCGGAATTCCCAGCCTAGTACGGAACTCCGGGTCGGGCGGCCTGTTGAATTCATCCTCGGCCGCTGCATTCGGAATGAGCGCGCACTTTTCAACGCCAGCCTTGCGAGCGAAGTTGATATCGCGGTAGTCGTCAGAAAGGAAGACGCATGCGTCATAAAGACGCATCCACTCCCCCATTTTTTCAAAGTAGGAAGCGAACGTCGGGTCCCCCAAGGCTGAGAACCCCGTGGGAACGAAAACCTTCTTGGCCTTGAGTGCGGGAAGGAGCGGAAAAATCAGGTCGGTCGCCCACTGCTGTGCGGCAAAATTTACAATCACATCGGCATCGGATTCCAACAGGAAACGCTGGTATCCTTGCACATCACCATAAACGCCGACAGCGCTCTTTCCGAACACGGGAAATGACACCACACGCACTCCCGCTATCGGATCCGTTCCGCGCTGCGGATGAGTGCCGGTCAGGACGGTTACATCGTGGCCTTTTGCGACGAGACGCTCGGAAACCTGTCGGACAACCTCCGACATCCCGTGCCGGGCGGGCAGATAAGACTCAACCGTGTGGAGAATTTTCAAATCAGCGCGGCAGTTGGGCAAGGAGCGTCATGCCCGGAAGGCTGAGCCCGGAGTGGAGGACTTCAAATTTGCCTGGCATTACCGCCAGTGTTTCTGCGACCGCACGGTGCGGGCCGACGTTGTATCCCGAGTCCGGTGATTGAAAAAAGGTGTCGTGTAGAAGAAGGGAGGCGCCGGGAATCCCGCCAAGAATCCCGTCGATCTCGCGGCGGACGCTCTCGTAGCTGTGGTCTCCGTCCACAAAGAAGAGCGGGTTTGCCGGTGCGCCGCTCTTTTCCCAAATCTGGAGCGAGGTGGTCAGTCCGTCCCCCTGATGCAGGGTGACCCCGGCAATTCCCTGCACCAACGCCCCGCGCTTCTCTCCCGGGTGTTCGACATGGCTCACGTCGTCGGGCAGGTCAACCGAATGAACATGGCCGGGAATTCCGAAATGCGCGAGGGTTTCGTGAAAGATTCGCGCCGACTTGCCAATATGCGTCCCCCACTCGAAAACCATCGGGGGCCGCAGGCGGCAGACCGCAGAGGCCATTAACATCAGCTCCTGGAGTGGGAAGGGATGGACGCCAGCGACCGGGACGATTTTTTCGACAACAAACTGGGAGATTACCCAGCCGTCGATCTCGAACTGCGATGAACGAGTGTTTTTTGCCGGGTCGGATGGGGTGCCGCAAGCCTCAGCGGCAGCGGGGCGGATGAATTGTTTGATGCGGGATTTCAGGCTCATGAGCAGTTGCTACTTGAATCGGTGGAGGGTGGTTGATGGGAGAAAGATTTCAAGATCCGGTAAAGACGCTTCAGCAAAGAACGAAAGGGACCCTGGGTTGCGGCCAGACCGCCGAGCAGCGTGGTGTTCGCGAGGTGAAGACCGCGGAGTGCAGTGGAACGGTGGACAGCATCCGCAGCCAGAGATGCCCTCGTTTCGGAAGATGCCAGCTTGTCCACTGCTGAGAGAAGAATTTTCTGCATCCGGCGGAAATCCGGTTTCGTCGTAACAAGCTCGGCGGCACCGTGCGTCAGAGCGGCGATGTTCAGGATTTGAGGATCACCCGGATCGGCTCCCGCCTCGCGCGCGATGTTCTCCGCACAAATTCTCACAAGGCGGCTGCGGAAAGGCGAAGGGCCCATGCGGGACATGCTGCCGGGGATTTCCCGGTAGTAGAGAAGCACCTCCGGCAGGTTGGCAGCTTCGGCCGTGCGGATGATGCGCGACCACAGTTCGTAGTCCTCCGGCGGCTGTCGTTCCGGATCGGTAGAATACCCGCCCGTTGCATCCAGCACGCTCTTCCTCAGCATGACTGAGCTGTGAACAAACGGATTGTTGAAGAGCAGTTGATACCGGAGCTCCGATGGGTCGGACGGATGCCTGTGGAACCGCTCGACCAAGCGGTCGCCCTCCATGATTTGCGCCCACGTTCCGAGCAACCCGCAGTCCGGATGGGCTTCCATGTAGGTCACCTGCTTTTCAAGCCGTTCCGGGAGGGACAAGTCATCCTGGTCCTGGCGAGCAATAAATTTTCCCCGGGCCAGGCTGATGCCGACATTCAGCGTGCCCGCCAGACCGCGGTTCTCTTGGCGCACATGGCGGATCCTCGGATCCGTGTAGCGGGCAAGGACGGCCGGCGTCGCGTCCGTCGATCCATCGTCGATAATGAGGAATTCGAAATCCTCGTATGTCTGGGACAGGACGCTCTCGATTGCCGCCCCGACGTAGCCCGGGCAGTTCCAGACCGGGAGAAGCACGGTCACAGCCGGAGGCCCGTCGATCGGTCTGGTCTCGGCCATTTTGTCAGGGGGTGATGCGGATGATGTCGTCCGTGACTGATACGTTCGCTCCCGGTGAGCGCTTGGCGACAAATTCCTTCAAGGACGCGATGGTCGGGTAGTCATTTGTTCCGTCGAAACACCTGGCGTCATCTATCAGGATGACATGATTTTTTAGCCGATGCGCGAAGATGTGCTCCAACTCGGCGAAGATCGGGGTTTCCAGCTCGCCTTTTGCCGTAATCCCGGCGGAATAGTGTCCATCCAGCCAGAACAGTGCAGGGCGCTTGATTTCCTGCATCACCTGCCCAAGGACCACAGCGCTGTCTCCTTGAAGGATTTTGATTTTTGGCCAGGAAGAAAACCGCTCGCATGCCTTCTGCCACAGCTCCTGTCCGAGTTCGATCGAATAAATACAGGAAAACCGCCGCCGCATGGCTGCAACCATGTCTCCCAAGTAGGTGCCCGTTTCCACCAAAATCCGGAGACGATATCTCCTGGCGTAATGCCTCAGCACCAGTTGCTTGACCTCATGGGGAGGAGGGCATGGTTTGCCGGCGAGTTTCCACTGGTCAATCGCCTTCTGAAACTCCTGATGAGCCTTCTGTCTCGCCTGAATGAACCGGACAATTCGCAAATTGAACAGCAACTTGTTGGAGAGCTGCCTCCAGATTTGTTCCAGCAAAGGAGGCTTCGGTCCCCGTGGGGTGGTCTCAATGACCTTGACCGGAGTCAGCAAACTATCCCCTTCCACCGGCACACCCAGCCTGGCTTCTTTGAGAAGCAACTCATCCAGCAATTCCTCTTTCATCAGACGGACGCTCGCAACCGGAATTTTCCTGGAATATACCGGGTTCTGCGACATGAAGATCCTTCCGTCGTAGGCATTGATCAGGTAACTCAGTCCCGTGCGCGGGAAGATCGAGCGGACGTCCGGCTCTGGCATCCCCAGCTTCGGGAAATCCTCGTCTGCAACGAAAATCGAGTTCGTATCCGTGCAGGCGACAAGGCGGTAGCCTTTCTCGTGGGCAAGGCGGGTTAGCGAGCCCGAAGAGGCTCCGAAATACTCCCCGGGCTTCTGCACGAGGTCGAGTTCCGGGGGGATTGTTGGGTTGTGTTCCACGATCACCACCCTGGGACGGAACCGGGACAGGGACTTCCAGATGTGATATTCATCGCCATCCACATCAATCGAGAGGAGGTCG
The DNA here is from genome assembly GCA_964431635.1 of uncultured Chthoniobacter sp. Lineage (GTDB taxonomy): Bacteria > Verrucomicrobiota > Verrucomicrobiia > Chthoniobacterales > Terrimicrobiaceae > QYQL01. Next base: position 97,790 of record CAYSKK010000010.1, on the reverse strand, counting down.
AGATCATGCGGGCAGGACTCCCTTGCGAGAATCTGATCCAGGGAATTTTCACCTTCCGGGCGGACATATGCGCTAACCGCCCGGACGCCTGGAAACGCGGCGAGATCCGCCTGCAGGGAGGCGTGCCGGTCCTTTTCCCCCTCAATCAGAATAGCGGCCCACCCCTGCTCGTGCCAGAGCGCCCACGTGTTGCTCAGGTATTTTCCATCCCAGGCCCCGAACTCCACACAGCATTTTGATCGGATCCCGATTCTCTGGAAGATTTCGGCTATGATTCCGTCTTCACCGTATTGAGATGATGTATTCGCAGCATAGCATGCGAGATTTTCCTGTGGTGACATCAGAATATGATATTTAGATTGTGTTTCATCCAACGGTTCCATTTTTCTAATACAACTTTAGAAATACGAAGTTTTTGCCGAAGGCTTACTTCGGAACAATTCCAGACGATTTTTAGATATTCCCAAAAGAACAGCCTGTAACCCTCGATGAGTTCTACTCTTTCACTCCCTGCAGACTCCTTCGGGCGCAAGGATGATGCATTGGCGCCACCTGCAGAAATTCCAACATGATATAGAACGGGAGCCAAAATGGAGACATTCCCCCGCGCCAGCATCGCGGCAACAAGAAGCATATCCCGGCCCCATGCCTTTCCATGGAAAAGTCCCCGACAATCAACCTGGCGAAGAAGGGGCAACCGGAAAATCGAATAGAAAAGATTCGCCTTGCCCAGATTTTCTTCCTGGCAGGCATAGTTGCCAAGTCTTGTTGCCGCTGAAGGGTTCTCAAACTTTTTAAAATTTGTCAGGAATGCCGGATAATTGTTGCAAATACTCCCATCCGGATATCTGACGTCAATATTACAGAACGACATGCCAAGCGTCCTGTCATTCATCAGAGGCTTCATAAGCAACTCAACGAAATTGGTCTCCCACCCGTCGTCATCGGCAGCCCATGCAAAAAATTCTCCATGGGCCTGTTCCTGAACGAAAAGGAAATTTTCCGCGGGTCCGCGATTGCATGGCTGGAAAAATATCTTCAGCCTAGAATCCCTGTTTGCCCTCTCTTCCAAAAGACTTCGAACACCATCGCCGGGCGACGCATTGTCCGAAACAATAATCTCGAGATTGGAGTATGTTTGGTTGCAAACCTGATCCAGCTTGCGAGCCAGTAACTCCGGCCGGTTGTAAGTCGGGATGCCGACGGAAACCAGCGGCAGGCACCCGCCGTCCGAAGAGAGTGTTTTCAAACCAGTTGGAATAAGTCGCCGGATTTCCGGAGATGCCTACGGCAGCCCCAGCGGAGCAAAATCAACAGAGGGATAAAAGGCCGCCATGCGCCGGATGGCCTCCTTCTGCGAATCATTAAGCATGGACCGTCCGCGGCCAGCGATCCCGACGTTTTTGCGGGTGAAGGACCGTCCCGCCTGTTCGATGGACAGGAGCAGCCTGTCCTCTTCCACCCGAAGCCCGCAAAATTCCAGGAGTTTTCGGAGGGTGGACGCGGTCGATTCGATCAGGTCTTCATACCGCACCCAGTGGGCCCGGCATTTTTGCAATCGGCAGGACTCCAACCAAGAGGTGTAGAAATTGAAATACCATGGAAGAGCCATGGAAATGACAAAGTCCATCTGCTGTTCCGGTGAAAAGCCTGCAAATTCCGCTGGAACAAATGCCAGCGGTCCCTCGGTGGATTCCTTAAGAAGGTGGTCCCGTACAGATACGACAATGTCACAAATATTTCTAACGCTGATGATCGGCTTAATAGAAAAGAGATTGATTGTCTCGAGTGATAAACTTGAACATCGTGTGTGTTGATGCACGTAGATGGCGTCGGTATCAGCCGAAAGGCTTAACTTTGGCCAGGACACCTCCTGCTCATTATGTCCGTAGTAAACCGGCAGTTCGTATGTCGGATATCCAGTGTAGTGCTTCAAGACAGCGGTTAGAAAAGTAGATCCTGACTTTGGCATGCAGATGAGCCAAATGCGGGTTTTGGTTGCATCCACGCATTCTTTCGTGAGGAACCCGAAGGGATTCGCTGCGTATTTCCGAAACTCTTTGTGGAATTGAACCTGAGTAGATTCCGGATGGAGAAGTTTGGAGAGGTGAGAGCGCATTTATTGTTCCGTCGAAGTTGGGAATCAGGGCCTGACCCGCTTCAGATAGCCGTCCGGCGCAACGGTGATTTGCAACTTGTCAGGAATGCTGCGGTCTATCTCAAATTCGGGATGATCCTTCAGGAAGGCATGGACGGCGGATTTGGGGCTGTTTCCCGGTCCCCACGGGCGGTCTGAGAAAAACCGCTCCGGCATGTCCTCAATCGCCGTATCAAAAACAATGCAGTAACTTCCCGCCGAGACCAGCGGAGAGTAAATGTTCAGTTCTTCAAGGACATGGTCGTGCGTATGATTGCTGTCCAGAATCACCAACGTCCTGAGGGTGCCGGCTCCGAAGGAACGGAGCTTCCCAACCATGTCCCGTGAAATGGAGGAGCCCTCGATTAATTCCATCCATCTGCGAAGGGGATGCGCGTCCAGGACGGATCTATTGTGCGGACGTATGTCAATGTCGATCCCGATGACCTTGCGCACAGAGGCGTCGGGGGATATCCCCTCACAGAGATCCAGAAGGGCCAGCATGGAAGCGGAAAAAACCAGCGATCCCCCATGGGCCACTCCCGTCTCCACGATTACTTCGGGACGCACGTTCCAACAGATCTCCTGGAGGGCGTGGACATCTTGAGGAAATTGGATGATGGGAACGCCCAGCCAAGCGAAGTTGTAGGTATACTTGTATGGAGCAACCTCCCGAATCCACATCCTGGTGAGCGCCTGAAGGTCCGCATCCCCACCAAGCTGGTTGATGTTTTTTTCTACGATCCGGCGGTGTTCTTCAGTCATGAGTCTCAAAAAAATTCTTCCAGTAAATCGAGGGGGAATTGATGTATCTCAAGCCATCCTTGCCTTCATTGGCAATAAGGTCAAGGATGCTGACAAACGGGGTGAACTCTCCGTGACATTGCCGGTATGGCGTTTTTTGATAGCCCATATATTCGACTCGGATGCCATTCGCCTCAAACAACGCGTGGTCAAGGTAGTTTCTGGCACCGAGCCCGGTGACATAACGCGAGGCACCGTTCATGCGGCAGATATCCAGAACGCGCTCGGAAGATTGCCGGTTCGTTGGGGTGTCTTCCGCATTGCGAAAGACACGTCCGCGATCGAGTCCGAGGAATTGCGCCGTCTCCCGGAAGGAGGCATAAGCCAGTTCGCCAAGATTTTCATGCCGTGCGGAATACACCTCCCCGACGATCTCCAGCATCTCTCCCAGAAAGGGCGCTTTCGAATAGCTTTGCCGCAAGAGATCAAGATGGCTTCTCCTCCAGTCCTTGCGGTCGTCAATCTTCACCTCCCGTATCAGTTGCCCGAGGTGGATGTCCTGAAGGGGAACGGTCATCCACTTCGCCCCTCCGGACATCTTGATCTGCACCCGGTTTGTAAAGCTCCCCTTGGAAAACTGGACATTGTCAAGGTTGATGAAAATGTCTGCCAGGCGAAGTTGCTCATACATTCCGACCCACGGAAATAACATCGGCTGCGAGATGACAACCACCCTCCCACGGTCACCCCTTGAAGACATAGACGGTATAATCGTAATACTTGCCCCGGCCACTCTGCAAACTGCTGTAGCCGTGATCCAGCCGGACCCGCGGCGAGAGCTCCGTGAGAGCCCATGACAGCATTTCCACGGGATTGTGATAGTAGAGATTGTTGACTGTGAAATTCACCCGTGTGGACATCAGGTTGAAGGCGATTCCGTGTTTGGAAATGGTGAACATTTTCGAAACGAGTCGCTTCGCAAACTTTTCCATGGCCGGAATACTGGCGTCGTGTTTCTGCGTCAGAATCGCGTTACAGACGGCGAAGTCGTAAACCTCCTCATCCGGAAGCGTGAAGATGTCACGCACGACGAACGTCGCATCCGGAAAGGTGCTCGCAGCAAAGGAAATCATGTTTTCAGCGACATCGATCCCCGTGTAGCAAATATCAACACCCTTCTCTCGGGTGCGCTGATAAAGCCCCCCCCATCCGCAGCCGACGTCCAGAAGGGAAGGTCTTCCCTCGGGTTTGAAAAAGTCCTTGTCAAGAACCCGCAGCATTTTGTCGTAGCGGAACAACATTTCACCCTCATCATTCCAGTCCACTCCCTTTGCGGTCGGCCCATGCTCATCGAAGACGCGGACATGGTAATTTTTCAGCAGGTCCGTGATTTCATCCATTTTATGAGGCGTTGATAAGTTTGATTGTTTTCCGAATTGTCTCCATGTTGACCGTATTGTCCACCCACAAGTTGATGATCCTTGAGGCAATGTCCTCTGTCACCGGGCAACTCCCCCGCCCAAAGAGCAGATTAAGCGGGAAATAGTGGTTGGAGGCCGATATGCCATGCGACCGCAATTTTTGCGTCAATTCGCGGGCGAATCGCGATGAGGAGCAGAGAACGGGCAACCTCCAACAATTCCATTCCGGACGAAAGGACACCGGCTTGACATGGCGGTTCCGGATTCCCTCGATATAAGCAAGACAGCGGTTTATCCGCGCACGGCGGGATTTCTCGATGGCCGACGCATCCAACGTTTCACAAGACGGGATCAGACCGGGCTTGGATCGGACGATGAGGCTTCGGAATGCCTGCCAGAACTCCGTCCGATATGTTCCCGCCGGAGTGTATCGTCCGGCTCTCCACAGGTCGGCCACGGCATGCACTGCATTTCTCAATGCCGATCCGAGCACATTGATATCCACCTCAGAAAGTTTTCGATTCCCCTTTCCGTTCCCCGGCAAGCGCAGCGGAGGATCTTGTCCGGGCGCAGCCATGATCAGACCGGCAGCGCCGGAAAGAATCTTGTCGTCCGCCAGACTGGCCATCGTGAAATCAAGGTGACTGCCGATCAGTCGCCCATCTTTCGCCCGGCCTCCAACCGCATGAGCAATGTCCTCGACAAGACAGATTTTTCTGCCGCCCTCTTTCAAGGGGAGAAAGCGTTCAGCATCTGCATCGCATCCGAAAAGATGAACGACAACAACGGCACGGGTGGAGCCGGACAACACCTTTTCGACCTGGACGAGCCCGGGGCTCAGGGAGGCAGGATCAATATCTGCAAAGACCGGGGTTAATCCGGCGAAAATCGCAGCGAGAGCAACCGTTTCGCAGCAAAAACCGGGCAGCACGACTTCCCCGGAGCCGGCAGTTTCACGAATCCCGGAAAAAAGCGCGTGGAGACCAGCGCTCCCCCGAGAGTAAACCCGGCAGGAATCCTTTCCGTGCAGGGCTGAGAATGACCGCATTACCCCGGCATGCATCTCAATCGATGGCGACGCCGGCCTGAAGGCGGATGGAGGAGATCACCGTCACGACAAGCTCTTGCTCCCGATCCGTTATGTCATGAAAGCTCGGGAGATTGATCGCCCGTCCGGGAATCGAATGGGCGAAACGATTCCGTGGCTGCCCGCTGAAAAACGGAAGGCTGGACAAGGGCCAGAAGAAGACACGGGCATCTATGTTTTCGCCGGAAAACGCTGCCTGAAGCGATTCTCTGGTCACGCCGCTCGACTCCGAAAAGACCACAGTGGGCATCCAGAAGCCGTTGGTGGTCCCTTCAGGTTCCGGATTCATGACAAGATCCCCGTGGCTTTCGAAACGCCGCCTGTAATCCTGCATGATCTCCCTTTTTCGGCCGACAAGCTCCTCGATGCGTTCCATCTGCGCACACCCGATGGCCGCCTGAACATTCGACATCTTGTATTTGAACCCGACCTCGTCGGGCCAGAACTGTTTCATCTGTCCGCGGGAGCGACCATGATTCGAGAGGGTAAGGACGCGTTCGTAAAGAACCTCGTCGTTGGTGACAAACATGCCGCCCTCGCCCGTGGTGACAGTCTTTGTCCCGTGAAAGGAAAAGGTTCCAAAAGCACCGAGCGAACCGGCCCTTCTCCCATGATAAACAGAACCGATCGCCTCGGCCGCATCCTCAATAACCGGAATGCCATGCCGTTCTCCGATTTCAAGAAGCCTGTCCATATTGCACAGGTTGCCGTAGAGATGGACGGCGATGATTGCCCGCGTTTGGGGCGTGATCGCCTGTTCGACGAGATCCGGATCGAGGCACCAACTGTCCGGAAGAATATCCACGAAGACCGGCTTGGCCCCGAGATGCACAATCGGCGCGGCTGTGGCAATCCAGTTGGTATCCGCCAGGATGATCTCGTCGCCCGGTCCCAAGCCAAGGGCTGCCAGCCCCATGTGAAGGGCTCCTGTGCAACTTGATGTTGCTATGGCGTGCTTGACCCCGAGATGATCCCTGAAAGCCCCCTCAAACCGGGCGATATACTCATAACATCTATCCCCCCAGCCGTGACGGGCGGCATCGGTGGCATAGGCAACCTCTCGCTCGGTAATGGACGGTTTGGTGTAAGGAATCCGGGGTTTCATGTCAGATCCGGCCATGTGGCATCGCGCTCAGAAAGAATCTCCGGTACAAACGGCCATTGGATCCGGACTTCGGGATCATTCCATCGGAAACCAGCAGAGTGGGCGGGGGAAAATGTGTCGCTTATTTGATATACAATGAGGGTGTCATCGCACAGCGTCAAAAAACCATGGGCAAATCCCCCGGGAATGTATAGCGCACGATGATTATCCTCGTTGATTTCAAACGCCTCCCAATGCCTGTAGGTTGGAGAGGAGGGCCTCAGGTCAACAACCGCATCATAGACCGCCCCCCTGAAAACACGCACCAGCTTGACTTCCTCATAGGGAACCGTTTGATAGTGCATCCCTCGGAGTGTTCCCCGGGAACGATTGAAGGAACTGGAGATCTCTGTGAGATCGCTTCGAAGTCCTTGCCTGGCGAATCCGGATGTGGAAAAGAGCCGGCAGAAATATCCGCGACCATCTTCAATCGGTTCGGACTCCAGAAGCAGGACTCCCTCAAGGCTTGTCGGAAGAATCTTCAAAAGATTGTCAATTCAGGGAGCGCGACGACGAATTTCGCACCCCAGTCGCGGCAGTAGGCCAGCTGGGAGGTGATTTCCTCGCGAAGATTCCATGGCAGAATTAGGATGTAATCCGGCCTTGCCTTCTGCAGCTCGGACTCCCCATGAACAGGAATCCGGCTGCCAGGAAGGAATTTTCCTATTTTGCCGGGGCTGCGATCGACGACAAAGGGAAGAAAATCTCTCCGGACACCGCAATAATTGAGGAGCGTGTTCCCCTTGGCTGCCGCCCCGTATGCCGCAATCGAAGCGCCCCCGGATCTGACGCGAAGCAGAAATGAAAGAAGGTTGTTCTTGATTTCCTGAGCATGCCGCGGAAACGACAAATAGATTTCCGGATCCAACAAGCCGGCCTGTTTTTCCGTTTCAAGCCATGCCGCGACACGATCTGTTGTTGGATGCAAGAAATCGTCCATTCGTTTCGCGTAGATTCGCAGGCTGCCACCGTGGGTTTCGAGTTGCTCGACGTCGAACACCTCGAGCCCTGCCCTCGCAAAAACAGCGATGACGGAATGGAGGCTCAGATAGGAAAAATGCTCATGGTAAATGGTGTCGAAATACTTCCTGAGGAGCAATTGGAGCAGGTGTGGAAATTCCGCTGTCAACACTCCACCGGGTGAGAGTATTTCAACAATGCCACCCGTGAAGTCATTGATATCGGGCACATGCGCAAGAACATTGTTGGCCACAACAAGATCGACTCTTCCCCGCGACTGCACAAGATCCCCGGCAAGAGCCAGGCCAAAAAAATCACTGAGGATATCAATTCCCTTTTTGCGGGCGGCGGCGGCAGTGCTTTCTGTCGGCTCGATCCCGTAACAGGGAACGTTTCTGGCGACAAAATGCTGCAGAAGATATCCGTCGTTGGCAGCAATCTCCAGCACCGTGCTTGTCGGGCCGATGCCAAAACGTTTGACGACCGAATCCACGTAGCCGCGTGCGTGCTCAACCCACGAGGTCGAACAGGAACTGAAATAAGAATAGCTCGCCGAAAAACACTCCTCACGATCAACAAAGTCAACGGTTTGTGCAAGCCAGCAGGCCTCGCAAACCATGACGCGCAGGGGATACCACTTTTCCGGGGCATCGAGCATCTCTGGCGTGAGGTAGGAATTGGAAGGGGGGCTGGTTCCCAAATCCATCATTGTCAAGCGCAGGGGAGTGCTGCAATGCCGACAGACAATCACGCCGGAAGCATTTCGCATGTCAGACTGTAAAAAAGGGCGAGTCAAAGCGGGCATACGCAAGACGTTTCTTATTTTGCGAAATAGTCGGACACTTGCCTCAAAGTGAAATGATGCATGTCCTCGGCGGAGGACATGGCCCGATGCCAAGCCACAGTCCATTCCAAGGCCGTGTCCAAATCAAGCCGGGGACGCCAGCCAAGGCGCCTGGCCGCCTTGGAGCAGTCGAGCTTCAGAAATCCGGCTTCATGGGGGTGGGCAGCTCCGTCAACAGTATATTCCGCGCCATCGCCCCAAAGCCGGGAAATTTTTTCCACAATCTCCCTGACAGTTTGAACAGCGTTGTCACAGGGGCCGAAATTCCAGCCTCCGGCAAAACCCGGGCGCTCGGAAATGATGTGCTCGGCGAGCATGACATATCCGCAGATCGGCTCCAGAACATGCTGCCAGGGACGGATCGCGGCGGGATATCGAATACGAAGCGTGTCCCCCAATGAAAACGCACGGATGGCGTCGGGAACGAGACGATCCGCCGCCCAGTCCCCGCCTCCGATCACATTGCCCGCGCGGGCCGTGGCCAGCCGCGGCGATCGTTCGTTGTTGAAAAATGACCTAGCCCAAGCCGCGGCAACAAGTTCCGCGCATCCCTTGCTGCTGGAATAGGGATCGAACCCGCCAACGGGATCAGTCTCCCTGTAACCCCATTCCCATTCGTGGTTCTCATAACACTTGTCACTGGTGACAACGATTACAGACTGAAGACAAGGCAGGGAACGGGCCGCCTCAAGCACGTGGACCGTGCCCATCACATTCGTTGCATAGGTTCCAACCGGATCCAAGTAGGAAGCGCGCACGAGAGGCTGGGCGGCAAGATGAAAAATGATCTGGGGGTTGACTCGCCGAAAGACCGCCTCCAGAGGAGACAGTTCGCGAATGTCTTGCAGCACGGAAGAGATGTCCCTGGCGACACCGGCGACTTCGAAAAAGGACGGATGGCTCTCCGGTTCAAGCGCCACCCCGCAGACATCCGCCCCAAGGGATTTCAGGACAAGGCACAGCCAGCCGCCCTTGAATCCCGTGTGTCCTGTCACAAGAACCCGTCGATTTTTCCAAAAGGAATCGTTCATTCCCAAATCACCAGATCTTCCACGGAGCGTCTCCGCTGGCCCAAAGCTCCTCCAAATAGTTCTTTTCGCGGAGTGTATCCATTGGCTGCCAAAAGCCACGATGAAAAAATGCGCCGAGTTTTCCGATTTCGGCCACGGTCGGCAGGATCTCTCCTTCCCAACTGCAATCGTCAGCTGCAATGCGACCGATCGCTTCCGGGGATACGACAAAAAAACCACCGTTGATCCAACCGCCATCCCCCTCGGGTTTTTCGCGGAATCGAAGCACCGACTCCCCATCGAGTTCCAAGGCTCCATATCTGCCAGGTGGCTGGACCGCTGTCAATGTAACAAGGTTTCCTGCGCGAGTGTGCTGATCAATCACAGCCGGGATATTCACGTCGGCAAGGCCGTCTCCGTAAGTAAAGCAGAAAGCCTCGTTCTTGACATAGTCACTCACCCTGCGCAGGCGTCCGCCTGTGAGGGTTTGTTCCCCGGTGTCCACGATGGTGACCCGCCAGGGTTCCGCATGCTTCTGATGGACTTCCATGGAGTTGTTTTCCATGTCGAATGTCACATCAGACATGTGAAGGAAGTAGTTCGCAAAATACTCCTTGATGACATAACCTTTGTAACCCACGCAGATGATGAAATCGCGGATACCCTGCGCGGAGTAGATTTTCATCACATGCCAGAGAATCGGCCTGCCCCCAATTTCCACCATGGGTTTGGGCTTGAGGCTGGTTTCCTCGCTGATTCGGGTTCCCAATCCACCTGCCAGTATGACAGCTTTCATTTGTGATGAGAACACATTCGGACGTTTGGTTGGGAGAAGATCACTGCTGAATCGGCTCTACATCCCACTGCATGAGTGGACGAACAACTCCGGGGATACTCTGAACGTAACCGTTGCGGTGTTTGTCATAGATATCCTCGATAACTTGGAAAAAGAATTTCTTGTCCTCTCGAAAGTGAGCTCTCTGAGGATTCACGCTGCTTACTCCGAGATTGATAAGATAAGTTCCTTCATTCAAAAAGCGTCCTGGCACCCACATGATGGCGTCATATACACCGGGAACAAAGGGTTTTTCTTGAAGCGGAGCGCTAATAAAAGCGCACTGGCCTTGTGTGTAAACATGGAAGTTGGGAATGAGCTTGTAGCCGCCTACCCTAACCTCAAAGGTCATTTTCACTCCAAAAGGTTTGTCAATTTGCACAAAATCTATGCTCTGATGCGATGGATTAATAATTTGCGCGGAATGAAGGACTGCCACCTGATCACCAATCGCATCATCCAGGTAGTTGACATTGGCTCCTCCTTGTTGATGGCTGCTTCCGAAATAAAGTTTGGTAATGTCCTCGGTAGGGCCGATGGCTTCAACCATTCCTCCGTCCAGCAGAAGACAGCGGTCGCACAGACTATTGATCACAGTAAGGTTGTGGCTGACAAAAAGCACCGTTCTCCCCTTTTCCGTGACATTCTTCATTTTGCCCATGCATTTCTGCTGAAATCGGAAATCTCCGACGGCGAGGACTTCGTCGATGATCAAAATGTCGGGTTCCAAATGGGCAGCGACGGCGAAGGCAAGACGGACATACATTCCGGATGAGTAGCGTTTGACCGGGGTGTCGAGGAACTTTTCGACTTCGGAGAAGGCAACGATTTCATCGAAGATTTTGTCGATTTCCCGCTTCCTCATCCCGAGAAGTGTGCCGTTGAGGTAGATATTTTCGCGCCCGGTGAGTTCCGGATGGAATCCGGTGCCAACCTCGAGGAGCGATCCGACGCGACCATGGATGTCTGCATAGCCAGTAGTCGGTTCGGTGATGCGGGAGAGAATCTTGAGGAGGGTGCTCTTGCCGGCGCCGTTGCGGCCGATGATGCCGAAGACCTGCCCGCGTTGCACATCGAACGAGACGTCCTTGAGCGCCCAGAAGGTTTCACGGGTCTCGGAAGCCGTTCGTTTGCCAAGCAGTCCGCGAAGACCGCTGAACGTCATGGCGGCCTGATGCCGGAGGATGTATGACTTTCCGAGACCTCGGACAGTTATGGCAGAATCCTTACTCATACGATGTCTGCGAAGCCGCGTTCGATATTCCGGAAAATCAGGGTGCCGAGGACGAGGACGGTAGTCGAAGCGACAGCCAGCGAGACCAGCATGTCGGATGAGAAGGCGGAAGAACCGAGGACAGCCCACCGGAATCCCTCAATAAACCCAACGCAGGGGTTGAGGATGTAGAGCCAGCGCCATTTGTCCGGAATCAATTCGGACGAGTAGGCAACGGGACTGATATAGTTCCATGCTTGGAGGACGAACGGAACGACAAAACTGAAGTCGCGGTAGTAAACGCTGAGAGAGGAAACCACGAGGCTGGTTCCGAGGGCCATTATAAACGAGGCTCCCAGGAACAGGGGGGCGGCCAGCAGGTGCCACCCGGGTGCAATCTGAAAGACGAGCAGAAGGATGGCGAGGACGCCGAGGCTGACGAGGGCATCCACAACCACGGACCCTAGGGAGGCCACCGGTACCAAGATCCGTGGGAAATACACCTTCGACAGAAGGTTTGCGTTTCCGACCAGGCTTCCGCCCGCCCGCCCGAGGGAACTATTGAAGATGTTCCAAGGAATCTGTCCGCAAAGGACCAGCAGAAGGTATGGTTGTCCATTGCTGGGCAGCCTTGCGAAGTTTCCGAAGAGGACGGCAAAAATGATTGCAGGGACAAGCGGCTGGAGAATCACCCAAACAATCCCGAGGGCGGTCTGCTTGTAGCGGAGCTGGATGTCCCGAAGAGAGAGGAAGTAGAGGAGATCGCGAAACTCAAGAATCTCCCTCCACTCAAAGAGAGACAGTTTCGACTTTGGTTCAATGCGGGTGACGGTCATTTGAAAAATTCGAAATTTGGAATGGGGAAATGGGAGCGAAAGACGGAAGTGAGAAAGCGGAAATCAGGAACTACGGAACAGGAATAAACAACCAGCAGCGATTAACCAATTCCTCATTTCAAATTTCAAAGTCGGGATCAGACTCGGGTTTTTGCGTGATGTGCGGCAAACCAATTGAAGGTCTCCTTGAGCGAGGGTTCAAGCGCATGCTCCGCGCGGAATCCGATGGCGGTTTCTGCTGCGGTGATGTCGGCCATGCTGTGGAGGATATCCCCGGGGCGCGCCGGCCCGTGCGTCGGACGAAGTGGCACGCTGCCCGGCTGTCGGAAGTGGCCCTCCAGAATGTCGAAGAGTTCGACGAGACTGATGCGGCGGCCGCCGCCAACGTTGAGTGCGAGGGCGGTTCCCGGAGCGATCGGGCTGGTGGCGGCGAGGAGATTAGCCCGGACGACATCCTGCACGAAGCAAAAGTCGCGGGTGTTTTCCCCGTTGCCGTTCATGATGATCCCGGTTCCGTCGAGCAGGGCCTGGATCCACCTCGGAATGACCGCAGCATAGGCTCCGTTTGGATCCTGGCGAGGGCCGAACACATTGAAATATCTCAAGCCGACCAACTCCATGCCGTAGGCGGCGGCGTAGGTCCGGGCATAGATCTCGTCGATCAACTTGCTGGCGGCGTAGGGAGAGAGGACGGCTCCGGCAGATTGCTCCCGGAGGGGCAGCTCAGGGCAGTCGCCATAGACAGCGCTGCTCGAAGCATACACGATCCGGCGGATTCCATGCGCGCGCGCGGCCTCCAACACATGAATGAACCCCGTGGCATTCGAAGCATGGGTTTGCAGTGGTCTTTCCAGCGAAAGCGGGACTGATCCCAGTGCGGCTTCATGCAGGATCACATCGCACTGGTCCGCTGCCCGGGATATGGACCCAAGATTTTCGATGTCCCCTTCAACCCACTCAAAACGGGACCAGGCTTCCTTTCCCAAGCGAAGTCTGACTTCGTCAAGGTTGGCCGGTTTTCCCGTGCTCAAATTGTCAAATCCAGTCACCATTTTCCCCTGCCGAAGCAGTTCCTCGACAAGATGCGAACCGATGAACCCGGCGGCACCGGTCACAAGCCATTTCCGTGGTGGGAGATGATGTTCAGCGGGTGATGACATGGAATTTTTACTCATTTGCCCCGAGGGAAAATCTGAAAAGAGTGATCAAGCATGAGGAGACCCCCGCCGGGATGAAGGTGGGAAAGTCCCCCGTCGGCAACCGCAAAAAGCGGATCGCATGTCCATCGATCCACCTCCTCGTGCCTTTGGAAAAGCCGCACTTCAAGGCGATACTGGCCGGGATGAAGAGGGAGCGATGGCAACGAGACAACCAGACTGGAGGAACCAACCGGCATCCCGGGAAACTTGTCGATCGCGACATACACAGGGATATCGTCGGGGTCACTGATGCGCATCTCAAAGCGGCAATTGTTGAGGGCCTCCGCGGCTTGAACCATAAACTCAAATGCACAGGTTGCTCCCGGACGGGCCAGCACATTCGGCTCGCCCGCCATTCCCTCCGCGAGCTTCCAGGAGGAGATCGTGGCGCGCCGTTCTCCTTCTCCGGTTCGGCGTCCCTTACCCATTGCAGTCGAGGAGGCCTCATAACGGTTGATGACCTCCTCCGTGGGACCGAACTCAAGCAGCCGGCCTTTTTGCATCCACAGTGTCCGGTTGCTGAGACGACGGACATAGGACATGTTGTGACTGACAAGGAGGATGGTTCTTCCGTCTTTGACGATTTCGTGGATCCGGTCGATGCACTGGTTGTGGAACTGCTGGTCTCCGACGGCCAGCACTTCGTCGAGAATCAGGATTTCGGGTTCGAGGTGGGCGGCAACGGAAAAGGCAAGGCGTACCAGCATTCCATTTGAGTAGCGCTTGACGGGAGTGTCGATGAATTGTTCCAGTCCGGCGAACTCCACGATCTGGTCGAATTTTTCCCGGATTTCGTGACGGTTCATCCCCATGATTGTTCCGCTCAGATACACGTTGTCGCGTCCGGTCAATTCATAGTGGAACCCGGTTCCCACTTCGAGAAGGCTGGCGATCCGACCGTTCAGGCGGATGCGGCCGCGTGTTGGAGCCGTGATCCGCGAGAGAAGTTTGAGAAGGGTCGATTTACCAGCCCCGTTTCTTCCGATCACCGCGATTGTTTCGCCCTCCTTGATTTCGAAGGAAACGTCGTTGAGGGCCCAGAACTGACTCGGATCGTCGAATGCCTCGGGGGAACCGTGGCTTCCGGAGCGATGGATCATCCGGTCGCACCAACGCCGGATGTCTCCAAAAAACTGGCTGCGATCGATCTCGCCGAGACGATAGACTTTAGAGATGTTTTCGACGGAGATGGCTAACATCGGAAAATGGCGTAGAAAGGAGAGATCAAGGGTGGAAAACAGTGAACGGGCGGTATATTCCTATGGCTTTCAGGAGAAAAGATCCTGCTTGTGGTGCAGACGGTGTTCTTCGGCCTTCAGTTGGTGAGGAGACAAAAATGGGACATGGTTTGCTGGCTCAAATGGTGTCGGCCATTGTCTTTTCCGCACGTCCGAATTCGATGAGTCCGATGAGGAGAAGAATCAGCGTCATTACCATGCTGAGGACCCACTGCGAAATCTCGACCTGACCCTTGCCCATGATGGCAAATCGAAATGTCTCAATTACGGGGACGAGAGGATTCAGGGAAAGTATCCACTGGAGGTGTTCCGGCACGATGGAGCGCGGAAAAAATACGCAACTTCCATACATCCAGAGTTGGATTCCTGGAGCAACAGCCACCTGGAGATCACGGTATCGGGTGGTCAAAGCGGAAATCAAGCACCCCACACCCAGCCCAAGCAAGGCAGCCTGCACGATCAGAACCGGAAGAATAATGACACGGTAGCTCGGTCCGATATCTGCTCCTTTCAGCAAGAAAAAGAGGTAAAACCCAAGAAAGATAACGGCCTGAATGCCAAAGGTCCAGAGGTTGACGAAGGATTGGGAAATAGGAACCGCAAGCCGGGGGAAATAGACCCGGGTGAACAGCGAGGCGTTTCCGCGAAACGTCTGGGATGCGCCTGAAAGGCACGCGGAAAAGTAATACCAGATCAGATTTCCCGATAAGTAGAATAGGAACGGAGGAATTCCATCGGTAGGAATTCTACCTATATCCGTGAATATCAGAGTGAAGACGACGCTGGAAATGATGGGCTGTATGACATACCACACCGGCCCGAGTATGGTCTGCTTGAAGGTCGCGATGATATCGCGACGGACCATGAGGGCGATCATGTCGCGGTATTGCCAGAGCTCACCGAGTGGAAAATCCAAAAGGGGTTTCTTGGGAGTGATGATGGCAGTCCATTGCTGGTCACGCGTGGAGGGTGTCATGGTGAAAGTGGCTGGAGAGGAACTTGTTGAAATCCACCGGTTGCGGTTGTTTGCGCCGCGCGGACGCCAAAAGACGGGCGGGTCGGGGTGGCTGGCGTGCCAGATGCTGAATGGTGGTGATGACTAATCGCGGGCGAGATTCCTGCGTTCAGGTAATCTTGACGAAACGCATCAGATAGGCTCCGACCAGATGGTCGAGAATCATGTGAATGTCCTCCGCGGGACCGTATTCCTTCGGGCCGGTGGGAATGTGGAACCCGGAGCCTGCGATTTGCTTCAGGCGTCCGCCATCAAATGCCGTGATCGCGAAAGTTTCGATGCCTGCGGACGAAGCATACTCAAACGCCTTGACCAGATTCGGGGAGTTCCCCGATGCGGAGATCCCGACGAGGATGTCGCCCTTTTTCCCGAGAACCCTGAGCTGGCGGACAAAGATCTCTTCAAACCCGTGGTCGTTTCCGATCGCCGTCATGACGGAGGCGTTGTTGGCGAGGCTGATCACCCGGAACGGCTTCGCATAGTCGTTGGTTCCGATGGCGAGATCGTTCGCAAAGTGGCTCGCCGTCGCGGCGCTGCCTCCGTTCCCGATGAAGAACACGGTGGCTCCTCTCTCCCTAGCTTCCAGCAGGATCCGGATGAAGTCGGCGACTTCCGCCGGGTTCACTTTGTCCAGAAGAGACTGCAGGTATCTGACGTAACTACCGGCAAACGCTTCCGGGTTTCGCGAGTAGATGGAGTCGAGATGATTGTTCATTGGTTTTGTCGGGGCGGGATCAAGGGTGCGCCATGATGGTTTCTGTTTGTGGATTCACGACCGCTTTTCCCTCCCGATCAGCAGTGCCCTTCGGGCAGGATCGCATCGTCCACTTGCCTCTCATTCCAAATTTCGCATTTGCGCCGCAGGCGCTCAAGGCAGGCTGCCGCCTTTGGTCATCAGCGGGTTTTTCCGCTGGTCCATGCAGGTTTTCGTGTTTTTTTCCTGTTTTTCACAGGGAGGCGTCAATCGGACGCCCTAGCTGACCAAAAATCTTAAAATCCACGGCATCATCTTCTGCCCGCGCTCCATCCAGTGCTTGAGCCGCTCGATGCGCTGGAATGCGATCGCCTTTTCCGGCTCCTCCATGAGCAGGGCCTCCTTCTCCATGCGTTCGATCCGCTCCAATGCCCTCTGCATCCTCGGGTTCAACTCCTCCTTGATGAACGATGCCGCAAATTTGCTCAGCTCCAGATCGGCCACATAATGATCCCGCCTCTCTCCCGGCGTGTAGACCACCTTTACCGCCCCGACGGATCTCAACAGCTTCAGCCCCTGGCTGGCCGCTCCCATGCTGATCTGAAGTTTCTCGATCAGATCATCCATCGAAAGGGGACGGCTCGACACGAACAGCAACCCGTAGATCTCCCCCACCGACTTCGGCAACCCGATCAGTTTCAAAAAACTGATGAACATCTCGATCGCCTCAATATCCAGCCGGGATAACCGCTGTTCCTCTTGCAGAGCTTGGTTCATCAAAACACAGCTGAGATAATCAAAGTGTTCAGAGATTTCAATAAAAAATGAAATGAAATTCGCGCTATTCTATCGGGCGCACAGACGGGTTTTGTCGGGGAAGAAGACATGCGTCACGGATAAGGTCGCCGCCTTTCTCACAAAATTCGCTCTCAAAGCTCACGTTCGCCGGGAAGACTTTGCATGAGCGCGATGGGCAAGGATGGCCGGCAGCCATGTCCATACGATCTGGGTGGAAACCGCATAATTCCACACAGCGCCAATCAAGGCACCGGCAGCCCCGGCAAACCACCAGGGGATGTGGCTTTCGTAGAGGTATTCGGCAGACTGGACATTCACGATGGCTCCGAACCCGCAGATCAAAATATAAGCCACCAAACCCGGCGCCAGCGCCGTCCCCCGCAGGCGGCGGGAACGAAAGGTGATCGCGTTGTTCACCAGAAAGTTTGAAACCATTGCCATGATCGTGGAAATGGTTTGTGCCATCACAAAGGGGAACCCGGCCGCGCGATAAAGACACCCGAGCAGCAACAGGTGCAGCAGCAGACCCGAGAGTCCGGCGAGCACGTAGAGCACGAAGCTGACAGGAAGAAATTGCCCGAGAGTCTTGTCCGCCAGAAGAAACAGATACTCGAGCCCGACAACGATATCGAGCTTGCTCTCCCCGTGCGTGCGTTCCCGGAATTCATACGGGAACTCGCGGGTCCGCAGCTCGCGGCCGCATGAGAGCACGATATCCAGCAGGATCTTGAACCCCTTTCCGGTCGTCTCGCGGACCGCCTCCTCGAAGAGCTGTCGCCGGATGACAAAAAATCCGCTCATCGGATCGGAAAGCGGGGTGCGCAGAAGGGACTTCTCAACCTTCGTGGCAAGCCGGCTGATGAGGGCACGCCTCCTGGACCAGTTGCCGGTCCCTCCTCCCGCAGAATACCGGGTCCCAACCGCCAGATCGAGCCGGGGGTCGTCACGGAATGACAAAATCATCGCAGGGAGAATCCCTTCGTCATGCTGAAGATCGGCATCCATGACTGCAAACAGATCGGCCGAACTCGAGGCCATGCCCTCCAGACAGGCCGACGACAGCCCACGCCGGCCG
Source organism: uncultured Chthoniobacter sp. (assembly GCA_964431635.1). GTDB lineage: Bacteria > Verrucomicrobiota > Verrucomicrobiia > Chthoniobacterales > Terrimicrobiaceae > QYQL01. The sequence goes on along the minus strand of CAYSKK010000010.1, from coordinate 79,540 downwards.
ACCCGCAGGATGAACCGCACCCTCGGGTGGCTCCGGCTCAGCTCCAACAACACCCGGTTGGATCCGTCATCCGAGTCGTCGTCAACGAAGACCACCTCCCAATCCATTCCCTCAAGAACCTGACCGAGCTTAGCGACCACAAGCGGGATGTTTTCACGCTCCCGGAAAGTCGGCACGATCACGGTGACGCTGGGAGATGGGACGGCGGAACTCATTTCGGATGAATGATCAAGCATGCCTTCCCTCCACCCGTCCCGCAAGCCCTCCCTGCCCCGTCTCGACGTCACTCCCAACCCCGGTCCCCTTTCACAAGCGTCTGGCATACGTTTCTCCCGATTATTGATGCGGCCGCATCAATAATCGGGAAGATTTTTGCTCGCCTGCCGACCGGCCCGGCGCAGGCAGGATATGCGTTCGGTCCAAGCTTTTTCTCCGGGGTAGCCCTCCGGCCACAAGGCCCGAGGCAGCAGGGGGTCCAAATCCATGCAGGCTTTCCAGAGGGCCTTTTCCTGCCTTCCCCATTCCATCAGGGCATCGAGAAAATGCTTCATCCCGGCCGCAGGCATTTGTTTTACATGGCTGGTATAGCCGTCGTAGGCACGCTGGATCGCCCGGAAATCCCAGGCAGAGGCGACGACGTCGGAGTTGCGTTCGCCGCCGCACGTGGTTCCTTCAAAAAATGTCAGTGCACCGCACGAGACAGCCTGTTTGTTCAGGCTCTCTCTGACCGTGTGCACGGAATCCGGGCTGATCCACACACTTCCCTGCAGGCCTCCGAACTTGGCCGCGCGAAGCTGTCGCCGCAATTCGTTGCGCAGACCGCGCTTGTTTTCTGGAAGATCAAAAACGACCATTCGCCATTTGCCGTCCCATTCGCGGTTCCACCGTTCCTCCGGATGGCATCCACCGAGTGCGCGGAGGATGCCTTTTTTTGTCAGGCGGTAAACGCGCCCTGAGTCTTCGGGCTTCTCCATCGATTCGAGCCAGCCCTGCGCCTCCAGCGCGTGAATCCGTCGCAGGTAGCCATTTCGATAGGACCACTCTTCGAATGACCCCATCATATTCCGCCAAGTGGGGCGCAGCATCACCCCGGACATCCATAAACACTGATACAGGAGGAGTTCTGTCTTTGCTTTCATGGCTGGGATCAGGGGATAGTTTACCGATTATTGATGCGGCCGCATCAATAATCGGTAAAGCCGTCTTGTTTTGAAGCGGCTGTTTTCGTGGGGGACTGGCGAGGTGGGAAGGAAGAGGAGATTTCCCGTGTTGCGAAATGGGCGGGATCCATCCAAGCTGTCCGGCTCTATGGAAAAAATTGTCGTCGCGTATTCCGGGGGGCTCGACACCTCGGTGATTTTGAACTGGCTGAAGGAAACCTACGGGGCCGAGATCGTCGCATTCTGTGCGGATGTCGGCCAGGGGGAGGAGCTTGACGGGCTGGAGGAGAAGGCGCTCCGGACGGGGGCGGAGAAATGTTATGTTGATGATCTGCAGGAGGAGTTCGCGCGCGACTTCATTTATCCGATCCTGCAGGCGGGAGCGATTTATGAGGGAGAGTATTTCCTGGGAACGAGCATTGCGCGGCCGCTGATCGCGAAGCGGATGGTTGAGATCGCGCGGGCGGAGGGGGCCTCGGCTGTGGCTCACGGGGCCACGGGCAAGGGGAACGACCAGGTCCGGTTTGAGCTCACCTCGGCAGCCCTCGCCCCGGACATCGAGGTGATCGCGCCTTGGAGGGATGCGCGGTTCCGGGAAAAATTCCCCGGCCGGGCGGAGATGATCGCGTATGCCGAGGCTCATGGAGTCCCGGTTGCCGCGAGCGCGAAGAAACCATTTTCGATGGACCGGAACCTCCTCCATATCAGCTACGAGGCCGGAATTCTGGAAGATCCCTGGTTCGATGCGGGCGACCTGAAAAACCGGGACTACTTCACGATGCTGTCCGTCCTTCCCGAGGATGCGCCCGACCAGCCGGAACTTCTCGAGCTCGAGTTTGAAAAAGGCAACTGTGTGGCGGTCGATGGCGAGACGCTCAGTCCGCTTGAGGTCATGCGCCGGCTCAACAAGCTCGGCGGGAAGCACGGGGTCGGCCGGGTGGACATGGTGGAGAACCGTTTTGTCGGAATGAAGAGCCGCGGCGTCTATGAGACCCCCGGCGGGGCGATCCTGCACTTTGCGCACCGGCAGATGGAGTCGCTCACGATGGACCGGGAGGTGATGCATCTTCGCGACAGCCTCATTCCGAAATACAGCACGCTCGTTTACAACGGATTCTGGTTTGCCCCCGAGCGCGAGGCGATCCAGGCGCTGGTCACGGAATCCCAGAAGAATGTCTCCGGCACCGTGCGGGTGAAGCTCTACAAGGGCGGCGTCCATGCAGCCGGGCGCAAGAGCCCGCTGAGTCTCTACAATCCTCACATTGCCACAATGGATGCCGATCCGACGCAGGCCTACAACCAGGATGATGCGACCGGGTTCATCCGCCTGAACGGCCTCCGTCTCAAGGTTGCCGCCGGCGTGCACAGGAAATAGCCGTTTCAAATCGAGCCAGATGATCACTGTTGTTATCGGACACAGGAACCCCGACATGGACTCGATCTGCTCCGCGATCGGCTATGCGGAGTTCAAGGCCCTCACCGGATCCCCGCACGTGCTCGCAGCGCGGTGCGGGAACACAAACGAGCGGATTGATTTCGGGCTCGGCAAATTCGGTTTTGAAGCGCCGGTGTTTTTGACCGACGTGCATCCGCGCGTGGAGGATGTGATGGAGCGCGATGTGGCGAGCGCGCATTGCAACAGTCCAGTTTACGAGGCGATGACCCGGATCAGCGAGACGAGGTTTCGCGGGTTGCCCGTGGTGGACGACAACCGGCACTGCCTCGGGCTCCTTTCCGGTTTCAAGCTCAGCCAGTATCTTTTTCCTCCGCTCGACAGGATCAGCTCCGCCCGTGTGGTGGACGCCTCGCTGGCGGACATTCGCGCCTCAATTCACGGGAAACTGCTGGCCGGGCCGGACGACACGGAGGTCCACCCCCACCATCTCGTCGTGGCGGCCATGCACACGACGACGTTTACCAAGCGTCTCGACGAGCTCGATCTCAAGTCCACCGTTCTCATTGTCGGCGACCGCTGGAACATCCAGGAGCTCTCCATCGAAGCCGGGGTGAGGGCGCTCGTCATCACGAACAATTTTCCCGCGAAAAAAAACATCCTCGCGGCGGCGAAGGAGCGGAACATCTCGCTGATTTCCTCTCCCTACGACACGGCGACGACCGTCCTTCTGGCGCGGGCGGCGGTGACATCCGGAAAGATGCTGCAGTCGGAATTCGCGAGCTTTCCGGCCGACATGCCGCTGCGCGAGGCGCAGGCCGACGTCGCGATGTCCTCTCAGTTCGCGTTCCCGGTCCTCGGGCCCGACGGACGGCTGGAGGGGATTCTTTCGAAAAGCGATTTTCTCAAGCCCGTGCCGAGGCAGTTGATTCTTGTGGATCACAACGAGCTGAGCCAGGCCGTCAGCGGGGCGGACGAAGTCCCCATCGTGGAGATCATCGACCACCACCGGATTGGTGTCGCGCCCACCCATCATCCGATTCTCTTTCTGAACCGTCCGGTGGGCTCGACCAGCACGATCGTCGCCACATGCTATCAGCAGGCGGGCGTGCCGATCCCGAGAAACACGGCGGGGCTCCTCATGTGCGGGCTGATCTCCGACACGCTCAACCTGACCTCGCCCACGACAACCGATGTGGACCGCGCGGTCATGGAGGACCTTGCCAAAATCAGCGGGGTGAACCCGGGCGATCTCGCCTCGGAAATTTTCTCCGTCGGATCCCCGCTGCTGACGATGACCAGCAAGCAGGCCGTGACCGCCGACTGCAAGGAGTATGCCGAGCGCGGGTTCCGGTTCAGCGTTTCCCAGATCGAGGAGCTGAGCTTCTCGCATTTCCCGGAAAAGCGCGACGACCTGGTTGCGGCCCTCGAGACCTATCGCGCAACGAACAATTATTTTTTCTCAACCCTGCTGATCACCGACGTGAATTCCCAGAATTCGATCCTCCTCCTCCGGGGGCCGGAAAACTTCACGCGGCTGATCGATTTCCCCGACGAGGGGGCATTCGCCTGGAAGTTGGACGGGGTGGTGTCGCGGAAAAAGCAGCTTCTTCCGTATCTTTCCAGCCTGATCGGGCGTGTGGTGTGATCAGGGTCCCGCGGCGGTTCCGGCTGCGGGGTGTTCTTCCAGACGTGCAGTGCCGCCGGGCCCGTCATGCCCGTGAGACTTGATGCGGCCGATGTTTTCCAGGTTCAGCCCCATCGTTTCAATGCCGAACCGCCACGTGACGAAGGCTCCGAGGATGCTGGTGCCCACGAGGATGTAGAGCAGCGTGGCCGTGCCGATGTTGCTGAGGAGGACCGGGAACAGGAATGCAGTCGCGACCGCGCCGATCTTGGCGAACGAGGCGGCGAATCCGGCGCCCGAGCCGCGGATCTTCGTGGGAAAAACCTCGCCCGCGATCAGGTAGGTCATCGCATTCGGGCCAAGGTTCGTCATGAAGTTGAAAAGCATGAATCCGGCAAAAATAAGAACTGTCTGTGCGGTTCCGGGCGCGATGTGGGTGGAGAATGCGGCCAGCAGGAGACCTGCCGCACAGCCGAAAAACCCGAAGACCTGCAGCTTCATGCGCCCGATTTTGTCCGCAAGGAATACCGCGCAGATGATGCCGACCAGGAGGAGGATGTCCAGGAAGGCGGCCCCCTTCGCCGCGATCACGTCGTTGTGGATGACGCCCGCGAGGTTCTGCTCCTGGAAATTGGTGTGCCCGAGGATCGAGGCGAGGATCGTGGGGGTGAAGATCCCGATGCCGTAGGTGCCGAGATCCTGCAGAAACCACGGGACGGAGGCGAGGATTGTCGCCCGGCGGTGTTTGGGCTTGAAAAGCTTTTTGAACTTCGATTTTTGGCGCTCGTGCTCCGGCTCGTCGTCCTCGACCTCCTTGAGCAGGATTCTTTTTGGATACTGCGGGGCGCGGTTGAGGAGGCGGAGGATTTCGCGCTCCGCCTCCTTCACGCGACCGCGCGACATCAGCCACTGCGGGCTCTGAGTGACAAAAAACCTTCCGATGACGACGAGAATCGTCGGGATGATCGCGGTGGCATACATCATGCGCCAGTCCGAGATATTCTCGTTCGATTTGAGGATCATGAATCCCACCGCCGTGCCGGCAAGCGCGCCGACCGCCTGGAACGCAAACGCGCTGAGCACGAGGCGGCCGCGGCAGTTGCTCGGAATGCTCTCGGAAATGACCAGGTGGGCGGTCGGGTAGTCGCATCCGAGTGCAAGGCCCATGCCGAAAAGAAACACGAGGAGCAGGGGAAAATTCGGGCTGGCCGTCATGGCGACAAGGAACACGAGAAAAAGGATCATCTCTGCGATGAAGAGCTGTTTGCGTCCGAGGTGATCGGCCAGGCTGCCCAGGGCGGTGGCGCCAATGAGAATTCCAAAAAGCGTGGCCGAGCCGACCATTCCCTTCTCAGCGGCTCCGAGGTGGAACTCCATGGAGATCAGCGGAAGGGCTACTCCGGTCATGAAGACGACCAGTCCCTCAAAAAATTTTCCGGCCGTGGCAAGTCCCCAGATCTGCCACTGCATGATCGTCATGGGAATCTGGGGGACGGTGGTGCCGTCCGCCCAGAGCGGGGTTTCATCAATATACTCCTGGACAGTTTTTCCCGCCGATTTGTCCGATCCCATCCGGCGACTATTCCGCCGGGCTGTCTTCCCCGCAATGCTGATCTTGTGACGTTTTTGTAACGGGTTCCGGCAAATCGGTTTGTCATTTCCCGCATCGGCCCCGATGATGACCCGCTCATGCGCGTTCTGCTGATTTACTCAAACCGGAGCAGGATCATCGAGCCTGTGCCGCCCATCGGGCTGAGCTATGTGGCGACCGCCACGCGAGCCGCAGGCCACGAGGTCCGGTTCCTTGATCTGATGATGAGCAGAAAGCCCGAGGGGGATCTTGAGGAGGCTCTTGCGGATTTCCGTCCGGAAGTCGTTGGGATTTCGGTGAGAAACATCGACAGCGTGATAGCCCAGAATCCCTCCTCGCAGCTTGGGGAGGCCGCTGGGCTGATCGCGCGCATCCGGGCAAATGGACGCCGACTGATCGTCGTGGGAGGTCCCGCGATTTCGGTGCTCAAATCCCGCGCCCTCGAAATCCTCGATGCCGACTTCGCGATCATCGGCGAGGGGGAATCCTCGTTTCCGGACCTCCTCCGGGCGATCGAAACCCGCGGTGGCTTTTGCGACATCGCAGGCCTGAGCTACAGGGAAGGCGGGAAAGTTTTGGCCAACCCTTCCAAGCCGCGGCCCCGGTTCGGCCCCTCGGGAATGGAGCAATGGACGCGCTGGGACGACTACAACCGGTCCGGCGGGCCTTTTTCCATCCACACCAAGAGGGGCTGCGCGATGCACTGTATCTACTGCAACTACCCGGCGATGGAAGGGCGGGCGTATCGATGCCGGGAGGCCGGCGATGTCGTGGATGAAATCGAGCGGGTGCAGAAGGCGGTCAACCCGCGGACTTTCGAGTTCACCGACACGACATTCAATCTTCCCACCGCGCATGCTGTCGCAATCTGCGAGGAGATCATCCGCCGCAACCTCAGGGTGAAGCTTTCTGCCGTCGGAGTGAATCCGCTCGGGATCAATGCGGAAATTCTCGGGCTGATGAAAAGGGCGGGATTTGTCTCGATGATTGTGTCCGCCGATTCGGGGAGCGGCGCCATGCTTCGGAATCTGGGCAAGGGATTCACAACCGATGACCTGGAGCGGGCCGCCGGATTGATCCGGGCGTCCGGAATCCACAACACGTGGTTTTTCCTGCTTGGCGGTCCCGGAGAAACCGAGGGGACCGTCCGGGAAACCCTCGCCTTTGTCGAGCGGCACCTGAACTACAGGAGATGTCTCACGGTGGTGTTGACCGGGATCCGGATCCTGCCGGGGACTCCGCTGGCGGAATCCTTGCTGGAGAGCGGAGCGATTCCGCCGGACGCCGACCTCGCCACCCCGGCGTTTTATTTTTCCCCCGGGCTCAGCGAGCGGCGGGTGCTGGATCTCATCAGCGAAAGCATCCGCCGGTGTCCGACCATCGTCCATGGCGGAGAGCAGGGCGGGTCACCGGCCGAGCGCCTGTTCTATCAGGCATTCCAGATTGCCGGAGCCGCGCCTCCCTACATGCGTTTCCTTCCGCACTTTCTGAGGATTCCCTTTGTGTCCGGTCATCGTGCGGCGCAAACCGGGAAGGTTCCCGAATCCCGGTCCGGGGTTTATCTGGTTTCTTAAACCCGGATCCGGCGATTTCTCACGCAGAACACGTGCTGACGGGAGCCAGCCGGGTAGCCTGCCAGAGGCAGCCCGAAGGGCGAGACTCGGGGGAGCGAGCGAGGCAATCGCAGAGCCCGCAGAGAAAATCCGTTTTCGGATGAAATTTTTCGCCGCCGTTCCGCCTTCTACAAACCCTTCGAGAGGGTTTTGACGCGGAGGAGGCGTTTGTGGGCGGTGATGTAAAGAGTGTCCTTTTCCGGACCGCCCCATCCGCAGTTCGCCGCCGCGCTTCCGGTCAGAATGGTCCCGAGATGCTTCCCCGTGGGACTGATGACCAGAACTCCCCCCGGTCCGGTGGCCCAGAGGTTGCCTGAAGAATCCACCTTGAGCCCGTCACAGACACCCGGTCGTTTCGGAAGCGATGCGGTCGAGAAAAAGACCCGGTCGCCGGAAATCTTTCCATCCGGGTGGATGTCGTAGGCCATGATGCGGGTGTCCGAGGGATCGCTGACTGCCACGTAGAGAATTTTTTCGTCGGGGCTGAGCGCGATACCGTTCGGGAATTTCAAATCTCGGATCAGGAGATCGAGTTGTCCGTCCGCATGGAGCCGGAACACCCCGTGGAATGGCAATTCCGGCTCGACCCCCTTTCCAAGGCCGTAGGGTGGATCCGTAAAATACATGGCACCGGAGTTCGAGATCGCGAGATCATTCGGGCTGTTGAAACGCTTCCCCTCGAAGCGAACGACGAGCTTTGTGAGGCGGCCGGACTTTTCGATGCGGGCCACACTGCGGTCTCCGTGCCGGCACAGAATCAGCCGGCTTTCCCTGTCGAGCGCGAGCCCGTTGGATCCCTGTCCGCAGGCTGTGCCGGAACCGCTTGGCTTCAAAAATATTTCCGCGTGATCCGCGCCATCGGTCCATGAATAAATCGTATCTGCCGGCACATCGGAAAACAGGAGCCGGTTGTCCTTCCAAACCGGTCCTTCCGACCAGAGGAATCCGCCATCAAGGATCTCGATTTTTGCGTCGGGAGCGATGAGCCGGTCCAAACCGGGGTCGAGGCGTTCGATCGATGGAGCCGGCGACTCCGGTGCTGATCCGGCAATGGCGAGGAGGCAAATCAGCAAAGGGCTCATAGGGATTTTTTTCGGAATTTTCGCAGGACGATGCGCACGGCTTCGCCGGTCTCCTCGACTCCCAGCAGCAAGCATGTCCCCAGATAGACAAGCGAGGCCGCGAAGATCGTCGCAAAAAGTCCGAGGGCGCGCTGCCAGAAATGCTGATCGGGAAAGAGATGTGGGAGGTAACGCATTCCGGCCCAGCACACGAGTCCCAGCGGGACCGACGCCGCAGCGCACCGCCCGAGGGAAAGCAGGAACTTCGCGCTGTCGAGCCGCCCGGCGGGCCCAAGCATGAGAAGATACAGCGCGGTAAAATTCAAAATCGCGCAGATCGTGGTCGAGAGTGCGAGCCCGCGGTGTCCGAGTCCGAGGTGGAACAGGAACCAGGAGTTGAGGGCGATGTTGAGGGCGACGGAGCCGAAGCTCACCAGCATCGGCGTCCATTTTCGGTTGATCGCGTAGAAGGCCGGGGAGAGGACCTTGATGCAGGAATATGCGACGAGGCCCATGGCGTAGAATTGAAGGGCGATTCCGGTTTGCAGGGTGTCGGTCGCATGGAATTTACCATGCTCGTAGATCAGGCCGATGATCGGGCCGGCAAGGAACCACAGCCCGACGGCGGCGGGTAGAGTCAGGAAGACCGCGAGCCGCATCGCCGACCCGAGCGTCGGGCCGAACCGGCTCGTGTCGGAATCCACCGCAATCCTCGAGACGACGGGAAGAGTGATCGTGGCAACCGCCACGCCGAACACTCCGATCGGCAGCTGCATGAGGCGGAAGGCGCTGTTGAGCCAGGTCACGGCATCGGCGCCGACATGTGCTGCAAATCCTGTGTTGATCAGCACGTTGACCTGCACCGCGCTGGCCGCAATCACCGACGGGACCATCAGCACAAGGATCCGCCGGATTCCGGGGTCCCTCCACTGGAAGTCGGGCCGGAATGCGAACCCGGCCCGGCGCAAACTTGGAAACTGGGTGACCAGCTGAAGGAGACCTCCGAGGAGGGTCCCCAGAGCCAATCCGACAAGTGCCTGCCGCCCGAACGAGCGGTCAATCATCCATCCGAAGAATGCCCCGCCCGCGATCGAGCCGATGTTGAAGAAGCTCGAGGCCATCGCTGGCGCGGTGAAGATATTCCGGGAGTTCAGCATCCCCATCACGAGCGCGGCCAGCGAAACGAGGAGGATGAACGGATACATGATCTGGGTGAGCAGGACGGTGAACGCCATCTCGTCCGGCGCGAAGCCCGCGGCAAGCAGTCCGACAAGCTGCCCGGAAAAGAGGATGCCCAGCAGGGTGACGAGGCTCATGAAGACGGCGACGAGCGTCATCATCTTCGAGGCCAGCAGCCACGCGGATTTCTCCCCCTCCTTCTCGATGCGCTGGGAAAAAACGGTGACGAAAGCGGTCGAGAGGGCGCCCTCGGCGAAAAGGTCGCGCAGGAGATTCGGAATCCGGAACGCGATGATGAAGAGCCCCATCGCCGCCGTACCGAAAAGCGAGTTGAAGAGGACTTCGCGCACGAGGCCCAGCAGGCGGCTGAACATCACCGCGGCGGCGATGACCCCGCTGGCCCGCGTGTTGAGCTTTTTTCCGTCGCTCATCTTGCCGCCGCCTTGTTCAGGCGCTCCATGATGGCCCGGCCGAGGCCGGATTCCGGAACCGGTTCGGCGATGATCAGGTCCAGACCCGCCGCATCAAGCCTCCTCATCGCACCGTAAAGGTTTGCGGCCGCCTCGCGGAGGTCCCGGGATTTTGAAAGATATTCGACGCGGGCGAAGCCCTCGCCCGGGGACTCCCAGGAAAGCAGGCCCGCATTCGGAGACGGCACGGGATTTCCGATGACAAGCGGAGTCCGGGGCGCATAGTGGCTGGCCAGTCCGCCCGGAGCAGAAATCCCGGCAACCTGTCCGTGCACGGTGCCGAAGGGGGCGAGGTCCTCCTCCGTTACCGGGCCGTTTCGCAGAATGTGCAGTTCCGAGCCCCGCACGAGGACGATCGTGGATTCGATCCCGTGCTCGCAGGGACCGCCATCAAGCACGAGCGGGATCCGCCCGCCGAGCTCCGCGACGACGTCGTCGGCCGAAGTCGGGCTGATCCTCCCGAACCGGTTCGCGCTCGGCGCGGCGACCGGTTTGCCATATGCCAGCAGCACTGCGGAGAAGACAGGATGCGCGCTCATCCTCACCGCGACCGTGTCCTGTCCTGAGGTGACGATGTCCGGCACAACGCCGAGGCGGGGAAGCACGAGCGTCAGCGGTCCCGGCCAGAATTTTTCCGCGAGCAGGGAGGCCGACGGAGAAACCACCGCAATCTGCCCGAGCCAGTCCCTCGAGGGAAGATGGACGATCAGGGGGTCGCTGAGCGGGCGGTCCTTGGCCTCGAAGATCCTGGCGCAGGCGGCGGGATCAAGTGCGGCCGCACCGAGTCCGTAAACCGTCTCGGTCGGGAGCGCCACCACTTCCCCGGCGGCAAGAAGCGCGGCGGCGGAGGAGATGCCCTCGGCCGGGCCGGTGACGATGGTCGCCACGGGCTTCAATGCAGCAGTCCGCAGTCCACGCGGACTTCCATGCCGGCTCGGGCGATCAGGGCAGTTGGGTTCATTTGTTACGAAATTGTTTCCGAAGACCTTTTGACGCACCCCGCGCGGTGTTCTCCACTGGCGGCACGGGGTGTTGTTCTGCTCCGCAGGAATATCAGACCGTCCATGGCAAAAGGAACAGTAAAGTGGTTCAACGACAAGAAGGGGTTCGGGTTCATCACCCACCCGGACTCCGGAGAGGATGTTTTCGTGCATTTCAGCGTGATCGAGGGGGACGGATACCGTTCGTTGAAGGACGGCGACGAGGTGGATTTCGACATCGAGAGGAATCAAAAAGGCTCGCGTGCCACCCGTGTCGTGCGAAAATGACCGGGTGCTTCCAAACATCGTTCTGATCGGCTTCATGGGCTGCGGCAAATCGTCCGTCGGCCGACGGCTGGCCTCGCTGACCGGGCATCGTTTCGTGGACACGGACGACCTTGTCGCCCAGCGCGAGGGCTGCGGCATCCCGGAAATTTTCGCACGGGGAGGGGAGGTGGAGTTCCGGGACATCGAGGAGAAAGTGCTCGCCGACCTTGTCGGGGTGGCGGGGATTGTCCTGGCGACCGGAGGCGGGGCGATCCTCCGCGAGGCGAACCGGGAGGCCATGAAAAAGATCGGGACCGTCGCATGGCTCGACGCCGAGCCGGACTCGCTGTTCGAGCGGGCGACCCGGAGCAACCGCCGTCCCCTGCTTCAGACGGAAGACCCCCGGAAGACATTTGACGATCTTCTATCCTCGCGCCGGCCGATCTACGAGGCGGCGGCGGATTTCCGGTTCGACTCGACCGGCCTCGACCACGACGAGGTGGCCCGGAGCATCCTGGACCAGACGATGAGACTGCGCGCGAGGTTTTGAGTATCTGTCGATGATGAAGAGGAAAATCCTGTTGGGTGCGGTCATCGTTCTGGCTGCCGTGTGGGTTTTCCGTCCGCTGCCACCGGTGCTGCCGACCCTGCCCGGGAGTGCGCCTCCGGATGAGAGCGGGTTTTCGATTCACCCTGAAGCGGAAACCTTCGAGCTGAACCACGGGTCCCAGACGGAAGAGGCATTCGTTCTGCTGCACGGGATCACCAACACGCCCGTCCAGTTCCGGTCGTTCGCCGAAATCCTCTTTGCGCGCGGTGCGAATGTGGTGGTCCCCCGCATGCCGTTTCACGGACATGAAGACCGGCTGACCGATGCAAAATCCGGGTTTACCGCGCAATTGATGCTGGATGAGGCGAACCGCGCCATCGACCGGGCCAGGCTCCTGGGCCGCCGGGTGAAGGTCATGGGGCTCTCGGTCAACGGGGTGACAGCCGCATGGGTCGCCCAGAACCGGGCGGATGTGGATACCGTCGTCATCATGGCGCCTTTCTTTGCGGTGAAGGGCATGCCGGACTGGACGATTGCTCCCGTCGCCAGGCTGTTCGCCCGTCTCCCGAATCTTTTTGTCTGGTGGGATTTCCGGCAGCGCGAAAACCTCGGGCCAGACTCGCTCGCTTACCCGAGGTTTTCCACCCGCGCGATGGCGGGCGTGCTGCACTTCGGACTCGATGTTTTCCGCGAGGCGGAATCCGCGCCTCCAAAAGCGCGGCGGATCGTCGTGGTGACTTCCGCAACGGATCAGGCGGTGAGCAACGAGCGGATCGGCGAGCTCGTCGCCCTCTGGCTGAGGTCGGCTCCCGGACGCGTGGAGTCTTACGAATTTCCGGCGGATAAAAATGTGCCGCACGACTGGATGTATCCCGGCCAGCCGGACCAGCAGGTGGAGACGGTCTACCCGATTCTTCTCAATCTGCTGGACCATCCGGCGGCGCCTTCTTCCGCAGGGGCCGGAACCGCTCCGTGACATGGACGGGCCCGGAACGACAGACTCGTCAAACCCCGGCGGCATGAAGTCCTGCCGCATGAGGCGGCTGCTCCGCTACCAAGCGATCCGGTTTTTCCGGATCCAGGGCTCGAACGAGAAGGCGGCGCGCGGGTTTGCGATCGGCCTGACGTGCAACTTTTTCCCGACGTTCGGTCTGGGAGGGTTTCTCTCCGGCTTCCTTGCGAAGCTGGCCGGCGGCAACATGGCGACCGGGTTTTTCGGAGGCTGCCTGCTCGCCTTTTTCTGGCCGGTTCTGTTTTACATCAACATCCGGGTTGGGAGCCTGTTCGTCCGGCCTCCGATCCTTGTGGACGAACTCTGCGACGTGACCCCGCAGGCGGTGGGCGCGCTGGTCTGGGGAAAAACGTTTGCCATCGGAGCCATCGTGAACTCCCTCGTCGCCAGCGCCGCCGCCTATTTTCTGTTTCTGTTCGCCTACGAACGGATCCGCCCGGTGGTGCTGAGGCGGCTGCGGCGCGGGATCAGGCTGCGGCAGGGTTGCGCGCGGCGAGTCCGAGCGCCAGGAGCGAGGTCCCGTTGAAGAGCATGTTGATGCCGAAGATCAGACCCAGGACCCAGCCGCTATCGGAGGGCCAGCGGTTGAAAACCATCACGCCGAGCACGAGCGCCGCGATGCCGCTCACCATCGTCCAGACCCAGCCGGGATTCGCCCGGAGCTTCAGGGAGGCGAAGGTCAGGAAGACCCCCTCGATGATCAGATAAACGGCAAAAACGAGAGTGATCACGAGGACGCTCGTGACCAGGCAGGCCAGCAGCGCAAGGCCAGCCACGATGCGGATGACCCCGGAGAGGGCCTCCATCCAGCGGTGGGTCCGGTTTTTTCCGAACACGGCTACCACGAGCGAAATCACCCCGGTGACCAGCGCGAAGATTCCGAGAAACTGCGCGATCACGAGGGAAAAAAGAAGAGGGGATCCGATGGCCACGAATCCCGCCAGTAAGGAAACGGCCCCGCCAAAGATGAGCCAGCCGCGGCTGGCATGAAGATCAGTCATTCCTGAATCATCTCCTGCTTCCCGGAATACACAACGACAAACCGTCGCCCGCCCGCGGAAAAAGCTCGGTTTTTCCTGCAGAGTGGTTACACAATGTGCGGGCCGGGCGGGCGGATGTGCCGCCTGTCTCGCGCAAGCAACATTATGAAATTTCACTTTCTGATTCCCGTCGCAGCCATCCTGACCGCCTGCCAGACTGCCCCCAAAACAACCGACTGGGATGTGCCGCTGACATTGCGGACCGCCGGTCCGGCCTTTGCGGAGTATGTGCTCGAGCGTGCCGACAAAAACAAGAGCGGGACCGTGACCGTTGTCGAGTGGAGGAACGCCGGCGGCACCACGCGCAGCTTTGAGTTGATTGACCAGAACAAGGACGGCGTGGTCACGCGCACGGAGCTGGTGAGGGTCGGATCGAACGCTAGGTTTTTTGACACGGCCCGCCGGTATGCGGATTTCAACAAGGACAACAAGCTGACCCCCCGCGAGTTCCGCTCGCCATCCGGAGTCCGGGTTCTGCAGATCGAGTTCTGAAAGCCGCTTTTCGCGGGCGATCCAACGGTCGAAAAGAAAGTATAACCATGAAGCGAATACTCCCAATTCCCTCCCGCTGTATTCCGGCCGCGCTGGTTCTGTTTGCGGTTGGCTGCCGCCCCCAGGCCCCCGCGCCGGCCGAAGTGATCCGGCCGGTGAAAACCATGGTTGTTTCGATGGGAGGCGATGCCTCGGTGCGGACGTTTCCCGGAAAAGTCGAGGCCTCGAAGCAGGTCGAGCTGACATTTCAAGTGCCCGGTCTCCTCGTCAGCCTGCCGGTCCGCGAGGGCCAGAAGGTCGCGCAGAACGAGATGATTGCCCAGCTTCGGCAGGAGGATTTCCAGGCGCGCCTCGCGGCGCTGCAGGGCCAGCTTGACCGTGCGCGTGCTGATCTTCAGGCCGCGCGCGCGGGTGCCCGCCCGGAGGAGCGGCAGCGGCTGGAAGCGCAAGTCCGCTCGGCCGAGGCCTCGCTCGTCAACGCCCGCGCGGAATTCGGCCGCGCAAGGCAGCTCCTCAATTCCCGGACGATCTCGCGCGTGGAATTCGAGCGCGCGGAGACGACCTACCGGGTCGCCCAGGAAAATTTTGAGGCTGCCCGCCAGACGCTCGATCAGAGTGCGGTCGGACGCGAGGAAGACATCCTCGCGAGGGAAGCCGAGGTGCGCGGCCTCGAAGGCCGGGTCGTCGAGGCGAGCCTCCAGCTTGCGGACTCCACTCTCCGTGCGCCCTACGACGGCGTCATCGCCCAGCGATTCGTCGAGCAGGGGCAGAACGTCCGCGCGAAGCAGCCGGTCGTCAAATTCCAGGATATCGCGGAGATCGACATCGCCGCCGACATCCCGGAGAGCGTGATGGCCGAGATCCGCTCGGCGGATATCGTCGGGCTCGAGGCGGAGTTCAGCGCCGCGCCGGGCCGGAGGTTCCCGGTTCACATCAAAGAAGTCGCGCAGCGGGCGGACCCGGTGACGCAGACGTTTTCAATCCGCGTGGCGATGCTGGTGCCTGAAGGGGTGAATTTGCTGCCGGGCATGACCGCCACGGTCACGATGAACTACCGGCGCGCGAGCATTCTCGGCGGGCGGATGTTTGTTCCGGTCTCCGCAATTTTTGAGGTGGCCCCCGGGGAGCAGGTGGCTTGGATCATCGGACAGGACCAGACCGTCAAGCGCAGCGCGGTAAAAACCGGCGCGGTTTCCGGCGGGCGGATCGAGATCGTCAACGGGCTGCAACCCGGCGACCGCATCGCCGTGGCCGGGGTGACATTTCTGCGCGAGGGGATGAAGGTTCGCGACCTCGGTGACGCCCTCGGGGCCGGCACGCCATGAACCCCGGCGAGTTTTCAGTCAAGAACAGCCGCGTGGTCCTGGTGGCGATGGCCATGGCGATCATCGGCGGCGTGGTCGCCTACCTGAACATCGGGCGGCTCGAAGACCCGGAGTTCACGATCAAGCAGGCGCTCGTCATCACGCCCTACCCCGGAGCCAGTGCAGAGGAGGTCGCGCAGGAGGTGACGAATCCGATCGAGACCGCCTGCCAGCAGCTGGGCCAGCTTGATTACGTCGAGTCCGAATCCTCGCGCGGACGCTCGGTTGTTTCCGTGCATATCAAGGACCGCTACGACAAGCGCCGCATCCCGCAGGTGTGGGACGAGCTGAGGCGCAAGATCGCCGACGTCCAGTCCCAGCTTCCCCCTTCCGTGCGCGGCCAGTCGATCGTGGTCGATGATTTCGGCGACGTTTACGGGATATTCCTGGCGGTGACCGGCGAGGGCTACTCGTTCCCCGAGCAGCGGCGGTATGTCGAGTTCCTTCGGCGGGAGTTGCTCCAGGTGCCCGGCGTGAAGAGCGTGGTGCTTTTTGGCGAGCAGCGTGAGGTCGTGTTTCTGGAAATCTCGCGCCAGCGGCTCGCGCAGCTCGGCATCAACGAGGAGCAGATCTACAGCAAGCTGCAAGACATGAACGTCGCCGCCGACGGCGGGCGCATCCGCGTCGGCGACCAGCACATCGCGCTGGACCCGACCGGCGCGTTCGCTTCTGCCGACGAGATGCTCGAGATGGTGATCGGCTCCGACCGCTCCGGGCGGCAGCTCCGGCTCCGGGATATCGCGACGATTGAGCGCGGGGACCAGGACCCGCCGAACCGCCTGCTTCGATACGATGGCAAGCCGGCCATCGGGCTCGGCATCTCGACCGTCCCCGGCGGAAACGTCGTGAAGATGGGCCTCGCCGTCCGGCAGAAGCTTGCGGACTTGAAGCCGAACCAGCCGGTGGGCATGGAGATCGGCGAGATCAATTTCCAGCCCGAGGCGGTCTCGCAGGCGACCAGCGAATTCATGTTCAACCTCGGGAAGGCGGTCTTCATCGTTTTCGTGGTGTTGATTATTGCGATGGGCCGGAAAACCGGTTTCATCATCGGGCTCGTGCTGTTCCTCACGATCATGGCGACGTTCCTCGTGATGTATATGAAGGGCGACCTCTTGATGGAGCGCATCTCGCTCGGCGCGCTCATCATCGCGCTCTGCATGCTCACGGACAACGCGATCATCGTCATCGAGGGGATCAAAGTCGGGATCGAGGCCGGCAGGAACAAGCTTGAGGTCGTGCGCGAGGTTGTCGCCGAGAACCAGTGGCCGCTCTTCGGCGCGACCGCGATCGGCGTCATCGCGTTCGCGGCGATCGGGCTCTCCGAAGACCGCACTGGCGAATACACGAACTCGCTTTTCTGGGTCATCCTCATCGCGCTGAGCCTGAGCTGGGTTTCGTCCGTCACCGCCACTCCGCTGCTGAGCTACCTGATTTTCAAGCCGAAAGTCGCCGGCGGTCCGGAGAAGAGCGCAGATCCCTACGCGGGCCCGCTGTTCCAGCTTTACCGCAAGATCCTCGCGCTCGCGCTCCGTTTCCGCTGGGCCGTCGTGGCCCTGTGCGTGCTGGCGTTTGTGGCGGCGGGGTTCGGATTCCGCAAAGTGGACCAGAGCTTTTTCCCGCCGGCGACCCGGCCGCAGTTCATGGTCGACGTCTTCCTGCCGGCCGGCACCCACATCCGCGAAACCGAGGCGGTCTCCGCCAAGGTCCAGCGCTACATCCAGAACCTGTCCGGCGTCACGCACGTCACGTCGTTCATCGGCGGCGGCGGCCTGCGCTTCCTACTTGTCTATTCGCCAGAAAGCGAGAACCGCGCCTACGTGCAGTTCCTGGTCGACGTGGATGACCCCGGGGAAATCAAGGGGCTGATGGCCGACATCCAGAAGCAGCTCGACGAGAATTACCCGAACGCCAACGCGATCGCCAAAAAGTTCCTGCTGGGGCCGGGCGATGGCGGGCGCTTGCAGGCGCGGTTCAGCGGGCCCGATCCCGCAAAACTGAGGGAGCTCGGCGACCAGGCGATCAAGATTTTGGAAGACGACGGCGGAGCGCTCTGCGTGCGAAGCGACTGGCGCGAGCGCGTGCAGTCGATCCGGCCCGAGCTGCTGGAGTTCCAGGCCCGCCGCAACGGGATTACCCGTATCGATGTGGCGAGGGCGCTGGAGAGCAGCTTCGAGGGCAGACCGGTCGGGTTCTACCGCGAGCCCGGTTACGCCGGCGCTGGCGTGTTCCCGCAGGAGACCCGCCTGCTGCCGATCATTGCCCGTCCGCCGCTGGCCGAACGCACGGACGCCGGCTCGATCAACAGCCTGCAGATTTGGAGCCCGGTCGCCGGGCGGATGACCCCGTTGAATCAGGTCACCGGGCGCTCGGAGGTCGTCTGGGAAGACCCGGTCGTCATGCGCAGGGACCGGTTCCCGACGCTGACCGTCCACGCCGACCCCCGCTCCGGCCTGCCGAGCCAGTTGCTTGAGCGCGTGAAGCCGAAAATCGAGCAGATCGAGCTGCCCCCGGGCTACTCGCTGCGCTGGGGCGGCGAGTTCGAGGACTCCGCCCGCGCCCGCGGCGCGCTTGCCGAACCACTCCCCTACGTGCTCGCGCTCATGATCTTCATCGTCGTGTGCCTGTTCAATTCGATCCGCACCACGGTCCTCATCTGGCTCATCATCCCGCTCGCGATCATCGCGATCACGGTGGGTCTGCTGATCGCGCGCATGCCGTTCGGCTTCATGGCCCTGCTGGGCGTGCTCGCCCTCGGCGGAGAGCTGATAAAAAACCAGATCGTCGTGCTGAGCAAAATCCTCACCCTGATCCGCAAGGGCAGCACGCCTTACGAGGCGATCCTCGATGGCGGCACCAGCAAGATGCGCCCGGTTTGCATGGTTGTGCTCACGACCGTCCTCGGGATGATCCCGCTGCTCACCGACCCGTTCTTCGGGTCAATGGCCGTGTGTATCATGTTCGGCCTCTCGTTCGCCGCCGTGCTGTCCCTGATCGTGACCCCCGTCCTCTACGCGATCTTCTTCAAGATCCACGCGCCGAAATAGCGGGACCGCAGACTCCTCGGCTTTAGGACTCCCAATGAAGAGTATGGGCTAAGCCCATTTGTCGCACTTCAAAGTTGAATTTATTCCTATTGTGGGTTACCAAAACCACCATATGAAAGAAAGATCTGAGTCATCGGGTTTCTGGCTTCTTACTATGCCAAGAAACAAAGCTCCATATGTCAGCGGTCCGACAAGAGGAATTATGACTACAACAGACCAAACTATTCGTTTCAGTGGCGGGCAATTTCGGTAGCGGGTGTGAATCTGATATAGACAGAATGACGACGCTAGAAAAGAGAATGCAAGAGCGAAAACAAATACCTCTCTCGGCAAATATGCAAACAGCGAGGAAATGGCAGGCATTGATCTTTAAGGTGGGTTGCGTTCGCAAGTCATTTTTCTGGTCTAACGTAATGTAGAATGATGTGTGGATTTATTGGGAAAACATGATATCATTCTATTTCGATTATGAGTGGCGCGCCATCAAAAACAGCAATGCGTTCAAATTCAGTAAGATGGGACGAAAGATGGCTTCGTTTTCGGATGGCATTGAAGCAGCGGGGGGTGGAGCCGAGATTTCAAGAATACTACCGGGCGTGGGTTCTGGGGTTTCTCAGTTTCATCAAGCCGAGGAAGTTTGAGGAGGCAAAATCGGAGGAAGTGGGGGGATTTTTAAGGAAGTTGGGAAGCGAGGGCAAGAAGGAATGGCAATTGCGGCAGGCGGAGGAGGGGATCCGGGTATTTTTTCAGGATGTCGAACCGCAAAAGTGGGCGGAGGACTGGCCTCCGGATTTGTTGGAGGGTGTGAAACTGGATATCGGGGATTTTGGACGGGAGGCCGCTGATGTGGGCAGGGGACCGAGCGGGGGCCAGACGACGGAGAGTTTTGCTGGCCGGGAGGATACCGGGGATTTGCCGGAAAGGTATCGGCCGTTCATCGAGGAGGCGACGGAGGCGTTGAGGGTGGAGAGGTATTCGTATCGAACGGAGCAATCCTACCTTGACTGGATGCGGCGGTTTCTGATTTTTGCGCAGCCGAAGTCCCGTCGGGAGATCTACTGGTGGCAGGCGCAGGAGTATCTGGAATATCTGACTCTGAGGCGGCGGGTGGCTTCCTCGACGATGAACCAGGCGCTGAGCGCTCTGCAGTTTTTGTTTCGCGGGGTGCTGAGGAGTGGGGCTGGCGGGCGGGGAGATGTGAAGCGTCCGTCGCAGAGCCAGCGGCTGCCGACGGTGCTGACGCGGGAGGAGGTGGGGCAATTACTGGATTTGATGGAGGGCCAGGGACGCCTGATGGCGGAGGTGATGTATGGGTCCGGGCTGCGCGTGATGGAGTGCGTGCGGCTGAGAATCAAGGATGTGGATTTCGGCAACCGCTACATCGTGGTGCGTGCGGGCAAGGGGAACAAGGACCGTCGGGTGCCGCTGCCGAAGAAGATCGTTCCGGCATTGAAGGCGCAGATCGAGGTGGCGCGGGAGCGGTGGCTGAAGGACCGCGAACTGGGCGTGGAGGGAGTGTTCATGCCTGAGGCGCTGTCGGTGAAATATCTCAACGCGGAAAAGGAATGGGGCTGGTATTGGGTGTTTCCGGCGGATGGTCTCTCGGAGGATCCTTGGACGAAAAAAATCCGCCGTCACCACATGGGCGAGAATGGAGTGCAGCAATTGGTGAAGCGCTGCGCGCTGCGGGCTGGTTTGACGAAGCCGGTGACGCCGCACACGCTGCGGCATTCGTTTGCTACGCATCTGCTGGAGTCCGGGGCGGATATCCGGACGGTGCAGGAGTTGCTGGGTCACAGCGACGTATCGACGACGATGATTTACACGCACGTTCTGGGCCGCCCCGGGATTGTGGCGGCTTCGCCGCTGGACCACTAGCCAGCAGATGCTCCGGTCTTCGACCAATGTTGACTCGCACCGGATGTGGGACTGGAAACGCCGCGTTTTCCTTCGCGTAAATTTTTGGCGGACGAGCCAGCGTAAATTTTGCATGCCGGCAGGGAGTGGCAAGCTGCCGCCTTTGGTCAAAACGAGAGAGTTTTGATCAATGTTTTTTCCGCGCCGACGTATGACGGAGGGCAAGGCTGCGGATCTGGTAACACAATTGCGGGGAGGATGAGAGGGTAAAATGCGACGCTTTTCTCTGGTGTGGTTCACGGAATCGGCCAGCTGGCTCATCCGCCGGAGTTCCAACGCAGGAGGCATGTCCAGCTCCCAGGCACACATTCTGCGGACGAATTTGCACCCGGCCCGCTTGCATCCGTGGAAAATCCATTCATAGATACTTTCCATGGCCAGAAATGTATTGGGAGGGGAATTGGAGCCGTGTTGCTTTGAGCCGAAGACTGGATTTTATCGCGATGGATACTGCCATACCGGGCAGGGGGATCATGGCGTGCACACGGTTTGTGTGATGGTGACGGAGGATTTCCTCGAGTATTCGATGGCGCAGGGGAACGACCTCACCACGCCGCGCCCGGAATTTGATTTTCCCGGACTGGTTCCCGGCGACCGCTGGTGCCTCTGCGCGCCGAGGTGGAAGGAGGCCTTCGATGAGGGGATGGCTCCCGGGGTTGTCTTGGAGGCCACTCACGCATCGACCCTGGAATTCGCCACACTGGACGAGCTGAAATCCTGCGCGGTTGGGTTTTAAGTTTCCTGGTGGGAGATTGCAACCCGGATCCGGTGATTCCTCACGCGGAGGCGCAGAGCCCGCAGAGAACATTTCGGGTTCAAAACTCGTGTCCGGGGAAGCGGGAGCGGATGCAGGCGACCACGCGGGATTCTTCTTCCGGCATCAGCTTGCGACGGGCAACCCGGCGGCGCACGCAATCGAGAAGTTCGAGCCAGTCCTCGACCGGCGGTTCGGGTTCGGCCTCCCAGTTGTCGAAGCGCCGGCTCCTTGCGAAGAAGCGATATGTTCCCCCGTTGTGCGCGACGTAAACCTGCCGGACGGATCCGTCCTCCAGGGTGCGTTCGAATCCGATTTCAGCTTTGGCCATCGTCGTTCGGTTTGAGCCGGTTACTTGAGTGCCGCCTCGATTGCTGAGGTGACCTCCGGGGACTCCGGCTTGGTGCGGGGGTCGAAGCGGGCGATAACATCGCCGTTTTTGCCGATGAGGAATTTCCCAAAATTCCACTTCACGTCACCGGGAAATTTGGCGCCGGGCCCGGTCAGGGCCGCGTAGAGCGGAGCCTGCTCGGGGCCCTTGACGTGGACCTTGTCGAGAATCGGGAACGTCACATTGTATTTCTGCGTGCAGAACGCCTTGATCTCCTCGTTCGTGCCGGGTTCCTGTCCGCCGAAATCGTTGCAGGGAAACCCGAGGACGACGAGACCCTTCGATGCGTTTTCGAGAAACAATTTTTCGAGCCCGGCATACTGCGGGGTGTTGCCGCACCGGGAGGCGACGTTGACGACGAGCACGACCTTGCCCGCGTAATCTTTGAGCGAGGCATCTTTTCCATCCGCCGTCTTGAACGGGATGTCCTGCAGTGGGGTGGAGGCGGACAGGGAAGCCAGGGAGGCGACGGCGAGGATCAGCAAGGGTTTCAGCATTCCCCACTGGGACACCATCCGTGGCGGCGAGTCAACAAGCGATGCGGGAAAATGGTCAGGGCTTCTGCCCGGAGCATTTCCGCGCGCAGGACAGAAACTGCTCTGCGGCGGCGGACAGCTTTCCTTCGGGCCAGACCGCCGCGATCACCAACGGGTCCGGCGCGGGGGTGACGCGCGCCAGATGCAGGCGCGGACCGGCCACGCACGCCATGGATTCGGTCACCAGCGCGACTCCGTTTCCGGATTCAACGGCTGCGATGAGGCTGGCGACACTGTCGTGCTCCTCGGCGATGCGCAGCCGCGCTTTTGCAAACCAGCCTTCCAGCAACTCATGGTAGTCCGGGTATTCTTCCCTGCTGAAAGCGATCAGCGGATGCTGCACGACTTCGGTGAGGCGGACGGTCTTCCGGCGGGCGAGCGGATGTTCCGGGGACATGGCCAGGCGCACCGGAAGACGTGCCAGATCCTCGAAATGCAGTCCGCGCTTCAACGCGAAACGGGAGCGCACCATGAAGGAGATATCCAGTTTTCCGCTCCCCAGGCCGGCCAGCATTTCCCCGGTGGACAAATCGTGCAGCTTCACCCGCGTGGCCGGCATCACGGCCTGAAACGCCCGCAGGGCCTGAGGCAGGATGCGGACCGTCGGCGACATCGCATAGCCGATGTGAAGCTCATTCCCTCCGGTCGCCACGGCGCGCGCCGCCCCGGCTGCATCCTCCACCCGTTGAAGGACGGCGCGCGATCCGTTCAGAAATTCGCGTCCGGCCGGTGTCAGGTGCACGGACTTCGCGCTCCGCTCGAACAGCGGAAAACCGAGTTCGTCCTCCAGATCGCGAATCTGCCTGCTCAATGCGGGCTGGGAAACATGGAGCTTCAATGCTGCGCGGGAGACGTTTTCCTCTCCGGCAACTGCAACGAAATATCGGAGGTGCCGGAGTTCCATGCGGTTTCAAGTATGCATGAAAGTTATGCTCAGGCAAGAAACATGGTCTTTCACAACGCAGCGGATGCCGTGCGAGAGTTGGCGCATGATCATTCGAAAAGCCGGCGAGCGCGGACATGCGAGCCACGGGTGGCTCGACACCTGGCACACCTTCAGCTTCGCGGACTACCACGATCCCCAATGGATGGGGTTCCGCAGCCTGCGCGTCATCAACGACGACCTCGTGATGCCGGGCATGGGCTTCGGGACCCACCCGCACCGCGACATGGAAATCATCACCTTCATCCTGAGCGGCTCGCTGGAACACAAGGACTCCATGGGCAACGGCCGGATCATCCGGACCGGCGAAGTCCAATACATGTCCGCCGGAAGCGGCGTTTACCACAGCGAGTTCAATCCCTCGCGCGACGAGGCGGTGCATCTCCTGCAAATCTGGATCCAGCCGGACAGCATGGGGCACGCCCCGCGATATGCGGAAACGTCGTTTGCAAATGCGCCCTCCGGAGCGCTCCAGCTCGTCGCGAGCAGGACCGGGCGCGACGGCTCGATCGCCATCCACCAGGATGCCGACCTCTGGCTGGCAAAGCTCGGGGCGGGCGGACGCTCAACTTTCGAGCTCTCCTCCGGCCGCCATGCGTGGTTGCACGTCGCCGAGGGTGAGGTGACAGTCAACGGAGAACTGCTCAACGGCGGCGATGCGGCGGCGTTCGATCACGCGACCTCCATTGAACTCCTCGCCACGCGTCCGTCGCAGGTCCTCCTTTTCGATCTCAACTAAAACCAACCAACAAAAAAATGACCAAAATCCTCGTCCTCTATTATTCCACATACGGCCACGTCGAAACGCTGGCATCCTCGATCGCTGAAGGCGCCCGCACCGTGGACGGCGTTGAAGTCACGGTGAAGCGCGTGCCCGAAACGATGCCGCCCGAGGTGGCCAAAAAATACGGCGCCAAGCTCGACCAGTCGGCACCGGTCGCCTCGCCGCAGGAGCTGGGCGATTACGACGCCATCCTCTTCGGCACGCCAACCCGCTTCGGCAACATGGCCGCGCAGATGCGCAACTTCCTCGACCAGACCGGCGGGCTTTGGATGAAGGGCGCGCTCGTCGGCAAGGTGGGCAGCGTCTTCACCAGCACCGGAACCGGCGGTGGAAACGAAAGCACGATCATCAGCTTCGTCACCACGCTCATGCACCACGGGATGATCTACGCGGGGCTTCCGTATGCCTGCCCCGAGCTGGCCGACATCAGCGAAGTCAAGGGCGGCTCGCCGTGGGGTGCCGCGACGATCGCGGGAGCGGACGGCTCGCGGCAGCCGAGCGCCAGGGAGCTGGCCCAGGCACGTTTCCAGGGCCGGCATGTCGCCGGCATCGCGGCCAAACTCGCCAAATAAACCCGGCCACCATGAAACTCCTTCTTCTCAAAACCGATACCAGCCTTGGGCCGCTCATCGCGCGGCTCGTGCTCGGCCTTGTCATGTTTCCGCACGGCGCGCAAAAAGCGCTCGGCTGGTTCGGGGGCCACGGCTTCACCGGAACCATGCAGTTCTTCACCGGCACGATGCACATCCCGGCCCTGTTTGCCTTTCTTGCGATCGCCGCCGAGTTCGCCGGTTCGCTCGGGCTCATTGTCGGACTCTTCAGCAGGGTGGCCGCTTTCGGCGTCGCCTCGGTGATGGTCGTCGCCATCCTCACGGCTCATGCTTCGAACGGCTTCTTCATGAACTGGTATGGCAATCAAAAGGGCGAGGGCTTCGAATACCACCTCCTCGCGATCGGCCTCGCGCTCATCGTCATCATCCAGGGTGCCGGCAGAGCCTCGCTCGATGGTATCATCGCAAGACGCCTCGAAAAATAACCGGTGAAAGTCGGCCATGTGCATTTGAAGGTGGCCGATCTGGCGCGGTCGCTTGCCTTTTATCGCGATGTTCTGGGATTCGAAGTGACGCAGCAGATCGGGACCCATGCGGCATTCCTGTCCTCCAACGGCTACCACCATCATCTCGGGCTTAACACATGGGAGAGTGCGGGCGGCAAGCCCCCGGCCCTTGGCACCACGGGCCTTTACCACATTGCCATCCTTTTCCCGTCCGTGGCGGAACTGGCGGGTGCTGTCCGTCGGGTGCTGGAGGCGGGGATTTCGCTGGACGGCGCGGCAGACCACGGCGTCAGCGAGGCGGTGTATCTGAAGGACCCGGACGGCAACGGCGTGGAACTCTATCGGGACAGGCCGAAGAAAGACTGGCCGCGCAATGCCGATGGCTCGCTCGCCATGTTCACCGCTCCGCTCGATGTGGAGCGCCTGCTTCTTGCGGACGGTCGATAAACCTGCGGCTGTCGCGGCGGGTCACCTCCGAGAAGATCACGGCGACCGCGACGAGCGAAATGGCCACGGAGTTCATGCACCCGTGCTCGCAGAAAATGGGGTCCGGCTCGAATAGCACTAACGGACTTTTGGGATGGAGGGACGACCGCCGTGTCGTCCGTCGAATCCATTCCGGACGGCGCCGGTCCCGCCAATGCCGGAAAGGGAGATGAAGTGCCATTCGGGTCTGGCTCCACGTTTTTCTCCTCCCGGCATTTCGTCTCAGGATGGTGCAGTCCGCTTGAAACCTCTTGAAAACTTGCTGCCTCGTGAAGTATCTAGACGCTTCATGAGCAGCCTCTGTTCCCCTCGCCGCACTGTGGTGTCATGGTTCCCGGCGGTTGTTCATTTCGGCATTTTACTGTCCGGCCTGTCCGCCTCAGGGTCCCAGGAGGTTCTGCTCAATGAGGTGGAGACTCCTGACCGCACCACCGCCAATTATATCGATGACACAACCAACACTGGCGCAGTGTCAGGGGGTCCCGCGGGAGTCGTCTGCCCGATTGACGACAGGCCGGACGCCTCCATCGCCGTGGGCGATATGGTGGCCCCCAACGTTCCGGGACGGGTGCGTAAATTCATTCTGCTGTTTCACCTTCCTGCCATGCCGGACAAAAAGCTCACCGGTGCCGTGCTGCGCCTGCGCCTGGGACATACGGAAAACGGCACTCCGGAAAAACCGCTTCCTCCGGCATCCCTCGTCCACGCCGGGAACTGGCCGGACGCGCGCTGGGACGCCGATCCGGAGTTCCACGGCCTCGATGCCTCGGCCTTTTCGGATCGGGAAAACTTCGCCGAGCAGTCCGATATTTGCAATGCTTCCGCCAAATCCGACTTTGTCACTGTGGACGTCACCCGGATGATTCAGGACGACTATGCAAGGAACCCCGAACCCGTGGCCGCATTCCGGATCGAGGTTCCCGATGAGTTCGACATCAACGATGAGGCTGCACATGCCTATCACTTTTTTGGTCCGGCCCAGCGGGAGGACTACGCCCCCACGCTGCAACTGGATTTCGACTGATTCCCCAGAAGGCCTCCTGCCATGAAACGGATTACTCTGATCGCTTTGTTGCTCATGTGCACGGGCGCCCTTCTCCGGGCTGGAACCGAGCCTGTTGTCCAGACCACGGGGGACGGCTTCCGCCACAAGTGGGCGGTTTCGCTCGAGTCCGCCCAGATGTTCAATTTCGACAACAACCCGAACCGGTATTTTTTCCTGACCCAGATGCTCTCGCTCGACTACGAGCCGTTCCGCGCGCTCGAGTTCGGCCCGGTGCGGGTGCGCACCCAGATCCGCTCGACCTTTTTTGCGGCGGCCATCTTCAACGGCCCCGAAAGCTTCTACCTCGGCTGGGGGCCGCAGCTGCGGTTTATCCTTCCGATCGGCAACTCCCCGTGGTCGGTGTTTCTGGGCGGCGGCGGCGGCCTCGGCTATGCGGATGCCCACCCGTCGGACAAATACGACCATGGCCTCGGGCAGTGCTTTACGTTCATCCTGCTTGCCTCCGGCGGGATCCGCTACGAGATCTCCGACCGGTGGGCGGTGTGGTCCGGAGTGATGTGGCATCACCTCTCCAATGCGAACCTCTCCGAGCCGGACAAGCAGAACACCGGGCCGGACGAAATCGGCGTCGTCACCGGCGCGGCCTTCGCGTTCTAGGCCGCGCGGCAAATCCGCCGCCGGTTTCATTTGAGAATCGCGGGGATTCGCGTCATGCTTTCCGTTTCATGGATATTGTCTATTTCGATCTCGAGACCCAGCGGACTGCGAATGATGTCGGCGGCTGGGACAAAAAGCACGAGATGGGGATGTCGGTCGGCGTCACCTACAGTTCGGCGGACGACAAATACGAGATCTTCCCGGAGAACCGGGTGCAGGACCTGATCAACCGGCTCGAGCGGGCGGACCTCGTGGTGGGCTACAACATCCTGCGGTTCGACTACGAGGTGCTCATGGCCTACACGGTCCTCGACCTTCCGGACCGGCTCCGCACGCTCGACCTCCTGATCGACATCGAGAAGTCGGTCGGCCACAGGCTGAAGCTTGAGGATGTCGCCCAGGGCACGCTCGGGGTCGGAAAGGTGGCCGAGGGCCTCGATGCCATCCGGTGGTTTCGCGAGGGAAAGTTCATGCAGATCGCGGAATACTGCTGCTTCGATGTGAAGGTCACCAAGCTGGTCCACGAATACGGAGCCGCGCACAAGGAGCTCTTTTTCAGCGACCGGTTCGGACGCAAACAACGCATCGAAATCCACTGGAGCGCATGATCCAACCGCTCAAATCTCCGAAAAACAACTGGTTCCTCCACTGGGTCGATCTGGAGGAGCCGCTCCCGTCCGGGCAGGACTGGTTTCTGCCGACCATCGTCATCGTCTGCGACAATTCGGGAACGCCGGTGGCCCCGCCCGAGATCCTTGAGGAGCTCGATCAGGCGCGGGTGGAAAACTTCCTCTACAAGACATTCGATGAGCTGGGCACTCCCGACCGGCTCTCGGTCGCTGCCAGCGAGGACTGGGATCCCGAGGCGTGGCGCAGCTTTTCCGCGGACTGCAAACTCGACATCCGCCTGCAGGATTTCGACCGCAGGACGCCCGAGGATCTCCGTGCGCTCACGAAGACGCTTGTGATGCGGGTGGGCCGGGAAAAGCAGGGCGCCGGGCACGCGCGCGATGTCGCGCAGGGTCTTGTCCGGACCGCCCTGCGCATGCGGTCACCGTCAAAGAAGGCGTCCCTGCTGAAGCTGGCGGTCGCCCGCGACCCCGACTGCGCGGCCGCCCGGATCGAGCTGGCGGATCTGGATTTTCAGGCCGGCAGCTTCAAGTCCTGCCTGCTGGCCTACGAGGAAATCGCGGAGCGGGAATTTCACAAGTGGCCGGGGAAGCCGGCGTGGTGGATCGACCTGGGCACGCGTCCCTACCTGCGCGCGCTTTACGGCCGCGCGATGACGCAGTGGCACCTGGGCCGGTATGCGCCCGCCGCGGCGACGTTGAAGGAACTGCTCGCGCTGAATCCAGTCGACCACCAGGGAGCCAGATTTTTGATCCCGATGCTCCACCTTCTGGCCGAATCGCCCGAACGCGCCGCGGCATTCTTCGCGGGCTACCAGGAGAAATACCCGCGCGATTTTGCCGAGCCCTCGTTCCTCTTCGGCTGGGGGCTGTGCCTCTCCCTCGAGGGGCGCGAGGCGGAGGCGCGCGGAAAATACATCGAGGGGATTTTGAAAAACATCTATCTGGCACCGATGCTCCTCGAGTTGAACGAGCCTCCCCGGAACATCTGGTTTCCGAACGACCGCGCGGAACCGAATTACGCCGCCGAATTCGTCGAGTCGTATGCCGTGCTCTGGGACCGTGAGCCGGGGGCACTGCGCCTGCTGCGCGAGGTCTACCAGTCGGCCATCCCGCTCGTTGAAAAAATCGTCCGGCACCGGGAACAGATGATGGATTTCCAGGACCAGCGGTATGAGCCAGATTACAAGGATGCCTGGCAGGAACTGGTCCGCGCGGATGAAGCCCTGACCAAGCCGTGACCGGCGGGATCCTTGAACAGCTTCAGGCCGAATGCGGAGGAAGCATCCCTTTCGACGGCTTCATGGCTGCGGCGCTCTACCATCCGGAGGCCGGCTACTACACGAGGCGCATCCGCACCGTCGGTGCGCGGGGGGACTTTTCCACATGGCCGGGATTGGATTCCTCGCTGGCCCGCGCGGTGGCGGCGTGGCTGAAAGCGGGCCGCCGCAGGCATGTCATCGAGGTTGGTGCCGGAACCGGCCGCCTTGCCGCCGGCGTGCTGGACCACCTCGGATATTTCGGGCGCTGGCGGACGACCTATCACATCGTCGAGGTTTCTCCGGTGCTCCGGGAGGAACAGCAAAAGCTCCTTCGCGGACGAAGGGTCGTCTGGCACGAGGATCCGGCGGAGGCCCTAGAGGCATCGGGCGGGGAGGCCGACATCTTTTCCAATGAGCTTCCGGACGCCTTTCCGTGCCGGGTTTTTGTGTGGAGCGGGGGCGCATGGATGGAACTCGCCCTGCGGATCGGGGGAAATTCCGCGAAGGAGGTTTTGCTGGTCCCCGAGCGGTTGCCGGAGTCCTCCGCTCTGCAGTCGTGCCCGCCGGAAGGCTCCCGGGTGGAAGTCCACGAGTCGTATCGAAAATGGCTGGAGGCATGGGCTCCGCATTGGAAAGCCGGCCGCATGCTGACTGTCGACTACGGCGGCCCGATGCCCGGCCTTTACCACCGCCGCCCGGCGGGAACCGTGCGCGCTTACGCCCACCACCAGCGGCTGCAAGGCCCGGATGTCTATGCCGCGTTCGGGCACCGCGACATCACCGCGGATGTGAATTTCACAGACCTCCAGGCGTGGGGGGAGGCGCTCGGCTGTCGGACAGGCTTTTGCGGAAATCTCACCGCATTTCTGGAGGATCAGGGGATCCCGCTGCCGGAGGCGTTGCGCGGGGCAGGGGAGGCGTTTCATGTCCTGTGCCAGTCTCCTGCGGGAAAGCCCGCGCGGGCTTCGCGGCAAGCGTCGTCTTTCCAATGATCGCGCTTTACATGGAAATCCCCTCGCGGCGATAGTATGCGGCTCGCTATGAAAACTGAGATTGGGATCGGACTGGCCGGATTCGGCACGGTGGGCTCCGGGGTTTACAAAAACCTCGTGCGCAACGGCGCGTTGATCGAGGAGCGCACCGGGGTGGCATTTTCCGTGCGCCGCATCGCGGTGAAGGACTTGAACGAGCCGCGCCGGGTCGAGGCCCCGGATGAGCTTTTCACCGAGAAGACGGACGACCTGATCAACGACCCTTCGATTCAGATCGTGATCGAGTTGATGGGCGGCATCCAGTTCCCGCTCGCGTTCATCCGCCGCGCGATCGCGGCAGGAAAGACCGTCATCACCGCGAACAAGGCGCTCCTCGCCGAGCACGGGAAGGAAATTTTTGATCTGGCGAAGGAGAAGAATGTCGAAGTCTTTTTCGAGGCGGCTGTCGCGGGCGGAATCCCGATCATCAAGGCCGTCCGCGAGTCATTTGTCGGGAACCGGTTCGAGTCGATCCACGGGATCTTGAACGGCACGAGCAATTACATCCTCACCCGCATGTCCGACTCGGGCATGGATTTTGCCCCGGCGCTCGAGGAGGCGCAGAAGCTCGGGTATGCCGAGGCGGACCCCGCGCTCGATGTCAACGGGTGGGACGCCGCGCACAAGGCGATCATCCTTGCCTCGCTGGCTTACGGGTTCTGGGTCGAGCCGGCCAGCGTCCTCGTGGAGGGGATCGAAAAGATTTCCGCCGCGGACATCCGGTTTGCCGGCGAGCTCGGCTACCGGATCAAGCTCATCGCCACGGTGAAGGCGGACGCGAGCGACGAAATCGAGGTCCGGGTTGCGCCGACGCTGATCCCGAAGTCCCACGTGCTGGCCTCGGTCAACGGGGTTTTCAATGCGGTGGCCGTTCATGGCGATGTGGTCGGCGAGACGCTTTTTTACGGGCGCGGAGCCGGGCAGGATCCGACGTCGAGCGCGGTCATCGGCGACCTCGCCCACGCGGCGGAGGCCCTCCGTTCGCCCCGCGGGTCGTGCGGGTTCGCAACCCACGACCTCTACGGCCGGTGCAAGCCGGTTGATGATTCGGTTTCCAAATTCTACCTGCGGCTCGCCGTCGAGGACCGCCCCGGCGTGCTGGCACAGATCGCGGGGGCGCTCGGCGCGGCGGGCATCGGCATCCTCTCGGTGATCCAGCCCGAGAGCCCCGACGAAGGTCCCGTGCCGCTTGTATTGACATTGCATGATGCGCCACTCGGGTGCATGCGCTCGGCTGTCGCGACCCTTTCCGCCCTGCCTTGCGTGAAGGGCGAACCTCTCCTTCTCCATATGGAATCCTTCTTGTGAACCAGCCTCTCCACGACCGCGGAGTCATCTCCCGCTACAAAGCCCACCTGCCTGTCACCGACGCCACTCCGGTCGTCTCGCTGAACGAAGGGTCCACGCCGCTCATCCACTCGCCGCGCCTGAGCGATCGCGCCGGTGCCGAAGTGTATCTCAAATACGAGGGACTGAATCCGACCGGCTCGTTCAAGGACCGCGGAATGACCGTTGCGCTTTCGAAGGCGGTCGAACGCGGCGCGCACACCGTCATTTGCGCATCGACCGGGAACACCTCCGCCGCCGCGGCCGCCTATGCCGCCCGGGCGGGGATCCGCTGTGCGGTTCTGCTTCCGGCCGGGAAAATCGCCACCGGCAAGCTCGTCCAGGCCTTTGCCTACGGTGCAAAAGTTGTGGCGATCCGCGGGAATTTCGATGACGCCCTCCGCCTGGTGCGCGAGTTCGGAGGCGTGGAAGGGGTTGCGATCGTCAACTCGATCAACCCGGACCGCATCGAGGGCCAGAAGACCGCGTCTTTTGAAATCATCGAGGAACTCGGCGAGGCGCCGGATCTTCACATCCTCCCGGTGGGAAATGCAGGGAACATCACCGCCTATTGGAAAGGCTACCGCGAATTCCACGCGCTCGGCCGCTCCTCCCGGCTCCCGAAAATGGTGGGCTTTCAGGCCGCGGGTTCGGCTCCGATCTACCACGGCCACCCGGTCGAGCCCCACACCGTCGCAACCGCCATCCGGATTGGAAACCCCGCGAGCTGGCAGGGAGCCAACGCCGCGGTGAAGGAATCCGGCGGCTGCATCGACATCGTCACCGACAAGGAAATCCTGGATGCCCAGCAGTGGCTCGCCTCGAACGAGGGGATTTTCGTGGAGCCCGCCAGCGCCGCCAGCGTGGCCGGACTCCTCAAATGCCTCGGAAGCGAACGCTGCGCGGCCTGCCCGTTCGCTGGAGCCCTACGCCCCGGGGCAAAAATCGTCCTCACCGTCACCGGACACGGGCTCAAGGATCCCGACGCGCCGGTCAAACACGGTGGCTTCGCACCCGTCGAGGCGGATGCGGACTTGACCGCTGTGCGCAGAGTGCTTGATTGATCCCCCGCCATGCCCATCGTCGTCCAAAAATACGGCGGCACGTCCGTCGGAAATCCTGAGCGCATCCTGAATGTCGCCCGCCGGGTTGTCGAAACCCAGCGCGCCGGCAATTCGGTTGTCGTCGTCGTCTCCGCGATGTCGGGTGTCACCGATGGCCTGATCAAGCTCGCCAGGCAGGTCACCGAACAGCCGACCGCCCGCGAAATGGATGTCCTCCTCTCGACCGGTGAGCAGACGACGATCGCGCTCACGGCCATGGCGCTCCACTCGCTCGGCGCCAAGGCGATTTCGCTCACAGGTGCCCAGGCGGGCATCATCACCGACGGGATCCATACGAAGGCGAAGATTTCGAACATCACTCCGCGCCAGATCAGGAAGCACCTCAACGAGGGGAACATCTGCATCGTGGCCGGATTCCAGGGGCAGACGCTTCAGGGGCACATCACGACCCTCGGCCGCGGAGGATCCGACCTCACCGCCATCGCCATCGCGGCCGCCCTCAAGGCCGACCACTGCGAGATCTATACCGACGTGGACGGCGTTTACACCTGCGATCCGCGCGTCGTCAAGGGCGCGCGCAAGATCGATGTCATCGACTACGACGAACTCCTCGAAATGGCCAGCTCCGGATCGAAGGTCATGCAGTCGCGGTCGGTCGAATTCGCAAAAAAATTCCAAGTGCCCTTCGAGGTGCGCAGCAGTTTCAACAACAACCGGGGAACCATCGTGAAAGAAGAAGCAAACGGACTGGAGAACGTCGTCGTCCGCGGCGTCAGCATCGAACGCAACCAGGCGAAAGTCACCATCACCAACGTGCCGGACAAGCCGGGCACGGCCTCAAGGATCTTCACCGCGCTCTCGGAGGCCCACGTCATCATCGACGTCATCGTCCAGAACGTCTCGGTCAGCGGGACGACCGACATCTCGTTCACGATGAGCAACGACGAACTCCAGAAAATGGGGGGCCTCATCGACAGCGTCGCGAAGGAGATCGGCGCCGGAACGGTCACAAAAAAGAGCGGCATCGCCAAGCTCAGCGTCGTCGGCATCGGGATGCGCTCGCACTCGGGCGTCGCCGCGAAGCTCTTCGAATGCCTCGGCAACGGCGGCGTCAACATCCAGATGATCTCGACTTCTGAAATCAAGATCGCCGTCATCATCGACGAGGACAAGATCGAGACGGCCGCCAACCTCGCCCACGAGGCGTTCGGCCTCGGCGGCGCGGCCTGATCAGTCTCTGAGCCATGAGATCACGCCGGCGGTGTTGATCTCCTGAAGGCATTTTCCGGGCACTCCGCGCGCGCAGTCCACGCGCTTGTTTTTCAAACAGCCGCACGGTCTCACATCGGCGGTGCCGTTCGGGTGGAGTGGCTTCCAGTGGTCGGCGCGCGAGGGCCCGAAGTGGATCAGCATTTTTTTGCCGAGGGCGGCGGCGATGTGTGCCGGGGCTGTGTCGGATCCCCAGTAGGCACGGCAGAGGGAAATCATCGCGACCAGCCCGTGCCAGTCGAGGTCGTGAAAGATGCGAAATGTTCCCGCGGGCAATCCCTCCGTGCAGCGGGCCGCATGGTCCTGCTCGACTTGCGCACGACCGCAGGTGACCACAACCCCGAATCCCGACCGGATCGCCCCTTCAAGCACCTCCCTGACGGTCGCGGAGGGAATCGCCTTCTGCATGTCGCGCGATGTCACGTGCGCATGAAGGATTTTTCCCGGCATCCCCTGAAGTTTCCCGGCGGCCGCCCGCACCGCGTCCTCCCTCGGAACGAGGCCGAACGCAAATCCCTGCGGGGACACCCCGCACGCTTCGAGCAACTCCAGGCGCTGAACCAAGGTATGCGGTTTGATTTTGTGGTGGGGCGGCCGGAAGTGATACGCAGCCCGGCGAAGCGACCACTTGGGAAGTTTTGGCCGTTCATAGGCGACACGGAATCCCGCGCGCGATGCCAGCGCGATGAGCGCGCTCCGGTCGTTCCCGGTGAAATCGATCGCCCAGTCGTATCCGCCGCGCGCGATGCGAAAAATCGCGGCGACTTCGCTGAATGGACGGCGGGCCGGCCACTCGATGACGCGCGAGACATCCGCGCAATCGTCGAGCGCGCAGCCCGTGCCAGCGGCCACCACGGCATCGATCCGGGCGTCCGGAAACGCGGCGCGCAGTGCCCGCAGGCACGGTCGCAGCAGCAGCGAGTCGCCAAGATATCTCGCGCAGATGACAAGCACGGCACGTGGCGGGCGGGGATTCATGCGTTCCGGAAAAACAGTTCCTTCAGACCTTCAAATACCCGCTCCGGCGGGATCTCGCTCATCGAGACATCTGCCGGCGAACGGTAGCCCGGCGGCCTGGGAAGCGCAATGACGACATGCCGGTCCGGATCGGCGGTCGGACCCACCCGGTCGGCGCCCGGCGTGCAGTGCAGGAGGGCGACGGTCGGAGTCCCGATCGCAAAAGCGAGGTGCATGATCCCGGTATCGGTTGAGACGAGACACCGCGCCTGCTCGAGCAGCGCGGCCGACTGGGGAAGGGGAAGTTTCCCGACAAGGTCGAACAATGGAATCCCCTGCGCCGAGGACATGAGTCTCCGGGATTTTTCTTCATGATCCGGACCTCCGAGAAGGAAGAGCGGACCGATGCCGGCGGCATGCGCCATTCCGGCAAGTTCAAGGAAATGGCCGACCGGCCAGTCGCGGAACGCCCCGCCGCCGCCGCCGAGTTGAAAAACCACGCCGTCTCCACGCGGATATCCGAACCCGGAAAGCTTTGCATCCAATCCGGCCCGGTCGGCATCCTTCACCTCGTAAACCATCCGAACCGTTTTTCCCGAAGCCCCGGCTTCTGCCGCCACCCGGACCGCCTGTGCGGCCAGATGGGCTTTGCGCAGTCCCGGCTCGTCGATGTTCCGCGCGCACAACCACGGCAGCTTCGTCCTCCAAGCCAGGCCGATCGTGGCGTCCCTCGCCAACAAATACCCGAGGCACCGCGCCTCGGGATCATGGCAGCTCAGGTAAAACACAGCGTCCCACGGTCCCCGCTTTCGCAGGCTTCCCCAGAGCCCGATGAACGCATGCGGGCCCTTCCGCAGGAAATGCAATTTCTTCAAAAACGGATTGTGCTCCGAAATGTCCCTGCGCCGGTGATGCACGACCGCATCGATCTGGATGCCCGGGAATGACTCGGCTACCGAGCGGATTCCGGCGGAGTCGAGCAGCGAGTCGCCCAGCCCGGCGGTCGTGAAAAATAAAACCCGGCTCTGCGGTCCGAGTTGGATTGTGCGGCTCCGGGGCGGCTCCGCTTTTGCCAGGAGACCGAACACCGCCCGGTAGGTGAAAAGGTTGAGCGACGACGAGAAGCTGAGGTCGCCTTTCCGTTTCCCGGGCCCGGCCACGACTCCTATCGGACGACCGACTTGCCGTCAGACATCCCCTTGGGTGCCGCTCCGTGAACCGGCTGCGGTTTGGGAATGCCATCCTTGAGCATCCGCGTGTAGGGGCCGTTCACCTTTTGCGGAAAATACATGTCGCGCCGGTTTTCAAGTGTGGTGCAGGCGGACAGTGCCACCACCGCCAGCGCGAGGATAAAGAGGGAAACTTTCACGCCACCCAGATAAATCGAGAACCTCCGCCCTGTCAATTCCAGAGCCGACGATGTTCGCGGGTTCGGGAATTTCATTTGTCGGCCGCAGACGCCGGCAATATACTCCCCTCATGAGCGAGACTCCCCGCACCGATCTCCGGACCAACCCGGACAAGGTCATCTCGCAGGCCCGCCAGATTGAAGAATGGAAGCAGATGCGGGATCTCATGGATGCCATCCCGGATATCCTTCTCGCCGTCAATTCCACCCGGCAGATCGTCTTTGCCAACCGGGCCGCCGTGACATTTTTCCGCGTCAGCGATGCGTCCAAGCTCTGGGGCAAACGCCCGGGGGAGGCGGCGGGATGCATCCACAGCGCGGAAACATCCGGAGGATGCGGGGATGCTGACGCCTGCAAAGTCTGCGGGGCATTCCGCGCGATCATGAGCGGGCTTGAGGGCGACACCCCGGTCGAGGAATGCCGCATGATGGTGGACTGCGGAGCGGCCCTCGATCTCAGGGTCTGGGCCCGGCCGTTCGACCTCGAAGGGGAAAGGTTCGCATTCCTTTCCATCCAGGATATCAGCGACGAAAAGCGAAGGCAGGCACTCGAAAAAATCTTTTTTCATGACATCCTGAACACGGCGGGCGGGCTGCAGTCGGTCGGAGAAATCATGGAATTCTCAGGTCCCGAGGAGCTGCACGAACTGCGCGGGCTCGTCGTCAGCCTTTCCGAACAGCTTGTGGACGAGATCCGAGCCCAGCGCGAACTGCTCGCCGCCGAAGGCGGAAATCTTCAGGTCGAAATGAAGCCGGTGAACAGCCGCGATGCCGTCTCCCGCGTGATCGCGACCTATTTGAAGCACCCGGCGTGCGACGGAAAAACCATCTGTGCCGCGGAGGACTGCGAACCGGTCGAGTTTGACTCGGATCTGCCCCTCCTTTTGCGGATTCTTGGAAACCTTGCCAAGAACGCGCTGGAAGCGAGCCCCGCAGGAGGAGAAGTGACGATGGGATGCCGTCGGCTTCCCGGGGAGCGCGTCGAGTTTCATGTCCGGAACCAGGGTGTGATCCCCCGCACCTCGCAGCTTCAGATTTTCAACCGCTCTTTCAGCACGAAGGGCGCGGGGCGCGGACTCGGCACCTACAGCGTGAAACTCCTCACCGAGCGATTTCTCCACGGGCAGGCGCACTTTGTGTCCACCCCGGAGGAGCAGACCGCATTTTTCGTCGAGTTTCCCGTCAGACCCTGACCCACGCCCGCTCCCTTGCGCTCTCGCTGATCGCGGCGAGAACTTTTTCGTTTACGAGTCCGTCCGCAAATGTCGGCTTCACGCTCCGTCCGTCTACAACCGCCCTGACGAAATCGGCGAAGGTGTTCACGAACGTGTGCTCGTATCCGATGATGTGCCCCGGAGGCCACCAGGCGCCGGCATAGGGATGGACGGGCTCGGTGACGAGGATGTCGCGGAACCCGCGCGCGTCGGCCGGGTCGGCGGCGCTGAAGAATTTCAGGTGGTTCATGTCCTCGAAATCAAATGCGAGAGACCCCCTGTTCCCGTTGATTTCGAAAGCGACCTGATTCTTCCGTCCGCAGGCGAACCGTGTGGCTTCACAGCTTGCGAGCGCGCCGTTCTTGAAGCGCCCGATCCATGAGACCGCATCATCCACGGTGACGCGGCCGGTTTTTTTCGAGCCTTTCGCCGCACCGAGCCCCCTGTCCGCCGTCGCCGGAAGCGGACGTTCTTTCACAAATGTTTCCATGACGCTGCACACCTCCCTGATCTCGCCGACGAGATATCTTCCCAAATCGAGGATGTGTGCGCCGATGTCCCCGAGAGCACCCGAACCGGCGATCTTCGATTGCAGCCGCCAAATCAGGGGAATAGACGGATCAATCAGCCAGTCCTGAGCATAACGCCCCCGGAAATGATG
Source organism: uncultured Chthoniobacter sp. (assembly GCA_964431635.1). Taxonomy (GTDB): domain Bacteria; phylum Verrucomicrobiota; class Verrucomicrobiia; order Chthoniobacterales; family Terrimicrobiaceae; genus QYQL01. The sequence goes on along the minus strand of CAYSKK010000010.1, from coordinate 41,345 downwards.
GATCCTGTCACCCAGATCGCCGCGCTCGATCATCCTCTTCGCCAGCGCGATGGCCGGGATCCTCCGGTAATTGTGGCAGACCATGTTCACGACTTTTGCCTTCTTCACCGCGTCAACCATTTCCATGCACCGCGCGACATCGGTGGAAAGGGGCTTCTCGCACAGGATCGCCTTCCCGTGCGCGGCCGCCGCCAGCGCGATCTCATGGTGGCTGTCATTCGGCGTGCAGATGTCCACGATGTCGATGCCGGGATCCGCCACGACCTCGCGCCAGTCGGTCGATGTCCGGCTCCATCCGAACTTCTCTGCCGCCGCCCTCACCCCGGTTGCCGAGCGCCCGCAGATCGTGTCGAGCCCGACCTCAACCGGAAGGTCAAAAAACCGCCCGACCTGGCGCCACGCATTCGAATGCGCCTTGCCCATGAAATTGTAGCCGATCAAGCCCACGCGGAGGGGACGCTTCTTCATACGCCCCGCTTTCTACACGCCGGGAACAAAAACTCAACCGCCCAACCGCCCGTTACATTACTGATCAATCATACAAAAATACCGATTATTGATGCGGCCGCATCAATAATCGGTAAACCGTCGCTTTGGTTTTGCGTGTGGCTGGGCCGGGAAGGTGCGTGGGAGGGAGCCGGAGTTTCTTGAAATGAGTGTTCTTGAAATGAGGGGGCAGGGCAGGCATGGTGGCGCGCGATGGACACGATCAAGTATCTCCTCCCTGAAAACGACATTCCGAAAGCCTGGTATAATCTTGTTGCAGATCTCCCGGTTCCTCCCCCGCCGCCGCTGCATCCCGGGACCGGGCAGCCGTTGTCGCCCGCCGAACTGGAGCCACTGTTCGCGAAGGAGCTGATCGCGCAGGAAATCAGCGCCGAGCGCGAGATCGAGATCCCGGCGGAGGTCCGGCAGATTCTCGCGCAGTGGCGTCCGACGCCGCTTTTCCGCGCGCGGCGGCTTGAGAAGGCGCTCGGGACCCCGGCGCGGATCTATTACAAATATGAGGGGACGAGCCCGAGCGGTTCGCACAAGTTCAACACCGCGCTTCCGCAGGTGTATTTCAACAAGGCGGAGGGGACGAAGCGGATCACGACGGAAACCGGCGCCGGCCAGTGGGGGTCGGCCCTCTCGATCGCGTGCTCGATGTTCGAAATCCCGTGCGAGGTTTTCATGGTGAAGGTGAGCTTCGGGCAGAAGCCGTATCGCAAGGCGTTGATGGAGACGTTCGGCGGGCGGTGCATCGCGAGCCCGAGCATGGAGACCGAGGCCGGCCGCGCGATTCTTGCGGCGGATCCGGACTGTTCCGGGTCTCTCGGGATCGCGATTTCGGAGGCCGTGGAAGTGGCCGCAAAAAATGCGGACACCAAATACTGCCTCGGCAGCGTGCTCAACCACGTCCTCCTCCACCAGACGGTGATCGGACTCGAATGCCTGAAGCAATTCGACCTGGCGGATGATTACCCGGACATCGTTGTCGGCTGCACCGGCGGGGGATCAAATTTTGCCGGCATCGCATTTCCGTTCATCGGCGAGTCGCTGCGGAACGGAAAAAAATCTCGCATCGTGGCGGTCGAACCGAGCGCCTGTCCGTCGCTCACCAAGGGCCGCTATGCCTACGACTTCGGGGATACCGGCAAGCTGACCCCGCTCGTTAAAATGCACACGCTCGGGAGTTCGTTCATCCCGCCCGCGATCCACACCGGGGGCCTCCGCTACCACGGGATGGCTCCGCTCGTCAGCCACGTCCAGGAACTGGGGCTGATCGAGTCACGCTCGGTCGGGCAGACCGATGTCTTCCGCGCAGGGGTGACCTTCGCGAAGGCGGAAGGAATTCTTCCGGCGCCGGAGGCCTCGCACGCGGTTTCCGCGGCGATCGACGAGGCGATCCGCTGCCGTGAGGAAGGCGTCTCGAGGAGCATCCTCTTCAATCTTTGCGGGCACGGGCATTTCGACATGACCGCCTACATGAAATTTGCGGCCGGGGAGCTCGAGGACTACGAGTATCCCGCCGAGGAAATCGCGATGGCGCTCGCCGGACTGCCCCCGGTCGGAGGCGGATAACGCTTTATCCCCGGCAACCGTCGGGCTATGATTGAAGGATGAAGAGGATCCTGTCGGTGATGATTCTGTCATCCGGCCTGCTTGGCGCCGGAGAAATCGAGATCGAGAGCCCGTGGATCCGGGCGGTGCCGCCGGCGTCCGGAGCGACAGCCGCCTTCATGACCATCTCGAACCACTCGGACAAGCCGGTCACCGTGACCGGAGGCTCGACCCCGGTCGCCCGCGAGGTCAGGCCGATGGTCACCACCAGGTCGAAAGTGAACGGCCAGGAGGTGATGGGGATGGAGTTTGTGGACCGCTTCACGGTGGAAGCCGGGAAAAAGCGGGTCCTCGAGCCGGGGGGCGACCACATCATGCTGATGAAATTGAAGGAAGTTCCCAAGGCTGGTGCCGTGGTTCCGCTGACACTCGAAACCGAGTCCGGAGGACGGAAGGAAAAAATCACCCTTCAGGTCCCCGTCCGCTGAGCATGGCCCGTCGCACAGATATCCGCTCCCGCAGGATCGCCCTGATCATCGCGGCCACCTGCGCGGTGGTTGCGATCCCGGCGCTGATCGTGCTCTTTTCGGTGGCCGGAAGATCGGCGTCGCCGTGGTTTGGCCAGTATGACAGCGAAGCCCGCCCCGCGTATGATTTTTCGCTGACCGACCAGAACGGGAATCCCCTGCACCTGCATGACCTGCGCGGGAATGTTGTTCTGCTCAGCTTCGGATTCACCCGGTGCCCGAACATCTGTCCGACGACGCTCGGAAACCTCGCGGCGGTTTTCCGCAGGCTGTCCCCCGCCGCACAGGAGAAGGTCAAGGTTGCATTTGTCAGCGTGGACGAACGGGACACCCCGGCGACGATGAAAGAATACGTGCCGTTCTTTCACGACCGCTTCATTGGGCTGAGCGGCGCTCCGGCGGATGTCGGCGCCACTGCGCGCGCTTACGGTGCGTTTTTCCGAAAAGCACCGGCTGTGGGCGAGGACAAGAGCGATTACATGATCGACCACTCGACCTACACGTATCTTATCGATCCCGAGGGGAATCTCCGGATCCTCTACCGGTTCGACCAGATGCCAGAGCACGAGCGGATCGCGGATGATGTCGAGCGCGCGCTCGGCATGCCGGTTGCGGAGCGTCAACCCGTCGAGAAATGAGACGCTGGGCGCGGCCGGCATTCCTGTGCCTGTTTCTCGCGTCCTGCAACGAGGCGCCCCTGACGTCCATCCCCGCTCCTCTGACCGGGCACGAAATCTATCTGGCGAAGTGCACCGCATGCCACCAGCCCGACGGCAATGGCATACCGAACATCTGCCCTCCGCTTTCCACCTCTCCGCGGCTGGACGGCTCTTCGGACCAGCTCGTCCGCATCATTCTGCTCGGGATGAAGGGCGGCATTGTCCGGGAGGGAAAGACCTATTCCGGGATCATGCCCGCATGGAGATTCGATCTCGGTGATGCGCAGATTGCCGCCGTGGTGAACGAGGTGCACGTCCGGTGGAAACCCGGAAGCCCCGAAGTGACGGAGGAACAGGTCCGCCGGATCCGTGACGAAACGGCAAAGCAAAAACTTTTTCCGACCGAAGCGGAGCTCCGCTGATGCCCGGGTGTTCATACCCCGATGCCAGCTTCGGCATTTTTTCTGGAGGGACGACCGCCGTGTCGTCCGTGAATCTGGCTTGCGCAAACCAGTCGGCGCTGACGGAGCAGCGCCCTCCATTGCCCGGGGTTCAGTTCTCCATCGCCCGGGCGTTCTTCCCCTCGCGGCCACGGAGGCGGAGGAGGATCGGGAGCCCGGGGAACTCCCATTTGTCCCGGATCCGCGCGCAGAGGTAGTTGACGTAGCTGTCCGGGAGAAGGCTCGGGTCGTTGACAAAGAGGATGAACTGCGGCGGCTTGATGGCAGAAGGTCCGGTCTCGTTGACCTGCGTGGCGTAAAGAATTTTGAAACGGCGGTTGCCCTTGATCGCCGGAGCCTGGCGCTCCACTGCGGCCCGGACCACCCGGTTCAGCTCCCCGGTTCCTGCGCGGCGGGAGGCGTGCTGGCGGACTTTTTCGACCGTTGTGAAAATGCGGCGGACATTCTCCCCGGTGAGCGCGGAGAGGACGACGACCGGCGCGTAATCGAGGAAGAAAAGCTCGCGACGCACCCGGGAGACATGCTCGCGGAGCAGGTCCGAATCCGACTGGCCGTCCGGCTCGATGAGATCCCACTTGTTGAGTGCGATAATCGCCGGCTTGTTGGCCTCCTGGATCAGCCCCGCGATCTTTTTATCCTGGGCGGTGACGCCGGTCGTCGCGTCCACGACGAGGATGTTCAGGTCCGCGCGCCGGATGGTTTTTTCCGATCGCATGACGCTGAAGACTTCGACCGAAGTGTTGTGCTTCGAGCGGTGGCGGATGCCGGCCGTGTCGCAGAGGATGTAGGATTTTCCCTCGCGCTCGGTGGCGACATCCACCGCATCGCGCGTCGTGCCCGGAATGTCGCTTACGATCGTGCGCTTGTCCTCGAGGATCGCATTGATCAGAGAGGATTTTCCGACGTTCGGGCGTCCGACCAGCGCGAGCTTCGGGGCTTCGGGTTTTCCGGCATCCTCTCCCGCCGCCTCGGGCAGAAGCGACTCGGTGAGGGAAACAAGATCCCCGATTCCCCTTCCGTGCGCCGCGCTGACTACGGCCGTGTTGGCAAACCCGAGGCGTGCAAATTCGTCCGCGCGGGATTCGTGTGCCTCCACATCCACCTTGTTCACGACGAGGATGACCGGGCGTCCGGAGGTGCGGATGAGGGAAGCGAGTTCGGCATCGAGCGGGGCGACTCCGTCGTGCGCGTCGGTGACGAAGAGGATGACGTCCGCAGACTCGATGGCGATGAGCGCGCCGGCACGGGTGTCCTCGGCGAAGTCCGGATCCGGTTCGGCTCCGATGCCACCGGTGTCCACGATTTCAAACGGGGCGCTGCCGAGCCTGCAGATCGAGGCGATCCGGTCGCGGGTGACGCCCGGCTGATCGTGGACGATGGAGATCATCCGTCCGGCGAGGCGGTTGAAAAGGGCGGATTTGCCGACATTGGGCCGGCCGACGATGGCGACATTGCGCATGGGTGAATTCAGTGTGGGTGATCGTGGAGGCGGAGCTGGCGGATGCCGCGGGAGACATAGACCGCTCCGCTCGCCAGAGTGAAGAACCCCGCGACATAAACAGAAACCAGGTAATGGGGCAACTGCAGCATCATCCACGCCAGCGCAACCATCTGGGCCGCCGTGGCAGCTTTTCCCAGCCAGCTCACCCGCACCTCGAATTTCTGGTCGAGGTGGTAAAGGACCCCGGACCCGACGAGGATCACGGCATCGCGGGCGATCACCAGCACCGGAAACCAGAGCGGAAAGGCATACGTCCACCGGCTCAGGCTCAGCGTGATGATCGCGGTGAGAAGAAGCCCCTTGTCGGCGATCGGGTCAAGAATCGTCCCCAGGCGGCTGCGTTGCCGCCAGTGGCGGGCGACCCACCCGTCCAGTCCGTCGGTGACCGATGCGAGGAGAAACGTGATGATCGCCGCCCAGCGCTGCCATTCCTGCGGATCCCCGGCTCCAACTCCCTGGCCGTAATAAATGCAGAACAGCACAAAGACCGGGATCAGCAGGATCCTGACAATCGTGATCTGGTTCGCAAGCGTCATCCCGTGGATCCTGCCAGATCCGCGCGGAGCCGTCGAACATTCCCGTTCCGGGCGGATCGAAACCGGGTGGGGATTCCTGCGGAGGGAAGAAGGCGGAGCGGTCCGGAGATGTCCAGCCAACGCAGTTTTGATCGCACGCGTGGCTGCGGGCCTTCCGGAATTAATATTGTGAAATACCCGATTCCGGCTGATAATAAGGCCTCCCTATGAGCACCTCTCCCACCGGAAAAAAAGTCGGCTTCATCGTATACTTCATCGGATTCACCGCGGCCCTTGCCGGGTTGCTTTTCGGACTCGACGTGGGAGTGATTTCCGGTGCCCAGCATTTCATCGAGAAGGATTTCAAGATCGGCGACCAGCAGATCGAGTTGATCGTGAGCGCGCTTCTATGGGGCGCGGTGTTCGGAACGCTGATCAGCGGGGTGATCTCGAGTCATTTCGGCAGGCGGCGCACGATTCTGGTGAGCGCGGTTATCTTCATTGTGGGATCCCTGTGCTGCGCGTTCGCGATTGATGAGAACTGGCTGATCGCCGCCCGTTTTCTGCTGGGAATTGCCGTCGGGGTCGCCTCGTTCACGGCACCGCTTTACCTGTCGGAAATTTCCCCGCAGACCGTGCGGGGATCGATGATTTCGATGTATCAGCTCATGATCACGATCGGGATTGTGCTGGCATTCCTGAGCGACACCTGGCTGGCCTCGTATGCGACATTCGGCGGGGTCACCGGCGGCCACTGGCGGATCATGCTGGGAGTTATTGCGATTCCGGCTGCCGTCATGTTCGCCGGCGTTCTGTTCCTGCCGGAGAGCCCCCGTTGGCTGTTCCTCAAGGGGTTCAAGGACCATGCGGTCAAGGTTTTCCAGCGGATGCATCTCGACGATGCCGAGATTGCAGCCGAGGTGCGGGAGATCGAGGACAGCTTGAAGGTCAAGCAGAACGGGTTCCAGATGTTCCTGCAGAATTCCCATTTCCGCCGCGCCATCGGCCTGGGGATCGGGCTTCAGATCGTCCAGCAGCTCACGGGGATCAACGTCATCATGTATTACGCTCCGAAGATTTTTTCTCTGGCCGGATTTGAGACCGTCTCCGAGCAGATGTGGGGGACCGTGATCGTCGGGGTCACGAACGTGCTGGCGACGTTCATCGCGATCGCGTTTGTGGACCGCCTCGGGCGCAAGCCGATCATGTATGCCGGCTTTGTGGTCATGGGCCTCTCGCTCCTGACCGTCGGCCTACTCTTCAACGCGGACATCGCAAAAAATCCCCAGCTCGGGTTTCCCGCCATGGGCGCGCTGCTGGTCTTCATCGTCGGGTTTGCCATGAGCGCCGGACCGATCATCTGGGTGATTTGCTCGGAGATCTATCCGCTGGCCGGTCGCGATCTCGGGGTGACCTGCAGCACGGCGACGAACTGGATCACGAATGCGATTGTCGGCCAGACGTTCCTGACCATGCTGGCGACGCTCGGTGGCGGAAACACGTTTCTCCTCTACGGCGGAATGAACGTCCTCTTCATCTTTTTCTTCATCCTGCTCGTCCCCGAAACCAAGGGGGTGTCGCTGGAGAAGATCGAGAAGAACCTGATGTCCGGGCTTCCGCTGCGGAAGATCGGGCGGTAGGGCTCAGAGCCCTTTGCGGATGAGGGCGAAGATATCGGTGTTGTCCTGAAATCCCGTGAACAGCTCGGTTCCGGGGCCCTTGCTGACGGCGATCACGTCCTCTGCTGTTCCAATGGAGGAGGCGGTCTTGAATGCGGAGGGTTCGGATTGTGCGAGTCCGGTCGGGGACAGGTTCGGGCCCGAGCCCGGTCCCGTGGACCATGTCAGGGAGGGAACCCCCTGCGCATTGATTCCGAGGATGGCGGCTCCCTTGTCGTTGCGGAAGGAATAGCCGTTGAGGCGTAGCCCTCCGGGGTTTGACCTTCCGGCGACGATGATCAGGGCGTTTTCGCCGGCATAGGAGAGGGCGGTGGCGACCGCCCGGTCGAGTTCCAGGATTTCCTTCAACGTCCGTTCTCCCTGGTTTTGGAGAGCCGCCTTGCCGGAGAGGCCGGCATCGACCACAAGGAAATATCCCTTCGCATTGTATTGGAGCATCAGGATGGCCTGAAGGACCATGTCTGAAAGCGAGGGCTGGGCGGCGGAAGCCTGCACCTCATCGGCAAACGCGAGCTGGCCTTCGCTAAAAAGCCCCAGGACCTTCGGGGCACGCCAGCGCGGCGTGCTCTCCATCTCCTGTCGCGTCCTGACGATATCGTATCCGCGGTTCCGCATTTCGAGGATCAGATCCCGTCCGTCCTTGCGCCGGCCCTCCTTGGAATCCGGGAGAAGATCAGCCGCCCCGCCGCCGAGAAGGACATTGATGTCCGACTTTTCCGCCAGATCCCGGCCGATGGTTTCAAAATCCAGCGGATCTGATGTTCCCGCGTAGAAGGCGGCGGGTGTGGCATCGGTGAGCGAGGTGTTCGAGACGATGCCGGTGGCTCGTCCGCTTTTCCGGGCGAGCTCGATCAGGGTCGGCAGCTTGTCCTTGTTCGACTCGATGCGCAGGGACCGGTTGTTCGCCTTGTGGCCGGTGGCGATCGAAGCGGCCGCCGCCGCTCCGTCCGCGACGGCGAAGTCGTTGGCATGTGAGGAAAGCAGCGCGAGGCCAGGCAGCTTCTCCATCGCAAGCCGGTGGTCGGCCCCTCCACCATAGATCCGCGCGGCCGTGAGCACCGACGGGGTCAGGTTGTCGGAGAGAAAAAGAACGATGGCAAACGGGCGCTGGATGACCCAGTTCACATAAAAAAGAACCCCGACCGCGAGGAAGACCCCAAGGCAGGCCAGCGCCAGCAGGCGGTTGCGAAGTTTTTTGCTCACGCAAAAGCTTTGCTAGGGAATCCCCCTGCGGGCAATAGGAATCTTCCGGCAATTCTCCGCTGACTCGCGTCTCAGCCGGCTTCCGCGACAAACGGAGCGATGACACAAGAGAGTCCGAGCAGGGCCAGAATCACAAATGCGATCAGGGGGAGGATCATGGGAAAAATCTACATCACGGCTTCCGGATTTTCAAATTGCCCCGTGCCCGGAGGCATCCCGACTGGATCTGCGTGCATTGAAAACGGGCGGATTTTCTGATGGGATGGCAACCATGAAATCCTTCCGCGAAGAACTCTGGTTCCAGATCCCGGCCCGCCGGGGATTCCTGAACATCACCCCGCAGATCGGGGAATGCCTCGCAAAAAGCGGCATTCGCGAGGGCCTCTGCCTGGTGAATGCCATGCACATCACAACGCGCGTTGCCCATTTGACATTTCTTTGAAAGAAGGCAGATAGCAAAGACTTATGTCGATTTCATCTTTGCCAATCGTGATCTTCTTTACCAGAGATTCGATCATCGAACGACGTTCCTGATGACTCATTGAAGGCCAGCATGCAGCGAGGTCTTTGGCTTCGGATGCAATTTGCTCGCTGGATAGACCGTCGATTTTCAGAAGGTCAACTTCGGCCTGGAGGCGGGGAATCTCGGCTTCAATCTGTTTCTTGCGAATGTCGTTCGGATTATACAGTTCCTTGAACTGTTGTGGGGTCAACCCCTCGGCCGTGTAGAGTTGATAAATCCGCTCAGCTTCTCGCACCGCTTTTTGGTGTTCTTTTTGGAGAGTTTCCAATTGGGCAGTCTTGTCGCCGGTGATTGCGTTGGCATCGCTGAGGTATTTTCCAACCTTCTCGGGGGAGAGGAGGTAATTTTTCAACTCGTCGAGAAAAATGCCTTCCAAGTCGATTTCCGGAATTTTATTTCGGCAGGCGGTGCAGATGTATTTTGGCGAATTGCTGGGGACATACATTTTCGTGCCGCATTCGCAAAAGGTGAGACCGGCAAACAAATGTGCCACGCGCTTGGTCGGACGTTGCTGGGTCGTTCTCCGTGATTCGAGGAGGCTGTTGCATTTTTCCCAAAGCTCGGTGGAAATGATCGGCTCAATATCTGAGAGCACCCAATCATGTTCGGGTTTCAACGCCCACGGTTTGTTGTGCCCGACACGGCGGGTAAAATTGGCACGAAGAACGCCCTTGGCGGTGGTGTCCCGAATCAAGCGATCAACACTGGTGTCCGTAAAACGCGAACCGCCACGGGTGCGATAACCACGCTCATTCAACAACCGGGCAACCATTTTCTTGCGCTGATGTTCGGCAAAAAGTTCATACATGAGCTTCCGAACTGGACCTTCCTCTGAATGAGGTTGAAGTTTCTTGTCCTTCCAGACGTAACCGAAAGGAGCTTTTCCATTCAGAGGCTTTCCAAGTTTCGCGCGAATCGCCACCGATGCCTTTACCCGGTCGCTGATCTCTTCGCGTTCCCATTGGGCCATCACGGCAACCATGTTGTAGAAAAGTCGTCCCGATGGAGTGCTGGTGTCGATGTTCTCCTGTAGAGAAACAAGGTCGGCATTGTGCTGACGGAAAAAATCTGAAAAATCCATCAGCTCGCGAGCATTGCGGGTTAACCGGGCGAGCTTTGAAAACAGGAGCGCCGAAATGTGGCCTTGGCGAATATCCTCAAGCATCCGTTTCGATTCAGGATGCTCCATGACGGATTTTCCAGAGACCCCGGCAAGGTCATAGACCTCTTCGACCGTCCAGCCTTTCGAGGCTGCATAGTGGCGTGCTCGCGCTTCGTGATGCGCCGGGCTGTCTCCCTGGGCTTGGTCTTCGGTCGAAACCCGAATCCAGATCCCGACGGCTTTTGGTGTGGAGTCCGTTGTTTTCATGGCTTGCAGAGTATTTTCCCCATGTCGCACTTCTTTACATTTGTTCGCTGTCGGGTATGAAAAAGATGCCGCTGAGGGAGCTTTGGACACTCCCTCTTGGATTCAGTTTCTGGCACAGTCCGTTTTGGAAGCGAATTGTGGTGGACCCTGACACCGAATCCAATGCGGCAAAATCTCTACGTCATGTCGTTTGGTTTTCAATCAGAGCCAGAGTTTTGTCCAACGACACCTCAAGGCCATCACTGTTGCCAGATACGCTGACAAAACCTTTTTGCTCAAGGCGGGTAAGAGCCTCTTTGAATTCTGATTCGTCCAGTCCAGACAAGAACGCGAGATACGCCGTGCTTGGGGAACGAGACAAATTCGGGCGTTTGAAATCTACTACGGCAAGGAGAGCAGCCAGCTCCTGCATGGTCGGTTCATCGGCGAATAATTTGTGGAGACAACGGACGAGTTTCTTGGGGAATGGAACGAACCCTTCCTCCAAAACAGATGACGACCATTTCTCCACGACTTGGCGCGGTAGGTTATTCGGATCAATGCGTTGTCTTTGAAAATTTTCCACTGCTTTTCTAATTAGGCTATTTAGCAGGTGGCGTCAACAAATTTTTTTGCGATCTATTTTCTTCGCATCTTGTCAGCCAGCATTTTGAGGGCGGAGTCTTCTCGTGCCTTCGCTTCTTCCGGTGAGAGTTGAACGAAACTGCGCTTCACTTTATACCCCCGTCGCCGTTCCTCGGTCGGGGCGGGTTTGTCACTCGGTGCTGCTTCAAGTGTGGCGGTTTGCAGGTAGGAAATGAAATCGTCGGGGGAGTAAAAGCCAATCTTGGATACCTGGTCCGGTGAAAAACATCCCTTCATTGCTTCGGCCAGACGTGAAAGCCTGTCGGCGCTCGGGCAGATTACCGCAACCTTGCTGAATCCTGCCTTCAAGCATTTGGAAGCGTTGCCGACTTCATAATCAATGGTGGATGTCACATTGATTTCGCAAGCGATGGCGTGTCCGGGTTTTTCGAGCGTCAAATCAATGCTGCCTTGGCCGTCCAGAACCGGCTTTTCGACAGTGGCACGAAAACCAAGCCCTTCGGCCACGGCTTTCAGCCGCTGCTGAATCGTTTGGTGCTGCGCCCCTCCGCGCCCCATGTCCGCGATTGCAGCAGGGGATTTGCTCTCTCTCTTTTCTTCGGGTAGTGGTGGCGGGGCTTTGATCTCCACCGGCTTGTCATCTTTCGGTGGCTGTGCGGGTGGTATTTCCTGCCGTTCCTCCCGATTCGGTTCCCGAGTGGTTGTTTGGGATTCGAGTGCGGACCTCAATACTGTTTCAACCTCAGTGCGGGGCGTGGCGAACGCCTTGCGGGAAGCGTCAATCACTCGTTCCTTCGTCTTGGATTCTTCTGTTGCATCCGGTTCGTCGAGAAGTGGCACCGAAAGATTGAAATCGAAATCGCTTCGCTCAACCCGGCAGATTGCCTCGCCAACACCCAAGCCTTGAATGTCCTCGGTCCCGAAAGCTGAAAATCCCTCGGCTAGTTTTTTGGCGTCTGCATCGCCAACACGAAACACAATCCGGGTGTATGGATTGGAAAGCACGGCGCTTGCAACTTCCGGGTCGCGTTCCAATTGGCGCAATTCCTGATGCGCGAGCACGAGGCCGACACGGTATTTTCGCGCTCCCGAAAGAATCTCGGCCATTGATGGCGTGATGAAGTGATGGAACTCGTCCAGATACAGGGAAAAGAAACGACGGTCGCTTTCGTTCATCCTCTGCCGGGACATCGCCGCTTGCTGAAATTTTGCGACGATGAGGGAGCCGAGCAAGTATGCGTTCTCTCGTCCGATCTGACCTTGTGGAAGTTTCGCGAGAAGAATTTTCCCGCTGTCCATGATCTCCGCAAAATCCAGACGGTTCACTTTTTGGGAAACCATGAAGCGGATGGGCTTGGGACTCAAAAATGTATCGAGCCGTGTCATTATCGGTCCGATTGATTTGTTGCCGGTAAGCTGGGCAAAAGCCTTATGCCAGTAATACACAACCTCCGGGTCGCGGACGGTTTTCAGAAATTCATTCCGATATGCGGTATCGAGAAGAAACCGGCGAAGATCGGCAAGGGTTCCTCCTTGGTCGCTTTCGAGGTATGCGAGAATTGCATTCCGCAGAACGGAACTCATTTGGTCGCCCCAAGAAGTTGAAAGCCGCTCAAAAACAGAAACCAAGTCAGACGCGAGAAGTGTCTTTTCGAGATCGGAATGGGCGGAAAGAATATTGAATCCGATGGAATATTCCTCGTCCGATGGATCGAGCAAAACCACGTCCTCCGTGCGCTCCGGTGGAATCACCCCGAGAAGTTTTTCAATCAAATCACCGTGAGGATCGAGGACAGCAACACCGTGGCCGTCTGCCATGTCCTGTCTGATGAGATTGAAAAGGAGAGTCGATTTGCCGGTGCCGGATGCACCGATAATGTGCATGTGCTTCGTGCGTTGCTCTGGTGACAACCGCGCCTCCACCACTTTTCCGCCGTGAATATTTTCCCCCAGCAATGCCCCCTGTTCGCCAATGGTAGTCTTTGGCGCTGCCTTGGTGTGCCGGATCTGCCGCGTGAGTTTTGGAGTGGCAACAGCCGGAGAAGGCAAATGCACGAACGCCAACAATTCCTCACTATTCAAAATCATTCCCGGTCGGCGCGATTGCCGAAACAACACATCTTGCTCGTGATCGACGAGCGAATAGCCGTCATTTTTGAGAGGAATCAATTCATTGCCGCCGTGCTGAATGATCGCATTCAAGGCACCAGCCATGTCTCGAACTATCTGCCATGCCCGTTCAAAATCATCGCTCTTGGCAGCAAGTCGGATAACCGCCGCAAAAAGCGGACGGGAGAGTTTTTGTTTTGTTGCCGGAAGAATCTCCTGTCGGTTAGCGAAAAATGAATCTCCCTCGTTGTCAGTCACTGCCCGCAACATGCTCTCTCCCCAAGGTGCTCGAACCGGCTGGAAAAGGACCTGGAACAATCCCGTTTCGCCTTCTTCCAATGCTGACAGGGTGCTTGTGATCCCGATGAAGCCGTCATTTTTCCCGACAGCAAGCGGGAGCATGAATTCGTGTGCCAAGCCAAATTCAACAATTGCCGTCCCTGCCGTGTCATCCCATGCATCGAGAAGTTTGGTTTCGCCGGATGTCAGCACTGCCTCTGGGAAATGCGCTCCAAGCTGACGCCGAATCAGCACCGCATCGGACGGATGGGCGGTAAAAAGAGGTGTGATGGCCTCGCTTGTTCCAAGAAGCTCGAACGCAACCGGCTCCCGGCAATTCGAGAGATTGAAAAGAAATTGCTCGAAAGTCTCCCGTGGCGTTTGGAGTTTTGAGGGCAGGGAAACAGCGATTTCCTGTAACGAATCCCGGACAAAGCCAAGCGGTTCTGGTTCCTCCTCCTGGTATTCTTCAATCTCCAGTTGTGGGGTTGGAGTATTTTTTTTCCGAAGCCGTTCAAGAAACGAAGTGATGGCAGTTGGCTTTCGACCATCGTCGATTGCCGGGGTCGGATATACAAAGTGCCCATAAAAGGGGCGAAATGCCGGTTCAATATCAACCGGCGATTCAAAGGCCTGCCAGCCACGCCCACGCAGTTCCCATGCGTAGAACTGTTCTGTCAGTTGCTCATCCAGCAACCCCATCTGAAATCTTTTCTGGAGGTGCCGACCTCAGTAGCGATGGCTTGTAGAGTTCATCAAGAATGGGTGAGTGCTGCCGGATCGAGAGCAATTTCACTCCCTTGGCCGATGTCGTTGTCTCCACCATTTTCTTCACGATGGCATCAACGGTTTCGAGATACATCAACCGGGTGTCGATGCGGTAATACGTCTCCCGTCGAAAGAACCGCTCGTAGATCGGGCCGATGACAGGCAGTTTCAGTAACTCCGCATCAAGATATTGAAGATTCAGAGCAACAGCATTCCGCGCGACATAGATTCCAGCACCGATGAGGAGAATGTAGACAAGCAATCCCAAGAAAAACCCCAAGATCGCCAGAGTGGTGATGAATGAACCAAAGAGGATCAGTAGAACCAGCGCGATATGCCAAAGCTTCACAGCGGAAGGCAATTCTGCAAACCGCATGGAATAGAAAAAAGATGTTCCAAACGGGGCGGCACAGACATCAAAAACAAGACGCTCCCGCGTCATCCTCAAATATTCCCGGTTCGCCGAAAGCAACCCACCCTCGGAAAATTCGACGCGGGAGATTTCCAAATCAGGCACTTGGCAGGATTTCAATTCCTGCTCGACCTGGGAATAAAACTCCTGAGTCGATGCGTTGAAATCCGGAACAAGCGCATACCAATGGCTGATCACGTCAGCCTTTTTTGAAGAAAATGGATTCTTCATGTTTTGATGGACGCGACATGTACCGAAAAAGAAATGGAGAGAAAAGCGGAAAGCGCATTTTTCTTGACAAAAATGTCCTTGGTCTTTTCCAGCCGATTGTTACTACTTGCTCGTGCAAACTTACGCATATTGGCAGCGAATCGCTGAGCGACTGGCAGAGTCTGGCTGGTCGTGGAGCCACCGCGAACGCATAGATCAGAAAAGAAACGTCGTGCATGTAGCGGAGGCGCACAATGAGGACGGGCAGACTCATGTTGTCATTGCTCCTTCCGTTTGTTCTGCGTTCGTGGTACTTGCTAACTCCATTCATAGAATTGGCTCCGCGCTGAGTTGAGTGGATAAAACGAACCAGTTTGCTGGAGTCTGTGTGCTCCGCAGCAAACTGGCTCCTGCTTTTCACTTCCGGCAGCGAAGCGTCTCAAAATGACA
Source organism: uncultured Chthoniobacter sp. (assembly GCA_964431635.1). GTDB lineage: Bacteria > Verrucomicrobiota > Verrucomicrobiia > Chthoniobacterales > Terrimicrobiaceae > QYQL01. The sequence continues at coordinate 26,052 of CAYSKK010000010.1, read as the reverse complement.
GTTGCAGAAATTGATGCGACGTGCATTATTTCGCCCGTGCCGTTGGAAGCGACAATTCTTGTTTACGTGGCCGTATTCTTGCCTTGCGCACTTTACGTTTGGCTGGCCCTGAAAGAGCACCCTCATGTCAAGTCACTTTTCGACTTTTTCCCGCTAACCCGCCACCTAGAAGGCGTGGCTTATTCACGCTCCACAGTGTCAGCAGGAGTTTCGCTGGCTACGGTAATTCTCGCGCTGGTGAATCTTGCGCCTTTTCTTGGTCTGTCCCTTTTCGTGACCATCGCAAGCTACGCTGTCAGCTTCGTTCTTCTGCGATGGGGAGCAGTGGCCATTTTGGAGGCAAATCCCAACAACGACACACTTCAGGGCTGGCTCGGCAGTGCTTACGGTAATTCGACGGTGCGTTTAACAGCGTTACTCTTTTCATTTGTTGGTTATGTTAGCATCTTCAGTATGGAGTTACTCGTCGGAGTAACGGTTTTGGAACCGTTTTTTGGTAAGAGCATTCTTGTCTTTGCGTTCGTGTATTTAGTGTTCATCATCGCATATTCAATTATTAGTGGATTCAGGGCGATTGTCGCGACTGAGCAATGGCAGTTCTTTTTCGTCGTGGGAGCGATTGCTGTTCTGATTATTCTTGTTCCTCTTTTGGCTTTCGGCGGAGGACAGCCCGTTCAATTTGAAGAAGTAATCGCCGGTTTATTTAAGCAATGGAGCGCCCCATGGCCCTTCGTGCTTGGCATCATTTGCATGAACGTACCCGCTCCATTTGCAGATGCAGCAACTTGGCAACGCCTTTGCGCAACACGGTCTGTTGAAGATGCACGACGAGGATTATGGCGAGCGATTCCATGGTTCATTGTGATTTGGGGAGGTCTAATTGTTTGCGCTAGCTTGATCAGTGGCATTGCGATCCAAACACACGCCTTTGATCCTGCGAAAGGTTCATTGATGAGTTTTTTGGTGTCAACATTAGCGCATGGGGGAATGTTTCACCTTTGCCTCCTGTTCTTGTTCGTCCTTGGACTTTTTAGCGCTATGATTACGACAGCCGACAGCCTGCTTCTGGTATCAGCACAAATGTTCACGCAGGATTTTCGACGCATGCATTCTATACGCACACCCGCCCACGGTTTACGCGTCGCTAGGACTTCTCTGGCTATCATTGCGCTTCTCTCGTTTGGTCTTTTTACCGTTTTCCAATGGATTAAGTTCGACGTAGTTCAACTCATCTTCGCGATTTACGGCGCTCACATCGCGCTCTTTCCGTCAGTGATCGCAGCATTGTTCTTCAAGAACCGGCTACACCTTGAAAAAGCGGCATCTGCTGCATGGCTTTCCACAGCTCTCGGTTTTATCGTAGGATGGGGTTCGGCTGGCTATGGAAAACATAGCGGGCATACCGATTGGTTGTATAACGCACCTGCAATCTCGCTGATCGTTTCAGTGGTTATTTTTATTGTAGCATCACTTCCTTACATCAAGTTCAATAAGTCGAGCGACCCAACTGCTTGAAAGCAATCATTGCCGCCGGTAACCAGCCATGCAGGTAATGTTGTCTGGAGAACGGCGTTTTTCATCCATCGCTTTTCGCGCAGCCAAACTGCAATCCATCGCGATCCGGCAGGGATGTTTTTTGCCGTTGTCGAAATCCATAACGACGGGACACGCATTGCTCGTAGCTCCCTCGTCTTCCACTGGTAAAAGACCATCACACCCAAGCACGAACGAGCGTAGCCCTGTTACTTCCTGTATTGCAAAGATTGTGGCGGGCGGGAGCGCGGTAAAACAATCAACACGATTCCCCGAAGATGTTAAAGTGTAGCCGAAGGGCTCCCCCCCAACATTCAAGCGGCACGATTTATCCAAACGAGAATAAGACGGAGTTAAACCATCCACTTGAATCCAATGAAACGGATCGCTTAAGTGAACCAGCGTCGCGTTTTCCTTCTTAACGTAAACGGCGACCATAGTGCAGGAATTTTCCTCCTTACGTCTCAGATTATCTGCGCGGACGGCGGAGGCGGCTAATTCGGTAGATTCCTTTAATTGCCCCGTTGCAGCCAAACATTCCGCGAGTGCTTGCAGCGCAATTTCCGCAGCACGCGCCCCATCGTGCGAATCACCCGTGCCGTCGGCAATGGCTGCAAGAAAGGTATCGTCGGAAAATGCAGCAAACAGTGCGGCGTCTTGGCTGGGTGGTTTTGGGCCTTCGTCGGAGTGCAGTCCAAAACTCCACGAAGTGAATTCCAAACCAGCACATGCCGAACTTTTGCGTGACCAGAGCAGCTTCGACAAAATCTTCGTTGTCGGTTTTATGTCTTCGCCTAGCATCTCGACGTCTAAGTCCGCTTCACAAATTATAGCCAGCTTTGCTGACACGGTTGTCTCTGTCTTTACTCGCGAGAGCAATGCTTTTTCGAGTTGATTCCAATCAAAATCTTCGTCTCCCCAACGCCTAGCCCAACGGGCATAACGAAGTTTGAGTGCCGGATTTGGCGCAGAAGCGAATTGCATTCGGTAGATGTCGGCGATCTCCTTCTCCAAGTTTTGGCTCAATGGCCAATCTCCTTGTTTCTGGTCAACCCATCGTTTGAGTCGGAAGGCAAACCGAAGCCGGCTGATGCGCTCTTCTGCGGAGGCCTTCTCGCACAATATCTCGTTGAGTTGTTCAATGTCGTTGGCGCTCAAAAAACCATCTTTTGCAGCTTTCACCAGCGGCTTGAAAGGATTCTTCTCAGACACGGCGGCGGAGCGAGACATGGCATCAGACTTTCTTGGTCGTTGATTGTTTCCGTAGCATGTCGAAAAGGTCAATCTCAATTGGATTTTCGACAGCTGGACACCTGACTAATCTCTTCAATAAAAGGCCAAGCCAGAAAAGGGCAGTTGCGCCGACAGGACGAAACTGCACCTCATCCATTTTCTGTGAGTGAGAAGTGAAAAGGCGAAGGAGTGCAGTGGCGAGACACGCATGGTAGTGATGATCATCGGCCATGTAAACGTTTTGAGGTTGCGGAATCTGCTTGGCACGAATCTCTGCAACGAGTTGTGCAACATCATGCGCAAGGCGATTGTTTTGCACGGACTTCCAGGGCAATACGCCCGATAAAAAACGAATCGTGTCGGGCCACGATGTCATCCAATCACTCTTATCGTGAAAAAGAGAATTTGCCGCGGCTGCGAGCACAAAAGACGTTTCGAGAGTAGCCGGGTCTTCGTGCTCTGGATGATCGCCGACATAGTCGAAATCAAGGACAGTTACACGGCCATCTGCTGGGGCAAAAAGCACATTTCCTACATGGAAATCACCATGACCAAATCGTACCATACGACGCTCACGTGGAACAGTTTGCCAATAATCAACGATTTTGGCGGCCTCTGTTTCAAGCGGGGAAGACTCAAGCATCCAAAGCGGGTTGCACACATGATCTCCGAATGCCGACAAAAGCGGGGAAGTTTCCAGTCCGTCCGGAAGCCAACCCTTCAATTGACGTGTCGTTTTATCGAAGCGATTGCCCGGCTTCCGTTGCTCATTTGAGAGGTGGGAATCGTAGAGACGACGGAAAGGCGCAACCTGCTCCTCCGGCCCAACCGGCGGACGGATATTTTCTACAAACGCCTTTCGTAGTTGGTGGAAAACTTTACGGAGTGTAAGAACGCGGTCAACGTCTTCGCTCCATTTTGACCGGATGAAGTCGTAAAGCGACTGGCCACCGAGATGTGGTGTCACGACCGTGTATTTGTCTTCACCTGTAACCCTCCCGCTTTTGTCTTCAACCTTTTTTCCTGTTGGAAAAACAAGCGGTGCAGAAGGCATTACTTCTCGAATTTCACGAAAATATGGGAGCAAGCTGAAATATCCCCGGATTTCCTTGTTGGCGCGACTCTGCGGAGCGAACTTGATGGCCGCAGCAAACATTCTTGCTTCACCACTGGGCCATATTTCTGCGGAATAGACATTGTGATCCTGAAAGCTACCGCTCAACAAACCTGTTTCTTTCACTTTGACAGCACCTCGAATGGCTAGAATAAAGTCACGATCCTTCTCCTGAAAACCTTCGATTGTTGGCTCTTCAGAACGGCCTTCCTGCCATTGCAAATATGGATGTCGAACCTTCGCAAGTGCACGCTTCTGCGCTTCCGAGTAAGTGGGAAAAACCTCCGGCAATTTCGCTATCAATTTATCCGACCATTCAACAAGATGCAGATCAGCAGTTGCGGCAAGGAAAAGCGCGTCTCGCAGGGTCTTAATCAGAAATGTTTGGGCGGTGAAGAGTTTATCGGGAAACTCCACAAATGTGCTTTCTGAAGCCGAAATAAAATAAAGGATTGCGCCTCCGGCTGGGTCTAGATTTCGTGCAAATATGGCTTGGGGTGCTGTGGCGTTAGGAAATTCTTTTGCAAACGGCTCTACTACTGCTCTTGGCTCATCTGAGCTGATTGCATAATACCAGATGATATTCTCTTGAGCACAAGACAATAGCGCACGAACAAACGCACAAGTTGTAGGAAGGATGTAATTGCCTTCATAGCTTCCTTGCCGATTTGCCGGATTCACATATTCAGCAAATAATACATTGGTGGTAGAATCATCTGGATTCGAGAAGCAGATTCCTATGAATCCGGCATTGTCCATACCCATTACATTGCCAGCTTCGCTTAACAGTGGACGAATGTATTCACCGAGCCCGGCGAGGAGTCTATTTATGGTTTCGTTGTCCATAACTTTTTAGGACGCTTCTTTTCCATAATCAAACAATGATTTCCTTTTCCCCAACCATTAGGAATTAGCTCGAAAGGTTTATATCCTAACTTCGTGAAAAAGTCATGCGTGCCCCGATAGGACGGACCATCAAATGTTGTTCCTGGAATAACCGAGTCAGTGGATGCTGTTTTCAGGAAAAAGCGCCTTTGTGAAGTTGCGCGCGCCTCAACTGCCGCGACAAGTGTGCGACCGATGCCTTTGCGAATCGCCGTAGGATGCGTCGCGAGCCAAAGTAATTCGATGTCAGCCTGATTTTCTGTCCAGATCAGAAAACCCAATGGAGATCCTTGATCTTCGCAGATAAACGTTTTTCCCCTACGAAAATCATTCATAACAAGCGACTCCGCAGCCTTCACAAAATGCGTCGGCCAAGCGCTAATAAGATCGCGCACGACAGCTTCATCTTCCGTTGTGGATTCACGAATCTTAAACGGAAACAAGCGAATTGAAACATGTGTTCGTTCTGAAAGATTGAATGGAAAGTGGGTAAATCCACCAGAGGCAAGAACCCGCATTATTTGCAAATCGTCGCCGGGATAAACTTCAGTATGGAAACCAGCGAAATACAGATAAACGAACATTGCGACTTCCTCCACAACGTAACTTCGCAATAGTTTTAATCGTTTAGGAGGCAAGCAAGCGATTTCACAACGCGAGTGTAACCGATTCATATACTCGTCGACAACCCGATCTACTTCGCATCGGAAATTGGGCATTTGAGCAGAATATGATTCTACTTGTTTTAAAATCTTAAGAAATTCCGTAGAACGAACAACGGAAGGCCAATCCAATATTTCGATAGATGAATTGGTGCCGCGAGTTTCATTAGTAATTCTCGCTATGCGTGTAGCCGACTTTTTGTGCCGCTCTTCTGCAATTCGTTCCGCTTCGCATTCAGAAAGGTTATCAAGTGCACGCAGATTCCAGCGCGTTAAAAAACTGCCCTCCACTATCATCAGATGAGAAACTTTTGGAAGTAACCATTGTAATATGGCGGTAAGTCTTCCTTTATTTGCAAAGGAGGTGTCTGAACTCAAACCAAGAAAACAAGAAGTTAAGTGGCCGGATTGCACGAGATGCAACAACTGGCCATGCGTCTCTTTCGGGTAGATTTCAACCCGAAAGGCCGTAGATGACAGAGAACAACCAAGCGCAGTCGGCAGCCGTTTCGACCCGATTCCCCCAAATGACGGATACTCAATATCCCTAAAAGACATATCGTTTCATTGTAGCTCTTCGATGCCAAGATGTAAAGGCCGCTCCGGAAAGGCAAGAATGGCGGGATGGAAGAATAAGATCAAGCCCTTTGTGAACACTACGAAAAATGTTGGGACTGGAGGCGGGCTGCGAGGTGATGAAGGTGGAGCTCGGTCTGAGCTGGGTTCGCACTAGAGCGCTGTGTTCAGATTGCGGGGCAACAATGTGGGCATGGACGAAAAGAGCTTCCGTGCGGCAGAGCTGCGCGAGCATCCGACCGCCATTCATAAAAGGTTATAGCCTAATAAAAAACACCTTCCCATTTCTGAGAAGGTGTCGCTTTTTAGTAATCATCCGAGAGAAGAACAGTCGTTGCCGATCTGTCATGCTCGGAGATCACGTAGAACCTTTCGCCCGCCTCGGTGTGGTAAAGCGAAAGCAGGCGATTTCCATTTTGAAGAGCCGGCTCATTCGCTTCATGATCGCATTCGTCCAGCGTGCCCCAGTCGCCTGAAATATGACGACGAAGGGCGATACAGATAACTTTGGACGAAAGGATTTGAATCGCTCCCTGGGTTGCAACAATCAGGCCGAGACTGAATTTACCCGATGCGGCAATAATTGGGATTCCCATTTATATCTCCCCTCTTTCCGGAAAGGGAAGCAGGTCGCGCAATTCGCCCTCGGACAAATGCTCCGGTTGTGCCCCCCCGCCTATGGCGAGAACAGATTTCACAAAAATGTTTTGTGAAAGTCGACCCACAACATCGAGTCGGCATTTTCGGCCCGCTTCGTCGTTGTCGAAAAAGACAATCACGCCTTCCTCGGTATCGACGTTTTCAAGAATTGCTTTTTCCTGGGCCAGCGAAAGCGATGAACCCATGAGGGCAACAACGCGCTCGTATCCCGCTTGGTGAATCTTGATGCAGTCGAAATACCCTTCGACGATTACAAGCGGTGCCTCCTGGTCGGAGAGCATTGCCCGGTGCAGATTGAACACCTCCAGCGATTTCTTGAAGCCTTCCGGCAACTTGTATTTGCCCTTGCCGACTGGTGGGTTTCCAGGCCAGCGTCCAGCATAGGCGACAAGCTCACCGTCTGTGCTGTGGATCGGAATGGCGATGTATCCCCGGAGAAGCCCTTTGCCGCAATATCCAAGGCCAAATGTGGCAATGGATTCCTCGGACAAACCTCGTTTCCGCAGATAATCGTGCGCCGGATCGAGTTTGGTCAGAGCGAATTTCAACGGTTTGTTGCCCGTGATTTCTTCTGACTCGACCGGGGATGGCTCCGGGGGTGACGGATCTGGCACGCGAAAGCGTGGCTGTTCCTCCACCTGGCTTGTATCGAAACGGGGTTTTTCGGTCGGGACCGGGATTACCTCCTGCTCGCCGATAAACCAGTCACGAATGAGCAGGGCCGCGTCGCGAAATGACACGTCTTCTTTCTTTGAAACAAAGTCGATGACATTACCGCCGCTCTGACATTTCCCGAAACAGTTCCAACAGTTTTTGGAAATGCTTACCCGAAAATGCGTGGCATTGGTTCCGCCATGAATTGGGCATGCCCCACTTAGACGGTCGTTGCCACTTTTGGAAAGTGCCTCCAGGACACCGTATCGCTCAAGAATCTGAACAATTGATACTCTGGCTTTGATTTCCTTGAAATCAACCCATGCGGTTTTTGCTTTAGGCATAAAGAACTACCTCCTTTGAAGTTTAGGGTTTAAGTGTGTCGCACAGAATTGTGCAACGGATCTCGTTAATTATATCACGCCAGAGCTTTTGTCCCAAATGCACCGGTTGACCTGAGAAATGCTGTTCTTCAATTCGTCTGCTGTGGAATAAAGAAAAAGGGAAGACTCGCAAGTGCCAGCGGTCTCATGGCACATTTGCTGTATCCTTTCCAGCCGTTCTCTTGATCGACTGACGAAAATCACCTGAAAGCCTGGCATTCCAAACCGGTCTTTCAATACGCGAGTTTTCCGCGAGCGAGTGTAGGCGAGTGCCTTTCGCCGGATCGATGAAAGTCGGAGACTTTTCCGATAGAGAGGCATCGTGCCACGGTCGGCCTCAAGGAAAAAAATTAGGCGGCGACGTCTGCCGGATGAGCTTTCCTGTTCAATTGCAAATACCGCATCGGGAATCAACCCGACTTTTTCTGTGGTATTTCCAGATTTGAGACTTACACGCCAAGCCAAACGTCCAAGAGGTTTGCCGTTTCGAACTGATCTCAGTATTTCCTCCTCTGTAATCAAAACCGTGCCATTTGTCCGACATCCGGCTTCAATCGAAATGAGTGCTTCGGAAACCAAAAGTGCATGGCTCAAAAAGAGGGAAGTGACCGGCCTGTATTCTTTTCCCGAAACAGTTGTCCCTTCAACAGTCGCCATGTGATTCACGGTTTTCCGTGTGGGCGAATGCACCAGTTCCGAAAGTTCACCCGCAAAGCGAAGAGGCAATTGCGCCTTCGGTCGTTCTATAAACCCGGCGTGATACAGCCGCTGCAAACGTCGGATGATATTCTGTCGGCTCCCCGGCACCAGTGACAGAATGTGACTGGTGGTGAGAAAGCGGTGACGCATGATAGCGGAAAGGATCGCAAAATCGCGAGTGGTAAGCCGGATATTCGGAAGATCTCCCACCCGTTTGAAACGTGGCCTCCGGGCTACGTTTTGCTGCATCAGTCAATTATACCATTTTACTCGTTCCACCGCTGCATCCACCTTTTAATTTTATCCTCCACTTTTTCTCGCTCATTCCCATACCGCTCCCGTGAAGATCGGATGATGCTGTCTTTGATGTCCGTGTAATCAAATCCGGGAATTTCCGTTCTATGCCGGAAGGGTTGCATGAAGCTGTCACCGGGAAATGGCTTCACGAGAGAATGAAATTGACGGAGGTCAACGAACTGATCGGCTAGAAAAGCCTCTCCATATTCCTGTGCCATGATTTCTGCATCTGTGGAACCGAGCTGAAAGGCAACGATCGTTCCGATGCTCCCAAAAACAGCATCTCTGGTTTCCGGTTCAAGCTGACTTATGAACTGGTGGGAGAGGATAAGAGAAAAGCGGAATTTCCGGGCCTCTGACAAAATCGAGGAAAACACCTTCGAGGTGAAATTCTGAAATTCGTCGATAACAAGGGTGAAGTCCCGGCGGGAAGATTCCGGCATTGATGCCCGCTGCACTGCCGCACGCTGAAATTCAGACACAAGAAGGGCACCGATCAGATTGGAAGGCTCCTCACCGATTGATCCTTTTGAAAGATTGGCGATGAAAACTCCCCCGTTTTCCATGATGAAAGGAATATCGAGTTTGCACTTCACCTGGCCGACAATATTGCGAAGCACAGGATTGGTCGCCAGTTGCCCGACTTTGTTTTGAATGGGAGCGATCGCCTCCTGCCGAAACCGGTGGTCATACTTTTCAAATTCATCCTCCCAAAAAGCCTTCACAAAGGGGTCTTTGATCTGACGCACAACCCAGTGTCGATACACCTCATTGGAAAGCATTTTTGGCAGTCCCAAAATGCTGGTGTGCTCCGCATCCAAAAGCGCACGGATGGCGTTGTAGAGAATGTATTCAAGTCTCGGTCCCCACGAATCACCCCAGACATGCTTGAATGCGGATACGAGCCCGGAAGCAACGCGGGGGCGGTCGTCAAACGGGATGTTCGCCAAAATATTCCAAGCGACAGGAAACGCCAAATCGCCCGGATGGAAGTAAACCACTCTCTGGGCCATTTCTGATGGAACCAAATTCAAGATTTCTTCAGCGAGATCCCCGTGCGGATCGAGCAGGGCAAAACCACGCTTCTGTTCCAAAAGTTGAACCAAAATCGTTTTCAGAAGGCTTGTTTTGCCGCTCCCGGTTTTACCCACCACGTAAAGATGCCGGCGCAAGGCTTCCTCTGACATATGAAAGGGGGATTCGACACCACCCCAGCCCTGGCGCAAACCAAGGTGAATGTTTCTGTTGTCTGCCATATCTTGGAGACCGTCTCCATTCCGATTGTTCCGGCGCAACCCTTGTAGTGCGCGGAAATGCTGCCGACATGCGGTTTGTTTTCGAGCCGGGAAGGCAATCGAGACCATCTCCAAAACCGAAAACCAGTGGCTTTCGGAGACCATCCACCATAATTATACCGCAGATGAAGAACTGAAGCAGCAGGAGGGGACTACTGCTTCGATTTTCTCGCCTTGGCACAAGCCTCTCTGACGAGTTTCCAAAGTTCCACATCAAGAACGGTGGCGATACGAAGAAGACTATCGAAACTCGGACTCCGAAGCCCCCGTTCAATGTAGCTGATCGTGGTCAGACCAAGGCCCGATTTTTGGGAAACCTGATGCATGGAGAGCCCCTTGCGCTCTCTCGTTTTGGCGAGAAGACGAGCCAGCGTCTCAACAGCTGCTTTGTGGATCTTGTTTTCTGGCACCAAGAAAGATTACCGAACAATCTCCTTGACCACGCATTTCACATATGTGAACACAGAACGACACATCAAATGTCGAAATACCATACCTTGGACAAAAACGAAAGTGCCAGCTTTTTGGAGGTGTGAATCATTTACGTCGATGCAGGCTGGTGACCGCATGCGATTCACATTCGTACCGATTCAGTATTATTGGTGCAAAAAAATGACGGCCTTGAAAGCCTCTTCCGTCTATTTTTTAAATTATAAAACATTTGCTATAATAAAGCGCATGACATGGTTTCTTATAGCCATCATTGGTCCGTTTTTGTACGCACTAACGAATCATATAGATAAAATCATCCTGGAAAAATATTTCAGGCAAGGAGGAATCGGAACGCTCCTGCTTTTTTCGTCCCTCCTTTCTGCCATCTCTTTGCCATTTGTGTATTTGGCTGATCCAAGAGTTTTTGCAGTAAGCAGTCTTCACCTTCTCATTCTTGCCATAGTCGGCATGCTCGATGTCCTTGTATTGGCGTGCTATCTTATAGCTCTTAAAAATGACGAGGCATCAGTGGTGGTGGTCTTTTACCAGCTAATGCCCGTGTTCGGGTATATCCTGGGATATTTCATTCTCGGCGAGACTCTAACACGCTTGCAGCTACTCGCTATGGTGTTGGTCATATTCGGCACGATCATCATTTCTTTCGAGGCGGATTCAGAAAACAAGTTCAGACTCCGCAAGAGAACAATCTTGCCAATGGTTGCCGCATCCTTTTTTTGGGCAACGGAAGGAGTTCTTTTCAAAGCAGTCGCACTAGAAGAAAACTTTCTCCGGTCATTTTTTTGGGAGCACGTCATGCTCACCATTATGGGAATCATCATCTTTGCTTTCATGCGGACGTATCGCGAGCACTTCTTGTCTGCGATAAGAAACAACTCCAAGGCGATCCTAGCACTCAACGTAATTAATGAGGTTCTTTATATGCTGGGAAATTTCGCATTTTCCGGCGCATTCATGCTTGCTCCAGTGGCTCTTGTTCTTTTGACACAATCCTTCCAGCCGCTTTTCGTTTTAGGAATCGGGATATTTCTAACAATTTTCTTCCCCAAAATAACTGCGGAAAAAATACACGCAAGCCATCTATGGCCGAAGTTCATCGCCATCTTAATTACAGGAATCGGAGCCTACCTCCTAACTATTTAGAAAATGATTCCGCAATTTCCTGAATTCAAGAATATCGAGATCTCAGACGAAAAAGACATCGTGGATTTTGTAAAAAAAGCGGCGCTTCCTCCGTATGCCGATTTTTTCTTCGTGAATATGTGGATATGGAACACATCGGAAAAGCTAATGGTCTCACAGCTGCACGGAAATCTCGTCGTATTTTTCAGCGATTATACTTCGGGAGTTCCCATGCTGTCATTCATTGGAAAATCCGAAATCGGAAAGACCGCATCTCAGTTGTTACAATTCCTTGATGCAAACCGCATGTCGCCGCAGCTCAAACTGATTCCGAAAGAAATTGCGGCTGAGTTAGCCGAGAGCGATTTTGAAGTGGAGCCTGATGAAGACGCGCACGACTACGTGTATCAAGTGGAGAATCTTGCCAACATGGACAAGTGGCCGAAATCCAATAAAAACAAAAATATCCGTCGTTTCATAAAAAGACATCCTGATTACGAAGTCATTCACGTTTCAATAGATGAACTGCCATCGGAAGAGTTAAAAGCGCTGTTTTGGAAGTGGTCTCACAATAAGGAGATTTCAGATGTCCGTGAGTTGAACGAATACAAAGCCTTTGAAAAGCTTCTCCAGATCGATCACAGAAATATAAGAATCGTGCTTCTTTATATTACGGAAAAGCTGCTCGGCTTTACTGTATACGAGCACGTTGCAGGCAGCGACTTTGCTCTTTCCCGCTTCGCGAAAGCCGATGTGTCGTTCGATTCATCAATTTATGATATACTAAACTGGGAAGAGGCAAGGATTCTCAAGAAAGAGAAAATTATGTATTATAATTGGGAGCAAGATTTGGGGATACAGGGTCTGAGATATTCAAAGACAAAATACAGGCCGGCCTTTTTATTAAAAAAGTTCATTGTGCGTTTTAAAAATAACAATCAACAAAAATGAATATCGAACCTTTTGGATATTTGATGACTCTGGATTTGTATAACTGCAAAGAAGGAGTCTGCGATAACATCGGCTTATGTTACCAGTTTTTGGAAGACATTGTCGCAAAATTAAACATGACGAAGCAGTCTCCCCCATACATTTTTAAAAGTGACAACATTCAGTATCCAGACAAAGCCGGACTTTCTGGATGGGTTCCGCTGATCGAAAGCGGAATTCAAATACATACACTAAGCCCAAAGAATTTTATTTCAATCGATGTGTATTCTTGCAGGAAGTTCGAGACTGTGGAAATTACAGATTTTGTCCAAGGGTATTTTGTTCCCGAAAAGGTCGAGGTAAATTTCATGGAGAGGGGAATTAATTACAATAGTAATCAGTAGACTATGAAAACCGCGACAACAATTACAGGTCATTTGCTGATTCTCTGCGTAATAACTGCGTGCAGCTTGATAGCCATTGCATCGTACTTTCGCTTTTTTGTTTATAAGGATTACATCGTAGCATACGAGGGAACATGTGATCCGCATAGCGCAGTGTGCTTTTTCGGGTGTAAAAACGATGATTGCACCGAGACATATTACTATTCAAAAGTTCAAAAATATGGGGCTGATTTATATGCGGAGTGCGGTGATGATATTACAAACTGCAATGCGGCAAATGCCTGTTTGCCCACAGATAGGAAATGCTCGATAACATTTTGTGATACAAACAATAATGGTGGCGCGTGTGCTCAGTTCAATGCGGGGACTGAAAGTTTTAATAGTACATTTCAGCTAAACAATTAAACATGCTTTGCTATCTCTTTCCACAACCATCCTATTTCATCTTTTCTCCCGACGTTCCCGCGTTGCTCTATTACGCGCACATTCCAACGGTGCTGATTTGCTTTTTATTCAGTTTTTACATTTTTTGGAGCAATCGGCATTCATTGCTCAATCGCATTTTGCTGACTATCTCAATCTTATTTGTTCTGTGGACAACAGCCAATCTGATTGCGTGGACAAACATCCATGGTGACCTGATCATGTATGTCTGGTCTTTCTTTGGCACCATCCAAGGACTGATAGCGATGTCATTCGTCTATCTCACCTATGTTTTTCTGGAAAAGAAGGACGTCTCGCTTCGGATAAAGGCGATTTTTCTGGCACTGTTAAGTCCATCCATACTGCTTGCATTTACTCGTTTCAACTTAGCCGGGTTCGATATAACAACGTGCGACGCTTTTAAATTCGAGTGGCCCCCGTATAAAGCGTACGCGGCGTTTCTTGGAATAGTGGCGTTTGCCTGGATTCTCGTATTGTTGATTCGCAAATACCGTGTTTCAACACCCACTGTGAAAAAGGAAATCCGATTGTTCGGATTCGGAGTGGAATTGGCACTCATCATGTTTTTCGGGATGGAGTTTCTGGCAGCTTATCTTACAAAAGTAGATCTGCTGCCTGATTCTGGCATAGAGATATACGGCATGTTCGGCGTTGATGTGTTTATTATCTACCTCAATGTGCTTATCGTTCGCTTCGGTGAGTTCAATGTCAAACTCATCGCCACACAGGCTCTTATGGTTGGACTTGTTGCTTTGACAGCCGCACAACTTTTCACAGCGGAAGCCGGAGCAAGCAGAAGTATTTCAATCGTTACCTTGCTTGCTGTCAGCTTCTTTGGATATTTTTTGGTCAGGAGTGTCAAAAAGGAAGTAAAAACCAGGGAGCAAGCAGAAAGCCTCGCCCAAGAATTGGATCGCTCCGCTCACGCCTTGCAGGTTGCGAATGACGGACAGGAGAATCTGATTCACGTGATGAACCATCAGATAAAAGGGTATCTTGGCACAATCAGGAATATCTTTGCCGAGCTACTTCAAACCGATGACTACGGGATAATGCCGGAGGCATCAAAACCACTTTTGGAAAAAGGACTGGAAGACACTGCTGCAGGAGTGGATTATGTCATGAGCATATTGAAAGGGACAAGTGCGGCCAATGGGACATTACCATACGATATGAAGTCTGTAGACATAAGAGCACTGGTTTTGAATCTCTTGCCGAAAGAACAAGAGATCGCAAGAGAAGCCGGTTTTTCTTTCGAGTCAACAGTCACACAGGGAGATTTCAATACGGTTGGCGATTCAGTTCAGCTTGAAGAGGCTTTTAAGAACCTTATTACCAATGCCATAAAATACAATACGCCCCATGGGGACATCAACGTCGGGCTTCTGCGCCGAGATGCGAAGATTGTCTTCTCCGTGAAGGATACAGGTATTGGCATTTCCGATGATGACAAGCCGAGAATGTTCACTCCCGGTGGCAGAGGAAAAGACTCCTTGAAGTACAACATCGAGACTTCCGGATTCGGTCTTGCTTTTGTGAAAGGTGTTGTTGAGGCGCATAAAGGATCTGTTTTCTACAGGTCAAACAGTCCGGAAAAAGGAACCACCTTCTTTGTGGAACTTCCGGTGACCCTTCAAAACAGTGTGCAAAATTAATCGTCGGCAGGTTTGAACCTTCTCAGATGCTTGGGATTCACAATGACGTCAAGAACATGACTGTTCATGGCATCGTATCCGACAACGGCATCGCAACCCTCTGCAAAAAGAAAAGCCCACAGTTTTTCTTCCGATTCAATTCCGTTTCTCATTGCATCTTCAATGTCTTTGACTGTAATAAGTCGAACGGTGCTCCCGCGGGGCAATTTTCCTTCCAGAATATTGTCTCCAAATTGTTTTGCCCATTCTCTGTTGGTGGTAAAGTGCAATCCGTTTTGGTTTGCGGCATTTTCGCCGCGAAATAATAAATGCGCTCCGGGATGTGAAATAAATGTCCCTGCAAGAAGACTTATGTCTTCGCTATTTTGTCGCTTATCCATGAAGTAATCTTATCATGACTCTCGCACCATTGCTCGTTATTGATTCAGATCTGATGCGAAGAAGTCGTTTTTTACATCGCGCCTTCCGCGATAGCGGATGGCGCGATAATAAAGTAGTTGCGGCGGAAGTCGGGAGTCCCCACTCTTTGGTTTTGTGCAGGGCGGAGGCACGGAGCCTGAACAAAATCAAAGTGTGGGGCAGACGGGGGAGTGTGGCCGTAGTTCCGCATCCGCTGTAGTAGTTCAGCACTAGTTCCCCCAGGTGTCGGTCCCAGCCTTGTGGGCCGACTCTCTGCATTTTGGTGCCGCCTGTCCGATAGGAGCGGACGGCACCCGTTTAGCCGAAGGAAAATGCAGAGAGTCGGGCCGCGAGGCCGACACCTGGGAAATAGTTCTACCCTTGTTTTGCAAGGGTAATTCGTCGTTATGGAGGCAATTGCTTCTACATAGCTAGTTTGTAGGCGTCAATACAGGGGATTTTCAGAGGTGCCCTGTACATTGACAAATATTTGTGGTGTACGGTAGACTGGTTCCAACAGGAGCGCGCGCACCTGTTGAGTGCCTCGACCGGATTTGCAAGCCGGAACATTTTCGAGGTTTCCTCCTGAATTCAGGAAAAGTCACATTACAAGGCTAATCATAAACACATATGAAGACGACATTGCATCGTTGGCAATTGGGTATTGCTCCGACATTTTGCACTGATGTGCCAAGCAAAGGCATCACTAACGAAGATCTCATTGAGGAGTATCTCTCTTGGAAACAATCATACTCAAAATCAGCATATCTCTCTTATCGGTTGTGGGTTACGCGATTCCAAGCGTTCGTCAACAAACCACCAGAGGAAATACGCCTTGGCGATTACACAGCTTTCGCACAAAGTCTGCAGGGGCATCGTGCATCCCGGGGAATCGAGTTTGCATTGAACGTGGTTCACAATTATCTTCGGTTTTATGCGGAACAGGGAAGATTGAGGCTCCCTCTATATTTGGTCCGCGTGCCGAGAGGGATATCAAATACCCATTTGGCCATTACCGAAGAGGAATACCGACACATCGTCAATATCCTTCGGTCCATGAATCCGATACCGTTGCGTGATCTTGCGATCATCATGCTTTTGCATGACACTGGTTTGCGTATTGGAGAATTGATGAGTCTGGAAATCGATGCCATTGAGGAGGACAAATCGGCGGTAGTCCATACGGAAAAAACGATCCGCTTCAGACGGGTGTATTGGAATCCGGATACGGATGTCATTTTGCACAACTATCTGGTAGAGCGAATCAATTCGGGGCCGAAAGACACGGAGTTTCTGTTTGCCACAAAACGTATGGGCACAAGCAGTCGCGCTCTGAACAACCGTTCCGTTCAAAGAATGTTTCGGCGCGCATTGAAGCTTTCAAACATCCCGCGCAAGTTGTGTCTCCATTCGTTCCGACACAGCTTCATTCACCGACTGGCAAAGCTTGGCGTGCCGGATGCCATCATTGCCCAGCTTGTCGGGCACAGCACGCCGCTGACAATCTCGCATTATACGAAGTTGAGCAGACCGGAACTTGCAGGAATCGCACGCAGGCAACTTGCTTACGCCCAGACGGGCCAATTGGCAGCATAGGAGAGTTATCCACACCTTCGACCGCTTGTACAAATTTCGGGAAACCTGTATACTATTGGCAGTGATCTTCGATAGGAGATAAATACACAGCCAGACTCTCAGCCCGCATCATGCGGGTAAAAAAATCACGCTTTAGTGTCGCAAAAGATATACTAGACGTACTTTTGTCAAGAGGACCAAAAAGCATGAAAGCTGGCTGTGAAAACACACCGGCTTTTTTGCGCGTGGAAACATGCGGGTTCGGCCAGAGACATTTTTACCGTCTTGATGGGCCTCGGAATCCGCATGTTTCCCTGTACAACAGGGATGGTCGATTTTATCAGCCCAATCACTTTTCTATGTCAGAAAAATACGAAATGAAATATGTGCCAGTGGGATTGGAAGCGAGGGCGGGACGTTCTTGTGGCCTCCGGCTTATTTTGGAGCGTCTGCTCCTGCGGCTTCTTCGTCACTCGTGCATGTGTCCTTTTTGTTTCCGGTTGCGGGAGAATGAGGCAGTGGAAAAAGTGATCGAGTTTTAACTTGCTCGGAACCGGTCGGCGGCCATTTTTGAAATCATGCTGGGGGATGCAGCTTCGTACTCTCTCCTGGGTGGACAAAAATGTCTGCCGCCACGGTGCGGGCACAACAAGAGTGTGGCAAAGCAACGGATCGTCAACACGAAGTTTTGGGATGACTCATACATCACGAGGTTAAGCCCGACTGAAAAGCTCCTCTTCCTCTACCTCATTACCAACCCGCTTACCAATATTTCTGGTGTCTATGAGCTACCCTTGAAACGGGTGGCTTTTGACACTGGCATTTCAGCGGATCGGGTGGATGCGATTTTCAAGAAATTGGAAAATGACGGCAAACTCATCGTGACCGATGGATGGATTGGGGTCGTCAATTTCATCAAGCATCAATCGCTCAACCCGAAAATCAAACAGGGAATTCTCTCAGAACTGAAACGTGCGCCCAAGGGCATCACGGAGAGGCTATCCATAGACTATCAAAGCCTCTGCATGGGCTCTGATAGCCTATCGCATTCCAATTCTAATCTTAATACAAACTCAAATCTGAATTCCAATGCACTCTCTTCAAGGGAGTTGTCCACAGGAATTCCCCACGAAATACAGGGCATCCGCAAAGAACTCGTCCGTAAGTGGCGGGTTTGAGGCTGGTGGTTGTCATTGTGAAGTCCATCTCATGGTGAGGCGGGCTTCTCATGACAACCACAAATAGAAAAGGAGTTCTTTACCATGAATGACAAATTCATTGATTCGTACAAGCTCGTCACTGATCTCATCATTGCGCAGCTTGAAAAAGGAAATGTTCCCTGGTGCTGTCCCTGGCGGAGAGACGTAGGAATGCCCCGGAACTTCCACACCGGACAGAAATATCACGGCATCAACGTGCTGCTGCTCAGCATCCGAAGGTTCTCGTCCCCATACTGGATGACATGGAACCAAATCAGGCAACGGGGAGGAGGAGTGCTCAAGGGCGAACATGGTTCGATTGTCGTCAAATACGGCCAATTCAAAAATAAGGTCGTTGAAGATGGAGAGCCATCAGCCAATGAGGAGAAACCCCGATACTATCTTAAGGGCTACAGGGTTTTCAATGCATTGCAAATCACAGGCATCGAATTTCCTGCGGTCCAGATTGCGCCGGAAATTGTTCCCGAGAAGCGGATTGAGATGGCAGAGGCAATTGTTGCCGGTATGCCGTCACCCCCGCAAATTCGAGTGGGACGGTATACGCAGGCAGCGTATCGAGAAGCGATCGACACTGTGGACATGCCTGAACGCAGCAGATTCACAGGCTCGGAAGATTATTACCTGACACTCTTCCATGAGCTTGTGCATTCGACTGGCCATGAATCACGCCTCAGCCGCAAAAGCCTGATTGAAAATGACGGCTTCGGCGGGAAGGTGTATTCACAGGAGGAGCTTGTCGCCGAAATGGGCGCGGCATTCCTCGGAACAGAAGCGGACATTGTTCGTGATGATTACGAACAGTCTGCGGCATATCTCCAAGGCTGGCTGGATGTTCTCAAGGACAACAAAAGGTGGATTGTTCAGGCTGCAAATCAGGCGGCACGAGCGGTGGATTTCATTCTGAACCGTATGCCTGTGCCTGAAGGTGAGGAACCTGCACCTGAGCCAGTGTCATTTTAAAAACAAGCCCTCTCATGAAAAATGAGAGGGCTTTTCAATGTGAATTCGACGCATGCCACTGCAATTGAAAAGAATACGACAGAAACCTGAGAGGCTGGTAGTGATATTGTCAAGGGAAAAGGCGAAGCAATTTTCGTGGGGCATGGCCAATTGTAAGTGAGCCAAAAGGGTG
Source organism: uncultured Chthoniobacter sp. (assembly GCA_964431635.1). Taxonomy (GTDB): domain Bacteria; phylum Verrucomicrobiota; class Verrucomicrobiia; order Chthoniobacterales; family Terrimicrobiaceae; genus QYQL01. The sequence goes on along the minus strand of CAYSKK010000010.1, from coordinate 6,730 downwards.
CCAATGGCAAAAGCTTGAGCCGGATCAATTGTGACAAAATCTTCACAAGATGGCGGGTTGACAAGTTGGAAAGACTTCGGCAGAAGCATTCCCGCGCACAAGCCAATTTCATGAAAAATCTACCTCTGTTTGTCGGTCTATTGGTCGTTCTGGCAATGATGGCTTTGCAGGCTGGGCAGAATGTGTCGCCTCGCTCGAAGCAGTCTGCAAAAGCGCGCACTTCTTCCGAAGGGGTTTGCGAGCCATCCCCGACAATTCCTCCTGAGCCAGGGCAAGGGTGATCGGATGAGGATAGCCCCTTCCATTTTTGGTTGTTTGATTTTGCTGGCAGCGGCTTGCCCGGCGCGAGCGTCTTCCCAGTTCGAGCACCCGCACACACACCTTGGCGCGGCTAACTTCGAGGGGAAGATCCAAACATGGTTTGAGGGCGGGAGCATCCGGATTGCCGAAGGGGTGAAACTTCCACTTCATCTTCAATTCAGCTCTTCTCCTTCATCCGGTCTTCCTGTTTTCGGAAAATTCTGGTGGTGCCCCCTGATGGAAAGCACGTTCTTGGCAGTGTCCGAACGCGGTTATCGACTTTCCACGCTGGGAGGCCGCGAGATCTACTTTGTGAAGAAGAAGGATGGCACGCTTGCCAGCCTTGATGAGGCGTGGGTGGGAACGCTCGGGACGATGGAAAAGGTGGAACTCAAGTCCCCGGACGGATGGAGTTTCATTTACAGGAATGGGAGGCTTTCCGAAGCGGAATTCAAGGATCTTCACCTTCGCTGGAACTACCAAAAAAATCTCTTCACATCTCTTTCGGAATCCCGGCAGGGCACGCTGGTATCTGTGGAATACGGAGCCGAGGGGTTGCCGGTCCGCATCTCCACTCCCGGGGAGACCTTGAAATGCGAAGTGCAGAAAGTTCCGGTGGTGGCGAACACGGGCGTGGCTGTCGTCGTCTCCGGATTTGAATACAGTCTGGCGGGACTTTCGTCCGAATCGTGGACTTGGAAATTTCCAATCACGTTGAACCCGGAGGGAAACTACTCCCTTGCCCTGTCCAATGCCTCCCAACTGCTCAATACCTACTTATGGCGGGCCGACACGGGGATATTGATCTCGGAGGGCGGATCGACTTACACGGTCTCTCCCAAGGAAGAGGGGGATCCGCTTGTTTCACGGAAGAATTCCTCCGGGGGAGTGGAATCCTATTTTTTTGACAATAAAACGGGGGTTTCCGAGCAGTCTCTTCCCGATGGTTCCCGGGTTATCAGATCGTATTTCGTTGGACTTGGTCCCACGCAATACAAACTTCGGAAGTGCGTGAGATCACTCAAGGGCAAAGACATTGGAACATTTCAGAGGAGTTACGATGAGAAGGGACGATTGATCAGGGAAGTGGAGGGGTCAGTCCAGCGGATGTGGAGTTATTCTCCCGAAGGTCAACTGCTCTCAATGGAGGAATCCCGTTCCGGAGAGCTCCGGAACCGGATGACTTACGACAAGCAGGGAAGGCTGAGCACATCCGTTCGCCCAGGGTGTGAGCTTCGATACAGCTACGAAGCCGGGCAACAGGTGGTTCAACGCCTGGAATCCGGAAAAGTCATGGCGGTTCAGGTCTTGAATCCCTCCGGTGGAATCCCGCCGACGTTTTTTACGAAATCCGGAACTGATGAACTGGAGAGTCGTGGTGTGAACCCCTCGGAACGCACACCCCAAGAGCTGGAAAATTCCAAAAACATTGCCCTCCGGGCGATAGCAAACCTGAAAAATGAGATCCTTCAATAAACTTTTTTTACAAATTGTCATGGTGTCGGGAGCAATCCTGGCGCTTTCGTCTCACGTTGCGAGAGCGGAAGACGACGAAGACGAAGAGCCCTGCCCTCTCCCGGGGGGCGGGGGCGGGGGAGCATGGACATACTTCGTTAGCTCGGACGAGGCGACAGGGCCGAAGTATCGCAAAGTGGGGCTCAACGGATTTCCCATACCGGACGAGAAGCCGCAAGCGGCGGCGGAAACGGATGCGGAGCCGGAGGAAACCTATATTGACGGTTTTGGGCATACGCTGAACCATCAGGTGACGGACATTTATATCCCGATGGAGGGAAGCGATCTGGCATTGACCGTGAGAAGGAATTGGAGTCCGGAAATCTGGAGCCTTGCCTCGGGGATCAAGCCCGAAAACAACCGGCCGGATCGTCCGTTCGGGGCCGGCTGGAAATCGAACATTGCGGCGAACATCCAATTTGTCTCGGCGTTCGGTTCCCAAGGCCAAACACAACCGACTTTCGCCTATGTTACGGATGAGAACGGGGTCACGTATCGATTTTTGGTGCTGGGCTATGTTTCCGGTTCCGGGACCCAATTCCTTCCATTGCCAGAAAACAGGCATCAACAGGAGGTCATAGCCACAAAGTTGGAGGAAACCTCCAGCGGACATTATCGTTTTACCAGGAAGATGGGCACGGAGTTGAATTTCGAGCCGACAGGGCCGACATTTAACGTGACTATTCCGAATCTCAACTCTTGGGGGAATCCGGACATCACTTCCGGGGCCACCTATTATACGTGGTTCAGGTTGAAAACCGCGCAGGATCGTTTCGGGAATGTGCTGACATACGGTTTCAGCGATGACTCCCTGTTGCCGACAACGATCAGTTGCCGCGGAAAAACGCTCAACATCACCTATGATGCCGGGGGCAGAGTCTCAGAGATTGAAGACCCCAAGGGCATCATCAAGCAGTATACCTACACCACGGAAACCATCCAGAGTCCGGTCAACGCGCAGGCCGTCGCCTGCTTGGCGACAGTTTCCACGCCGGATTTTGGAACGACGTCCTACACCTACTCGAATGTGTTTGAAGTGGACCAGACCCCGCATGATCCAACCCAACAACATTACATAAACTACTTTTATTATGTGGATCTCGGCTCGATCACGGATCCGAATGGGCACTCGACCAATTTTTCATACGCATTAGACCATTCACGGAAAAGTTACTTGTTGGCATCGTATTCCCCCGGGTGGTTTGCACCGTCCGGCAACCCACGGAATGTGACATCGGTTTCGGCACCGGGGGCTTTTGCGACGTTCTCCAACCAGTCCGATGTGCGTCTCGACTTGGCGAACCTTGTCGACGGACAACCCCAGCCTCTGGGGCAGAGGAGAATGGTGGTCAACGATGCATGCGGTGGCACTTGGACTTACGACTTCACCGAAGCGTTCGCAATCCGGTTGCAGCAGTTTGAGCTCATGGCCTCGTTTGGTGGTAGCCTGACGATGCCGATGATGATTCTGTATCAGAAGATGATGGTATCGACACCGGAAGGCGGGCAGATGGAGGCAGAGTTCGAGAAGTCCGCCGGCATGGCGATCAAGAGCTTCAAGGATGTTGGAGCCAGCGTGGCGACGACATTTGAATACGGTGACCCCATCAATTTTTCGATCGTGCAGCCATGGATGGCACAGTTCCTCTCGGCGACGATGCTTGCCGAATACCCGACACAGAAATGGAGCGATCCGACCAAACAGACCGACGGGCGGGGCAAGGTGAAGGAGTTTGCCTACGACTCAAAATGGAGGGTGATGAAGAAGATCACCGACGAGGAGGGACGGATCACCGAATACACCATCGACCAGGGCAACGGCAATCGTCTGGATGAGAAAGTCAAGGCGGCGGGCGGGGCGGTTTTGCGAACGACCGATTTCGATTATTCCAACGCCGCGGGATTGGCCGGGGTGCTGACCAGGAAGAGCATCGTTGGTGGAGTATCGGGTGCGACAACGACAGGAAGTCTTGTCACCGAATACACCCTGCAAGCGACGACAGGGAACATCCTGAAGGAAAAAGTCGGCGGGATCAGCGAGACGGAATACACTTACGACGCGAACAACAACAAGCTGACCACGAAGGATCCCAACGGGAATATCACCAGCTTCACCTATGATGATTTGAACCGTCTCACGGTGGTGAATCCCCCCGGCGCGGGACAAAAAGAAATCACCTACGATCTGCGAGGCAACAAGATCGCCGAGCAGGATGAAAACGGACACAAGACGCTGCGGCAATACGACGGGCTCAATCGCGTGGTGAAGGAAGCGCGGGACATGAATGGCAACGGACAGATCGACTCACCCGATCTGGTCACTGAAATGACCTACAACGGACTGGGTGCGAAAACCTCGGTGACGACCCCCAACGGCCACACGACCGCGATGGAATACGACGGGCTCAACCGGTTGGTGAAGACGACCGATCCGCTCGACAATATCACGACTTACGAATATGGCGCGAACTCTGGCGGACTTCAATTCGGGCGCGACTTCCAGCCGACGAAGATCGTCAATGCCCGCGGGTTCCAGACCCTGGCGACCTATGATGCCTCGTTCCGGCCGATCGAACGCAAGGTCGAGTATAAGAAAAACGCGCAGAACCAGCCGGTCTTCGCGGTCAGCGGATACGAGTATGACGATGTCGGCAACCTCACCAAGGAGACGGACCCGCTGAACCTGGTCACGACGCATGCTTACGATGCCTTGAACCGGCGGACATCCACCACATGGCCGGATCTCACCACCAGCCGGACGTTTTATACATCGGCTGGACTGGTGTGGAAAACCATGGATGAACTCGATCGGGACACTCTCACGGATTTTGATGCCGCAGGACGTCCGGTGACGGTGTCGAGTCCGGAAGTGGACAATGGCAGCGGAGTAACCGCCCGGGCGGTGACACAGACGGCATACGATGCCGCGGGCAATGTGGTTTCCACGACGAACCCGCTCGGGCGTGTGTGGACGTTTGCCTATGACGCCCGCAACCGGAAAATCACGGAGATCCGTCCCGGCACCGGAAGCCCGACCTTGCACTGGGCCTACGACAATGTCGGCAATCTTCTCAAGACAACCGATGCCCGGGGAAATGAAACCGACACAACTTACGATGTCGCCAACCGCGTGGTTGCCATTCAGCAACCCCCGGTTCCAGTTTCAGGAGGCGGCACCGTCCGGCCAACCACCGCGAAGGAATACGACAAGAACGGAAACGTCACGAAACTGACCGATCCGAACAGCAACGACACGACGAACACCTACGATCCGCTCAACCGGCTTCTCACCAGCATGGATGCCGAGAGCATCGTCGTGACAAACGAATACGATGAGGCGGGCAACCGGGTTGCCGTCATCGACGGCAAGAACCAGCGCACGGAGTTCGAATACGATGGGATCAACCGGAACACGGCGATCACCGACGCGTTGAACAAGACGACACAATTCGAGTTCGACGCGGTAAACAAGACCGCCCGCGTGGACGCATTGGGTCGACGGACGGAATACGGATACGATAGCCGCAACCGGCTCGTGACAGTGAATTACGTGGGGCGCACGCAGGACAACCGGGCGCTCGCCTACGATGCGACAGGCAACCTCCTGGCCGTGGTCGAGGCGATTCCTGCAAAAAGCGTGGCGTATTCGTATGACGCGCTGCGGCGCCAGATCACGGAAACCAGCGGGGGTCTCACCCACTTATACAAATACGATCTGGCCGGGAACCGGATTTATTGCCTCTACGGAGGCCTGAGCGTGCCGCTGGTGAGCAGCTACGACGAGCAGAACCGGCTGAGCACCCTCACCCAGGGAGCCTTGGTGACCGCCTACACCTACGACGCGGACGGCAATGTGTTCACGAAGACCCTGCCCAACGGGGATGTCGTGACGACGAGCTACGACGCGGCCAACCGCAAGCAGAACATGACGGGGACCAACCCCCTCAATACCAACAACGTCACCCTGTATCGATATACCTTTGAGTATGATCCGGCAGGCAACGTGAAAAAGCAGAAGGAGTTTTGCAGCGAGTTTCCGTGGACAATCCAGCCCGAGGTGACGACGATCAAGCAATTCGCCTACGACAATTTATATCGTCTGACCCAGGAAAGCGACAGCCTTGCCGGAACGACGAGCTACAGTTACGACGACGCCCACAACCGGGTCGGGAAAGTGTATGGGAACAGCAATTCCACCTACACCTACAATGCGGCCAACCAGCTCACCGGGTTCACGGAAGGAAACCGGACGGTCACTTTCGCCTACGACGACAGCGGAAACCGGGCAGGTCGCACGGAGGGAGCTGCGACGGATACGTTCGCATGGGATTATGAAAACCGTCTCGTCGGCCTGACCAAGCAGAGCGCCGGAGGGATTGGTATCTACGCGTGGGGATACGACTACCGGACACGCCGGGTGAACCTGACAACGCCAACGGCACCATTGACCCAGGTTGTGTTCAGCGGAGGAACGAGCGTGCGGGAGATCGAAAACGGAGTCCCAACGGTGGATTACGTTCGCGGGTCCGACTGGGGCGGTGGAGTCGGCGGCATCCTGTATTCAGTGCGCGCCGGGGTGCCCAGCTTCACGCATTACAACGGACGGGGTGATGTGGTGGCCAAGACCAGCGCCGCCGGGATGATCACCTACCAGTCAACATATGAGGCGTTCGGAAAGAGACAGAGTGAATGGGGGGCGACTCCAGATCGCCAAAAATCCAATACCAAGGACGAGGATATTCCCGGTTATGCAAATGAAGGGTTCCGGTTCCGGGATTTGGAGACAGGAGCGTTTATCTCGAAGGATCCCGCGGGCTTCGTTGACGGACCCAACCTCTACGCCTACGTCATGCAGAATCCTTGGACCCACTTTGACCCCGAGGGGTTATACATTAAGCATCGGCAGCCCGAACGG
>CAYSKK010000009.1:0-171331 GCA_964431635.1 uncultured Chthoniobacter sp. | reverse complement strand
GCTGACGCAGGCGCAGGGCACGTTCAGCGGGCAGATCACCGGCACCGGCGGGCTCACCGTGGCCGGAGGCACGCAGACCCTCTCCGGCAGCAACAGTTACGCGGGACCAACCACCATTCAGGCTGGAGCCAGTCTGAACCTCGCAGGAGGTGGCTCAATCTCCAGCTCGGCGGTGCAAAGCGACGGACTGTTTGATGTCCGTGGCACGGCGGGCGATGTTGCGATCGCCGGTTTGACGGGTGCGGGCCAGGTCAGCCTCGGTGCCAACACGCTCACCCTCACGCAGGCACAGGGCACGTTCAGCGGGCAGATCACCGGCGCGGGAGGGTTGACTCTTTCCGGAGGCACGCAGACCCTCTCCGGCAGCAACTCCTACACCGGTAACACGACGATCCATTCGGGCACGCTCATCGCCGCACACAGCAACGCCGTGGGCTCCGGCGCGGTGCGGATCGAAGGCGGCGTGTTTTCCGTGGAAAGCGGTGTCCAGATCACGAATGCCATCATGCTTTCCGGCGGCGGCTACCAACGCGCGGTCTCCGGCAATCTGACCAGCGCGGTCAACGCGACAAGCCTCCTCGGAGGAGTGGATACCACCGCGCAAATCCTGGGAGGAAGCAGCGGCTCCACAACTTTGATCACATCGTTTTCGGACGCCTCGGACGCGCTCAATGACGGGATCCGACGGAGTGACGTGTATTCATTCCAAGGGACGGGAACCAGCGTGTTCGTGCTGGAGCTGTCTTTTGTTTCGCCGAAACCGGACGCATTCCTGGCATGGTTGAACGGGGAAAACCAATGGGTGAATGCCGTGGAGGGCAATCTTTCCGGAACGAACAACGCGAGCGCGGCACAGCGGGGATTCGCGGGAGGTTTTTCGCTGTTCCAGAACGGCGACGGCGAAAGCTTCGCGGGCTATGGCGCCAACTTGGAAGATTACATCGGGGCATGGGGCGTGGAGATGTCGGGAGGCACGACGGGCGTTTGGGCCGTGCTCAACCACAACAGCGATTTCGCCGCCGTGCCTGAACCCGCCCCCTGCCTGCCGGTCGCGCTTGCCTGCTTCGCTTTGCCGCTGCTCTGCCGCAAAAGGAGACACACGGCCTGAGCGGCGGCAGAGCGCCCGGCCAGACGAGTGCCTCAGGCCGCGTCCTTTTCCTGCTTCTTGCGGATGAGCGGCGCGCGCTTGCCCTCGACGACGGCGCGGTTCACGGTGACCTCGGCGATGTCGTCGCGGCCGGGTGCGTCATACATGATGTCGAGCATGATGCGCTCGAGCATGGCGCGCAGCGCGCGGGCGCCGGTGCCCTTCTTGACGGCCTCGGATGCCAGCGCCTTGAGGGCATCCTTCGTCAGGTTGAGATGGACCCCCTCCATGCCGAGAAGCTTCTGGTATTGTTTGACCATCGCATTTTTCGGCTCGGTGAGGATGGTCACGAGCTGGTCCTCGGTGAGTTCGTCCAGGGTGGCGACGACCGGCAGGCGGCCGACGAATTCCGGGATGAGACCGAAGCCGAGAAGATCCTCGGGTTCGACGCTTTTCAGCGCGTCCCGCATGAGGAATTCCTCCGGAACCTCCTCGCGGGTGTGGAATCCCATCGCGCGGCCGCCGAGCCGCCGGCGGACGATCTTGTCGAGCCCGACGAAGGCACCACCGCAGATAAAGAGGATTTTTTCGGTGTTGATCTGGATGTATTCCTGATGCGGGTGCTTGCGGCCGCCCTGGGGCGGAACATTGCAGACCGTTCCCTCCAGGATTTTGAGAAGCGCCTGCTGGACGCCCTCGCCCGAGACGTCGCGGGTGATGCTCACGTTATCGGTCTTGCGGCCGATCTTGTCGATCTCGTCGATGTAGACGATGCCCATCTCGCAGCGCTTGACGTCGTAGTCGGCGTTCTGAAGGAGCCGGAGCACGATGTTCTCGACATCCTCGCCGACGTAGCCGGCCTCGGTGATCGAGGTCGCGTCGGCGATGCAGAACGGGACATCAAGAATTTTGGCGAGCGTGCGGGCGAGCAGGGTTTTTCCGGATCCGGTCGGGCCGATGAGGAGGATGTTGCTCTTCTCGATTTCGACATCCGCGAGCGGGTCGAGGCCGACCGTTGCGGGGGCGTCCTGAAGAAGCCGCTTGTAGTGGTTGTGAACGGCGACCGCGAGGAACTTCTTGGCGAGCTCCTGCCCGATCACATGCTGGTCGAGCTGGTCCTTGATCTCCGCCGGCTTCGGCACGCGGATCGCGGTCTTCGCCTTCTTGTTCTCCTCCTTGAATTCCTTGTCGAGAATCCCCTTGCACACGGTGATGCAGCTGTCGCAGATGTAAACGCCCGGCCCCGCAATAAGCTTGCGGACCTCCGCGTGGGTCTTCCCGCAGAAGGAGCACATCGTGAGGTTGTTCGTCCGGGCCATGGCTTATTCCGCCGCTTTCGGGAGGTCCTTGATTTCCTTGCGCGAGGCAACGACCTCGTCCACGAGCCCGTAGGCTTTCGCCTCCTCGGCCGTCATGTAGTAGTCGCGGTCGGCGTCCTTCTCAACCTGCTCGACCGGCTTTCCGGTGTGGCGGGAAAGGATTCCGTTGAGGCGCTTCTTGAGCTTGAACATGAACTCGACCTGGCGCTCGACGTCGCTCGCCTGGCCCTGGGCGCCGCCGGAGACCTGATGGATCATGATGTCGGAATTCGGCAGGGCGTAGCGCTTCCCCTTCGTGCCCGCGCAGAGCAGGACGGCCCCCATGCTGGCGGCGATGCCCATGCAGTAGGTGTTCACGTCGCACGTGACAAACTGCATCGTGTCGTAGATCGCGAGGCCGGAGGTCACTGAGCCGCCGGGCGAATTGATGTAGATGTTGATGTCCTTCTTCGCGTCCTCCATCTGGAGGAAGAGGAGCTGCGCGATGACGAGGTTCGCGACATGATCGTCGATCGGCGTGCCGATGAAGATGATGCGGTCCTTGAGGAGCCGCGAGTAGATGTCGTAGCTGCGCTCTCCGCGCCCGGTCTGTTCAACAACGATGGGAACCAACATAAATTTTAAGCGGCGGTGGTCGCCGGTTCGCGAACCGTAACATTTGAGGCGATCAAATCAAGGGCCTTGCCCATGAGGATCTGCTCGCGCACCGGGCCGAATCCCTCCCGGGCCTGCAGGTCCTTGATGAGCTTTTTGACCGGAATCTCGTAGCGGCGGGACATCTCGGAGATCGCCAGGAGCATGTCGGTGTCGTTGACCTCGAGCTTCTCCTTTTCCGCGATGCGGAGCAGGAGAAAGTTCGCGCGCACGCGGTCGCGGGCGCTCTGCTGGGCGACGCCGATCAGCTCGTCCTGGTGGGACCGCAGCTCGTCGTCGCTGACGCCACGCACCTGATTCTCCTGCACGATTTCGCGGAGGATGCCGGAGACTTCGCGGGCGACCGCCTGCTCGGGGAGCTCGCACTGGACGTGGGAGAGGAGGTGCTTGATCGCACCGTTGCGCTTCGCGCTGTCGAATTGCGACTCGGCGATCTTCTCGAGGCGCTCGCGCATCTCCGCGCGGAGGCCTTCGAGCGTCTTGCCGGGCTCGATCTTTTCCGCGAGCGCGTCGTCGAGCGGGGGAAGCTGCTTGGAATTGATTCCGTGGAGCGTCGCCGAATACGAAACCTTCGACCCGCAGAGATCAGCGAGCGGGAAGTCGGCGGGGACATCCAGCGTGAACGAACGCTCCTCATCGATCGCCATGCCCTCGAGCGCTTTTGCAAAGCCGGGAACCAGCGTCCCCTCGTCCATGAAAATCCAGGCATTCCTGCGCCCGTGAAGCTGGGCGGGCGCCTTCGGAAGGGCATCGGAGAGGAGCTGGTCGCCGATTTTTCCCTCGTAGGTCAGGACGGCGTAATCGCCCATCGCGAGAGGGCGGCCTTCGACCGCCTCGAACGTGGCGTGCGGCTCGCGGAACTGCTCCAGCCATTTTTCGACATCCGCATCCGTGACGGGACGCTTTTCCGCCTCGACGGGAATGGAGGAATAATCCGGAAGCTCGAACTCGGGGGCCGTGACGACGCTGGCGCGGAAGCGCATCGTCTTGTCCGCGCCGATTGTCACGTCCTCGACTTTTGCGACCGTGAGGACGCGGAGGTTCTTCTGCTTGACCGCCTCGTTGATGCTCTCACGGAGAAGTTTTTTCTCGAGCTCCTCGCGGATGTCCTTTGCGAAGCGCGTATCGATCAGCGCCTGCGGCGCCTTGCCCGGACGGTAGCCGGGGATGCGGGCATGGCGCTGAAAATCTTTGGCGACGGACTGCCATTCACGGGAGACCCGGTCGGCGGGGAGCTCGACCTGGAGGTTGACGACACAATTGGGCTGCGGATCACAAACAACATTCATGGGCAAACGATCATTTGAGCACAGGATTCCGCGACCGGCAACCGCGAAGCAATAAATCTTCACACGACCCTCATTCCCGGCCGTTCATTCGCCGGAAAAATTCCGGCCGCCATTTTGATGCAGGGCGTCGTCTGAAAATTATCCGCGCGGAAAATTCGGAAAATTCCGCTTGTTTTCCAGTCACCCCAGCGCGGATGTTGTGGCCACGATGAGCCCCACCCCGAATGCTCAAGGATACGCGATGCCCGCCGAATGGGAGCCGCACGAAGCCACCTGGCTCTCGTGGCCCCAGCCCGGCTGCAACAGCTTTCCGGGATCCTACGACCGCGTGGTTCCGACGTTTGTCCAGATGGCCCTGGCCCTCGCGGAATCCGAGACGGTCCGCATCAACGTGCCCGGCAAGGAACAGGAAATGATCGTCCGGAAGCTGCTCGCGCACGCGCCGCAGGAGAGGATCGAGTATTTCCACATCCCGACCAACGAGCCCTGGTGCCGGGATCACGGGCCGGTTTTCGTCCGCCGGGCCGCCGCCCCGCGCCTGGCGGTGCTGGACTTTGAGTTCAATGCCTGGGGCTGGAAGCTCTCCCCCTTTGAGGAGGACGATGATGTCCCGCTGAAAATTGCCAGGGAGCTCGGGCTCCCGGTCTTCGACTACAGCGGGTTTGTTCTTGAGGGAGGATCGATCGATGTGAACGGGGCCGGAACGGTCCTGACGACGGAGAGCTGCCTGCTCAATCCGAACCGGAACGCGAAGCTCGACCGCCAACAGATCGAGAAAAAGCTCCACGACGCCCTCGGGGTCACTCAGGTCCTCTGGCTGGGCGACGGGATCGAGGGCGACGACACCGACGGCCACATCGACGACCTCGCGCGCTTTGTCTCGCGCTCGGTCGTTGTCTCGGTGAGCGAAGAGGATGAGAACGACCCGAATTTCGAGCCGCTCCGCACGAACCTCGACCGCCTTCACGAAATGCGCCTCCCGGACGGCGAGCCGCTCCACGTCCTCACACTCCCCATGCCCACCCGCATCGTGAGGGACGGGCTCAGGCTTCCCGCCAGCTACGCAAATTTTTACATCGCAAATGAGATCGTCCTTCTCCCGGTGTTCGGAGAAAGGAACGACGCCTGGGCGGAATCCGTGCTCCGCGAGGTGTTCCCCACCCGGAAAATCGTGCCGATCGACTGCCGCGAGCTCATCTGGGGGCTCGGTGCGTTCCATTGCCTCACCCAGCAGCAACCGGCCGTCTGACCAAAATGAAATTCCGCCGCAATGTCGCATTCATCCTGACCCGCCCCGGCGGGGAAATCCTTGTGTGCGAGCGCAGCGGCTACAAGAACTCCTGGCAGTTTCCCCAGGGAGGCGCGCGGGATTCGGAAAGCGATCTTGAGGCGCTCCGCCGCGAGGTCGTGGAGGAGATCTCAATCGGGCCCTCGCAATACCGGATCGTCACCGAGCGCGGGCCCTACCGCTACATCTTCCGCTCCGGTTTCCGCAAGGAGGGGTGCGACGGGCAGGAGCAGCGGTATTTTCTCGCGGAGTCGGTCGGAACCCCGGAGATCATCGTGGATGAAAAGGAGTTCAGCGCATTCCGCTGGATCCTTCCCGAGGCCTTCCGCATCGAGTGGGTGCCACCGATCAAGCGCGATGTCTACCGCCAGGTTTTTCAGGATTTTTTTAACATCCGGCTGCGCTGATCGGGAGGGGATTCCGCGGGCTGCGGATGGCCATGTCATACGACGGATTTTGTCTCGAGCCTCTGTTTCTTATTGACTCTGAGCCAAAAACTTGGGATTTCCCCGCCGCTGCCTATGCTTACTTTCACCGCCTTTACCGTGCTTTCCACCGCGCTTCTCGGATGCGTCTGGTGGGTGAGTCGCGACGACCAAGGGGCTTCCTGATCCATTTCCGCCGCCCTCGCCGGCCGCGGGTGAATATTCCATGATTTCCTGGTTGTGTTTTGAATGGCAGACAAGCGGAGCTCCCGATGCCGGCTCCCTTGTGTCCCCTCTGGTAATCCGTCCCGCGGAAAAATCCGACGAGGAGGGAGTCGCCAAAGTTCTCAAGAGCTCCTTCGCGGTGGATTCCGGCTGGGGGGATGTGAACCGGACCGTCGAAGTCCTTCTGGCATCCGCGGCGGAGCGTGTCTTTGCGGAGCCCTCCCCCCACTGCCTCGTCGTTGTGCATGGCTCCCGTGTGATTGGCGCGTCCCTTCTGGCGGTCGATGCCGGGGCGGAGAACCACTTGATCAGCGGCCCGTGCATTCTGCACGAATACCGGAACCGCGGCCTCGCAAGCGCACTGCTCGCCGCATCGCTCGGCCACCTTGCAAAGCTCGATGTCAAAACCGCCCGGGGGCTCACCCGTGCGAACTCCATCACCGCCCGCTTCATCTACCAGAAATTCGGAGGATCCTCCCGTTCGTTCGACGGTGATCCGCTGAAGCTGGAAGCCGCCTGATCATTTCGTCTCCTGGCGCGCGACAGATCGGGCGGGCGAATCGGAAACCCTCCGTCAACGGGGGATTTGCTAATTTTCCCGGGGGCACTAAGCTTCCGCGTGCGAAAATTCCTTCTCATCCCGCTCGCGCTTTCGGCCGCGGTCCTCGCTCAGGATCCCTCCGATCCGCCGGAGGATTCGCCATACGAACAAATGCAGGTGCTTGCCCGCGCGATGCAGCTCATCCGGCAGGACTACGTGGACGAGTCGAAGGTTTCCTACAAGGACCTGACGTATGAGGCCATGCGCGGAATGCTCTCCTCGCTCGATCCGCACAGCCAGTTCATGGACCCGAGGGATTTCAAGAGCATGCAGGAGGACACGAAAAGCGAGTTCGGCGGGCTCGGGATCGTCGTCTCACAAAAAAACGGGGTACTCACCGTCGTCAGCCCGATGGAGGATTCCCCCGGATTCGAGGCGGGCATTCTTCCGGGCGACCGGATCCTCAAGATCAACGGCCAGACCGCCGAGAAGTTCACGCTCCAGCAGGCGGTGGACAAACTGCGGGGAGAGGTGGGGGAAAAGGTTTCTCTGACGATCAGCCGTCCGGCCACCAAGGAGATCAAGGACTACGAACTCACCCGCGCCATCATCAAGGTCCCGAGCGTCAAGGATGCGCAGATTCTTTCCGCGGGCGGGGGAGCGCGGATCGGTTATGTGAGGATCACCCAGTTCAATGAGCCCACCGCCGCCGAACTCTCCAAAGCGCTCGACAAGCTGGAAAAGCAGGGCATGGACGCGCTCGTCCTTGATCTTCGCTACAACCCGGGCGGCCTGCTCAACAGCGCGGTTGATGTCGCAGGCGAATTTCTGCCCTCGAACACCATGGTCGCCTTCACCCGCGGGCGCACACCGGCTCGGGAATACCGCACCCAGCCGCACGGCTCGCACGAACGGAAATACCCGCTCGCGGTCCTCGTCAATTACGCCAGCGCCAGCGGCTCCGAGATTGTCGCCGGCGCCCTGAAAGACCTCGGCCGCGCGCTGCTCGTCGGCGAGACAACCTTCGGCAAGGGCTCGGTGCAAAGCGTCATCTCCCTGCCGGACGGCTCCGCCGTCCGCCTCACGACGGCAAAGTATTTCACACCGGGAAAAAATCTCATCCACGAGCACGGAGTGAGCCCGCACATCAGAACCTCCCTGACCTACGACGAGGAGACCGACCTGCTCCGCTCCCGACGCAAACAGGAGAACTCCGCCAAGGATGCCAGGCTGATTATCGATCCCCAGCTCGCCCGGGCGATGGATGTCCTGCAGGGGACCCTGACATTCGCCAAACGGCAGAATTAGCCCGCATTGGTCACACTCGACTGGGCCGGAGGCAAATGCGGGCCGTTTCGGCCTGCCTCAAATCAGGCGCGCGGACTCAAATGCCGCCATTTTATTTTCCCTTGGTGAGTTTGTTCGAATTAGAACAAATTTTCGGTGGAGATTTTTCGCGCCTTGATCGCGACGCGCAAAATCTGCGCCCGGATTTCCTTTTGGACCCCCGTATGATTTTGGATTAACCTCGCTGTCTCCATGACAAACGACTCACGAATCCGCGCGCTCGCCGATGAAGTCGCCGACGGGAAATCCGCCGAACTGATCGCGGACCTGCTGGAAACCTCGCTCAAACTCGGACGCGACAAGGCCAGCATCGCCGAGCTCAAGCTGATGAGCCGCGCCCTGCGGGAAATGCGCTACGCGTCGAAGGTCTTCTCGGAATACCATGGAATCAAAAAAATCGCGGTCTTCGGAAGCGCCCGCACCCGGCCGGAGGCGGAGGAATACAAGCTCGCAAAATTGTTCGCCCGCAAAATGGTCGAGAATCATTTCATGGTCATCACCGGCGGCGGAGACGGGATCATGGGCGCCGCCCAGGAGGGGGCCGGTGCCGAAAAGAGCTTCGGGCTGAACATCCGACTTCCCTTCGAGCAGCGCACGAACGAAACGATCCACGGGGATCCCAAGCTCATCAACTTCAACTATTTTTTCACCCGCAAGCTCAACTTCGCGAAGGAGACCCATGCGTTCGCACTTTTTCCGGGGGGCTTCGGCACCCACGACGAGGGATGCGAGATCCTCACCCTCATGCAGACCGGAAAAATGCCGATCGTCCCGGTGGTGATGCTGGACCGGCAGAACGGCCACTACTGGGAAACCTGGCGGCGCTTCATCGTGAACGACCTCCTCGACCACGGTCTCGTCTCGCCAACGGACTTCCACCTGTTCCACATCACCCACGATCCGGACGACGCGGTGAACGTCATCACCCAGTTCTACAGGAATTTTCATTCCTACCGTTGGGTGCGGGAGAAGATGGTCATCAGGATCCTGCATCCACTGACGCCCGCCGCGGTCGCCGACTTGAACTCCCGTTTCGACGCCCTGATCGCCGCCGGCGGAATCGAGCAGACTGACGCCCTTCCCGAGGAACGCGGCGACTATGCCGACCTCCCGCGCATCGTCCTCGCCCCGCACAAACGGGATTTCGGTTCGATCCGTCTTCTGCTTGATGCGATCAACCTGGCGGAGACCATTCCATGACACGCAGAGCCCTGCTCGCCTCCCTCGCTGCAGCACCCGCGGCGGTTTTCGCCGGGAAACCGAAAGTCGATCCGGAAAAAGTCCACGGAAAAATCCAGTTCGTCACCAGCTTTCCTGATTACAAGGTCGAGGTCGTCACCAGTTTCCCCGACCTCAGGGTGGAAATCGTCGAGTCCTTCCCGGACAAGCCGGGCAAGTGGCAGATCGTGGACTCGTTCCCGGATTTCAAGATCCAGATCGTCTCCTCGTTCCCGGACTTCAAGATCCAGTTTGTGAAGAGCTTCCCAGGGGCTGCTTGAAGCGTCAGCGGGGCAGCGACCCGATTTCCCCTTGCCCGCCGACGGACTCCCCGATACAGATCAAAAAGCTGAAACCCGGCGAAGAACGCCGGGATTTCAGAACCAGCAGTTCACACTGCCCTGTGGTGTAATGGTAACACAGCGGCCTTTGGAGCCGTTATTCATGGTTCGAGTCCATGCGGGGCAGCCACTGATTGATGGTTCGGAATACCAGCACACGCTCCGTCAAAACGGTTTGAGCAATCAGCCGGACGAGGCGGGATAGAATTCAAGATCGCCGCCAGGCAAAAATTATATGACCAGAAACTCCCCTACCGTTTTGTCGAAAGCACTCTGGATTGGCGACAGACGCCGCGCCACCACCGGCGAGCAGCCCAGCCCGTATCTCCGGAGGTCGTTCGAGCTGCCGGGCGAAGTCCGGAGCGCCACGCTCCGTTGGACCGCTCTCGGTCTCGCCGAGCTCCACATCAACGGCAAAAAGGTCAGCGACGATTTTCTCGCGCCCGGCTGGAGCGACTTCCGCAAGCGCACACAGGTCGTCTCCTGCGATGTCACAGACTGCCTGCAAGCCGGCCCCAATACTCTGGGAGCGATTCTCGGGGACGGGTGGTTCTGCGGCTATCTGGTCTGGAAGGGTGCGAGGAACCACTACGGGAAGCATCCCCAGCTCCTGGCACAGCTCGATATCGTCCTCACGAACGGGCGGAAGATCCGCATCGGAACCGACCGGCAATGGGAAGTCCGCAACGGCCCGATTTCCTCTGCGGATATTTACAATGGCGAGTCCTACGATGCCCGACGGGAAATCCGGGACTGGTGTTCCCCTTCCGGACGCTCGACAGGATGGCGGCCGGCGGATGCCTTTCCGGCGTATTCCGGCATTCTTCAGGAGAAGGTCAATGAGCCGGTTCGCGTAACCCAAACTCTGATCCCCAAGCGGATCACCGAGCCCCGGCCCGGAAAGTATGTCTTCGACTTCGGCCAGAACCTCACCGGCCTCTGCCGGCTGAGCATCCGGGGCCGGCGCGGACAATCGGTGACCCTCCGCTTCGCGGAAATGCTTCAGGACGACGGCACGCCCTACCGCGACAATCTCCGCAGTGCCCGCGCCACGGACGTCTATACCTGTCGGGGTGACAGCCTGGAGGAGTGGACCCCCCGCTTCACATTCCACGGGTTCCGCTATGTCGAGGTGGAAGGCCTGACCAAAAAGCCCGGCAAGGATTTGCTCACGGCACTCGTCCTGCACACCGACATGCGGCCGACCGGCCGGTTCCGGTGTTCGAATTCCTCCCTCAACCGCCTGAACGAAAATATCCGGTGGGGCCTGCGCGGCAACTTCCTCGATATTCCCACCGATTGCCCGCAGCGCGACGAACGGCTCGGTTGGACAGGGGACGCGCAGGTCTTCGTCGGCACGGCTGCCTTTCACTACGATGTGGCCAGATTTTTCCACAAGTGGATGCACGACCTGACGGACGGGCAGGGCAAGGACGGGGCTTTCCCCGACGTGGCCCCCAACCTTCTGCCCACGTCCGGCAACGCCGCGTGGGCTGATGCCGGCGTGATTTGCCCATGGAAGATTTTCTGGCACTTTGGCGACAAGGAAATCCTCCGGACATTTTATCCGGCCATGGTCCGCTGGATCGACTATCAGGAAAAGACTTCCGACGGCCTGCTGCGTCCGCCCACCGCCTACGGCGACTGGCTTGCGATTGATGCCGTCACACCTCAGAACGCGCCGGTTCCCTGTGATCTGGTGGGCACCGCCTATTTTGCCCATACCGCGCACCTCATGGAAAAAATCGCAACCGTGCTGGGCAACCGCACCGATGCGCTTCGCTTCCACCGCTTGCATGAGCGTGTCGTGACGGCATTTCAGAAGGCCTATGTCACCCCGGGGGGACGCGTCGTGGGGCACTGTCAGACCTCCTACCTGCTGGCTCTGGCATTTGATCTTCTGCCGGCGGCTCTTCGTCCGAAGGCCTTCGGGCATCTGGTCGACCTGATCCAGGCGCGCGACTGGCATCTCACGACCGGCTTCGTCGGAACCCCGCTTCTCTGCCCGGTTCTCACGCGGTTCGGACGCACCGACATCGCCTACCGGCTGCTGCTTCAGGATACCTACCCGTCCTGGCTCTACACCGTGAAGAACGGCGCAACCACCATGTGGGAACGCTGGAACAGCTACACGAAGGAGAACGGCTTCGGACCGGTGGATATGAACTCCTTCAACCACTACGCCTACGGGGCAATCGGGGAATGGATTTACAGCGTGGTCGGCGGCATCAAACCGCTGGCCCCGGGTTTCAAAAAAATCCTATTCGCTCCGCAGCCTGGCGGCGGGCTCCAGTGGGCCAGGACATCACTGGAAACTCCCCACGGTCCGGCAAGGTGCCATTGGAAACTGGTTGGAAAACGCCTTTCGATCGAGCTGACCGTTCCCGAGGGAGCGCACTCCACGCTCGAGATCCCGGCGGGTTTCCGCAGCCGGAATGCCATTCCGAAGGTCATCCCTCCCGGCTGGCATGTGTTCGTCGCCTACGGGGATTGATGCACGTCCTCGTCGATCCGGGGGCCCTGAAACACATTGTTTGAGAGGCTCACATCGGACGCGAAGATGTTGATTCCATATCCGTTCTTCTGAGCCTGCCGGTTGGGAAACAGGATCATGTTTCCGCTGACAGTGACATCCGAGGAATTGGCGATCGAGATCCCGGCCGAGCCCGAATTGACGATGAGGTTGTTCAGGATGGAGATCCTCCGCGGGAGGCGCAGATCCCTTGTGCCGATGATGTTGCCGTCAAAATCGTAGACCTCGATGGCGCCGTGCGTGCGGTCGAACGTGCGGCCGCCCTCGCCGAAGTTTAGGGCGTTCACGATCGTGTTGTTCCGGATCATGATGTCGCTGGAGAAGTAGTAGATCAGGTCGTTGGGCTTGTTGTTGAGCATCTCGATGTAGGAGCAGAGGATCGCGGCGCTCGTGTGGTTGGACATCGCGTTGTTTTCTATGGTCACGCCTCCCGCTCCCATGAAGACGGCATAGCGGCGCGTGTTTTGAAAGACGTTGCCGCGAATCACCGTCCCCTCCTGCCTCCAGCTCTTGTTGAAGACAACTGTCGGGAGCGCCCCGGGGTCCTCATCCTTTTCGGTCACGATCTTTCCCTCGATCGGCCGGTCGAGGGTCATCACGGGAGGCTGCCAGATATTTTTCTGCGGCGTCATATCAACGATCCTGTATTCGGTGCGGCGGCTTTCCCCAACCTCCACGATCTCGATCGTGTCCCCAACCTCATACCAGGTGACCGAGGCCCCCTGAAGTTCGAGTTGGTTGCCACGCGCCGATTTGACCCGGTTCCCGCGGAGTGAAATGACAATGTTGTCGTCCACCAGACGGTCGAAAAAATTGTTTTCGATGCGCGGGCCACGGCGTCCGCCGATGAAATGAAACCCGTCAGCACACGAGGAGACGATCCGGCCCTCCCTCGGGCAGATCCGGTTGCCCCGGACAACCACATCGTTGCAGAACATGAACAGCGAGGCGAAGCCGCTCGTCCCGCAGATCGAGCAGCCTTCGAGTTTCACCTCGTCGCAAAACCGGAAGACATTGAGATGCGCGCCCCTCTGCACCCGCACATAGCGCCAGTCTGCAGCCCCCTGAAGGACTTTCGCCAGGTCGGGGCGGTTGTGAGTGAGCGTGACCCTGCCATTGTCGCTTTTCTCCTCACCGGTCACATAACCCACAAAGTGAAATCCGGGCTCGCCATCGGGTTTGAAAACCATGAACCACGAGTCTCCGGGCTTCGGAAAATGCTCCGCATCGGGCGCGGGGTAGCCGGGGTCCGGCTCGACGACCATTTTCCGCCCGGCAGGGTCCGAGGAGAGGATCCGACCCTGGGAAATGATCGGAGGGTCGTAGTCGAAGACCACATTCCGGATGGTGAGCCCCTTGCAATGGTCGAAGCGAAAGGCGCCGAACTTCCCTCCCAGAAGAATTTCTCCGTCCTCGATGGTCAAATCCGCAACACCGCTGGCACCCGCGCCCATCGGCAGTCCCCCATTGTTGACCTGGCCGTCCGCGTCATCGGTTTGCGGCGATGAGATCCGGCAGACGCCACCCAGGCGGAGGACCGTGCCCGGGTTTTCTTTCGCGAAGGCAAGCGCCTTCATCAAGGCAGGTCCGTTGTCGGTCATCCCGTCGGCCCGGCCACCAAAGTCCTCGATGGTCTTCACTCCGGCACACAGGATGGAGGGAACACAAAGGCAGGCGGTCACCACGCGTCTCAAATGCATGCGATGGATATTAGAGGATTGAAGGTCAATGCCAATGCCTGTTCGAAAAGCGTCCGTGCCGGGCTGCATGGGGCACCGGGAATTCTTCCACGGATTTTCGGGAAAAATTCAGTATTGTGAAATCATGCCGGAACCGGCTTCATTATGGGATCGTCAAGCTGTTCACCATGGCTGTCTTCAAACCAACCCATGAAATTCTTAGCCTCACTCCTGCTCGTCGCATTCCTGGCCGCTGAAGGCGCGAGCGCCCAGACGAATACCAATGCCCCCGTGCTGCCCGGACCGGACGGCCTGATCCACCTTCAGGCGAAGCCGGAGATGGTGGATCTGATCCCGACCCTTGCCGTGGCGACCCTGAGGCGGGCGGTGGAATTCTACTCCAGCAAGCTCGGCTTCGAACTGATCATGCAGAGCGGGAACTACGTGGCCGTCGGACGCGACGGCGTGCAGATCGGGTTCGTCGCGGATAAAAATTCCGCCAAGGGCTACAAGCCGTCGCTCTACATCCAGATGGTGCGCATCGACGATTTTTACAAGCAGGTGAATGCCGCCGGAACCAAGCTCAACACCGAACTCAAGACATCCCCCACGAACATGCGGGAGTTCTCGCTGACCGACCCCGACGGCTACACGCTGATCTTCGGCGAATACATGGGGCCGAAGTGACCCGCCTCAGCGGGGATCGGTGATTCTCCCGACAAACAGGCACGCTCCGGTGGGGACGTGCTGGACGGCGAAATAAAACGGGCGGTCCACGCGGACCTCGACCGGCTCCCTGTGAATCGGCATCCCGGTGGCCCTCATCATCACGACCGCCGTCGCGGCTGCAGCCTCGATGCCTTTTTCATCGAGGGCGAAGAAAACCTTGTGGAAGACATCCGAGATGTAGAGGTAGTCGTCGGGCTTGCGGGGGGCGATGCCATCGAAATCCGCGCTCCCCTCCGGGATGTCGAAAGCCGACTTCATTCCGAGCGACTGGAGGATTTCCCCGAGCGGTAGGGTCGGCGGCTCCAGGCGGAACTTCGGCAGGGTCAGCGCCACCTCGGCCCTTGGGAGACCGATGCCGGCTGACAGGATGTCATCCGTCAGCGGCGGCAGCGAACCGTCGGGAAGCAAAATCAAAAACTGGAACTCCCCGCCCCGGAAGGGCACGCCGACGAAAGTGAATCCGCCGGCCTTCCGGTATCCGAACGAATCCGTGCGGGCGATCGCGGGCACATTGTCTCCGCTCCCGCCATTCACATGAAACAAAAGATCGGAAACCTTTGAAAATTCCTCGGCCCAGGGAGCTTTGAGATAGAGAGCGTTGGCCAGAACGAGCGTGGTATCCTTCGTGACTGCGTTCTCCGGAATGAGATTGCGGATCCGGTCTTCGGTCTGCTTTTCCACCCATTCGTTGATGTGCCGCGCGGCGGCGGCCGGATTCGCACGGAAATCCATCTTCTCCAACGGCGCCCCGAACCGGTCCTTGCAAAGCGCGAGAAACGCCGGTCGGAAGGCAAACCCCTCCGCGCCAAAAAGCCGGTTGGCAACATTCAGCGCGGTGTCCCCGCGCTCCGCGGATTTCCGAAGCGAGGCGTTGAGCGACTCGAACGACGACGCCAGCACGGAAGGATCGGCCGGGAAACCCAGGACCGAAGCCATCTCGGAGCGCGTCGCGCCTTCCGCCCCTCCATACGTCATCGCCAGCGCCGACTGGATCGAAAATGGAGAAATGCACAGGTTCCCTTTTGCCCGGGCAGCCGCCGCCCCGAACATTTTCACACCACCGGTGTTGGTCGCGTCCACGGCTGGATCAGCAGCCGCCGCGGAAAACACAAAACCAGCTGTCAAAAGAAGCGTCAAAACGGGGGATCGCATGAGTTCGAAAATAGCCGGAATACCTCAAACCGCCAACTCAACAAATCGCTTCTCACTTTGAGCACATCCCCTGTGGCATCGGCATCCTGCCGATGCGTTTTCCATTGGCAAACTCAAATTGGATCTCACTGAATCGGACCGCCTCAATCTCCCGCTCCCGCTGCGGCTTCAAAATGTCAATAGGGAAGGCATGAACCCTTTTTGAAAAGCAACAGACTCTGAAAATCTCGAAAAAACCGGATTGTCTCCCTCTTGATGAAACGGCATGCTTGAAGCACATGCATCCCCGGTAATTTTCAATGGCTACTTTTCTGAATTCCATTGGGAGCGGAGGCCAGTTGGTGACCAGCGGAGAGCGGCGATTTGGCGAACGGCTTCGAGCTTTGCTTGAGGAGGACTATCTCTGTTGGCATGATGTTCCAATCGGCCCGGTCCGGCAGCATCCGGATTTTGTCGTTCTCCATCCGGGGCGTGGATTGTGGGTTTTTGAAGTCAAGGACTGGCGGCTCGAAAACCTCCGCATGATCGGCAATGTCCAAGTCGATCTTATCTCTCCGGAAGGTTCGGTGAAAACGGTTGCGAACCCACTTGAACAGGCCCGCGCCTATTGCATGACGATCGTCAACAAGCTTTCGACCGACCCACAGTTGCAGGACCCCTCCGACCGCTATCGTGGGAAAATTTGTTTTCCCTACGCGTATGCGGCTGTCTTGACGAACATCTCGAGACGGCAACTCGATGAAGTTCTCACTCCGGAACAACAGGAGCAGGTTCTTCCTTCGCGTTTGGTCATCTGCAAGGATGAGATGACCGAGAGCGTTCCGGCTGACATGTTCCAAGAACGTCTGTGGGGAATGTTTCACTACAATTTCGGCATCCCCCTGACACTGCCGCAGATCGAGCGGGTGCGATGGCATTTATTCCCGGAGATCCGGATATCCTCAGTGCAGAGGGACTTTTTCAGCGATCCACCCAAGGGCGAAGAGGATGAACCGGTGCCGGACATTGTGAGAGTCATGGATCTGGCGCAGGAGCAACTCGCCCGAAGCCTCGGCAGCGGGCACCGGATCATCCACGGGGTCGCAGGCTCGGGGAAAACATTGATTCTCGGATTCCGGTGCCTCCACCTCGCCCGGGTTTTGCACAAGCCGATCCTCGTGCTGTGTTTCAATATCACCTTGGCGGCGCGGCTTCGCTCGTTCATCAGCGAGAAGGGAATCGACGACAAAGTGCAAGTCTATCACTTCCACGAATGGTGCAAAGTCCAGCTCGCGACCTATCACGTGGACATGATCCATTCCGATGCACCGATCTATGACAGGCAAGTCGAATCCGTGATCCGTGGTGTCGAGCGAGGGTTTATTCCGCGGGCGCAATACGGGGCCGTCATGATCGACGAAGGCCACGACTTCGAGCCGGATTGGTTAAGGCTGGTCACGCAGATGACCGATCCCGAGCATGATTCGCTCCTGCTCCTTTACGACGACGCCCAATCGATCTACCAAAACAAATCGCGCCTTCAATTCACGCTCTCCAGCGTCGGAATCAAGGCCCAGGGACGCACGACAATCCTCAGGCTCAATTACCGTAACACCCGGGAAATTCTGGCGTTCGCCTACGACTTCGCCTCCGCATTTTTGCAGCCCTCGGAGGCTGACGAAGACCACATCCCACTCATCCGCCCCGAGGCGGGGGGCACAACAGGACCGCGACCGGCTTTTCGACTGCACCAAAACCTCGCTGACGAGGTCCGCTATGCCGTGCAATGCATTCGTAAATGGCAAGAAGCAGGGACGCCACTCGGCGAGATGGCCGTCCTGTATTTCAGCAAAGACCACGGAAGAATGATGTTCGATGCTCTGTGCGATGCGGGAATACGCAGCCTCTGGATGGGAAACCACGACAAGAAGATTTCCTACGATCCCCGGAAGCCCGAGGTGGCCATCTTGCCGGTGCCCAGCAGCAAGGGCCTCGAATTCCGCTCCGTCATCATTCTCGGTGCCGGTTGTGCCGGCAGGCAAAAACAAACCGAGGCCGACGCGGCGCGTCTGCTCTATGTCGGCATGACGCGCGCCAAAGAAAAACTTCTGCTCACAGCCTCGGAGTCCAACCTGTTCACTGAACGCCTCAGCGCACTGGCAGCCTGATCATTTCAGCGGCCCAAACCTAAACATTCTGAAACTTTTGTCCGCGCGAACTCCAATCGGTCGATGTCAATCGGACGGCGAGAGATCCGACAGTTTTCAGCAGCAGCCCCGATTTGTGAAATGCCTCTGTCAGTGGAGGCAAACGCCTTGTTGAAAGCAGATTTGAAGTCTCTTTCAATTTCGCGATCCTTTGCCACAAACTCTCTCAGGGCGACCAAATATTCATTGCATGTGTAGGCATTTCCCAAAACATCGGTTCGTTCAAGGCCGAGCCATTTGATGACCGATTCTATCAGGACTTTCAGAAGGCAATCCCTGCAAGTAATCCATGCAATATTTTCCCAGAAACGGGGAAAATCAGCAATTTTGCGACGCTCGAGAAGTTGGTTTATCACAGGTCGGTGATCAAAATGCGGCGTCTCTCCCGCAATTGCGCTCCGCGGATGATCTAAGCCGGTGATTAGCAAAGCGAGGTCTTCTTCGGACAAGTGTGAGACTGCTTTCACCCAGCCGCCGGAGGGTTCATTAGAAACTTCCAGTCCTTCGAAAAGGTCCGGCACGGACAATCCAAGTTCCACCCTGTTCCGGTAGCACCAATCGGAAAGCTTGGGACAGTATTTCCCGCTGCCGACAAACCCAATGGCACGGACCTCGCTGCACTGTTCCCTCACCGAAGCGAGATTAGCAGGTTTGTCGTCCAAAAACAGGTATTGTCCATTACCGATTCTTCGAATCTCCTCCCTTAAGGCAACGCCCTTCGCTCGTCCGCAGGTCGATACGATCCGCATGTCTGATGGCAGATTCTTTCCGGCAATCATCGCCTCTGCCTGCTCGACCGTGTGACTTGTAAATATGTTGAGCTGCCATCCATTGTGGCGCAAGCCTCGAAGGAAAATGTCCATCAGCGACAACACACTGCCCGTTCGGTGGTGGAGCACTACGCCCTGTAGATCAATGAAGGCGTGATTCTGCGAGGACGTGCTTGATTGGCTTGTTGCCTTCAGCCTTTCAAAAACTGCCACATTCTCTGCCCACCTGTCCGGTTGAGCCATTCCCTGTGGTGACGGGTGATGAGCGGCCAGCAAACGACAGGAAGAATGCCCTGAGTAAAATGGAATTTCTCTTTGTGATCTCCGACCAAGAAAAACAATTGTTGTGATATTTGGAAACACCTCAAAAAGCAGAAGCGTGAATGGTCGCGCTTCCTTGATTTCTGCGGCAGTTGGGGCCGCAAAGCCGACACCATTCCTCAGTATCCAAGGCACGATATTCCACAAAACGATATCCTTCAGATGAGCCCTGCTCTCTTCGAGTTGTTTCGCAAGATTGCGGGCAGTTTGGTCGTTGTTTGTAAGGGCAATGTCTCCGGTTTCGCGGACTTGGGGGCCGGGGGATTCGAGCAGGAAGAGAACTTTTGAGTTCAAACTGGCCCCGTGCGAGAAATCAAAATGCGGGATGAGGTATTGATCCCCTTTGTGCTTTTGTAGCTCAGAATAGAATTTTTCTAGAGTCATATTGTTGGTGCATTTGCAAAACCGCTTTAATCGTGCTCTGCGCGGAATCCTTTTATCTGAAAGCGCTTACTGCTCAAACTCTTCCTGTTCTGCCGCCATTGTAAGCCATTTGGTAGCCTCGATGGGGTCTTTCTCAATTCCATCTCCCAGAGACAACATTATTCCCAAATTGTGCTGGGCACGCGCATAACCTTGTTCCGCAGATTTTCGATACCATTTGGCGGCCTTGCCTTCGTTTTTTGTCAGCCCGACACCCGTGCGATACAGGTTTCCAATAAGATACTGAGCTTCCGGATCTCCTTTGTTCGCCGATTTTTTCAACCATTTGACAGCCTCGGCTTCGTCTGTTTTCACCCACTTGCCTTCCAATAGCATCTTGCCAAGAATGTTCTGGGCGATCGAGTGGCCAGCCTCTGCATATTTTCGAAAAAAGCCAACGATTTCATCGGCGTTTTCCACGGTGTTGGCACCAAGGCAGTAAGCGTAGGCGAGGAGAATTTTCTGCTCAGCGTCTGTCAGATCTATCGGGGTGAGTTCAGTTTCCATCTGCGACATTCAGGCGAGCAACAGACACACCAGTTGTTTCGCAATCAATGATCAAAGGGATTGTTTGCATGTCTCGAGAATCGCACAGTCCCCCGGTCAAAGAGTGTCCCTCCCCTTCGGCCCCGGCCGGTTTCTCAAGCAAAGGGGTTGATCGGCGTGATGCCATCGATGGCTGCAAAGTCGGCCGCATTTTCGGTGAGGATGACCGGGATGTTTTCGCGAATCATCAGGGCGGCGAGTTGGCGGTCGAAGTAGCCTTGCCGGGTCACGCCCGCCGAAACGCACAAGTCCAGTGCCAGGTGGGCGGTCTCCAGCGTGAGAGAAAGCACGGTCAGCCCGCGCAACCGGGCCAGCGACCGGATCTTCTCCCGGGCGAGCTCCGGACTGTCCGGAGGCTGGTTTTTTGGTCCGGTGAGATTCGGATACATCTCGGCAAGATTTTGCACGGAAACAAACATCGCCACCCCCGGGCGATGCCGCTGTGCGAGCACCTGCCGCGCCTTTTCGTGGCGGGGATCCGCAGACAGTGTCGAGTAAATGAGCACGTTGGTGTCCACCAGCACGCGACCCGTCAGCACCTTAACGCGCATAGGTCTCTTCCCGGCTGAACCGGCCCGCAAAGCGACCCGTCGAAGTCACGATTTCATCCTGCTGCCCGCCCCGCTCTTTCAAAAAACGCTCCAGGGCGAGCTCAATGATCTGGCTCCGCGTGCGACGCTCCTCGCGTCCGAAACGGTTCAGATCTTCGAGCAGGGCAGCATCAATTGTAGCACTGATGTGGGACTTCATAACATGAGCATGTTACGATAACCTTGCTTTATCAACCACATTCAGACAATCGCTCTTCAATTTCCGGGCGCAATTGATCAACTGAGAAAGGAAAATGGAATTCAAGAGACTCGCACGAAGCCACGAAGGGTTGAAAAAACCGCCAACTCATCCGAAAGGTGATTTCCAAGTTTTTCGCAACTTCCTCCCCTTCGTGTCTTTGTGCCTTCGTGTGAGATTCCATTCCGATTTTTAGGATCAATTCTCCGGGCTTTCGAGGAGGTCGCGCAAAGCCCTGCGGTGAGGGGTCGGCATGGGTGGGAGGCGATCGGCGGGAAATGGAACACTGCCTTTTGCGGGCCTTGAGCGGACGACTTCCATTTGGATCCGGTGACGGGTGACGGCGAAGGTGATCGTGGCGAGAATTTTGCCTCCGGATTTTGCTGGCGGGAGGAGCCAGAGCCCGCGCCAGCGTGGGCCAGTCGAGAGGGTGAGGTAAACATTTTTCTCCGCGTCCCCTGCGCCTCTGCGTGAGAAGTCGCTGGATCCAGGATAAACTGCAAAGCCGCGCACGTCGCGCTCGTGGATCACAACCTTGCGCGGTGGCTTGCGCGGGATTTTTTCCGGACGTTCCGCCTTGCAGAATTTATTCACCGGGCAGGCGGGGCAATCCGGGGTTCCCGCCCTGCAGACGATCGCGCCGAGGTCCATCAGGGCCGACGTGTGGAGACGTCCGCCCGATGCCGGAAGCAGGCTCCGGGCGGATTTTTCCAGAAACGATTTTCCGGCGGCGGTTGTCGCGGGCTTTTTGAAATTCGCCAGCCGGGCGACGACGCGGAGGATGTTCGCATCGAGGACCGGGACGCACTCGTCAAACGCGAAGGCGGCCACAGCGGCGGCGGTATAGGGACCGACGCCGGGGAGCCTGCGCAATACGGAGACGTCACGCGGAATCTCTCCGTCAAAGCGTTCCATGATCTCCCGTGCGGCCCGGAGCAGATTGCGACCGCGCGAGTAGTAGCCGAGTCCCTGCCAGTGGGAGAGCACCGCCTCTTCATCCGCTTTGGCCAGAGAGCGCACATCGGGAAACGCCTTCATCCACCGCTCGAAATACGGGATGACTGCGGCGACCGTCGTCTGCTGGAGCATGAATTCCGAGACGAGCACCGCGTAGGGATCGTGCCGGCGGCGCCACGGCAGGTCACGGCCGCATTTGCGAAACCATGCGAGCAGGGCCCGGTGGAAATTCGGTATCATCTGAAAATCCTGTGCTTGGGGAAAGGGAAAGGCAATGCCTTGAGCCGCCTGCGGCGGAATAATCACAGGATCAACCAATGATGGAGCACTGAACGGGAACGGCCAAGGTGCTGTTCGCATAGTTGGCACGGAAACGGTTTTTCAGCCACAGAGGTCACGGAGAGCACAGAGGAAAAACCCGACAATCATGATGCACAAATCGATCCCGGCGCGGACTGCCTTCTTTCTCTTTCCCCTCGGTGCCCTCTGTGGCAACCCATCGCAGGGCCCGGTGGAAATTCGGTATCATCTGGACAGGAGCGAGTGATTACGCACTGAATGAGGGGATGTCGAAACCTTTGCATTCGCACACGGTGCCGCTCACGCCGGAACAGGCCGGGGTGCTTAGAACGATCCTAGTGGAGCAGGGATATGAGTTCGAGGAAAAGCCGTATATGCTCTATTCCGCGCGCAAGCAGAAGCTGACGATCGCGGTCTATGAGAAGGGACCCAAGGCGGTGATCCAGGGAAAGGGTATTGAGGATTTCATCACGTTCGTCCTCGAGCCGTTCGTCCTCGGCGAGGCGAGGCTCGGCTACGAGGAGGTCCACTCCCCCGAACTGTTCGAGCCGCACTTCGGCATCGATGAAAGTGGAAAGGGTGACTTCTTCGGCCCACTAGTCATTGCCGGGGTCTATGTGGATGCCGGGCTGGCAAGGGCTTTTCGCGATGCGGGGGTGCAGGACAGCAAGGCGATCACCTCGGACCGGCGCATCAGAGATCTCGCCGACGCCATCCGGAAATCCGGAGCGCCGCACAGCGTCGTCACCATCGCCCCGCCACGATACAACGAACTCTACCGGAAAATCGGAAACCTCAACCGCCTGCTCGCATGGGGGCATGCGCGGGTGATTGAAAACCTCTGCGAAGCCCGCCCGGATTGCCCGCGCGCCCTCTCGGACAAATTTGCGGACGTCCGGGTCCTCGAACGCGCGCTCATGGAAAAAGGAAAGACCATCCGCCTCGACCAGCGGACGAAGGCCGAGTCGGATTTCGCGGTCGCGGCGGCCTCGATCCTGGCCCGCGAAAAATTCATCAACTGGCTTGAGGAAGCCGGCGGCAAAGCGGGAGTGAAGCTCGGCCGCGGGGTCTCGGCCGCGGTCAAGACCGCCGCCGCGGAGATCGTTTCAAAAAGCGGTCCCGGCGCGCTAGAAAACTTTGCAAAAACCCACTTCAAGACGGCCGCCGAAATATCAGGCGGACGGACGGGATGAGAAAGCCCGTTTTTTCGTCGGGACGCGATGCCGCAGGACGAGGGCCAGCACGACGCCGCCCGCCAGGACCTGCCATATCGCGGCGGGCTCCGGCACGGTCGTGACCTGCATGACATATCCCGTTTTGGTGCCGGAAGAAAATGCGGCTGTCTCCCGGACGGTCGAGAGATCGAAGGTCAGCGGTCCCGCGTAAACGGAATAAAGCACCCCGTTGTAAACCGTCTGGCCGGATGGATTCGCGAGGTAATACAAAAAGGCGGCGCTTGCAATGCGGTCGAAGAATGCCGCGTCGTTGTCGGTGAAAAACCCGCCCCGGAACGTGCTTCCGGCCTGGACGGAAACGATGTTCAGGAAAATGCTCACCGTGTTCGAGCCGGTCAGCGACTGGGAAAACGGCTCGGCGCCGGTGATGCGGAGGACATCGTTGCCGCTGGCCGAAGCGTTCGCATAATCCGGGGATCCCGTTCCGGTGAACTCGAAGTTGAAATCCATCCCCGTCGAGGTGTCCAGGGAGGCGACGGTCAGAATGCCGGGGCTGTTGCCGGGGTCCACCGATCCCGGTCCGGAGACGGTCCCCGCGGAGCCGTGCCCGGAGAGCGCGGCTCCCGCATCGAGCGAAATCCCCGCAGAGGAGGAGATGTTGCCGTCCACCTGCAGCCTTCCCGTGTGGACCCATGTCTGCCCGGTGTAGGTGCTGTTGCCGGACAGCACGAGGCGGCTTCCGGAGAGGGCGATGCCCCCGGATCCGGAAACCTGGCCGCTGATGGTCGCGTTGCCGGCCCCGGAGACCTCCAGAAGTTTGCCGTTCGTGTTCAGACCCGAAAGCGTCACCCCGCCGGTTCCCACGTCCCAATACTGGTGGTCACCGAGCACGACTGTCGAACTGAAGACCTGAGTCGCTTCATCGTAGTTGGTGAGGCCGCCCCGACCGATCGTCAGCGAACTGGCACCGGAGAACGTGAAGGCGTCTCCGGCTGCCCCAGTGGCCTTGAAATACAGACCGCGGATGTTGGTGTTCGCATTGACGTTGATCGCCCGGTAGCTGGTGGTGGAAGCATCAAAAAGAGCGAAGAGGTCGGACGGAACGGAACTTCCCGACCAATTCGCCGCCCGCGCCAGATTCGTGCCGGTCCCACCAGCGCTGCCCTTCCACGTCTGCGAGGGATTTCCGACGACGCGCAATGCGTATCCATCCGCTGTCATCATCCCGTTGAGCTGGTTGATGACGACGGAATTCGCCAGGTAGTTCATGTAGTTGTTGCCGGCATCGATGGCGGCGTTGTTGCCGAGGATGGTGAGTTCTTTCCCGCCGTTGGGATTCGTCCACCCGATGAATGTCGGGCTTCCGGAATCTCCGGTTTCGAGCTGCACATTCGTGCGGTTGGTTGAGATGTAGGAATTGGCTCCCGAGAGCGTGGTCGTGGCGACGGAGACGGTGCCGACGCGTGTGCTCTGGGTGCCATTCCCTCCCCTCCCGTAAACAAGCAGAGGCTGGCCGTTATAGGCGCTGTTGATCGAGGAGGTGAGGTTCAGGTCCAGGACGGCGTAGCGGGCAACTTCCCAGGATGCCTGAACGGGAGAGGCCAGTTTCCCCAGAGAGATGTCGCCGACCGTCTGCCCGCTGAATACGACCCCGTATCCCGTGTCCGTGACCGAGGACTGGGTGACCGAGTGGAGCTGCCCGTCACCGCCCTGGAGCCGGATCGTCGCGGAGCCGCCGTAGTGGCGCGCCACGAGGTAATGCAGCGGACTGAGGAACCCGAAGCTTTTCGTCGCGTCCGTCGAAGCCCAGCCCACGCCCGACCAATCGTATCCGATGCCTGAAAAGGAAGGGCTCGTATTGGAAACCGGCGCCCCCGGATATCCGCTCTGAAACCTGTCGTTGACGGACGCCGAGTAACCGGTGACCTGGAGCGCAGACAGCGTGGCAACCTGGGAGGTCAAGCCCGCCAACGCCAGAAGTATCCTGAGCCGCCACATGGATTCGAAAAGGGTTGTAGCATGGGGAAGCTAGCGGAAGATGCTCAAACGTCAACCCGATGATCCTTCACAGGGGAGGACGGCCCGCAAGTCGAAGCGCGCACCGGAAGGGAATTTTTCCGAGCGCGAGAAATGTTTTTTCGAAAGTGGTCGCCGGTCGCTCGATGCCGTCGTCCCAGGGGATTTCCGCCCACCCTCCGGCGGCAAGGTTTCTCATCTGCTCGAAATAGGCCGCGTCATCGGTCATGAGACGGAGAATCCCTCCGGGGCGCAGAACTCTGGCTGCCTCCGCGAGAAAACCGGGCGTCACCACCCTCCTGCGCTCATGCCGGCGCTTGGGCCACGGGTCCGGAAACGAGACGTGCAGGATGGATGCGCTCGCGTCCGGCAGAAATTCCTTCAGCGCCTGCTCCCCCTCGCCGCGGATGGCGAGGGCATTCTTCAAACCCAGCCGGAGGAACCGCTTGTTGCAGATTTCGACGCGTGAACTTTGCTTCTCGATGCCGAGGAAATTTGTTTCCGGAAAACCAGCTGCCATGCCGGTGAGAAACGCCCCGCGATGGCAGCCGAAATCCACTTCCAGCGGTGGGGCGCCGGGCGCGAGCCAGCATTGCGGAATTCCCTGCTCCACCGTCTTGCGAAAAACCCTAAGGCCGGTCGAGGCCGAGGTCCGTCCGGAGGAGCCCGTTGCGCGGCTCGAAGAAATAGCGCACGAAGAGGCCGATGCTTCCCTCGTTGTAGTCGGCCGTGACCGCGTAGCCGACGTTCCCGCCGATCAGCCACTGGGGAGAAATCATGTAGGCACCTTCCGCGGCAATCATGCCGATGACCGTGCTCGATTCCTCGGATGCGAAAGTCCGGCCGTCGGGCTCAAGCGGGAAATACGGGCTGGCGGCCTGCTTGTTGTTCTGCACACCGAGCCCGAGCGATCCGGCGGCGATCCACTTTTTCCCCTCCTCCGTCAGGAACTGGCCCTGGAGGAGGATCTGGCCGAGGTATTCCGGACTGAAGTAGCCGCCGTTCCCATAGGTGAAGTGGTTCTGGTTGTTGTCGTAGGATTCGTAAGAGGCCGCAACGCCGAGCGTGATGTATTCGAAATTCTTTGCCGTGAACTCGTAGGCGATCGCCGCGGTGCCCGAGATGCGGGTGTTGTCCTTCACATCCGTGCCATCGAGGTATCCGTAGGTTCCGTTCAGGAAAATCGTCCACTTCGGAGCGATCGAGCGGAAGACCGAGACGCTGCCGCCGGACTCCGTCACCCCGCCCCAGTTCTTTCCGGAATAGGGATCCTGCATCCCGATGTAGGAGAGGATGCTCTGCTTGACAGCCTTCGCGTAAAGCTTCGCCTCGACGTAGCCCTTCTCGTCGCGCCAGATCATGCCGATGTCGCCGATCGGTCTGGCGTTGAGCGGTCCGCCAGAAGGCGTGATTCCGAAGGTGGCGAACCACGTAACCCAGTCCTGATACTCGAAGTGGACGGAAAAGTCGTAGAGGTTGCTGTAAGACGTGGTGGGGGTGACGCTGTATTTGGTCGCGGGGACGGCGGTGGTGGTGACGCCGTTGACCGTGGTCGTCACGGGGGCCGGGTATTTTCCGACGACCGAGTAGTTCGCGAGATCTCCGGAGTTGAGGGTGATGCGCGAGATCTGCGCGGAGACCATCGTTTTGTTCGTCGGATAGATCCGGCCGGAGATGATCGGGATGGCGGCCATGTTCAGCTTGCCCTCGCCCTCGGTTCCGGACTTGCCCCAGAACTGGAAACCGGCCGCCACGCTCGGTGAAGTGTAGTTTTCGAGCACACGATAAACTTTTTCCCCGCCCGCGCCCGCGGCGGCGGTGAAGAGGTTCGCCTTGAAATAGCGCTTCGCCTCGGAGGTGCCATACATGGTCTTGAGCGGGCCCTTGGTGGTCGAGCCGATCGTATCGACTTTTTCGTAATTCCCGGTGCGGGCGAGCGAGGCGTAGAGCCCCTGGGCAGTTGTCTCGCTCGGTGAGGCCCGGTAGAGTTTTTCAAACAGCTCGGCCGACTTGCTGTAATCCTTCAGGTAGTAGTAGTCCCATGCCAGGACCGTCTGCTCGTTCCGGCTGAGCGCGCGCGACTGCGCAGCCTGCAGCATGAGCTCCCGGCTCCGCGTGTAGTTTTTCGCCTCGTAGGCCTCGACCGCGCGGCGCGATGAGATGTCGCCCTTCAGGACTTTCATCTTCGGATAGCTGTCTCCGCGGAAATTCACGATCGCCTCGGCACTGCTCAAATCCCCCTCGCGGAATTTGGAAAACGCCAGCCCGTAGGCGGCCTCCCCGTAGCCGGGACTCCATTCGAGAGCCTGGTTGAACCACATGCCGGCCGACGAATATTCCCCGCGGTTGAAGTAGGCCCAGCCGGCTTTGGTGGCGAGGTTGGAATCCTGCTTCTCGGTGGCCTGTGTCACCCAGCTGCTGATCTGCGCCTGGCTGACCTGCTGCTCCTGACGCGGGGCGGACTCCACCGCTTGCGCGGGCTTGGAAGTCGGCAGCGCGCGACGCGAGGGAGTGGCCGACGGACGCGCCGGCGGCGGGGTCGGCTCGGCAAGAAGGGTGGCATCTCCCGGCAAAATGTCCGTCGTCGTTGGGGTCGCTTGAATCGCCGGAGCGGGAATATCCGCAGGGAGAAACACGGGCGAGCGGGGGGTGGCCTGAGCGGCCGGCCTGGGCATGCCGGGAACAACGGGAACAAAAAGGGAAGGAGTGGGAGACGGAGCAGCCTCCACGTCGGCGGGAAGCGCGATGGATTCCGGCTGCTGCGGCGACATCATATCCTGAGCACGCGCCCCGATGGCGCACGACAAGAACACGCAAAAAAGCCGGAGTTTCACCGCTTTCCTCCCAGCGATTCGCGCACAGCCACCTTGGTCAGCAGCTTCAAGCTTGCGGAATAATACGGTTCGTCAGGCATCAGCGGAGGAATATCGGGGACAATTAACTGTTTTCCGTCGCGGCAGGCGAGAACAAAACGTGCAATCGATTGCATGCCGGGAAGAGCGGGATCCGGCCCGTATTCCCCGGTCTCCAGATT
The DNA here is from genome assembly GCA_964431635.1 of uncultured Chthoniobacter sp. Lineage (GTDB taxonomy): Bacteria > Verrucomicrobiota > Verrucomicrobiia > Chthoniobacterales > Terrimicrobiaceae > QYQL01. The sequence continues at coordinate 142,987 of CAYSKK010000009.1, read as the reverse complement.
CACGGTGGCCGGCAGGCCGGACAACCCCGGAAATCCCTGCCAGAAGTCCGCAAAAGGCGTGAGCAGCGGCGAATGGGGGTCGCTCCACGCGATATGCAACGGGACGCGTATCGCGTTATACCCGAAATCGGGGGGAAACTGGGTCTTCATCCCGTAGATCCCGCTTTCGTCACGAACCCAGTCCGGTGTCAGATTCCACTTTCCAAACCGCGCTGAGGGGATCATCGCGAGACCCGACCTGCCGAGTTGATCCCACCCGCTCCCTGGAAAGGCTTTTGAAATCGCATCGAAAGCGGGAAAAATGTAGTAGGACGGGTTGAGGATGAGCGCGTCGTCCAGGACGAACCCCTGAACACCGGGGAGCAGGACCGGACCGTTGGGGGTGTCCTTGACTGCCAGGCGCTTCAACTCGACAAGAATCCCGGCGGCGGCTTGCTCGTAAGAATAAACTCCCCAGTGCTTCGAAGCACGCACCAGCGCCCAGGCGATGAGGACCTCTGCATCGCTGGCATTGTTCGGATCGGCCACAGATCCCCCCTCGGAGGACGGCTTCCAAAGCCACGAGATCAGCTTGTCGTCCGGGCGGGTCTGCAGGTTGGATTTGGTCCAGTTCCAGATGCGGTCGAAGGTTGCCCTGTCGCCGTAGGCCTCGGCGAGAATCATCCCGTAGCCCTGGCCCTCGCTGTGGGTGATTCCCCCGTTCCCGGTGTCAATCACCCTCCCCTCGGGCGATACAAAAAGTTTTTTGTATCGGGACCAGTCGCTTCGGGGCAACCGCCAGGGATCGTTCATGACGATGAGCCAGTAAAAAAGCCCGGACAGAACAAGCGCCGCAAAGGCGAGTCCCGCCAGAACGCTTTTGCCGGGCATTTTCACCTATTCCGGATGCTCACGCTTGCGGAGGATGGAGCGGATGCCGAGGCCGAGGAGCACCAGGATGATCACAAGGATCACGGCGAAGAACCACGGCTGCTGGTCAAACCGGCTGGAGACCCTGGTCACCAGATTGGTGGCCTTGTAGATGAAATCGCTGCCGACTTTTGCGACAGCCAGCGAGTCCGGACGCGTGCTCCAAACCGCCAGATCGCCCGCGAGATTGTCCCAGAACTCGCGCTCCTGCAGCATGTTCATGCCGGCCAGCAGATTGTCCGCATCCCATGCCGTGAAAAGCGTGACCGGATAACCGGTATGGAACGGAGACTCGAACTGGGCCGCGACCACGTCGTCGATGAGGTCGGCCGTCATGTTCATTTCGACCGTTGAAGGCGGCTCAGGCTCGTTGCGGATCGATGACTGGCCGCGCATCTTCTGAAGGAATTCCTCGATCGAGGAGGTGGCGAACTTTTCCGGCTTCGGGCTGGTGCTCACGACGTAGCGCATTTTCCCGACCTGCAGCGGCGAGACGGGAGCCTTCGCGAGAAGTTCCGGCGGAATCTCATCCCTCGGACCCACGGCGATCAGGCTCTTGCGGCTGCGCGGAAGCTTCTGGGAAATCTCCGTGCGAAACAGGAGTGCTCCGGAAATCTGGGACATTTTCCCCATCAGCGTCCACGCGGCGCAGACGGTTTCCACCTCCTTGCCCGCGACAAAAATCGCCGTCTCCACACCGTCCGGCGGTGCGGAATACGGAAAGGCGGTTTGGGAGAAGAGTCCCAGGCTCGGCAGGCGGGCCTTTCGCATGGCCTTCGGGAACACGAACATCGAGTCATCATACATCGTGAACTGAAGATTTTCGTCCTGCAAAATCTCGCACTGGTTCGAAACCAGCGGGACCATTTTCGGAGTGAGGCTGATCTCGTTGAGGCCCGGTTGGAAGGCCTGCATCGGGAGGTAAACCCGGTGGTCGGAGTGCAGCTCCCCCTCGATCTCCTTGAGCCGGATCGCGGTTTGAAACTGATTGTTGATGAAAATATTGAAGGTGGAATCCTTGCGGCAGCCGGCTCCGTAGACGAAGTGCAGCCGCAGTTCCACGTTGCTGTCGTCATCCTTGGAAATGTCCCCCGGCATGTAGACTTTCAGCGCGTAGGTGCCGGTGTTCCATCCCTTGATGGTCGAGGTTTTGTAGCCGAGCTGGCGGAAACTGTAGATGCCGGGCACCCGGACCGGAGCGTTCCGGATGTAGGAGGCATCGGGAAGAGTCATCTGATCCACGATGGCATATTTGGAATCCGGCAGCGGGAAATTGACCATTCCGAGTGCGAGAGCCGTCTGGCTGACCTCCTGCTCGTTGCGCCCGCTGAGGATGATCATGCAGTGGGTGGGATCACCGGGAAGGGTCTTGATGGCGAGGAAGCTCCCGTTGATGGTCCCGACCTCGGTGGCAGTCAAAAACGGCGAGAGTTCGTTCATCGTGCCGATCACGATGTTGTCCATCCCGGGGCGGAGCGCGGTGGCCGAGGAAACCCGGAACGGCTGGTTATTCAGCGCGAGGGCGATCCCCTGTGTCGCGATGGCTCCCCAGGCCAGATGGAGATCGGTCATGGCACCGGACGAAGGCATGCAGATGTTGAATTGATAAGGGATCCAGAGTTTTTCATCCACCCACCAGCGCAGGAACGAAAGCCTCTCGGTCACCGGTTTCCACTCCCCGGTGGTGGTGAGGTAGGACTGGTCGGGGTTGATCTCGGTGTAGAGCTCGGGAGCGGAGGGGTCCTCGCACTTGTAGGTGTAGTGCTGGGCCACGATGAACTGCATGCGGTTGAATCCCGTCTTCACGATGTTCAGGGGGATGTCGAGATCCACCTCGCGCATCGGGTTCGTCCGGTCCAGATAATATTGGGCGACGATCACGTCGTTCATCACCACGCGAAGCACCGAGCGCTCGCTGAGCAGTGCGATCGAATTCGTGAACCTGAGACGCAAACCGTAGCTCTTCGGCTGGAATCGCGCACTCTGAGGCACGAAAACCGTGTAGGTGCTGCTCGCATTGCGCAAAAGGATCGGGGATTCGAGGGGAATCAGGCGGCGCAGGGGCAGCTTGAACGACTGGATCCGGTCCTTCGGCAGTTCAGGCTGTGCAACCACCGGGCTGAGAGGTGCAGGCGTTGCCATCGGGACCGCGATGCCTGTCGGAACCGAGGGAGCCGGCTGCGGAATGACGGGCACCCGGGTTTGCGCTTCCAGAAGCGGCTGTCCCGCAAGCAGGATGGCCAACGCCAGAAAAGCGATGCCGGTTCGGACTTTGCAGTGGTGGTGGGCTCTCATGTTCATGGGATGTTCAAACGGATTGCGGGCTTGGTTTAAAGGATTTTCCTGTGCGTTTCGAGTTGGCGGCAAGCATGACGTGGCCAAAGTGCTGCAGCGAGTAGCGGATTCCGAGCGTGAGAAGGAAGGCCGCGCTGCGGATGACCCCGATCCGACGCTCGCGCGTCGTCTGGAAATCCACCCATCGCTGGCTGCTTCCGTTGACCAGCTGGACCTTCAACTTCATCTCCTCGAGGGAAGCATGGTCGAACTGGCCGCCGACAAAGAGGGCTCCCGGCTCGCGCCTCGCGTTGCGGACCACGATATGGATCGGGGTTTCCTCCATCTTGAAATTCCCGGGGACCGTCAGCTCGATTTTTGAACCCTCGGAGAAAAGTGACTCGTAGGCGGGATCCAGGACCAGCCCGCATCCCTGGATCGAGAGGTCGCGCAGTTCCGCCGCATAGAATTTCTTCCCCAGCTTGACCCGGACCTCCATGGCCACCGGCATCCTCGGTGTCGCCCGCCGCTGCCTTCTCTCGAAAAGCGTGCCCATCGCGGCCAGGAGGATGAAGATATTGAAAACCGCCCAGAGCATCGTCACCCCGGTCGGGAAGCTGGTCTCCGGAGTGAGCACGAGCCTCCCGATGCCGAACGCGACGGCGAGGGAATTCAGAATGAGGAGAATGTAGAACGGCCTGGCCAGCGGGCTGATGTAGTCCTCGCCAAGCGTCTCGCCTTTTGCCGTGACCTTGAAGGTCGGGGCATGCGGGTTGAGAAAAACCTTCGCGATGGCAGGCAGCGTGAAGACCGATTGGATCAGCTCGTAGAGCTCGGAAACGAACGACCACCGGACCTTGCCGAAAAGGAAATCCGAGACCATGAAAACGGCGAGCAGGTGGGGGACCGCGAAGGCGGTGAAGTCCACGAAATTCGCGTCGTAGATTTTCAGACCGAAAATCAGAAAGCAGAGCGGAGCGAGCATGAACACCACGCGGGCATAGGCAAAAAACCAGAAGAAGCAGCTGCTGAAGTAGCAAAACCGCTGGGGCGGAGTGAGCCCGGGAATCAGGAGGGGGTTCTTGAGAAGAAAAATCTGGACCATTCCCTGCGCCCAGCGGATGCGCTGCCCGATGAAGCTGGTGAGCGTCTCGGGCGAAAGGCCGGAAATCATGGGGATCCCGATATAGGCGCTGTTGTAGCCGCGCGCGTGCAGGGTGAGCGCGGTCTCGGCATCCTCGGTGATCGTCTCCCCTGCGATGCCGCCGGTCTCGGCAAGGCACTTCCTCCGAAGCACGGCCGCCGAACCGCAGAAAAATGCGGAGTTCCAGTAATCCAACCCCTTCTGGATGACTTTGTAGAACATCTCGTTCTCGCCCGGCATGGTCGTGAATGTCTGGAGGTTCTTCTCGATCGGATCGGGGTTGACAAAAAAGTGCGGGGTCTGGACCAGGAACATCTTCGGGTCGTGCTGGAACCAGCCGACCGTGTTCCGGAGGAAGTCGCTTGTCGGCGCATGGTCCGCGTCGAAAACAACCACCAGCTCCCCGTTGCTGTGCTGGAGGCCGCTGTTGATGTTCCCGGCCTTGGAGCCGACATTTTCCTTCCGGGTGAGGTAGTGCGCGCCCCACCTCTGGCACAGGGCCTGGAGCTCCAGCCGGCGCTGCCGGGCCGCGGCGGCGAACTCGGGATCCTCCGACTGGCACCTCTGGTCGGTCCCGCCGTCATCAAGCAGGTAAACCTTGAGCTTGTTCCTTGGGTATTCCATCTCCAGGGCTGAAAGCAGTGTGACCTCCAGCAGGTCGGGCTCCTCGTTGTAGGTCGGAATCATCACGTCCACCGTGGGATAGAGCTCCGGATCCCCCGCAAGCGGAAGCGGACGCCGGTCGAGCGGATCGACGTTCACAAAGATGCTCAGGATGTAAACGATGAACCCGTAGAGCTCCGCAAAATAGAGGATCATCGCAAAGCTGAAGCTGAGCGGATCGTGATACGTGAGCGTCGTGAAGGTCCGCCAGTAAAAATAGTCCACCGACAGGAAGGCCGCGAGGATCAGGAAGATGACCCGGACGGTCTCCTGCTCGTTGAAATACCGCAGGATCAGAAAGCCGGCCAGCGCCACGACGGCGACGGAGATCTGCGTGCGGGTCGTGATGCTCGACGCACACGCCACCATCACCAGAAGAAAAAAGAAGCCGATGAGGGCCGGCAGGTAACCCGGCATCCGGTTCCGCAGCGTCTTCCAATCCGGAATGAGAAAAGATTCGGGCCAGTTCATGACACCGGGGCTCCTCCAGCCAGACAGGATTTCCGGAGCCTCTGGAAATGCCTTTTCAATGCACGGCGACGGCCACGATATAGCCGATGACCGCTGCGATCACGATCAGCATCATCACCGCACCCCGTGTAATCGGCTTGATTTGCGAGCTGGCCTTCTCGAGTTTCACGATCAGCGCGTCGGATTCCTTCTTCACCACGTCCAGCTTCTTCGTGCAGTAGTCGATATTCTCGTGGTAGGCCTCGATCTTTTTCAGCGTCTCCTCGACATCGGTGACCTCCAGCTTCTTCTGAAGCTCCTGGAACTGGAACGTCACCCGGTCGAGCGAGGGCAGAAGCGAAATGCGGATGGCATCGGACAGAACCTCCGAGCTGATCGGCGCGGCGGCGGACGGCGCGTGCTGGATCTTTTCCAGCATCTGGTCGAGCGCGGGCTGCAGCGCATGGCGCACGGAATCCGAGAGCGCCTCCGCGCCTGACGCGGAAATACCCCCCGCGCGCGGGATTTCCTGCACTTGCGCGACCAGGCGGTCGATCGAAGGCTGGAGCGTGGTGCGCACCGCCTCGGAAAGCGCCTCCGCGCTCACCAGCGGCTGGACGGGCCTCCCGTCGGAAACCGGCGCCTGCACAACCACCGGCTGGCGGTAATAAACATCCAGAAGGTCGATGAGTGCGAGGGCCGGATCGTTGTCTTGAATGTTGTGGCGGCGCTGCCATTCCAGGACTTTGGCGCGAATCTCGGGGTTTTCGTTCATGGCAGAAGGATGGATTGCACGGCGGATAGCTGCTGGTTCAACGCACGAGTATATTCGATCAGGCGCTGGCGGTCGAGAAGGTTCAGCGTGTTCGAAGCGAGGGCCTGGGGGATCGTCCACGAATTCATCTGCAGGATGGTGGTGAGGTGCTCCGGCAGTTTTTGCAGGCTGATCTCCCTGGCCCCGATGCGCAGGAGATCCTCACGGGCGCGGCTGTTCTGATAGATCCGGAGCGACTGGCTCTGCTTGAAATTCTTGACGACCAGCCACTCGGCCTTGTTGCCGACCCGGCGCGCAACCTCCCCGGCCTGGAAGACCGTGTCCTTGTCCTCCTCGATGATCAGGACCAGCGTCACCGAAAGGCCGAGGCTGTCCTTGACCTTCAGGAGATCGGTCTCCTCCATCCAGTCCATGAAAATCCGCTGCTCGGCACCCACGCCGTCCACCAGGACGACATCCGTCGAGTCCAGCGCCTCGACGATGAGGTCGAGGTTCTCGCTGTGCCCGATGTTCAGGAACTGGGCTTCAGGATAAAACCGCGTCAGCGTGCTGTTGTTGTAATCCGGGTCGAACGCGATGAATGACCGGCGGGCTTCGCGGAGCCACTCGATCAGGCGGACGCAGAAAAACGACTTTCCCACCCCGCCCTTGTCGATGGCCGTCAGGATCAGCCGCTTGTTCTGGAGGGGGCCTGTGGGCGGCGACTGGGACAGGGCATGGGGAGCAAAGGAGGTCATACTTCCTCGGGAGCGATACGCGGACGAACCGAACCTTTGCCCGACCCGGCCCGGGCACCCCCTCCCACATGCGGGGTCACGCGCGGCAGCAGCACGGATTCCATTGCGGCGAACTGCTCGAAGAGCCGTTCCTGATAGGAGCGCAGGCGGTGCCTCTCGAGAAGCGAAAGCGACTTGTCCTGCATGAGCCCGGACAGCGACTTGCTCGTGCGCTGCATGATGCTCAAAAGATTCCACGGCAGGCGGGCGATCGTGATCTCCCCGGCTCCCAACCGGAGGAGCTCCTGACGCGTCTTGCTGTTGTCGTAGATTTCCGTGGCGGGGCTCGTCTTCAAGTTGCGAACGGCGAGCCAGTCCACGCTGGCACCGAGCCGGCGGCAAATTTCCCCGGCCTGAAAAACCGTGTCCTTGTCCTCCTCGACCATGCAGACAAATGTCACGCCGATCTCGCCGAGCGAGCGGTCCCCCGGCAGCCCGTTGTTTCCGATCCAGTCCACCAGTTCGGGAATCGAAGCAGGCGACCCGTCCACGAGAACAAGGTCGGCCTCGTCCAGACTGTTCAAAATTTCCTGGAACCCCTCCTCATCGCTGTTCGTGAGGAAGCGCGCATCCGGATGGAACCGCGTCAGCGTGCCGCTCGCCCAGTCGGTGTCGAAGCACATCGCCCGCAGGTTTTTTTCCGCCAGCCAGTCGGCAAGATTGATGAGAAAAAACGACTTCCCGACTCCTCCTTTTGGCGTGGCCGTGATGATGATCCGGCGGCTGACAGGCCTCTCGGTGAAGGCCTTGCGGGTGGTTGACGAGGGGAGCACGGGAGGGTAGTCCCCCTGCTGGGTTCGGGCGCTCTCGCGCGAGGCAAAACGCCCGAAGCTCCCCTGCCCTCCACGGGTCCTCAGGGGATCGCTCATCGAAAATCCAGTTTCAAAATTCATCACTTCCAGTCAACCGTCTCATCCCTTGACTCCACACGCAAAATAAATGACCGACACGCCGGGAGCCAACCATCTTCCGGAATGCGGGTCGGGAATCGTATAATCGGCCGACCATACGCACAACTTGCGACCGGTTGCAAGCCAAGATATGGCGGTTTTCCAGAAAAACAAAACGGGCGGGAAGCTGGTTCCCGCCCGGTTCCGTCGGGGGATTTCTCGGGAGAAATCATCCACTCGACCGGCAGATCCCGCCGGGGCTGCGTGAAAGGTCACGGCACCCCGCGGGGCCTGCGGTATGGTTAACTTTCTTTTTTCTTGGGAGCAGGCGCCTTTTCCGCCTTCTCGGCAGCAGGCTTTTTTGGCGCCTTCTTGGCGGGCTTTTTCTCCTCGGGTTCGGGAGCGGCCGCCTCGACGACGATCGAGTCAACCCACTCGATGAAGGCCATGGGCGCGGAATCACTCTGCCTCGGCCCGAGCTTGATGATCCGGGTGTATCCGCCCTTTCTGGCGGCAGCGCGGGGAGCGATCTCGGCGAAGAGCTTTTTGACGGCATCCTTCTGTCCGAGATGTCCGGCGGCGAGCCGGCGGGCGTGGAGGTCTCCGCGCTTGCCGAGGGTCACCATCTTCTCCGCGAGCGGGCGCACGGCCTTGGCTTTGGCGAGGGTGGTTTTGATGCGGCTGTGTTCGATGAGGCTGCAGACCTGGTTCGCGAGCAGGGCATCGCGGTGGGCGGTCGTGCGTCCGAGTTTGACGGTTTTTTTGCGGTGGCGCATGGCAGATCCTTATTTGTCGACGGGCTCGGGCGGGAGTTCGACCATGCCGGACTCGAATTTCATTCCGAGGCCGAGGCCGAGCTGGTGGAGCTTGTCCTTGATTTCGTTGAGCGACTTTTTGCCGAAGTTCCGGTATTTGAGCATCTCGGACTCGGTCTTCATGGCGAGCTGGCCGACGCTCGTGATGTTTGCGTTGTTGAGGCAGTTCGCGGCGCGGACCGAGAGCTCGATCTCGTTCACGCTCATGTTGAGGAGTTTCTTCATCCGCGTGTTCTCCTGGCTGACCTCCTGCGGGGTCTCGTCGAACTCGACCTGCTCGTCATTGAAGCCGACGAACACGTCGAGGTGGTGCCGGATGATCGCGGAGGACTGGAGCAGCGCGTCGTCCGGGCTGATGCGGCCGTCGGTCCAGATTTCGAGGATGAGTTTGTCGTAGTCGGTGCGCTGGCCGACGCGGGTCGCCTCGACGGCGTATTTCACGCGGGTCACAGGCGAGAAGATCGAATCGATCGCAATGACCCCGATCGGCTGGTCGGGGTGCTTGTTTTCATCCCCCGTGGCGAAGCCGCGGCCGACCTTGATCTCGAATTCGGCTTCGAACTTCTGCTTCTTGTCGAGCGTGCAGATGAGCTGCTCGGGATTGAGCACCTCGCACTGCGCGGTGCTCTCGATGTCGCCGGCTTTGACGGCTCCCTCCTTGTTCACGGCCAGCTTGAGGTTGCGGACCTCGTGGTCGTGGGCTTTGAATTTGACCTTCTTCAGGTTGAGGATGATGTCCACGACATCTTCGACGACGCCGGGGAGGCTGGTGAACTCGTGGGGAGCCCCCTCGATTTTCACCGAAGTGATGGCGGCGCCTTCCAGTGAGTTGAGAAGGACGCGGCGGAGGGAGTTGCCAAGGGTGTGTCCGTAACCGGCCTCGAAGGGCTCGGCAATGAACTTGGCATAGGTCTCCGTTGCAGTGGACTCGTCCTTGACGAGCGTTTTCGGCATTTCAAACCGACCGAGACGAACTGGCATGATGATTTTCTTTCTGGCTCTGCCGGGTTTCCCTGGGCGCATCCGGCCGCCTGTTGAAAACGGGCGGCCACCAGGACCAACGGCAAAATGTCGTTTTGCGCGAACGCGTAGGATCCCCCATCCGGGCGGGTTGTCAATCTGCAAATCAAAAAATTTGCACTTCTCCTGCGCAGCCCGAGGCGGGCCTGACAGGGCGGGACGTCCCCGGATCTGACCGCTCCCGCTCTTCTGTCAGTGATAATCAGCCGCGCGGGAACTGAGGCCGCGCAGGAGAAACAGCCCGAAGGCGCTGATGGCGAGCGCGAGGGCACCGAGCAGCGCAAAGCCCGGACGGTAGGCGACGTGGTCGAACATCCAGCCCACCGCGAGGGGAAAGACGGAGTTCGCGGCGATCATGCAAAATCCGAGCAAGGTAAAGTGGCCGGCCCGGTTTTCAGGTTTTGGGATGCCGCAGGTGAGCGCGTTCATCGCACCGGAAAATCCGCTCCAGGAAACGGCGGCGAGCGCTGTTGCCGCGAGGATGGAGACGGTGCCGGGAAACATGGCGAGAGAAAAAAAGCCGGCGGCGGAGAGCGTGGGCCAGAGGAGGAGGGAGTTGCGGGCGCCCCAGCGATCGGTCAGCCACCCGGCCGCCGGGCTCAAGGCGAGCCTGGCCACGGCGGCGGACATCCCGATCCACGCCGCCATCTGCGCCTCGAATTTCAGCTCGCGGAACGCGAACACGCTCGCGAATACCGCAAGCTGGCCGAGGAGAGGGGAGGCCAGGCAGACGACGAGCACCACCCGCAGGAATTTCGAGTCCTTGAAAAACGCGCGCCACATGGTTTTTCCCCACGGCGAAGGCGAGCGCTCGACCGGCGCGGGGGATTCGCGGGCGAAAAGGATCGCGGTATCCGCGGTCTGGCAGAGGATCCACGCGAGCACGAGGAGCGCCCCGTAACCCTGCGGCTTCGGAAGAATCACCAGCAGCCACGCAGCCACCCCGGCTCCCGCAATTCCGAGCAGCCCGCCAATCGCGGCAGAGACGCCGGCCAGCCGGCCCCTGAGCCGCATCGGAATGCACGCCGCGAAAAATTCCTGATTCGGAAGCCCTCCGAATCCGGCGGCCACCTGCCCGGCACACATCATGGCCACAATGAATCCCACCATCGCGGCCCCGTCGGAACAAACCCCGGTCCAGACCGCGAGGCCGACCAGCCCGACGGGAAGGAGATACAGCGTGTCGGCCACGTAGAGGTAAAATTTTTTGAACCGGAACCTCCGGGTGATCCACGGCGAGAGAAACATGCCCGGGAGCGTGGCGATGAGAACGCCCTGGACGAGGCCGATCTGCACGTTCGTGGCGCCGTAATGCACGAGCAGCGGCTGGAGCACGGCGACCACCTCCGCCCAGCCCATCGCGAAGACCGAGCCCACCCAGACGAGGCACGCAAAATTCCGGCGCTCGTCGCGCGGATCCGGTTTCATGCTCGCAGGGCCATCCATTGCGGCCCGGTATGCCCGATGTTTCCGTCCATGACAAGGCACTGCTGCCGTGGTAGCACTCCGGCATGGACACCCACGAAGTGCTGAACACCCCGCAGGATGGCATCCACTACCTGGAATACAAAATCATCCTCCAGGCGGAACATTTCCAGACAGCCCAGGCCTTTGTGGACTTCTGGAAAATCGTCCGCCACACGGCAAAAAAATTCGACGTGAAGGTGAAGGAGGCGGAGAACGCGTTCCAGAGCAACGTCCGCGAGGTCCTTTTCTTCGACACCTCCGACTTCGCGCTCTACAAAAACCACTTCATCGTCCGGCTGCGCACACACTACAAGGACGGCTGGCCGCAGGGAATCCCCGAGCTGACCGTGAAATTCCGGCATCCGGATTTTGAAGATGCGGCCGCGATTGACGTGCGCCCGGCGACGCCCGGCGGGTCCGCAAAGATCAAATTCAAGGAGGAGATCCTTCCGCTCAAGGAGAGCCTCGGCGGGATGCGCTCGATCTTCTCGCACAACTGCGTGCTCGCGATGCCGCGCGAACGCCTGAACATGGCCGTGCGCGACCTGACCTCCGCCTTCCCGGCAATCCAGCGGGTCGAGGCGAATACCGACGCCTCCGTTGAAATCGTCAACGACCGCGCGGTGGACGAGGTGCAGGTCGATGTCGGCGAACTCCATTTCGGCGGCGGCCTCACCGGCAAGACCACGATCGCCGTCTGGCGGATGCGGAAATACGAGCAGGCCTTCTGCGGGGAGTTCGCATTCCAGTGCCGGTTCGAGAGCGAGAACGCCCTCCACAAGGACAACCTGAAACGCGCGCAGGATTTTTACAAAACCCTCCAGCTCGACGCCTTCGAATGGGTCTCGCTGGGCACGACGAAAACCGCGCTCGTTTACGGGCTCGGAAACGCCTCCCCGGTCAGGGAGTAGTCGGAAGAAGGGTTGTCCGATGAAGCTGAAACCACGGATCACACGGATTTGCACGGATCGCAAAAGACAGCGGACGGTCAGCCCCTTATCCGTGATCATCCGTGCAATCCGTGGTTAAATCCATGACATGAGCACTCCAGTCATCAAGCCCACCGCAGCCGAAATCTTCGCGGCGTTTTTCCGGATTGGCGTCACCAGCTTCGGCGGCGGGCTCGTCGCCTATCTGCGCGATGAAATCGTCACCGGCCGGCAGTGGATGTCAGAGGATGAATTCCTCGCCGCGCTCGAAATCGGCCAGACGCTTCCGGGGCTGAATTCGGTCAACGTGGCGATCATCGCCGGACGCAAGCTGGCCGGGCCGCGGGGCGCGATCGCGGCGGCCACCGGTCTCGTGATTCCGGGCGCGGTGATTCTTGTCATCCTCGGCCTCCTCTACGTCCGCTTCCGCAACAACCGGGATGTCGCCGCCGCGCTTGCCGGAATCGCCGCCGCCGCGGTCGGCCTCCTCTTTCAGGTCACCCTCAAAATCGGGGCGAAGCAGTTTTTCAACCCGCTCGATCTGTTTTTCGTCCTGCTGACATTTGTGCTGGTCGGCCTCTACCACGTCTCGCTTCCGGTCGCGCTGTTCCTCATCGCGCCGTTTGCGATCATCCTGCGCCGCCCGCGCAAGGAGGCGGCCAAATGAGAGAGCTCGTCAGCCTGCTCAACGTGTTCTGCCTGCTCTCGCTGCTCGCAGTCGGCGGAGGCAGCGCGGTCCTGCCCCAGATGGAACATGAGACCGTAGCCGTCCACCAGTGGGTCTCGGCGGATGACTTTGCCACCATCTACAGCCTCGGGCAAATGGCCCCCGGCCCGAACATGACGATGGTCGGGCTCATCGGGTTCAAGGCGGCCAACCACGCCGGGATGTCGGACGTTTGGGCCCTCGCCGCCATGCTTGTCGTCCTCCTAGCATTCTACCTGCCTTCGAGCTTTCTCACCTACGCGGTCAGCCACATGTGGGACAGCTTCAAGGAAAACCCCTGGCGCGATTCGGTCCAGAAAGGCATGGCCCCGATCACCATCGGCCTCATGCTCGCCGGCGTCCATGCCGTCGGAAAAACCGCGAGCTACAACCCGGAGCACAGTTTCCACTTCAACACGATCACCATCGGGGTCGGGCTCGCCGTCACCGCCATCCTCTTCGCCAAGCACATCAACCCCGCCCTCCTCATCCTCGCCGGCGGCGTGGTCGGATGGTTTTTCCTCCGCGGGATCTGATCGGCCCGGTTGACGGGGCGGGCAGGGAACATGTATGGCAGAGGCATGTCCGAGTCCTCGCAACGTCCGCCGTGGGTTCCCGAAGGGGGAGGCACGGAGTTTGCGACTTCGGTGATGGCTGGGATCGCGCAGGCGGAGCGGATCACGCGGGCGGGCGTATCCCGGCACATGCCGGGGGTGGAGGATCTGGTTGCGGGGATTTTTTCCGGGGACCGTTCGCTGGTTTCGCGGGCGATCACGCTGGTTGAAAGCAACGCCCCCGCCCACCGGCCGATGGCGAGGGAGATCCTGCGCCGGATCGGGGAGCGGCCGGGATTCGCCCACCGGGTCGGCATTTCCGGGGTTCCCGGGGCCGGGAAAAGCACGTTCATCGAGGCGCTCGGCAACCACCTTTGCGATGCGGGCCGCAAGGTGGCCGTGCTGGCGGTCGATCCAAGCAGCTCGCTGACACGCGGCAGCATTCTCGGCGACAAGACACGGATGGAGACTCTCTCGCGGCGGGAGGAGTGCTTCATCCGGCCCTCGCCATCGGGAGGAGCCCTGGGCGGAGTCACCCGGAAGACGCGCGAGACGATCGCGGTCTGCGAGGCGGCAGGTTACGACGTCGTCCTCATCGAGACGGTCGGGGTCGGGCAGAGCGAGATCGCGGTGCGCGCAATGGTGGATTGCTTTTTGCTCCTCCTCATCGCAGGCGCCGGGGACGAACTGCAGGGGATGAAAAAGGGGATTTTTGAAATTGCGGACATCCTTCTCGTGAACAAGGCGGACGGCGAGAACCGGATCCGCGCCGAGGCGACACGCCTGGAATTCGAGCGCGTCATGCACTACCTGAGCCCGGCGACCGAGGGCTGGAAACCGCCGGTCCTCGCCGCCTCGTCGGTCACCCGCACCGGCATCCCGGACGTCTGGCGCGCGGTGGAAAAATATTTTGCGCACGTCGAGGCGGACGGTCACTTCGACCACCGCCGCCGCGAGCAGGCGATCGCCTGGTGGCAATCCCTCGTCGAGCAGGAACTGCGCGCGCGTTTCCTCAGCGACCCGAAAATCGCCGCCCTCTCCACCCGGCTTGAGAGTGGGATCCTCGCCGGGCATCTGGCCCCGTCGCTCGCCGCCGAGGAACTTCTCGAGGGAGCCGGATTCCACCAGGCCCCGTGAAAAATGTACACCCGCAAACGATTCCTCAAATGACCATCAACGAACGCCTCGAAAAATTCCTGTCCCGCAAACCCCGCCTCTCCAAGGCCGCCTTCGTGGCGGCCGATGCCAAAATCACCGGCGACGTCCGCCTCGCCAGGGACTCGTCCGTGTTTTACGGAAGCATCCTCCGCGGCGACATCGAGTCGATCATCATCGGCGAGGGGTCGAACATCCAGGACGGTTCGATCATCCACCTTGCCGACGACCTTTCCGCCATCGTCGGCGCCTACTGCACGGTTGGCCACGGAGCGATCGTTCACGCCTGCACGATTGGCGATGAATGCCTGATCGGCATGCGTGCGGTCGTTCTCGACGGCGCGACGGTCGGCGACCAGTGCCTCATCGCCGCCGGCACCGTCGTCACCCCGCGCACCAAAATCCCCGCCGGCTCAATGGTCATGGGCACCCCGGGCAAAGTCGTCCGCGCCCTCAGCCCCGAAGAGCGCGCCGGCCTCCGCCACTGGGCGGAAAAATACATCCACGTCGCCCGCGCCCACGCCGCACTTCAGGAGAAATCAGCCGCCTGAGAAAAAAGGATTGGCATCTCTGCTGATATTAGATTTACTAATAATACATTCCAATGAGCGCAACTATTCAAAAAATTGATCACCTGGGCATCGCGGTGAAATCCATTGAGGCCGCCCTGCCCTACTACGAAAAAACCCTGGGGCTCAAGTGCGAGCACCTCGAGGAGGTGCCCTCCCAGAAGGTGCGCACCGCGTTCTTTGCCTGCGGGGAGGTCCACCTGGAGCTGCTGGAGCCGACCGATCCCGAGAGCCCGATCGCGAAGTTCATCGAATCGAAGGGCGAGGGCATCCACCACATCGCGTTTGCCACGACGGACATCACCGGCCAGCTCGCACAGGCGAAGGAGGCCGGCTCCCGGCTGATCCACGAGGTGCCGTTCGACGGGGCCGGCGGAAAGCTGGTCGCGTTCCTTCATCCCAAAAGCTCGTTCGGAGTGCTCACCGAGTTCTGCCAGCCGAAACCCAAAACCTGCGGCTGCTCCTGCTCCCATTAACCGACCACACTGCCATGCCCATTAAAAAAGAATTCATCGAAGATCTGGAGGCCCGCCGCGAAAAAATCCTTGCCGGTGGCGGCAAAGACAAGCTGGAGGCCCGCCGGAAAAAGGGTCTCATGACCGCCCGCGACCGGCTGGACAACCTCTTCCAGGAGGGGACGTTCATGGAGTTCGGCATGCACGCACAGCACGCCTGCCACAACTTCGGGATGGAAAAAAAGGAGCTTCCGGCCGACGGCGTGGTGACCGGGACCGGCTATGTCGGCGACCGTCCGGTGGCGGCCTACAGCGAGGACTTCACCGTGGCCGGTGGCTCGCTCGGCGCCATGCACGCGCAGAAAATCTGCAACATCATGGATTTCGCCCAGCAGTCCGGCATGCCGGTCGTCTGCTTCAACGACTCGGGCGGCGCGCGCATCCAGGAGGGCGTCGAGTCGCTCTCCGGATACGGCAAGGTCTTCTTCAAGAACGTGTATCTGTCGGGCGTCGTTCCGCAGATCGCGGTGATCGCGGGGCCGTGCGCGGGAGGGGCCGCCTACTCGCCCGCCCTCACCGACTTCCAGATCATGGTCAAGGACCAGGCGAACATGTTCATCACCGGCCCGGAGGTCATTTTCGCCGCGACCGGCCAGAAGTGCACGATGGCCGAGGTCGGCAGCGCCGCCGCACACGCCACCATCAGCGGAAACATCCACTTCGTCGCCGAGAACGACGCCCACGCGATCGCCATCGTCCAGAAGCTCCTCTCGTTCATCCCTTCGAACAACATCATGGATCCGCCGCACGACCTGAACCAGCCGCTCGTGCTGGACGAGGATCCCGGGATGGACGCGCTTGTTCCGGAGGACGGAAAAAACCCGCTCGACGTCAAAACCGTCATCGGCCGGCTTGTGGACAATGCCGACTTCTTCGAGGTCCAAATGGACTTTGCGAAAAACATCGTCGTCGGGTTCGGCCGGATCCAGGGGATTGTGGTCGGCATCATCGCCAACCAGCCCCAGGTCAAGGCCGGCACGCTCGACATCGACGCCTCGGACAAGGCGGCCCGCTTCATCCGGTTCTGCAACATCTTCAACATCCCGATCGTCACGCTGGTGGACACCGGCGGCTTCCTGCCGGGGGTCGCACAGGAGCGCGGCGGCATCATCCGCCACGGGGCCAAGATGCTCTTCGCCTACGGCGCGGCGACCGTCCCCAAGATCACGGTCATCATGCGCAAGGCCTACGGCGGTGCCTACCTCGCCATGTGCAGCCAGGATCTCGGGGCCGACCTCGTCTTCGCGTGGCCGTCCGCGGAGATCGCGGTAATGGGAGCGGAGGGCGCTGTGAAAATCCTCTACAAACGGGAAATCGACAAGGACCCGTCGTCCGCGGACAAGCTCATCGCGGATTACCGGGCGAAGTTCGCCTCGCCATACCAGGCGGCCGGCAAGGGCATGATCACCGACGTGATCCGGCCTTCGCAGACCCGGGCCATGGTCGCCATGGCGCTCCGCAACACCCTTTCCAAGCGGGAAACCCGGCCGCCGAAAAAACACGGCAACATCCCGCTGTAACAAACCTTCCGCGTCAGGAACCGCCCGGTTTGACGTGGCCAATCACCAACAATCTGTGAGAGCATCTGAAAAATGAAAAAATTACGCGTTACCGTTGACGGGAAATCCTATGATGTGGCTGTGGAGATCCTCGATGATCAGGGCAAGCCGGCCGCCCTCCAGCAGGCCGCTCCGCTTCTGCAGCAGACGAGCGTGGCCCCTCCTCCGGCATCGTCCGCTCCCAAACGCGCCTCCGCCCCCGCCGCCGGCGAGGGTTCGGTGACCAGCCCGCTCGCGGGCCGCATCGTCTCGGTGGACTGCCAGGCCGGCCAGAAGGTCGCCTCCGGCGCGCAGCTCGTAACGGTCGAGGCCATGAAGATGAACACTTTCGTTTACGCGCCGTGCGATGGCACGGTCGCAGCCATCTCCGTCAACCCGGGCGATACCGTGGATGAGGGCCAGGTTCTCGTCACTCTTTCCTGAGGAAATATGGAAACCCTGATCGCTGCCGCAGGTGAGTTGTTGAAGTTTGAAACAGCCCTGCTGGTGCTGGTGACCGCCGGGTTGCTGGTCCTTGCGAAGATGCTGTCCGATCTTCGCGCGGAAGTGCGGAGCCTGCGCGGGGCCGGAGGGTCAAACCCGGCCGCACCGGCTCCCGGTGCCCCGGCACCATCCGCACCGCAACCCGCCCCGGACGCCGGGATCCCGCCGGATGTTTTCGCAGTCATCGTCAGCGCCGTTCATTACACGCTTGGCGAAACCCACCACATCGTCTCGGTGAGTCCCGCGGAATCGCTCGCGTGGTCGCGCGAGGGCCGGCGGAGCATCTTCCGCTCGCACTCGATCCGCTAGCGCTCTCTGAATCAAGTCCGCTGGCGCATGGCAACGCCGATGCACGGGAGAGTGAATGCTCCGGCCCTTGCCGCAGTGGCGGCCGTGCTGGCTTTTCAGTCCGGCTGTTCCATGGTCGGCGTCCGGATCCATCCGCGGAACCCTTCACCGGCAGTCCGCTCATCCGCGCCGGACCAGGCGGCCCGCCTGCTCCGGGAAGCCGGAGAAAAACGCATTACCGATGGCGAGAGGATGCGGCGACTGGTCGAAGCCGCCCGCCTCTCCCTGCCCCGGGCCTCCGGGAACGACATCGCCGCACGGACGGTTTACAATGCGGCGGTCGGAGAAATCGTCGAAGCTCTGGAAAAGAACCATTTTGAACCCGCTCCCGAATTTGGGGAAACCGTGGATCTCGTCCAATCGGGAAAGGGGATTCTCAATCCGAAATCCTGCGACAAGCTGATCGCCGCCGACTGCGTCCGGATTTCCGGGTTGCATCACCGGTCGGTGCAGGAGGGGCTCGGGGTTCCCTATGTTTTCAACTATGCCAGAAGCTCTCCCGCGCTGGCTGGCCAGCCGGGAATTCCGACGGCAGGAATGTTCGTTCCGGCGACCGCGGTCCTCACATTTGAGCACGGCAGGGCGCTTCTGAGCTTTCACGCCACCCTGTCGGACGACCGGATTTCTGTGGATGGAAGACGGCGGAAGCTCGCGGCTGACTTTTCGGCTCCCGTGGCGCTCGCGGTCGCGCGGGCCGGGAACCGGGCGCTGGACATCCCGGCGCTGTTTTTGTCGCGGCAGCGCCTCGGGCGCTCGGGTCTGTTCCAGTTCCAACCCTTCGATCCGGACAAAATTCCGGTGGTATTCGTTCACGGTCTGCTCTCGCGGCCGGAGGCCTGGACGCAGGCGCTGAATGGATTGCTTGCCGACCCGGAGATCCGCAGGAAATATCAGTTCTGGTTCATGCTGTATCCGACCGGTCTGCCGGTCTGGAAATCCGCCGCTCTCCTGCGCTCCGAACTCGACCGGTATCAGGAGGCCCTTGAAAAAGGAGGACGGAATCCGAACCTCCACCGGATCGTTCTGGTCGGGCACAGCATGGGGGGCCTGATTTCCAGCCTCATCATCCGGCAGGGCGGAGACGAGCTGTGGCGCCAGTTCTCCGCGACGGGAGTCGACGAGATCCCATTGAGCCGGGGAGCCAGGCAGACGATGGAGCGGCTGATTTTCTTCCGGGCGCGCACCGACATCTCCCGCGTGATTTTCATCGCCACCCCGCACCGCGGGAGCCGGATGGCTTTCAACCCAGTCGCGCGCGCCGCCTCGCGGTTGATCATGCTGCCGCGATGGCTTGACCGCGACGACCGAAGGGCGCTCCTCGCGAGCCTGAACGACAACGTCCGGAGCGTCATGGCGGCTCCCGCGAACAGCATCCGGTTTTTGAAATCCGAGTCCCCTCTCATCACGTCGATCCAGCAACTGCCGCTCTCGCGCAAGATCCCCTACCACTCGATCATCGGCGACCGCGGACGCGGGGACAGCCCAGACAGCAGCGATGGCGTCGTCCCCTATTCCAGCTCCCACCTGGCGACCGCCGTCTCGGAAAAAATCGTCCCATCGGACCACGGGGCACAGGAGCACCCGGAAGCCATCGCGGAAATCCGGCGGATCCTCCTGTCCGGCGCGACACGTTGAAACCCGGGGGAAGCATCCCGGGATCCCAGCCTCCTCGACATCCGGCAATCGTCACTTGCCTTGTGCGGGAATTTCGCTTCGATTGAGCAAAGACTCCTCAAAATATGAAAAAATTCGCGCTCCCTCTTGCCTCCCTCGTTCTGGCTGCCGTCATTTGTCCGGCTTCACACGGCGAAGCGCCACCCGCCGCCGCGGTGATGACAAGGGCAAGACAGGAAGCCATGACCCCGCGGGATGCCCTGCTGAGGCTCAAGGAGGGAAACGATCGCTTCGTGTCGGGACGGCCGCTCCACCGCGACCTCCTGGAGGAAGCCCGCCTGACCTCGTCCGGGCAGCACCCCTACGCCGCGATCGTCTGCTGCCTGGACTCCCGCACCGCACCGGAACAGATTTTTGACCTCGGCATCGGCGATATTTTTTGCGCCCGCGTGGCAGGCAACGTCGTAAACAACGACATCGTGGGAAGCCTAGAGTATGCCTGCAAGGTGACCGGTGCCAAGCTGATCGCCGTGGTGGGTCACAATTCCTGCGGGGCGGTGAGGGGCGCGGTGGACAGGGTCGAGCTCGGTAATCTCACCGGGCTGCTTGCGAAGATCGAGCCTGCGGTGGTGACGGCGGAGCGGGAGACCGGAGGCGTCCGCTCGGCAAAGGACAAGGTTCTCGTCGAACGCGCCACGGCGGAAAACGTCGTGCTTCAGATGGAGACGATCCTGAAAAAGAGCAAGATCCTGAGGACGATGCTGGAAAATGGGCAGATCGCCCTTGTCGGCGGCCTTCAGGATTTGCAAACCGGCCGGGTCACGTTGGTGAAACTCAAGGAAGGCGAAAAGGCCGGCCGGTAGGCAAAGCGTTTCTCTGCCCATGTGACACCGGTCGGGGATCCCGCAGAGGATCTCCTTGTCAATGCGGGTGGAACGGGAACAGCCAGGGCACAAAGAATACGCTGACCGCCATCACGGCGAGATGGCGAGATCATCCGGCCGGCTGGGACCGAACAAATTCGGGTTGCCCGGAGACTCCGCCCGTCCGTAAACTCTCCCGCATGACCCCGGAAGCTGTTCTCCGCTACATCGACACCAACGAAAACCGCTTCATCGAGGAGCTTTTTTCCTACACGCGCATCCCGAGCGTCAGTGCCCAGTCGGACCACGCCGGCGACATGCGGCGGTGCGCAGAATGGCTCATGAAACGGTGTGAAAAGGCCGGGCTCGAGGCTGCGATCCGCAAAACGAGCGGCTACCCGGTGGTATTCGCGAAGACGCCGGGCCATGATCCGAAGAAGCCGACGTTTTTAGTTTACGGCCACTACGACGTGCAGCCGCCTGAACCGCTCAAGCTCTGGACATCTCCACCATTCGAGCCGCGCCGTGTGGGGAGGAACGTCTACGCCCGCGGCATCAGCGACAACAAGGGACAGCACCTCGCGCACATCAACGCCGTCGAGGCCTACCTGAAGACCGGAAACGAGCTGCCCTGCAACGTGAAATTCCTGATCGAGGGCGAGGAGGAGGTCGGCTCGAAGGCGCTCTACGGGTTTCTGCCCAGGCACGCCAGGGAACTCGCGTGCCGGGCGCTCGTGGTGTCCGATACCGAGATGCCGGGCCTGAAACACCCCGCGCTCTGCTATTCGCTGCGCGGCGTCTCCTCGATCGAAATCCGCCTCGACGGACCGGATCGCGACCTGCACTCCGGCATCTTCGGCGGCGCGGTGGACAACCCGGCGATGGCGCTCTGCCAGATGCTCGGGCAACTGCGCGACAAGCGCGGCCGGATCACGATCCCCGGATTCTACGACGACGTCGTGAAGCTCTCAGCCTACGAGCGCAAGCAGATGGCAAAAGTCCCTTTCAACGAGGCGAAATTCCGCAAGTCGGTCGGCGTAGCCGCGCTCTTCGGCGAGGCAGGTTTCACCCCGGACGAACAGCGCGCCGCGCGCCCGACGATCGAAATCAACGGCCTCACCAGCGGCTACCAGGGCGAGGGAAGCAAGACGATCATCCCCTCTTGGGCGAGCGCAAAAATCACGATGCGTCTCGTGGCAGACCAGGATCCGGATAAAATCATCGCGCTCGCGAAGAAGCACCTGCAGACAATTTGCCCGCGCACCGTGAGGCTCACCGTCACCGAGGGCCATGGCGGTGCACCCTACATGGTTGACCCGGCGGACCCGCTCGCACGGGCCTGCATGCGCGCCGCGAAGGCAGGCTTCGGCCACGAATGCCTCATCTCCCGCTGCGGAGGAAGCATCCCGATTATCGCCGCATTCAAGAAACACCTCAAAGCCGACACCTACATGCTCGGCCTTGCCCTGCCGGACGACAACGCCCACTCGCCCAACGAAAAATTCTCCCTCGACGCTTTTATGGCCGGCATGAAAATGGCTGCCCACCTTTGGCCGGAACTGGCCGGTGCCACCTGATCCAGCGAGCGCCCGCTTCCGCTTCCTCAATACTACTCCCTTGGCAAAAAGCCTCCGAGTCCACAAGCCATGCAGCGCGGCCCGATGAAGATGAGGTAATTTGCACGTATGACCCCTTTGCAGAAACATGTGGCATCGGTGTCCCGCCGATGATCGAAAATCCTTCATGGCCGGGACGGCCATGCCACGTGATGCCAGAAAACGGCTTTTCTCTGCGGGCTCTGCGTCTTTGCGTGAAAAATTGCGGGCGGCGGGAACGGCGGACCTCAAGCGACCTCCTGAGCCCCTCCCCTGCGCGATCCCATCCGGTGCGAAAACTGCCTTCCGTGAAAAAGAACACCCCGGCCTTTGCGGGGCCGGGGTGGTTGCTATCGCAATACTGCCTGTAAGAAGGAGGAATTACCGCGAGTAAAGTTCGACGACAAGCTGCTCGTTGACGATCGGGTTGATCTCTTCGCGGCTCGGGATGCGGACGACATTTCCTGTGAGGTTGTCCTTGTCCACGAGGAGCCATTCCGGCGTCGTCGCGATCTGGGTCAGCTCGACTCCACGCGAGCCGAGGCGCTTGGACTTTTCGGAAGTCTTGACGGCGATGACGTCGCCCGGCTTCAGGTTCATCGAGGCGGAGGACGACTTGCGGCCGTTGACTGTGATGTGCCCGTGGGCGACCATCTGCCTCGCTCCGCGCAGGGTTTTCGAGAAGCCCATCTTCTGCACCACGTTGTCGAGGCGCGTCTCAAGGAGCTGCAGCAGGATCTCACCGGTCACGCCGCGGCGGGTGCTGGCGATCTGGAAATACCGGCGAAACTGCTTTTCAAGCACCCCGTATTGGTGCCGGAGCTTCTGCTTTTCCGCCAGCGCGAGCGAGTAGTCGCTCTGCTTGCGCCGCGAGCCCTTCGGGCCGTGCTGCCCCGGAGGATAATTCTTGTTCTCGAATGCTTTCGGCGAGCCGCTGATGAGAACTCCGTAGCGGCGGCTGACTTTGGTTTTGGGTCCGGTGTAACGTGCCATTGAGTAAAAGTTTTAAGTTTTAGGTCTTAAGTATTAAGTGGATTTGCTGCGGAGTCTTTCGTGTCCAAGGTTCGGTTTTGCTGCTGGGCTGAAAACTTAATTCTTAAAACTTAAAACTCCTCATTGGATCAAACGCGGCGCTGTTTCGGCGGGCGGCATCCGTTGTGGGGAACCGGCGTCACGTCGCGGATGACCGTGACATCGAGGCCGATCGCCTGCATGGCGCGGACGGCGGATTCGCGGCCGGCCCCGGGGCCCTTCACGCGGACCTCGACTTCCTTGAGTCCGTGCCCCATCGCCTGGCGGCAGGCGTCCTGGGCGACCATTTGAGCGGCGTAGGCCGTGCTCTTGCGCGAGCCCTTGAACCCGCACTTCCCCGCGCTCGACCATCCGATCACACCGCCCCGGAGGTCGGTGATGCTGACGATCGTATTGTTGAAGCTGGCCTGCACGTGGGCGATCCCCTGGTGGATGTTTTTGCTGCCCTTTGCCTTGACGATCTTGACCGGCTCGATCGCGTCGTCGAGCGAGATGCTCACGGGAGCCGCGGCGGCGGCCGGTGCGGCCTCCTTGGATTTCTTGGGGGCCTTCGCAGCCTTGGGGGCTTTCGGCTTCGCCTCGCCTTCGGCGGCCGGTGCGGCAGCCTCGGCGGCAGGCGCGGCCGGGGTTTCCACCGCGGGAGCGGCAGTTGCTTCGGCAGCAGGAGCAGCAGGCGCGGCCTCGGCGGCGGGAGCTTTTTTCCTCGGTGCCGCCTTGGGCTTCTTCACTTCGGCGGCGGGTGTTTCGGCGGCAGGCGATTCGGTGGCTGGCACTTCGTCGGCTGGCGTGTTGGATGGATTCTCTTCGGCCATGGTCAGTTTCTAATTAGACTTTTCCCGCCTTGGCATCCTTGTTGCGCTGGACGCCGACGGTTTTGCGCGGCCCCTTGCGGGTGCGGGCATTGGTGGAGGTGCGTTGTCCGCGGACCGGAAGGCTGCGGCGGTGGCGGATGCCACGGTAGCAGTTGATCGCCTGGAGGCGCTTCAGGTTGCCCTGAACTTCGCGGCGCAGATCGCCCTCGATCGGGATTTTGTTTGCGTTGATCGCGTGGATGATCGCGTTCAGCTGCTCGGGCGAGAGGTCCTTGGCCCGGGCGTTCGGGTCGATGTTCGCCTGTTCGAGAACTTTTTTCGTGTTGCTCGGGCCCATGCCGTAAATATACGGCAGCGAGGCTTCGATGCGTTTGTCGCCGGGGATGTCAACTCCAAGTAAGCGTGGCATAATTTTGTAAAATGGGTTTGGGCGGGTCAGCCCTGTTTCTGTTTGTGGCGCGGGTTTTTGCAGACCACGCGGACGACGTTCTTGCGGCGCACGACCTTGCAGGACTCGCACAATCTTTTGACGGATGCTCGGACTTTCATTTTCTTCTGTAGTTATTTGGTGACGACGATTCGTTTTTGTGCCGGTAGGTGATGCGGCCTTTGGTCAGGTCGTAGGGGGACATCTCCACCATGACCCGATCCCCGGGGAGGATGCGGATGAAGTGCAGCCGCATCTTACCGGAGATGTGAGCGAGGATGCGGTGCCCGTTTGCCAGTTCGATTCGGAACATGGTATTCGGGAGCAGCTCGACAACTTTACCTTCTACTTCAATAGCGTCTTTCTTGGCCATGTCAATACTTCCGGCAGGTTGTCGGTGATCAGCACCGTATGCTCGAAATGGGCGGAGGGGAGGCCGTCGGCGGTGACGGCGGTCCAGTTGTCCGCAAGGACGCGAACTTTTGACTTTCCCATGTTGATCATGGGCTCGATGGCGAGCGTCATACCGGGCTTGAGTTTCGGGCCGGAGTTGCGTTTTCCAAAATTGGGAACCTGGGGGTCCTCGTGGAGCTGGCGGCCGACCCCGTGGCCGACGAACTCGCGGACGACGCTGAATCCATGGCTGGCCGCCTGCGTCTCGACGAAGTGGGAAATGTCTCCGATCCTGTTGCCGGGGCGGGCGAGATCGACCGCTCCCTGAAGGATCTCTTCGGTGACGGTGAGAAGGTTCTCGATCTCCGGATCGATGATCCCGACGGGAACCGAGGTCGCGGTATCGCCGATCCAGCCATCCCGGATGATGCCGACATCCATCTTGACGATGTCGCCGTAGGCGATCCGGCGGGGACCTCCGATGCCATGGACAACCTCCTCGTTGATGCTGATGCAGATGTGCCCGGGAAATTTCCTGTAGCCGAGAAATGCGCTGCGGACGCCGGCTTCGGACATGAGCTGCGACGCCGCATGGTCGATCTCGCCGGTGGTGACGCCCGGAGCCACCCTGGTGGCAAGCTCGTTGAGGATCTCCGCGGCGGCTTCTCCGGCGCGGCGCATCTTCTCGATCTCGTGGGGACGCTTGATGACAATCATGCGGCCTCCCTCAGATCATTGTAAAGCAGCTGGAAAACCGCATCGCGGCCGAACCGGACATCCACCTTCTTCAGAAGTCCGGCCGCCTCGTAATAGCCGGCGATCGGCTTGGTAAACTCATGATACTGGGCGAGCCGGTGATCCAGGGCCTCGATCGTGTCATCCTTCCGGCGCACCAGCGGGCTGTCGCATTTCGGGCACGGCGCCTCCACCGAAATCCCGTGAAATTTCTCGTTGAAAACCGACCCGCAGGACGAGCAGGTCAGGCGGCCAAGCATCCGGGCGCGAACCTCATCGTCCGGGAGTTCAAGCAGGTAGACGGTTTGAAGCGGCAGGGCTTTTTCTTTCAGAAGGGCATCGAGCGCGGTCGCCTGCCCGAGGGTGCGGGGAAATCCGTCAAAGATGAACCGTGAGTGGCTGCCGAGCCACTGCCCGATGAACCGGAGCGCCAGCTCGTCCGGAAAGAGGAGCCCCCGGCTTGCGTAGGAATCCGCCTCGATGCCGATCGCCGTGCCCTTGGCTCGCTCCTCGCGCACAATGGCGCCGGTGGAGACATGCGGAATCCCGAAGACCGCCCCGAGGAGGGAGGCTTGCGTGCCCTTGCCGGAAGCGGGCGGGCCGAGCAGAACAATGCGGTTCTTCAATGTTCGGAGGCGCGCACTACCTGTGCTTCGCGAGATAGATCGTCACACCGGCAATCACAAGAATGCCGAGACCGGTATACATCCAAACAAGCGTCTGGTCGTTGAGGAGATTGCCGCCTCCCATGCGCGGGCGCTGGTCGCGGGCTCCGCGGATCCTGCCCTTGCGGAGAAACCCGTCGTAATGCCGCTGGAGCAGGTGGGTTTCCACCTGGCGCATGGTATCGAGCACGACGCCGACGATGATGAGAAGGCCGGTGCCCCCGAAAAACTGCGAGGTCATGTAGGGCACCTTCATCCACTGGGTCAGCATCTGGGGAAGCACGGCGATGATCGTGAGGAAGGCCGCACCCGCGAAGGTCAGGCGCGTCATCGTGTAGTCGAGGAAATCCGCCGTCGGCTTTCCGGGGCGCACGCCCGGAATGAATCCGCCGTATTTCTTCAGGTCGTCCGCAATCTGGACCGGCTGGAACTGGGTGGCGACCCAGAAGTAGCTGAAGAAAAAGATCATCACCGCGTAAAACGCATAGTGAAGCCAGCCGTAGGTGAGGAGGTTGGAAAGCTCCTGCGCCCAGCGCTGGCCGGGAAAGGCCATGTTGAAAATGGTGGACGGGAAAAGGAGGATCGCCTGGGCGAAGATGATCGGCATGACACCCGCATAGTTGATCTTGAGCGGCATGTATTGCGTCTGCCCGCCATAGACCTTGCGCCCCACGACCCGCTTGGCGTATTGGATGCTCACCTTTCTCTGCGCCTGCGTGACAGCGATGACCGCGGCGATCACGAAGACCAGGAATGCAATCATCAGGACAAGGACGATCGGGCTGACGGTGGACTGCGCGTCCACGGAAGAGGGAACAAATGTCCTCCACGCCTGGATCAAGCCCGCCGGGAGCTGGGCGAGGATGCCGATCGTGATGATCAGGGACACCCCGTTGCCAATCCCCCGCTCGGTGATCTGATCGCCGATCCACATGAGGAACATCGTTCCGGCGGTCATGGTGAGGATGGTCGTCAACTGGAACCCGAATCCCGGGACCGGAACCAGGCTGAGACCGACCTTGTTGATCGTGTCCATGATCCCCGGCAGGAACGGATTCGCCTGCGGGTTCTCAAAAGATTTCGCGAGCAGGTAGCCCTGGAAGATGCAAAGCCCGATCGTGGAATACCGGGTGTATTGCATGATCTTCTGCCGTCCGCCGTCCTCGCGCGAGAGCTTCCCGAGCTGCGGGATGACCGCGGTGAGGAGCTGGAGCATGATCGAGGCGCTGATGAACGGCATGACGCCGAGCGAGAAAATCGCGCAGTTCGCGAGGGCGCCGCCGCTGAAGAGGTTGAAGAGGGACGCGACCCCGCCCGCCTGGGCCGCATCCGCACGATCCAGAAACCACTGGCGCAGGATATCGGCGTTCACCCCCGGAGTTGTGATCGCCGATCCGGCGCGGATGACCACGATCATCGCCAATGTGAACAGCACGCGGGCGCGCAGTTCCGGGATTTTGAAAATATTGGCGAAGGCGGCGATCATGCGGGATTATTTTGCGGCGGCTTCCTTTGGAAGCTCGACGGTTCCGCCGGCCTTTTCGATTTTTGCACGGGCGGAGGCGCTGACCTCGTCCACGAGGACGTTGAGCGCCTTCGTGATTTCCCCGCGGCCGAGGATCTTGACCCCGTCGAAGTTTCCGTTGACGAGTCCGGCCTTGCGAAGCGAAGCCTCGGTCACCGAATCCCCTGCGGAAAACGTTTTTTCCAGTGAGTCGAGGTTGACAACTCCGTAAACCGCCTTGAACGCGGCGTTGTTGAACCCGCGTTTCGGGAGCCGGCGGAAGAGCGGCATCTGGCCGCCCTCGAAGCCGGGGCGGATCGAACCGCCCGAACGGGCTTTCTGGCCCTTGTGGCCCTTGCCGGAGGTTTTTCCTTTTCCGGAGCTCTCGCCGATGCCGAGGCGCTTGCGGCGGTGCTTGGCACCGGGGTTGGGTTTCAAATCGTGAAGTCTCATGGGATCAGGCTGCTACGGGCTCCTGTGCGACCGGCTTGACCTTGACGGTCTTGCCGCGCAGTTGGAAAATATCTTCTTTTTTGCGAAGCTGGGTCAGCGCGGCGATCGTCGCATGGACGACGTTCGCGTGGTTGTTCGATCCCAGGGATTTCGCAAGAACGTCACGGATGCCGACCGCTTCGATCACGGCGCGGACTCCCCCGCCGGCGATGACGCCGGTTCCCGGGGATGCGGGGCGGAGAAGGACGCGGCCTCCGCCGAACTCGCCGATCACCTCGTGCGGGATCGTGTTCTCCTGGACGGCGATTTTGACCATGTGCTTCCTGGAGGCATCGGTGGCCTTGCGGATCGCCTCGCTCACCTCGTTGGCCTTGCCGAAGCCGACCCCGACCTTGCCTTTGTGGTCGCCGCAAACGATCAGGGCGCTGAAGCTGAACCGGCGGCCGCCTTTGACGACCTTGGCGCAACGGTTGATGAACACGACTTTCTCCGTCGTCTCCTTGGGCTCGCTGGGAGTGTCCGAGCGTGAGTTTCTTCTATCTCTGGGTTTCGGAGGCATGGTGTGTGTTGTTAGAATTCAAATCCGCCTTCGCGGGCGGCGTCGGCGAGGGCTTTGACCTTGCCGTGGTATTGCATGCCACCCCGGTCGAAAACGACCTTGGTGATCTTCTTCGAGGCGGCGCGCTCGGCGACGAGTTTGCCGACCTTCTGCGCTGTGGCGACATTCGCGCTGTTCTTGGTGTCGGCGCGGAGGTCTTTCTCGGTGGTGTTGGCGGAGACGAGCGTGGTGCCGGTCTCGTCGTTGATGACCTGAGCCGTGATATGGCGGCCCGAGAAGTGGACGGCGAGGCGCGGGCGCTCGGCGGTGCCGGAGAGCTTCTTGCGCAGGCGGATGTGGCGGATTTGGCGTTTGTCTGACATGGCTTATTGGACGGTTTTGCCTTCTTTGCGGCGGATCTGCTCGCCGACAAAACGCACGCCCTTGCCCTTGTAGGGCTCCGGCGGGTAGAAGGCGCGGATGTCAGCGGCGCACTGGCCGACGACATGGTTGTCGATTCCCTCGATCGTGATCTTCGTGTTGTCCGCAACGGTGATTTTGATCTCCGCGGGGATCGGGAAAAGGATCGGATGCGACTTGCCGAGGCTGAGGTTCAGGGTTTTCCCCTGCACGGCGGCCTTGAATCCGACGCCCTGGATTTCCAGCTCGCGCTTGAAACCCTCGTTGACGCCGGTGACCATGTTGGCCACCAGGGCGCGAGAGAGGCCGTGAAGCGCCTTCTCCTGACGCGACTCGCCGGTGCGGGTGAGCGCCAGCTCCGCGCCTTCGACCTTCGCTTTGACCTGTGCGGGAAGCGTCCAGGCCAGCTTGCCCTTCGGACCTTCCACGGAGACGGATCCGGAATCGGAGACCGAGACCTTCACGTTCCCGGGAAGCGTGATTTTTTTGTTGCCGATACGTGACATGTTACCAGATGTAGGCGAGCACTTCGCCGCCGACGTTTTGTTTGCGCGCCTCGTGGCCGGAGAGGACCCCGCGGGGGGTCGAGAGCACCGCGATGCCCATGCCGCCGAGGACGCGCGGGATTTCCCCGGCCCCCACGTAGCGGCGAAGGCCCGGACGGCTCACGCGTTTGAGCCCGGCGATGGCGCTGGTTTTGTTGACGAATTTTGTGCGGATCTTGAGCTCCGGGTGCTTGCCCGTCGTGTCGAGCTCGTAGTCGGAGATGTAGCCTTCCTTCTTCAGGATCTTGGCCACCTCGCTCTTGAGCTTCGAGTAGGGCATGGAAAAGGTGGCTTTGCGGGCTCCGGCTGCATTGCGCAGGCGGGTCAGCATGTCGGCGATGGGATCATTCATGGCGTGTGGTTCCTCAGGCGGCGGCCGCGGCGGGCTTGACCTTCTTGGCTTTGTCGGCGAACGGCATTCCGAGCTCGCTCAGGAGGGACTTTGCCTCCTCGTTGGTTTTGGCGGTGGTGACGATCGTCACGTCGAACCCGACGTTCCGCTTGATGCGGTCGAGCTCGATCTCGGGAAAGATCGACTGGTCGGCCACGCCGAGAGTGTAGTTTCCGTTGCCGTCGAACGCGCGGGTCGAGACCCCGCGAAAGTCGCGGATGCGCGGCAGGGCGGTCTTGATCAGGCGCTCGAGGAACTCATACATGATGCGGCCGCGGAGCGTGACCTTGGCGCCGATCGCCTGGTTCTCGCGCAGCTTGAAGTTCGAGATCGCCTTTTTCGAGGTCGTCGTCGCCGGCTTCTGCCCGGTGATCGTGGTGAGGTCGGTCTTCGCAATTTCGAGGGCCTCCTTCACATCCGGGGCGGATCCGATGCAGGTGTTGACAACCACCTTCGAGATCTTCGGGATCTGGTTGACGTTCTTGTAGCCGTGCTTTTCCCGGAGAGCGGGAAGAACACGGATCTTGTATTCGGTGAGAAGTTCGGGTTCCTGGGTCATGGCTTAGGCGGCCTTCTTTTTGGCCGGTTTGTCAGCGGCGGCCTTTTCGACCAGCTTGACGTTGGAAATATGGATCGGCCCCTCGCGCTCGATGATCGCGCCGTTCGGCTGATCCTGGCTCTTCCGCTGGTGCTTCTTGATCATCCGGACGCCCTCGACGATGACCTGGCTTTTGGCGGCGATGATCTGGAGGATCTTGCCGCTGGCGCCCTTGTGGTTTCCGGAGATGACCTGGACGGTGTCTCCACGGCGGACATGAAAGGCGGGTCGGCTCATAGGACCTCCGGGGCAAGCGAGATGATTTTCATGAAATTCTTTTCGCGGAGTTCGCGGGCGACCGGGCCGAAGATGCGCGTGCCGCGCGGGTTCATGTCCTTGTCGATGATGACGATCGCGTTGTTGTCGAAGCGGAGGACCGAACCGTCTTCGCGGCGGACCGGCTGGCGGGTGCGGACGACAACCGCGCGGACGACATCGCCCTTCTTGACGGTGCCGCCGGAGGAGGCTTCCTTCACGTTCGCGGTGATGATGTCGCCGATGCGGGCGTCGGCGGTGGCCTTGCCAATGACGCCGATCATGGTGGCCATGCGGGCACCGGTGTTGTCGGCCACATCGAGGCGGGAGCGGATCTGTATCATGTCAGTGCTTGAGGATTTCGACCAGGCGCCAGCGTTTCTGGCTGCTGAGCGGGCGGGTTTCCATGATGCTCACGCGGTCGCCGATCTTGGCTTCGTTCTTCTCGTCGTGGGCATGAAATTTGGCGACGTGCTTGGTGATCTTTCCGAACTTCGGATGGGGGACACGGGTGACCGTGCGGACGACGATCGTCTTGTCCATCTTGTCCGAGACGACCTCGCCGACGCGGGTCTTGCGCAGGGCGCGCTTCGCCGGGGTTTCAGGAGTGGTGGTGGTTTCGCTCATTTACTTTGCGGATGTTGGCCGTGTCTTCTCCGTGAGCACGGTTTCGATTTTGGCGATGTTGCGGCGGAGGGTGCGGAGCATGTGGGGCTTTTCCAACTGCCCGCCCTGCTGCTGGACGCGCAGGTTGAAAAACTCCTCGCGGAGTTCGCGCTTGCGGGAGAGGAGTTCCTTGGCGGTGAGTTCTTTGATGTCGGCGAGCTTCATGGCGTGGGATCAACCGGCGTGGTGACGCGCGATGAACCGGGTGCGAACCGGCAGTTTGTTGGCCGCGAGGCGCAGGGATTCGCGGGCGACGGTCTCCGAGACACCGTCAAGTTCGAAAAGGATGTTCCCCGGGCGCACGACGGCGACCCAGTATTCCGGCTGGCCCTTGCCTTTGCCCATCCGGGTTTCCGGCGGGCGGGCGGTGACGGATTTGTCGGGGAAGATCCGGATCCAGAGCTTGCCCTTGCGCTTCATGTTGCGGGTGAGAGCGACGCGGGCGGCCTCGATCTGGGTGTTGGTGATCCAGCCGCGGTCGAGCGTCTGGAGGCCGAATTCCCCGAAGTCAATACGGATATTGCGCGAGGCAATCCCCTTGCGGCTTCCCCGCTGGGTTTTGCGATACTTCACGCGTTTGGGCATCAATGGCATGTCAGTTCCCTTCTAAAAATTGGTTGGTCGTCCGGTTCAGGCGGTCGCCTCGGCGGACTCTTTCGGTTCGGATTTGCGGGGCGCGTCGACCTTGGCGGTTTCGGCAACGTCCTCCTGTTTCTTGCAGATCCAGCATTTGATGCCGATCTTTCCGGCGACGGTCTCCGCTTCGGTGAAGCCGTAATCGATGGGGGTGCGGAGGGTGTGGAGGGGCACCTTGCCCTCACGATACCACTCGGTGCGGGCGATCTCCGCGCCGCCGAGGCGGCCGGAGCAGCGGATCTTGATGCCGAGCGCCCCCTGCTCCATGGAGATCTGGACGGCGCGCTTCATGGCGCGGCGGAAGGAGATCCGGCGCTCGAGCTGCGAGGCGACATTCTCGGCCACCAGCTGCGCATCGAGGTCCGGGCTCTTGATCTCGACGATGTCGACCTTCACCGACTTGCCCCCCGCGAGATCGCTGATCTCCTTGGTGAGGTTCTCGATTTCGGAGCCGCGGCGGCCGATCACCACTCCCGGACGGGCGGTGTGGATCGTGACGCGCAGGCTGTTCCATGCGCGCTCGATGACGATGCGGGCGACGGCGGCCTGCTTGAGTTTCTTTTTCAGCGCAGTGCGGATCTTGCCGTCTGCGAGGAGGTAGTCTGCAAAATCCTTGCGGGAAGCATACCAGCGCGATCCCCAGTCACGGCTGACGGGAAGGCGGAATCCGATCGGGTTGACTTTTTGTCCCATGGTTTATTCCTTGGAGTCCGCGGCGGGGGCGGAGGTTTCTGTTTCTGGCGCGGCGGGAGCCGGTGCGGCTTTCTTGGCGCGGGGCTTCTTGGTTTTTGCCGCTTTGTCGCGGCGTTTGATTTCGATTTCGTCGGTGAGGACGATGCGGATATGGCTGGTGCGCTTGCGGATCGGTCCGGCGCTGCCGCGGGCTTTCGGCTGGAAGCGCTTGAATGTCGCGCCCTCCCCGACGACGGCCTCCTGGACGACAAGATTCGCGGCGCTGAGATTGTTGTTGTTCTCCGCATTGGCGATCGCGCTCTTGAGGGTCTTCGTGATGAGCAGCGCGGCCTTCTTGGGAGTGTAGCGGAGCAAGTCCAGGGCGTCCGTCGCCGGAAGGCCCTGGATCTCACGGGTGACCTCGCGGGCCTTGAAGGCCGAGATCCGCGCGAATCTGTAAATGGATTTTACCTGCATGTCGTTGTTGGTTTGATCTGAAATTTATTGTCTGGCATCCACCCGGAGGCGGTCGCCGGTTTTCACCGGCTCTTTTTCCGATTCGAGATTTTGAATAATGGCTCCGCAGATGCGGTCCCTGACGTCCACGACCCGCACGGTTCCGATCTTCCGGTTGTCGCGCCAGACCTGAAATGGCATTCCGGTCTTCACCCCGTGACGGGCGCCGATGTTGCCGATCACGAGCGAGAGGTCCTCCTTGATGTCAACGATCATTCCGTCGGTGAGCGTGGCCTCCATGCTTTCCGCTTTCGGGGCATTCGGCGCGCCGAGGATTTCGCTCGCTTTCCGCAGTTCGGCTTCCACAGCCATGCGGGCCTGCGGGCTGATTCCCTCCGTCGTCTTGATGAGGACCTGGATGCTTTCGCTCAGGCGGACCAGCTGGTTGACCGCGTCCTCGTTCTGCTTTTTCAGCAGGCGGAGATCGCGGACGGCGGAGAGGAGCCGCTGCTCGAGCTTTCCGGGCTCCTTGTCGAATCCGGAGAGCCCGTAGGAATCGATCTTGAGCTGGAGGTCGGCGGACTGGCGCTTGAAGACTTCCGCCTCGCTGTTCGCGATGGCAAGAGCCTCGGTCAGGGCGTTGATCGACGCCCGTGCAAGCACGAGGCGCTCCTCCAGACTTTCCGGGCTGGAGTCATCCGTGGCCGGAACAGTGATTTCCTGTCCCAGCCGGGCGTATTCAAAATCTGTCAAAGATCGGTTGTCCTGTGCCGGAGATCTTTGGATCACCGGCAGGACCATGAGCGCTGCCGCCGTGGCGACAACCCTCATCGTTTTATTTGGTCACTTTTGCGGTGTGAGAACCGTGTTTCTTAAAGATGCGGGTCGGGGCGAATTCGCCGAGCTTGTGGCCGACCATGTTCTCGGTCACGAAGACCGGGATGAATGTCTTGCCATTGTGCACGTTGAACGTGTGTCCGACAAAATCCGGGGTGACCGTGCTGCGACGCGACCAGGTCTTGATCGGTTTCTTGACGCCGGACTCGGTCATCCGGTCAATTTTGTCGAGGAGTTTCCACTCGACGAACGGGCCTTTTTTCAGGGAGCGTGACATGATTAGTTCTTGGCTTTGGCCTTGCGGCGCTGGACGATGAAGCGGTCGGTCGGCTTGTGTTTCCGGCGGGTCTTGAAGCCCTTGGCGAGCTGGCCCCACGGGGACATCGGGTGGTGGCGTCCGCCGCCGCCCTTGCTCT
Organism: uncultured Chthoniobacter sp.; assembly: GCA_964431635.1. GTDB lineage: Bacteria > Verrucomicrobiota > Verrucomicrobiia > Chthoniobacterales > Terrimicrobiaceae > QYQL01. Next base: position 108,463 of record CAYSKK010000009.1, on the reverse strand, counting down.
TGCCCTGTCCGCCGCCCATCGGGTGGTCAACCGGGTTCATCACCATGCCGCGGACATGCGGACGGCGTCCGAGCCAGCGGGTGCGACCGGCTTTTCCAGCGGAGACGTTCATGTGATCGGTGTTCCCGACCTGGCCGACCGTCGCAAAGCAGTTTTCGTTGATCCGGCGGATTTCGCCCGAGGCGAGTTTCACGAGTGCGAATCCCCCCTCGCGGTTGGCAAGGGTGGCCACCGATCCGGCGCTGCGGATGATCTGTCCTCCGCGGCCGGGCGTGAGCTCGACATTGTGGATCGAGGAGCCGAGAGGGATGCATCTGAGCGGGAGCGCGTTGCCGACCGAGGGGTCGGCCTTCTCGCCGGCGCTGATTTTATTTCCAACCTGAAGACCGGCCGGCGCGAGGATGTATGCCTTTTCCCCGTCGGTGTATTGGAGGAGGGCGATACGGGCCGAGCGGTTCGGATCGTATTCGACGGCGACGACCTCGGCGACGATGTCGCGCTTCGTGCGCTTGAAATCGATGATCCGGTAGCGGCGCTTGTGCCCGCCCCCGCGGTGGCGCATCGTCAGGCGGCCCTTGTTGTTGCGGCCGCCGGACTTCTTGAGCGGCTCGGTGAGTTTTTTCTCCGGCTTGTCCTTGGTGATCTCGGCAAAATCCGGGAGCGCCTTGAAGCGGCTGGTGGGAGTGAGAGGTCTGAAAGTCTTGAGTGCCATGGTGGTTCCTTAGACGAGGTCGAGTTTTTCGCCTTCCTTGAGGGTGACGATCGCCTTTTTCCAGTGCGGACGGCGGCCGAAGTCGGCCTTGCGCTCGCGCTTTTTCTTTCCGGCGAAATTCGCGGTGTTCACGTCGACGACCTTCTTCTTGAAGATGACCTCGATCGCGCGCTTGATCTGGAGCTTGTTCGCGGCCGGGGCGACGCGGAAAACGTATTTATTGAGCTTCTCCGAGAGGAGGGTGGCTTTCTCGGTGAGGAGGACGGATTGGATGTGATCGTGGACTTCGTTCATGACGCGAGCCTTTCGGAGAGTTTTTCCAGGGCGTCCTTCGTCAGGACGATTTTGTCGAAGGCGAGGAGCTGTTCGGTGTTGACGTCGGCGGCCCGGGTCAATTGCGCCTTGGTGACATTGCGGGCGGCCTTGAAGGTGACTTCATCGAAGGCGGAGGAGACGATGAGCGTCTTGCGGGCCTTTGCGGCGGTCTTGTCGAGCAGGGTGACGAAGAGTTTGGTTTTCGGCTCGGCGACCGCAAAGGTTTCGACGAGGAGGACATCGCCCTCGAGGATCCGGGCGCTGAGCGCCTTGCGGAGAGCAAGCTTCTTGACCGCCTTCGGGGTGTTCTTCGTGTAGTCGCGGGGGAGCGGACCGTGTGCGACACCTCCGCCGACCCAGACCGGGCTGGAGAAATACCCCGCGCGGGCGCGGCCGGTGCCCTTTTGGCGCCAGGGCTTGCGGCCGGAGAGGTTGACGTCGGCCTTGGTCTTGGCGCAGGCGGTGCCGCTGCGGCGGGCCGCCTGGATGGCGACGACGACGTCGTGCACAGCCTGCCGGCCCTTGGCTTCATCGGTGATCAGTTGAATCTTCGCCTTCTCTGCATCGGCGGCTGTGAGGACGGTGGCGCTCATGGTCAAATCGTGTGCAGACAAACAGCCGGGACATCCCGCGTGGGGATGGCGAAGGCGTGGTTGTCATTGTGCGTTTTCATTTCAAAAAGGTTCCCGTGAAACCCTGTGTTTGTATCCGGGGACAAAAAAACCACGCTTACGTGGTCATTGCATCCACCCGACAGCTCGCGGGAGGGAGGAGTTTACGAATCGATTTCACCAAGGCAAGAATAAAATCGAAGATTTTGTAAAAAAGTTTCCGGGGCGGTCAAACGGCATTCCGGAGCCATCCCGGCAGGCGCGGATCCGCCCGCGGGTGATCCTGCGACAACCCCGTCGGGTGGAAAATGGAAGCGTCCCCCGGCCAGCGGATTTGCTGTTGAATTTTACCGGCGGTTGAGCCTGAGGAGAAGGCGGAGGACCTCGATGTAGAGCCAGACCAGCGTGACCAGCACTCCCAGGCCGGCCATCCACTCGTAGTATTTCGGGGCATTGGCTGCGGCCCCCTTTTCGATGTTGTCGAAGTCCACGAGAAAGTTGAGGGCGGCGATCACGATGATGCCGAGGCTGAGCGCGATCCCGAGCGGGCTGGAATCGTGGAGGAACGGCATTTTGATGCCAAAGAACATCAGGCCGAGATTGGCGAGGTAGAGGAGGGCGATCCCCAGCGTGCAGGAAAAAACGATCGAGCGGAACCTGTCGGTCACCTGGATGATGCGGAACTGGAACAGGGCGAGCATCGCGAACAGAATCCCGAAAGTGATCATCACCGCCTGAAGCACAATCCCTCCGCTCTGGGCGTTATACATCGCCGAGATGACCCCGAGGGCGGCTCCCTCACAAACCGCATAAACCGGCGCGAGCACCGGCGAGAGGCGCGGCTTCCACGCCGCAGCGAACACCGCAATCAAGCCGAGGATGAACCCGCCGATCATCACGGGAATTGCAAATGGCGTCACGGCCAGCGACCAGGCGAGCGTCGCGGTTGCGGCGGTGACTGCGGCAAGCATGGTCGTCTTGTGGATCGTGCCGGAGACCGTCATGGTGTCGCCGGTGGATGCCTCGATCGAGTTGATGCGGTTCTCGTTGAAAAGCGGATTATTCATGACGGAGAAGTAGCCCGCCCCTGGCGGTCTTTCAAATAGAAATCATCCTCCACGCTCAAGGGTCGTGACGCGGTCATGCAGAGCCGGACCAACATAGCAATGGGATCCGCAGGAAATGAGCCCGGCGTGACGGAACACCCTGCGGTAAAATGCGGCGGTCCGGGGGACCATGCCCGAGGTGTCGCCATCCAGGCGCGCATCCATCGGATACGCTTCGAGAAAGGCGATCCCTGCCAGCCGCTGCGCGAGGATTTCCAGTCCGATGACGAGTTCGTCGTCCGGCACGTAATACAGGGCGTCGCTGCAAATGATGAGATCGTAGGAAGGCGCGAGGCGGGGCAGGTTTCCGAATGAGCCCAGAATGAGATGACGGCGGCGGCCGAATCGCCGGATCGCATACGGGCTCGGGTCGATGCCAGTGTATCGAATGCCAAGCTTCTTGATGGCCGGCTGCCACTGCCCCTCGCCGCAGCCGACATCGAGCGCCGTGCGAACCCGGCGGCCGAGGTAGTATTCCGCCACGGCAACAACAAGCCGGACCTTGCGCGCGACCGTTGCGGGCGTGCTCACACGGTGGCGCGGATTGCGATACCACTTGTCGAAATAGGCCTTGTCGTATGCCCGTCCGCCCGCCCTCTTCATGTGGAAAAATGCAGCGCCAGCCAGATGGCGTCGGACGAAACCGACTCCACGCGGTGGCGCGCCCGCGCCGGAATGGTGAGAAAATCCCCCGCCTTCAGCCGCACGTCCTCGCCCGGCTCAAAACGGAGCACGGCATCTCCCCGGACCAGCATCACCCACTCGGGTTGTTTTTGGTCATACCAATCCCCGCTCGCGCTGCCATTGGAAACGATCTGCTGGAGGCGGAGCCCCGGGATGTCGAGCAGCGTTCGGAATTCCTCTGCCTCTCCCGGCGGGGCATCCATGATGTTTTTCACGATCGGCGGCATGCGGGCATCATTCAACACCTGCGGGTTACAGCAATGATTTTCGAGTGCTTGCCATACGACCGGAAAAGCTGGCAGGCTCACGTGACCTGATGAAATCCATCCTCGCCATCCTGAGAAACCTCTTCCGCAGACCTGAACCGAAGGCCAGGATTCTGACGCGCTGGATTCGATAAATACAAAGTTTGAAACTTCAGGGGACAATCACCCTGACGGTCGGCCTGTCCGCGCTGCTCCACCATGGGATCGAGCGCCCGCCTGCCTCCTCCCGTAGGCAGCCGTCCCTTCGCTCACGACCGGCATCTGCGTTGGCCATGCGCCTCCTGGCTTGAGGAAATCACCTTCCAAGCAAGGACGCCGCGAGGGTTCCTGCAAAATGCGGGAACGGGCCCGGCAATCAGTTTCCTTTGACAAGAACCGATCCCTCGCCCGGAGGGAACAGGAGAGCGATTTCCCGCTGACGGGACTTCAGCTTGGGAAAATTGGCCGTGAAAGATTTCCAGGTTCCCAGAGGGGAGAGGGAAAAGGGCCGGTAATACCATGTGTCATCCTGGACCCGGATCAGGAAATCACATTTCGGGAAAACCAGTGCACTCCAGACAAACTGTCCGCCTTCCCCGAAGTCCACATCCGAATATTTTTTCGAGGCATCCAGGCGCTTGAACCCGGCGTCTGCCTTGACCTGAACCGAAATGGAGATTGAGGATTCCTTGTCGTTCGCGTGCAGTTTTTGTTTCAGTTCCTTCCAGTCATTCCTGCTCAGTTCGATCTGGATCGCGGTGGTCGATCCGGGCGAGGAAGTCGCGGAGACGGCCCCATTCGCATCGATATAAACCACCTTGCCGTCACCGATCCATCCCGCCTTTCCCCGGGAAAAGTCGGCGTTGTTGAGCTCCTGGGCATTCGAGCAGTTCAGGAGACACCCCAGAAGGGCGGCGAGGACGATGGTTGTTGTTTTCATAAATCACCCCGGCGGGGAATTGGTTTCGGGAAGGGTTCCGCGTCTACGGAGCAATCGTGCGGGCATGGGAAAACTCCGGAGAATCGACGTTCACGTCAAGCTCTTCCCTCTGCCCATGGCTTTTACAGAGTGCGATTAAATTCTCAAAACAGGACATCATGGACATCCATGAGCCCTTGATGAAGAGCCTGAGAAAATTGTGTGAAATTGCGACTGCGAGAGGCCCTTTCAAAAGGAAGACGGCTATCGGACGGGAGCGTTCCCTGCCATGATTGCCGCGGTTTGGATTGCGACCTTTCCGATATCGGAAGCGTAGTTCCAATCCATCTTCCGCGAGGTGTCCGTGGTGTGGTGGTAGCCCTTGCGGAAGAAGTTTTCGAGCCGGTTGATGTGCTCGTTCAGGTAGACGACCGGATACCCGGCCTCGGAAAAGATCAGCCCGTCGGTGTTGTAGAGGTAGCTTCGCGGATCGTAGCGGGTGCGGAGAACCGGTGCGAACCGGGTGATTCCGGCAGCGGCGTCGAGGGCGGTCCCCGCCATGCGCATCGACGGTTCATCGTCGCCCGGATTGACCTGAAAAATCATGTCGTTCGCGCTCTCGCGGTGGCCAATCATGTCCATGAGCACGAGCCCGGCGATATCCTGCCGGTCCCTCAGCAGGCGGCCCACAAAATGCCGGGCCCCCAGATCATCGGCGGGAAACTCCTCCCCGGTCAGATGCACCAGCCAGATATCCTGAGGAAGTTTCCTGTCCCGCAGGATTTCCGCCGCCCGCAGCAGAACGCCTGTGGCGGAGAGGTTGTCGTCGGCGCCGGGAGCCGAGACGCGCTGACCAAATTTTTCAAAAACATCGTCGCAAAACGCGGTGTCGACATGGTCCGCCATGATCACAGGACGGCGGGAGGCATCCGTGCCGGTGCCGGGAATGACGGCAATGAGGTTGGCCTGCGGAATGCCGCGCCATGTGAACTCCTGCCGGCGGGTTCTGATGCCGAGCCGGCGGTAGCGTTCCTCCAGGTAGCGAACGACATCCAGGATCTGATTGCGCGGATCAGCGCTGTTCTTCCGCACGAACCTCGCCGTGCGGCCGCCGGAAAAAACCGCATCTTGCTCGCCATCGAGAGCCAGCACATCCCGGCGGTAGGCGGCCGTGTAATCGCCCGGCCACTGGCGGATCGGAGCGGGATTCGCGCCCGTGCGGGGCAGGCTGGTGTGGGCGGATTTCCACCGGATCTCATCCGGACACTTCACGCCCTTGGAGTCCACCGTAAGGACGAATGCTGTCGGGCGGCCATTCAGGCGCGCGGGCAGCGGCAAGACCCGGCACAGGGGCGTCTTTTCTCCGCGCTCAATGGCCCGGGCCAGTTTTTTTCCGCGGCTCTCCATGTCCTTCACCGGAAGCCATGCCTCGATCACCTCCCCGTCGCGCTCCGTCCAGATGCACTCGCCGAAGAGCGGCTTGTCATACAGTTCCTTGAGCGTCAGGACATCGTCGAAAATCAGCGGGAAATGTTCTTTTTTTGCGGGGTCGAGGAGGACCGGGAGGAAGGGGGCGCTCCGGGAGCCGGACGTCCACATCGCTGAATCAAACCACCGCCAGCGTCCCTCGCCTTCCAGACGCCAGCGCGCATAAGCCCAGTTCAGCTCCCCGAGGTCGTCACGAACCGGCCATGCCTCGAATTCCGCCGCACCGGACGGGGCGATCATTTTCCGGTCGACCAGCGCACGGCGAAGGGCACTTGTTTGCTGTTCGAGCTTTCCGCGGAGGAGGTCAACGAGGAAGGGTTGCCCGCCATCCTGCGGTGCCAGCTTCAGCGCGAGCTCGCGCGGAGTCGCACCGAGATAGACCGGCTGGCGCTGCTCCGAGTTGGCTGGCGGGTGGAGCCAGGGGAGCGGATCGCGGACATACCCGACCAGGGAATCCCGGCCAGCCCGCGAATGGGAACGAACGGGACAGCTGCTGCAGGCTGACAAATACAAGCCCAGCACTCCCGCGAGAATCAGGGGGAACAGATTCCTCATGGCAAAACTGAGAATGGGGGATAGCCTTTCCGGTTCAAGAAGAAATACAATTCCGGAGGATGGAAAAACCCGGAAGGCTCATGTAGAAAAGCCTTCATCCCGATGCCAATATTCCCCCGGCTCGCATTTTTTCTGTTTGCAACCCTCCTTCCGGCTTGGAATGGCAATGCGCGCGCGGACGACCTTTTCGAGCGCCTGGCGGCATTGAGGGTCCTTCAGATGCAGTCGAACCTGTGGAGCACGCAGATAAAAAGCGGCCTGACTCTGAACGGAAACCTGGAGAGCCGGTTCACGACCAACGCTCCCCTCTCCCGCGACGGCACCAGCGACTGGTATCTGGCTCCGACCGCCACGATGACGTGGGGCCACGAGCTGGGAAACGACTGGGGGATGTCCCTCGGCTGCGATGCCGGCGGCTTCCGGTATCTCCGTCAGACCGATCTGGGAACTTCCTATCTCGATACGTGGGCCGGCATCGCCAGGGAGTTCAAGATCGGACCGGCGGATGCGGGTGTCTATGCGGTCTGCACCCAGCAGTGGACGCAGCTCAAGAATTTTTCAAAGAGCGGAGCGAGCACGGAAATCCTCGCTGGCGCGCATGCGGACTGGGAATTCCGGCCGGGCCAGACCCTCGTGTTCAATCCGTATGCCTCCGCGACCCCCTACTCGTCGCCGTGGGATTCGGGATACCATTCCTACGGAGCGATGCTTTCGTATGATCTGGAGGTCTGCCCCCGCGTGGACCTCTCCGTCTATTACAACGGCTACCTGACCTGCTACTTCAGCGGCCAGGACGACTTCACCCAGTATGTCGGCACGAGCATCACCTGGTCGCCATGGGAAAATTTTTCTCTCTCCGCATCCGTCACAGGCACCTGGAACTCCAGCACCAACCCCGACAGCGAATACACCGCCGTCGACGTCGGCGGAATGCTGGGGCTTCAATGGAAGCTTTGAAGCGAGCGGAGCACCGTGATCTCACCCAACAATCCGCCGGAGCCGGTCGGGGGTGATTTCCTCCAGCGAGACGACCGCGGCGTCCGCGGCGTCCAGCTCGCCGAGCGGGTGGGTTGTGGCCACGGCGAGAACTTTCATTCCGGCGGCGCGCGCGGCGGCGATGCCGACGTGCGCATCCTCGATGACAATGCAGTCCGCCGGCGCGAGGCCGAGTTTTTTTGCAGCGAGCAGGAAGACATCGGGAGCGGGTTTCCCGTTTGTCACATCATCCCCGCAGGCGACCGCATCGAACAATTCTCCGAGTCCGGTTGAGGCGAAGATGGCATCGAGGTTCGAGCGCGGGGTCGAGGAGCCGACCGAGCGGGGGATGCCGGCCTCGCGGAGGGCGTTCAGAAGCTCGCGCGCACCCGGGAGGACGCGAACGCCCTGCTCCCGGACGAGTTCACGGTAGAGTTCCTCCTTGCGGTCGCCGAGCCGCGCGATCTCCACGGGATCATGCGACCATTGCAGGAGAGCCGGGATGATTTCCTGGTTTTTCTTTCCAAAGCTCGCCGCGAAGTGGCCGGCGGGCAGCGGCTTGTTGATCTCCGCCGCGAGCAGTTCCCACGAGCGTTCATGTTGTGCGGAGGAATCGATGACCACGCCGTCCCAGTCGAAGATCACCCCCTTCATAAACCGAGGATGCGGGAGAGCATTTTTTCGTCCGGCGAGGGGCCGACGAGGGCGAGGGAAATCCGGGACGGCTGCAGGATGGCCCGCGCGGCTTCGCGGACCTCGTCCGCCGTCACCGCACGGATTTTTTCATGCACGGTTTCGGGATCGACGATTTTTCCGTAAACGAGGACCGAGCTGCCGAGGCGCATGTTCTGGCTCGACGTGCGTTCGAGCGACATCCGGCTCGACCCGACCGCGTATTCCTTCGCCCGCTTCAGTTCGGCTCCTCCGACAAGGGCCGTGCGCATGCGGTCGAATTCCGAGAGGATCAGGCGCATCGACTTTTCCAGGTTTTTCCGGTCCAGGCCGACCGAGATATTGAAAGCCCCGCCGTCGTCCAGCGTCAGGGGATGGGTGCTCACCGAGTAGCAGATCCCGCGCTTTTCGCGCAGCTCCTGAAACAGCCGCGAGCTGGCGTTTCCGCCCAGAATGACATGCATCAGATGATAGGCATACCGCCGTTCGTCCATGTGGCTGAAAGCCGGCAGGGCCATGGCGAGCTGGGTCTGCTGCACGTCGCGCTCCTCGACCTTCAGCCGGGGCTTCGACGGTGCCGGCGGCGCGGGTTTTGCAGCCGGCTTCCGGGCTTTTCCAAGGCGCGAAAGCTGACGGCCAACCCGCTCGACGACCTCTTCGTGCGTGATCTTTCCCGCCACCGAAACCACCGTGCTCGCGGCGTGGTAGTGGCTCGCGCGGTAGCTTAAAAAATCCCCGCGCCCGAAGCCCTCGATCGTCTCAAGCGTGCCGGTGATCGGACGGCCGAGCGGATGGCGCGGCCAGAACGTGCTGTTGAGGATCTCCTGGACATGCGAGGACGGCTCGTCGCGATACATCAGGATCTCCTCGCCGATGACCCCGCGCTCGCGCTCGATGTCCTGATTCGAAAATTTCGGGTCGGTGTAGATGTCGCAGAGGACGTCGCAGACGCGGGGAAAATATTCGGCCGCAGCCGTGGCGTAGTAGCATGTCCTCTCCTCGGCCGTATAGGCATTCATGTCCCCTCCCACGCCTTCGATCTCCTGCATGATCCGCTTCGCCGAACGCTTTCCCGTGCCTTTGAAAAGCATGTGCTCGATGAAGTGGGAAATCCCGTTGAGGGCGGCGGGCTCATGGCGTCCGCCCACCGAGGCCCAGATCCCCATCGCGGCTGTCTGCGCGTGCGGCATTTCGCACGTGGCGACGCGGAGTCCGCCGGGCAGGGTGCTCAGTTTTGTGACATTCGACATGGGCGGCCAGACTACGGGAGGCACGCCGGCAGGTCAAATGCCCGCACGGGGTTTCGGCGGGGCATGCACCGCGAGATCTTTCGGCAGCGGGGACGAAAACGTCATTTCGGCACCCGTCGCGGGGTGCGGGAACCGGAGGAATGTGGCGTGCAGGCCCAGCCGGCCGGCCGGATCCGATCTCGCCTCGTATTTTGTGTCGCCGATGATCGGACAGCCCTCTGCGGCGAGCTGGACCCGGATCTGGTGCCGCCGACCGGTCTCGAGCCGCAGCCGGACATGCGATCTGCGCGCGGATTCCGCAAGCACTTTGTAATGCGTGACTGCGTGGCGGGTGAGCGCGGAAGCTTTGGCCACACGGACTTTGAAGCGGTTGCTTTCGTCCAGGTCGCACTCCATCACCCCGGTGCCTGCCCGGAGCCTCCCTTCGACAATCGCCTCATACCTCTTCTCCACCTCATCCCAGCGGCCCTGGAGAAACTCCTTCGCCTCCGGAGTCTTCGCGAAGACCATGAGCCCGGAAGTTTCCTTGTCGAGGCGGTGCACGATCCAGACCCGCTCGCGGCCCTCCGGACGGTTGCCGCGAAGGTAGTCGGTCAGCAAAAAGTAAGCGGTCTTTTCGTCCTCCGAGTTGCTGGCGATGCTGAGAAGATCCGGCGGCTTGTCGATCACGATCAAGTGCTCGTCCTCGAACCAGATCTTGATCCCTGCGGAGAGCGATGTCCGCGGAGCAACGAACCGGCCGGGACGGATCCCGATCACATCGCCCGGCCGCAGGGGGTGGTTGAATTTGGTGACCGGCTCGCCATTCACCAGCACGGCCTGATGTTTAAGCCAGTTCCTGATCTTGGTTTTCTTGGTCTCCGGCCAAGCTGAGAACAGAAAGGAAAGCAGTTCCCCGGGAACGCTGACGGTGACGCGGTTCGTCATGTCGATATCGCGCGAGAGCGGAACCGGGATTTGCCGCAACCACGCGCCCCCGCAGGGAGGACGCCGCCGGAACCGGCCGGCCTAACCGACCCAGTCAAATCGCACGATTTGCTCAATGCTCGGATGCAGGCTGTGATGGACCGGGCAGGCAAGCGCCGCGTTCTCAAGGGTTTTGCGCTTCGGAAAATCCGGCGGAAGCGGGATCGTGAACGCGACCTCGATTTTCACGATCCGCCGGGGCGAATCGGTGGACATGGTTTTGTCCACGCCGACCTTGACTCCTTCGAGATCTACTCCGTGTTGTTGGGCGCAGATCCCCATGATCGTTGCCATGCAGGCCCCGAGCGATGTCGCGGCAAGGTCGGTCGGAGAAAAGGCCTCGCCTTTCCCGTGATTGTCGACCGGAGCATCGGTCAGGATCTTCGCGCCAGAGGGACCATGCACCGCTTCGCACCGAAGGGCGCCCAAGTAGGAGATATCCATGTGAACCATGGCCCCCATTCCCGCAGAAATTCCCCGCGCCGGCAATCTTTCCCTTCAGGCACATATGGCCCGGCATACAAATCCTTGATGCGGCTGCATCAAAGATTGGGAAAATCCGCCGGGAGCGGACGCTCCGCTCCCGGCGGGGTTGCGTGTTTTTATCCCACCGTGATCTTGCGCGGTTTGCTGGCCTCCGCCTTCGAGAGGCGGACGGTGAGCAGTCCCTGTTCGATCGAAGCGGTGATCTTTTCGGGATCAATGCTCGGATCCAGGTCGAAGACCCGGCGGAATCCGTGTCCTGTGGACTCGGCATAGACCGCCTTGCCGGGAGCCTCGCTCTTCGCGCGGTGACCGGCGACCGTGAGCTTCCCGTCGTCGAAGGTGATTTCGACGCCGCCCTTGGAAACCCCGGGCATCTCGACCTCGAGGGTGTATCCGTCTTCATCGTGACGGAGGTTCACCGCCGGGATCGTGTATTCCACCCGCTCGGCAGCCGCCGGACGGGATTCGCATGTGGCAACTTGTGACATGGCTGTTCTCCTTTCTTAGCTGATGGTGATTTTCTTCGGTTTCGCCTCCTCGGCCTTGTGCAGGACAACCGTCAGGATGCCGTCCTCATAGGCGGCCTTGACGTCATCCGACTTGACCGGCGCAGGCAGGGCGACCGTTCTGCTGAACGATCCGTAGAACCGCTCGCTGCGGAAGCTGTCGCGGCTTTCGCCCTCGCGGCGCCCGGAGACGGTCAGCGCGCCGTCTTCCAGCGCGATGTCGAAGTCCTCTTTTTTCATGCCGGCCAGCTCGACCTTCACGGTTACGGTGTCGGCATCCTCGTAAATGTCCAGAACCGGGGCCCAGCCATGTGACCCAGCCGATCCCGCCAGTCGATAGGCGGAATCCAGCAGCTCCCGCAACGGCGAGAGGCGGTCAAACGGCGTCCAAGCTGCCAGCTCAGGTGTTCTGTATTTTATGATGTTCATGGTTTTTTGTTGTTTCTGGAACTGGGTTCCAACTTCTTTAGAGCGTAAAGAATGCCATGAAAATTGCACTGGATGTAAAATAAACTAAGTTATTATTTATAAATAGTTTGCTTGATTTTCTGTCCTGATTCACATATTGCATATAGAGACAATGTGTCTCTATTCTGAAACAGAACTAGCTATAAAATATGTGTCATTTTGTCATATTTATCGCCTTATTGCATTCGCAATCCGGCATGATAAAATGGATATTCTCCCATGAGACCTGACAAGTTCACCGCCAAGATGCAGGAGGCGCTGAATGCAGCGCTTGATCTCGCCTCCAAGAACGACAATCCGGAAATCACAAACGAGCATTTCCTGCTCGCGCTAGTGGAGCAGACCGACGGTCTCGCGCGGCCGCTTTTGGACAAGCTGGGGGTTTCGGCTTCCACTTTGGAGGAGCGTTTGCGCGAGGCGATCGGGGGATTTCCAAGAGCGCGCGGAGGCGCGCAGCCGCAGCTTTCGCACGAGCTTCGCAAGACGCTGGATGCGGCCGAGGGCGAGATGGGCAAGCTCAAGGATGAATTTCTGAGCGCCGAGCATTTTCTCATCGCGCTGACCGGTTCGGGATCGGCGGCGGGAAAAATGTTGAAGGATAGCGGAGTGACGCGCGACCGTCTGATGAAGGCGCTCGTGGAGATCCGCGGCAACCAGCGGGTCACCGACCAGGATCCCGAGGGAAAATATCAGACGCTCGAAAAATACGGGCGCGATCTGACCGAGCTCGCGCGCAAGGGGAAGATCGATCCCGTGATCGGGCGCGACGAAGAGATCCGGCGCACGATGCAGGTCCTCTCGCGCCGCACGAAGAACAACCCGGTTTTGATTGGCGAGCCCGGCGTGGGGAAGACCGCCATCGTCGAGGGCCTGGCCCGGCGGATCGTCAGCGGCGACGTGCCGGAGTCGCTGAAAAACAAGAAGGTCGTCGCGATGGACATCGGCTCAATGGTCGCAGGCGCGAAGTTCCGCGGCGAATTCGAGGACCGGCTCAAGGCGTTTTTGAAGGAGGTCACGGCGAGCGAGGGAGAGGTGATTCTTTTTATCGATGAGCTTCACACGATCGTCGGGGCCGGGGCGGCCGAGGGTTCGATGGATGCCTCGAATCTCCTGAAGCCTCAGCTCGCCCGCGGCGAGCTCCGCACGATCGGCGCGACGACCCTCGACGAATACCGGAAGTATATTGAGAAGGATGCCGCGCTCGAGCGGCGGTTCCAGCCGGTGATGGTGGACGAGCCAAGCGTCGAGGACACGATCGCGATCTTGAGGGGACTCAAGGAGCGCTACGAGGTCCACCACGGGGTCCGCATCCAGGACGCCGCGCTCGTGGCCGCCGCGATCCTCAGCCACCGGTATATCAGCGACCGGTTCCTGCCCGACAAGGCGGTTGACCTCATCGACGAGGCGGCCTCGCGCCTGAAGATCGAGCTCGATTCGATGCCGACCGAGATCGACCAGCTCGAACGCCAGATCATGCAGCTCGAGATGGAGCGGACTGCGCTCAAAAAAGAAAAGGACGCCGCCAGCCGGGAACGCCTCAAGAAGATCGAAAAGGAACTCGCCGACATCAAGGAGGAGGCCGGCACGCTCAAGGCGCGATGGCTCAAGGAAAAAGAGGAGCACGGGAAATCCCGCAAGGTGGCGGAGGACATCGAGCGGATGAAGGCCGAGCTCGAACAGGCCCAGCGGAAGGGAGATCTCCAGCGCGCAAGCGAGATCCAATACGGAACGCTCCCGGAACTCCAGCGCCAGTTTGAAGCCTCCCACAAGCAGGAGGGCGGCACCATTCTGAAGGAGGAAGTCACCGAGGAGGACATCGCAAAAGTCGTCGCCACATGGACCGGCATCCCGGTCTCGCGCCTCCAGGAGGGCGAGCGCGCGAAGCTGGTCAAAATGGAGGAGCGCCTCATGGAGCGCGTCGTCGGCCAGCAGCAGGCGATCAAGGCGGTCTCAAATGCAGTCCGCCGCGCGCGCGCCGGACTGCAGGACGAAAACCGCCCGATCGGCTCGTTTCTTTTTCTCGGCCCGACCGGGGTCGGCAAAACCGAGCTCTCTAAAGCGCTGGCGGAATTCCTTTTCGACGACGAGGGCGCGATCATCCGCCTCGACATGTCGGAATACATGGAGAAGCACACGGTCGCGCGCCTGATCGGAGCCCCTCCGGGATACGTCGGCTACGAGGAGGGCGGCCAGCTCAGCGAAGCAGTCCGCAGGAAACCCTACAGCGTCGTGCTTTTCGACGAGGTGGAAAAAGCTCACAGCGATGTCTTCAACGTCCTGCTCCAGGTCCTCGACGACGGACGCATCACCGACGGACAGGGGCGCACGGTGGATTTCAAAAATTCGGTCATCATCCTCACCTCGAACATCGGCAGCCAGTTCATCATGGAGGACCTCGCCGTGGACGAGCGCAACCGGCGCGTCATGGAGGCCCTGCGCGGGCACTTCCGCCCGGAATTTCTCAACCGCATCGACGAAATCATCATCTTCGACCGGCTCGATGAAAAACAGATCACCCAGATCGTGGACATCCAACTCAAGCGGCTGCTGGACCGGCTTGCCAAGCAGAACATCCACCTCACCCTCACCGATGCCGCGAAGACCCACCTCGCCCGCGAAGGCTACGACCCGGCCTACGGCGCCCGCCCGCTCAAGCGCGTGATCCAGAAAGAAATCCTCGACCCGCTCAGCCTCGAAATCCTCGACGGACGCTTTGCCGACGGCGACAAAATCCAGGGCGGCGTCGAAAAGGGGAAGCTGGTTTTTGCAAAAATCTGAGACGTTTCTCCTGCAATCAGAAAACCATTTCTCCGCGAGCTCGTCGTGCTTTGCGCATTACCGGCCGCTCATGCGAAGCCACGTCACATCACCATTTCCTCCCGACAGGAACAGGTCGGGACGCAACTCTTGATTCCCTGACGGAGAGCAATCAGCCCGAGGCCGGTCCAACGCAAAATCACTCGAAAAAACTTTATCATAATTCACAGCGATAACGGATTGAGGGGAAGGGATTGATTCCGGGCTGGTGTATATTCCTAATGTTTGTCATGGAACAAGAAATGGTTTCTTGGTGTAGGGACACTGGATTTGTGTTCCGGATTTCAGCCCGTGGACGTCCACATAGCCGGCATCGGGGTTGTGAGGGCTAGTCACAAACCCCGGTTTATTCGGAACAGGCGTTCCATACGGCACGCCTTCTTTGCCCGGATGGAACGAAACGCATCCCTTGATTTCCTGTGTCATTGTCATGCCGGTCTGGGAAACGATTTCCGCCAGGACCTGGGCAACCGTTGGGCGTTTCATGATCAAGGTCACCAGTGGTTCGTTCCCAGGAGAGATGGCGAATGCAAAGGTAAAGCCTTTCCCCGCCGGATCACTTTTCTTGGCCAAATTGCCAATCGTCGAAAGTAAGATGGATAATCTTTCCTTCTCGATCTTCAAATCGGGAAGAATCAGATTGTTGAAGGACTGAGCGGGGGCTTGGGAGAATTGATTCTTGTCTTCATCGAAGATGTTTTTTACGAGCGTCACGTCGAGCGCGAAGTCAAAGTCCTCCAACGAATCCAGGCTTATCCCGCCGAACTCGTAATGCAGATAGTTTGTCGGCTGTTCATAAACGCGTTTGTTGTTCACTGCGAAGAAACTGACCTTCAGTTTCCCCGGGAGGTATACGAAATCTCCCAAGTGGTCGGGAACCTTCGCAACATCCAGAACCTCCAATTCCGCAAGCAGTCGATTCTCAAGGTCGTATTCTTTCCAGCCGGCCGGCATCCATTCCATTTTGCAGTCAAAATACACCACATAATACGTGTCCAGATCTTCGATGAAGCGATCGCGTCCGCCGCGCACCCGGACAGCAACGCAATCGCGGCCGTGAAAATTTTCCCGGCCAATCATCTCCGCACATTTCAGGAAATGCTCCCACGCCTCAGCGGTTTTCAACAACTGTAGGTTTGGCTGGCTCCACGGATCCACGCCCGTCCTCTGAATCAGGAAATCAAACGGAGAGGTGATGAAGTACATGTTCTGGATCCAGGGAGGAAATGGCCAGAAGCCGCGCTTTGTGTATATCGTGTTCGAACTGCTGTTAGTGCGCGTGTATGTCTCGCCATCATAGCCATAGCCACTGCTGAAGTCCTGGTCGCCCATGGCATTCAGTTGCCGGTATTTGTAGCGGCATTTGCCCCTCATTTCCCACCATTCCATCTCAAAGGAAGGGCTGTGATTCGTCATGTTATAGCCTCGCACATTATAGCGAATTGACTCGATGCGATTCAGCGAGTTTAGGCAAGTATTCGCGATTTCTTTCTGGTTCGGAAATCTTGCAGTCGCACGGGTGAGACCCAGCGCGCAAATCGCAAGGAAGACCACGGCACCAATTACCACCGCAAGACGCGAGGTTCCGGGATGGCGAACGATCTCTGCGATGCGGCGTTTGAGTTGGTTCCCGTCCTCAAGAATCCCCACCATTCCGGTTTTCGCTGGGCCGTGGTGAATCTCTTCCAGCACTTTGATCAGAGTTTGTCCGTAGGCTTGCCGCTTATTCAGCCCTTGATTCCGCAGAACCATTTCATCACAGGCGATCTCCCGATCCGCCCGCATTCGACGGAATGCGATCCAAAGAACGGGGTTGAACCAATGGAGGATTTGCAGAACTGTTATCATCCAATTCACGGCAACATCTCCACGTTTCAAATGTGCCAGTTCGTGAAGCATGACATGCCGGATCTCCTCGGCGGAGAATCGCGTAGAAATGCCACTTGGAAAAAAGATCACCGGTGTAAAAAGACCCGTCAGCGCGGGGGCATCTACCGCATCGGATTCGACCAGATGCGGGGGCCGCACGTTCATGGTTGCAGCGCACTCCTTCAAAAGAGTGAGCACAATAGGATCAGCGGAGCTGTTTCGGCATCCTGCACGCCGTTGAAAGGTCCGATGCGCCATGATGAGGCGCACCGCGTATAGCAGGACTCCCACGAGCCAGACAAAGGTCAACACTGTCCCGAGGCTCGGCCAAGTTGGTTTTTTAACGACTACAGGAGAGGGCAAGACTTTATCTTTCACGTCGATCTTTTCACCACTGATGAGAACCGACAAAACTTCGGCAGTCGGGCTGATGGGGGCGGAGGTGCGGAATTGTGGCGTAAAATTATACAAGCTCGTCCGACTTTCCGGCAAAACGGGCATCAGCAGCCGCACGACGACGAGCAGCCACAGGCCATACCGCCAGCCCGGAGAAAGTCGCTTCCCGATCAGCCTGTGCACGATCAGCACACCAAGCGCGATCACACCCGCCTGCCACGATGCCTCCCAAATCCAGCCCGAGAAGTCCGCCAACCATCCTGAAAACGGGGTGCTCATTTCTCTTTCTTTTCCAACCATTGCTTGAGTTCATCGAGATCCGAGGCGGAGAGCCGGCCGTGTTCGGCGAAGTGAAGCAGAAGCGGTTTTGCCGAACCGAAAAACACGCGATCCAGAAATGAACGGCTTTCCGTGGAGACGTATCTCGCCCGGTCAAAAGCGGGCCGGTAAAGAAATCGGGTTCCGTCCTTGCGCACATGGAGAACACCTTTGCGGACAAGCCGGGCCAGCAGCGTGCGCACGGTGTTGCCTTTCCAATTTGTCGCGGAAGCCAGGGCCTCGATGACGTCCGTGGCCGCCAGCGGGCTGTGCGCCCACAGAGTTTCCATGACCTGCCATTCTGCATCCGAGATGCGGGGGAGATTTTTCATCTGCGGGCTTGAATACCACAGATGTAGTTGCAATGTCAACTACAATTGTAAAACAGGTCTACGGAACAAGAAAGGGCTTTTCCGTGTAGGGGCACTTCACTTCCGCGCCGCGGGCGAAACCACGCAGATCGACGTAACCGGATTTTGGAGCGTATGGACTGGTGACGAAGCCCGGTTTGTTGGGCGCGGGAATGCCATAGGGAATTTTTCCGCTTGGAGCCGGTTCCCGGGGGAAAATGGCAAGACGGAGACCGTCGAATTGATGAGCATAAGCCGTCTGCTTGTCCATCTCAGCAAGGAGATCATTGGCAGAAACAGCGTGGGCCTTGAAGGTGAATTTCGGAACCGGATCGTTGACACACTTGTTGAAGAAAAGCAGTTTGCTTGCGTCGTTTTGCCGGGAGAGTTCGGCGAAGAGATCGTCGATGACTTTCCCCAGAGGCGCATCGCGATAATCGAGATCGTGCAGAATCGTTTCATCCAGCAGCACCTTGTTGCGTTTCATCACCGCAGCAGGATCCTCAACAAGAGTGGCATTCAGGAAGAGGATCAGACGCTGCGTGGTCGGTGTGGGTGGAGTGGAGTTCTCCTTCTGTTGGATTCCAGGAAGAATGCTGCTGTTGGTGCTTTGCCAGGGAACAAGCAAGAGCGATGGAATTCCGCTGGCTTGCTCACGCAAAAAATGCGCCTCGCGTGTTTGAAAGGCCGGCGTTTGAGGCCCTTTTTCTCCACTCTCGACAAAGCCGAGAAATTCCGTGAAAAAAAATGTCCCGCTCACCCGGATTTTTCCGTTGGTTTCGCTGGGCTCGACTTCAAATGTCGGACCCAAGTCGCGGTTCGCAAAGGACGTGGGCATACGGTCTTTGCCAAAAGCGTCCGGGAAAGGGAATACTCTTACAATTTGGATGGTCGCCCTCTGTCCGGATCGGGTGGTGACTTTGGGCGCGGAAACCAACTCAATGCCCTCCATGTGATTGAGCGCTCTCAGAAATTTCTGCACATCCTGATCGGTCGAAGCTTTGATCGCGGAGTCGAAAACTTCCCGGTTTTGCTGGTAGGTTTCCTCGGAAATCTGGAGCAGTTTGAATTCGATTTCGATTTGTGGCGGGTTCGCGGAGGGAGAAGCCGCCGCGTGAGGTTTTTCCCCGGCGTGGAGGCCCGTCACGGTAACGGCGGCCAAAAGCGCCAGGGCGACGGTCGAGACAAGCCCCAGCAGAAGGCGGCTTGCCGGGGCACGCCGCTGGTTGTTGCTCAGAATCTTCCGCACACGTCCGGCGATGCGCGAAGGGGCGGCCATGGCGAGGGCGACGGCTGACAAGGGGGAAGCGGCAGCCGTTTCAACCAGCAACTGGGCATAGTCGCTGGCCCGCACATCACCGGACAAAACGATATCGTCGCAGGCGCGTTCCCGTTCCTGCAAGATTTGAACCAAAGCCATGCGGGCAAGCGGATGCCACCAGTAGAGAAAGCGAAAGAGAAGAAGAACCGGTTGCCACTGATGATCCCGACGGCGGATGTGTGCCATTTCATGCGCCAGCACCATGACCAGCTTGTTCTCTGGCCAGTCCGTGGCCCCGGCGGGCAGGATCAGGCAGGGACGCCTCCAACCGCGAAGAAATGGGATGGAGACATTTGCAGCCAGGCGGACCGGAGGTAAAAATCCGAGCCCCGCAATGCGCCGTGCGACAAGTGCCGCCGGTGCGGGAACTGCAAAGGGCATGGATTGCCGCTGGATACGATGCAAGGCAAGAAACCCGAAAGCCATGCGCACCGCCTGCGCAAACGCACCCGCCACGGCGAGGATCATCAGGCAATCCACCCATCCGGGCATCGGGAAACCCCGGTGTTCCTGCACAGCGGGCGAGGCGGTCACAGCAGATGTGGATGGCTGGCTTGCCAAAGCAACCACCGCCGATTGAAAAACTGACGGCGGGCCGGAAACGGGCACTGCGATGGAGAAGCGTGGAATGAGCAGCAAGCCGGCGGGCAACAACAGCGAACTCAACACGATGCCCAGAAGGACAAGATGACGCTCCGCAGCCGAAGCCCGCCGAAGAACAGCCGATATGATCAGCCCGACCCCAAGGATCACAGTGAGGCGCAGGACGAAGTCGAAAAGTTGGGGGGAAGTCATCATAAATATCAGCGGCCTTTTTCACGTGCCTGCCGGATCAATTCCGCCAGGCGGTCCAGTTCGGCAGGATTGGCCTTGGCGTCCTTTGAATCCAACAGGGTCGCCACGAGCTGCTCGCGGGAACCCTCGAAGAACGTTTCGAGGACTTTTTTCAAGACGGATTTCTTCGCCCGATGTTTGGAAACGAAGGGCGTGTAAACGTATCGGGGGCCGTCGTATTTGTGGCCAACAAACCCCTTTTCCTCCAAAACCCGCAACACCGCCCGCACGGCGGAATAGCTCAACATGTTGCCCAGGCGATCGCGCAACTCCGCCGCCGTCGCCTGCCCGGCGACGATCAAAGCATCCATCACCTGACGCTCCCTCTTGCTCAGTTGATCAGAAAAAAGATAATCTTTCGCGGGCATGGGAAGTGCTGGTTATTCAGCATAGTGCTGGATAACCAGCACCCCTGTCAATGACTTTCTCCCGCTCCGATGCCAGCGTGCCGGGGCCGGGATGCCCAGGCAGGCGGATGGAAACTTTTCGAGCGAGGGGCAGGGGAATTCACGCTCGCGCGCCATCTCCGGATGTGGTAGGAAAAGGACGGCGTGAAACAATACCGTCCCAACGTGGAGAGGCAGAAGGAGCTCTACTCGCGCATGAAGGCGCGCGAGATCTTCCGCCGGATGAAGGGGAAAACAAGGGCTCCGGACGCGCCCCGGATTCCCGACAACTCGGAGCCGTGGCTTCCCGGGGGCGTCCACTCGGTTGCCGACGCGCTCTATATTTCTGACCGCATCAAGGAGGATGTCGAGAGATGGAAAAAAAGCGCCTCGCCGAAGACCTAGTCCGCCAGTTGGCTCTTCGGTTTCGTATCGTGACTCTGGGCGGCGTCGCCGTGATCACCCACGGATTGAGCAGAAACACACACGACTTGGATGTCTGGATTGATCCGATGGAATCGCCCGAGGCCTGGTGCCGGGCTTTGTGGCCGGGGATCATGACTGACTCCAAAGTCACCATTATTGACATCGGCTCGTTTTCGCCGGTTGAGGGGGGAATTTTTCCGGAAGTGATCAGCCACGATGGGGTGGTCCGTGTCAGCGGTTTGGATCGGCCGCTCGACATCTTCCGGCGCCCGAACGAAATGGAGGTCTCCGGGTTTGAAGAGGTCTGGGAACGGGCCTCGCCCCAAGCGGATGGCACGCGCCTTCCGGATGTCGTGGACCTCCTCATCACCAAGCAGGACACCGGGCGCCCGAAGGATACGTATGACATCCAATTCCTTGAGGGGAAGGCGGAGGCGATGTATCTGGAACGCCTGCCGAAAGCCGCTGCCGGCGAGGCGTTGAAAATGCTCGATCGATTTTTGAATCCGAAAGTGGCGGCGGCAGCGGCAGGGCATCCCGATCCCGTGGTCCGTGAAGCCGGGCTGGGATTTCTCCGTGAACTGGCGGAAGAGGGCGATCCATTTGCGAGGGATCTTCTGGCGGCGTTTGGGGGGGCTTAGGCAGTATGTCCGAAGTTTTCCGGCATTTTCTCACCGCTTTGGGTCTTCAGGAGACGACGGACAAACCTGCGCGGACCGCAGCCTCAACCCACCGGATCATCCCGACGAACCGGAGCACGACCGTATTTTCCGGAGAGGCGCCTGAATGGTCGGACTATTTGGAACATCCCTGGACCAGCCGCCGGGATGGCAGGTTCGAGATGCAAATCCTCATCGATGCCAGGAGGCGGAGGATGGAATTCGCGCCTCGCAACGAGCGCTCCACCCCATGGGCCGAATCCCTCACGCGGTCTTTCCACGACCTCCAGGCCCGCTTTGAAAAACTGCCGGCGGCGGAGCGCGTCCTGAACGAAATGATCTTTGAAAACCCCTCGAATTCCGTGGCGGGAATGCATTTGGATTCGAGTGCCGGGCTGCCGGCTTATGCGACGCGGGAGATGCGGGTGAACAACGACCTCTCGCCCGCCGAAACGAGGATCCTCGTGCGGACCGCCCTCCTCGAGGAATTCGAACCGCCCTCCCACAAGGACAGTCCGATGGAGCGGCTCGGGAAAAACTGGGAAGTGATGAGGCACATCCTGCTCCAGTTGGGGCACGAGAGCTACCCGCGGGACCGCTTCACAGAGCGGATCGAGCTGACGACAAAGTGGGCCATGGTCAACCTCCACGCGCTTTTCAACGGGAAAAAGGACGGAAAGCCCGATGCCAACGATGCGGGGGAAATCTTCGAAAAGATCACCGCCAGACGGGAGCGCATGGAGCGGCGCGAGCTGTTCACCAGGGACCCGTTTTTCCGGCTTCTCTCGGACCTTTCCTTTTTGCTCCGGGAGCGCAATGCCGGGGGATTGTGGGACACCGCGACGATCATCGTCCGCGATTACCTGGACTCGCGGTATCTGCGGCTCAGCATTGCGGGCCTCATGCCCGCCAGGCCGGACTGGCTGGAAGCGATGCCGGTCGAGTGGAAAAGTGAGCGGAAAATCAAGACGCCCTCGCCGGAAATCGGCCGCTACGGGATCATCGACGACGAGGACGAGGACGCGTGGAAAAAAGTGCACGGACCGCTCCAGGACATCGGATACCTGATCATCGGACAGCTCGGCATGGGACAGTTCGGACGGGTTTACGAGGCGATCAACGTCGGCAATGGAAGCATTCCGGGCCGGGTTGCCGTCAAGGTGGACCGCATCCGGAAAGGTCACAAGAAGGAGGCGATCGAGGCGGCGGACACCATCATGGATATCGCCGGAGGGCTTGCGGGATCGCCGCATGTCATCCGCGTCTTCGATGCGGGCTACATGAAAAAAATCCGGTCGAACTACCACATCCTCCAGATCGTGGAAGGCGACACGCTCGACCACCTGATCGGGATCGCCGGAACCGAGCACGCCAGCATCCTGCGCCCGACAGCCGGCCGGTCCTCGCGCGATGAGGCGGCCCGCGAGTTTTTGAAATCCCTGAGCGGCAGCTCGGGAGAGGCGTGGCGCCGCAACCGGAAATCCCCGCGGTTCATCTCCCCGCCGAGGCTCGGACAGATCATGGACATCCTCACCAGCAAGGCGTTGTGGATCGAGGAGGTCCACCACCTCGGCTTCGCGATCAACGACCTGAAGAACGGGAATGTGATGATGAGCCGCCGCGGCCAGTTCAAGGCGATCGATCTCGACTCTTACAGCCGGATCTTTTCCCGCCTCGACAAGCTGCCCGATTTCTTTTTCCTCGCGGTCTCCGCGCTCCAGCTCGTCACCCGCGGATGCGCATGGGAAAAGGCGGCGACCTCTTCGGAGATCAAGGAACTGCTCTCGGACCCCGCGACTGTGGAGCGGCGGCTCCGGGAGATCTGGCCCTACGGGGACCTGTCGGTCCAGAGCGGCGGGAGGGTCGACACCGGGGATGTCACCGGTTTCTTCGCGCATTTCGTCGACGACGCCCGCTCCGGCCGGTTCGCAGAGGATCCGGGGCATTTCACCAACGCGATCGACCGGCTCATCTACCTCAAGCGCGCCCTCTCAACCGAGGAGATGGTCCTCCAGTAGCGCGGAGAAAATCTTTTCACGCGACCCGGAAGAGGGCAGCCTGTGGGCATGATGAAGGAGATTTGCTGATGCCCGCCCTGCCTGGATTCCGGGATTTTTACCCCGAGGACTGCGCGCGGAGGAATTACGTCGTGGAGACATGGAGGTCTGTCGCGCGCGGATACGGGTTCGTCGAATACGACGGACCGACGCTGGAAAGCGGGGATCTCTACCGCAAGAAAAACGAGGAGGGGGCGGAAATCCTCGAACAACTGTATGCGTTCCGGGACCGCGGGGACCGGGAGGTGGCGCTGCGCCCCGAGATGACTCCGACCCTGGCGCGCATGGTCGCCGCGCGCGAAAAGCACTATCGCAAGCCGATGAAATGGTTCTGCGTGTCGAATTTTTTCCGCCACGAGCGCCAGCAAAAAGGCCGGCTCCGTGAGTTCCTTCAATTCAACGCCGACATCATCGGCGAAAGCTCGCCCGAGGCGGATGCGGAAATCGTCGCGCTCGCGGTGGACCTCATGCGCGGGTTCGGATTCCATGAGGAGCATTTCGTCGTGAGGCTCAGCGACCGGAAGGCGTGGATGGATTTTCTGGCCTCCCGCGGGTGTGATGATGCGCAGTCGAGGCTCGCGCTGGAATGCGCGGACAAGATCGAGCGGGAGCCGGAGGACAAACTGAATCAAAAGCTCGCCCCGACCGGGCTCGCCGTGGCGGACCTGCGCGCGTTCATCACCGGCGGCAGCCCGGATGCGTTCGCCCCGGTCCTGGCAGCACTCGATGCGCGGGGGATGGCCCGCTTCGTGGAACCCGATCTGTCGATCGTCCGGGGGCTCGCCTATTACACCGGCGTCGTTTTTGAAATTTTCGACCGCTCGAAATCTCTCCGCGCGCTGGCGGGCGGCGGACGTTACGATGGCCTCATCAAGGGGCTGAGCGACGGAGCCGCGGACCTGCCTGCGATCGGTTTCGGCATGGGGGATGTCGTCCTCGGGCACTTGATCGACGAAACTCCCGCTGCGGATGAGCGGCGAAAGTCGGCGAGCCCCCCTTCTTGTGATGTCTTCGTCATCATCGCGGACGAAGCCCGGCGCCGGGATGCCCTGGGAGTGGTGCAGGAGGTCCGGGATCTGGGCTGGAGGGTGGATTTCGTGCTGAAGCCGACGAAGGTCGGCCGTCAGTTTCAGGATGCGGAAGGCATCGGCGCCGCTCGCGCCATCCTGGTGGGAGCGGAGTGGCCGGTTCTGAAAATCAAGACTCTTGCAACGCGGCAGGAGGAAACCTGCGAACGAACCGGGCTGGCGGCGCACCTCGGCGCGCCACCCGTCCGATAATCCCGATCAGCTTTGAGCATCGCAATCGCGGCGCTCAAAAGCTGTTTTTCAAGCTGCAAGGAGCGCCCGAACGGGTCTGTTCGGGCGGCAGGCGATCTTCTCAGCCGAGCATGTCCGCGACCATCGCGCGCTCGTCCGCGAGCTCCTTGTTCGTGGCGGCGATTTTCGATTTTGCGAAGTCGTCCATCTCGTATCCGGTGATGACTTCCCATGCTCCGGGTGCCGTGGTCTTCACAGGAAGGCCGGCCCAGACTTCCGGGTCGAACCCGTAGAGGCCGTTGGATTTGACGGCCACCGAGTGGATGGCACCGGGCGTCATGAGATCATGCACATGGTCCACAAGGGAGCTTGCGGCGGAAGCGGCGGATGAGGCGCCACGCGCGGCGATGATCGCCGCGCCGCGCTTGCCAACGGTCTCGCAGAACGGCCCCTGAAGCCAGGCGTCGTCCTTGATGACCTCGACAGCCGGCTTGCCGGAAATTTTCGCATGCGCGAAGGCCGGGAACATCGTGGGGCTGTGGTTGCCGTAGATGAAAATATCCTTCACGTCCGTCGTCTGGACGCCCGCCTTTTTGGCGAGCTGGGTCTGCGCACGATTCTGGTCAAGGCGCACCATCGCCGTGAACCGGTCGGCCGTCAGGCGGCGGGCCTTGCTGGCAGCGATCATGCAGTTCGTATTCGCGGGATTTCCGACCACCGCGACGCGCGCATTGTCCGCAGCCACCTCGTCGATGATTTTCCCCTGTGCGGTAAAGATCTTCCCGTTGTCCTTCAGGAGGTCTGCGCGCTCCATGCCCGGCCCGCGCGGCTTCGCTCCGACGAGCAGGCACCAGTTCGCATCGCCGAAACCGACTTTCGGATCATCCGTGAGAACGATTCCCTGAAGGAGCGGGAACGCGCAGTCATCAAGCTCCATGGCGACCCCTTCGAGGGCCTTCATCGCTTTTTCCACCGGAACTTCGATGAGCTGAAGGATAACAGGCTGGTCGGGGCCGAACATCGCACCGGAAGCGATGCGGGGCAAAAGGGCGTATCCAATCTGACCGGCGGCTCCGGTCACGGCAACTTTGATGGGTGATTTCATGACATTAGATGAACTAATGGACGTGGCTGGCCCGACCAAGAAAAATCTCCAAGGCCCTCAAAAAAATCCGGCGTTTCATATCAGCCGGGCGGTAGAAAACAAATTCAAGACAACCATCTTGCCCCCAACACCCCGTATGATTATGTTACGAAATTGTAACATTTGAGCCTTTGGCTAAAGTGACTTGCGCCAGTTATGTGGGCGTCTCAACCATGAAACTTCTGCCTTTCTTCCTGATCGGAGCGGCCCTTGCGGGTCTCTCGGCAACCTCACAAGCCCAGCAACTCTCCGGCGCCGGAGCGTCATTCCCGGCTCCCCTTTACCAGCGCTGGGGCGTGGAATACAACAAGGCCCACCCTGACGTTCAGGTGAATTACCAGTCGGTCGGAAGCGGGGCGGGGGTCAAAAATTTCACGGCGGGGGTTGTGGATTTCGGAGCGAGCGACGCCGCCATGAGCGATGCGGAAATTGCCAAAGTTCCCAAAGGGGTTGTGATGATCCCGGCGACCGCCGGCGAAGTGGTCTTTGCCTACAATCTTCCCGGGGTTGAAAAATTGAACCTCTCCCGCGAAGTCATGGCCGGCATTTTCCTCGGAAAGGTGACCAAGTGGAACGACCCGGTCATCGCGAAGGCGAACCCCGGAGTCACGCTCCCGGAGCTTCCGATCATGGTGGCCTACCGCTCGGACGGCAGCGGCACGACCTACGTTTTCACCCAGCACCTCTCGACGATCAGCCCCGAGTTCAAAGAAAAAATCGGGACTGACAAATCGGTGACATTCCCGGTCGGGGTCGGCGGCAAGGGTAACGAGGGCGTCACGGCGCTCATCAAGCAGACTCCGGGCACGATCGGCTACGTGGAATACGGCTATGCCAGGGGGAACGGGCTCGCGATGGCCTGCCTCGAGAACAAATCCGGAAACTTCGTGGCCCCGGACGGACAGCATGGTGCCTCGACCCTCGCCAATGTGCAGCTCCCGGAAAACCTCCGCATCTGGCCGGTCGATCCCGAAGGCGCCGGCGATTATCCGATTGCAAGCTTCACCTGGCTGCTGCTCTACAAAAAATACGATGACGCCGCGAAGCTCAAAGCGCTCAAGGATTTTGTGACTTACGGCCTCACGACCGGGCAGTCGTTCTCCGGGGAACTCGGCTACATCCCGCTTCCCGCTCCCGTGGTTGAGAAGGCGAAGGCCGCTCTCGCGACCGTCCAATAATCATTCCCGTCGTGTCCCGCGAATCTTCCGACTCCAAACCAATCGCGGAAGTCCGCGTGGGACCCGACCTTTTCCATGCGCTTTGCTGGGCGGCCTCGGCTGCGACCGTGGCCGCCCTCGCATGGATTATCTACGAAATCGTCTCCTCCGCCTGGCCGGCGATCCTGAAGTTCGGGTTCGGGTTTTTGGGAGGCTCCTCATGGGTTCCGAACCGCGAGGTTTTCGGCGTCTTTCCGTTCATCGTTGGGACGCTTGCCAGTTCTTTCATCGCGATCCTGTTTGCATTCCCGCTCGGCCTCGCAATCGCGATTTTTCTCAGTGAAAATTTCCTGCCCGCGCAGGTCCGCCAGGTGATCCGTTTCGTGGTCGAGATGCTGGCAGCCATCCCGAGCGTGGTTTACGGGCTCTGGGGCATCTTCGTTGTCATCCCGATCATCAAGGTTTTCGGTGACTGGGCGGTGAAGAACCTCGGGGGCATCCCGATCTTTTCCGGCCCGGCCTATGGAAACTCGATGCTGACCGCGAGCGTGGTGCTCGCCTTGATGATCCTTCCCACCATGACGGCCATCTCGCGGAATGCGCTCACCGCCGTTCCCAAAACCCTCCGCGAAGGAGCCTACGCGCTCGGGGCGACCCGCTGGGAGGCGATCCTCGGGGTGATCCTGCCGACCGCCGCGCCGGGTGTGGTCGCCGCCACCATCCTCGCCCTCGGCCGCGCGATGGGAGAGACCATGGCCGTCGCCATGCTCATCGGAAACAGCTCCCGCCTGTCCTGGTCGCTGCTCTCGCCGGGCGGAACGCTTGCCGGCCTGCTGGCAAACCAGTTCGGGGAGGCCGACGGCCTTCAGGTCAACTCGCTCATGTATGCGGCGCTCATCCTCGTCGCCATCACCCTTTTCGTGAACATCCTCGGCGAGCTCGTGCTCCGCTACACGCAAAGCCAGACCGCCGGAATCCGCTGATCCCATGGACAACATCGTCACGCAGGCCCCGGATTTTTTCAGCAGCAGCCAGGCGGAATCAACCAAGGCGATCGCCCGCTCGTTCTGGAACCGCGTTCTCACCTCGTTCTGTGTGGCCCTTTCCCTGCTGACCCTCGTCCCGCTCGTTTCGATCATTTACCTCGTTCTGAAAAACGGCCTGCCGCTTCTGAACTGGACGGTTTTCACTCAGCTCCCTCCGGCCGCGGGAATGGTGGGGGGCGGCTTCGGCAATGCAGTCATCGGAACGATCGTGATGGTCGGGATCGGACTTGTGATGTCCGGCCCCCTCGGCATCCTCTCCGCGATTTACATCAACGAATATGCGCCGGCCAGCCGGCTGGCGCATGCGGTGCGGATCGTCGCCAAGCTTCTCACCGGCATCCCTTCGATCATCTGCGGCGTCTTCGCGTTTGCGGTCGTGGTTTCCACCACCGGCAAGTTCTCCGCCTACGCGGGCGGAGTGGCGCTCGCCGTGCTCATGC
Organism: uncultured Chthoniobacter sp.; assembly: GCA_964431635.1. GTDB lineage: Bacteria > Verrucomicrobiota > Verrucomicrobiia > Chthoniobacterales > Terrimicrobiaceae > QYQL01. The sequence goes on along the minus strand of CAYSKK010000009.1, from coordinate 80,026 downwards.
TGCCGACGATCCTCCTCACCTCCGAGCAGGCGCTCATGGGCGTCCAAAGCGCCTTCCGCGAGGCCTCCTACGGACTGGGGGCCACGAAGTTCCAGACGATCGTGCGGATCGTTCTCCCCGATGCCCTGCCGGCGATCATGACGGGTATCATGCTGGCCGTCGCGCGCGCGGCGGGTGAAACCGCGCCCCTGATCTTCACGGCGCTCTTCAGCCAGTTCTGGGCAAAGTCCCTGTCCGAGCCGACCGCGTCGCTCTCGGTCCTCATCTACAACTTCTCCACCGTTCCGTTCCCGCACCAGATCCAGATGGCGTGGACGGCTTCGCTCGTCCTTGTGGCCTTTGTGACGCTGGCCAACATCACCGCACAACTCGTCTTTTCCAAAAAATACTAGTCCCCCGGACGAGCTGCTTATCATCCACCGCCATGACTGAAAATTCCTCACCATCATCCGCCGCGCAGGAGCCCGGCAGGCCGGACTTTCTGACGGTCCGCGATTTTGATTTTTTCTACGGGAAGAAGCAGGCGCTTTTTGACATCAACATGGACATCCCGGAGAAGCGTGTCACGGCGTTCATCGGGCCGTCCGGGTGTGGAAAGTCGACGCTGCTCCGGAACTTCAACCGGATGAACGAGCTGATCGAAGGGGTTCGCCACTCGGGCGACATCAAGCTTCTCGGACAGAGCATCTACAGCAGGGAGGTCGAGGTCATCGCGCTCCGTCGCAGCATCGGGATGGTCTTCCAAAAGTCGAATCCGTTCCCGAAATCGATTTACGAAAACATCGTTTACGGGCTCCGGATCAGCGGGGAGAGCAGGAAGAGCCTGCTGGACGAGGCGGTGGAGCGCAGCCTCCGCGGAGCCGCTCTGTGGGACGAGGTGAAAGACCGCCTCCATGAAAGCGCGCTCGGGCTTTCCGGCGGCCAGATGCAGCGTCTCTGCATCGCGCGCGCGATCGCCAACCGCCCGAAGGTCCTCCTGATGGACGAGCCGTGCTCCGCGCTTGATCCGATTGCCACGGTGAAAGTCGAGGAGCTCATCCACGAGCTCAAACAGGAATTCACGATCATTATCGTCACCCACAACATGCAGCAGGCGACACGCTGCTCGGACAAGACCGCATTCTTCTACCTCGGCAAACTCATCGAATTCGCCGAGACGCAGAAGATTTTTTCGAATCCCGGCCAGAAGCAAACCGAGGATTATATCACTGGACGCTTCGGCTGACCGGCCATCCACCCGGCGAGGCGGGCGGCAAGGGCGGCCTTGTCCGGAAAATGAGTGAGAGATCCGTCGGGAAGAAGAAGCCCGAACCCCGGCCCGTAGGCGTCACCGTTCACGACGCAGGCATCCGTGCGGGATTCCTGGATCTGTGCCGCTCCCCGGAAGACGGCCTGTTCGCGGGCGCCGTCCAGTTCGTATTTCCAGCCGATGATGCGCGCCCCCGGGAACCAGCCCCTCATTTCCGGGAGGACTTTTTTCGCCGGCTTGAGGGTGAGACAGATCTCGCCCTCGCGGCTGCTCAGCTTTGACAGGCCGTCCGAGCCGTCGATCTTCTCCAGGATAAAATCGCAGAGGGCCGCCGCGTGGAGGATGACATCGGGAGCACACCCGAGAGAGAGCAGCCCCCCGGCAAGCGACTCATTCGTCGTGAACGTGCGCACATCCACGCCGGCGGGTGCGGGAAAAGACGCCGCCTCGCCGCGGAAGCAAACCACGTCAAAACCTGCTTTCAGGAACGCCTCCGCAAGCACGGACCCGATCTCTCCAGTGGAGAAATTCGTGATCCGGCGAACCCGGTCGATCGGCTCATACGCCGGTCCGCAGGTGATGCAGGCCAAGGGAAGCATGGAAGTTTTAAGTCTTAAGTTTTAAGAGGCGGCGCGTTCGTTCGAACTCTTCATTCGGATTGCTTAAAACTTAATTCTTAAGACTTAAAACTTCTCAGTGCCTGAAATGCCGGGTGCCGGTGAAGACCATGGCGACGCGGTTCTCGTCGGCCGCCTTGATGACTTCGGCGTCCTTGACCGATCCGCCGGGCTGGATGGCGGCTGTTGCGCCGGCTTCGGCCGCCGCGATGAGGCCGTCGGGGAACGGGAAGAATGCGTCGCTGCAGACGGCGCTGCCCTTCAGCGACAGCCCGGCCTCATTGGCCTTCCAGACGGCGATGCGGGAGGAGTCCACGCGCGACATCTGGCCGGCCCCGATGCCGAGCGTCCGGTCTTTTCCTGCATAGACGATGGCATTCGATTTCACGTGCTTGACGATCTTCCACCCGAACTCCATGGCCTCGATCTCGTCCTTTGTCGGCGGCCGCGAGGTGACGACCTTGTGTTCCAAGTCGGGAATGTCCGCCGAATCGGAATCCTGCACGAGCAGACCCCCAATCACGCTGCGGACGTCGCGGGTATTCTGCGAGAGCGGCTTGAGGATCCGCATCAGCCGGAGGTTTTTCTTTTTTTGGAGAAGCGAGCGCGCATCGGATTCAAAATCCGGGGCAATGATGACCTCGCTGAAAATCTCGGAGATCGCCTTGGCGAGCGGGAGCGTGATCGGAAGGTTGCAGATGATGATGCCTCCGAACGGTGCCTGCTTGTCGGTGGCGAACGCCTTTTCCCATGCTTCGCGCAGGTCGGGGTCGGTGCCGACGCCGCACGGGTTGGTGTGCTTGAGGATGGCGACGGTGGGTTTGGAAAATTCCTCGATGAGGTTTCTGGCGGCACTGATGTCGAGAATGTTGTTGTAGGAGAGCTCCTTGCCGTGGAGCTTCTCGAAATAGTCGTTGAAGGTGCCGTAGAGCTCGGCGTGCTGGTGCGGGTTCTCACCGTAGCGCAGCCGCATTTCGAGCGGCAGGTCGAGCCGGAAGCTTGCGCAGGTTTCCTGCTCCTGATTGAGAAAATCCGCGATCGCGGCATCGTAGGCGGATGTTGTGGCGAACGCCTTGATCGCGAGCCGCTCGCGCAGCCTGCGGCTCGTCCCGCCCTTTTCCTCGCGCAGATCCTCGATCACGGCCGCATAATCCTTCGGATCGGTCACCACGCAGACCGACTGGTAGTTTTTCGATGCGCTGCGGATCATCGAGGGCCCCCCGATGTCGATCTGCTCGATCGCCTCGGCCAGCGTGACTCCCTCCTTCGCGACCGTGGCCTCGAACGGATAAAGGTTCACGACCACCATGTCGATCGGCTTGATCCCGTGCGCCTTCGCCTGCTCCTCGTGCTCCTCGTTCCCACGCAGGAAGAGAAGCCCCCCATGAATTTTCGGATGCAGCGTCTTCACCCGGCCCTCGAGGATTTCCGGCGATCCCGTGAACTGCGAGACCTCGACGGTGGCGATGCCGGCCGCCTGGAGCGATTTGGCGGTGCCGCCGGTCGAGAGGATCTCGACGCCGTGGGCGGCCAGCTCCTTCGCAAGTTCAAGAATGCCGGTTTTGTCCGAAACAGAGATCAGGGCGCGTTGGATTTTCATGACAGCAGGAAACCATCCTATGACTTCAAACGCGGATTTCAATCCCCATCCCCGATTGCCCTTCTTTGGCAGTATTTTTGCCGAAGGCGAGCTGACGCCGGAGGCAACTGTTAAGCATTTCTTAATGGTTCGGAGGGTGGGATCCCGGCAGGTCAGCAGACAGAGCATCGAAGAACAGGGAAGGATCGTGGCCATGTCCCTCAAAACTTTGCGTGAACTGATCTGATGACCGGGTAGAATTCCATGTATGGGACTCTTTCATTCCGGCATGAACTACTGGCAAAAGAAGTCTCTCAGCGACCGTATCCACAAGCAGGGGCGTTATGCGCCCGCCCCTGAGCTGCCAAGGCAGATCCCCGTGGCGGTACCCAAATCGACGGCGAGCGAAAAAAGTTCCAAACCGGAACCGGCGAATAAAGTGCCGGCCATTCGCCAACGGGCTGCTTCCATCCGACGGACGACGAAAATTTCGTGGCCCGAAAAAGAGTTCCTCGCCAAGCTGATCTGGGAAATACCCACCACTCAAATCGCAGCGGAGCTGGGTGTTTCTGATACGGCTGTAAAGAAACACTGCCGACAGCTTGGCATTACCAAGCCTCCGAGAGGTTACTGGGCGAAACAGGCAGCGAAAAGATAGCTCACAGGCGGCCCTCGTCGGCGTCGATGTATTGGAACATCGTCTGGATGTCGTCGCGGGCCTCGAAACTGCTCTCCTTTTTCCTGCGGAGGAGGATCTCGGTTGCCTCGTCGTTCCACCCGCGTTTGCTCATGAACCCGTTCCAGACCTCGATCTGCTCATCGGTCGGCCTGGTTCCGTTGGCAAAGCACCATTCCAGAGCCTGCCCGTCGTCCAGACCCTCCAGCACCTTGTCGCGCAGGGTGTCGTATTTGACGCCGAGAAAATCCACGCACCGCTGGTCGAATCCCTTGCCGAGATTGGCATGGAGATCGGGGTGCAGCTCGCCGGCCGCATGCAGGCGGATTTTTTCGACCATCCGGCCGAAATAGACGATTCCGCCGGTTTTATCCTGTGGTGACTTCGGGTATTTCATGGGAGGGATTTTTGCAGATGGCGGGCGATCGTCACGCCTTCTTTGTTGCCCATTGGCGGGATCGGGGGGCATGATGGCTGGCTTGTGAACGGACCATTGATCATTGCCGGCAGGGAATTTTCCTCGCGCCTTCTCCTTGGCACGGGAAAATTCTCCTCGAACGAAACGATGCGCGACGCGCTGGCGGCGAGCGGCACCGGGATCGTCACGGTCGCACTCCGCCGCGCCAACCTGAGCGGAAAGCAGGACCCGTTTGCCAACATCCTCGATTTTGTGGATGCCAAAAAATACCTGCTCCTGCCGAACACCAGCGGGGCGATGAATGCGGAGGAGGCGGTCCGCCTGTCGCGGCTCGCCGCCGCCGCCGGGTTGCCGATGTGGGTGAAGCTGGAAATCCACCCGGACCCCCACTACCTGCTCCCGGACCCGGTCGAGACGCTGGAGGCCGCAAAGATCCTCGTAAAGGAAGGTTTTACTGTGCTGCCGTATATCAATGCCGATCCCGTGCTCGCCCGGCGCCTTCAGGATGTGGGGACGGCAACCGTGATGCCGCTCGGATCGCCGATCGGCAGCAACCGGGGGATCGAGACACGCGCGCAGATCGAGATCATCATCAAGCAGGCGACGGTTCCCGTGGTCGTGGACGCCGGCATCGGCGCGCCCAGTCATGCCGCAGAGGCGATCGAGCTCGGCGCGGACGCCGTGCTGGTGAATACCGCGATCGCGGCGGCGGAGGATCCCGTCCGCATGGCGCACGCGTTCAAACAGGCGGTCGAGGCCGCGCGCGAGGCGGTCGAGGCGGGGCTTCCCATGCGGCTGGACCAGGCTTCGGCCACCAGCCCGCTGGCCGCATTCCTCGACACCCTCTGAGCCCATGCCCGCGGAAACACTGACCCCGATGATGCAGCAGTATCACGCCGTAAGGCGCGAACTGCCTCCGGGAACGCTGCTCCTCTTCCGGCTCGGGGATTTCTACGAAATGTTCGGCGAAGACGCGAAGGAGGCTTCCGGAGTGCTGAATGTCGCCCTGACCAAGCGCGGGACGACCCCGATGTGCGGGGTTCCGTTCCATGCAGCCAGGGGATACATCGAGAAACTTATCGCCGCCGGATGGAGGGTCGCGATCTGCGACCAGGTCGGGGAGGTCACGGCCGGCAAGCTCGTCCGCCGGGAAGTGTCGCAAATCCTCAGCCCGGGAACGCTCGATGATTTCGGGCTCGATGACCGGAAGCCGAACTACCTCGCGGCCGTCTGCGAGCGCCGAGGCTCGTTCGGCCTCGCGTTTGCCGACCTCAGCACCGGGGAATTCCGCCTGACCGAACTGGAATCGATCGCCTCGCTTCTCGACGAACTCGCCCGGGTCAGCCCGGCGGAAATCCTCGTTCCCGAGCAGCAGGCGGAAGTTTTTTCATCACTCCAAAAGCCGGCTGTGATGGACGGCTACCTTTTCGAACCGGAGCCTGCGGAGGAAATCCTGCGGGGCCATTTCAAGGTCCAGTCGCTCGACGGCTTCGGATGCGCCGACATGGCGGCCGGCACGGGTGCCGCGGGAGCCCTGCTCCATTACATCACGCGCCAGATGAGGCGCCAGGCCGGACATCTGCGACAGTTGCGACCCTACCGGCGCGGCGCATTTCTCATTCTGGACGCCTCGACACAAAGCCACCTGGAGCTGGTGGTCTCGCGAGCCGGACGGGGCATGACCCTCCTCGGCACGCTCGACCGCACAGCCACCCCGATGGGAGCGCGCCTCCTGCGCGAGTGGGTTCTCCATCCGCTTCGCGATGCGGACGAGATCGAGCGCCGCCAGGAGGCGATCGCGGCCCTGCTTGACGACGCCCTGCTCCTCGGCGACCTGCGTTCGCGTCTTGCGGAGATCCGCGATATCGAGCGCGCGACAGCACGGCTGGGCGGTCCCTCGGGGAATGCCCGGGATCTTGCGGCTCTCGCCCAATCGCTCGAGCGCATCCCGGTTCTCGCCGCCTCCCTCGGCGCGGGCATCAAAATGCCTTCCGAGCTCCTCTCCGGCACGGGCGGACGCCTTCATTCTCTTCCGGAACTCACGATGCGGCTCCGCTCGGCGCTTGTCGATGAGCCGCCCGCACTCGTCCGCGAGGGCGGCATGATCCGCCCCGGGTTCGACGCGACACTTGACGAACTCCGCTCCGCATCCCACGAGGGAAAGAACTGGATCGCCGCCCTCCAGGAGCAGGAAATCGCGCGCACCGGCATCAAATCGCTCAAGGTCCGATTCACCTCGGTCTTCGGGTATTTCATCGAGATCACAAAATCCAACCTCTCCTCGGTGCCGGACGACTACATCCGGAAGCAGACAACGGTCAATGGCGAGCGCTTCATCACCCCGGCATTGAAGGAGGTCGAAGGGAAAATCCTCGGGGCCGACGAGCGCGCCCGGGCGCGGGAGATCGAGATCTTCGCGGACCTCCGGGCCGCCGTGCTCGCCGAGCTCCCCAGGCTTCAGGAGACGGCGAACACATTGGCTGTCCTCGATGCGATTTGTTCGCTGGCCGAGACCGCCCGCATGCACTCCTACTGCCGTCCGGAAATCGAGGCGTCGCAGGTCCTTCACATCGAGGAGGGACGCCACCCGGTCCTCGACCAGCAGCCGGGTGGCGAACGCTTCGTGCCGAACGACACCGACCTCGGGATGGAGGGAAAGACATTCGCCATCATCACCGGGCCGAACATGGCCGGGAAGTCCACCTACATCCGTCAGGTCGCCCTCCTCGTCCTCCTCGCGCAGATGGGCAGCTATGTCCCCGCGAAGTCGATGCGCTGCGGGCTCGCGGACCGGATCTTCACCCGGGTGGGCGCGAATGACGACCTCGCGCGCGGGCAGTCCACATTCATGGTCGAGATGAACGAGACCGCGAACATCCTCAACAACGCAACCGCCCGGAGCCTCGTCATCCTCGACGAGATCGGCCGCGGGACATCGACCTTTGACGGGCTCTCGATCGCATGGAGCGTGGCGGAGTATCTCCACGACAAGATCGGATGCCGCTCCCTCTTCGCAACCCACTACCACGAACTCACCGACCTCGAACGCACGCGCCCGGGCGTCCTCAACCTCAACGTCGCCGTCCGCGAGTGGAACGACCAGGTCATCTTCCTCAGAAAAATCCTGCCCGGCCGCGCCGACCAGAGCTACGGGATCCAGGTCGCCCGGCTGGCCGGACTCCCCGACGACATCATCTCGCGCGCCAAGGAAATCCTGTCCAACCTCGAGAAAGCCGAGCTCAACGCCGAGGGCGAACCCGCGTTCGCCAAGGGCCGCCGCAAACGGCTCGTTCCCGATCCCGCCGCCGCCTCTCAGCTCACGATGCTGTGACCCTCACTCGTCGGACGAGCGGAGTTTTGTCAGCACACTGAAATCTTCGAGTGTCGTGGTGTCGCCCGTGATGGCGGAACCTGATGCGATCTGCTTGAGAAGCCGGCGCATGATTTTTCCGCTGCGCGTCTTCGGGAGGGCCTCGGTGAACCGGATGTCGTCCGGTTTGGCGATGGGTCCGATCGCATGGGCGACGTGACGGCGGATGGCTTCGGCGAGCTCGTTGCTCGCCTTGTGCCCGCTGCGAAGCGTCACAAATGCCACGACCGCCTGCCCCTTGATCTCATCCGGGCGGCCGACAACGGCGGCTTCGGCGACATCGTGATGCGAAACGATCGCACTCTCGACCTCCGCGGTCCCCAGCCGGTGGCCGGCCACGTTGAGAACGTCGTCAATGCGGCCGACGATCCAGAAATACCCGTCCTTGTCACGGCGGGCGCCGTCGCCGGTGAAATAAAACCCTTTGACCTCGCTCCAGTATTGTTTCCGGTAGCGTGGCTTGTCGCCGTGGATCGAGCGGAGCATCGCGGGCCATGGCTTGCGGATCACGAGCTTGCCGCCCTCATTCGGTCCGACTTCCTTTCCCTTGTCGTCCACGATCGCGGCATCGATTCCGAAGAACGGGAGGGTGGCCGTGCCGGGCTTGAGCGGCGTCGCGCCGGGAAGCGGAGAGATCATGATCGCGCCGGTTTCGGTCTGCCACCAGGTGTCCACGATCGGACACCGCCCTTCGCCGATGTGCTTGTAATACCACATCCAGGCTTCGGGATTGATCGGTTCTCCGACGGTTCCGAGCAGTCGGAGCGACGAGAGGTCGTGTTTCTTCGGCCATTCGTCACCCCATTTCATGAACGCACGGATGGCGGTCGGTGCGGTGTAGAGGATCGTGACCCCGAACTCGGCGATGATTTTCCAGAACCGGTCGGGCTCCGGCCAGTTCGGCGCGCCCTCGTAAAGGACGCAGGTCGCCCCGTTGGCCAGCGGGCCGTAAACGAGGTAGCTGTGACCGGTGATCCATCCGACGTCGGCGGTACACCAATAGACGTCGCTCTCGCGCAGGTCGAAAATATACTTCGTCGTGGCGGCCGTTCCAGTCAGGTATCCGCCGGTCGTGTGCAGGATGCCCTTCGGTTTTCCGGTGGATCCGCTCGTGTAGAGGATGAAGAGAGGATGCTCGCTGTCCACCGGGTGCGGCGGACATTTCGCATCGACGTATTCAGCCTCGCGGTGCCACCAGACGTCCCGGCCCTCCTGAATATGAATGTCCAGATGCGTGCGGCGGAAAACGATCACCCGGCGGACCTGACTGTCGCCCTCGAGCGCCTTGTCCACGTTCTGCTTGAGCGTGACGATCTGGCCGCGGCGGTAGCCTCCGTCGGCAGTCACGACAACCGTCGCGCCGCTGTCAACGATCCGGTCCTTGATGCTCTCGCTGCTGAAGCCGCCGAAGACGACGCTGTGGACCGCCCCGATCCGGGCACACCCGAGCATCGCAATGACCGCCTCCGGGATGAGCGGCATGTAGATCAAAACCCGGTCTCCGGATTTCACGCCGTTCCGCTTCAGGATGTTTGCAAAAATGCAGACCTCGCGGTGGAGCTGATGGTAGGTCAGCGTGCGGCGCTCGCCCGGCTCCCCCTCCCAGATGATCGCGGCCTTGTTCCGGCGCGGCCCGTCGAGATGGCGGTCCAGGCAATTCTCGCTGGCATTCAGATGTCCGCCCACGAACCACCTGGCAAACGGCGCCTTCCAGTCGAGAATCCGCGTCCACTTCTTCGTCCACTTCAGCGCGGCGGCCTCCTTCGCCCAGAACTTCTCCGGCGATTTGACCGACTCCGCGTGACGCTTCTTGTAATCCGCCAAATTCGACACCAGCGCCTTTTTGGAAAACTCCTTCGAGGGCTTGAAAACGCGCTTTTCGATCAGGTGGGATTCGATGTTCGTGCTCATGGGGAAAGTCCGGACGCTAGCCAAAAACCCTCAGCAATGCAACCGCAGGATTTTGATCCCGGTCAAAAAATGGGCGGCGCGACGCGCCCGGGAGCTTCTATCCTCCGGCGATGGCGGGGACGATGCTGATCTCATCGCCATCCTTCACGGTCGTGGCCTTTTCCTGAAGGAAGCGGATGTCCTCGTCGTTGACGAAGATGTTCACGAACCGGCGGACGTTGCCCTGCTCGTCGCAGATGCGCTCGATGAGGCCGGGAAACGACTTGTCGAGGTTGGTGAGGATTTCGCCGATGGTCGAACCCTCTGCAGGGACAACTTCCTGGTCGTTGGTAAGCTTGCGGAGGGGAGCCGGAATGCGGACTTGGATGTTCATAGGAAGTATTAAGATTAAAGGTTGTAAGTGTTAAGTGATAGGGATTGGTGCCGTTTGTGATTTTGGTGGCTCTTAAGACTTAATGCTTAAAACTTAAGACTTCAGGCTCCCCGCGACCGCGGGGTCCTGGGCGATGAGGGCCTCGAATTCACGGAGGCTCGGGTTGATGAGGCGGGGTTCGCCGCAGTGGCCGTGGATCGCCTCCTGCGTCTTGAGCCCGTGACCGGTGATGCAGAGGACGATGCTCTCGTCGCGGGGAATTTTTCCCGAGTCGATGAGTTTTTTCGCGCAGGCAACGGTAACTCCTCCCGCGGTTTCGGCAAAAATGCCGGCGTATTCCGCGAGGAGGCGGATGCCGTCAATGACCTCCTCATCCGTGCAGTCCTCCGCGCTTCCGCCTGTCTCCTGCATGCTGCGGATGGCATAGTAACCGTCCGCCGGCGTGCCGATGGCGAGCGATTTGACGATGGTCTGCGGATTCGGGACCGGTTTGACGATGTCGGTCGCCTTCTTCTGTGCGGCGGCAATCGGCGAGCAGCCGGTCGCCTGGGCACCGTGGACGGAAAACGGGGTCTCATCCAGGATTCCGACGCGGACGAATTCCTTGTAGGCCTTGTGGATTTTTGTGAGGAGCGATCCGCTGGCCATCGGGATGACCGTGTGGCGAGGGAGCTTCCAGCCGAGCTGCTCGGCGATTTCAAAACCCATGCTCTTTGAGCCCTCGGCATAGTAGGGGCGGAGGTTGACGTTGACGAACCCCCAGCCGTATTTGCCGGCGATTTCCGAGCAGAGCCGGTTGACCTGATCGTAGGCGCCGTGGATGCCGACGACATGGGTGCCGTAGACAAGCGAGCCGACGACCTTGCTTTTTTCCAGATCGGCGGGAATGAGAACGTAGCTCGTCAGCCCCGCGGCGGCGGCGTTGGCGGCGACCGAGTTCGCGAGGTTTCCGGTGGACGCGCAGGCGACGACCTGGAACCCGAGTTCGCGCGCGCGGCTCAGGGCGACCGAGACGACCCGATCCTTGAAGGAAAGCGTCGGGTAGTTGACGGTGTCATTCTTGATGTAGAGTTCCTCCACACCGAGCTTCGCGGCGAGGCGGTCGGCGCGCACGAGCGGGGTGAACCCGACCTGCTGGCCGACGGTCGGCGCGCCGTCGATCGGCAGAAGCTCGCGGTAGCGCCACATCGTCTGCGGACGCAAGGCGATGAGATCGCGGTTGATGTGCTTCGCGATGCGATCGTAGTCGTAGTCCGCCTCAAGCGGGCCGAAATCAAACTCGCAGATGTGGATCGCCTCCTTCGGGTAGAGGCGTCCGCACTCGCGGCACTTGAGATTTGAGAAGAATGTTTCGCTCATGTTCGTCGGGTCTTCTCGGGAGCGGACGAAGAAACAAGCCGGTTCATGCCAACGAACTGACTCACCTCATCTTTTCCCCGGATGACCGCTTGCGCGGGCAGCCAGAGCTGGATTTGGCACCTGGACCCGGGCTGCTCGGCCTGACTGAGTCAGGCGTCACATCCCAGCGGTTGCCGTGGTTTCATCGGGCCAGTCCCTCAACCACTCTCGATAAGATAGTGGCGGAATGTTGGTCAGGCTGGGGACTTCGTCAAGAGGAAATCTTGATGCGCGGCAAAAATCTCAGAACCTGTGAAAAAAGTGACAGCCGCTGGATGGCAAGCAAAAAGGGTGGGCTGCAAGGCGTGGTGAGGAAGCATATCCCCTGAGAGATACGTGACCGAACCGCAACGCAGCAGACCGCCTTTTTTCCGAAGCAAGCCGGTGGTTGGCACTTTTTTCACAGGTTCTCAAACTCCCATGACGACGACATCCACCGATCGCGTGTGCGGTGCCCGCCGGTGTTCGAACAGAAAGATTCCCTGCCAGGTGCCGAGAGTGAGCCGTCCGCCGGCGATCGGGATCGCCTCGCTGGTGCGGGTGATCGCCATCCGAAGATGGCTCGTGGAATCGTCGGAGCCTTCGATCGTGTGGATGTAATCCGGGGCATCCTCGGGAATGATCTTCTCAAACCACGCGTGCAGGTCGTGGCGCGCGCTCGGGTCCGCATTCTCATACATCACGAGACTCGCGCTGGTATGGCGGATGAAGACGGTCGCCGTGCCGGTGGAAACCCCGCTGGTGCCAACGATCCGCGCGACATCATCCGTAATTTCGTAGGTCCCCTTCCCGCGCGTCCGCACGGTCAGGCACTCGTGGGTGGCCTTCATTTGCTGCCTCTGAAAACGAGCAGCGCCCAGCCGGCCAGGAAGAGGACGCCTCCGATGGGCGTGATCGCTCCGAGCCAGCGGGCGTTCGTCAGGGCAAGCGCGTAGAGCGATCCGGAGAAGACCGCGACCCCGGCGGCCCAGATCCATGTGACGACCGGCCTGCGTTCGGCGACCCACAGCGATGCGACCGCATGAACGAGATGGTAAAGAACCGCCGTCTGCCAGATCGCCAGGGTGCCGTTGGCGGCAAGGACGTCTTTCAATCCGTGGGCTCCAAACGCCCCGAGAGCAACACCTGTAAAGCCGAGGATCGCAGCAATGGAAACGGGTGACATCACGGCACTCTGGCGCAAAGCCCGGCACGGATCAATCCCGGGACGCATTATGCCGAAAACGGTTTTTGGACAGGATTTACAAGAGGAACAGGATTCAAGGGAAGAGAGTTACAGAAACCTGCTTGGAAATCCTTTTGCCGTAGCTCACCCGCCATAAATCAATCCTGAAAATCTTGTAAATCCTGTTAAAATTCTTCAATCGCAATGATCTGGGATTATGCCGCAGGCAGCACCACGCAGGGCTCCTCCTGCGGCGGCCGGATTTTTTTCAGGACGAGCAAGTCCCACCAAACGCGTGCGTTGGCGGCGACGATGAGAATGACCAGAACAAGAAACGTCCCGGTGACCAGGCTGTTGACGTGGTTGTTGAAAACCTGCTGCCGCCAGGCATGGATCTGGGCGGACGTGCCGCCGGCTGCAATTTTTTCTCCGAGCTGCGCGGCGGCACTCAGGAATCCGAGCCGCGGGTCGGCGGCAAAAATCTTCTGGAATCCCGCGGTCATTGTGACGCAGAGCAGCCAGCAGAGCGGGAGGACCGGGACCCAAATGTAGCGGAGCTTTCCCATTTTCAGCAGGACCGTGGTGCCCAGGGAAAGCGCGATGACGGCGAGAAGCTGGTTGGCCACGCCGAAAATCGGCCAGAACGAATTGATGCCGCCAAGCGGATCCACGACCCCCTGATAGAGAAAATACCCCCACGCGGAGACAAAGGCGATGCTGGCCAGCCAGTTGCCGGCGGCGGACTCGGTGCTGCCGAGCGGCTTCCACGCATAGCCGAGCAGATCCTGCACGAGAAACCTCCCGACCCGGGTCCCCGCGTCGATCGTGGTCAGGATGAAGAGCGCCTCGAACATGATCGCGAAGTGATACCAGATCGCGATCGCGGTCGGGTTGTCCACGAGCCGCGAAAACATTTGGGCCATTCCCACCGCGAACGTGGGGGCTCCGCCGGTGCGACCGATCATGGATTTTTCCCCGACGTTTGCGGCGAGGGAGGACATCTCCTTCTCTGTAACCGGAAACCCGAGCGCGGTGATTTTTTCGACCACGGCGGCGGGCTCGCCCTTCATGTTGATGGCGAAATATTCCCCGGGCGGCATCGTGCAGGCGGCAATGAGGGCCATAATCCCGACCAGCATTTCGGTGATCATCGCCCCATAGCCCACGAGGCGGATGTCCCGCTCCCGCGCCAGAAGCTTCGGGGTGGTCCCGGAGGAAATGATGGCATGAAATCCGGAAACGGCGGCGCAGGCGATCGTGATGAAACAGAATGGAAAAACCGCCCCCGCAAATACCGGGCCCGTACCGTCGATGAACTTCGTGAGCGACGGCATTTGAAGCACGGGGGCGATCACAAGGATCGCGACAGCCAGAAACCCGACGGCCCCGATTTTCAGGAACGAGCTGAGGTAATCGCGCGGGGCCAGAAGCAGCCAGACCGGCAGCACCGAGGCGAGCAGGCCGTAGCCCATGATCAGCCATGCGAGCGAAACCTCGCTGCAGTGGAACCACTGCTCGACGCCAGTGCCCTGGATCCACCGGCCGCCGAGCACCGAGAGAAGCAGCCCGGCCACACCCAGCGTGCTGATGGTTTTCATCCCGGCCCACTTGTGTTTCATGCCCAGCCCCATGGCCATCGCAAGCGGGATCGTGGCAGCGATCGTGAAGAGTCCCCACGAGCTCTCGGCGAGGGCTTTCACCACCACCAGCGCCAGCACGGCGAGCAGGATCACCATGATGGCCAGAATGCTGACGAGCGCGATGAATCCCGCAAACGGCCCGACCTCGTCGCGGACCATCCGGGCAAGCGATTTGCCGCCCCGCCTGACCGAGCAAAACATCACAATGCAGTCGTGGACCGCCCCGCCGAGCGTGGCCCCGACAAGGATCCAGAGCATGCCGGGCAAAAATCCGAACTGCGCGGCCAGCACCGGTCCCACCAGCGGTCCCGGCCCGGCAATCGCGGCGAAGTGGTGCCCGAACACAACCCACTTGTTCGTGGGCTGGTAGTCCTTGCCGTCCTCGCGCTGCACGGCGGGAGTCGCCCGCTCATCGTTCAGCGTCAAAACCTTTGCCATCAGCCATGCCGAGTGAAACCTCCACGCGAGGGCAAACACGCACACCGATGCAACCACGATCCAAAGGGCGTTGACCGGCTCCCCGCGGGAGGCCGCCAGCACGGCGAGCGCGAAAATACAGAGCGCGCCGGTCAGCGACCAGGCGGCAACAGTCATCCAGGTTCTCTTTTGCATCTCCGGTGCGAAGCCAAGCATTTTGCCGCCGGCTTTCAAACGAAAACTTCCTGACTGGGGGCTCCGCCCGAGGGGGATATTGTCGTGTTGTTAATCTGTAAAAACCTGCGTTTATCTGGGCTGTCCGAATGAAAAGGTTTGTCCTCGCCGTCACTTTTCTGGCCGCATGCTGCGCGGCCGCCCGGGCCTTCGAGCTCCCGTCCGGTTCGAGTCAGTGTCTTGTGGCGACGGCGCGGGATTGGGATTCCTCCGCAGCCACGCTCCGTTTGTTTGAAAAATCCGGCGGAAAGTGGCAGCAGGTCGGCGGGGAGTGGAAAGCCCGGCTGGGAAAGAACGGGCTCGTCTGGGGGCTCGGACTGCAGCCGGTGCCGGAGGGTGCCCGGATCAAACAGGAAGGCGACTGGCGCACGCCCGCCGGGGTGTTCCGCATCGGCGGAGCCTGGGGGTATGCGGCCGATGTCGCGCGGCGTCCGGACATGTCTTACACGCGGATCACTTCGCGGGATCTGTGGGTCGAGGATCCTTCCTCTCCCGACTACAACCGCCATGTCCGCCTGGACCGGGAACCCTCGACCGCATGGGAAAAGAAACAGCAGATGAAGCAGGATGATCCGGCTCACTCGCTGAAGCTTTTCATCGGGCACAATGCCGGGCCCGCCATACGCCCGGGGGCGGGCAGTTCGATCTTCTTCCACATCTGGCGGGCGGATGGAGGGAAGCCGACTGCGGGGTGCACCACGATGTCGGAGGAAAACCTCCGGGCGCTGATCGCCGCGCTCGACCCGGCCAAAAACCCCCTCTACGTGATCCTGCCCGAAGCCGACTACGCGCGGCTGAAGCCCGCCTGGAAGCTGCCGTGAGCTATCTGCAAATTTCCCGCAGCTTTTTTGCGGCGGCGGCGGGAACGAACGGACTGACGTCGCCTCCAAGCCTCGCGACCTCCTTGACGATGCGCGAGCTGAGGTAGGTGTAGTCCTCTTTCGGCGTGAAAAAGACCGTCTCCAGGCGCGCCTCAAGCTTCCGGTTCATGAGAGCCATCTGGAACTCGAACTCGAAGTCGGAGACGGCGCGCAAACCGCGGATGACCGTGAAGACGCCCTTTTCCCTGGAAAAATCCACGAGGAGCCCGCTCAGGGAAACGACCTCGACAGCCGGGTTGTCCGCAGTGCTCTCCTTGAGCATCGCGATCCGGTCGGCAATCGAGAACAGCGGTTTTTTTCCCTCCCCGGTCGCGACGGCGACGATGACGGACTCGAAAAGGTGGGAGGCCCGCGCGATGACATCGAGGTGGCCGAAGGTCACCGGGTCGAAGCTCCCGGGGTAGATGGCGCGGCGGTGGTTCACTCCCATTCGATGGTTGCGGGCGGCTTGCTTGAGACGTCGTAACAGACGCGGTTGACTCCCTTCACCTCGTTGATCACGCGGGCGGAAATCCGCCCGAGCAGGTCGTGGGGAAGGCGGACCCAGTCGGCAGTCATGCCGTCGAAGCTCTGCACGATCCGCAGGGCGATCGTGTAGTCGTAGGTGCGCTCGTCACCCATCACGCCGACCGAGCGCACCGGGAGGAGGACGGCGAACGACTGCCAGACCTTGTAATACCAGCCGGACTTCCTCATCTCCTCGATGACGACGGCATCGGCATCGCGGACGATGCGGAGCCGCTCGGGAGTGATCTCACCGATGATCCGCACGGCAAGGCCCGGGCCCGGGAACGGTTGGCGGTGGACGATTTCCTTCGAGAGCCCGAGTTCGGTTCCCACGCGCCGGACCTCGTCCTTGAAGAGCTGGCGGAGCGGCTCGACGAGCTCGAACTTCATCCGCTCGGGGAGCCCGCCGACATTGTGGTGGCTCTTGATGAGAGCAGCCGGATTGCCGGAAATCGACACGCTTTCAATCACGTCGGGATAGAGCGTCCCCTGGGCAAGGAAGCGGTATTTTCCGGGGGCTTTCTTCTTGAGATCCCGGGCGGCGGACTCGAACACCTTGATGAACTCGTTGCCGATGATCTTCCGCTTCCGCTCGGGGTCGGTGACGCCCTTGAGCTTCGCGAGAAATTGTTTTGAGGCGTCGATGGTCCTCATCCGGATCCGGAACTCGCCGGCGAACAGCCTCTCCACGGCGGCCGCCTCGTCCTTGCGGAGCAGTCCGTTGTTGACAAAGATGCAGGTCAGTTGGTCGCCGACAGCCTTGTGGATAAGCGCCGCAGCCACCGAGGAATCGACTCCGCCGCTGAGACCGAGGATAACCTGGCTGTCGCCGACCTGCTCCCGGATCTCGCGGCAGGTGCGGTCGATGAACGACTCCATCGTCCACCCCGACCGGCAGCCGCAGACCTTGTGGACGAAATTCGCGATGATTTCCTTGCCGCGGGGCGTGTGGACGACCTCCGGATGGAACTGCAGGCCGAAAATTTTCCGCTTCGTGTCGCCGATGACCGCGTGCGGGGAGTTCTCGGTGCGTCCGAGCGCGCGGAACCCCGCCGGGAGTTTGGTAATCTTGTCGCCATGGCTGTTCCAGACTTCCAGCTCGGCCGGCAGTTTGAAGAAGAGCTCGCAGCGCGGATCACCCTTCAATTTTCCCGGGCCGTATTCGCGGCGGTCCGAGCGCTCGACTTTTCCGCCGAGGCCGTGGGCGATGAGCTGCATCCCGTAGCAGATGCCGAGAACCGGCGCGCCGAGCGCGTAGATTTTTTTGTCCACCTGAGGGGCCTTCGCGGCGTAGACGCTTGCGGGACCGCCGGAGAGGATGATCCCCGAAGGCTTCAGCGCACGGATCGCGGACGCCTTCGTATGGAACGGAACGATCTCGGAGTAGACGTTGCACTCGCGGACCCGCCGCGCGATGACCTGCGTGTATTGCGATCCGAAATCGAGGATCAGGATTTTTTCAACGGGTGGCTGGTGGTCGCTCATGGAAAAATAAAGTGGGGTGTCGCGCGGCCTCCAACCTCGGAACGATCTTCAGGCCGTCGCCGCGGTCAGCGGTAGTCCGGTCCGAACGAATCCCGCGTCGGGTTGTTCGGGACGATGGACCCGCGCCCCTGGATGCCGTTTTGGAATTGCTGCCCGACGCCTGAGACGTCCTGCTCGGCCACCGAGCAGGCTCCCATCAAAAACAGAAGGGCCACGCTGAAGATCAAGATCACGCCTTTCATGCGGCGCAGAATAATGATTTGTTGCGTCATGGCAAACACGATTCCAACGGATGTTTTGCTGGATTTCTACCGTCAGGGGGTCTTTCCGATGGCCGATGCCGGGGACCTGCGCCTCTTCTCTCCCGACCCACGGGGGATCATTCCCCTCGGGGATTTTCATATTCCCCGCGGAACGAAAAAGGCCCTGCGCGACCCGGGGTGGGTGGTGCGGCTGGATTCGGCATTCCCCGATGTCATGCTCGCGTGCGCGGAGCGGGAGGATACCTGGATCGACGAAACGATTTTCCGCAGCTACGTCGCCCTGCACGATGCGGGGCACGCCCACTCGGTGGAAGTCTGGCGGGATGGCCGGCTGGCGGGGGGGCTCTACGGAGTCCGGATCGGCGCGGCGTTTTTCGGCGAATCCATGTTCCACCGTGTGACTCATGCCTCGAAAGTCGCGCTCTGCCATCTCGTCGCCTTGTTGAAGGGAGGCGGGTTTTTTCTCCTGGACACCCAGTGGGTGACCCCTCATCTGGCGGGATTCGGCGCGGTCGAGGTCCCGCGCGCGGTCTACCTTCGCATGCTGTCCGCGGCCATCGCAAAATCCGCGCTTCTCCCCGACAGGCCGCTCGCCGGGTCCGAAGTCGAGCGCCGGATCAAAAATCAGGGGTGCCGGCTGTAGAGGCGATCCTGTTCACACAAGTGGCATGCCCCTTCCGGCCATGTTTCCGTTCATTGGCGGGACGCCGATGCCACTTTTTCTCTGCAACGTGAGCAGGATCGGGGTCAGCGGATTTTCGGGCCGTCGCCCTCCAGAGCCGGAGCATGGTCGGCCACCACAACTGGCGTGCCGATCTGCAGGAGTCCGAAGAGAAAGATGGCGGTTTCCCGCTTGAGGCGGATGCATCCGTGCGATGCGGGATGTCCTGGAACGTAACCCACGTGCATGCCCACTCCGGTATTGGTGAGCCTCATCCAGTAAGGCATTTTGGCCCCCTCGAATGTGGCCCCTTCCGGCGGCACATCCCGTGTCGTGTCGGCATCCGACACGAGCACCGTCCCCGCGATATCCACAATTTTCCCGTAAAGATTCGAGGAGTAGTCCTTCTGTTTTCCCAGGATCGTATATTCCCCGGGCGGCGTCGGGTGGGATCTCTTTCCGGTCGCGACAGGAAAGTCCATGGCGATCTGGCCGTCCACGAGGAGCAGTCCCCTTTGCTCGGAGAGCGCGATCTCAACCCGGCAGTTTTCGGGTGTCGCCGTCGCGAGGACCGCTTCATTCCGGTAGGTTTTCGATTTCCAACCATGGCCTTCGCGCCAGGCGGAATGCGCGGCAAGCGCCTCGGCCCGCGCAGCCGCAAGCCGCTTCTCCTCCTCGCGCCTTTCCAGCACGGCGCACGAGGAAAAAACCGCGGCAGCCAATGCCATCAAGACCGCACGCCCAAGCAGCTCCAAGACCCGATGCCAACCCGGCTTCTCAGGTCGACCATTCCAGACGAAGCACGGATTCCAGGAAGAAGTCACGGGGGAACTAGATGCCATGCGGCGGATGGTCGCGCAATGGGAAAATCCCGCAAGTTCGTTCCGGTTTCCCTTCTGGCAATTCGGGCATCTGCGGTTAGGTTCAGTCACTCATGAATCCGCCGACCGGCACGGTGACATTTCTGTTCACGGACATCGAAGGCAGCTCCCGTCTCTGGGAGCGCTTTCCGGTGGACATGGGCCCCGCCCTTGCCCGCCATGACACGCTCCTGCGTTCGGCAATTGAGGCGAAGAACGGCTTCGTGTTCAAGACCGTCGGGGATGCGTTCTGTGCGGCGTTCCATACCGCGGGAGATGCGATGGAATCCGCGCTGGCAGCCCAGGCCTCCCTCTTCGCAGAAGATTGGGGAAAGGTCGGCCCCCTCCGCGTCCGGATGGGGCTGCACACCGGCCCTGCGGAATTTCGCGACAACGATTATTTCGGCGGAACGCTGAACCGCAGCGCCCGGATCAGCTCGGCCGGCCATGGCGGCCAGATCCTCGCCTCGCAAACGGTCGCGGAGATTTTGCGCGACGGGATCCCGGATGTCCGGTTCGTTCCGCTCGGCGATTTCCGGCTCCGGAACCTCAGCACGGTCGAGCGGATCCACCAGGTCCACGCTCCGGGCCTTCCAACCACGTTTCCCCCGCTGCGCCTGCAGCAGAACCTGCCCCACAACCTTCCGGCTTCCGCGACGAGTTTCGTTGGACGCGTCCGGGAGATGGAGGAGGTCAAGGAGCTTCTTGGAAAAACCCGCCTGCTGACGCTGCTCGGCACGGGCGGCACCGGAAAAACCCGCCTTGCCATCGAGGCCGGACGCGAAATGCTCGAGAACTATCCGGACGGAGTCTGGCTCGTGGAACTCGCGACGCTCGACCACGAATCCAGCCTCCATGAAGCCATCGCCGGGTCGCTCGGGGTGCGCGAGGAACCCGGACGTCCGCTTCTCGAAACCCTTTCCTCTTACATCTGCGGCAGGGAAATGCTTCTGCTTCTCGACAACTGCGAGCACATCCTGAATTCCGTATCCCGCGAGGTCTCCGCGCTGTTGTCCTCCTGCCGTAAGCTGGGTGTTCTGGCAACCAGCCGCCAGGCCCTTCGCGTGCCCGGCGAGGTGACCTTTCTCTTGCGGCCCCTGGAGTCGTTTGACGTCTGGCGGCGGGCAAAAGACAGCCCTGTCACTGCGGGGGATATTGCCGGCTTCGACGCCGTGAAACTCTTTCTCGACCGCGCGAAGGCGGTAGTCCCCCGCTTCGCGCTCACCGATGCCAACGCAGCGGACATCGCCCGGATCTGCTGGCGGCTCGATGGCATCCCCTTGGCGATCGAGCTCGCAGCCGCGCGGCTGCGGGTCCTCAGTCCCGCCCAGATCGCGGAGCGCCTCAGCGATCAGTTCAAGCTGATCAAAGGCACGGCTGTCCTCCCCCACCAGCAGACGCTCCGCGCGCTGATTGACTGGAGCTACGACCTGCTGTCGCCGCCGGAAAAGACCCTCTTCCACCGGCTCGGGGTTTTTGCAGGCGGGCGCACCCTGGAGGCCGTGGAAGCGGTTTGCACGGACGGGGACCATGACCTCCTGGATCTCCTGCAGCAGCTCGCCGACAAGTCATTGATATTTGTTGAAACCGGACCGGACGACTTGCCGCGATACACGCTTCTTGAGTCTGTCTGGCAATACGCGCGCGAGAAGCTCCGGGAGTGCGGCGAAATGGAAGCCCTGCAGGAACGCCATCTGGACTATTTCCTCCGGCGGGCGGAATCCGCGGCACCGGCCCTCCATGGTCCGGATCCCGCGCCGGCCCTCAAGGCCATCACCTCCGATCTCCTCAATATTCGCTTCGCGTTGGAGTGGGCGGCGGAACGCCACGGCGGTGCCGAACCGGGCCTTCGTTTGCTTGCGGCCATGGAGCGCTACTGGGAGATCTGCGGAAACCTGGAAGAGGCACGGCGGCAATGCACCGCCATTCTCGAACGCCCCGATTGTCCGAATTTCCCGGATGCCTTTGCGAGGGCTCTGATCTGCGCGGGGCGCATTGCATGGGCGCAGGACCGCTACGAGGAAGGCCGGAACCTTCTCGGGCGGGCAATGAAAATCTTTGAAGAACTGGGCAATGAGGAAATGGCCGGCCTCGGCTGCGGCTACTCAGGCTTCCTGGCCTTCTCACAGGGCGATTTTCCCCTGGCGGAGAAATCCTTCCTGCGGACACGCGAAACGGGAACTCGCGGGGGACATGCCCGGCTTCTGGCCCTCTCGCTGGCCGGCGAAGGCAGCCTCGCGGCCGCTGCCGGCGATTTCACACGGGCGCTGAAACTCAAACACAAGGCCCTCGATGCGTTCCGGTCCGTAAAGGACAAATGGATCGTCGGCTACAGCCTCTGGGGAGTCGCTCAGGCCTCGCTGGCGCTGGACAAGGCGGACGTCGCCCGCAGCGCCCTCACCGAGTGGGCTCAAATCGCCCGGGAGCTCGGCAACCGCTGGGCACTGCCCTACATCCTCCAGCATCTCGCCGATACCGCGCGAATCGAGGGAAAACCCGATCTCTCCGCCCGGCTGTTCGGTGCTGCGGAATTCCAGCGCGAAAAATTTGGGGTCCGGCTCACCCCGGTGGAAAAATCCGCCTACGAGGCATCCTTGGAAAAACTCGACCGCGTGCTGGACCGGAAAACAAGGGAGGCCCACTGGACCGCCGGCCGCCACCTCAGGCTCGATGCGGCCCTCGACGCCGCCCTCGCGGGATGACTCTCACCCGTGGCTGCGGATCATTTCCCGCAACCACGGGACGGGAGGGAAATCAGCGCCAGCGGAAGGTGTTCTGCGGGGAAACAATCACCGGCTGGACGGGATATGCCGGCTGAACAGGGTAGATTGGCTGGACGGGATACACCGGTTGGGAAACCTGGATGATTCCCTGGCCGCCATTGACAAAGCCGTTCACATTGCTGAAGCGGGTCGTCGTATTGTAGCAGGCGGGAACCGCGTAAACGACCGGCTGCGCATAGCAGGGCTGATAATACCGGGAGGCATTGCACATGGGCTGCATCGGCATTGGCTGGGGGCAACCCCCAACCCAGACGACGACCGACGGCCCGGCCTGCGCGGATCCTGCAAGCAAGAGCATGACCAATGCGAGAGCCAATTTGTTTTTCATGGGATTCCGGTTACAATAACGCACATGAGCCGCATCTTTTCAACTCTCCCTCTTTTGGCTCTGGCGGCTCTGCTTGCGGGCTGTGCATCGGTTGCCTCCACCTCCCAATTCTACTTCCCCGTCACCACCACCGCCTACCCTCCGAAACCGAAAAACTGGCCGGTCCCGATCCTCGGAAAAGCCCCGGACAAACCCTACAAAACCATCGGCCGGCTCGCATTCCAGTCCGATCTGGGGTGGAAGTTCATGCGGGAGAGCATGGTTTACAACGCCCGCGCAAACGGCGCGGACGCGGTGATCTTGAAGCATGCCGAATCGAAGAATCAGGTCCGTTTCACCGAGGTGCCGCCGCGCACCGATTGGATCCCGATGCCGGGACCGGTTGTCGCCGTCAACAACGGCGGGGGAAAGAAGAACTGCAACAACACAACCTACGTCAACTACCCGTATTACATGCCGGTTTACCGGCCCGGATACGTCTACCGCTGGGTCCAGACCATCATCGGGATCGACGCCGAGATGATCGTGGTGAAGTAATTTCTGGGAACGTTCCGGCCTGACGCTCGCTCAAGCCTCATCCCGTGATTTCTCTTGAAGGGATTCCAGAATCGTGTGCGCGAGGGTGGTGCTCACGCCGGAAACGGCGGCGATTTTCTCAACGGAAGCCTTTCTGATGCGGGCCACCGAGCCGAAGCGTTCGAGGAGTGCCTGCTTGCGGGCTGAGCTGATCCCCGGGATATCGTCGAGGAGGCTTTCGCGGACGCGGCGTTTGAGGAGGAGGCTGTGGTAGCCGTTGGCGGTCCGGTGCGCCTCATCGCGGATTCTCTGGAGCAGGCGCAGGGCTCCGCTGTCTTCGGGAAGGCGCATCGGGAGAGGGCGGCCCGGACGGTAGATTTCCTCGAACTCCTTGGCCAGCCCGATGACCGGTGCCTCGTGGAGCCCGAGGCGCTGAAGCTCCTTGCAGGCGCTGGAAAGTTGCCCGCGTCCGCCATCCACAATGATGAGATCCGGGATCACGGTCGTCTGCGTCTCCTCGGCGATCCTTGCAGCAGCCTCGCCGGGAGGCTCCTGGTTGAATTCCGCATCCGGATCCAAGGCCGCGGCTTCGCGGAGGACGCGCCCGTATCTCCGCCGGACGACTTCAGCCATGCTCGCGAAATCGTCCTGATGCGGGGTCCCGTGGATCCGGTATTTCCGGTAGCCCCCGCGGTCGGGCACCCCATCGCGGAACCTCACCATCGAGGCCACGATATGGGTGGAGGAGATGTTGGAAATATCAAAGCATTCCATCACGCGCGGCGGGCGCGGCAGAGCGAGGGCGTCCTGCAGCGCGGCCAGATCGGCCTCCGGGTTCACGGTCGTCGGCAGGGATTTCCGGGTGAACCGGGTCATCGCCTTTGTCGTCGTCTTCAGGTCGTCGAGAAGGTTCCTCAGTTGCGCCGCCTTTTCAAAATCGAGGCGCCCGGCCGCCGCCTTCATCTCCTCCTCAACCTGCGCGATCCACTCGCGGCTCTGCCCGTCCAGAAATTCGCAAGCCGCCGTCACGCGGGCCATGTATTCCTCACGCGTCACTTTTCCGACGCAGGGCGCGCTGCAATTTTTGATGACATGGTCGAGGCAGTGCTTGAAGTCGCGCTCCCCGGGAACCGCCGCGCGGCACGCCCTCAGGCCGAACTTTTTCCGCATGGTGTTGAGCGTCGAGCGGAGCGCCCCGGAATGCGCGAACGGCCCGAAATATCTCGCCCCGTCCTCCTTCTTCAGCCGGGTCAGGGCAAACCTCGGGAACACGGCATTGAGGTCCACGCGCACGAGGAGGAACCGCTTGTCGTCGCGGAAGCTCACATTGTATTTTGGACGGAATTCCTTGATCAGCCGGCCTTCGAAGAGCACAGCCTCGGCGTCGCTGCGCACGACGTGATACTCGAGGTCCCAGACGCTTTCGATCAGCGCGCGCGTCTTCGGATCGGCGGTCATCTTCCGCGAGGGCATGAAATAGCTGCCGACCCGCTTGCGGAGATCCCGCGCCTTGCCGACGTAGATCACGTGCTTGAGCCGGTCGCGCATCACATACACGCCCGGCTTGTGCGGCATGTCGCGCAGCTTCTCCTGAAAATCCGCCCGCCCGGTCATCCTGCAAACATGCACGACCCCTCCACTCTCCGCCAGTCGAAGCTTTCGATCCCCCGGTTGCGCCACAGGAAATGGGCGGAGCAAGTTGCGTTCAACCACCTCCGCTGCGATAGTATTCCGTGAGTGAGGAATCCCCATTTCGGCTGGAAACCGACAGCATGGGAACGGTGGCAGTCCCTGCTGACAAGCTCTGGGGCGCGCAGACCCAGCGCGCGCTGGAATTTTTCGCAACCGGGAAGGATCTCATGCCAAGGGAGATGATCCCGGCCTACGCGACCTTGAAGATGGCCGCGGCCGTAGCAAACCACCGGACCGGCCGGCTCCCAGAAGATCTGTTCAACCTCATCGCCGGCGCGTGCGACGAAATTTTGTCCGGCCTTCACCACGACATGTTTCCGCTGCATGTGTGGATGAGCGGAAGCGGAACCCAGTTCAACATGAATGTGAACGAGGTGATTTCAAACCGTTGCTGCCAGCTGGCGGAAACCCCGCTCGGAAGCAAATCGCCGGTTCATCCGAACGACCACGTCAACATGAGCCAGTCGTCGAATGACACCTTCCCTTCGGCCATGTGCATTGCAGCGGCGGTTGCAGCCAAAGAGCATCTTCTGCCAGCCTTGAGGGAACTTCGGAATTCCATCGCGGCAAAGGCCGAAGTGTGGATGAGCATCATCAAAACCGGCCGCACCCACTTGCAGGATGCCACGCCGATCACGCTCGGACAGGAATGGTCCGGATACGCCGGGATGCTCTCCGATGCGATCGGGCGCATCGGGGCTGCTCTTCCGGGGATCCACCGTCTTGCCCTTGGAGGAACGGCCGTCGGCACCGGAATCAATGCCCCCCTTGGTTTTGCCGAAATCGCAGCGGGGAAAATCGCGGAGATGACCGGGATTCCCTTCACAACCGCCCCGAACAAATTTGCCATCCAAGGGTCCCACGACGATCTCGTGCACTTTCACGGTTCCCTCCGTGCTCTCGCTGTTTCGCTTTACAAAATTGTCAACGACATCCGCCTTCTTTCCTGCGGACCGCGCGCGGGGATTCATGAGCTGATCCTCCCGAAAAACGAGCCGGGCTCGTCGATCATGCCGGGAAAGGTCAACCCAACGCAGGCCGAAGCCCTGGCGATGATCGCGGTGCAGGTGATGGCGAACGATGTGGCCGTGGGATTCGGCAGTGCCGGTGGCCATCTGGAAATGAACGCTTACAAGCCGCTGATCATCCATAATGTCATGAACTCGCTTTCCCTTCTTGCCGGGGGATGCACAAATTTCCGCAGGTTTCTCATCGAAGGAACCGAGCCGAACCGCAAACAAATTGCGGAGCATCTCGAACGTTCGCTCATGCTCGTCACCGCACTCTCGCCGGTCATCGGCTACGACAAGGCCTCGCAGGTGGCACACCATGCCGCAGGGCACGATCTCTCTCTGAGGGAAGCCGCTCTGCAGCTGGGATTCGTCTCAGCGGAGGAATTCGACCGGATCGTGGATCCTGAGAAAATGATCCGCCCGGAAACCGGGTGAGCGCGGCTCCGCGGCGGGGTTTTCTCCGGCCCTAGATATGGATGGCGTGGCCTTGCGAGGCATGGGCGGCCTCGTGGACCGCTTCGCTGAGCGTCGGGTGGGCGTGAATCGTGGCGAGGAGCTCCTCGTAGGTCGCCTCCATCGTGATGGCAAGACCGAGCTCGGCGATCATCTCGGTGGCGTCGGCACCGATGATGTGGGCGCCGAGGATTTCCCCATGCTTCTCTCCGATGAGAAGCTTCACGAAGCCCTCGCTTTCGCCGACGGCAAGCGCCTTGCCGCTGGCCATGAACGGGAATTTCCCGATTTTGAATTTGAGGCCCTTTTCCGTGGCGGCGCGCTCGCTGAGCCCGACGCTGGCCACCTGCGGCTGGCAGTAGGTGCATCCCGGGAAAACGCCGACCTTGCGGGGCTTCTTTCCGGCGAACATTCCCTCGACCGCCTGCACCGCTTCAAAGCTGGCAACGTGGGCGAGCCACGGCGGCCCGATGATGTCGCCGGCGCCATAGATTCCCTTGACGCTCGTCTCGTAGCTGGCATCGACCTTGAGCCATCCCTTGGCGTCGGTCTCGAGCTTGATGCCGCGCGGCATGAGCGGGCTCACGCCGATGGCAACCAGGGCGATGGCCGCCTCGATCGTCTCGTTGGCCTTGCCGCTGACCGTCAGCCGAACGCCCTTGTTCGTGGTCTCGGCCTTTTCGACTTTCGTGCCGGTGAGGATTTTGATCCCCTGCTTGGCGAGGGATTTTTCGAGCGTCGCGCTGACCTCGGTGTCCTCGATCGGGAGGATGTTCGGGAGCATTTCGACGAGCGTGACCTTCGTGCCGAAAGCGTTGAAGAAATACGCGAACTCGACGCCGATCGCGCCCGCGCCGATGATGATGATATCCTTCGGCTGATCGGCGAGGACCATCGCCTGCTTGCTGCCGATGACGCTCTTGCCGTTGAACGGAAAGCCCGGCATTTCGCGGGCGACAACCCCGGTCGAGATCAGGATCTTCGCGGCTTTGTATTCCGTCTTCCCGCCGTCCTTGTCGGTCACCTCGACGACCCCGGCCTTGGAAATGGACGCCTCGCCGCGGATGTAGTCGACCTTGTTTTTTTTGAAGAGCATTTCGATGCCGCCGGCCAGCCGGTCGGCGACCTTGCGGCTGCGCCCGATGACTTTTTCCCACTCGTAGGAGAGGCCCTCGACCTTGATTCCGAAATCCGATGCGTGGTGGCTCAGGAGCTGGTAGACCTCCGCATTCTTCAGCAGCGATTTGGTCGGGATGCAGCCCCAGTTCAGGCACGTCCCGCCCGCGCGGTCCATTTCGATGCAAGCCACTTTTTTCCCGAGCTGCCCGGCGCGGATCGCCCCGACATATCCGGCGGGTCCCCCGCCCACAACAATCAAATCGTAATCAGCCATAGTGATGAAGAATGAGCGCGAACTTTGAACCCAAACCGCCCGCGTTGCAACCGATTCCATGCGATTTTCTTGCCTCGGGAGGCATTCGCGGCGAAAAGGAATCCATGCGCCGATTCCTGCTTCTGCTCGCCGTC
This sequence comes from uncultured Chthoniobacter sp., assembly GCA_964431635.1. Lineage (GTDB taxonomy): Bacteria > Verrucomicrobiota > Verrucomicrobiia > Chthoniobacterales > Terrimicrobiaceae > QYQL01. The sequence continues at coordinate 52,010 of CAYSKK010000009.1, read as the reverse complement.
GTCTGTCCCCTCCTCGTTCGCGCCGAACTCCCCCCCTCCGCATATGAGTCCATGCAGAAAGCCGCCTCGGATTTGCTGACCATCGAAGTTCTCCGGGTGGAAATCGAGCCCGGGGATACGCCCGAGCGCCAGAACGTCCGTGTCATGGCGCTCGTCAACGGGGTCACGCGCTCCACCTCGGGCGTCAAGGAGGGAGACCTCATCCATGTTGTCTACACCGTGACCGCCAGGGAAAAAGGCTGGACCGGGCCGGGCGAGATTCCGATCCTCGAAGAGAAGGACAAAACGATGGCCTATCTTCTCAATGACACGGACAAAGGGGAATTCCACCCGGCGGCCGGCGCGATGAGCTTCCGGAATTTTTAGCCATGTCCTCGCTGGCAGAGCGTTCCGCGCGCGGGCGTCAGGTGTTGGTGGCCGGGGTCGCGGTCAATGCGTTGCTTGCCTTGATCAAGCTGACCTGCGGCTGGCTCGGCCATGCGGATGCCCTGGTGGCGGACGGCCTGGAGTCGGGCCTCGACGTCCTGAGTTCGACCGCGATCTGGGGTGCCCTGAAATACGCCGAGCGCCCCGCTGACGCCGACCATCCCTACGGCCACGGAAAAATGGAATCTCTTGCCGGAGTGGCCGGAGCCCTCCTCCTTCTCATCGCGGGAACCTTTGTCGCATGGAACAGCCTGAGGGAAATCGTCTTCGGGGCATCGGACCGCCCGATGCCTGCCCCCTTCACGCTGGTCGTCTTGGTGCTCATCATCATCGTCAAAGAGGCGATGTTCCGGATCGCAAGGCGGCGTGGACGGGAGGTGGAGAGCACCGCGGTCCAGTCGGATGCCTGGCATCACCGGTCGGATGCCCTGACCTCGGTCGCGGCATTGATCGGGATCAGCATCAGCCTGCTCGGGGGCCCGGCCTGGGTGAGCGCCGATGACTGGGCGGCCCTCTTCTCCTGTGTGATCATCGCATTCAACGGCGCGCGCATGCTCAAAGTCTCCCTGGGCGAGCTCCTCGACGAGCAGGCCCCGGCGGAAACGATCGCCAAAATCCTCGAGATGGCCCGGGCGGTGGATGGCGTGGACAACATCGAAAAATGCCGTGTCCGCAAAAGCGGGCTCAGCCTCCTTGCCGACATCCATGTGCGGGTGCGCGGCGAGGTGACCGTGGCCGACGGGCACTTCATCGCCCACCGGGTGAAAGACACGCTGCTCGACGGGGACTTCCACCTCAGCGATGTCACCGTCCACATCGAACCCACGTAATCAGGGAGAAGCCTTCGCGGATCGCGACCACCCGACTCACTCGGGAAGCTCGCGGAGGGCGACGCCGGGGATGGCAGCCGGTTTCGCGGCCGCCGCCGCGACCGAGGATGGCGCGGATTCCGGGTGCCGGTATCCGGCGACCTCGCGGGGGGCGATTTTCTGCTCGGCGAGCTTTTTGTATTCCAGAATCCCCGTGGCGATGGCGGCTGCGTAGTTGTCGCGCCACTGCTTGGACGCGATATTGCGGGCGTCCCCGGAATTCGTGAGGAACCCTCCCTCAATGAGAACAGCCGGGACGCCGGCAAGGCGGAGGACCGCGAACCGGGCGCGCTTCACCCCGCGGTCGGCCATGGACGTTTTCCCCAGCATCGCGTGATAAACGGTGTTGGCGAGGGCGAAGCTGTGGAGATCGTGCTCGTTGCCGTTTTCCTCGACCATGTCGCGGAGCCGCGTCTGCTCGTATGCGGTGGATGGCGCCCCGCGGGGGGTCACGCAATAGATTTCAAATCCGCTGGCGGCGGGGTTGGTATCCGCGGCATTGAAATGGATGCTCACGAAGATCACGTTTTTCAAACGGTTCGCAAAGGCGGCCCGGTTCTGGAGCTCGATGAAGGAATCGCTGTTGCGGGTCATGAGCACGCGGACTCCGGATTTCTGGAGCCGGTCGCGAATCCGGCGCGCGACATCCAGCGCGAAATTTTTTTCGTGTTCGTAGGGGCTTCTCGCGCCGTTGTCCTTTCCTCCGTGGCCGGGATCCAGGACGACGGTCGTGACCGAAGGGAACCCGCCGATGAGGGTCGGATGGAGCGCGGGGTCTATCGTCTTGCCGAGGTCGAGACGCGAGACAAACAGGCGCCCGTCCTCCTCCGCCACCGGAAACGCAAGCCAATGCCTGACGCCGTCGATGACAATCTCCCGGCTGTTCCTCGCGGCGATGATCTCGCGGCTTCCCCCGCTGAGTTTTTTGGCGCCCGCAGCGGGGCAGGTCTCCTCGCCCAGCCCGTAAAACGCCGCGACTTCCCCGAGAGGAACATGGTCGCGCCCGTCGAAGGATTTGATTTCCCAGCCGGAGACAGGCAGGGAGCCGAAAAGAACAGCCGCGGCGAAAACCCGGCTTCTATTCCAGATGGAGCCGCTGAGAGGCATCGGGCTTCGCTGTCGCCTGCATTTCGTGCCCGGGGGCAAGCGGGTGGAGGCCCGGGCGGACGGAAATCGTCATTTTTTCGGAACCGCGGACGATTTCGATATCCGCATTGTCGCCTGCTGTGAGAAAATACGATGCGTCAATGACATCCTCGCTGGAAACGATCGGTGTCTCTCCGACTTTGAGAAGAACATCCCCGAGCTTCAGCCCGGATATGGCAGCCGGCGTATCGGGATCGAGAGCTCCCACTTTCGCCGTGGAGCCCTGAACAGGAGTCTCTGATTCTTCCACCTCGACCCCCACCCAGCCGGGGCGCAGCTCCCCGAATCTGGCCAGATCGCTGCGAACTTTCTCGGCGGCCCGCATCGGGAGGACATGGCAGGCGGATCCGGCATCGATCCTCCCGACAAGAATCCCGATGGCTTCCCCATCAAGGTTCAGAACGGGGGCCCCACCCTGGCCGCGCTGGACGGGCAGGTTCGCCCGGATATGGGTCGTGGAAAAATGCTGGCCGAGATACTCGCGATCCAGCCCGCCGACGATTCCAAAACTCGGGCTCGCGTCGAGATCCTCGGGAAATCCGATCATCATGACAGGCGTGGCCACCCCGACCTTCCGGGAATCTCCGATCGGAATCGAGGGTGTGGAGGCATCGACCTTCAAAATCGCGATCCCGCTGCGCTCGTCGGCCACCAAAACGCGCGCCGGAAGCTCCTTTCCATTCGAAATGACGCTCACCTCGTCCGCCTTCATCACAATCCCGGCATGGGTATAGACCGTGCCGGAGAGATCGGCGAAAAACCCGCTTCCGAACCGGATGCCGAGCTTGTCCCTTGCCCGGACTTTGACCACCGCAGCGCGGCGCTCATCAAAGATTTTCCGCACCTGACCGGACAGGTTTTCCGCCAGAGAATCCTGGGCAAAAGAGGATCCTGCAAAGATCCCGCCCAGCATCAAGGCCAGCGCCGCAGTGGATAGCTTAAAAACTGCGGGAGGAAACATAACTCACCGGACGGGTCGGGAGAACATAGTGCACAGATGGAGACCCGGTGGAGGTGGTCGCGACCGGGAGGGATTCGCCAATTGTGACGGGGTTCGGAGACGTCAGGCTGAGCATCGGACGGCTGTCCGCGAGGGTTCCAGAAGGTTGAGGGCCGGGCCGGGCAATAATGAGAGCGGATGCAGCCAGGGCCAAGGCGGCAATCGAGGCATAGGCAAGCCGCGGAACCTGAAATGTCGGAGCCGCCATGGAAATCCTGTCCCAGACCAGTTCCCACAGCGGGCGGCGGATCAATTCGGCGCGCTGCCTCGACTGGAATTCGCTGAGAAAATCGTCGAAATAGCCGGGAGGAGGCTGCTCGTAACGCTTGAGCCTCAGGAGTTTCGAGATATTTTCTTCGGGTGTCATGAACTTGGTCTAGTTGGTGATAAACTCTTGCAGGTAATTTTGCAACTGCCGGTGTGCATAGAAGAGACGTGATCGGACCGTGCCTTCAGAAATTTTCAAAACCTTCGCGATTTCCGCGTGCGGCATTCCTTGGATATCAAACATGGTCACAACGGCTCTATGCTCATGAGACAGCTTCATCATGGCTTCGTTCAATTTTTTTTGAAGTTCGCCGAGATTCGCCTGATGCCTCGGGTCGTGGTCGCTGGTGGCCTCGATGAAGTCCGGGTCGTTGACGATCCCGTTGTCCACGTCATCCAGGCTCATCGTCATCCGGCGGTTGCGCTTCTTGAGGAAGTTGATCGCCATGTTGACGGAAATCGAATGCATCCAGGTGTAGAAGCTGGATTTTCCCTGAAACCCCTTGATCGACCGGTAAGCCTTCGCAAACACCTCCTGGAGCAGGTCGTTGGTGTCCTCGTGGTTTGAGGTCATGTTGTAGAGGAGGCCGTAGAGGCGCGGGCTGTAGCGGACGACCAGCTCGTCAAACGCCCTGGCTTCTCCCGCCTTCGTGCGGGCAACCAGCTCATTATCGGGCGTTTCGGGCGTTTCCATGCGTGGCGGAACGGCGGCTTATAGCAGAGAAAGGCCCGTTTGAAGAGAAAAATCCGGATCCGCCGGGCGGGAAGGACCGTGCGGTGGCGGAAATGGGTTTGCGCACGCAGTCGGGCGGGCATAACCTGTGCGCCCTATGGGAAGACAGTGGCTGCATGCAAAACGAGAAGTGGCGAACCTGAAAAAAGGACAGGTCGTCGGAAAGCTGGTGAAGGAAATCATGGTCGCCGCCAAGCAGGGCGGGCCGGATGTGGAGGGGAATGCCCGGCTTTTCGCGGTCGTGGAAAAGGCGCGCAAGGCGTCCGTCACGCGCGACGTGATCGAGAAGGCGATCAAGAAGGGGGCCGGAATCGGGGACGAGAAACTTGTGCTCGAACACATTGTCTTCGAGGGATACGCGCCGCACAAGGTGCCCGTCATCGTCGAGGTTCTCACCGACAACAACAATCGCACCGCGCCGGAAATCCGGGTGCTTTTCAAAAGGGGTCAGCTCGGGACGGCGGGCAGCAACAAATTTCTCTTCGACCATGTCGGGATCGTCGAGGCCCACCATCCGGACCCGGCCTCGGATCTCGAGGCGGCGGCGATCGAGGCGGGGGCGAATGATTTCGCGGCGATCACGGCGGCGGAAAACGACGACATCCCGGAGGGGGTGGCTGCGGCGCGCTTTTTGACCGAGCGCGCCGCCACGGCGTCCGTTTCCAAGTGGCTTTCGCAAAACGGCTGGACGGTGGTGACGAGCGAGCTCGGCTACGTCGCCAAGCAGATCCCCGCGCTCGACGATGCCCAGCGCGCGGAGGCGGGGGAATTTCTTCAGGCCCTGGAGGACCACGACGACGTCCACCGCGTCTGGGCGGCGATCAAATAGCGATGGAAGAAACGGCGAGGCGGATCGTCCAAAAGCTCCGCGAGCACGGCCATGAGGCACTCTTCGCGGGAGGTTGCGTCAGGGACCGCCTGCTCGGGCGGGAGGCTCACGACATCGACATCGCAACCAGCGCCCGGCCGGAGGAGGTTCAAAAGCTCTTTCCCCGCACCGTGGCGGTCGGAGCGCAGTTCGGGGTGATCGTGGTGGTCGAGGACGGGATGGAGTGCCAGGTGGCGACCTTCCGCGCGGATGGCGCCTACTCCGACGGCCGGCATCCGGAATCCGTGACTTTTTCGGATGCCCGCGGGGACGCCCTCCGCCGGGATTTCACCGTGAACGGGCTTTTTTTCGACCCTCTGGAAAACCGGATTCTCGACTTTGTCGGCGGACAGGAGGATCTCAAGTCCGGCGTCATCCGGTGCATCGGGGATCCCGGAGAACGATTCAGCGAGGACAAGCTCCGCCTGCTGCGGGGGATCCGGTTCCCGGCGGCGCTGGGGTTTTCCATCGAGGCCGGAACCTGGGATGCCCTCAGGACCCGTGCGCCGGAAATCACGTCGGTCAGCGCGGAGCGGATCCGCGACGAGCTCGTCAAAATTTTCCTTCATCCGTCCCGTCTGCGCGGGTTCGACCTGCTCGATGAATCCGGGCTTCTGGAGATCATTCTCCCCGAGGTGGCCGCAATGAAAGGCTGCGAGCAGCCACCCGAGTTTCACCCCGAGGGGGATGTCTTCGTCCACACAAGACTCATGCTGTCGCTCCTCCCGGAGGCGGTTTCGGTTCCCCTGGTTTTCTCCGTGCTCTTCCACGATATCGGCAAACCGCGGACCGGGGTGCGCGATGCGACCGGGCGGATCCGCTTCAACGGGCACGAATCGGTGAGCGCGGCGATGGCGGAGGAAATTTTTGCGCGCCTGCGCTTCTCCAATGCCGACACCGAAGCCTCCCTCGTTGCGATCAAAAACCACATGGCCTTCAAGGACGTCCGGAACATGCGGGTCGCCACGCTCAAGCGGTTTCTCGCCCGCCCGACGATCGACGACGAGCTCGCGCTCCACCGCGTGGACTGCCTCGGTTCGCACGGGATGCTCGACAACCACGAATTCCTCCTCGCCAAGCGGGAGGAATTTTCCAGCGAACCGCTGATCCCTCCTCCCCTCGTCACGGGAAACGACCTGATCGGGCTGGGCTGGAAGCCGGGGCCCCTGTTCAAGCGGTTTCTCGACGCGGTCCAGACCCGCCAGCTCGAGGGTGCCCTCTCCTCGCGCGAGGAAGCACTTGACTGGCTGGCGAAGAACAGGGAAATGCTCACGGGAGAAAATCCGAAATGACCAAACGCCTCGTCCAAGTCGCGCGCAACGGAAAGATCATCGGCCAGTTTCCGCCCGAGCAACTGGCTTCATTGATGGACACCGGTCATTTCCTCGACAGCGATCTCTGCTTCAGCGAGGGGGCGACCGAGTGGACGCCTCTTCCGGAGTTTCTCCGGAAAACCGATGCTCCGCGATACTCGCGCGCGAAGGAAAAGGAAGGCGCGGGCACGTCATCCCCCGGTGCCGCCTCCAGGCGGGAGCGGCGGGCACACCGCAACGCAGGTCCCGTTCTGGCGGGCTGGATCGCCTTCCTTCTGGCGCTCTCAGCCCTGGCTGGAAGCGCCTACTGGATCGCGGGCCTTTACGCGGAGCTGGCCAGACAGCAGACCCTTGTGGAGGCGGTCAGGACAAAGCTCTCAGAGAAGGAGAAGGAATATCAGCGCCTCCTTTTTGTGGCACGGGAGATTGCCGAGCCCGGCATCGTCCGCGGCAGTATCATCCTTCGCAACGACTCCGGGAAGCGGGTCGCCATGCCGGGCATTCAGGTCTCCCTGTATCCGCGGAAAGCCATTGAGGAACATCTCGCCGCAAGAAGCCGGGAAGCCTCGCGCCTCCCGGCCGGCGCCAGCGTGGATGCCGCAGAATTCTACCTCAGGGATCTCCCCCGGCCCATCGCCACAACAACCACCGATGCGAGCGGGCGGTATGAATTCCCCGTTTCCGAGCCGGGGGAATACATCGTCTTCACGACGATCATTTCCTCCAACCAGAACGGGCACCTCAACCGGCTGTGGTTCGTCTCGTTCGACTCCCGTGATCCGCTCAACACGGTGGTTGACATCACCGAGACCAACGGGGTGCAGCAGTTCATCCCCAGCCTGATGATCGTCGAGGGCCGCTGATCTTTTTCGATATGAAGGACGCCATCGACACCAGGCAGACGCGCGCGCTCCACCTTTGGGCGGTCCTCACTGCGGCCGTCACGTTCTTTCTGCTCTGCACCGGCGGAATCGTCACGTCGAAGAATGCCGGGATGGCGGTGCCCGACTGGCCGACCACCTACGGCTACAACATGTTCCTGTTTCCCTTTTCCAAGTGGGTCGGCGGGATTTTCTATGAACACAGCCACCGGCTGGTGGCCTCGGGAGTGGGCCTGATGACGATGATCCTGGCGGTGTGGCTGCTTGCCGCCGACCGCAGGCGCTGGGTGAGATGGCTCGGGGCCGCCGCCTTTCTGGCCGTCTGCATTCAGGGACTGCTCGGCGGGCTGAGGGTCACGCTCTACAAGGATGAAATCGGGATCTTTCACGCGCTGCTGGCGCAGGCATTCCTTTGTGCGGTCGCCATCCTGGCTGTCGCGACAAGCCCCCGGTTCCGGCGTGGCGAATGGGATATCTTCCTCCCCGACCCGGTTCTGAAAAACCTGGTCCTTGCCACCACGGTTCTCGCCTTCGTCCAGCTCGGGCTCGGCGCGGCGATGCGCCACGAGCACGCCGGGCTTTCCATCCCGGATTTTCCCCTCGCATACGGCCAATGGATCCCCGACACGTCCCCCGGGGCGATCGCCCGGATCAACGCCGCCCGTGAGGCTGCGGGCGAAGTTCCGACGAACGCCTTTTTTATCTGGGTGCAGATGGTCCACCGCGCGATGGCCGTTCTGATTGTCGTGTCGGCTGCGGCAGTTTTTCTCCGCGCTTCCTCCTCTAGGCTCCGCGCGACCAAGGCGTGGAGCGGAGCATGGCTCGCCCTGATCGGGCTCCAGGCAGGGCTCGGTGCGTGGACGATCTGGTCGAACAAGGCGGCAGACATCGCCACCATCCACATGGCAACCGGAGCGCTGGTGCTTCTTCTTGGAGCGGTCTTCTCATTCAGGCTCTGCCGGGCCTGCCAGGCGCACAGGTTTCGCCTCCCGGAGCCCGGCATCTCTTTCGCCTCCCGGGCCGCATGAAATCCGCAACCGCCATCTCCTCTCCGGTTTCCGTCATGGGTGACGTCATGACGCTCGTGAAGGCGCGCCTGTCGCTGCTGGTCCTGATCACGACGCTGGTCGGGTTTCTTCTGGGGTGGCGCGGGCCTCTCGACTGGAGCCTGCTGCTGGCGGCCCTCACAGGCACCGCCCTCTGTGCCGGCGGGGCTGCGGCGCTCAACCAGTGGTGGGAGCGCGATCTGGACTCGCGGATGAAGCGGACGCGGAACCGCCCGCTTCCTGCCCGGCGCATGCAGCCTCTCGACGCCCTGCTTTTCGGGATCTTTTTCTCGGCAACCGGCGTTGCGATCCTTGGTCTTTTCACGAACAGGCGCGCGGCGTTTCTCGCCTTTGCGACGATTGCGATTTACATCCTCGTTTACACGCCCATGAAGCGCCGGAGCTCGTTGAACACCCTGGTGGGTGCGGTGCCGGGGGCTCTGCCTCCGCTGATCGGATGGGTGGCTGCGCGCGGACGCTACGATCTGGAGGGCTGCCTGCTCTTCGCGGTGCTCTGGTTCTGGCAGATGCCCCACTTTCTGGCCATCGCCTGGATGTATCGCCAGGACTACGAACAGGCCGGCTGCGTGATGATCACAACCCGCGATCCGGCAGGCGGGATCACCTCGCGCCAGGCGGTCCTCTATTCCTCGTGCCTGGTGATGGTCACCCTGCTTCCCGCGATTCTCGGGTTCAACTCTCCGGTCTATTTCTTCTCCGCGCTCCTGCTTGGAACAACCTTCTGCGGGTTTGCGATGCACTTTTTCCTGAACCGTGACCAAGGGTCGGCGAGGCGGCTGTTCTTCTCGTCCATCCTCTACCTTCCTCTCCTCCTCGGGGCGCTCCTCGCGACCGCCAGATGAACTCATCCCCCGCCGGATCCGAGCCTCCGGCCCGGGAAACCCCCTATCTGGGATGGGTGGTCGCGTTCATCTTCGTGGCGACGCTCCTTTCGTTCGCCTGGTCGGGGTTGAAAGGCACGCGTCCGTTCAAGGTGCCGAACCACCTGCAGGCGGTCTCGACGGTCCCGGATTTCCGGCTTGTGGATCAGTCTGGAAAACCGTTCGGGCTGGCGGATCTCAAGGGAAAAATCTGGGTTGGAAACTTCATCTCCACCCGGTGTTCCGACAAGTGCCCGATGATCAGCTCGCGCATGGCCGGGTTGAACAAAAAGATCGGTCGCGCGGGGGAGGGAGTCGAGCTGGTGACGTTTTCCGTGGATCCGGAATTCGACACTCCGGATGTGCTGGCCGCATATGCCGGACGCCTCGGAGCGGGACCGGACAGGTGGAAATTTCTCACCGGCAGCAGGGAGAGCCTCGATGCCATCATTATCAGAGGGCTCCTGCAGCCGCTCGCAAAGGAGCCGGACGCCACCCACCCGGCGAAACTTGTCATTGTGGACGGCGCTGGAAAACTGCGCGGATTTGCGGATGGAAACGATCCGATGGTGGTTGAGAAGCTTCTCATGGACATCGGCGACCTCCTGCGAGAAAGTGGAAAACAATGAAATTCCGGGATCTCCTTTCGATGCGCCGGCGGCATGGCGCGGCACCCGGCCGCAGCTCGGCCGTGATCCGGCGCCGCCGCCTCTCCCGATGAGCGTCTCCGATCTTCCAGCTCTCAATGCAGGTCTCAACGCCACTGCGACCGTTTTGCTGCTCGCGGGCTTCGTCCTTGTCAAAAGCGGCAGGAAGATCGCCCACCGGAACTGCATGACGGCGGCATTTGCCGTCTCGTGCGTGTTCCTCTCGACCTACGTCCTTCACAAGTTTCTGGTCCGCGGGGTTCACACGCCGTTCGGGGGAGGCGGGTTTTGGAAAACCATTTACTACGGCATGCTCGCCTCGCATGTGATCCTTGCGATGGTCATCGTGCCGCTGATCCTTGTCACCATGACGCACGCGATCCGGGCCCGCTACGAGAAGCACCGCGCCTGGGCCCGCTGGACGTTCCCGCTCTGGCTCTACGTCTCCGTGACCGGCGTGCTGGTCTACTTCATGCTCTACCAATGGTTCCCGAAAATCTGAATGCCGCCCCGAAAGGCCTTGCCCACCCCGGCGTGCTGGATGCGTTCGCGTATGACGCCCGCCGCGACACCCTCGTGCTTGCCATGTATGAGACCCGCCCGTGGACCGGCGGCGACCAGCAGCTCTTCCAGCTCCAGGAAAAGCTCAACGCCTACGCGTCATTTATTCTCGACGGGGAAATGACCGGCGCATTTCCCCAGTATGCCGACAGGCCGGTCGAGATCCAGCTCCGCACCAGCCATGAGCCGGACCCCGTCGCGATGCGCCTCCTCACGCAGGCCCGCGAGCAGTTGGCCCTCCAGGAGATCCGTCTGGAAACCATTATTGTGGATCCTGCCGGGAACGAGGGCGGGTGCGGGTGCGGACACGGGCACTGTCACGACTGAGCTCCCGGCGGCCGCTATTCCCACCGCCAATATGAGCAATCTCCGAGGGCAATCCCCGGCGTGAAATGCTTGGATACGAGTGCCAAGACCCTCAGAATGGAAAACCCTTCACTTCGCGGCAATCGAAGGCTTCACAACAAGCCGTCCCTCCGCAGAAATTAGCAGACAGCCTATGCGGCATTCCGAAAAGCCGAAGTTTGCAGTGGCGCAGCGATCCGTGTCTTGTATATATCCGGTCCGCCACTGATGAACATTCACGAATACCAAGCCAAGGAACTCCTCGACAAATTCGGAGTCGCAAACACGCCCGGTGGAGTCGCCTCCACTCCGGAAGAAGCCGAGAAAGTCGCCCGCTCGCTGGCGACGAACAATCTCGTCGTCAAGGCCCAGATTCACGCCGGGGGGCGCGGCAAGGGCACGTTTTCAAACGGCTTCCAAGGCGGCGTTCACCTCTGCAAAACAGCCAACCAGGCCCGCGACATCGCGGAAAAGATGCTCGGCCAGACGCTCGTCACCCACCAGACCGGACCGCAGGGGCGCATCGTGCGGAAGGTCCTCGTTTCCAAATCCGTCGAGATCGAACGCGAACTCTACTTTGCTATTCTCATCGACCGGACGATCTCAGCGCCCGTCATCGTGGCAAGCACCCAGGGCGGCGTGGATATCGAGTCGGTGGCCGCACACAACCCGGAGAAAATCGTGCGCATGCCGGTTGACCCGCTCCTGGGACTCCTGCCCTATCAGACCCGGAAGCTCGCCAAGCTGCTCGGCATCGCATCGAGCGAGATGCGGATGGCCTGCAAGCTTTTTGCCAGCCTCTACAAGTTGTTCCTCAGGTCCGACTGCTCGATGGTCGAGGTGAACCCGCTCGTGATCACGAAGGGGGACGAGGTGCTCGCGCTCGACGCGAAGTTCAACTTCGACGACAACGCGCTCTACCGGCACCCGGAAATCATCGCCTACCGGGATCTTGAAGAGGAAGACCCCCGGGAGGTCGAGGCGTCGAAATCGAATCTCAGCTACATCGGACTCGACGGCAATATCGCCTGCCTCGTCAACGGCGCGGGGCTCGCCATGGCCACGATGGACATCATCAAGCACAACGGCGGGGAACCCGCAAACTTTCTCGACGTGGGCGGCGGCGCCACCGAGCAGCAGGTCACCGAGGCCTTCAAAATCCTGATCTCCGACCAGCGGGTGAAGGCGATTCTCGTGAACATTTTTGGAGGTATCATGAAGTGCGACATCATCGCACAGGGCATCATCAACGCGGTCAAGACTGTGAACCTTCCGGTCCCGCTTGTCGTCCGGCTCGAGGGCACGAACGTGGAGGCGGGACGCAAGCTGCTCGCGGACTCCGGCCTCCCGCTGGAGACCGCCACCGATATCGCCGATGCGGCGAAAAAAGTCGTCGCCGCCGCCAAAGCGGCATGAAACTGATTTCTCATTCCACATTTCGCATTCTCTAAAAAATGGCCATTCTCGTTGACAAACACACCCGCCTGCTCGTGCAGGGGATCACTGGAAAAGCCGGCGGATTCCACGCACGGCAATGCATGGAATACGGCACCAATGTCGTCGCGGGCGTCACCCCGGCACGTGGCGGAGAGGTCTTTGATGACAAGATCCCGGTGTTTGACACCGTGCTGGAAGCCCGGAGGGAGACCGGTTGCAATGCCACGATGATTTTTGTCCCGGCGGAATTTGCCGCGGACTCGATCATGGAAGCCGTCGATGCCGGCATCGAAGTCGTCGTCTGCATCACGGAAGGCATCCCCATCCTCGACATGATGCGCGTGCGCGCGGGCATGAAGGACAAGCCCAGCCGCCTCATCGGACCGAACTGCCCGGGAATCATCACACCCGGACAGTGCAAGATCGGGATCATGCCCGGCTACATCCACAAGCCCGGCAAGGTCGGCGTTGTCTCGCGCTCCGGAACCCTCACATACGAAGCAGTCTGGCAGCTCTCCAGCCGGGGGCATGGCCAGTCCACCTGCGTCGGCATCGGCGGGGATCCGATCAACGGCACCTCCCATCTTGATGTGGTGAAAATGTTCAACGACGATCCGGCCACCGAGGCGATCATCATGATCGGCGAGATCGGCGGAACCGCCGAGGAAGAGGCCGCTGCATGGCTTGGGATCCACTGCAACAAGCCGGTTGCCGCCTTCATTGCCGGAGCCACCGCTCCTCCCGGAAGGCGCATGGGGCATGCCGGCGCCATCGTCAGCGGGGGCAAGGGAACAGCTGCCGGAAAAATCGAAGCTCTTCAGGCTGCGGGGATCGAGGTGGCAAACACCCCGGCCGACATGGCCGACGCCCTTCTCCGCCGCATGGCCCGCGGATAAAAACCGGACGCCCGGCTTTCGCTCCGGAATAGCGTGGTGTCATTGTCACCCGCCTGCCAAGGGTGAGCGGAAAGGAACGCATGGCGCGCGTGTGAGCGGATTTTGCAATTTCGTTCCACCAGAGGATCTGTCTCAATGGCGGGATGATCGAATACGATTTCGTGGTCGTCGGCGGCGGAAGCGCGGGTTTTGCGGGGGCCCGGACTGCGGCGGCCCTCGGGCTGAAAACCGCGGTGATCGAGGGGGCCGGGGAACTCGGGGGACTCTGCATTCTCCGGGGATGCATGCCCAGCAAAGCCCTGCTGGAATCCGCCAAAAGATTCCGTGCGATCCGCGACGCAGCCAGGTTCGGACTCTCGGCCGGCTCCCCCTCGTTTGATCCCGCGGCGATCATCGCCCGCAAGCGAAACCTGATAGCGGAATTTGCCGGTTACCGCGGCGGACAGCTCCAAAATGGACCTTTCGATCTGCTTCGTGGAACCGCAGAGTTCACCGGCCCCCACTCGATTGTTGTTCAACTCGCGGACGGCGCGGATGTTGAACTGCAGGCCAAAAGCATCCTTGTCGCCACCGGATCGGCGCAGTCCGTTCCGCCTGTTCCCGGCCTGTCCGGGGCAACCCCTTTGACCAGCGACGACCTGCTCGACCGGGAATCGATCCCGGATTCCCTGATCGTTCTGGGCGGGGGCCCGGTCGCTTTGGAAATGGCCTCCTACTGCCGTGCGTTCGGGGCCAAAGTCATAATCATTCAGCGCAGCCCGCAGATCCTGCGCGGAACCGATCGGGACTGCGCGGAGTCTCTCGCCGACGGACTCCGCCAGGACGGCATCGAGGTCGTCACCGGAACAACGCTCCTGCGCGTCGAAGTTTCAGGAACAGAAAAGAGGGTCACTTATTTGAAGGAGGGCACGGAGGCTACAGTCACCGGATCGGAAATCCTCAACGCCCTCGGCCGACATGCCGTCATTCCCATCGGCCTGCCTGCACACCAAAGGGACGGAAAAATCGTGGTCAACCTGTCCCAGCAGACATCTCTTCCCCACATTTTTGCGGCGGGCGACGTCTGCAGCCCGCTCGAAGTCGTCCACATCGCGATCCAGCAGGGGGAAATCGCCGCCCGCAACGCGGCCAAACTTCTTGCCGCCCGGGGAGAACCCATGGAAAGGATGGACTACCGTCTGAACCTCTTCGCTGTTTTCACGGAACCCGGATTCGCGCGTGTCGGTGCCACCGAGGAGGAACTCTCCGCAGCTGATATTCCCTTCTCCACTGCCAAATACCCGTTCAATGACCACGGAAAATCCCTCGTCATGGGAGAGACTCATGGATTCGTGAAACTCATTGCCCATGCCCGTAGTGGAGAAATTCTCGGCGCCGCGGTTGTTGGTCCTGAAGCGGTCGAACTCATCCATGAAGTCGTTGTTGCCATGCGTTTCCATGCCACCGCTTCCGATCTTGCCTCTGTCCCTCACTATCATCCGACCCTGTCAGAGATATGGACATACCCTGCAGATGAATTATCAATAACAATATGATGCATAATGAATCAAATTTCATCTTGATATGATTCATTATGCATCATATGTTTTAGTTATATGAGAATCAGTGTTGACATTGACGATGATCTATTGCGTGACGTGATGGCAATGACTGGAGAGAAGAACAAGAGCCCGGCATTGGCCAAAGCCGTATCGGAGTATGCCCGCCGAGAGAGAGTAAGGGACTTTGGCCGTTTGCTTCGGGAAGGGGCTTTTGATTACCCGGGCCATAGCGAACCTGTCAAAGAGGAGGAAAGCCCTCTCTGGTAAATGGTTCTCGTGGATTCATCGGTCTGGATTGAAGCGCTTCGCCGTGAGGGAAGGCTGGACATCAAGCTGGCGGTCGAGGGACTGCTTGAGGCTGATGAGGCCCAAGTCTGCGCTCCGATCCGGCTGAAGGTCCTCGGAGGGGCCAGAAAGGAAGACAGGGAGGAGATCTGCCGCCATTTTTCCGTGATACCTGACCGGCCTTGCACAGAAGACAATTGGACTCGCGCCATCCGGTTGACATGGAAGTGCAGGGACGCGGGCCTGGTGCTTTCTCCGGACCATGCACTGATTGCAGCAATCGCCCTGCACGACAGTGTGCGGGTTTTTGCGATTGATGAGGCGTTCACCGCGATCAGCTCACAAACCGGACTTCCGCTTTACGTGCCCGGGCGTGCCGGGCTTTACCAGCAGGCCTGAGTGGCAGCCGGTCAGGCCTTCAAACCAGCGGACTCGATCTCGTAGTCCCGAAGGTAGCAGCCCGGGTCCTCCGCCCATGGATTGCCATACTTTTGGAAGGCGCGAACCCGGAATCCCCCCCCGCACACCTCCTTGAAACGGCATTCCGCGCAACGGCCCTGAAGCCTGGGAAGGCAGTCCCGGAGCCCCGTGAGCAGTTCATCGCACGCGCCGCTCCAGATCCTGCTGAAGGGAAGCTCCTTCACGCTGCCAAGACTGTGCTCCAGCCAGAACTGGTCGGGATGGACTTCCCCCTGGCTGTCGATGTTGGAAATCCCGAGGCCGGAGGATTGGATACCGGCGCCGCGTCCGCTCAGAGCGTTCCAGATCTCTTTGGCGCGTTCCGGATTCTTCCGGAGCATCGCGAGCCAGAAAAATGCCCCGTCGGCAGGCTGGTCGGACGTGAGAACCTCCCGATCGTGCCCCTCGCGGTTCCAGCGCAGCGCCGCATCCCCGATCATTCTCAATGCCATGCGGGTTTCCGCGGCCGGCAGCGGTCCGGGATTCTCCCCCCGCCCGCCGTAGACCAGATGGCGAAAACAGACTCGCGGAACGTCCTCCTCCTCGATAAACCGGAGAATCTCCGGGAGTTGGCTGGCAACCTGCCTGTTCAGGGTAATCCTCAAGCCGGCCCTCTGCCCCGCTCCGCGGCAATGGCGGAAAGCTTCCACCGCCTTGTCAAACGCACCGGTCCGGCCACGATGCCTGTCGTGGCTCCCGCCCAGTCCATCAAGGGATATCCCGATGTATGACACCCCGAGGTCTTTCAACCTCTGTGCACAGTGCGAGTCAATCCGCGTGCCGTTGGTAGCTACCATGATCCGCAACCCGCGGGCAACCGCATAGCCGGCGAGGTCAAAAAAGTGAGGGTGAAGCATCGGCTCACCCCCCGAGAGAACCAGACCCGGAATCTGATAGTCCGAGAGATCATCGATGACATCGATGCACTGCTGCAAGGAGAGTTCGCCGGGATAATTCTTCGCGGAGGAGTCGGAGTAGCAGAGCTCGCAGCGAAGGTTGCAGCGGCGCGTGATGCTCCAAACAACGACCGGCCTGGGCCGGGAGCCGGATTGCCACTCGCTGAAGCCCGGGAAGTCGGTGGGCTGCTGCGTCCCGCACAGAAGTTTTGTCACGTTGATCATAAAAGTTCATCGGGAACGCCCCCGACTGGATGTCTGCCGGTCAATGGAAGGAGGTGCGCGGGCGGTCCTCCGATGGGAAATTCATTGCGGTGGATCGTTCCTTCCCGCAGGGAAACTTTCATTGATCCGGGTCACGGGTTTCAGCAAACTCTGCCCGGGAATGCGAAATCCGCCTTGATGCGTCACAAGGGGGTTGCGTGCCGGGGGGGAAAGATCTTTTTGACGGCCTGCAACAAATCCATTTGTGTATGTGTCGGATGGCTTCACCAAGCAAACTGATCGACTGGGAGCAATTGGATATGATGGCGTTCGGGTATGCGCCGGAGTTTGTTGCGATCTATGCCGAATTTCTGCAGCAGGTTCCCCAGTTGCTTGAGTCTCTGGAGCTGGCTCTCGACGCGAAGGATGACGACCAGGTTGCAAAGCTGGCCCACATGATCAAAGGAAGCACCCTCAACTTCGGGTTTGCCGGGGTCAGCAGCCTCATGGAGGAACTGGAATCCAACGCCAGAGATCGCGGAAATCTGGATCGCGCGGCGGAGCTCATCCGGATGGCCAGGGAAAATTTTGCGCTGGCCAGGGCGGAGGTTTCCGAGGCGAGGAACATCTGATCGAAGCGGCCGGCTTTGCCTTTCCTTTACGGAGCACGGAATCCGCGCTAATGCGCGTGCGAGGGAAGCTTTCTAACGGCGCTGCTTCCCGAAGAACCCCGGAGACGCGAGAGAAGCTTTGCAGTTTTTTTGATCATCTGATCCCATTTGAACCGGATGCTCTGCTTGTAATCACGTTCCATCTTTTTCACCGGATCCTCATAGCCGGCAAAATCGAAGAGCGCCGAGCGGTGGTCCTCCGCAATTTGATAGAGGTGGGTGTTTTGAAAAATCGAATCCGCAATGCGGAGCATCCGGCGGTTCGGAAGGCTGTGCGGGTTGGCTTCGCAGACGATGTCAAAGGCGGTTTTGGCATCGTAGCCGAGGCACGTGAGCCCGATGATCGCCGAAGCGGCAGAGCGGCTCAGGCCGGACTCGCAATGGACAAGAATGGCGAAATGTTCATCGCGTCCGGCCTCCTCCTCGCTGATCTCGTTGAAAAACCGGATGATTTCCTCGACATCCTCCTTCTGCGGAGCCCGGCACTTGCGGTATTGCGGGGAGAGCATCTCAATATCATCGACATCATGGAACCGGAGCTGGAGGACCTTCCTGGAGCTCCGCGGCAGCGGCAGCGGTTCCTTCTCGGTTCCGGGGTCGGGCAGGCTGACCACATACCGGATGTCGCCCGACTGGTAGCGGGGAAGAGAGGAACGGCTGGACACAGCGAGTTGCATGCCGGAGACAGTCTAATGAGAACCCCACCCTTCCGCCAATTTTTTCGGAGGATCTGTCACATTTTTCCATCCGACTTCGCTTGCCACACGGGGGGTGCCCGAATAGTCTGAACCGGATGGACCGGTTGCGGGATCTCGACAAGCTTTTTGCGCACAACCGGAGGTGGGCGGAACGCCACCGTTCCGAAGATCCCGAATTTTTCACGAAGCTGGCTCATACACAGGTTCCGGACTTTCTGTGGATCGGATGCTCGGACAGCCGGGTTCCCGCAAATGAAATCATCGGGCTGCCGCCGGGGGAGGTTTTTGTGCACCGCAACGTGGGGAACCTTGTTTCGCTCACAGATTTCAACTGCCTCTCGGTCGTGCAGTATGCCGTCCAGGTCTTGAAGGTCGGCCACATTATCGTCACCGGCCACTACGGATGCGGCGGGGTTCAAACCGCCCTCAGTGGCAACGACCTCGGCATCGTCAGCAACTGGCTCTCCCCCATCAACGAAATCCACTCATCCCACCATGCGCAACTGGACCCCCTGACCGGTTCCGCCAAAACCGACAAGGTGTGCGAGTTGAGCGTGATCATGCAGGTCCGCAACCTCTGCCGCTCGGCCATGCTGAAAAATGCCTGGAGGACAGGCCAGCGGCTTGCCGTGCACGGGCTGATCTACGGACTCGAAGATGGAATCCTTCACGATCTGAACTCGACGGTGGTCCATGATGACATGGCGGAGCCGGTGTGCGGGGAAGCGGTTGAACGGATCCTGGCGACGCCGGGCCGCGTCGTGGATTGAGCGATTTTCGCCTCGCAACCTGCAGCGATCCGTGAGAAGGAACCCGCTCATGAAGACGGCTGGTTGCTTTCTTGTTTCGCTCGCATGCCTGCTGCTCGGAGGCTGTGTCACGCCACCGTTTGCCCCCCGTCTCGACCGCTCGAAGCCGGCGGCAAAAGTGGACACCGGTCCGTTCTGGTGGGGAATCGCATCGAGTCCGTTTCAGAATGAGGACCGGGGAGTCAAGCCAGGGTCACCGGACTATTTCCGCACCGACTGGGATTTGTTCGCGGATGCGAAGCGCGTCCCTCCGAAGGGCGACGACGCGGTCTTCAGCTGGTCGAGCTTCGACCGCGACGTCGAGGCGCTGAAAAAGATCGGCGTGAACCATTACCGGTTCGGGGTCGAATGGGCGCGTATCGAGCCCCAGCCCGGACGATACAACGAGGCCGCCCTCCGGAAATATGTCGATATGGCGCGGAAGCTGAAAGCCGCCGGCATCGAGCCGATCGTCACGCTCTGGCACTTTACATTTCCCGACTGGATGGTCGCGAAGGGCCGGAACACCCGTTGGCTGCATCCGCTCTACCGCGAGCGGTGGCCGCTCTACGTGGAGAAGGTGGCGAAGGCGATGGCCCCCTATGTGCGGACATTCGCACCCCAGAACGAACCGAACGGGGATCTGGCGCTCGGCTACATCACCGCCACCTGGCCGCCCGGCTACTTCATGAGCCTGGGCACCCACGCGGCGGCGCTCAATGAAAGTGTCTGGGGCTTCCGCGAGGCGGCATCCATCGTCCGGAAATACCGGAAGGACGCGCTTATTCTCAGCATCGCGGCGCTGCCATATTGGGAGCACGGGATCTTCGACCCGACGGGCGCCTACTACAACTTCATGCAGCGGATCAACTACACCCACCTCGACCGCACGTTCGACGTCTGCGACCTCATCGGGTTCAACTACTACTACACCGAATACCCCGACTTCACCGCGCTTCTCGCCATCAAGGCCCGCCGTGGACGCAACTACAGCCTCCTCGGCTGGATCATCCAGCCCCGCTCGCTCTACAAACAGATCAAAAATGTCCAGAAGCGCTACAACAAGCCGGTCGTCGTCACCGAAAACGGCATCGCCACCGCGAAGGACATCAAGCGCGTCCGCTACCTCTTCAACCACATCCTCGAGGTCAAGGAGGCGATCCACGACGGCGCGGACGTGCGCGGGTATTTCGTCTGGACCCTCGTGGACAACTACGAGTGGCACCACGGCTACAAGGCCCCGTTCGGAATGGCCAAGCTGGACAAAACCACCCACCAGCGCCTGCTTCGCCCCTCCGCCCTCTTCTACCACGGCCTCATCGACAGCTCGCGAAACGCAACCATCCTGGATGAGGTCTCGACCGCGCCGGAACTGCCGCCCGGCTTCATCGAGAGGTGACCAGGCGGACGGCCCGCGGAAGTTCAGGCTCCCCGGTGATCCCGCGCATTCAAAAATTCACCACGCGGTCGAGTTTGAGCAGCCAGCCGGCTTCTCCTTTCTGGAGCTTGTATTGAAACTGCCGCATTCCGCCGGACGGGTTGGCGTCGGAGTCTCCATAGAGGTAGACAGGAAACCGGCGGACAAACGTGTTCTCGACCACATCAAACTCGTCGTGCCCGCGGTATCCGGCGAGGTCGGATTTTCCGGGAGGATCGATGAAAATTTCGCTGAGCGACTTTTTCCGGTTGGTTGAAAACGCGACGAGGTCGCCAAAATTCGGGGGGCCCGGGCGGCTGAGCCACACAAGGAGTTCGGGCGCGCCGTCGCCGTCGAGGTCCTTGAGTTCCGCATGGGTCACCACCCCCGCGACCGGGCGCTCGACCGGTGCGTTGTCGGCCTCGAGCCCGGACGACCTGATCGTGAGGGTGTTCGACTCCGCCGCATTCGGAGAAACAACCTCAAGGGAAAACCCGTCTCCGACGAGCTTCCTCGCGAAACCGGATTCCGCGAACGTGATCGTCAGGGGGAGCGCGAGAACCACCGCGAGGAGAGGGAGTTTCATCTGAAAAATGCTAGGACACCGATGACACCGGTTGAAGGCTTTTGTCGATAAAGCGACGGAGGACTTCGTGTCCGGGTTGGGAAAGGTCCGGATCCGCTTCAAGGATCTCCCGTGCAACCTTTCTGGCCTCGGTCATCACGTCCCCGTCCCGCAGCAGGTCGCCAAGACGGAGGGGAGGAAACCCGGACTGGGCGGTGCCGAGGATGTCCCCGGGCCCGCGCAGCCTGAGATCCGCCTCGGCAATCTCAAAGCCGTCGGACGTTTGTTCCAGCGCGGACAGCTTGGCCTTCGCCGCCTCATCGGGGTCTTCCTGAAGCAGGATGCAGTAGGATTTTTCCGCACCGCGTCCGATCCTCCCGCGAAGCTGGTGGATCTGTGACATCCCGAACCGGCCGGCATTCTCGATGATCATGATGCAGGCATTGGGCACATCGACGCCGACCTCGATGACCGTGGTGGCGACCAGCGCGGCGATGCGACCCTCGCGGAACCCGCGCATCGCCGATTCCTTTTCCTCCGGGGACAGGCGGCCGTGGACGAGGCCGACCTCCGCAGGCGCAAGCAGCTCACGCCACTTTTCAAATTCCGCCCGGGCCGCCTTGGCTTCGAGCTTCTCCGACTCGTCCACAAGCGGGTAGACAACATACGCTTGGCGGCCCTCGTCGATTTTTTTCCGGAGGAAGGCGATGATGTCCGGGAGCTTGGACGACTCCCTGACGGCCGTGACGACCTGCCCCCGGCCCGGAGGCTTTCCGCGGATGACCGACACATCGAGATCGCCATAGAGGGTTTGCGTGATCGTGCGGGGGATCGGCGTGGCGGTCATGACGAGCACGTCCGGCGCGTCGGCGCGCGCGATCAGACGCGAACGCTGGAGCACGCCGAATTTGTGCTGCTCGTCGATGACGACAAAACCGAGATTTTCAAACCCGGCACCCTCGAAAAGCAGGGCGTGCGTGCCAATGACAAGCGGCGGAACCCGCCGATGAGAATAAGGCAACAATCCCGGGATGGCATCGGGCGGGCCTCCGGACGACTCTCTTCTGGAGGCGGTATGGAGGACCACGGGAATGCCGAGCGGATCAAGCATTCTTCGGAAATTCAAGTAATGCTGCTCGGCGAGGATCTGCGTGGGTGCCATGAGGGCAGCCTGCCAACCGGCTTCAGCCGCCTGAAGCATCGCCCGGAGCGCCACGAGGGTCTTGCCCGAACCGACGTCGCCCTGCAGGAGCCGGTTCATGCGGTGAGGCGCCGCAAGATCGGCGGATATCTCTGCCATGACTTCGCGCTGGGCGGGCGTCAGTTGGAACGGCAGGGACTTCTCGACTTCGGGCCATAGCTCGCCGGTTCCCGCACGGGCGATCCCTCCCGCCCCGCGGACCGCAGCATGCCTTGAACAGACGACGAGCTGGATGCCGAGAAACTCCTCGCGCACGAGCCGGGATCGCACGGATGCGAGCTCCTCGAAACTTCGGGGAAAATGCACATCCCGCCAGACTTCCGCGCCCTCCGAGGACCCCGGCCACAGGAGCGGGATCGAGGAGAGATCGGTCTCCTGCAATGCGCGGTGGACCAGCTCGCGCAATGCCCGCGCATTGATGCCGTCCCCCGCCGGGTGAACAGGTGTGATCCGGTCGAAGTGGATCGACCGCCCGGCATCGTCCTCGATGATTTCAAATTCCGGATGCTCCATGACGACCTGGTTTCCACGGAGCCTGGGTTTCCCGAAGAGGACGATCCGGTCGTCGCTCGCAATCATTTTCTGGATCCACGACATGTTGAACCACCGGCAGAGGAGCGGGGATCCGAGAACGCCAGCGGATTCGTCTTCGACGCGGGCTTCAAAAATCCGCCGCGGTCCGAACCTCCTGTAGGACGTCTTCCGGACAATCCCGAAGAGGCACAGCGCGCGCTCGGAAGCCATGTCGGGAAAATGGTCGAACTTGACCCGGTCCTCGTATCGCCTGGGGAAGTGCCGGATGAGATCCCCGAGGCTCGTGATGCCCAGCCGCTTCAGGGCGGCAAGTTTCGGCCGTGCGATCCAGTCCAGACCGTCGAGCGGAGTGTCGGGAGAGAGGAGGCTCATCCCGGTTCCGCAAAACGCAGAAACTCGATGCGGTAGTCGGCATCGGGGCGGTGCCGGGAGGGACCGGCGACGAGGATGGCCAGACGTCCGGACACCTGATGCTCGCGCAGCCATTCGCCCGCGAACTCACGCCAGTGCTTCGGTGCCACATCCGGCTGCGAGGGGAAAACGCCGTAGGAAAAGGCGAGACCCTGGCATACGGTGGAATCCCGGCTCACGGCCACCACCCACACGCGGGGCTTGAAGCGCGAGATCTTGCGGGCCGTGGTGCCGGTGTGCGTCGGGATAAAAACGGCCGCGCAAGGCACGGTCTCCAGCGCGTGTTCCACCACGTCCGAGATGGCTTCCGGCGCAGTTGTTGCGCGTGCCGGACGACGCCCGGTCGGCGCTTCATCCAACTGGGCCGCCTCGCGATGGGATTCCGTGCAGGCGGCAATCCTCGCGAGCATGGCGACAGCCTCCTCGGGGAATTTTCCCATCGCCGACTCGGCGGAGAGCATGATGCAATCGGTGCCGTCCAGAATCGCATTGGCCACATCGGTCGCCTCGGCCCGCGTCGGCAGCCTGCTCGCGGTCATGGATTCCAGCATCTGCGTGGCAGTGATGACCGGCTTGCCGGCCTCGTTGGCTTGGGCGATGAGGCGCTTTTGAATCACGGCAATCTCTTCGATCGGAACTTCCACCCCCAGATCCCCGCGCGCCACCATGATACCGTCGGCAGCCTTCAGGATCCCGTCAATATGGTCCAGCGCATCCGAGCGTTCGATCTTGGCGATGATGAACGGGTGCTTGCCGAGCGCTGCGGCGGCTGCCCGCACAGCCTCGATGTCGGCGGCGGACTCCACAAACGACTGGCTCACCGCATCCACGCCATGATTCAGCGCAAATTCCAGGCACGCCCGGTCGTGATCGGTAAACGCGCCGATTCCCAGATCGATGCCTGGAAGGTTGAGTCCCTTGCGGGATCGGAGCTCGCCGCCAACGGCAACTTTGCAGTGAACGTCGTTCCCCCCGGTGCGCTCGACCAGAAGCTGCACAAGCCCGTCGTTGAGAAAGAGCCGGTTGCCCGGCTTTACAACCCGGGGAAGAGGCTCGAAGCTCATCGAAACCCTCTGCGCACTGCCGACAATGTCCTCGTTGGTGAGCACGAACGAATCCCCCGGCGCAAGATAAACCGGCTCCGGATCGATCTTGCCGACCCTCATCTTGGGACCCGGGAGATCGGCCATGATCGCCACCCGGCGGCCGGCGGCTGATGATGCGGCGCGGATGCGGGCGATCCTTTCGGCGTGGTCGGTGAAGTCGCCGTGCGAAAAATTGAGCCGCGCCACGTTCATGCCCGCCCGGATCATCCGCTCCAGCATCTCCTGCGTGTCCGATGCGGGACCGATCGTGGCGACGATCTTGGTTTTGTTGGGCGGAAGGTTCACGGGGCCGGAGACTTACTACTGCATCCAGACTTCGCGCGAGGCATTCATCCGCTCGTCGCGGGCCTGGATGCGGGTTGAACGGTTATTCAAGATTCCGGCCTGCGCGGAGCTGATCGCCTGCTGCCGGGCGGCAACCCTCGATTGCGAGCAGGCGGTGAAGGGGGCGAGGGATAGAATCAGAACGAGGAGAAGAAGGCGTGTCATTAGACTACGAGCCAATAGGCGATCGCGGCCGGAAAAGCAGCACCAAACTTTGCACGAGCCGGTTTTTCGCGGTTCCAGTCGATCAGACCGCCCGCCGGACATCCACAATCCGCATCTGCGCCTCGGTGCGGCCCTGCCATGTGTTCCAGTCCAGCGTATAGGCAACATCCCACGGAGTGCGCGGAAGGTCGTCGGCGCTTGCATTGAAAAAAACCGCCGGCACCCTGCGGCGGCCGGCCGCAAACTCGATTTTCAGATGCTTGTCCTTCATGGCACGGGGAGCAGAGGCAGGAGTCACCGCCCGCGTGTAGAAGACAGGCTGCTGGTTGGCAGCACCGAAGGGCTCGATGAGATCCTGAGCTTCCAGCAGGGACACATCGAGATCGTGCAGTTCGATCTCGGAGTCGAGGTTCAGGCGCGGGGTCAGGAGATCCTCGTTGGCCATCGTGCGCGCCGCCCGCTCAAACGCCTCGCGGAATGCCGGAAACGACTCCTCATTCAAGCTGACGCCAGCCGCCATGTCGTGACCGCCGAATTTTTCGAGATGCTGCGAACACTGGCGCAGGAGGTCCACGAGTGGAAGGCCCTCAATGCTGCGTCCGCTGCCTTTGCCCGCTCCCGACTCATCGAACCCGATGATGAATGTCGGACGGTGATGGCGGCGCATCACCCGCGAGGCCACGACTCCGAGGACACCAACATGCCAGTCCCTGCGCCCGGCCACAATCGTCGTGTCCCGCCCGGCCTCGTAATGTTTTTCGATCCACTCTTCGGCCTGCTGCGAAACCGAGCGCTCGACCCCCTGGCGCTCGCGGTTGTGGGCGTCGAGACCGTCGGCGAGGCGCGCAGCCTCGGAGGGATCGTCGGTGAGCAGGAGCCTCAGCGCCTCCTGCGCGGGCCCCAAACGCCCGGCGGCATTGATCCGCGGTCCGAGCCGGAACCCCACGTCACCGGCACGCACGGGAGCCCCGACTCCGGAAACCCTCATGAGCGCGGCGACCCCCGGCCAGCGGGTGGATGCCATCTGCCGGAGGCCGTGCCTCACAAAAATCCGGTTCTCGCCGGTCAGGGGGACGATGTCGGCGACGGTCGCGAGGGCGACGAGATCGAGGTATTCCTTGAGATCGAGCCCTTCCACCTGCGACTGCTTGAGCATCGCGTGGGCGAGCTTGAAGACAATCCCGGCGCTGCACAGCGAATGAAATTCCGCCCCGCACTTCGGGTTGACGAGGGCGGTGCAATCCGGGCGCTCCGGTCCGGGTTCGTGGTGGTCGAGGACCACGACGTCCACGCCCCGCGCGCGCAGCGCGGCAATTTCGGCCACCGATGTCGTCCCGCAATCCACCGCCACCAGAAGCTGCGGGCTGTGCATCTCGCAGCAGCGTTCGACCCCTGCTGCACTCAGCCCGTATCCCTCCCCGACGCGATGCGGAAGGAAGCACTCGGCCTTCGCGCCGAATGCCTTCAGCACCCGCGAAAGGATGGCCAGCGACGTGATGCCATCGACATCGTAGTCTCCGTAAACAACAATCCGCTCGCCCGCTTTCACCGCGCCAAGCACGCGGCGCACGGCCGCCGGCATTTCAGGAAGCAGCTCGGGCGCGGCCAGCGATCGCAACTTCGGGCTCAAAAATTCGGAAGCCATCGGAATGTCCGAAAACCCCCGGCTGGCGAGAAGGGAGGCAAGAAACACCGGGACGTCCAGTTCCCTGAGCAGTCTGCCCGCCACGAGGGGATCGGCCGGAGGCGGTAAAATCCATCTGCGCTGCATGAGCGGACTTTACGCGGATTCCTTGCCATGACAATTTGGAATCCGGATGCGTTTGCTCACGATGCTGCTGCTGGTTGCCCTGACGGGATGCGCGCCGACCTGCTTCGTGGCCTTCTCGGACGGCTACAATCCCGCCACCTCGCTGAAGTATGCCCTTCCGGCGATGACGATGGCTCCCGCCGAGACCCGAAAGGCATTTCTCCCGGCACCGGACATGCCGTTTGTAAAAAAAATCCGGATCGCCAGCGAGAATCCGGGAATCGTCCTGGTCTGGGAACCGGTGGACAAAACCGACGTCGTGCGGATCCAGGCGATCGCCGAGGGATCGACGCTGGTGCACCAGGGAAATTTCCCGTTCCAGAACTGGAATCCCCGGGCAAACCCGGTCGAGCGGGCCGCCTGGCGCGCATCGCTCCGGAGGTTTCTCAAACCGCGCCCGGATGACGTCTCATTCCGGGCGATCCCGGACGAGGAGCTTTGGAAAACCGTCCTGCGCGCGCGCTCGGATGGCGCCCTGCGCATCGTGGTCGAAGAGGACCGGCTGAAGTTCGATTGATCTACTGCTTCGGAGCGATGCCGATGTAGTTCCGGACATGTCCGAGTTCCGGGCGCGAGATCGCATCGGGAGTGGCGGCGGCCCAGAGTCCGCTGGAAGATCCTCCATCGAGGTTGAGAGCGGTGGCCGGAACCCAGTCACCGAGAACGCCGGGAGTCGTCAGAATGCGAGCGGCATCGGACAGGGTCACCGAGGTGATATAGATCAAAGCCCACTGGCCGCGACCGTCTGTTGCGACCACTGTCCTGCGCGCCGGACGTTCTGCGTTCAATCCCGCGACAGGCTGGCCGCCCTCCACGAGCATCGGACCGCACTGGATCGCCTCGCGGACATCACCCGGATTTTGAAAATGCGATGAGCGGGCGATCTCGATCCGGGACCCCCGCACAGCCAGCACGCCGGAAAGAAGCTTCGCCTTCTCGAAGGCATGGACCTGGCGTCCGTCGGCGACCATGAGCCCGACCGGACGGAAATCCTCCTGGAAATACCCTCCGTTGACTCCCGCCACGCATCCGGCCGCAGCCAATTCCCCGGCCAGCTTCGTCGTCCCGGGGGCCGGGCTGTCCACCACATGCATCGCATAGGATTTTGAGGAAAAAACGATGGCAGTGACCCTCGCCGTCACCCCATTGCTTGAAAGCTGTGTCTCACGCACCACTCCACCCTTTGGAAGGTTCCCGGAAACCCGGGACTCATCCACCTCCCACGCGGCGGCAGAGCAAAACGAGGCGGCCAACACTGCGATACACAGGAAATTTCTCACGTACCCACTCTGTCCGATGCCTCCCCGCATTCAATAGGAAAACCAGCGATGGCGCAACGCGATCGCGCCACTCCAATGCGTGGGGGGGCTCCAGGCGGGGTCGGTTGGACTTGTCGAAACCCCGGATCGCACGTAAAACATTTCCCGTGGCCCTGCCTTCTGGAATATCCGTGCGACCTTACGAGCCCCGCGACCGCGATGCGGTGCGGCGGCTTTGTTGCGAAACGGGCTTCCTCGGGAAGCCGATTGATCCCATCTTCGAGGATCGCGACCTGTTTGCCGACTACCTGACCGCCTACTATACGGACGTGGAGCCGGAATCGTCGTTCGTCCTCGAGCAGGACGGCGTGGTCAAGGGGTATCTGCTCGGCTCCAGGCGGCCGCTCCGCCAGCAGTGGCACAGCTTTTTTCACAACCTCCGGCTCTTTGTGACCGGCCTGAAACGCTACCCGCGCTACAACAAGGCGACCCGGGAATTCATCCACTGGATCCTGAAAAACTCCTGGCGTGAGGTGCCCGCCGCCCCGCGCAAGACCGCCCATTTTCATTTCAACGTCCTGCCCGAGGCGCAGAGCTTTGCCGGAACCCACGTGATGCTCAACGCGTATTTCGACTACCTGAAATCCTGCGGCGAAAAGGCCGTCTTCGGCCAGATGGTCACGTTCGAATCCCGGCGCGGTGCCAAGGTGCTCGAACGCTTCGGATTCCGCGTCCTCGAGAAGAAGGAGATCACCAAATACCGCGGCAAGCACCCCGAGGCCGTCTACCTCACCACCGCAATCAAGCAGCTCGTCTGAGGCTGTCCGGACGGACAGCTACTTCCGGAACACGACGATCCGGTTGGAATTCGTTCCGCGCTTGTTGTTGTCAACGCCCCAGCAGTTCGAGGTTTTTGTAAACGATTGCGAATTGATGAGGATATGATCCGGGGTAAGACCCGCCCGGATGCCGGCCTCCGCGATTTCCAGTTCCAGACGAACGGTTCCCTTGCGCACTTCCCCGACCTCGAAAGCGATGGCTCCTCCACGCTTGAGGACTCTTCTGAGCTCGCGCAGGGTGGCCTCCATGCGCGCCGTCCATTCGGGAATCGAGCGGATCTGCCAGAGCGAATCCTTTACCAGTGAAATCCCGCAAAACCACATCCTCATCCAGTTGTCCTGCAGGTAATCCACCTCGTTCAAAAATGGAGGCGAAGTGACCACCAGGTCCACGCTGTTTGACGCCACTTGGGGAATGGAATCCGCGGAGGCCTGGAAGAGCAGCGGCTCGTGATCGCCATATCCCGATGGAAGCGGATCCCGGAGAAGCGAACGGGATTTTTTCCAGATCAGAAGCCGGGTATTCCGGTATTCAGGGCGCTGCTTCAGCCTGGCGTTGATTTTTTTCTGGCGATCAATCGAAACTGCCTGGTTGGGAGGGAGGGTATAAACCGAAAAAAAGCCGTTCGAGTGTCCGGTGAGCCGGTTCGCGGCAACCATCTCGATCCACTCGTCCACATCATCCATGAGGCCCAGTCCCCGGCGGTTTCGAAAATAGTCCATCCATCCCCGGATCTCGCCCAGCGTGTCCGGATGAAAAAACTCCAGCATTCCGGACGGCTCAGCCGCTTCCGGGCTGAGCACAACGGAATCCAGGCGGCTCTTGATCTGCTCAAGTGTCGGCGGGCGGAGACGGGGGAGCGCAAGCCGGATCGAGAGAGGATTCACATCGCTGCCAATGGTCCGGCAGCCCGCAAGGCGCGCTTCGATGAGAGTCGTCCCGCGTCCGAGAAAAGGATCCAGGACCACACAGCCTGCCTCCGTATGGCGCTTCAGAAAATATTCCGGGAGCTGCGGTTTGTAACATGCGCGGTAGGACACCTCATGAATCGAATGGCCGTCCCTTTGCCTGGCCGTCCAGAACTCGCCTTCGTGGACAGGGACGCCGGCTGCCCCGAAAAAATGCCGGGTGATTCCAACGGTTTTTGAAGGTGGTGACATCCCCCCGTCGAATCCTCCCAATCGCAGCGGCATGGAAAAACGATACTCTTGGGACTGCCCGTGCAAAGAATTTTCCCCTGCTTGCCACGACCGCGATGGCGTGCATGATTCTCCTTGTCATGTCGAAATTGAAAATCGGAGTTCTGGGGTCTGGAAAGGGGTCGAATTTCCGTGCGATCCTCTCGGAGATCCATGCGGGCCGGCTGGAGGCCGAGCCGGTGATCGTCATGGCCGATGTCGAGGGCGCGGGGATCCTTGACCTCGCCCACAGCGCGGGGATCCCGGTGCATGTGATCCGCGAGCAGAGGTTCTGCACGAAGCTGTCTCCCGAGGTGGAGACGGATGTCGTGCGGAGGCTGCGTGATGCGGGGGTCGAGCTGGTCGTGCTGGCCGGCTACATGCGGATGGTGAAGCCGCCGCTGCTGGAGGCCTTTCCCCGCCGGGTGATCAATATCCACCCGTCGCTTCTTCCCGCGTTCCCCGGGCTCGAAGCCTGGAGTCAGGCCTTGGCGGCGGGCGTGGAGAAATCCGGCTGCACGGTGCATTTTGTGGATGCGGGAATGGATACCGGGGAGATCATCGCGCAGGCGGAGGTTCCTGTCCTGCACGGCGACACGCCGGCATTGTTGCATGCGCGGATCCAGGTCGAGGAGCACCGGATTTATCCCGCTGTCGTGGCCCGGTTCGCATCGGGAGAGCTTCCGTGAGCAGATTCCGCCTCTGGGATCTGAATCCCGAACAGCAGCGCGCCGCCACCCACGAAAACGGGCCACTCCTCATCCTCGCCGGAGCGGGCACGGGGAAAACCCGGACGATCGTCGCGCGGATCACCTGGCTTGTCTCGCAGGGCGTCCCGCCGTCGGGCATCCTCGCCGTCACGTTCACGAACAAGGCGGCGCGGGAGATGAAGGAACGCATCGCCGGGATGCTCGACTCCGAGAAGGCCTCCGAGATCACGGCGAGCACGTTCCACGCGCTCTGCGTGCGGATCCTGCGCACGGATGCCGACAAGCTCGGCTACAAAAACAATTTCAGCATCTTCGACCAGGGCGACCAGCTCGGGCTGATCAAAAAGATCATCAACCGGGTCACCGCGCGCGACGAGAAACTCGACCCCGGACTCGCGCAGACGATGATCAGCAAGGCAAAGAACAATGGCTGGGCCGCACCCCGCGACGAGGAGACGGTCATCGGCGCGGTCTATGCCCGCTACGACCGCGAGCTCCGCGCGCTCAACGCGATGGATTTCGACGACCTGCTCATCCAGGCGGTGAACCTGCTCACCGGGCATCCGGCGGTCCGCGAAAAATGGCGCGCGAAATTCCGCCACATGCTGGTGGACGAATTCCAGGACACCAACAACCTGCAGCTCCGGCTCGTGAGCCTGCTGGCTTCAGACGACCCGCCGAACGTCTGCGTGGTCGGGGACGACGACCAGAGCATCTACGGCTGGCGCGGGGCCGAGGTCTCGAACATCCTCGAATTTGAAAAGCATTTTCGGAATCCGGAAATCATCCGGCTCGAGCAGAATTACCGCAGCACGAATACCATCCTCGGCGCCGCAAACCGCCTGATCAAAAACAACCCGCGCCGGCGCGGGAAAAACCTCTGGAGCCCGCAGGAAGGTGGCGATCCGGTCCATGTGATCTGCGTGCCGGACGACAAGAAGGAGGCGGAGTTCGTGGTGAACGAGATCGGCGCGATCCGCGCGGGTGCAAGCCTCCCGTGGGAGCACTTCGCGATCGCCTACCGGATGAACGCCCAGTCGCGCGTGCTGGAGGAAACCCTCCGCCGCCAGCGCGTCCCCTACCGGCTCGTCGGCGGAAAAAGCTTTTTCGACCGGCGGGAGGTGAAGGACGTCCTCGCAACGATGACCTGCCTGCTCAACCCCTCGGATGACGTGGCGCTCCTGCGCATCATCAACACCCCTCCACGGGGGATCGGCGCAACGACTGTGGAGCTCGCTTTGGAGCACAGCGCAAAGGCCCACAAGAGCCTCTTTGAAACGCTCACCGCGCCGGAATTTGCGGAGGAGGTCTCCCGCAAGACCGCCGAGGCGATCCGCCGGTTTTCCGAGGAACTCGCGGCCACCCGCATCCACCTGCTCACCCCGGGCGCCGACGCGGCCGATCTCGTCTCCCGGTTTCTCACCGAATCCGGCTATTTCGAGGACCTGAAGCGTTCATGCAAAACCCCGGAGGAGGAGCTCAACCGCGAAGGGGGGGCGAAGGAGATCCTCCGCACGCTCGCCGAGCACCAGAAGCGCTCGAAATCGGGACTCCAGGGATTCCTCGACGAGATGACCCTCGACCGCGAGCGCGATGAAGACAAAAAAGAAGACGCAAAGGGCGTGACCCTCATCACCCTCCACGCCGCCAAGGGTCTTGAATTCCCCCATGTTTTTCTCGTCGGTGCCGAGGATGGGCTGATCCCTCACGAGCGCTCGAAATCCGAGGGAACCGTCGATGAGGAACGCCGGCTTTTTTATGTCGGCATCACCCGCGCGATGAAATCCCTCACAATCACGCATTGCATGAACCGCACAAAATTCGGCAGCGCCATGTCTTGCCGGCCCAGTCCGTTCCTCAAGGAAATCGAGGGCGAGGGGGTTCTGGTCGAGGGATACCACGAGATCATGAACAAACCCGTCGAAGAGGAGGACCTCGCGGCCTCCTTCGCCTCGCTCCGCGAAATGCTCGCGCGGGATTGAGTCAGATCACCTCGCGGTAGACGTCCGGGTGCGGGCGCGGGATCACGACGGCGTTGACGAGGACACCCGCCTCCGCGATCACGGTGCGGGCGGCGGTGACCGCGGCCTGCACGGAGGATACATCGCCTGTCATCGTGGCAAACGCCTTGCCTCCGAGGGCCATGGCGAGACGGATCTCCAGGAGCGTAATGTTTGCGGTCTTGGCCGCGGCATCGGCCGCCTTGATGAGCGTGGCGACGTTGAAGGATTCGATGACCCCCAGCGCGCCGGTCGGCTCGACAGGGCTCGTGCGCCCGATCGCGAGAAACACGTCCTCATGGAGGTTGGAAATCACAATGTGATCGATGAGGCAACCGTTGGCGGTTTCAACCGCGGTGGCGACTGCCGACTCGACACCTGCGGTGTCCCCGGCGATGAGGATCATGTATTTTCCCGAGCAGATTGAGCGGGAGAGGAGGAGTTTGACATCCCCGGCCTTGAGCGCGGAATCGGCAACCGAGAAGCCGGCTGCAATGCTGGAGAGTTCGATAAGACCAACGGATTTGGCGTTCATTTCTTGGTAAGCGTAATGCGGTCGGATGTGACGGCGCTGACGGTGGCGTCAAACGGGGAGTGGATGATCGCGCCGAGGGCTTTCGGAGCGGGTTCGGCGACCGGCTGGCCGGCCTTGACGGCGTCTCCGGCCTTGACCACCGCAACGCAGGGGGCCCCGGCGCTTTGCTTGAGCGGCAGGTGGATCTGCTTCACGGGAAGCTCGATATCCGTCATCGGTGCAGGAACGTCGTATTCTCCGACATGAAGTTTTTTCACGAGCGACTTGATCGGGACGTGGCGTCCGTCGCGCATCGGGTGGACTTTGACCTCGGTCTTGCCCGTCCACTTGTAGTCAATCTTGCGCAGGGCGGCCTTCGAATCGTCGCACGCCTCTTTCGGATAAAGTTCCTCCGGACAGGCGTAGAGCGTGCAGAGCCCGCAGGAGCAGCAGAGGGAGGCCCATTCGTTCCACCGTTCCGCGCCGGTCCCCGTGAAGGCAAGGCTGCGCATGACCTGATGGGGTTCGACCTGGTAGCCGAGAAGAAACCGCGGACAGAACTCAGTGCAATACCGGCACTGGTCGCAGGCGGATTTGCCAATCCTGGCCTTTGTTGTCGGCGTCTTCAGCTTGCGCTCGATCACATGGTGGTTGCGCGGCAGCACGACGACTCCCGTGGCTGTCTTCGTCACCGGACGGTCCAAATCGTCGGTCGTCTCGCCCATCATCAGCCCGCCGAGACACAGAACCGGATCGTCGGTTGTAGCCCCGCCGGCCGCCTCGATGCAGTCGCGGAAGCTGACGCCGATCGGCACGGTAATCGTGACAGGATTCCGCACCGCTCCCGCAACCGTGAGAGTCTTGTGGGTGACCGGTTTCCCGTCCGCTGCGCGGGCAATGTTCACGAGAGTTTCGACATTTGTCACGACGACGCCGACATTGATCGGGATCCCGGCGGGCGGGATCAGGCGTCCCGTGACCGAGTAAACCAGATCGTATTCGTCGCCGGCGGGGTAAAAATCGCCAAGGAGGTGGACCCGGACCCTCGTTCCGGCACAGGCGGCTTCGATGGCTTTCACCGCGCCTTTTTTCTTGGCCTTGATGCCGATGACCCCGTCCGAGGCGCCGGTCGCGACCATGCAAAGCTCCATTCCGCGGACGACGTCGGCAGCCCTCGTCTCCATGACCGCCGCGTCCTTGTGCATCAACGGCTCGCACTCCGCTCCATTGGCAATAACCGTATCCGCCTTCGCCGACAGCTTCACATGGGAGGGAAACCCGCCGCCGCCGGCACCGACAACGCCGGCCAGTCTGACTTTATCAATGAGGGACATAGGAGTGGTGGACTGGCAAAAGAGTTTCGCAGACGCCCCTCCACCCTGAGGCGGAGAGAAGAACTGAAATTGAAAAATCTACCCGAGGAAGACGGCTGAAAACAACAGAAAACCACCCGGATGCGCCCCCTCACCGGACTTGCCGAGACTTTTTCTTGCCCAATCCCCCGCCGCCGCAGATACCTTGGCGCATCGGAATTGCCCCGGCGGGCGGATTCGTTTATCAATCAATTTTTCATCATGAGCGGAACCACAATGGTCAATGTGCAGGTGGACGGGGAGTGGAAGCAGTTTCCCAAGGGGACCCGTCTCATCGAGGCCTGCATGAAAAGCGGGAAGTTCATCCCGCACTACTGCTACCATCCGAAGCTCAGTTCGCCGGGCAACTGCCGGATGTGCCTTGTGGAGCTCGGCATGCCGAAGATGACGCCCGACCGCAAGCCGGTGCTCGGACCGGACGGGCATCCGGAGATCTCATGGGGCCCGCGCCCGGCGATCTCGTGCGCGACGGAAATTTCCGAGGGCATGGGAGTGAAGACGTCCTCTCCGATGGTCGAGGAATGCCGCAACGGGGTCATGGAGTTTCTGCTGATCAACCACCCGCTCGACTGCCCGATCTGCGACCAGGCCGGCGAGTGCAGACTCCAGGAGTTTTCGGTGGAGTTCGGCAAGGGCGAGTCGCGGTTCATTGAGGAGAAGGTCAAGAAGCCGAAGCGCGTGGACATCGGAGAGCGGATCGTGCTCGACGACGAGCGCTGCATCATGTGCTCGCGATGCATCCGGTTCATGCAGGAGATCGCGCACGACGATGTGCTGGGCTTCCTGAACCGCGGCAGCCACACCACACTCTCGGTCTATCCCGGCAAGCGCCTCGACAACAATTATTCGCTCAACACGGTGGACATCTGCCCCGTCGGCGCGCTCACCAGCAAGGATTTCCGCTTCAAGATGCGCGTCTGGTTTTTGAAGGAAACCCCGAGCATCGACGTGAATTGCGGCACGGGAACGAACATCCTCATCTCGAGCCGCGAGAACGTCGTCCACCGGATCACCCCGCGCGAAAACGACGACGTCAACTCGTGCTGGATGCCGGACAGCCACCGCCTGAACTTCCACTATCTCAACAGCGGGAACCGCCTCAGGGAGCCGGTCGTGCGCGGCGGGGAGGAACCTGCAAAATGGCCTCTCGCGCTGGCGTCCGCAGCCGAAAAGCTCAGGGGCTGCCGCCCGGCGGATACCGCGATCATCGCGTCCGCTCGCATGACAAACGAAGAGCTTTTCCTCGTCGGCCGGCTCGCCAAATCGCTCGGCATCGAAAATGTGGATGTCCTCCCGCGCCCTCAAAAAGGCGACGGGTTCCTGGTCTCCGACGATGGAAACCCGAACACCTCGGGAGCCAGGCTGCTCGGCATCGCGAGCGGAAAGCTGCCCGCCATCGTCCAGGGGGTCGAGGAGGGCCGGATCTCCAGGCTCGTCGTTCTCGGCGAGGATGCGGTGGATTGCGGAATCTCCGAAAGCGCACTCAAGCGGCTCGATGTGCTTGTCGTCATGGGAATCCTTTCAAATCAAACGTCACCCCACGCGACAGTCCTCCTTCCATCAAGCGCATGGGCGGAGAAGCGCGGCTCGATGATCAACGTCAAGAACCGCCTGCAGCGGCTCAACCAGGCAATCCAACCACCGGGCAACGCGCGTGACGACTGGGAAATCCTCCGCGACCTGATCCGGAACATCGGCGGGACCAGCGGCCTCTCCTCCATCGAAGACGTCTTCAAGCAGATGGCGGCTGAGACACCGGTTTTGAACGGACTCACCCTGAGCCGGATCGGCGACCTCGGCATCCAGCTCTGATGACGCTCAGGTTTTTGTTTCTGACGGCTGCAGCGGTGATCCTCGCCGGCTGCGGAGGACATGATGCGGCCCCCACATACGACCAGCGCGAGACACGCGTCGAGTGGCTGGGCAACCAGTGCTTCCGGATCACCTCATCGATCGGCACCTCGATTTTGACCGATCCGTTTTCTTCGGGCACCGGCGGACGGACGCTTCCCTCCCCCCTCAAGCCGGACATCGTTCTGATCAGCCACGAAAGTTCCGACGCGAACAACTCCGATGCCACGGACAACCAGCCGACGGTCTTCCGCGGCAGCATCGCCATGGGAACGAACAATGCCACCGGCATCCGCATCCACGGGATCCCCGCATTCCGGGACCCTGACAAGGAGAACGTGGACGGCATGAACATCGTCTATGTCTGGCAGATGGACGGGATGAGGTTTTGCTTCCTGGGCTCGCTTCCGGGCACTCTCTCTGCGGCGCAGGTTGCGCAGATCGGTCCGGTCGATGTGCTTTTCGTGCCGGTTGGAGGCTCGCTGTCCCCCACGGCCCGCCAGTCCGTGCTGGAGCAGTTGCGCCCGCGCCTTGTCATTCCGATGGGACGTGGTGCCGGGGGATGGACCTATGGGAGCGTTCTCCATGCGGGGGGGGATTCCGCAAGGATTTCGCGGGCAGCCCTCCCCCTCCAAACCACAACGCTTCTCCTCTGATCATGAACGTCCTTGTCATCGGATCCGGAGGGCGAGAGCACGCGCTCGCCTGGAGCCTCGCCCGGTCCCCCCGGGTGAAAAAGATCTATTGCGCCCCCGGGAATGCCGGCACGGCCGCATGGGGCGGGAATATTCCGATCGGCGCGGACGACATCCCCGCTCTTCTGGATTTTGCAAAATCCCGCGATATCGGCCTGACGGTCGTCGGCCCGGATGATTCACTGGCCGCCGGAATATCCGATGCCTTCGAAGCGGAAGGACTGAAGATCTTCGGCCCGAAAGCGTCTGCCGCGCGGCTCGAATCCTCGAAGGCTTTCGCGAAGGATTTCATGAAGCGGCATGGCATCCCGACAGCCGGCTATCAGGAATTCACCGACAGCCTGGAAGCCCATGCGTGGTGCCGCACGGCAAGTTATCCGCTCGTGATCAAGGCGGACGGACTGGCTCTCGGCAAGGGGGTCATCATCGCGGAAAATCCGGCCGAAGCAGCGCAGGCGATCTACCGCTGCATGGATGCGTGCGTCTTCGGAAATGCCGGGCGAACGATCGTCATCGAGGAATTTTTGCATGGGGTAGAATGTTCGATCCATGCGCTTGTGGACGGGGAGTCCTGGCTTCTGCTGCCGGACTGCCGCGACCACAAACGCGCATTCGACGGCGACCTAGGCCCCAACACCGGCGGGATGGGAACGATCTGCCCGTCGGGATCGCTGGATGACACCCTTCTCGCGCGCGTGAAATCGGAAATCCTCGACCGCTTTCTCGCAGGCATCAAGGCAGACGACATCGCCTTTCGCGGAATGCTTTTCCCCGGTTTGATGATCACAAGCGAAGGCCCGAAGGTGCTGGAGTTCAACTGCCGCTGGGGCGATCCGGAAACCCAGGTCCTCGTCCGGCGGCTCGAGTCCGATCTGCTCGATCTGCTTGAGGCTTGCACAGACGGGACTCTTGCCTCTCAAAACCCGAAGTGGAGTCACGGCGCGGCAGCCTGTGTGATTCTCGCCTCCGGCGGCTATCCCGGGTCCTACGAGAAGGGAAAGGAAATCAGCGGACTCGAAAATGCCTCCGCGCTGGATGGCGTTGTCGTATTCCATGCGGGCACCAAATCCGCTCCCGGCGGCGGAGTGATGACAAACGGCGGGCGCGTTCTGGGCGTCACAGCAACAGGCAGCGACCTCGCAGATGCCCGCGCCCGCGCCTATGAGGCCGCCGACGGAATTTCCTTCGAGGGGCTGCAACGGCGGAACGACATCGGCCGGTCCTCATGAAACGCCTGCTTCTCGCCGCACTTGCGATTCCGCTGCTTCACGCGGCTGACGAGCCCCCCGCGAGCCTGCGGGAGACGGTCAACGGGCTTGAGCCCGCCCAGATCGACAAGGCCATCGAAGGTCTCCAGTCGAATTTTTTGTCGCCTCAGGCCCTCGATGAAGCGTCGAAGAGGAAGGCTCTGCTGGAAGGTCTCCTTCGGCGGCTGGCTCCCGGTGCGGAGATCATCACCACAGAGAAAGTTCCTGCTGAAACCAGGCCGGTTCCTTTCCTTGCGGAAATTCTGGATGACCGGGCCGGATACCTGAGGCTTGGCAACCTGGATGCCTCCACGCTTGCCCAGCTCGACACCGCGCTCGCCAGCTTCTCCGAAAAAAACCTTCCGGCAGTCATCCTTGACCTCCGCTCGGTTTCCGGAGGAACCGGGCTCGATGAGGCGGCCGACTTTGCCCGCCGGTTCGCGCCGAACGGGAAAATCCTTTTCACGATCCAGAAACCGAGCGCAAAGCAGGAGCGCATCCTGACTTCCAACCAGAGCCCGGCCTACCAGGGGGTTCTTGTCGTGTTGACAGACGGCAACACTTCCGGTGCGGCCGAAATCCTCGCGGCAACCCTCCGGTTCAATGCCCGCGCCATGATCATCGGCAGCGATACAGCGGGTGAGGCCGTCGAGTTTTCCGAGATCCCTCTGGGTGCCGGAAAGGCTTTGCGGGTTGCTGTCTCCCAGGCCATCCTGCCGGACAAGTCCACGGTCTTCCCTGTCGGGGTCAAACCCGACGTGCCGGTTTCACTTCCCCCGGACGACCTGGCAAAAATCTTCGAGGCCAGCCGTGACAAGGGGGTCAGCCAGTTCGTTTTTGAGGGCGGCCGCCCGCGCATGAACGAGGCGGCTCTCATTGCCAATACCAACCCGGAAATCGAGGGCTCAAGGGATCCGGAGGATCCGCCGCTGCGGGACACCGTCCTCCAGCGGGCCATGGACCTCATCACCGCGATCACATTTTACAACAAGCACAACTGAGCCGGCGGGCACGGGACAGGCTCCACCAATTCATTGACGCGCAGGCTTCCGCGGCGATACTTGACCATTCCGATTGATGACGATCCTGGACCGCTACATCCTCAAAAAGTTTCTGACGCCGTTCTTCTGCTGCTTTCTCGGGTTCATCGGGATCTGGTTTATTTTCGATCTCAGCGACAACCTGCAGGACTTCATCCACGGCAATGCCGGGCTGGACGCTCTCTTGGAATACTACGGGTCACAAATCCCGCAGATCATCGTGATGTGCCTGCCGATCGCCCTTCTGCTCGCCCTGCTGTATTCGTTGACGGCGATGTCCCGCTCCAACGAGATCATTTCCATGATGGGTGCCGGCCTCAGCCTCACCCGCATCATTGCTCCCCTGGTGGCAGTGGGGTTTGCCCTCTCCGCAGTCACGGCCTACTTCAATTATGAATCCGCTCCTCACGCAGCGGAAATCCGCAAACAGATGC
Organism: uncultured Chthoniobacter sp.; assembly: GCA_964431635.1. Taxonomy (GTDB): domain Bacteria; phylum Verrucomicrobiota; class Verrucomicrobiia; order Chthoniobacterales; family Terrimicrobiaceae; genus QYQL01. The sequence goes on along the minus strand of CAYSKK010000009.1, from coordinate 12,478 downwards.
TCAGTGACATCAAGCGCGGAAAAAAGCGGGATTTCAAAATCAAGGGCCACCTTTTCAGGAACCGGGTCGACATGCGCACCTGGTATGTCAACAGCTTCAACGTCAAAAAGGGAACGCTCAAGGAAGTCCAGATCATCCAGCAAAACGAGAACGGGGACATTCTCAAGCAATGGTATGCCCGCGACGGCATTTATGATCCGGCTCTGAAGCGCTGGACACTGAACCGGGCCCGCTCTACCGAGATGGATCCGGCCGGAGAAATCACAAAATCCGAAGCGCAGTCGACAATCCTGATCGATGGATGGTCGGAGACCCCGTGGAGAATTTCCAGCTCGGTGATGAACCCGGAATTTCTCTCCGTCCGGGAGCTCGACGACTACCTCATGTTCAACAGCGATTTCCCCGACAAACGGCTCGCTCCCTATCGCACCCACCAGAATTTCCGCTGGGCCCTTCCGTTCGTCTGCGTGGTGGTGGTTTTTCTGGCAGCGCCAATGGGAATCGTCTATTCGCGGCGGGGAATTCTGGGGGGAGTCGCCATGGCGATCGGATTGTTCTTTTCGCTCGTCTTTACAAGCAGTCTCTTCATCGCACTGGGCAAGGGCTCCCGAGTCCCCCCGATCGTGGCCGCCTGGGGGCCTCTCCTGTTGTTTCTGGCGATCGGGCTATTCTTGCTCTGGTTCCGATCGACGAACCGCGATCTCCCGAAGCTGAAGCTTCCCGGATTCTGACCGGTGCATCCAACCGCTCCTGCTTGTGGCTTCCTCAAGCCTGCAGCAGCGGTTTGCTTCCGGAAACAGATCTTTGGAAAATTGTCCCGGCCGAAGAGAACAACAAGGCTGTCCCACACGCGACGACCAGCCACGCAATCCACGACTGAAGCGTATTGTATCGATCGATATCAAAAGAGTGAACGAGCGCGACCGTGAAAGCGGTCATGAGAAAGGAAGCAGCGACAAGCGCTGCGGAGAGCACCGCACGCGCGTGACTTTTCATACAAAATGGCAGGGCCGCCAGAAACAATACGCAGAGAGCCAGGGCCACAGGCAACAAGGTGGATCCCACCTCCCCGACCGACCGCAGCCATCCGGGACCGGTCTGTGTTTTTTCCGGGAGAAGAGAGGAGAGCAGGCGGGTTTCAGTTGCGACAGACTCCAGGCTCAGGACCAGATCCCGGCGCAGTGAGGGGGGAAATGGCAGTTCGCAGCCGGACGATATGAGATACAACTTTTTCAATTTCCCGGTGGGTCTGCACATGAATTTGGGATCGGGCCGCACGGCTGCCCGCATTTGAACAAGCCACTTCCGGAAATAACGGCCGGGAAAGTGCCGCAAGGATTCCAGATAACTGGCAACGAAAAAGGTTCGCCGCTGTCCATAGTTGGTCACCCCCGGCAGATCAGCCAGGGCGGAGGATCCATACATCAGGTAATCCGGATTGTGTCCCAGTATTCGGTAGGGGCCCAGTCTCGCCCGGCTTTCCCCGAGCGAGCACGCCAGACTCGCGGCAAAGCGGATTTCATCCGGGCCGGCCTGCCCACTCGAAATCTTTCTTTGCATGTCGTCCAGAATGATGTCCGCATGGACGGAAAAAAGGTGCCTCGGAAGAAACGCGCCCGAATCGCTTTGCGGCACCCACCCCAGCGCCCGTGGAAACACGAATGCAAACAGAACGGCCAGCAACCCGCCCAGGACCAGCGGGCAAGCAGTTGCTGCTCGAGAAAAGGTGCCCCGCCGGAGGAACAGCCCGGCCAGCAGAAGAAGCGGACTCGTCAATACCGCAAGACCCCAACTGGGTTTCAGACTGTATGCTACCACGGCAAACAGCAGCGCTCCGGCCCCTCCAAGACAAACCTTCCACCGGGATGCATCGGACGGGTTCGCAGGCCAGCGCCCCCGGATGTAGATCATCTGGAAGAAAATCTGCAGGGATGCAAACAGGGGGAAGACAGCTTCCGGGCGGATCTGAATCCCAAAAAAGATGGTGTCCGAGTTCCAGAGGTAGAAAGCCACACATGCAAGGCCGATCCACGGAGCCAGGCAGATGTTGGATCGGGTCTTGGGAAGAAAGGACATCCACGACCACCAGACAGCCATCAACACAACTCCGCACGCGAGCGAAACGATGTGCTGAAATATCACGATTGCCGAAAAGCTGCCGGCCGCCTTGAGCACGACGAGCAAGATCACGGGGTAGAAGAACGCCCTCTCGTCGACCTGGATCATCGGGCCGTCGGCCAGCACCGAGAGGGCCGGGCTCAAGTAGCCGGGCGTATCAGGATCAAAAACAGGAGTGAGCGGAAGTGAAAACCTCTGAAACGCCGCCACGCTCAGCACGGCGGCAACCCCCGCCAGAATGGCAGCTGAATTGATGCGCTGAAGGAGAGGCCTTGTGGGAGCGCCTCCGGCCCTGTCGCGGCCCGGCTGGCTCATCGAAAGAGCCCCTGCCGCACCAGTCGGTGCATTTCGTTGTGATAACGAAGCTGGGTTTCAAGGATCACCCCGATGCACAGACTCAGAGCCGACAGCAGAGCCAGTCCGGTGGCGAGGATCGCAAGGGGCACATGGTAAACCCACTGGAAGCGCATGTAATCGAAGATTGGGGCAGAGCCCGCCGCCAGGGCCAGGATTCCGAACATGCCCGCCAGGGAACCAAAGAAAAGCGCAGGCCGGTAGTCCTTGCAGATGGCGACAAACGCCGCCAAAACGAGCATCCCATCCCGGTAGGTGTTGAGTTTGGAAACGCTTCCCTTCGGGCGGGCTTTGTAGGGCACCTCCATTTCTCCAACAGGAAAAACCTTGGAGATGGCCTGAAGAGTCATTTCCACTTCGATCTGGAACCCGGTCGCACGAAGCGGGATCGTTTTGACGAACTCCCTGGAAAACACCCTGAAACCGCTGAAAACATCATGGATGGGACATCCGAAAGCCTTTCTGATCAGCGCGCAGATCAGCCGGTTTCCAAACTGGTGCAGGGGACGGTAGGCGGCGCTCAACTCCCTGGGCGGCGTCACCCGGCAACCCACCATCATGCCGAACCTCATCGCTTCCGCCCCGGCAAGCAGGGAGGGAGCGGCCTCCGGCGGATAGGTCGAGTCCCCATCGACCATGACATACCAGTCCGCCTCGACGACTTCGAACATGTGCCGGACAACGTTTCCCTTCCCGGGAAGCGGGGAGTGCGTGACCATCGCCCCGGCCCGACGTGCCACGTCGGCTGTTCCGTCGGTGCTCGCATTATCAAAGACGTGGATTGCTGCCTCGGGCAGCGCCTTGCGAAATCCGTCCACCACCCCGGCAATGGTGGACGCCTCGTTGTAGCATGGCACCAGCACGGCAACGCGCTTTCCCCGGTGGCTTTTCGTGTCCATTGGAACGGTTTCTATGATGAAATCGCCCGCTGCGCAACCATCGTGCAAACAAAGCTCTCGCCGCAGCCGAGAAAAACAGGAAACTCTGGAACATTCACTTTTCTCACCCACGGCATCTGATGAACTCATTTTTTCGACGCCATCCCCTCCTCCTCGACGCTTTGGTCTGGGCGGTTCCCGCCATTCTTTTCGGTGCCGCCCTGCGCCTGATGCTGTTGCACTATTCACCCTATGCCTATTGGGGAAGCGACTCGAGGAGTTACTTCGGCTTTGCGAATGGTGTCTTGAATGACTTCTATTTCAGCCTGAGCGAAAAGAGACGCTACCTCTACCCCCTCTTTCTGCTGCCTGTCACGATGCTGCCCGGAGCCCCCCTCCGGTCGCTGGCCTGGATCCAGGCTGGGATCGGATTGTGCACGATTCCCGTCTTCGCCTACTCGGTCCGGCGGATTTTTTTTGCATGGAAAATCCTCATCATTCCCCTGACGGCCCTTTTTGCCGGTCTGCCGGTCTTCATCTGGCACGAACACGAGCTCATCGGAGATACATTCCTGCTCAATGGGCTTGTCTGGTGTGTTGCGGGTTGGGCCGCCTGGACAAGCCAGCCCGATCCCTCCCGCGCCCGGCGCCTCTGGTGGCTGTTCTTCGCCGCATTTGCCTTCATCGTTCTCAGCAAGCCGTCGGTCAAATTTTTCTGGCCCGGGCTGCTGGCGGCGCTTGTGTTCGTTGGCGCATGGCGGGTATTGAGCTGGAGGCACTGGGCCGCTCTGGGCGCTCTCTTCCTTGCCGGTCTCACCGTTGGCGATGATGACCAGGGCGCCTGGCTTCTTTACAATTCCGCCTTTCCTCTCACGCAGCTCAACTCACCGTTGCATGCCGAAATCAAGACGGAGCTTGGCGGGTGGGTTCTCGCAAAACACGCCCGCATCGACTCCTACGCAAAAGAAGACTATGAGGTTCAAAAATATCTCAGGGCACCGGAAAATGACCCCTCGCGTCCGCACCTGCACGCCCTCGCGAAGGACAAAACCGCCCTCAGCCGTGTCTATCGCGACCTGGCTGTCGAAGGCATACGAGCCGAGCCTCTTTCCTACCTTTCCATCGGCCTTCACCGGATGCTCGAATCGTGCAACCCTGCCGATCTCAGCCAGTGGCGGTTCCAGGCGGATTATTGCTCCAGCCGATTGAATGAGGCCATTGCGGCCGACAGATATCCCGAGGCAATTCTTCGTCTCGCGCTGGGCATCCCGCGTAACGCCCCTTTCCCGACCCGGGAGGAGTTGAATGCCTGGATGAATCCCCATCCCGACTCCGCGGCGGCGCGATGGCTGCCCGCTTACGTGAACGCCTACCAGGCTGCAGGCGCCCTTGTGAATCGCCCCGAATCCGAACCCAGGCTGCTCTCCTCGTATCGGCCCTCTCTCCTCGGATGGTGGTTCCTGGTTGGTGCAGCACTCGCTCTTCTGCCGCCGTATTTTCGCACGGTCGGAGTCTGGGTGCTTTTGCTTGGCACGGGTCTCTTTGCGACGTATCTCGTGGGCATCATGCATGTCCGCTACTTTGCACCGGCATGGCCGGTCGTGCTGCTTGCGCTCGCCGTGGCAGTTGACACTCCTCTGCGAAGGGTCCTCCATCGCTCGAAGCGCTGCCCATGAGGCCTGAAATCCAACGATCCCTGGTCTTGGCGGATCGCGCGTTTCATGCCCGTCCGCTTCTGCTCCGCCCTGCGGTGTTCGCACCGCTTGTTGCGCTTGCATTTCTTGTCGGAAATTTCTGGCAGCTCCACCAGGTGGTCGGCAACGCCAAGCGGTTGAAAAATCTGACATCCGAGGACTCCGCGCACTACATCCAGATTGCCGGAACGTTTGCGCGGGGCGACCTCTCCATGTCTTATGTCGGGAAGCGTCCGCACCGGCAGCCGCTTTACCCTCTCCTGCTGGCGCCAGCCGTAATTCTCAGCGGGAACAATCCGTTCTGGCTGGGGTCGGTGAACATCGGGATCGGTGCCGCCACGATCCTCGTCCTGTATTTCGGAATTCTCAAACTCTTCTCCAGTCCGCTGATCGCGGCGGTGACAACCGTGTTTTACGCCACGAACAAGCTGATCGTCGAGGAGGTCACCGGCCGGATGATGACAGAGCCTCTCCACGTCCTGCTCGTCATTCTCGTCATTTTCTCCTTTATCTCCTACATCACTTCCCGCCGGCCGGCCATGCTGGCCGCAGCCGCCGGACTGGCCGGGCTCGACTATCTGGCGCGACCGAACGGTCTGTTCCTCATGCTGTCGATGACGGCGGTTCTGTTCGTCGAAGAGCTCTCGACACGTCAGTGCGGGACAGTGCCTCGAACCCGGAGGCTGCCGGGCTGTTTAATAAAATTCCTCGCTGCCACGCTGATTTTTCTGGTGCTCGCCACCCCGAGCTGGCTGCCCCGTCTCCACTACCTGCACCAACCCTTCTCGCATGGCTACCTGTCGAACTTTATGTGGGTGGACACCTATGCCGAGGCTCATACCGGAGAGGCGTTCTCCAGCTTCACCTGGCGGGATTATGCGGCCAGGCACAATGCAGCCGACTTCATGCTCAGGTGGAGCCACGGCTTTCTGGAAACCTTTTCCCTGCCCTTTCGTAACGAGCGGATTTTCGGGATCCGCTTCCCCCTTCTCTACCTGCTGGCCGCCGCCGGCGTCGCGGTTTCCGCATTCACCCGAAACCGCACGTATCTGACGCTGGCCGCATTTTTTCTTCTTCAAATGCTGCCGCTCATCTGGACCACGCTGTCGAACCCGACGGACCGGGTTCCCTACGCATCCCTCCTGCCATTTGAACTCGTTTTTGCAGCCTTCGCCCTGGATTTTCTCCGCCGGTTTGCGGCTTCAAACGGGCAGGCCGGGGCGTGTTTTTCCGCAACCCCGCTTCCGCCGTGCGCATGAGGGGCTTCCTGAAAAAAATTATCGGGCGTCTTGCCTCGATGCCCGGGCATTCCCTGCTCGTCCTGTTCGTCGCATTGGTATTTTCCGGCATCGTCAACTTCGTCCCGAACGGACTGGGGTGGGCCCTGCGCGTGGCGGGAATCCTCCTCCTGGCTGTTTTTGTAAAGTTGGCGATTTCCGATTTGCCCGCCCTGGCCGACTGGCTGGTCCGTTCCCCACTGGCGTGGTATGAGGGGTTCTGCCGGCTGGCCAGGAGTCACAGCGCCTGGCTCAGACGGTTCGAAAGCCTGCTGGCTGCTGCGGTGGTTCTCCCGGCATGCGTGCATTTCGGACAGTCACTCCATGCGATGTCGGCAGCTTCCCTGCAGGTCGACGAGATAGGCTCCATTCTGAACTATTCTTCGCGGGGCCCACTCATCGCGGCGACAAAATACAACCTTGCAAAGAACCACATCTTTTTCAGCGTGGTGAATTCGCTGACCCCGGGGTCGGATTCCCTGAATCCGGCGCGTGCGCGGTTCTGGTCATTCATCGCCGTGGGGCTTTCCCTGACCATCCTTCTCGTCTTCTTCTGGAGGCACGGCAGCCCGCTGGCGGGCGCAGTCGCAGTTGCTCTCCCGGCACTGAATCTGGAGTATCTCTCAAAAGTATTTGAGGCACGGGGATACGGATTTGTCGCGCTGGCAGCGGTCATCGGACTGGTGGCACTGAACGGCTTCCTGCGAACCGGGCGCGTGCGCGATCTTTGGATCATGGGGATCTCCACGGCGCTGGGCACCTGGACCCTTCCATTCTACGTTGTTTTCGGAGGCGGTCTGATGTTGTTTCTGTTTCTCATCCGGCCTTCCAAGAAAGTCTTTCTCGCGGGCTTCGCCACCAGCCTTGCCATCCTGGCTCTTTACGCCCCGGTCTTTGTGCAAATTTGGCGGGTCACGACCGACTACGAGGAGAGCTATGGGAGAGCCTTCGAGTCGATGGGAAGCGTGTTGGATGCGATGCGGTATGTTGCGCCTCCCGCGCTTCTCCGGCTGGACGGAGCCGCCTTTCCCGTCTCACTGGTGCTCGTGATCGCCCTGCCACTTGTCCTCAGAAGGCACCGCCCCCAGGACAGCACCAGCATGCAAATGGCGGCGCTCCTGACCCTCGTTTTCTACGCATTCTGCCTTGTCCTTGCCTCCCCGCCTCCAAGGATCACCGCATTTTTAGCCATGCCATTTGCGTTTGCCGCGGGAATGCTAACCTGCCAGGGGCTGACATTTCCCGCCATCGCACCGCTCCGGCCGCTTATCGCATTGGCTCTGGCAGTTGTGTTTTTTTTGTCAGGAACATCTGCCGTGCGAACCTTTTCCTTTGAACCGGATCAGCGATGGCAGGACGCAGCCGCGGCGGTGCGCGCGCTGTTTCCGGAAGGGGCAAGGGTTTATATTTCCGGCTATCGGAATTCTCTGGGGGGCTATCTCGGCAAAGCCTTTGATGTCAGGGAAAAAATCCCCGGCGGGCAGGAGCTCTGCGAGGGGAGGGGCCTGCTTTTTTCGGCCGCCCACTTTCCGGGCCACCACCCGGTTGATGCGGCCGCGCTTTATCCGACTCTGAAATTGTTTGCCGTCCGGTTCCCGCTGAAAGGATCCCGGGAGCAGACCCTCTACCTTCACGTCCCTCCGGAGTTTGTCATCGGCAGAATCCTGATTGGAAACGAAGAAATCGGGTTGCCCACCGTGATCCCCGGGTCGGCGACCGCAAAAATCATTCTCCCGGCATCCGCCAGATCGCTTCATCTGCTCTTTAAGACCCCGGTCGAAGGACTTGCCATCACCAGCTCTCTGGGTCTCATAAAATCCGGCAATCTCGTCAGCATCAAAATTCCGGAGTCAGTCCGTGAGGTTGAGATCGTTTTTCCTGAAACCCCCGGCTCCCTTTTGGAGGCGGCTTGGGCCTACCCAAAAGGGTTTTGACCGTTTTTTTCCTCCTTTGTGCCGAAAAAAGGCGCGATTGACCGCGTCCGGCAGTCGGGCCATACTTCAAAATCTTGAAGAATTCATCGCTTATCCTTGGTCTTCTCGTTGCATCCGCGGCGTTCATCCAAGCCCAGACCGTGCCGCCAAATGTCTCTCGCGAGGTCAAAACACTGATTCAGAGCTCGCTTGCGGACTTCGATGCGAAAAATTACGACCAAGCGCTGAAGAAGCTCCAGTCGGTCGACAAATCCATGCCGAGCGATCCGTTCGTGCTGAATCTTTTGGGAGCGGCTTACACGAAGAAGAAGGAATACACCACCGCCCAAGGGTATTTCGAAAAGGCGCTCGCCCTTCAGGCGGATTTTTTCCCGGCGAAATTCAATATCGGCGAGCTGTTTTTCCTGCAGCGGCGTTACGCGGAAGCAAAGCAGTATTTTGAGGCCATGCAGCAGATGGATCCCCGCAACGAACTCCTGCAATTCAAAATCTTTCTCTGCAATCTCCAGCTTGGGGACAAAGACGCTGCGGCGGCGGTGCTCAAAACCATCAAATACCCGGGCGATACGCCCGCCTGGTATTACGCGCAGGCGGCATGGGAATCGAAGGGTGGCAACAACAAAAAGGCCCTCGAATACCTCACCGGTGCGAAATATATTTTTGGTCCAAAAACCGCGCTTTTCGATGAGACATTCGAGGATCTCGGTATCAAACTCCGCTGAGTGAAAGAAGGCACTCTAAAATCCAGCGCTCCGGGACGACCCTCCGGAGGAAAAAAGCAGATCCCACGGGATTCCCTCCTCCATGAGAAAGCGCGGATCCTTGTCACCGGAGCCGGAGGATTCATCGGCAGCGCCCTGGTCAATGAACTGAATCGCCGCGGACTCAGACAGATCGTCGTTACCGACTTTCTGGGAGAGGATGAAAAATGGCGCAACCTGCTCCCTCTGGAATTTGAGGATTACGTGCCTGCCGACCGGTTCCTAGAAGACATCCAGAAAGATCCGGACCGGCACGGAAAGTTCGCCGCGGTTTTCCACCTGGGCGCGTGCAGCTCAACAACCGTGACAGACGCCGCCTACGTCCTGCAAAACAATTACGCATATACCCGGTCGCTCTGCCGTTGGGCGCTTTCCACGGGCGCGCGTTTTGTTTACGCGTCCTCGGCAGCCACTTATGGCGACGGCTCGGCCGGAATGGACGACAAGACGGAGAATTTGCGCGCATTCCGCCCGCTCAACCTCTACGGATATTCCAAGCAGCTTTTCGATCTCTTTGCATGGCGGGAGGACATCCTCCCGGACATCGTGGGCATCAAGTATTTCAATGTCTTCGGCCCGAACGAATATCACAAGGGCGACATGCGAAGCCTTGTCTGCAAAGCCTATGAGCAGATCCGATCGACCGGGAAAATCCGTCTCTTCAAGAGCTACAAACCCGAATTCGCGGACGGTTGCCAGATGCGGGACTTCGTCTATGTGAAGGATGCTGTCGATATGACTCTCCATCTCGCGGAAGCGGAGGAATCCGGGGGCCTTTTCAACGTCGGTTCTGGCGTGGCCCGCACCTGGGTGGACCTCGCAAACGCGCTTTTCTCGGCTCTCGGTATCAGGCCGGACATCGAGTTCATCGACATGCCGGAAAATATCCGCGAGCAATACCAATACCACACGTGCGCGGACATCTCCAAGATTCGCTCCACTGGGTATTTGCCTCCAACCACTCCGCTTGAGGAGGCCGTCCGGGATTACACTGTGAATTACCTCATTCCGGGCAGGCGGCTCGGCGAATAGAATCCCTTCAGCCGATGAAAGGGAAAAGGATCGCGGTTGTCGGCTCCGGATCGATCGGACTTTACTACGGCGCAAAACTGGCGGCACAGGGGTACGACATCCGCTTTCTCATGCGCTCGGGATTCCTGCCTGCCATGGAATCCGGAATCCGCATCCACTCGTCCGGCGACGAATTCCACCTGGCGGACCCAAGCGTGGCGGCCGACCCGCGGGAAATCGGGCGTTGTGATGGTGTGATCGTTGCCGTCAAGGCGACATCCAACGAATTCCTTCCAGCTCTCATCACCCCGCTCATCGGCGACGAGACATGGATTCTCACCATGCAAAACGGGCTCGGAAATGAGGAGTTCCTCGCCGGGCATTTCGGAGCCGGGCGCATCATGGGAGCACTCTGTTTTGTCTGCCTGACACGAAGCAGCCCGGTTGTCGTGAACCACTTCGGCCACGGAACGCTCTCGCTCGGAGAGTTTGCCCGGCCGCCTCTTGATCGCACCCGCAACCTTGCCGGTGCTTTCCGCTCCGCTGGAATCGAGACCTCTCTGGTCGGCGACCTTTCCGGGGAAAGATGGCGGAAACTGGTTTGGAACATCCCGTTTAATGGGCTCTGCACGGTGGAGAATGTGCCAGTGGACAGGGTTCTTGAAGATCCCGCCCTCTACTCAAAATGCCGGGCGCTCATGAATGAAGTCCGCGCCATCGCCGCATCCGAGGGACACGATATCCCGCCGTCCTACGCAGAATTTCAAATCGAGCGGACCAGGCCGATGGGAGCATACCTTCCTTCCACCCTCGTGGACGCACGGGCAGGAAATCCGTTGGAGATTGAGCCGATTTGGGGCGAACCTCTCCGCCGTGCACAAGCTGCCGGCGTCCCTGCTCCACACCTGACAGAACTCCACGAAAGATTGAACCCATGACCGTTCCCAGCGACCTGTATGAATCCGGTGCCAAAACCGCGATCGTTCTTGGCTCCGGGCTCGGATCTTTCGTCGATGGCCTTGAAAGTATTTGCTCGTTTGCCTTTGACGAACTGGGCCTTCCGACATCCAAAGTCCCGGGTCATGCGGGGCGGTTGGTTCTCGCGCGCCTCAACGGCACACCTCTCCTCGTCGCTCAGGGCCGTGTCCACCTCTATGAGGGTTGGCCTGCCGGAGAAGTTGTCCGGACCATCATCCTCATGCAGCGGATCGGAATCAATAATCTGGTTCTTACCAACGCCGCCGGCTCTCTGAATCCGGGCTTTGAACCCGGCTCATGGATGATGATTTCGGACCACATCAATCTTACCGGACAAACACCTCTTGTTGGAGGACCTCATTTCGTCGACATGACCGAAGTTTACAGTGTGAGGCTACGGAAGCGTTTCCACGCTGCCGCAGCCCGCCAGGGAAAAACCCTGCATGAGGGAGTGTATGCAGCCATGCACGGTCCCCAGTATGAGACCCCTGCTGAAGTCCGCATGCTCCAGCGCCTGGGCGCGGATGCCGTCGGCATGTCCACCGTCCCGGAGGCAATTCAGGCCAGGGCGTTGAACCTGGAAGTCGCCGGACTCTCCTGCTTGACCAACTGGGGTGCCGGCATCTCCAGTGAACCCCTCTGCCACGAGGACCTTTCGGAAGTCGGCAAATGCGCCTCCCACCAACTGATCGAGATCCTTCGAGAGGCCATTCTGGAATTTTAGGCGAGTTCCGCCTTCCTTTCGCAGGGCCTGTCGGTTGACATCGATTATCTCGAAAAGAATTTTTCTCTGCGGGCTCTGCGCTTGTCTCGCTCGCTCCCGCGAGTCTTGCCCTTCGGGCTGCATCTGGCAGACTACCCAACTGGCTCCCGCCAGCACGTGTTCTGCCTGAGGAATCGCCGGATCCGGGATTATCCCCGCTTCGCCAAAAGACGCTTCCGGCAAAAAAAAAGCCCGGCACTTTGTTTCCAAAGTGCCGGGCGGAATACTGGCAACGACCTACTCTCGCACAACCTAGAGATGCACTACCATCGGCTCTGCAGCGTTTCACTTCCGTGTTCGGAATGGGAACGGGTGGGTCCACTGCGCAGGATCACCAGATTTCGGAATGCTTATCCCGGATCGCGGAATGAAATTCCGTCTTCCGGACCTGCCGTCCGTGTATCTGATGGCTGCCAATATTTTGTCAAAGATCCTTTTGCAGGTTCCAGTCCGCATTCCGCGTTCCGAAATCCGCAACCATGACGGTTCTCTGAAATTCGCATACCAGGGGAAAAATTACCGCTTCACAGCGACAAAGCCGTAAAGATGGAGAAAAAAGCCGAACGAGCATTAGTATCACTAAGCTGAACACATTGCTGCGCTTATACCCGTGACCTATCAACGTGGTGGTCTTCCACGGCTCTTCAGGGAGATCTCATCTTGGGAGAGGCTTGGCGCTTAGATGCTTTCAGCGCTTATCCTTTCCAAAC